>NZ_JBPYUM010000014.1:0-385 GCF_052905685.1 Flexivirga sp. B27 | reverse complement strand
CGTGCTGCTGGCACTCGTGGGCAGTGTGATTGGGGCGGCGACGGCGCCGTTCGCTGCCTGGCTGACCGGGCGGACGATGTTGTGGTGGTCGACCCCGCCGGACCAACCGCTCTCTCAGACCGGCTTCCAATGGATGGCCGGTGCGACTGCTGCGGTGTCGCTGACCTTGCTTTTGCTGATGGTGGCAGCAATCTTCGGCACCCGAGTAGGGCGGTCCGCCGGGTATCGAGCAAGGACGACTGAGGGATGAGCGTTGCCGACAACTTGATCTCCTCGCACGTTATGGCATTCCGACGAATTGGTTGGTTTCGGCACATTCGTTGGGATGCCGACCTACCGTGAAGCGCGTGGCGAGACGCGCTCGCCGCCCTGTCGGGGGGGGGGG
>NZ_JBPYUM010000013.1:0-402 GCF_052905685.1 Flexivirga sp. B27 | reverse complement strand
CGAAGTCCTCCACCGGTGGCCGGATGGCCAGCTGCGCGTTGACCGACGAGCAACCACCGACGCCGAGGCCGCGCCAGTAGGGAGCCGGGCTCTGCTGCTCTGTGCGGGCGGCGTCCAAGCCCATCCACCACATGCCCGCGACTGCGGACCGGTCCAGCAAAGGAACCATCGGACTCGGCGAGCGCCACGCTTCGTGCAGCTCCGCAGAGCGATAGTCCCGTCCCGCTTCGAGCAGCAACACCCGTTTGCCCTTGCTCCGCCGAGCGCGCAGCCAGCGTCGCACCGGCAGACCCGGCACCGACCACGATGAGGTCCCACCCGTTGTTCGTCATACGCACGCTGCGCCCCCGTCTGATTGCCTGCCCGCCGAATCGTAGTGCAGTGCAGGCGGTTTCGGACGGT
>NZ_JBPYUM010000012.1:0-2220 GCF_052905685.1 Flexivirga sp. B27 | reverse complement strand
TACCCCGCCGGCCGGCTTCGGCCGCCCTGACCTGACCGCCTTCGCGGTCTCATCCCAATCGACCCTGATCGAGTCTGCTGACCCCCTCGACGAGAACGCAGCGACATCACAGCCACCCAACCCCGACCGTCCGGGAAGCCGGGACACGTCACATGGCCTGTGCTGCGGGCGTGTCGAGTGGGTCGTCCAGGGGCGACGCAGGAGCGTCGACGCGACGTGCTGAGAGGTGGTTCCAGTCGAGCACTAGGACACCGGCTACAGGCATGGCGATAGGTCAGGAACGGCGTCGCTCCCTACGCAGGAGGGAGCGCAGAGTCTCGGCGTTCGCGTAGCCGACCCGTAGCGCGATCTCGGCGGAGGTGAGGTCCGTGGTTGCTGAGAGGTGCCGAGCTCGTTCCATGCGAAGCCGTTGGACGAAGCCGAGCGGAGTGAGGTTGAGCGCCGCACGGACTCGTCGTTCGAGGGTGCGCCGGCTGGTGCCGAGCGACTGCGCGACGAAGGCGACGTTGAACGGTTCGTCCAGGCGGGCGCGCACGAAGCGTTCGAACTCGACGACGATCGGGTCCTCGTGCCGGAGATGTTCGTAGGCGACGAAGGCCGCCTGCGACGGACGCTCGTCGATGATGAGGAGCTTGGCGACATGTTGGGCCAGGTCGGGGCTGATCGATCGCACGAGTGAGAGCGCGAGGTCGATGTGGGCGAACGCGGCGCCGGCGGTGACGAGGTTCCCGTCGACCACGACCATGGTGTCGAGATCGAGGGCGACGGTCGGATAGCGCTTCAGGAACTCCGGCCCCAGGAACCAGCTGGTCGTCGCCCGCCGATGATGCATCCGTCCGGTCTCGGCGACAGCGAACACGCCGGTGCACGCCGCGGCGATCCGGGTGGTCGCGTCGTCGAGGCGCCCGAGCGAGGCGATGACCGAACGAGCATCTCGGCTCTGGAGGGCGTCGTTGGTAGCGGCAGCCGTGAGGGTTCCAAGCGCAGGGACGACGACCACGTCGAACTCTGCGGACTCCGACAGCGGGTGGTCCACCGACAGGGTCATCGATGCCGTCGTGGTCACTCTCCGTTTCGGTCCGAGGATGGCGAGTTCGATCGGGTCGATCCGCGGGTCGACATCGCCGCGGGCTCCGTCGGCCACCCGCACGATGTCGATGACCGATGCGACAGCCGAACCGAAGCAGCCGTCGATCGCGATCAGTCCGATACGCATGGCGCGAACAATAGCAATACTGCCGTATACGCCACTTCTCACATGCCCTTGCTCGTCATACGCTGAACTCGCTTCACCAAGAAACCTCGACACCTAGGAGAACCCCTCATGTCCACACCCGCATCACTTCCGTATGCCTTCGTCGCCAAGATCGTCGCGGCCGATGGACAGCACGACGCGCTCGCCGATCTGCTCGCCGGCGCTGTCGCGCTCGCCAACGAAGAAGTAGGAACGATTGTCTGGTTCGCGGTCAGGACCCACGCCGACACCTTCTGGATCTTCGATGCATTCCCCGACGAGGCCGCTCGCGACGCCCACGCCAACGGCGCCATCGTCGCAGCCCTGATGGCCAACCAGCACCTCCTCGGCGCAGCACCCGAGATCCTGGCGGCCGACGTCCTCGCGTCCAAGCTCCCGTAGTCCGCCAACGCACGAGACGATCGCGCCCGGCCGAGCCGTCGCCAGGTCGCGACGCAACGCCACGCTGCGTTGCCGAGCGGTGCGAGGCCTATCGGCACACGGACAGGATGTCGGCCGCGAGCGCTCAGCCGGCGAGGGGTCCGTCGCAGAGGAGAGCGACGTCGGTGTCGGGCAGAGCCGTGAGGCCAGCGCATCGCGCGACCATCAGAACCGAACCGCCCCTGCCCTGCGTTTCCGCAGGTCAGGGGCTGTTCGCCGGAGCCGCCTGTCGGAATCGAACCGACGACCTAATCACGTCGGCTTTGCGTCTATCGCTTGATGCACCCACTGGGCGAACGAGCCGCTGACCTGCGCAAACGCCGAGCGTGGGGGACGCCGCCATCCGGTGGTGACCGATGACGACCGACCAGTACCGACCGTTTCACCGGAGCTTGCGGCGGCGTCGAAGCCGAGCAAGCTCCATTCCTTTAGCTCACCGCGCCCTCCTCCTCGCCGGTCCCGTCGTCGTCGAAGACGTTTCAGGGGTCTTCTCAGATGACGGTGTAGGTCGGCCGGGCGCGTCGGTCCGCAGGTAGACGTCGAGG
>NZ_JBPYUM010000011.1:0-2367 GCF_052905685.1 Flexivirga sp. B27 | reverse complement strand
GATCTCGTCGTGAGTGTGGTCCATCGGCATACGGCTCGGTCCGGCGTGAGGTGGTTGGCGAAGTTTGCCCGTGGGTCGCGGCGTGGCCAGGCCATCCTCTTTGCGGTGACGGTCGGCCTGCTGGTTGCAGTGGTAGCTGTTGACCCGCTGCTGACCAGGTCGTTCAGTCAGTCTCTCGTCGTCCTGCACGAGGAGGAGCAGGGACTTGTCGGCAGCCTGGTGTCTGTGCAGTCCAGCGGGCAGACGATCAGGCCGTTGCGGGCAATGGAGAAGGCAGTCGATCCTCGCGTGCGTGCCGTGGTGGGAACACCAACCGAGTCGACGTCCGTGCGGATTGACAACGTGATCGATCGCGAGCAGGTCTTGCTGCAGTCCACCCACGATCAATGCGAGCACGTGCATCTGGTGAAGGGGCGGTGCCCGACCTCACGCAATGAGGTCATCGTGTCAACTGCAGCGGTCGCGCAATCCACCCACTTGAAGGTCGGCGCTCGGCTTCGGGTGACTGCGCACCCGCCGGAGGTCTACACCCGGCGCGACGGTTCCACCTACACTCCGCACCTGACCTTGCGTGTGGTCGGCACGTTCACTGCGTCCCGGTCGGATCCGTTCTGGGGCGGTGTCGCAGTCGGCTCCTACACCCCGCCACCCGCGCCGCCTGCGGTCCCTGGGCCTTCGGAGTACTGGCTGACTGCCGACACGACCTTTGTCCGGAATCCACCGATGGTCCCGGTGCCGTTGAAGAAGGGCGAGCGGCCGAATGGCGTCGTCCCGTGGCCGGGGATCACCAACACCATCTCCTATCCGGTGGACGCCGACAGGCTGACCCCGGAGACGCTGCGCGGTGCCGTCGCCGGCATGGACTCCACACAGCGGAAGGCCGGCGCCGACGTCACGATCACCGAGTCGCTGTCAGCGGTCTACGAGGCGACGCACGTCGACCTGGATCAGGTCGGTCAAATCCTCCCGTTCTTGCTGGTGCAGCTCGGTGTCGTGTTGTTGATCCTGCTGGTGCAGGTGACCAGCTTCCTCGCGACGACACGACGGGGCGAGGCCGCGGTGTTGAAGATGCGCGGCAACGGGATGGCCGGGGTGATGCGCGTCGGTGCCCGGGAGTTGTTGCCTGCGTGGCTGGCGGGAACGCTTGGTGGACTGGCTCTGGCGTTTGGCGTGGACGAGTTCGTGCGTCGGTCGTGGTTGCCGGGAAGTGTTGCGGCTCAATGGATCTGGAGCTCCCTTGCTCTGGCGGTCGGCACGGCGGCCCTGGTCGGTGTGGTGTGGGGCGGCTGTTGGTGGTTGATGGCGCGCGAGCCGATCAGTGCGTTGTTGCGTGCGCGGCCGTCGCGGCGTCGCGGGGTGCAGGTGTCGACGCCGGCGGCGGTGCTCGGGGCGTTGTGTTTGGTCGGGGTGGTTCTGACTGCGACCAAGAGTTTGACCGGTGCCCCGGTGCAGGTGACGCCGATGTTGCTGGCCGGGTTGATCGCGGTGATTGTCAGCATGCTGCTCGCGCCGGTGGCGGCACGGGTGGTGCGTCGGTTGCTGGGTCGACGGCGCGCTGCGGGTGCGTTGGCCGTTGCGCAGTTGGGTCGGCGTGCGGGTGTGGTGACGGCGATCGCGACGTTGATCATCACGTCGGCGCTGCTGACGCTGAGTGTGAGCGTGTTCGCGCGGGGAGCTGACAACCGGCAGACGCGGGCGGCGGCGGATGTCGGTGCACAGGCGCTGGTGCGGCTGAAGCAGAGCTCGGCCACGGTGCATCCGGATGATTTGGTGAAGGCGGTCGATTCGATCGATCCGAAGCATCACGATTTCACGCCGGCGGTGCAGATCAATGCTGCGACGTCGACCAGTGACGCGGTGCTGGGTGTGGTCCCGGCGGACATGGAGCGCATCGGGTTGCGGGCCGGGTTGCCGCAGCCGATCCCATGGTCCGCGCTGGAGGAGCCTGCGGGCGGCTCGGATCCGGCGGCGTTGGTCGCGACGTGGACGACACCGGCCAGAGTGGGGTCGACGGTGTCGGCTCCGACGATGGCCGACGTGGATGGGCCCTACCGCGTGGTCGGTACGGCGCCATACATCCCGGGTGCCGGTAGCCGGACGATCGTGGTCGACCTGGCGCAGATGGCGAAGGTCGGTGACCGCATCGACAACGTGTCGTTCCAGGTGTTTTCGGCCACGCAGGACCCGCAGGCGCTCAAGCGCTTGGATGCCGCGGTCCGCAAGGCCGGCTTTGCGGGCACCGATGTGCAAACACTGGATCAGACGCGATCCGACTACGACGCCACGGCCACGGCGTGGGCGATGAACCTGTCCATTGTGGTTTCGGCGTTGTCGGTGCTGGCGGCGCTGGTCAGTGTGGTGCTGGTG
>NZ_JBPYUM010000010.1:0-3312 GCF_052905685.1 Flexivirga sp. B27 | reverse complement strand
GCCTGCCCGCCGAATCGTAGTGCAGTGCAGGCGGTTTCGGACGGTGCTGATCACTGCTTCGTGTCGTTGGTGCGCTGTCCCGCCGTGCGCATGGCGGCGATCAACGCCCCAAGCCCGTCGGCGACCGCGCGCTCGGCGCATTGACGTGGGCGTAATACCGACGGCGCACCCAACAATCGTGAGGTCGGTATGACGACATCGGCCCCATACCGCAGGTCAGCCGTAGGTGATCGACTCGTCCCCACGGTGGCAGGCGATGTTGGTCCCGGCTGCAGGTTGCCCGTGCTTGACGTTGGGCAGGCAACGCCAGCCGCTGATCTCCTGCGTCCGCGAGTGAGCGTGCTTCGCCTTCCGCTGGTACTTCACGGCGATCAACATGGCCTCCTTGCAGGAGAGGTCACCTGAAGCGACCCGCACCGGTGCTCCCTGCGTGTCCGAGAACGCGCTCTCGACCGTCCCGCACAGGCGAATCCCGTGCAATGGCAGGCCCGGATAGCTGGCCGGCACATGCGACGAACTCGCCTGCGTCTCAGGTGCGGTCGAGTGATCGCCTCCACCGGACGTGGACCCGGAGCAGCCGACCAGGGCGAGGCTCGCTGCTGTCACGACAACTGCTGTTACAGATCTCCCCATTGGCCCGAGTATGTCTTTCGAGCGGTCGCGCTGAAAGGACCTCCGTCAGCGGTTGTCCCCCGAGCCGCCTAGCACGCCGCGCCGTTGTCGGTCGGCGAGCTTGTCGACGTTGCGCTGCGCCACGTCGTCCAACGACAGGCCGAGGAAATTTGCGAGGACAGCGGCATACCAGAGCACGTCGCCCAGCTCGGACGCCATGTTGTCGCGGTCGAGCTGGGCCAGGTCGCTGTTCTTGTCGCGAACCAGCTTCTTGACCTTCTCGGCGATCTCACCGGCCTCACCGACCAGCCCGAGCACGAGGTGCATGAACTCGTCCTTGGCGTCCTTATCTCGCGCGGTGCGGAGTGCGGCCTGCTGGTAGTCGTCGAAGTCCATCGCGCCACCGTAGCGACCGAGCGAAGTCGGACGATGGCAATATTCCTGGACAGCTGTCTGAGAACGGCCGTCACACGGCATAGTGGACGCACCGGCCACCCGACCCGGAGGGAGCACGATGCGTCGTCCCAGCGCTGCCGTTCTGCTGCTCACCGGCCTGGTCGCCGTCGATATGGTCCTCGTGACGGGCGCCGTGCGGTCGACACATGTCGACACCGCTCGGATCGCGCGATCGATGGAGAAGCAGGCGTCGAGCACCGGGTCCCCGACCGGCTCCAGCACCGCGAGCGCCGCCACCACCCCTGCAGCATCGACGAACACGTCGGGCAAGGTTGTCGTCGCGGCGGTGAGCGCCGAACGCGCGTGGCGCGCCTCGTCGACGTCCGTGGTGTGCACGCCCGGCAGCGATGCGGTGCACCTCGAGCACTCCGATGACGGCGGCGCGCACTGGACCGCCACGAAGCTGCCGATGAACACCGTCTCGGGTCTTTCGTATGCCGGGAACGCCCTGGTCGCGACCGGAACGGACCGCTCCTGCGAACCCACGGCATACGCCCTCAGCAGTCGGCGGGCGCCGCGCAGCACGACGGCCGAACCGACCTGGACGATCGATCCGGAGAACCCCACGAAACTTCGCAAGTCCGGCGATCCTGTCGCCGAACAGCCTTGCCGGAGCGCGATCCTCGACGTCGCGACCAACTCTTCGACCGATCTGGCGGTGCTCTGCGGCGACCACTCCGTCCAGCACAGCACCGACGCCGGCAGGTCCTGGCAGAAGGCGGGCGACGGGTCCGACGTGCTCGCCATCGCCACCGGCCACAACGTGATCTACGTAGTCACCGAGGCGAAGTGCGGGATCGCAGTCGCCCCGGCCACGGCGGACCACCCGACGAAATGCGTTGCGGGCACAAAGGATTGGTCCGGCCCGCTGGATGCCACCATCGTCGTCGGCACGCTGTGGCTCGCCACAGCCGACGACGCGGTCACCGAGCCGGTTGCTCAGCTCAGCTGACGCTCCGGGGATCGTTCACCCCAACCGGTCCGCCATCAACTCGGCCGCCATGATCACCGTCAGGTTCGGGTTGGCCCGGGTCACGGACGGGAAGATGGACGCGTCGACCACCCGGACGCCGTCAACGCCGAGCACCCGGCACTCGGGGTCGACCACGGTGTCGACCCCGTCCGGATCTCCCATGCGACAGGTGCTCGTGCCGTGCTGGGCGTCGCCCACTGTCGCCAGCAGGTGCTGATCCAGGTCGCTGTCGTCGTCGAGCACGGCAAACAGCTCGCGGTTGGCTGCCTCGACGGACCTGTCCAGAACAGCAGTGGCCTCATCGTCCTGAGCGAGCTGGATCAGGGCACGCACGCCCTCGCGGAGACGGGCCCGGTCCCGCTCGTCGGAAAGCATCCGCTGCTGCACCCGTGGCTGGACCGCGGGTTCGGTCGAGGTCAGGGTCAACTCACCACGCGAATCGTTGCGGTTCAGCCACACGCCGAAGGCTCCGGCGCCGGCCGCCGGATCGGCCATCGCGAGCGACAGGACGTTCTGGTTGAGCGAGACGAAGAGCATGTCGTTGACCGGTTGCCCCAGATCGCTGGTCCAGCGAACGCACACATTGGTATGCCGCTCGTGCGGTGACGAGCCCACGGCCTCCCGTTTCAACGGCAGCGAAATCAGCGCCATCGGATGATCCTGCATGCCCCGCCCGACAGGGAGGTCCTGCAGCACCTCGATCCCGAGCGCTCGCAGGTCCCGCTCCGGCCCGATCCCGGACCGCATGAGAATGGCCGGAGACTGTATGACGCCTCCGGAAAGCACTGTGGTGTCTGCGAACTCACGGTGCACGGAGTCGTCGACAACGAACTGCACACCGACGACGCGGCTTCCGGAGAACAGCAAACGGTCGACCAGCGCCCCGCCACGGATCGTCAAGGTGTCGAGGTCTCGCGCGGGCTCCAGATAGGCGTCGTTGACCGACACCCGTCGCCCATCGCGTGAGTTCGCCGGGTACGGCGACACCCCGCTAGTCCCCGGAGCATTCACGTCCGGCGCCCAAGCGTGCCCCGCGGCGAGGGCCGACCGGGCAAGGGCCCTGTCCACCGAACCCCAGTCCTCCTCGGGAGTCCGGTAGATCGGGGTCGGCCCGCCGCGACCGTGGTAGGGCTCGTCCCCGAACTCCTCGTCGTCCTCGAGCTTGGTGAAGTAGGGCAGGACGTCGTGCCGGGACCATCCGGTGCAGCCCTGGGACACCCAGTCGTCGAAGTCCTCCACCGGTGGCCGGATGGCCAGCTGCGCGTTGACCG
>NZ_JBPYUM010000009.1:0-5350 GCF_052905685.1 Flexivirga sp. B27 | reverse complement strand
ATTGTTCGGCGGTGTCCTACTCTCCCACACCCTACCGAGTGCAGTACCATCGGCGCTGAAGGGCTTAGCTTCCGGGTTCGGGATGTGACCGGGCGTTTCCCACTTCGCTATAACCGCCGTAACCCTGTGAAACAAGGTCACTCATATTCACTTCACAACCCCACCAAATGTGGGGGCGTGCCGTATGGGTGTTGTTTCAGAATCGTATAGTGGACGCGTATCTCCGCAGCTTGTAAAAGAAGAGTGTTGAGGTAAGTTATCGGCTTATTAGTACCGGTCAGCTCCACACATTACTGTGCTTCCACATCCGGCCTATCAACCCAGTAGTCTAGCTGGGAGCCTCACCAGGGTAACCCCTGCTGGAAACCTCATCTTGAAGCGTGCTTCCCGCTTAGATGCTTTCAGCGGTTATCACTTCCGAACGTAGCCAATCAGCCGTGCCCTTGGCAGGACAACTGACACACCAGTGGTTCGTCCATCCCGGTCCTCTCGTACTAGGGACAGGTCTTCTCAAGTTTCCTACGCGCGCAGCGGATAGGGACCGAACTGTCTCACGACGTTCTAAACCCAGCTCGCGTACCGCTTTAATGGGCGAACAGCCCAACCCTTGGGACCTACTCCAGCCCCAGGATGCGACGAGCCGACATCGAGGTGCCAAACCATGCCGTCGATATGAGCTCTTGGGCAAGATCAGCCTGTTATCCCCGGGGTACCTTTTATCCGTTGAGCGACGGCGCTTCCACAAGCCACCGTCGGGTCACTAGTCCCGACTTTCGTCTCTGCTCGACATGTCTGTCTCACAGTCAAGCTCCCTTGTGCACTTACACTCGAAACCTGATTACCAACCAGGCTGAGGGAACCTTTGGGCGCCTCCGTTACCCTTTGGGAGGCAACCGCCCCAGTTAAACTACCCACCAGGCACTGTCCCTGAACCAGATCATGGTCCGAAGTTAGGAGCCCAGAACGACCAGAGTGGTATTTCAACAATGACTCCACACACGCTGGCGCGTGCGTTTCACAGTCTCCCACCTATCCTACACAAGCCGCACCGAACACCAATACCAAGCTGTAGTAAAGGTCCCGGGGTCTTTCCGTCCTGCTGCGCGTAACGAGCATCTTTACTCGTAATGCAATTTCGCCGAGTTCGCGGTTGAGACAGTGGAGAAGTCGTTACGCCATTCGTGCAGGTCGGAACTTACCCGACAAGGAATTTCGCTACCTTAGGATGGTTATAGTTACCACCGCCGTTTACTGGCGCTTAAGTTCTCAGCTTCACACCCGAAAGTGTTAACCGGTCCCCTTAACGTTCCAGCACCGGGCAGGCGTCAGTCCGTATACATCGAATTACTTCTTCGCACGGACCTGTGTTTTTAGTAAACAGTCGCTTCTCCCTGGTCTCTGCGGCCCCCACCCCTAACCCGTACGGGTTTCAGGGCAGTAGGCCCCCCTTCTCCCGAAGTTACGGGGGCATTTTGCCGAATTCCTTAACCACGATTCACTCGATCGCCTTAGTATTCTCTACCTAACCACCTGAGTCGGTTTAGGGTACGGGCGGCTCGAACCTCGCTAGAAGTTTTTCTCGACAGCATAGGATCACCCTACTTCCCACATTACGTGGTCACCATCACGCCTCAGCCTTCACGACCAGCGGATTTACCTACCAGTCAGCTCACACGCTTGGACGGGGACAACCATCGCCCCGCGGAGGCTACCTTCCTGCGTCACTCCCTCGCTTACCTACTACAAGATCGGGTCCCACGCTCCCCACACACGCCCCACACCCGAAGGTGAGAGAACACGGTGGTTCGGGTGGTTAGCATCCCCTGATTCGATATGGGCGGTCCTTCGCCGGTTCCGGAATATCAACCGGATGTCCATCGACTACGCCTGACGGCCTCGCCTTAGGTCCCGACTTACCCAGGGCAGATTAGCTTGACCCTGGAACCCTTGGTTATTCGGCGGACGGGTTTCTCACCCGTCATTCGCTACTCATGCCTGCATTCTCACTCGTGTCACCTCCACGACTAGTTCACACTGCCGCTTCACCGGTGACACGACGCTCCCCTACCCAACCACACCCCTGAACATGGGCCCGAAGGCTCTTGCTAGGGACTTGTGTGATTGCCACAGCTTCGGTGGTGTGCTTGAGCCCCGCTACATTGTCGGCGCGGAATCACTTGACCAGTGAGCTATTACGCACTCTTTAAAGGGTGGCTGCTTCTAAGCCAACCTCCTGGTTGTCACAGCAACTCCACATCCTTTTCCACTTAGCACACGCTTAGGGACCTTAGCTGGTGATCTGGGCTGTTTCCCTCTCGACTACGAAGCTTATCCCCCGCAGTCTCACTGCCACGCTTACACTTACCGGCATTCGGAGTTTGGCTGACGTCAGTAACCTGGTGAGGCCCATCAGCCATCCAGTAGCTCTACCTCCGGCAAGAAACACGCAACGCTGCACCTAAATGCATTTCGGGGAGAACCAGCTATCACGGAGTTTGATTGGCCTTTCACCCCTACCCACAGCTCATCCCCTCCATTTTCAACTGAAGTGGGTTCGGTCCTCCACGACGTCTTACCGTCGCTTCAACCTGGCCATGGGTAGATCACTCCGCTTCGGGTCTAGACCCAGCGACTCAAACGCCCTCTTCGGACTCGCTTTCGCTACGGCTTCCCCACACGGGTTAACCTCGCCACTGAGCACTAACTCGCAGGCTCATTCTTCAAAAGGCACGCCATCACCAGCCCACGGGCCGGCCCTGACGGATTGTAAGCGCATGGTTTCAGGTACTATTTCACTCCCCTCCCGGGGTACTTTTCACCTTTCCCTCACGGTACTAGTCCGCTATCGGTCATCAGGGAATATTTAGGCTTACCAGGTGGTCCTGGCAGATTCACACGAGATTCCTCGAGCCCCGTGCTACTTGGGTATTCCATCAAACGCCGTGTTACGCATTTCGCCTACGGGACTCCCACCCTCTACGGTTCAGCACTCACCACTGATTCGACTACACGCACACCATCACGCCACCACACTGTCAGATGCGGTACAACGAAAACCCACAACCCCATGACTGCAACCCCTGACAGGTATCACACAACCATGGTTTAGCCTCATCCGCTTTCGCTCGCCACTACTCACGGAATCACTATTGTTTTCTCTTCCTGTGGGTACTGAGATGTTTCACTTCCCCACGTTCCCTCCACGCACCCTATGAATTCAGGTACGGGTCACACCACATAACTGGTGCGGGGTTCCCCCATTCGGAAACCCTCGGATCACAGCCCGTTTATCGGCTCCCCGAGGCTTATCGCAGATTACTACGTCCTTCATCGGTTCCTGATGCCAAGGCATCCACCATGCGCCCTTAAAAACTTACACAAAAAACCAGAAAATCTTTAAAAGCTACAAAGATGCTCGCGTCCACTATACAATTCTCAAACAACACACCAACACCACCACCACACACCCCACCGGGGCATGCCATGACGGGCAGCACCAAGAAAACAACCAAGTCGTTTTCTCAGGACCCAACAACGTGCCGACACCCCACACACCCGCAACCGAACCAGCATTTCCCCAACACCACCCCAAGAGAGTGAGTGTTCGTACTCCGCCGGCCCACCACGCATGTGCCAAGCATTCTGATTGATGATCCACCCATGAGCCACCCCACCGCACACTCGGCGATGAAAGGTGTTAATGCTCCTTAGAAAGGAGGTGATCCAGCCGCACCTTCCGGTACGGCTACCTTGTTACGACTTAGTCCCAATCGCCAATCCCACCTTCGACGGCTCCCCCCACAAGGGTTGGGCCACCGGCTTCGGGTGTTACCGACTTTCGTGACTTGACGGGCGGTGTGTACAAGGCCCGGGAACGTATTCACCGCAGCGTTGCTGATCTGCGATTACTAGCGACTCCAACTTCATGGGGTCGAGTTGCAGACCCCAATCCGAACTGAGACCAGTTTTAAGGGATTCGCTCCACCTCACGGCATCGCAACCCTCTGTACCAGCCATTGTAGCATGCGTGAAGCCCAAGACATAAGGGGCATGATGATTTGACGTCATCCCCACCTTCCTCCGAGTTGACCCCGGCAGTCTCCCATGAGTCCCCGGCTTTACCCGCTGGCAACATGGAACGAGGGTTGCGCTCGTTGCGGGACTTAACCCAACATCTCACGACACGAGCTGACGACAACCATGCACCACCTGTACACCAGCCCGAAGGAACCACCATCTCTGGCAGCGTCCGGTGTATGTCAAGCCTTGGTAAGGTTCTTCGCGTTGCATCGAATTAATCCGCATGCTCCGCCGCTTGTGCGGGCCCCCGTCAATTCCTTTGAGTTTTAGCCTTGCGGCCGTACTCCCCAGGCGGGGAACTTAATGCGTTAGCTACGGCACGGACCTCGTGGAATGAGGCCCACACCTAGTTCCCAACGTTTACGGCATGGACTACCAGGGTATCTAATCCTGTTCGCTCCCCATGCTTTCGCTTCTCAGCGTCAGTAGTGGCCCAGAGACCTGCCTTCGCCATCGGTGTTCCTCCTGATATCTGCGCATTTCACCGCTACACCAGGAATTCCAGTCTCCCCTACCACACTCTAGCCTGCCCGTACCCACCGCAGACCCAGGGTTAAGCCCTGGGCTTTCACGGCAGACGCGACAAACCGCCTACAAGCTCTTTACGCCCAATAATTCCGGACAACGCTCGCACCCTACGTATTACCGCGGCTGCTGGCACGTAGTTAGCCGGTGCTTCTTCTCACACTACCGTCACCAAAGGCTTCGTCATGTGCGAAAGGAGTTTACAACCCGAAAGCCTTCATCCTCCACGCGGCGTCGCTGCATCAGGCTTCCGCCCATTGTGCAATATTCCCCACTGCTGCCTCCCGTAGGAGTCTGGGCCGTGTCTCAGTCCCAGTGTGGCCGGTCACCCTCTCAGGCCGGCTACCCGTCAAAGCCATGGTAGGCCACTACCCCACCATCAAGCTGATAGGCCGCGAGTCCATCTCCCACCACAAAAGCTTTCAACACACCACCATGCGATGACATGTTCATACCCGGTATTAGACCCCGTTTCCAAGGCTTATCCCAAAGTGAAAGGCAGGTTACTCACGTGTTACTCACCCGTTCGCCACTAATCCACCAGTGCAAGCACCAGCTTCATCGTTCGACTTGCATGTGTTAAGCACGCCGCCAGCGTTCGTCCTGAGCCAGGATCAAACTCTCCAAAAAAGAATCCAAAACTGGCAAAAATCGATCAAGAGCAAAAAATGCTACAAAAACGATCAAACCAACAAACAATTGGCATCAATCATTCGACACGCTGTTGAGTTCTCAAAAAACGACC
>NZ_JBPYUM010000008.1:0-27492 GCF_052905685.1 Flexivirga sp. B27 | reverse complement strand
GGGTCGGCGATCTTCTTGGTCCGCTCGGCCTTCGGGACCGGGATGTCCTTGACCGTGAAGCCGGCCTTCTTCAGACCGTTCTTGCGGGCGGTGTTGGCCGCGACCGATGCCGGGTCGTCACCGGTGTAGTAGTAGGACAGCTTGAAGCCGACCTTGCCGGCCTTCTTCAAGATGGCCTTGGCCTTGGCCGGGTCACCGGTGCCCTGGCCGGTGGCGTAGGGCAGCGGGTCGTACTTCTTGTAACCCTGCAGGCTCGGTGCCGCGTAGGTCGTGGCCGGCTGGTAGTTCAGCTTCGAGGAGCCGCCCGCCTTACGGATCTGGTCCCACGGCATCGCGTAGCCGACGGCCTTGCGGATGTTCAGCGGGATCTTGTTGACGTTCAGGTTGACGTAGTACTCACACGACGACGGGCCGATCGCGAACTGGTTCTTCTGCGCACCGGTCACCTTCGACTCCAGCGAGGAGTCCAGCGCACCGATGTTCACGGTGTTGGCACCGGCGCCGCTGTTGGCCAGGATCCGCTGCTGCGAACCCAGGTTGGTGATCGCCAGGTTGATCTGCACCTTGTCCGGGTAGTTGTGCCGCACCGGGTCCGTCTTGGGCTCCCAGTACTTGTTACGCGACAACACCAGCTTGGACCCGATGTTGTACGAGTCGACCTTGTACGGGCCGGTCGTCAACGGGTGCTTCTGGTAGTCACCCTTGGTGTCCTTGGCCTTCGGCACCGGAGTGAACTCCGGGAACGAGGCGAAGTAGTTGAACGACGGCACCTTCTTGACCAAGTGGAACACCAGAGTGTCATCACCCTTGGTCGTCACACCCTTGAAGTTGGCATCCGGCTGCTTGTACGGACCCTTGTAGTCCTTACCACCCACCAGGTACTGGCGCTGGTAGTCGGTGCCGTTCAGCGCGACGCTCTCCTTGGCAAAGGAACGCTTCATCCCGTAGACGAAGTCCTCGATCTTCACCGGGGAGCCGTCGGAGTACTTCAAGCCCTTCTTGATCTTGAAGGTCCAGGTCAACCCGTCCGCGGACGGCTTACCCACGCCCTCGGCCAGGTCCGGCACCAGGACCGGCTTGCCCTTGACGATCTTGTACTGCGTCAGCGTGCGGTACAGGTACTGCGTCGCGAACGCGTTCGAGTCGACGTAGTAGATACCGGCCGGGTCCAACGTGGGCGGGTTCGACGAGTCGTCGATGTAGCGCGTGCCGCCCTTCTTGGCACCCTTGACGTCCGGGGCCGGGCCCTTCAGCGTCGCGTCCTGAGCCGCGACCGCAGCCTTGGTCTGCTCACCGGCAGCAGTGTTGTTGCCGTTGCCGCTGCCGCTGCCACCGGTGCCCGACGGGCCGCCGCTGCTGCACGCAGCCAACGAGACCGCAGTAACGCCTGCGGCCGTCAGCGCAGCCAATTTCGTCCAGCGCATTTGTCATTCTCCCTTTTTCGTTACTTCCCGGCACAGCCCGGGAAGAGTCTGTGGTGTGTCTTGCATCGAGTAAGTCGAAGTAGCGCGTCAGCGCCTGGTGGTGGGGTTGAAGGCGTCCGAGACCGCGTCACCGAGCAGGCTCAGGCAGAGCACCAGGATCAGCAGGCCGACCAGCGGCGCCAGCATCGGCAGCGGGAAGGCCTGCATCTGCTGCTGGCCCAGGGCGATGTCCAGGCCCCAGTCGGCGGTCGGCAGGCTGATGCCGACGCCGAGGTAGGACAAGCCCGCCTCCGCACCGATCCAGGCCGGCAGCGACGTGGTGAACGCGACCAGGATGACGCTGGTGAGGTTGGGCAGCATCTCCTTGAAGAGGATGCGCTTGGTCGGCGAGCCGAGCGAGCGGGCTGCCTGCACGAACTCGCGCTCGCGCAGGGCCAGCACCTCACCGCGGATCAGGCGGCACAGGCCGGCCCAACCGAAGAAGACCAGCGCGATGAAGACGGCAGCGATCCGGATCTTCTGCACCTCGCCGGTGGTCGGCTGACCGCCGGGCACCAGGTAGGTGGTCATGATCGGCACCAGGGCGATCGCGAAGAGCAGGAACGGCAGGGACAGCACGAAGTCGACGACCCAGCCGATCACCCGGTCGATCCAGCCGCCGAAGAAGCCCGCGGTCAGGCCGAGGACGACGCCGATGATCGTCGTGGTGATGGTCACGATCAGCGCGATCGAGAAGGACGGGCGGATGCCGTAGACGAAGCGGGCGAAGACGTCATACCCGGAGTTCGAGGTCAGGCCCAGCCAGTGGTCGCCGTTGGTGTAGAAGATCGGCAGGTTGTCGTCGCCGATCAGGTCGTAGTTGGGCTCAGTCGGGGACTGGCCTTCCAACCCCGCAATGAGCGGGGCGAAGATGCCCATCAGCAGGAAGAGCACGATCACGATCGAGCAGCCGACGGCGATCCGGTCCTTGCGGAGTCGCTCGAAGGCGATCTTCGCAGGTGACTTGCTCTGCTGCCCCCCGTCGTCGCTGTAATCCGTCTTGCCCAGGACTGCGGTCGCGCCGTCGGTCCCGTGAACTTGACCGACCTCCGTCAGCGTCTCATTGACGCCGCCAGGCCCAGCGGTCATCGATCCTCCATACGAGTTCTTGGATGTCGGCGATCAGTCACCGTGTCAACGGTCCTGCACTGATCCTGCCGACTTCTTTCGTGGTCACCCAGCCGTGCCCCCGCCCGCTGCGACGCACTAACGATGCCTACAGCGGACGGGGTGCACAACCTGGACGTGGCGAAGGTCACCCAATCGTTACATTGAGTAAGGCCGGTCAGCCGACCCAGACCTGGCCGAAATCGGGCAGACCGTGGTTGGGGTCGGGGATGACGTTGTGGACCTTGTTGCCCAGCACCGAGCTCGCCTTGGAGTAGGACAGCGGGATGCCCATGACCTGCTTGGTCATCTTCTTGTCGAAGGCCAGCCACTCAGGAGCGGCCTCCGTCGGGTCCATCGCGCTGATCCGAGCGAGTTCCTTGTCGATGGCCTTGTCCTGCAGGTTGCCGACCGAGCGGCCGTCCTTGGCGGTCGCGGAACTGAACAGCTGCGGGTAGATCGAGTCACCCGACGGCCAGTCGTAGCACCAAGAGCTGATGCCCTGGCCGACATTCTCCGGGGCGTCCGGGTCGTTGATCTTCTCCGAGATCTGCTCCTGGCTGACCGGCACGTCCTTGACCTTGAAGCCGGCGTCCTCGAGCGCCTTCTTCAGCGCGGTGTTCGCCGCAACCGACTGGCCCTTGCCGCTGACGTAGTACCAGGACAACTCGAAGCCGAGTTTGTCCGCCTTCTTCAGCATGGCCTTGGCCTTGGCCGGGTCGCCGGTGCCTTCACCCTTGAGTCCGTTGACCGCAGGGTATTGCTTGATGCCCGGCACCTGCGGCGGCGCGTAGGTCGTCGCCGGGTCGAACGTCAGCTTGCTCTCGCCGCCGGCCTTACGGGTCTGGTTGTAGGGGTAGGCGACGGCGATCGCCTTGCGCACCTCCAGCGGGATCTCCTGGGAGTTCAGCGGCAGGTAGGACTCACACGGCGACGGGCCGAAGACGACCTGCTTCTCCTGCGACTTGACCTTGCTCTCCAGCCCGGCGTCGAGCCCGGAGATGTCGAGCGTCGTGGCACCGACACCGGAGTTGGCCAGGATGCGCTGCTGCTCGGTCAACGCCGTGACGGCCATCTTGATGTCGATGGTGTCGGGGTACTGGTGCCGGATCGGGTCCGACTTGGCGTCCCACTTGGCGTTCTTCTCCAGCACGATGCGAGTGCCCTTGTTGAAGGTCTTGACCTTGTAAGGACCGGTGGCCAGCGGGTTCTTCTGGTAGTCCGCCTTCTTCTCGGCGGACTTCGGGACGGGAGTGGCCGCCGGGAACGCCAGGTAGTAGGGCAGCGTCGGCCACTTCTGGGTGAGGTGGAAGATCACCGTGTCGTCGCCCTTGGCGGTGACCCCCTTGAAGTCCTTGCCGGCGTCCTTGAACGGCCCCTTGTAGGTGTCGCCGTCGACGAGGTGCGTCCTCAGGTAGGGCACCGGGCCCTGCCCGCCGAGGTTCTCGTCGAAGGAGCGCTTGATCGCATAGACGAAGTCGGCTGCCTTGACGGTCTGGCCGTTGCTGTACTTCATGCCCGGCTTGAGCTTGAAGGTCCAGGTCTTGCCGTCGGCCGACTCCTTCCCGAGGCCCTGAGCCATGTCGGGCACCAGGGTCGACTTGCCGTCCTGGTCGATCTGGTAGCCGGTGAGCCCCCGCATCACCAACTCGGACAGGATCGTCATCGAGAACTCGTAATAGGCACCGGCCGGGTCGAACGTCGGTGGTGCACCGGCGTCGGTGATGGTGAGGGTGCCGCCCTTCTTGGCGCCGGCGACCTCCGGAGCCGGGCCCTTGACCGTGGGGTCCATTGCCGAGGACTTGATCTTGGCCCTCGGGGTGGACGAGCCGTTGTTGGCGCTCTTGTCGTTGTCGTTGTTGCTGGGGCCGCTGCTGCTGCAGGCAGCCAGTGGCATCGCCATCATGACGACGGCCGCGGCGATCTTGCTCGACCTACGCATCTTTTTCTCCGATTCGGTGGCGCGACGGGACGATCTGCGAACACTGTCACCGGAATTCGGCGACAGTGGGGTGTTTACAACCCCTGAGACGAGATCGTTACTTGTTTACCATCACGTCACCCGAAAACGGGCTCATACGCGCCGATCGTCCACCCCTCGGATGACCGATCGCAAGGACTGCCAACGCGGCCCGAGATTCTGCTCCCAACCACGGTCGGTCGGCTGGTAATAGTCGGCCTCGGTCAGGTCGTCCGGCAGGAACTGCTGCGGGCCGACACCACCGGGCTCGTCGTGCGTGTAGCGGTAACCGTCACCGTGCCCGAGGGCGGCCGCCCCGGCATACCCCGACCCGCGCAGGTGCGGCGGCACCGCTCCCCCGCGCCCGGCACGCACGTCCTCGATCGCGGCGTTGATGCCCATGTATGCCGCGTTGGACTTCGGCGCCAGTGCGTTGTGGACCACGGCCTGCCCCAGGATGATGCGCGCCTCCGGCATGCCGATCTGCGCGACGGCGTGCATCGCGGCGACGGCGGTCTGCAGGGCGGTCGGGTCCGCCATACCGACGTCCTCACTGGCGGCGATGACGATGCGGCGGGCGATGAATCGCGGGTCCTCCCCCGCCTCGAGCATCCGGGCCAGGTAGTGCAACGCGGCGTCGACGTCGCTGCCCCGCATCGACTTGATGAGCGCACTGGCCACGTCGTAGTGCTGGTCGCCTGCCCGGTCGTAGCGCACCGCGGCGGTCGCCATCGCCTGCTCCACGTGCGGCAACCCGATCGGGACGGGGTGCACGCCGGCCCCGGCGGCGTCCTGCGCGACACCGGCAGCCGCCTCCAAAGCGGTCAGCGAGCGACGGGCATCGCCACCCGCCATCCGGACCAGGTGCGCACGCGCGTCGTCGTCGAGCGTGAACTCCCCTGCCAATCCCCGGGTTTCGGCAACCGCATCATCCAGAAGCTGCGTGATGTCGTCGTCGTCGAGCGACTCCAACCGCACGAGCATCGAGCGGGAGAGCAGCGGTGCGATCACGCTGAAGCTGGGGTTCTCGGTGGTGGCTGCGACCAGCACCACGAGGCGGTTCTCGACGCCGGGCAACAGGGCGTCCTGCTGTGCCTTGCTGAAGCGGTGGATCTCGTCGAGGAAGAGCACGGTCTGCCGGCCGTAGAGGCTGCGATCACGGGTCGCCTGCTCCATGACCGCACGCACGTCCTTGACGCCGGCGTTGATCGCCGACAGCTCGACGAACCGGCGGTCACTGGCGCCCGCGACCAGATGCGCGAGTGTTGTCTTCCCGGTCCCCGGCGGACCCCACAGGATCGCCGAGATCGGACCGGCAGCACCCTTGGCACCCTCGATCAGCCGGCGCAGCGGGCTCCCCTGCTTGAGGGCGTCGCCCTGGCCGCGCACCTCGTCGATCGACCTCGGCCGCATCCGCACGGCGAGCGGCGCCGTGCTGCCGTCGGCAGCTTCGTCGTCGGTGGCGCTGAACAGATCATCGGACACGCGTGACACGCTAATCGTCGAAGTTCATTGACACGAATACAGGAGGCGGGGACTCGCTTGCCGTTGCAGGGAGCTTGCGACTCGCAACGGCAAGCGAGAACATGCCTCACTGTGGCCGACACGATGATTCGCCGCCTCCCCGGCGACGAGCTGCACGAGCTCTTTGCGCACGACCCGTTCATCCGCTGGGACATCGCCCGCCCGCACACTTCGCAGATCTGGGTCGTCGGCGACGCGGTCGCCCTGCAGCGGCACTCGCACTCGCGGCGCATCCACGGCATCTCGTTGTTGGGTCGCGACGACGTCCCGGAGTTGCTGGATGTCGTGCTCGCCGATCTGCCACCGGAGATCAACGGCTTGTCGGTCGAGCGGCAGTTCCTGCCCCTGCTGGAGGAGCGGCTCGGTCCGCGCCTCGCAGGTGGCGGTGACTGGGACTGGATGTGGACCGAGCAGGCGCCCGAGCCGGTGCCGGCGCAGGACCGGCTCGTCATACTCGACGACACGCGGGACGCTGCGGAGATCAGCGCGCTGAACCAGATCGGCAACCCGACCGCCGAGTCCGAGCCGGGCACAGGGCGCACGCAGCTGTGGCTGGGCGCGCGGGAGCACGGCCGGCTGATCGCGGCGGGCGCGATGCATCTGACACCGGGTGGCGCACCGCACCTCGCAGGCATCGTCGTCGACCCGCAGGCTCGTGGCCGCGGCCTCGGCACGGCAGTGACCGCGGGACTGGCTCGCCACGCGATCGAGCGCCACGGCGTCTGCACCCTCGGGATGTATGCCGACAACGACCGCGCCCGGGACATCTACGAACGCATCGGCTTCCGCGTCGCGCGGGCGTGGGCCAGCCGGCGGATGACGCCCACTGATACCGCGCGGTAACCCTCGGCGATGATGTGACGCATGAGCGAACTCGGCGACGCACTACATCTGCAGCAATCCGGCACCGGCTGGACCGGCGAACTGAGTGACGACTGGGCCATCGGTGAGGCCATCAACGGTGGTCTGCTGATGACGCTGGCAACGACCGCAACGTCGCGAGCCAGCGAGAGCGTCGGAGGACATCTCGATCCGCTCAGCTTCTCCGGGGTGTTCCTGTCCCCCGGCAGTGCCGGACCGGTGCGGATCGAGCCGCGCATCCTGCGGTCGGGCCGATCGATGACGACGGCCGAGGTCGTCGTGTCACAACAGGTCGGCGGATCGGACGTCGAGCGCTTCCGGGCGCTCGTCACCCTCGGCGATCTCGACCGGTATGCCGAGCCGGTGTTGAAAACCGTTGCAGCACCGGACATTCCGCCGCCGGACAAGTGCCTGGCTGCGACTGACGCGCCACCGTCGACACTGACCAAGTCAGGGTTCCTCAAGCGCTTCGACGCGCGGATGGACCCGGCGACCATCGGCTGGGCGCTGGGCGAGCCGAGCGGTCAGGGCGAGATGCGCGGCTGGCTGCGGCTGGCCGACGACGCACCGATCGATGCAGCCGCGCTCCTGCTGGTGCTCGACGCATTCCCGCCGGTGTCGTTCGACCTGGGATCGGTCGGCTGGGTGCCAACAGTGGAGTTCACCGGTTATGTGCGTGGCATACCTGCGCCGGGGTGGCTGCAGCTGCGGTTGCACACCGAGCACGTCGCCGGTGGCCTGCTCAACGAGGACTGCGAGGTGTGGGACTCCACCGGGCGCCTCGTCGCGCACTCCAGGCAACTTGCCTCCGCCCGCTTCGCTCCCACGTCGGTCGAGTAGCAAGCCACGTCGGTCGAGTAGCGGCTGGAGGAGCGCAGCGGGGGAAGCCGCGTATCGAGACCACGCCACGTCGCCATGCACTTGATCTCGATACACCTCCCCCGCTCCGGCACCCCACGAAGTTTCTCCCCCGCTTCGCTCCTCCGAATACTTCGCAGGGACCCCGCCCGCTCCCCCGGCACTCGATCAGCGTGCTTCGGCGGGCTTGGCTTCCTTCTTCTCCGGCTTGGCGTCGACGCCGGCTTCCTTGCGCTGCGCCGCGGTGATCGGCGCCGGCGCAGCGGTCAGCGGGTCGTAGCCACCACCGGACTTCGGGAACGCAATGACCTCGCGGATCGAGTCGGTGCCGGCGAGCAACGCGCAGACGCGGTCCCAGCCGAAGGCGATGCCGCCGTGCGGCGGGGCGCCGAACGCGAACGCGTCCAGCAGGAAGCCGAACTTCTCCTGCGCCTCCTCCTCGGACAGGCCCATCACCTGGAACACCCGCTCCTGAATGTCCTTGCGGTGAATACGGATCGAGCCGCCGCCGATCTCGTTGCCGTTGCAGACCATGTCGTAGGCATACGCGAGCGCCGAGCCGGGGTCGGTGTCGAACGTGTCGACATACTCCTTCTTCGGCATGGTGAACGCGTGGTGCACCGCGGTCCACGCACCCGAACCCACGGCGACGTCGCCCGACGCCACGGCGTCGGAGGACGGCTCGAAGAGCGGCGCGTCGAGCACCCACAGGAACGACCACTTCGACTCGTCGATCAGCTCGCAGCGGCGACCGATCTCCAACCGGGCCGCACCCAACAGCGCACGCGACGACGTCGCGTCACCCGCACCGAAGAAGATGCAGTCACCCGGCTTGGCGCCGACATGCCCTGGCAATGCTGCAATCTCGGCCTCGGTCAGGTTCTTGGCGACCGGGCCGGACAGGGTGCCGTCCTCCTTCACCAGGATGTAGGCGAGGCCCTTGGCGCCGCGCTGCTTGGCCCACTCCTGCCAGGCGTCGAGCTGCCGGCGGGGCTGCGAGGCACCACCCGGCATGACGACGGCACCGACATACGGAGCCTGGAAGACCCGGAACGTCGTGTCCTTGAAAAGCTCTGTGCACTCGACGAGTTCGAGGTCGAAGCGCAGGTCCGGCTTGTCCGAGCCGTACTTCGCCATCGCGTCGGCATACGTCATCTGCGGGAACGGCGTGGGGATGTCGACGCCGATGACCTTCCAGAGCGCCTTGGCGATCGCCTCGCCGAGCTCGATGATGTCGGACTGCTCGACGAAGCTCATCTCGATGTCGAGCTGGGTGAACTCCGGCTGCCGGTCGGCACGGAAGTCCTCGTCGCGGTAACACCGCGCGATCTGGTAGTAGCGCTCCATGCCTGCGACCATCAGCAGCTGCTTGAACAGCTGCGGGCTCTGCGGCAGGGCGTACCAGCTGCCCGGCGCCAGGCGCGCCGGCACCAGGAAGTCGCGAGCGCCCTCCGGCGTGGAGCGAGTCAGCGTCGGAGTCTCGATCTCGACGAAGTCGCGCTCGGCGAGCACGCTGCGCGCGGCGGCATTCACCTTGGAACGCAACCGGATTGCGCCACCCTGCGCCGGGCGACGCAGGTCGAGGTAGCGGTGCTTGAGGCGGGCTTCCTCACCGACGTTGATGCGCTCGTCGATCTGGAACGGCAGCGGCGCGGACTCGCTGAGCACCTCGATCGACTCGGCGACGACGTCGATCTCACCGGTCGGCAGGTCGGCGTTGACGTCCTTCGGGTCGCGGGGCTGCACGGTGCCGGTGACCGCAACGCAGTATTCGTTGCGCAGGCCGTGCGCGGCGCCGGTCAGCACCTCGTCGCGTGCCACCACCTGGACGACGCCGCTGGCGTCGCGCAGGTCCAGGAAGGCCACGCCGCCGTGGTCGCGGCGGCGGCCGACCCAGCCGGCAAGTGTCACGGTCTGGCCGGAGTCGGCAGCACGCAGCGTGCCGGCGTCATGAGTTCGAAGCATGATTGCGGTTCCTTTCGGGGTTGGTTCCCGTCAAGGTCGCGATGTGGGCCACCTTGCCGAGAAGGCAGCCCTGGAGGTGTGGGCGGGGGCCAGATCGCGGTGCCACCACACCTTCGCCGAGGAGACCTCGGCCTCTCGTCGGTGTCGCCGAACGCGCGTCCCCTGGCCGACTTCCGATGTATGGCGGTCCTGCCGTCATACCTGCGAGGTGTCCGGTGGGTCGTCACTCCACCACCAAGGGCGACATCATCGTATGACGCCCTGCGCCATACGCGGAAATCAATAAGCGCAGCGCCACGATCAACCCGGTCGGCGTCGACCGCCCTGCCGCCACGGCGGCGTGTCGTGCGTAGCCGAGGAGTTTCTGCTTCGCGTGCCGGTCGACCCGCCCACATCCCGCCCGGGCCGACCTAGGCTGTGCGCATGACGGCCTGCGACCACCCCGGGGCGCTGCTCGCGACCGGTGCGACCGCGCTGGTCTACGAGCTCGACGATCGGCGGGTGCTGCGCCGCTACAAGGACGCTGATCTGTCCGCGGTGCCGGTTGCGACCTCGACCGAAATCGCCTGGGCCGCAGGGGTTCCGACGCCGCGGGTGCTTTCGGCGCACGGGCCCGACCTCGTGCTGGAGCGCGTCGATGGCCCCACGATGCTCGCCGAGATGACCGCCGGGCAGCTGGCGATGGATGAAGCGATGCAGATCCTTGCGCGGCTGCACCGTCGGACGCACCAGGTGACCGCGATGCCGCAGGAGCAGGAGTTGCCGCGCCTGCCCGGCGGTGACCGCCTCCTGCACCTGGACCTGCATCCCAACAATGTGCTGATGGCGCCTGAC
Organism: Flexivirga sp. B27; assembly: GCF_052905685.1. NCBI lineage: Bacteria > Bacillati > Actinomycetota > Actinomycetes > Micrococcales > Dermacoccaceae > Flexivirga > Flexivirga sp. B27. Next base: position 16,920 of record NZ_JBPYUM010000008.1, on the reverse strand, counting down.
GGGCCGCAACTGATCGATTGGGAGAACGCTTCCTGGGGCCCGCCCGGGCTCGACGTCGCGGTCACCGCGGTGATCCTGGCCTGTTACGCGCTGGCCTATCGGACCGAGGACGATGCCCTGGACGCGACCGACCTGCTGGACGCGTTCCTGCCCATTGCCGAACCCCTCACGCACCTCCCGGAGGCGGTGGCTTTCCGCCGCGGTCGGGTCGACTTCATGCCGGCAGCCGAGGCTGCCCAGTTGGACAATGCCGCAGGGCTGGTGCGCTATCTCGCCGACCGCGCGCCCCAGTGATCACTCGTCACCGCTTGTCTCACCCCTAGTTCGGCTCGATCGCGGCGAACAACTCGTCGGCCCGCAGCTCATAGTCGATGACGATCTCGAGCAGGCTCATCACCACTTCGCACAGCTGCTCGCCCTGGAGCTCCTGCATCTCCCGGATGGTCGCGACCTGCTGCCCGCGGATCAGGTCACGCAGCTGTCGTTCCTCAGCCTTCGTCGCGCCGAGGTCCTCGCGCACCACTGTCAGGACATGCCGGAAATCTGCTGTTGCCAATGCATTCCAGGTCGGACGCGGGTCGTGTAGGACGTCGGCAGCAGCATCGAGCCACAGCTCGTTGCCGAGCTCGTGCACGTCGAGCACCGCGTTGACCGCGTGCATGTGGGCGGCCAGCGTCAGGGGCGACGCGGCATCGTGGTCGTCATACGGGAGACGCTCAGCCTTGCGAACACAGCCGAGCGCCCTGTCGGCCTGCCCGCCGCTGAGGGCGCGGACCGCCTTGTCGAGCAGGTTGGTCGCCGCCTCGTACATTGCGCGGCTCTGACTCTCGCTGCCGTCCGAGCCCCTCGGTATGCCGAAGGCGTCCGTCATCAGGACTCCTCGTCCAGATAGAACCAGCGCCCGCCGCGCTTCGCGAACCGGCTGCTCTCACGCAGCTCACCGCCGCTGTATGACGCAACGAACGACACCATGCCGGTTTCGTCATCCGGACCACCGTCGCGAACTTCCAGTATTTGCAAGCCTGTCCAGCGAGTCGCCGGGTCGATGGCGACCTCCGCCGGACGAGTCTTCGGGTGCCAGGTCCGCCACAGGTGCTCACGGTTGCCGTAGAAATATGCGGTGTAACGCGACCGCATCAGCTCCTCCGCGGTCGACGCGAGCCGTTCTGTGGCCAGCAGCGGACCACAGCAGTCGTCGAACGACGAGCCGGAGCCGCAGGGGCAGGGATCCTCGGTGCGCACCGTCCATACGGTAGACCGATCCACCGCGCGGAGGGCGCAGCCCCTAGGCTGGTGAGCCGTGTCGAAAGTGTTGAACTCCATCCCCGTCGGCGAGCGCGTCGGCATCGCTTTCTCCGGTGGCCTGGACACCTCGGTGGCCGTGGCCTGGATGCGTGAGAAGGGCGCGGTCCCGTGCACCTACACCGCGGATCTGGGTCAGTATGACGAGCCGGACATCGACTCGGTGCCCGGTCGCGCCGGCCAGTACGGCGCCGAGCTATCCCGCCTGGTCGACTGCAAGCGGCAGCTGGTCGAGGAGGGCCTGGCCGCCATCGCCTGCGGCGCCTTCCACATCCGCTCCGGCGGCCGCGTCTACTTCAACACCACGCCGCTCGGTCGTGCGGTCACCGGCACCCTGCTGGTCCGTGCGATGCAGGAGGACAACGTCTCCATCTGGGGCGACGGCTCGACATACAAGGGCAACGACATCGAGCGGTTCTACCGCTACGGGTTGCTCGCCAACCCCGGCCTGCGCATCTACAAGCCGTGGCTCGACGCGCAGTTCGTCGACGAGCTCGGCGGGCGTCACGAGATGTCCGAGTGGCTGACGGCACGCGACCTGCCCTACCGCGACTCGACGGAGAAGGCCTACTCCACCGACGCCAACATCCTCGGCGCCACGCACGAGGCCAAGACCCTCGAGCACCTCGACAGCTCGCTGGAGATCGTCGAGCCGATCATGGGCGTTGCCTTCTGGGACCCCGAGGTCGAGATCGAAACCGAAGACGTGACAGTGCGTTTCGAGCGCGGTCGGCCGGTGTCGATCAACGGTCAGACCTTCGATGATGTCGTCGATCTCTTCAAGCTGGCCAACGAGGTCGGCGGCCGGCACGGCCTGGGCATGTCGGACCAGATCGAGAACCGCATCATCGAAGCGAAGTCGCGCGGCATCTACGAAGCGCCTGGGCTCGCGTTGCTCTTCGCGGCATACGAGCGGCTGGTCAACGCCATACACAACGAGGACACCGTCGCGCAGTACCACAACGAGGGCCGGCGACTGGGTCGCCTTCTCTACGAAGGCCGTTGGTTCGATCCGCAGTCGCTGATGATCCGCGAGGGTCTGCTGCGTTGGGTCGCCTCAGCGGTCACCGGCGAGGTCGTGCTGCGGCTGCGTCGCGGCGAGGACTACTCGATCATCGACACCCGCGGCGAGGGCTTCAGCTACCACCCCGACAAGCTGTCGATGGAGCGCACCGAGGACGCGGCGTTCGGCCCGACCGACCGCATCGGACAGCTCACGATGCGCAACCTGGACATCGCCGACACCCGCTCCAAGCTCGAGCTGTATGCCGGACTCGGTGCGCTCCCCGAGCGCGACACCGAGCTGGTCGGCGAGCTGAAATCCGGTGGTGCCGCAGCAATTTCGGCCAACCCGTTCGTCGACGCCGACGAGGACAAGGCGCTCGACCGTGCCTCGTTCGACTTCGGTGCCGACTGATCGGTGACCGCAGAGCCAATCGCCGCTGACACCGCCCTCGTCATCGAGGGCGGTGCCATGCGTGGCGCGCACTCCGCCGGCCTGGTCGTCGCGCTGATCGAGGCCGGCATCCGGCTGCCGTGGGTCGTCGGCATCTCCGCCGGTGCGACGAACGCATCCAACTTCGTCACCCGCGATGTATGGCGCGCGCATGCCTCCTTCACGACCTTCGCGCAGGAGCGTGAGTTCGGCGGGTGGCGCACGTTCGTCCGGGGCAAGGGCATCTTCAACGCGGACTTCATCTACCAGCAGTCCGGTCTGCCGGACAACGTGCTCCCGTTCGACTGGCGGGCCTATGTCGACTCACCGATGGAGTGGAAGATCGGCGCGTTCGACGCGTCGACCGGTGAGACGGTCTACTGGGGCCGCGACGAGATGCGGACACTGGCGGATCTGCTGCCGCGCGTGCAGGCTTCGGCGTCGATGCCGGTCCTGATGCCGCCGGTGAAGCTCGACGGTCATCTGTATGTCGACGGGGCACTCGGCACGTCGGGCAGCATCGCTCTGGACGCCGCGCAGGCCGACGGTTACGAGAAGTTTCTCGTCATACTCACCCAGGAGCGGTCGTACGTGAAGCAGCCGGAGGGCAAGGAGTGGTTCTTCCGCACCTACTACCGGCACTTCCCCGCTGTCGCCGAGGCCATGCGCACTCGCTACGAGCGCTACAACCAGACACGTGAAGAGCTCTTCGAGCTCGAAAAGGCTGGCAAGGCATACGTTTTCGCACCCCAGGTCGAGCCGGTCCGCAACGGCGAACGCCGCCTGCCGGTGCTCGAGGCGATGTACCGCGAGGGTTATGACCAGGCGCAGCGCGAGCTGCCCGCCATACGTGAGTTCCTCGGCCTGTCCTGAGCACCCACTCGGATTGACCGGCATACCAATGGATTGAGCGGCGTACCGAATTCGTGCATTTCGGTACGCCGCTCAATGCGGAGGTATGCCGGTCAATCACGGACGCGTCGAGCTGGCCCGAGCTCACCGAGCCCGCATTCTGTCGAAGGCCGTTCTGGCCGGCCAGGAATCGACCAGCGCAGCAACCCGGACAGCCGCCGCTTCACTGGTCAGCTCGGTCGTGTCCACCCACATATCGCAGTCGCCGTGCGCGAAGACGATCTCGGCCTGCGCGCGAGCAGTGCCGACGACTCGGTCGCCGCGTGCCTGTTCCCGGCGCTCGAGCTCCTCGAGCGAGGCGGTCACATGCACCAGCACCGTCGGTATGCCGTCAAGGACGCGCAACAGATCGGTGATGCGCCACGGCTCGTTCAGCACATGGTCTCCGACCACGTCGTTGCCGGCCGACGCCATACCCGCGAGCATCCGGTGGTAGCCGGCTCGACTGCGGCGGAAGATCTCCTGCCACTGCGGTCCATCCCCCGGCACCTGAGCCATCGCCTCGGGTCGGGACCGGGCCGCGTGCACCAGATCGACCGGCAGGTAGTGCCACGGTGTCGGCTGCATCGCGGCGAAAGCGGTTGCCAGTGAGGACTTCCCGGCGCTGGATGGGCCGTTGAGCAGCACCACTCTCGCAGCCGCCTCGGTCATGCCCGGGTCCTACTCGACCATCGCCACGAGGCGATCGATCGCCTCGTCCAGTGCGTCGGTCGCGCCGCAGAAGCTGAGTCGAATGAAGTGATGCCCGTTCACCGGGTCGAAGTCGATGCCCGGCGCGATGGCGACACCCGTGCGGTCCAGCACGTCGGCGCACCATCGGGTCGTGTCGTCGGTGAGGTGGGACACGTCGCAATAGGCGTAGAACGCGCCGTCCGGCGGCGCGAACGACGAGATCCCCAGCTCCGGCAGACGGCGCAGCAGCAGGTCGCGGTTCACGGCATACCGTTCGACGTGGCGAGTCAGCTCCGCAGTTGCTTCCGGCGAAAACGCAGCAACCGCAGCGTGTTGCGAGACCGCCGGGGCACAGATCGCCAGGTTGGTCTGCAGCACGTCGACCGGTCGACGCAACGACTCCGGCAGGAGGTTCCAGCCCACCCGCCATCCGGTCATTGACCAGAACTTGCTCATCGAGCCCAGCACGACCGCCTCCCGGCTGAAGCGGCGCACCGTCTGTGCAGGGCCGCCGTAGGCGATGCCGTGGTAGATCTCATCGGAGATCAACAGCACGTCGTGGGCGTCGCACCACTGCGCGATCGCCGCCAGCTCGTCGGGTTCGATGATGGTGCCCGTCGGGTTGGCCGGGCTCGCCACGATCACCCCGTCCAGCGGTGCGACGGCGTGCGCACCCGCCAGGTGGTCCACTGTGAGCTGGAAGCGGGTGTTGGGCCCGCAGTCCATCTCAACGGCTTGAATGCCCAACGCCTGCAGCGTGTTTCGGTATGCCGGGTAGCCAGGCCGTGCCATCGCCACGCGTGCTCCGGGGTCGAATGCCGCCAGCAGGATCGTGCTGAATCCACCCGACGACCCCGTGCTGATCAGCACTTCCTCCGGCGCGACGCCCGCGTCGTAGGTCGACCGGTAGTGTGCCGCGATCGTCTCGCGCAGCAACGGAATCCCGTCTCCCTCGGTGTAACCGAGGGACTCTGTCTCCAGGACCGAGTGCACCGCGTCCAGGGCTGCCCGCGGCGCCGGCGTCGACGGTTGTCCCACACACAGCAGGATCATGTCGCCGTGGCTGCGCTGCCGCGCAGCAGCGGCGCGAACGACCTCCATCACGTGGAAGGGTTCGACAGCGCTGCGCTGTGACGGCCCGCGACTCATCGGTATGCCGGATGCTCCGGCCACGGCGTGTCCGCCGCGCGCAACGTCTGCCAATCCCGTTGCCGCCCAACGTGTGCTGCGAGTATGCCGGAGACGGCAATGCCGTTGTGCACTCGCCCGGAAAGCACCGCGTCGACCGCGTCATCCAGGCTGATCCAGCCGGTCGGCATACCGGCTTCCTCGCCCTCGCGGACGAACCCGTGCGCCACCGCGGGGTGCACATCCCGTGCCAGGAAGACACGCAGGTTCTCCGACAGCGCCCCGGGTGAGGTGAACAGGTCGACCAGCACGTGCCAGGTGGTCGCGTCCAGGTCGACCTCCTCCCGCAGCTCACGGGCGGCGGCATCGCGCGGGTCCTCACCCGGCTTGTCGAGCAGGCCGGCAGGCACCTCCCAGTCGAACGCGCCAACCGGGTGGCGGTACTGCTGGATCATCAGCACTTCCTCGGCGCGCGCGTCGCCTCGCATCGGCACCACGGCAACTGCACCGGTATGACGCACGAAGTCCCGTGTCACCTGCGCGCCGCTGTCCAGGCGCACGTCCTCGGACACGACATCCCAGACACGTCCCTCATAGACCGTCGTCGACGACGTCACGGTCTGCGGATCGAGCCGGTCGGCGATCGGCTCCCCCAGGCGGTCATCCACTGAACTCATCGTGTCCTCTCGCGAAAACTACTGTGCCGCAGGTGTTTCGGACTTCGGCCGCTCCACCTCGACAAGGCGGCTGGCGCGCTGCTGGTCGATCGCCGCACCGATCAGTCCGGCGAAGAGCGGGTGCGCCCGGTTGGGCCGGGACAGGAACTCCGGGTGCGCCTGGGTGGAGACGTAGTAGGGGTGCACGTCACGCGGCAGCTCGGCGAATTCCACGAGTTGGCCGTCCGGTGACAGACCGCTGAAGGTCAGGCCGGCCTTCTCCAGCTGGGCGCGGTAGGCGTTGTTGACTTCGTAACGGTGCCGGTGTCGTTCGGACACCTCCGTCGCGCCGTAGGCCTCCGCGACGACGCTGCCCTCGGCCAGTCGCGCCGGGTAGGCGCCCAGTCGCATCGTGCCGCCGAGGTCGCCCGCGCCCTCGACATACGCCTTCTGCTCCTCCATCGTGGCGATGACGGGCGCGGCGGTGTCGGGGTCGAACTCGCTCGACGACGCGCCGTCGATGCCGGCGACGTTGCGGGCGTATTCGATGACCATGCACTGCAGTCCGAGGCAGATGCCGAGGGTCGGCACCTGGTGCTCACGGGCCCACTGCAAGGCACCGAGCTTGCCCTCGATGCCACGGACACCGAACCCTCCGGGCACCAACACGGCGTCGACCCCACCGAGCGCCTTGGCCGCACCGGCAGGGGTGGCGCAGTCGTCGCTGGCCACCCAGCGGATGACGACCTTCGCGTCGTGGTGGAAACCGCCGGAGCGCATCGCTTCGGTCACCGACAGGTAGGCGTCGGGCAGGTCGATGTATTTGCCGACCAGTGCGACCTCGACGCGGTGCTCGGGCTCGTGCACCCGCTCCAGCAACCGGTCCCAGTCGTGCCAGTCGACGTCCCGGAAGGGCAACCCGAGCCGGCGGACGACATACGCGTCGATGCCCTCGGTGTGCAGCACCTTCGGGATGTCGTAGATGCTCGGTGCGTCGACGCACGCGGCGACGGCTTCCTGGTCGACGTCGCACATGCGGGCGATCTTGTCCTTGATGCCGTCGGGCAGCTCGCGGTCGGCCCGCAGCACCAGCGCGTCCGGTTGGATGCCGACCTGCCGCAGCGCGGCCACCGAGTGCTGGGTGGGCTTGGTCTTCAGCTCACCGCTGGGTGCGAGGTAGGGCACCAGCGAGACGTGCAGGAAGAAGACGCTGTCACGGCCGACGTCCTGGCGCACCTGACGCGCGGCCTCGAGGAACGGCAGCGACTCGATGTCGCCCACGGTGCCGCCGATCTCGGTGATGATCATGTCGACGTCGGGCGCCGCCTGGGCGCGCATCTGCGCCTTGATCTCGTTGGTGATGTGCGGGATGACCTGCACCGTGTCGCCGAGGTATTCGCCGCGGCGCTCCTTGGCGATGACCTCGCTGTAGACCTTGCCGGTCGTGACATTGGCGTCACCGGCCAGGTTGACGTCCAGGAAGCGCTCGTAGTGCCCGATGTCCAGGTCGGTCTCGGCGCCGTCCTCGGTGACGAAGACCTCGCCGTGCTGGAAGGGATTCATCGTGCCGGGATCCACATTGATGTAGGGATCCAGCTTCTGCATCGTCACCCGCAGGCCGCGAGCGCGGAGTAGATGTCCGAGGCTCGAGGCCGTCAGCCCCTTGCCGAGCGAAGAGGCAACGCCTCCGGTCACGAAGATATGTTTCGTCTGCTCCACCACGGGCTCTCAGTCTACGGCACGCGCGCCGGTCCTCCGACCACGCGTGCATCCATCACACCGGATTGCTTCGACACAGCACTCGAATCCGACGTTTTCACAGTCTTTTCCGCATGTATGACGCCGCCGCGCCAGCATCCGTCGGCGTGTTGCGTCATGCTGGATGCCCATGAACCTCACCGTGACGGAGGTCTGCCACGCCGTCGGCTTCAGCAGCCTCGGCTCGTTCAGTGCACGCTTCCGCGAGATCGTCGGGGAGACCCCGACTGCCTTCGCACAGCGCTACGCCGAGCAGGGCGCGCCGCGCATTCCGGGGTGCTTCGTGTTCATGTGGGGGTTGGCCGAAACCTCCGCAAGCGGGGAGAAGCCATCCACCCAGGACCGCTCCTAGCGTTGCGGGCATGGCAATCACCGAAACATCATTGGTCAGCGTCTGGGTCAAGGACCAGGACGAATCACTCGCTTTCTACACCGACACGCTCGGTTTCGAGACGGGCGACGACATCCGGCTTGCGGAGGATTTCCGCTGGCTGACGGTGCGTCATCCCAATCAGCCGGAGCTGCACCTGCACCTGACGACAGCGGGCCCGCCGCTGCAGGACGACCTCGTCGACGCCATCAATCGAGCACTGGACTCCGGCGCCATGCCGGGCATCGGTGTCACCGTCGACGACTGCCGCAAGACCTACGAAGAACTCAGCGCCAAGGGCGTGACGTTCCTGCAGGAGCCGGCCGAGCGCCCCTACGGCGTCGAAGCACTGATGCGCGACAACTCCGGCAACTGGATCGTGCTGGTCGAGCACCGGGACTACGACCCGGAGGCGATGACCGTCGGAGCCGACGGCAAGCCCACGACGACCGAGTAGCACGCTCGAGCAGCGTGGCTGAGCCGACCAGCCCGACCACCGGGTGGTCGGGCTGGTCGGTTCAGTCCTCCTGCCGCGCCCGCTCGGCCCCGTCCAGCAACTCCTGGGCGTGCTGCCGGGCGGCGGCGCTGTCACTCACGCCGCCGAGCATGCGCGCCAGCTCCGTGAGCCGATCCGCACCCTCGACCACGGTCACGCCGCTGGCCGTGATGTGGCCGTCGCTGGACTTGTGCACCACCAGCTGCCGATCGGCGTATGCCGCCACCTGCGCCAGGTGCGTGACAACGATGACCTGAGCGTGCCGGGCGAGCCGGGCCAGACGAGCGCCGATGTCGAGCGCGGCTGAGCCACCGACACCGGCGTCGACCTCGTCGAAGACGAAGGTGGGCACGGTGCCCGTCGCGGTCACGACCTCCAGCGCCAGCATCACCCGCGAGAGCTCACCCCCGGAGGCCGCCTTCGCGACACTGCGCGGGGTCGCTCCGGCGTTCGCGGCCAGCAGGATCTCGACCTCGTCGACACCGTGCGGTGTGCGGTGCGCGGGATCGCTGGTCACCTGCACGGTCAGCTTGGCCGAGCCCATGGCCAGGTGCGCCAGCTCCCCGGTCACCGCCTTCTGCAGTTTCTTCGCAGCACCGGCACGGGCTTTGGTGAGTTTCTGCGCGGCCGTGTCCAAGCGTGGCTCGAGCTCAGCGAGCGCGGCCCGCAGCGTCTCGATCCGGTCGTCGGAGCCGGCCAGTTCCGCGGCCTCCGCTGCAGCGCCCTTGCTCCACACCAGCACGTCGTCGATGCTGTCGCCATACTTGCGCAGCAGGGCGGTCAGCTCGGCCCGGCGCTGTTGCACCTGCTCGAGCCGCGCGGGGTCGATCTCCAGGTCCGCGAGGTATGACGCGAGGTCGCCGGCGATGTCCGCGGCAAGCACACCGAGCTCGCGCAACCGGCCATCCAGCCCGGCCAGTTCGGAGTCGTGGTCGACGAGTCCGGCGAGTGCCTGACGGGCGCGCGCAACCAGGTCGATGACGTGCGGCTGGTCGTCGTTCTCCTCGTCACCGGCCAGCAGATCGTGCGCCGCGCCGGCTCCTTCGCGAAGCCCGTCGGCGTGGGTCAGCCGCTCGGACTCCGCGGCCAGCTCGACGTCCTCACCAGGGGTCGGGTCGACCCGCTCGATGTCTTCCAGCGCAGCGGTGAGCAGGTCCAGTCGCTGCGCCCGCTCACGACCGCGCTCGGTCAGGTCGGCCAGCTCACGGCGGGTGTCCTGCCAGTCCTGGTGCAGGGTGCGGTAGGCCGTCAGTGCCGTGGCGACAGGCTTCCCGCCGAAGTCGTCGAGCATGATGCGGTGTTGCTCGGGGCGTTGCAGTCGCCATTGGTCGGCCTGGCCGTGCACCGCGACGAGGGACTCGCCGAGTTCGCTGAGCACACCCACCGGCGTGCTGCGGCCACCGACGTGGGCACGGGAGCGGCCTTGCCCGGACACGGTGCGCGCGAGGATCAGCTCCTCGTCCACCTCGGCGCCGGCTTCCTTCGCACGAAGCACGGCCGGGTGGTCCCCCGCAAGCCCCACGATGCCTTCGACGAACGCCTTGTCCGCACCGCCCCGCACGAGACCGGCGTCGCTGCGGCCACCGAGCAGGAGGCCGAGACCTTGCACGACCATCGTCTTGCCGGCACCGGTTTCACCGGTGACGACGTTCAGCCCCGGCGACAGGTCGAGGAGTGCGTCGTCGATGACACCCAGGCCCTGGATCCGTAGTTCGCGCAGCACGTCGGCAGCCTAGTTCACCCCACGAAGCTCTCCCCCGCTCCGCTCCTCCGATACTTCGCGGGGACCCCGACACGCTCCTCCGGTACTTCGCGGGGGCTGTCAGTGCTGCGCTCGGCCTGCGCCGCGCCAACCGGAGACGGACAGGTCGAACTTCGCCACCAGCCGGTCGGTGAACGGTGCGTCGGTCAGCCGGGCCAGCCGCACCGGCCGCTCGGAGCGTCGGACCTCGATGCGGGCCCCGCGCGGCACGTCGAACGACCGGCGGCCGTCACACCAGAGCACGGCCTGTGCGTCCGTGGTGTCGCGCAGGTCGATCGCGATGTGCACGTCATGGCTGAGCACGAGCGGCCTGGCGAAGAGTGCGTGCGCCGAGATCGGCACGACCAAGGTCGCCGGCACACCCGGCCAGACGATCGGACCGCCGGCGGAGAAGGCGTATGCCGTCGAGCCGGTCGGCGTCGCCATCACGACACCGTCGCATCCCCACGTCGACAGGGGACGCTCGTCGATCGCCAGGGTGACCTCGAGCATGCGCTCGCGAGCGGCTTTCTCGACCGACGCTTCGTTGAGCGCCCAGTTGGTCCAGAGCGACGTGCCGCCGAGGGACGCCTCGACCTCGAGCGTCTCGCGTTCTTCAACCCGCCAGTCACGATCGATGATCTGCCGGACGGTGTGGTGTATGTCGTCCGGCTCGGCCTCCGCGAGGAAACCGACGTGCCCGAGGTTGATGCCGAGCAGCGGCACGCCGGAGTCGCGGACGACCTCCGCACCGCGCAGGATCGTGCCGTCACCGCCGACGACGATCGCGACCTCGGCTCCGTCCGGTTGCGGCACGTCGTATCCCGTCACGCCGTCAGCGTGCAAGATGCCGAAGGCCTCGAGCTCATCGGTCTGGCCGATGACCTCGATGTCGTTGACGGTCAGCCCGTGCACGAGCTGGGCAGCGACCTCGAGTGCTTCCGGCCGGCCGGGGTGGCCGACCAGGAGAACGCGCCGGGTCATGCGCGTGCTTCTCTGAGTTCGTCGGTCAGTAGCTGCTCCAGCGTCGTGTGCACGTCCACATCACTCATCCTGCCCGTCGGCGTATGCCGCGCCCACAGCAGGTACTCCGTGTTGCCCGTGCCACCTGCGATGGGGCTGGTGGTCAGGCCGAAGACGTGCAGGCCGGCCTCGGGCAGCAGCGTGACGATGTCGCACAGGACCCGGTGCCGTTCGTGCGGGGAGGACACCACGCCGGTGCGCGCCAGCCGCTCCCGGCCGACCTCGAACTGCGGCTTGACCAGCGTGATCAGGTCTCCGGAAGGACCGGTCAGCGCAGCGAGGCGGTCCAGGACCAGCCGCAGCGAGATGAAACTGAGGTCGGCGACGACGATGTCGGCTGCTCCCCCGAGGTCCTCGGGCGATGTGTCGCGGATGTTGGTGCCGGACAGCTCCACCACCCGGGTGTCACTGCGCACCGGCTCGGCGAGCTGCTCGTGGCCGACGTCGAGCGCGACCACCTCGCGGGCGCCGTGGTGCAGCAACACCTGGGTGAAACCTCCGGTCGAGGCGCCGACGTCGATGCACCGGGTGCCGTCGACGGTCACCGGGAACGCCTGCAGTGCGCGCAGCAGCTTGTATGCCGCCCGGCCGACCCACTGGTCGACCTCTCCGGTCACCGCCAGCCCGGTGGCTTCGACAGACGCCGATGGCTTCGCCACCGTGCGACCATCCGCGGTCACCCGACCGGCCGCGATGAGCTCGCGGGCGACCGCCCGCGACCTGGCAAGTCCGCGTTCGACCAGGGCCGCGTCCGCGCGCACGGATCAGCTCGACAGGTCCGACAGACGCTGCTGCAGCTGCCGGTGCACGGAGGTGACGTCGGCCAGGTGTGCGTCCAACAGTGCCGGATCAGGAAGGTCCAGTCCGCTCGCTGTGTCTTGCTCTGCTGTGTCGTCCTCAGCGGCGACCTGTTCTCGGCCATCCAGCCCTGGGCCGCCCAATTCTGCGGCATCCGCCGAATCATGGTGCGCACGAGGGTCCGGCAGCTGCGCCAACGCATGGTCGACCCGCGAGTCACCGGTGCTCGGGAATCGTCCGTCGCTTGCCCCGGGAGCAGGAGCAGGATCGCCCTGCCGGGCATCCGACGGGGTTGCCGGTGGCGCGGTCTGCTCCGGGTTGTCTGTCACGTCGTTCATTATGACGTCCGCGAGGACGTCTTCTTGGCGGCAGTCTTGCTGGTGGACTTGGCGGTGGATTTTGTCGCCGCCTTCTTCGCCGGTGTCGTCTTCTTGACGGTCGTCTTCTTCGCTGCGGTCTTCGCAGGTGCCTTGGTTGCCGCCTTCGTGGCCGAAGTCTTCTTCGCGGCCCGCTTCGCCGTGGTGGTCTTCGTGTTCTTCGTGCCGGCGGACCTCTTGCTCACGGACCTGCTGGTCGAGCCGGACCCGGCCGATGCGGCTGCAGCTGCCCCGTCACCCGCGGCGACCTTCTCCCGAAGCTGGGCAACCTCGCGTTCGAGCGCCTCGATCTTGCGCTGCGCCGAGGACAGGTCGCTGCTGCGCGCGAGTCCCAGCGCCGCCAAGCGGCCGTCGACCTCGGTGCGGACGAGCTCGCTGACCATCGCCTGGTTTGCCGCCGCAGCGTCGATGAGTTCTTCGGCCAGCTGACTCGCGCGTGCCGACGTCTCGCCCACACCCGGCAGCTCCAGCAGCGTGCCCGCAGCCTCCAGCGCCTTCGCGCGCGTCACCTCGCCCGCTCCGCTCAGTAGTTGCAGGGCCGTTCGGACATTGTTGATCGCCATGTCGCTGTCTCCTCCAGAGTCTCGCTGGACAACCACCGGACCGAGCTTGGTGGCGACGTGATCGGCACGCCTCCGGCCAGGCTACTGCTGCGAAGGCAGCGCGGCCACGGCTTCGTCCTCCGTCACCAGTCCTTGATCGAGGGCTCCCCAGAGCACCTTCAGGGCCAACCGCAACTGACCGATCCAGCTGATCTCGTCTGCCGAGTCCGCACTGGATTCGTAGCTGATCCGGGCGGATCCGCCCTCTCCGACGAGAGTCCCGGTCCAGCCGTCCGCCATCCAGCGACCGTCGCCCGCTTGTTCCGGCTCGGCGTAAGGCTCACTCAGCACCCGCAGGTCGACGCCGATGTAGCGCGGTCGCAACTCACGCGGTGCACGCACCAGGTCGGCCGGTCCGTGCACGCCGGTCAGCACGTGCAGGGCATCCATGCCGGCTGCATGGGCGCCCGCGGTGTCGGTCTCCAGACGATCACCGATGCCGAGGGTGGACTCCACCGTGGTCCCGAGTTGTTGCGTGGCCAGCTCGTAGAGGAGCGGCCCGGGTTTGCCCACCACGGTGGGATCGGTCTGCACCGCCAGTCGGACGGCAGCGACCAGCGAGCCGTTGCCGGGAGCCACGCCGCGGTCGGTCGGCAGCGTGAGGTCGTCGTTGGTGGCGACCCACTGCGCACCCGCCTGGATTGCGTATGCCGCCTCGCCGAGCGCAGTTGCGGTGACGTCTGCCCCGTAGCCCTGCAGGACCGCGGCGAGATCTGCCTCCGGCGCGTCCTGTGCACTAACCGGCCGCAGTCCGACCGACTCCAGCGCATCGGCGACACCGGGCCCACCGACGGCCAGCACCGCCGCACCCTCCGGGAGTTGCTCGGCCAGGTGCCGCGCCCCGGCCAATGAGCTGGTCAGCACATCCCGATCCTCGAGTGTCAGCCCGTGACCACGCAGGATGTCCCCGACCACGGCAGGGGGTCGCGAAGCGTTGTTCGTCGCGAAGACGAGACGAGCCCCGTGCTCCCGGGCTGCGGTCAGCTCGGAAACAGCATGTGGAACTGCTGAGGCGCCTCGGTAGACCACGCCGTCCAAGTCGCACACCAGGCCCGGGTATGCCGCCACCAGGGGCTGACGGTCGCTGCGCGATGCGGTCTGGTGCTCTTGCTGCGAGGCTGATCCGTCGCGCGCAGGACCTTGCGTCGAAGAAGTCTGTGCCATGCCACCATCTTGCCCACGGGGCCGACATCCTTGCTCGACAGTCTCACCGTTGTGCCGCTCGCTTGACGACGGACAAGGCTGTTGTCTCCACCTCGTATCGGCTGGACACACCAGTCGGCCCGCGCCAGAACCGACGTCGCAGTGCTCCGGAGACCTCGACAACTTCGGTGCCCGCACAGCTCATGGCCCGACGGCGGGTGCGCGCGGACCAGCAGGCGATGTCGATCGTGTCGACCTTTGGTGAGCGCGTCGAGGATCCGCCGTGCTTCGTCCTGTCCGCGGGTCGGTCGACCACGACGCGCAGCTGGACGACTTCCGCACCGCTCGGCAGGTGCTTGACCACGGGCGGGGCGCTGAGTCGTCCCACCAGGCGCACTTCGTTGATGCTGTCGTGCGGGTGCTCGGAGCTCTGGCCGGCGGCCTTGGTCGGCCGGGCATCTTTGGTCTGCGTGGACATCACGCCTCCTCATGAATGGGAACAGGTGTTCGCATTCATGATCCGATGCCAGACGGTGCACGGCGAGCCTGCTGCCCACGCCTGTGGATGACCGATCGGTCGGACAGGGGATGTGGACATTGCGCGGCGCCAGTGCTCGACACCGCGGCCGGACGGGACAGTCAGGGGGTGTCTCTGGGCGACCCGCCGTTGCTCTCGGTCCCGTCGTTGAATGCCAGCGGGCCGGGAGTGAACCGCTCCTGCCCGGACAGACCGGATGCATCGTCTGACGCAGTGTCTGACGCTCCCGCTGCGTGCTCGGTCTCGGGCACAGCGGCCGGGCCATCATCCGTCGGTGTCGACTCCGTGCCGCCCAGCCCGTTCGACGACGTCTCAACCGACTGAACGCTGTCCGTCCGGCCATCGGGTGTCATTGCACCCTCGTCGACTGCCCCCTGATCGGCTGCAGCCTCACCAGCCGCACCTTGATCGGCGCCGTCGTCCTCGAGGGCGTCGATGAAGACCAGACCGTCCAATTCGGCGATCCGCTCTGCTGCATCGGTCTGCCCGTCGGCGTCGGCGTCGACGGCCTTCGCGAACCACTCGCGTGCTCGGTCCTCAACCCCGCCGGCGAGCAGCGCCTCGGCATACGCGTAGAACAGCCGCGCCGCCCACGGCTGCCGCGTCGCACGCTCCAGTGCAGGAATGCGCAGCACCATTTGTGCTGCTTCCGGCTGCCCGAGGTCGCGTCGGACGCCGGAGACGACGATCGCCAGCTCGATGTTGTCGGACTCGTCCAATGTCCGGGCTTCCGGAGAAACAGCCAGATCCAGGGCACGCTCGTAACGTCCCAACCCACGCTCGCAGTCGACGAGGTAGGGCAGCAGATGGTTCGAGCCCGACAGGCGTTTGGCCGTCCGGAACTCCCGGATGGCATCGGTGAACTCACCCCGGCGGTAGTGCACCAGGCCGAGCGCCTCCCGGACTGCCGCGACGCGGCCGGCCCGCCGAGCAGCGTGCTCCGCGTGTGCCAGCGCCAGGTCGGGGTCCTCCTCCAGGAGGGTTGCCGCAGCCACCAGATGCTTGGCTACGCCTTGCGCGTTCTCCTTGGTGAGGGTCCGCATCTCGCGCCACACCGAGCGGTCCAGCTCCTTGCCCGTGATGTCTTCGGGCAGCGGCGGCTCGACGCGGGTATCGCGTGTGGACCGGTGTGACGGCGACGAGCGGTCCCACGAGCGTGGCCCGCGCTGGCCCTGCGACTGGTCACGCCGAACCGGGCGATCTCCGCGGTCATCACGCCGCGCTTCGCGCCGGCCGTCACGACTTCCCGACGGACGATCGGACGGACGGCCACCCCGCCGCTCATCGCGAAAGCCGCGTCCGCTCCCCGCACCACGCCTCTCGTCGTCGCGCCGACCACGGGCAACGTTCGGACGGTCGCCACTGCGCTGCCACGACCCGGACCGACGGTCGTCGCCGGGCCGTCCTCGATCGTCACCGCTGCGGCCACGAGCACCGGAGCCGGACTCGCCACCGCGCGGACGGTCATCGCGCCTCTTTTGCCCTGGGCGATCGTCACCGGATCGCCTGGCCCTCGGAGCACGCTCCGACCCGCCCGACCGACGGCTGGACTCCGTGGAGGCGCCGTCGCCCGACGGACGACGTTCTGGTCGCCGATCGTCCGGTCGCGATGTCGATCCGTCTCGGCCGACCGGAGTGCTGGACGCGCCGGACTGATCCGAGCCCGATCCGGTCGCGCGTGACCATCGACCCGCGCGGCGCGGATTCCCGCCTGCCTTACGCGGCTCAACATCGTCGTCGTTCGCCACCGGGGCGCACCCACTCTCCAAAGATTCAGCTGCGCACGATCACCGGCTGCCGGCCCGCGCAACAACTCAACCGTACGCCGAGGGTGAGCGCACCGCCCACCACAAAAAGCATCAACAATGGGCAAAGGGCCGGTCACAAACACTTTCCAGTGCTCGTGACCGACCCTCTGCAAAAAATTGTTCGGCGGTGTCCTACTCTCCCACACCCTACCGAGTGCAGT
>NZ_JBPYUM010000007.1:36750-64781 GCF_052905685.1 Flexivirga sp. B27 | reverse complement strand
GGCGATCTTCTTGGTCATCTCTGCGCTGGGCACCGGGATGTCCTTGACCTTGAAGCCGGCCTTCTTCAGACCGTTCTTGCGGGCGGTGTTGGCTGCCACGGACTGCGGCTTGTCGCCGGTGTAGTAGTAGGACAGCTGGAAGCCGAGCTTGCCGGCCTTCTTCAAGATGGCCTTGGCCTTGGCCGGGTCACCGGTGCCCTGACCAGTGGCATACGGCAGCGGGTCGTACTTCTTGTAACCCTGCAGGCTCGGCGCCGCGTAGGTCGTGGCCGGCTGGTAGTTCAGCTTCGAGCGACCGCCTGCCTTGCGGACCTGGTCCCAGGGGTAGGCGTAGCCGACGGCCTTGCGGATGTTCAGCGGGATCTTGTTGACGTTCAGGTTGACGTAGAACTCACACGACGACGGGCCGAGCTTGAACTGGTTCTTCTGCGCACCGGTCACCTTCGACTCCAGCGACGCATCGATCTCACCGATGTTCAGGGTGTTGGCGCCGGTGCCGCTGTTGGCCAGGATCCGCTGCTGCGAACCCAGGTTGGTGATCGCCAGGTTGATCTGCACCTTGTCCGGGTAGTTGTGCCGCACCGGGTCGGTGTCAGCATCCCAGTACTTGTTACGCGACAACACCAGCTTGGACCCGATGTTGTAGGAATCCACCTTGTACGGGCCGGTCGTCAACGGGTGCTTCTGGTAGTCACCCTTGGTGTCCTTGGCCTTCGGCACCGGAGTGAACTCCGGGAACGACGCGAAGTAGTTGAACGACGGCACCTTCTTGACCAGGTGGAACACCAACGTGTCATCACCCTTGGTCGTCACACCCTTGAAATTGGCATCCGGCTGCTTGTACGGACCCTTGTAGTCCTTACCGCCCACCAGGTACTGCCGCTGGTAATCGGTGCCGTTCAGCGCCACGCTCTCCTTGGCGAACGACCGCTTCATCCCGTAGACGAAGTCCTCGATCTTCACCGGCGAACCGTCGGAGTACTTCAAGCCCTTCTTGATCTTGAACGTCCAGGTCAACCCGTCCGCGGACGGCTTACCCACACCCTCGGCCAGGTCCGGCACCAGCACCGGCTTGCCCTTGACGATCTTGTACTGCGTCAGCGTGCGGTACAGGTACTGCGTCGCGAACGCGTTCGAGTCGACGTAGTAGATACCGGCCGGGTCCATCGTGGGCGGGTTCGACGAGTCGTCGATGTAGAGCGTGCCGCCCTTCTTGGCACCCTTGACGTCCGGTGCCGGGCCCTTCAGCGTCGCGTCCTGAGCCGCCACCGCAGCCTTGGTCTGCTCACCGGCAGCAGTGTTGTCGCCGCTACCGCCCTTGCCGCTGTTGTTGGTCGACGGGCCGCCGCTGCTGCACGCAGCCAACGAGACCGCAGTCACACCTGCGGCCGTCAGTGCAGCCAGTTTCGTCAATCGCATGACATTTCCCTTCCAGCGGTCGCGGAGAGTTTCCGCGGCCGTGAGTAACCACCCAAATTCACTGCACGGGTGCGTGCCGGATCTGCCGGTGATGCACCCGCCCCCGAGGTTGTGCAGAAGCAGCCGACGATTCCCCCGCCGACCCGGTCGCTTCTTGGGTCAATACACTTGACCGGGCAATGTGCGAAGTCCAGCAGTTGCAACCGATCGCGACCAGATCGCAATATTCGAAGTTTTTCGAATCTCTGCAGAGCATGTCGAATCTGTAATTCCGACAATGGATTCAGGCTGATAGCGGAATGGAATTGACGAGTGTCAGGGCAGGCTCGCCAGTAGTTGACGCCCGGTCGGTGACAGTTCATAGAAGACGTTGTGGCGGCGTCGGGAGCGCTCCAGCAGGCCGGCCCGCTGCATGACCTTGACGTGGTAGGACACGGTCGCCGCGGCCAGTCGCAACTCTCCGCTGAGCTCGGTGGTCGTGCGTGCCGAGCTCAGCTGTCGCAGGATCGCAGCACGCGTCGGACCGAGCAGTCGTCGCATCCCGGTGAGGGTGTCCGTCGCCTCGGACGGGGTGCTGATCGGGTAAGCCACGAACGGCTGGCTGCCCCACGGCCGCATCGCGAGCCGTGCCCCGTGCAGTGCGGTCGGTATGACGACCAGCTCGGGCGCCTGCACGTGGAGCTGGTCGTCGGCACCGGGCGCGATCCCGTGCTGGGACAGTCGTCCGTGAACGATGTTGAGGACCGCGCCCAGGCCGCCGTCCACGAGTTGCGCACAACGGTCGATCTCGACCCGCAAGGCAGCCTCCGCGCGGGTGAAGACCTCCGACATACCGTGCTGCCAGAACGTTTCCAGGCCGTCGGCCACCCGAGCCGGCAGCGAACCGTCCTCGAGTGCGGCGGCAACCTCCGGCGCGAGGTCGCGGTCGCCGGCGGCCTCGCGCAGCTGGGTCGCGGCGTGTGCGGGATCGGTGCCGCGGATCTGCTCGAACTGCAGCTCGGCAGTCCGGCACTGTGATCCGGCGGGTGGCACCGGCGCGAGGAAGTCGGCCGTGGGTTCGCCGGAGTCGGTCGGCAGCAACGCGGCAGCGAGCGCGACGTCGGGGCAGCCGGTGAGTTCGCGCGCCTCCTGAGTCGGGGCGCCGTAGCTCGCATCGATCGCGTTGTCGCGGGTCAACTGGAGCCAGCCGAGCGTCTCCATCGCCGGCGACACGGACCACCGGATGCTGGTGACCGTGGGTGCTTCCAGCTCGATCGTGATCACGCGGCGGCCTCCCCGGGCTGACGAAACGTGGGTCAGCTTCGCTTCATCGTGACACCGGGTGACAATCAGGTGACACAGATCACAACCGAACGTTGCCGAATTGCGACCTTATTTCGTCGGTTGCTCGACAGCCGACAGCAGCGTCCGCAACGATCCGGCCAGGGCGGCGCGGTTGCGTGCCGGGAGGTGGGAGAGGATCTCGCGCTCGTGCTCCAGCAGGCCCACCATCGCCGCATCGACGGCGTCACGACCGGTCGCGGTCAGTCGCACGAGGACTCCTCGGCGGTCGTTGGGAGCGGGGTGCCGCTCGACCAGGCCGCGGCCGGCGAGCCGGTCGACGCGGTTGGTCATCGTGCCGCTGGTCACGAGCGTCTGCTGCACGAGGGCGCCGGGGGAGAGCTCGTATGGCGCTCCGACCCGTCGCAAGGCGGACAGGACGTCGAACTCCCAGCCGTCCAGACCATGCTCGGTGAACGCGCGGCCGCGAGCCTGATCCAGCAGCCGGGCGAGTCGTGAGACCCGCGAAAGCACCTGTAGCGGCTCGACATCCAGGTCGGCGCGCTCTCGACGCCACGCATCGACGATCTGATCGACCTCGTCGCGCTCCGTCACCATGGGGTGAGTCTACCCGCAAGATTCTTGACATCGAGACAACTGTGTATATCTTGATATCAAGATAAATTCTGACGAGGAGGGCGCAGTGCCGACATGGGACCCGCAGCAGTACGAACACTTCTCCGATCTGCGAGGGCGGCCGTTCGGTGACCTGCTCGGCCGGGTCGGTGCCGAAGCACTCGGGCGAGTGGTCGATCTCGGCTGCGGCAACGGGCCGCTCACCCTGACCCTCGCCGACCGGTGGCCGCACGCTGCGATCAGCGGAGTGGACTCCTCCGAGTCAATGCTGGAGCGGGCTCGTGCGCTCGACGAGTCGCAGCGCGTGCACTGGCAGTTGGGGGACGTCGCGACCTGGGACGGTGCGGGCCGGGCGGACGTCATCGTCACCAACGCCACGCTGCAGTGGGTCCCGGAGCATCTGACCCTGCTCGACCGATGGCTGGCCGAGCTGCCGTCGGGAGGTTGGCTCGCGATGCAGGTGCCCGGCAACTTCGACGCGCCGTCGCATCGGATCATCCGGGAGGTCGCGCGAGCGCACGAGCGAGCTGGTGACCTGGAGGGCGCGCTGCGTGACGCACCCGTGGAGTCACCGCAGCGGTATGCCGAGACGCTCGCCGCGCACTGCGGACACTTCGACGTGTGGGAGACGACCTACCTGCAAGTGCTGGATCCGCAAGGAGCACAACGCAGTCCGGTCCTGGAATGGGTCAAGGGGACAGCGTTGCGACCGCTGCTCGACAGGCTGGACGAGTCCGAACGAGGGCCGTTTCTCGACGAGTTGGTCGAGCGGTTCGATGCGGCATACCCGCGAGCGGCATACGGGACACCGATGCCCTTCCGTCGCATCTTCGCCGTCGGCCGGAAAGACTGAGTGGGTATGACGAGTAGGTCGAACGGTGTCGAGGTGACCGGCCTGCACCACGTGCAGATCGCGTGTCCCGCTGGGGCGGAGGACGACCTGCGCGGCTTCTACACCGGGGTGCTGGGCCTTCCCGAGATCCCGAAGCCACCGGCGCTGGCGGCTCGTGGCGGATGCTGGTTCGCCGTCGGCATACATCACGAATTGCATTGCGGCGTCGAGGAACCCTTTGTCCCCGCGCGTAAGGCGCACCCGTGTCTGCTGGTGGCGGACGTGGATGCGGCGGCGGACGCGGTCGCCGCTGCCGGGGGAGAGGTGCGGTGGGACGAGGCGATCCCCGGCATGCGCCGATTCCACACCGACGACCCCTGCGGCAACCGGGTGGAGCTGCAGCAGGTCAGAGCGTCTTGAGCTTGGGGTCCGCTTCGATGCCGCCCAGGCCGTGCCAGGCGAGGTTGACCATGTGCGCGGCGACGGTGTCGCGCGGCAGCGACGAGCCGGACTCGATCCACCACTCGCCGGTGAAGCCGATCATGCCGACCAGCATCTGCGCATAGATCGGGACGACCTCGACATCCAACTCGTTGCGCTTGAAGACCTCGATGACGATCTCCTCGACCTGACCCGCGACTGCCGACATGATGCTGGCTGCCGAGCCGCTGCCGTGCCAGGTCGGCGAGTCGCGCAACAGCACCCGGAACGCAGCCGGCTGCTCCTCGATGTAGCTCAGCAGCGCAACCGCTCCGCGCTCGAGCAACTCGCGGGACGTCCCGCCGGAGGTCAGGGCGCCGACCAGGTGGTCCAACAGCTGGCGCATGGCGCGGTCGACCACCACGGCATACAGGCCCTCCTTGCCGCCGAAGTGCTCGTAGATCAGTGGTTTGGTGACTCCGGCTGCGCTGGCCACGTCCTCGACGGTCGTGGGTTGGACCCCGTGCTCGGCGAAGAGCTTCTCGGCAACGGAGATCAACTGTTCGCGGCGATCCGCGGCAGACAAGCGAGATCGTTTCTTGGCAGGCATGGCTCCATTCAACGGGATGGCCGGGCCGGGCGTGGCGACTGCTGCGAGATCGTTGTCAACGATCTTCCATGATCCCCCGATATGCCATCGGGATCGATCTGTCCTACCCTTGTGCGGTCCCCGTGCGGGGCGTTCCCCGGTTGCTCTGCTGGTAGGGGCCGCCTGACTTTGAATCAGGATTAGCGACGTTGGTTCGATTCCAACCCGGGGAGCATTGACGCAGGTCAGCGGCCCGCGCCCGTTCGCGGCGCGGGTCGTCGCGACTGCCCTCTCACAGAAACTCTCACAGTTGCCCTGCGGCGGTGTGTTTCACCCACGCACGACGCGCATGTGCGATACGTTCGCCCGGTGATCAAGGACTACCGATGACAATCGCGGTATCTCTCAAAGTTCACGATGGTGTCGTCCTCGCAGCGGACTCGGCGTCAACTCTGATGGCACGGGACCACTCCGGCAACGTCGGCGTCGTGAACGTCTACGACAACGCCAACAAGATCGTTAACCTCGTTAAGGGGTTACCACTCGGCGTGATGACCTGGGGTTCGGGCTCCATCGGTCCCGTCTCGATGACCACAATCTTCAAGGATCTACGAGCGATGCTGTCCGGCGACGTGGCAGGCCCCGACGGGCAGGACTGGGCTCTTGATCGTGCTGCGTTCACGGTCGAAGCCGTTGCCGAGCGCGTCAAGGAATACGTGGTGGATCGTCTCTACGTAGAGGAGTTTGGCTCTGGGGCGGCCGACAGTCCCGAGTTAGGCATGGTCGTGGCTGGCTATTCGACTGGCGGGGCTCATGCGGAGGAGTGGAAAATCGAAGCGGGCGGATCCGCACCCGCAGCACCAATTGAGGGCCTTCGGCCCGGCGCCGAGTGCGGATTCATGGTCGGCGGACAACCCGCGACCGTCATGCGGCTCGTGATGGGCGTCGATCCCCGCATGCCCGAGGTGCTTCAAGATGCGCTCGGAGTGCCTCCGGAGCAATGCGAACCTGCTGCGGCGGTACTCCAGCAGCACCTCCAGCAGCCCGTGGTTCAGGACGCCATGCCCTTCAAGGACGCGCTCGACCTGGCGGAGTTCCTGGTCGAGACCACCGTGAAAATGACTAGATTCCTTCCCGGACCGGCTACGGTAGGTGGACCGATCGAAGTTGCTGGGATCAGCAAGCATGAGGGCTTCAAATGGGTCGCTCGCAAGCACTACTTCAACACGGAACTCAACCCGCAGGAGTCGAAGTGACTGGCCAGACGTTCTATGCGAGTTCGTTCGCAGCAGTGCCGCGGTCGAAGTACCAGTACCCTCGGCCAAGTGCGCGGACTGGATCTTTCAGTACGAAGTCAGCGAAGACGCCATCCATGAAAGTCGTCGTGAAACCCAAGCGATCAGAATCTGGCCGCTCGGGCACCACCACTACGAGCCGGTAGTAGATAGCGCGGCCGCGAACGCGGCGGCTGCCCTGTCGATGCCCGGCCGGGTACTGGTGACGTAATAGGTCAGGTGGACCGTTGTCGAGTGCCCGAGCATCGCAGCCGCGTCGGCAGCCTCCGTGCCCGAGCGGTGCAGAATCGTCGCGAGCGTGTGCCGCAACCAATGCAGCCGGACGACCGGCACGCCCGCGTCACGACAGAGCGCCGTGAATGCGGCCGTGAACGCCTCCGGTGCCAACGGCTGCCCGAGCGCGTCCACCACGACATAACCCGTGTCTTTGTACGCCGAACCGGCCGCGAGCCGGTCCGCTGCCTGCCGGACCTTCAGCGACCGCAGCAGCGCGACCGTGCCCGGGTGCAACGCCTCGACCGGCACCGTCCGTTCGGACGCCGACGACTTCGTGTCATCCGTCGCCGTGTGCGACCCGTCCACGCGAACCCGGCCGCGCTCTACCCGCACCGTGCCCGCGTCCAAGTCGACCGCGTCCCATGCGAGGCCGAGCACTTCCGAGCGACGCAGCCCGGACAGCGACAGCCGCCACGCGCCCGCCAACTCGTGATCGTCGGCGACTGCCCGGAACTTCAGCAACTCGGCAGGCTCCCACGGAGTGACCTCGGCCCGGCGCGCCGCAGCGCGCGGGATCTCGACCCCGTCGGCCGGATTGACCGGGATCAATCGCGGGATGCCGAACCGGAACACCGCGCGCATGGTCGTCAGCGTGTACTGAAGCGACCGGCGCGACAGCGGACGACCGAGCCGCCCGCCGTCCGTCGCGAGCGCCACCATGACGCCGTCGATATCGGCCCGGGTGATCTGCTGCACTCGTTCCGCGCCGATCTGCACCCGAACCGCCTTCAGCACGTCGGCATACCCGCGCCGCGTCACGTCCCGAACGCTCGACTTCGACGCCAACCATTCGTCGGCGAGTTGGTCGAACGTCGTCCGCTCCGGTGCCGTGAACGTCCCGGCCCGCACCTCGGCGCGCGTCTTCGTCACCCAGTCGCGCGCGGCGCTCAGGCTCCGGTGAGTCGTCGTCAACTGCCGACGCTTCCCGGCACCCGTCGTGCCCACGTCCACGACGGCCCGGTAACGCGGCTGCCCGTCCTTGCCCAACGTCGGCCGACCGTCCGGCCCGGTCAGCAGCCGGACCGGCTCGCCCGGCTGCGGTCTCGCGATTCTCATTTGCGTGTTCCCTTCCGTGTGCGCTTCGTCTGCTCGGCTCTCATGTGCCCGGCCACCGTCGCTAGCGCGTGCACGGCGACGTCATGCCGTTCGAGATCCGTTGTCGCGGTGTCGAATTGGTCCGCGAGCACCCGAAACGTGCTCGCGAAGTGCGACGCCTTCGGCTCGGCGAGCCCGGGTGACGCGTAGTAGATCCCCGGCTCCAGCGTGTCTGGCAGCGGTGCGTGACCGTGTGCCCATCGCCGCACTTCGTCCGCCGTGCGCTCGCGGCCGCCGACGCTCACCGTCTGCCCCGCGTCCGGCTGAATCAGCCGCAGTGGAGGCACCGACAGTACGAACGCGAACGCCAACCATTCGCCAACGCTCACCGTCCGCTGACCGTTGCGTGCCCGGATCACGGCCGGGTGTGCGATCGGCCAACCTGCCTCCGACATACGCCGCGCAACGTCGCGGTCTGTCCAAGCGCGCGACCGTCGGTCGCCGTCCAACGCTCGGCGTCGTGCATCGGTGATCTCGCGCGTGAGTCCTGCGGCTAGTGCCTTATCGACGTCCATAGGTACGAGTTTAGTCCGTTGCTGGACCAATTGATAGCAAATCGTTCACGATTGGCACCACGAACCGCCAACGCGAAGGAACCGCACCATGAACAACACCACGCGAGAGGCAGCCCGGCCCGCAGCGCTGACCCGCGCGGACCTTGACGCCCGCGTCACGATCACGCCCGACGAAGCATTCGCGACAGTCGGTGTCGGCCGAACGGCCGGATATGCCCTGCTGCGCGATGGCACGATTCCGAGCCGTCGCCTCGGCAAGCGCTACGTGATCCCTGCTCAGGCGTTCAGCCGCTTCCTGAGCGAGACCGGCACCGCGAGCGCCTGACCGATGGATGCCCGAGTACCCGAGCGCGTCGCGGGTGACCCGGTGCTGGACGGCGTCAGCGATGCCGCGTTCCGTGTGTGGCTGAACGGCCTTGCATGGTCGGTCGGGCAGGGCACAGACGGCCGGATTCCCCAGTCAGCGCTGCGATTCCTTCACCCGGACGGCCCACGCCACGACGCAGCCGCCGAACTCGTCACGGCCGGTGTGTGGAAGGCCGACGGCGACGGCTGGCGCAACGTTCGGCACCAAGACGCACAGACCACGGCGCAGGAAGCGGACCGGCTCCGAGCGAACGCCCGTGAGCGGCAACGGAAGTCGCGCGCGAACCGCGCCAACTCGTCACGCTCCGGTCACGCCGCGAACCGTGACGCTGAGCGTGACGCGTCACACCCGTGTCACACCGAGCACGGCACGCAAGCGCCGAATATGTCGCGGAACGGTGCGGATTCGCCGCCCGTCGGTCACGCGGGTGACATCGGTGTGACAGGTCCGCGTGACGCAGCCCGTGACGCAGCGAGGCAAGGCAAAGGCAACGGCGAGGCCAGGAAAGGCGAACTACCCCCGCGCGAGACCGGCCCGGACGGCTGGCCGCGCGAACTGTGCGACGTCTGTCACGAACCGATGAACACGTACCAACCCGGCCAGAGCACGCACCCGGGATGCGAGAGGACGGCGTGCCCCGGATAGCGCACCGAGCACCGACGACAACGCCAGGCCGCCCCCGGCCTGGACAACCTCAACACCGGAAGGAAGTAGTACCGATGATCGACAGGTGGAAGCCCGAGCACGACGACCGGCTAGCAGCGTTGGAAGGGGTGAAGCGTCCGACGCCTGAGCATCGCGGCCAACTCGCAGCGCTGCGGATGATGGCGCGGCCGATGACGTCGCGCGGCCGACGCGTCGCCGCGCTCGCCGCACGGTGGGCGAACGGTTCGGAGCGTTCCCGGTGACCGCGCGTAGGGCTGCCCGAGCCGTTCCCGTATTCGTGGACGCGTTCCCCGAGTGGACCGAGTACCGCGACCGGGAGGCCGATCTACTCGACCGGCAACGGGTCGCACAGGATCGAGAGCGCGACGCGCAGCAGGAACACCGGGCAGCGCTCCGCGAGTATGACCGGCAACTGTCGGCGGCAGCGCTCGGCGAGGCCGATCCGCCCGGCGAGCGGCCGACGCTCGACCCGGTGCCCGGCATGGTCGCAGCCCGTGCCCGCGAGCGGGTCCGCGCGCACCGTGCAACTCGCGTCGCGCTGCTGGCCGATCTCGCCGACCGGGTGCAGTCTGCGGCCTCGGAATGGTGGACCACTGAAGCGCCGACCGTAGTCGAGCACGTCCGGCAGGTCACCGCCGACGCTGAACGGCTTTCGGATGCGCTGCGGCAGGTGCGCGAGGTGCGGGCAGCGCTCGACCGTGAGCACGTCGCCGCGCATGGTGTCCGGCCCGCTGCATCGTTGGCCGACCGGACAGCCGGACCCGTGGCAGTCGCCACACTGGCAAGCCTCGGCGACTCTGACCCGTTCGCGCTCGCGGACGCGGTCCTACCTCGCGGCCGGGTGCAACGTGACCCCGTCGCGTCCGAACGCCTCGGCGTGCAGCGCTACGAGACGCCTGAACCGAGCACCCGTGAGCCGAGCCCGCCCGCCACGCCCGACCGTGACCCGGTGCGTGATCGTCTCTGACCCGCTGACCGGCCGCGTGATGCCTTCCGGCGCGCGGCCGGTCAGCGCTTACCCGAAAGGACCGACAGCGGTGCGTTACGCCGACGATGTCGCCCGGCTACCCGTGTGGATCCGCTCCCGGACCGTGCGTGTCGGCGACTGTGCGACGTGGACCGGCCCGACGACGGGCCGCGACGGTCTCCAATGCCGCGCATGGGATCCGCAGCAGCGGCACGCGGTCACGGTCTCCCGCCGCGCCTACGAACTCGCCCACGGCGTGACTGTGCCCGGCTGGCAAGTGGTGGTCAGGAAATGCGGCAACGGCCGTTGCGTCCGGCCGGACCACCTCGGCACCGCTGACCGTGGCGAGCACCGGCCAACGCTCATTCTCGGTGTGGCCGCAGGTGACCGACCGTGACCGCCGCTGACCTCTCCGAGCAGCAACGCCGCGCGGTCGAAATGCTCGCAGCCGGAACGGAACCCGCCGCAGTCGCGGACGCGTGCGCCGTGTCAGCCCGGACTCTCCGCAGATGGCGGAACCGGCCCGACTTCGCCGCAGCGGTCGCCGACGCCGTATCGGGCACCTTCCGCGATGCCCGCTCAGCGGTGCTCGCCGCGAGCGTCGCAGCCGCCGACGTCGCACGGGCACTCATGCTCGACGGCCACACGCCCGCACCCACACGCGCCCGGCTCGCGCTCGGCGTGCTCGACCTCGCCGACCGCTTCGCCCGTGACGACCTCGCGGCCCGACTCGACCGATTGGAAGCCATATGGGACAGCAACGACTTACGCGCCGTGTGACCGCGCTCGAAACGCTCGCCGCCGATCTCGCGGCCCGCGACGACGACGGCCCGACACTCGCGGATCTCCTCGCCGCCGCCGAGCCGACCGACGACGAATGCCGGTTCGTCGCCTACTTCCTGACGCACGCCGACCCCAACGCGGACCCGGGCACCGCCGATGACTGGCCGCTGTCTACCGCAGCCGCCGTCACGTTCACGACGACCGAACGCGGCCGGGACCGCCTCACCGGGCAGCCTCCCCGCGCCTCGCTACTCGACCCCGACGGCGTGCCCCGGCCGTGGTTCACCGATGCCCTGGACTCCGTCCGCGCATGGTGGCGAGACGGATACGGCGACGCCAACTCTCGATCGGCATTGATTGGTCCCCGCTAATAGATCGGAGGCTCTACGGTGAGAGCGTGTCGTCAGCGGAGTGGTGGTCGCGTGTTCTTCAGGGTGGCGCGGGCTCGCTTATTGCATTGCTCGGCGCGGTCGGCGTTTTCTGGCTCACTCGCAGAACCGATGAGCGAAAGTATCGAAGGCAACGCGAAGACGAACGGCAGGCCGAGAGCCGGAGTCGTACAGAGTCGGGCATTGTCGCCATCTTCGAGGCTGCTCACCCGCTGCGGCTACGAATGCAGACCGATGAACGGTTGGACCACCTGGCCCATGTGCTCACACTGTTCTCGGTGCGGGAGACGGCGGATCACCCGGACGCGGCGGCATGGGCCGATCAGCAGGCCCGTGAGGTGCTCGACCTGCGCGGTGACGACGTCGATCTTCGCGCTGCCGCGTGGCAAGGCGGCTACATCATGGCGCGCTTGACGTGCTGGCTCAGGGAGGGATTGCCTGCGGACGGGCTCCGCCCCCACGACCGGAGCGACCGTGAGCGCCTACGGGACGGTGACAACTTGGTCGGCGAACTCGACTCCGACGGAAAGCCTCTGACGGTCCGAAACTTGGTCGAGTTGCTTGTGGAGCGGGAGAGAGCAGCCGAGCAACGCGGATCCGAGGAATAAGTTACGTGCGGAGTCTCACGCGGCTCTCACAGACGGCCCGGCACCGAGCGACACCGCCCGGCACCGTGAACGCCGAATCGCCGCATAAACGCACAAAAGACGGCACCGGCCGAAACTAGGCGTCACGGCCGGTGCCAGTCTTTGAATCAGGATTAGCGACGTTGGTTCGATTCCAACCCGGGGAGCTTCGATCCGAAGCTCAGCTCGGGTCCGCCCATCGCGCGAGTTCATCCAGCGCAGAGCACAATTCGCGGTGAAGCCGGGTTCCGAGCATCGTCCGCCACTCCTGCTCGATGCGCTCCTCCTCGGCACGGGCCACGGGCAGTACGTCCCGTCCGCGCTGGGTGAAGCGGACCAGGCGTGCTCGCCGGTCGGCGGGGTCGACGGTCCGCTCGACATACCCGATCCGTTCCAGATGATCCAGCAGTGAGACGGCCGTCTGCTTGCTGATCCGAGCGCGCGTCGCCAGGGTCACCACGCGTGTCCCCTCCTCGTCCATGCCCGCCAGCAGTCGACCTTGGGCGCGAGTCAGCTCCACGTGACCGGCCCTCTCGAGTGCAGCGAAGATCCTGTCCTCTGTGGCGCGGTAACCGAGGAACATCAGGAAGCCCAGCGGCAGTTCCCGGCTCATCGGAGGTGCTTCCGGGGATCATGGAAAGTTAGTACCATAGTCGTACTTTACCGAAGGTCCTGGAAGAAGCTGCGACATGGACGAGACCGAGTTGTGGAGAGCAGTCGACGAGCAGCGGCAGGTCACTGTCGACCTGTTGCGTGACCTGTCACCGCAGGAGTGGGGGCAGGCGTCCCTGTGCGAGTCGTGGACGATCCGCGACGTTGCGGCCCACTTGACCTTCCCGCTGATGGGGCCGGGCGCGATGGCCGGGATGATGCTGCACGTTCCTCGCGCAACCCTCGGCGGCACCAACGCGATGATCGCCCAGGGCGCGCGGTGGGTCGCCCGGAAGCGCTCGCCCGACGAGCTCGTCGATCGGGTGGGACAGACGATCGGCGGCCGGCGCACGATGCCGGGTCTCGGTGTCGAGGAGATGCTGATCGACGCGATCGCCCACGGGTTCGACATCGCCGAGCCGCTGGGTCGACCGGTCCGGACCGACGTCGGAAATCTGGTCATCGCCGCCGAGCGTGTGCTGTCGTATGGCGGGCGAGGCAGCGCGAAGGTCTTCAAGGCGCTGCCGCTGGGTGGTCTGCGCCTCGTCGCCACCGACGTCGCCTGGCGTCACGGGGCCGGTGCGGAGGTGCGCGGTCCGATGGTGGACCTCTTCCTGCTGCTGACCGGGCGCACCGCGCACCTGTCCGTCCTGGAAGGCATCGGCGCGGACGTGCTCCGGCGACGGCTGCGCAGGCCGGTCGCCGCCTGAGCCCGGCACATCTCTCCCCAAGTGACCGTGTGGCGCACATATACCGCTGATTAAGAAGCGTCGGCCAGCCTGCGTCAGGTCAGTACAACAACTCAGGGGAGTGAGAAACATGCACATGAACCGCAAGCGCATGACCGGATCATTGGCGGCCGCGTCGGCTGCAGCGGTCGGCGCCATCTGCCTGTCGGCAGGCGGAGCTATTGCTGCACCCGCCGATGCCAATGGTCGAGCGGTCACGCCGGGGGCGCACAGCACTGCGGACGTTGGCAGCTCATCAGTGTCGGGCAGCAGCTATCACGGCTGCCCAACGGGCGCGGTCTGCATCTATCCCGGCACGGGCTGGAACAACGACAAGCCGTCGAATGTGTACTGGAGTTACGGGGTGCACAAGTTGTACAACCAGTACGGGACGCACATGGTCGACAACCATCAGTACGGCGGTGCGACCGTGAGCTTCTGCAAGGGGTCGAACGGGACGAACTGCGGCAGCACCATGCGCGGCTGGACCCACGGAAAGCGGTACCTCACGCCGATCAACTCGATCAAGCTCTCGCCCTGAGCGAGCAGTTGAAGCGTGGGGCGGGCCCGGGGTCTTCGCAGATCCCGGGCCCGCCCGTGTCACGCCGCGACTGACGGCACCACCTCTCGGTGGCTGTAGGCCCACCCGGGGGAGCGCAGCAGGTACGACCAGCGTTCGGTCCAGCTCTCGGCGTGCGCGACCTGGGTGAACATGTCGACCCACTCGTTCCCGGCGATCTTCGCCGGGTTGAAGGTGTCGATGTTGGTGGTCAATCCGTAGACCGGCTGGGCGTTTTCGGGCTCGAAGGTGCCGAAGAGCTTGTCCCAGAGGATCAGGATGCTGCCGTGGTTGCGGTCGAGGTATTCGCTGTTGGTGCCGTGGTGGACACGGTGGTGCGACGGGGTGTTGAGGAAGCGCTCGAACCGGCCGGTCGAGCGGATCGCCTCGGTGTGGATCCAGAACTGGTAGATCAGGTTGATCGCCCGAGCGTTCATGATGTGCGCCGGTCGCACCCCGAGCAGCGCGAGGAGGCTGTAGGGAACGTAGAGCGTCAGCGAGTCGCCCCACGGCTGTCGCAGAGCCGTCGACAGGTTGTATCGCTCGCTGGAGTGATGGACCGAGTGCATCGCCCACATCCAGCGGACCTCGTGGTCGAAGCGGTGGTTCCAGTAATAGATGAAGTCCCAGCCGAGCACGGCCAGTGTCGCGGGTAGGACGCCGTCGCCGAGATCCAGTGTGGTCAGGTCGAAGAGCTTCTGCCCGGTGGTGGTGGCGCCCCACTCGGTCGCGACGACAAGTGCTGTCGAGGCCACGGCGACAGCCGCGACACCGCCGGTGATCCGGCGCAGAACCGGCTTGGTGTGCTGCCCTTCTGGCGCCGGCGTGCTCTGCTGCAACGCGCGAGTGTCCCAGTCGGCGACGCCCGCCTCGCCGAAGTCGTCGCTGCGCAGCTTGCGCACCACGTCGACTGCGGTGGTGACAGCCGTCGCGCCGACCGCGATCGTCATGGCCGCCTTGGCTGCCTTGCCGCGCCCCGCGAGCGGTCCGAGCAGCGCTTTGGAGACATATGGCGCTACGAGCGACCCCAGGCCCATCGACAAGCTGGCCATGGTGTCCTTGAACTCGTAATCGCCCGCGCGTGTCCCCGGCTCGACGGGATGCTGGCGTTGCCAG
The DNA here is from genome assembly GCF_052905685.1 of Flexivirga sp. B27. Lineage (NCBI taxonomy): Bacteria > Bacillati > Actinomycetota > Actinomycetes > Micrococcales > Dermacoccaceae > Flexivirga > Flexivirga sp. B27. The sequence continues at coordinate 49,592 of NZ_JBPYUM010000007.1, read as the reverse complement.
GCGTATTCGGCGGCCATCGATCCGATGAACGCCGGAATTGCCATGACTGTGAGGTCCAGCTTCATACCTCCAGTGTCGCCGAAACCGGCGCGCGTTTCAGGCGTTCACCGCGTAGGTTTCTGCAGGTGATCGCACAGCTCTCGCCGGGACGGCGTACCGACCTCGGCATCCTGAAGCTGCAGGATGCCGAGATCACCGATCGGGGTGACCACGTCGTCATACGCTCGCCGCGCAACCCGCTCTTCCACTGGGGCAACTTCGTGTTGGTGACTACGGGCGACCCGTCGGATGCCGACCGGTGGCTCGGGGTGTTCGCGGCCGAGTTCCCCGATGCCGCGCATGTCGCGATCGACCTGCCCGGAGTGCCCGACCCCGCCGGGTATGCCGCCCATGGCATCGAGATCGAGAGCGACGACGTGTTGGTCAGCGACGCGCTGCCCCAGCTGCGGCCGCTGTCGACCGGGTATGTCGCTCGCGAGCTGCGCTCCGACGACGACTGGGAGCGGCTGATCCGCCGCAACGTCGAAGAGAATCGACTCACAGGGGAGCATGAACCCGTTGGTTACGAACGCTATTCGCGCGATCAGGCAGCCGAGCGTCGCGAATTGGTCGAGGCGGGGCACGCGGCATTCTTCGGCGCCTTCGCCGGCGCGGAGTTGGTTGCCGACCTCGGCATCGTGGTGCTCGGCGACACCGCTCGATATCAGTCCGTCGGCACCCATCACGAGCATCGGCGCAAGGGTTTGGCAGGTCACCTGCTCGGCGTCGCGGCGCAGTGGGCGGGGGAGCGAGGCGCCCGCGAATGGGTGATCGTCACTCAGGCGACGAACCCGGCCGGTCGGCTCTATCGGTCGCTCGGTTTCACGGAGGCGGCGCAGAACGTGCAGGCCTATCGGGCGCCTTCGGGACGTGCTGCGGGGGACGAGCGCTGACGGTCAGGCCCTGAACTTCGGCGGCACGTAGAAATTCTCCGGCGGGATCTCGCGTCCGGTGGTTGCGTCGATGATCCGGATGCGGTCGTCGCGCTCGATCGCCAGGTCGCTGCCGACCGGGAAGTCGTAGATGCCGATGAGTGCCGGCTCAATGGCACACACCTGGTTGAAGTCCATGATCACGAACGGGTTGCCGTCGTTGATGTAGTCCTGCGTGTCGTGCTCGCCGAAGATGCGCCAGCCGTTGTCCGCGGGCGCCTGGGACTCCTGGCGATGCATGAATTTCACCCGGCCGACGCCGTCCCGGACATGTGTCGTCACCAGGCACGCGCCCGCCTGAGGGATGAACTCCACCCGCTCGTCGCGGGTCGGCTCGTCGGACGGCTTGTCGCTCTTCTTGCGGAACCCGAACGCCACGGCATACTCCTTCACCTTGCAGCTGGGCGGCTGGTAGCTGGCAGCAGTCTGCCAGGCCCGGCGGTGGCGGGCGCCAGCCGATCAGGTGGTGTCGTCCTCGTGGTCTCGGGTGCGTAGGCCGTGCTCGAAGAGGACGTCCATGAGGGTGCGTTCGGGGTGTGAGTTGGTCGGTGGTGGTTGGCCGGGTGGTGCGGGTGGTCGGCTGTGCGTGGTGAATCCGGCGGTCCGGATGGTGGTGTGGCCGGCGTGTCCGGTGACTCGGTAGTCGGGGTGTTCTTTGGTGTAGTTGCAGCGGGCGCACAGGCCTTGGCCGTTGCGTTCTGATGTTTCGCCGTCGTCGGTGTGGCGGGTGATGTGGTCGGTATGGCGCACCGGCGCCGAGCACCAGGGGGTGCGGCAGGTCTGGTCGCGAAAGAGGATCAGCCTTGCCAGGAGTCCGGGGTAGGTGCGGGCTCGGGTGTCCATGCCGACGATGTCGCCGGTGCCGGGGTGGGTGAACAGTCTGCGGATTTGTGGACCGGTGGGGTCGCCGGTGGCGACCCATTCGCGGACCAGGTCGGCGGGGACGGGGCCGTAGCCGGGCACGTGCGCCGGGGTGTCGCCGAGGAGGGTGTCGGTGGGCAGGATGAGGTTGACGGTGACGCCGAGGGGGTTGTGGTGGCGGGCGCGTCCGGTGATGCGTTCGGTGAGGGTGTCGGCCATGACCTGGTCGCGTGGCCTCGCGTCTCGGCCCTGAGTCTCGGCGTTGGCTTTCTCGGTGTCAGCGGCATTGTTGAGTGCGGCCATGCAGGCCAGGCCGTCTTTGACGGGTAGGAGTGCGGACAGGCGGCACATGTTGTCGGGTGCGGGTCGCAGGCTGACGCGGCGGTCTTGCTCGGCGTGTTTGCGGCGGTCGGCGATCGCCTCGGGGGCGACCTGGCAGGCCTGTTCTTTGGCGAGGTGTGCCAGCCGGCGGCCGGTGACGGTGCCGAGGTCGTCGCGGATGCCGTGATCGACGTGGGCGCGTTCGGCATGCGTCAGTCCGGAGGTTACCTGCACGACCTGGTGCGCGTCGTGTTCGGAGATGACCCCGGAGGCGAGCGCGGACAGGGTGTGGGGCATGTCTTTGACGAGGGCGTGGGCCAGGTTCACGAAGTGGCTGCCGCGGTGTGGGGTGCACCGGCGGGCGAACCCGACCTGGGACCCGACCAGGCGTTTCGTGGCTTTGCGCGCGATCCCGCGTCCGTCGTCGCAGTCGCGCTGCTGCTCGTGGGCGGTGACTACGACGTGTGCGAGGCGGGCGCTGATCGCGTTTTGCAGCTCTGACAAGGCTCGTGCTTGCGCCCACAGGTCCTCGGTGCCCGCGCCGTCGCCGTCGGCAGTGGTGGTGGCGGCCGGGAGGGGTTCGTCGAGGCGGTCGTGGAACGCCCGGACCGTGGCAGCGTCGAGCACCGGAGCGCCGTTGCTGTCGTTCGATCCGAGTTCGTTCATGTGTCCTGCATATCTGCTTGAGTGCAGTAGGCTGAGATATGGTCTCGAAACCCGTTGGTGGCATTGACTACCCGCGCAGCTACCAGGAATTCCGATCCTGGTTCCCCGACGATGCAAGCTGCCGCGAGTATCTGGGTGGGTTGCGGTGGCCAAACGGCTTCTCTTGCCCGGAGTGCGGTGGTGGCGACTTCTGGCGCACCGGCGCCGGCCTGTGGATGTGCGCCGAGTGCGGGCGCAAGACCTCGTCGACCGCGGGAACGATCGAGCCTGTCAAGATTTCTGTGTAAGTGATGCGGTCGGTGTTGGTTAGTTGAGGTAGGGCTCGACGCGGTCGGGGTAGCTCAGGAAGAGCTCGTTGATCGCTTGTTTCCAGTTCGTCACGACAGCTCCTTCGACCAGGCGGGGCACTGATTGACGCTTCGCACCGCGGCCGGCTTGTTTCGCGCGTTCGCGATCGCGTTTGTCCTCGATGTTGCGAATCGCGAGCCATAGCAACTTGATTGCCGCGTCGTCGGAGGGGAACTGGCCACGGTTCTTGATGATCTTGCGCAGCTGGTAGTTCAGCGACTCGATCGCATTGGTGGTGTAGATGACCCTCCGCACGGCCGGCCCGAAGTCCAAGAACGGGGTGAACCGCTCCCACGCGGATGTCCACGTCGCGACTGCCGCCGGGTACTTGGCCCCCAGCGGTGACGCGGCCAGCTCGTCCAGCGCCGCACGCGCTGCAGCCTCATCGGCCGCGGTGTAGATCGGCTTCAGCGCCTTAGTGAAGGCCTTGTAGTCGCCGTAGGCCACGAACCGCATCGAGGCCCGGATCAGGTGGACGGTGCAGGTTTGCACGACACTGTGCGGCCACTGGGCTTGGATCGCTTCGGGCAGCCCGCTCAGCCCGTCGCAGCAGATGATCAGCACGTCCTTGACGCCACGGTTGGCCAACTGGGCGCACACCCCAGCCCAGAACTTCGCGCCCTCGGCAGCTTGGATCCAGATGCCCAGCACGTGCTTGACGCCATCGATGTCGACGCCGACCGCGACGTGGGCGGCGCGGCGGGACACATGCCCGCCGTCGCGGATGTTGATCATCAACGCGTCCAGGTAGATCACCGGGTAGAACGGCTCCAACGGGCGCGACTGCCAGGCTTTGACTTCCTCGCCTATCGCGTCGGTCAGGTTGCTGATCGTGTCGTGCGACAAGTCAGCGACGATAGTGGAGACCAGGTGGTGGCGGATAGCGCGGATCGTCATCCCGCCGGCGTACAAGCTGATGATCATGTCGGCCAGCCCGCCCAATTGGCGGGCGTGTTTGGGCACCAGCGCCGAGGCGAACGACCCGGCACGATCCCGCGGCTGATCGACGGTGACGTCGCCGACCTCGGTCGCCACCGTCTTGGGCGTGGTCCCGTTGCGTGCGTTCGTCGTGCCCTCAGGGCGACGTTCGTGCTTGTCGTAGCCGAGATGATCAGTCAGTTCGACATCCATTCCGCGTTCGAGCGTGGCCTTGAGCAGCTCGCCCATCAACCCGTCCTTGCCCGTCAACGGCACACCCTGCTCCCGTGACCGGGAGACCATCTCGTCCACGAATTCCTCGCTGAACAAGGCCCGCCCGAGCTTGCGAGCCTCCGGTTCCAGATCCTGCTCGTCCTTCTTCGGCTTCTTCGTCACAGTCATCAGTCTTCCTTCCGGATCAAGACCGATCACTTACACAAAAGATCTGACACCCTCGAACGATCTTCCACCGCTCACATACGCCACTGTCGACCTGGTTCGCCGCGATCTGGTTCGTGACCGCCAGCAAGAACGGCGTATCGGCCCAAAGCCTGCAGGACACACTGGGATTCGGCTCCTACGAGACCGCCTGGGCGTGGCTGCACAAACTGCGTCGTGTCATGGTCCGCCCTGATCGAGACCTGCTGGGAGGCCTCGTCGAACTCGACCAGAGCTTCCTTGGTGGGCGCACCCGGCAGACCGACGGCAACGGCACGAACAAGGCTCCGATCACTATCGCGGTCGAACGCACCGCAGCGGGCCGCCTGGGCCGCGTGCGGCTCCAGGCCGCCGAACACGCCGGTGGCCTGGACATGATCGACTTCGCCACCGAAGTCGTCGAGCCCGGGTCCACGATCCACACCGATGGAGCGCGAATGTTCAAGCGCTTCACCGAACTCGGATACCACCACCAGGCCAATCACTCCACCCGCCAGGGCCGCACCGTCCCCGATCCCGACACCGTGATGCCAGGACCCCACCTGGTCTCCAGCCTGTTGAAACGCTGGACCGCCGGCACCCTGCACTACCGCGTCAGCGACCAGCACCTGCCCTACTACCTCGACGAATTCACCTTCCGGTTCAACCGCAGAACCTCACGAGCACGCGGAATGCTCTTCTACCGACTACTTCAACAGGCCGTCGACAGCGACCCCTACCCGCTCAAAGACCTCGTCGGCGGCGGATAACAACTGCATTCAAGCAGAGATGCAGGTCATGTGTTCGAGTATGTCATGAATCATGAGTAATGACAACAGTTTTCGTCATCGGATGTTATCCACATCCCTCTGACGGGCTGCATGAAATGGCGAGGGGATGTGGACAACTCCCGGGGCGCATCGCGGGCAGAATATGACCGTGACCACGCTCGCGGACGATGACGTACTGGATCTGTTGGACTACGTCTGGAAACGCCTGCAGCAACGCATTGACGGCTTGTCGGACGCCGAGTGGGCCTGGCTTCCTGCCCCGACCGAACCGGAGATCAGCATCCGTTGGCGACTGGACCACATCACGGACCTGTTGACCGCGCCGCGGAATTGGCTCTGGTTGGGTCTCGCCGTACCGACCGGGAAGGGCACGGCGACTGCGGCGGAGACCGCGGCATCGGCTCGCAGCTCCATGTCCGCTGCGTACGAAGATTTCCGAGCGATCCTCACCGGTGGCGCGGTCGACCTCGACGCCGAGATTCGTGTGGGAGAGCGTTCGTTCCCGTCCGACACCGGGCGCGCCTTCGTGCTGCACGTGGCCGACGAACTCATCCACCACGGCGCGGAAGCCGCGCTGCTCCGGGACCTGTACGCCGCCAAGTAGTCAGCACCAGCCGGAAACAAATCCCAGCAGGTATGTCGATCTCCGCCACCACCGTTCGTGTAGGAGATGACACGCTGGCACGAGGCCGGCGTCGGACACGAGGAGAACGTCATGGCTCAGTACCTGCTCAAGATGATCCAGCCCGTCGGTGAAGTGCCCGACCAGTCCGTGCTCGGGCCGATCATGGAGAAGCTCGGCGCCATACAGCAGGAGCTCGCGGCACAGGACTCGTGGGTCTTCGGCGGCGGCCTGCACCAGCCCGAGACCGCATCGATGGTGCGGCCCGGTGCGGGCGCTCCCGTCGTGACCGACGGACCCTTCGCCGAGGGGTCGGAGTTCGTCGGCGGCATCACCATCATCGACGTCGCGGACCTCGACGAGGCGCTGCGCTGGGCGAGCCGGTATGTCGAGGCGACCGGGCTGGCCCAGGAGGTCGCACCCTTCATCGGTGGTGAGCCGGGCGCATGACAGCCGACGTCGGTGACGTGTTCCGCAGTGAATACGGCCGCGCGGTCTCGGTCCTGACCGGCGTCCTCGGCGATCTCGATCTCGCCGAGGACGCCGTGCAGGCGGCGTTCGAGGTCGCCATCAGGCGGTGGCCGGAGGACGGAGTGCCACCGAGCCCCGCCGGCTGGATCATCACCACCGCCCGGCGGCAGGCGATCGACCGCATCCGGCGGGAACAGAAGCGCGACGCCAAGGAAGCGGCTGCGCTGGAGTTGCTGGAGCAGCAACCCGAACCCCGGGAGCTGCACGAGATGCAGGGGGCGCACGCCGTGCCGGACGACCGACTGCGGATGTTCTTCACCTGCTGCCACCCGGCGCTCGCCCCGGCCGCGCAGACCGCGCTCACGTTGCGCATCCTCGGCGGCCTGACCACGGCCGAGGTCGCTCGCGCGTTCATCACCAGCGAGCCGACGGTCGCGCAGCGAATCGTCCGGGCCAAGGCCAAGATTCGCGATGCGCGCATCCCGTTCCGGGTGCCCGACGATGCGGAGTTGCCCGACCGGCTGGGTGGCGTGCTGCGCGTGATCTACCTGATCCTCACCGAGGGTCACCTCGCGACCGCAGGCGATGACCCGGTCCGTGACGACCTCGCGACGGAGGCGATCCGGCTGGCCCGCCTGCTGCGCGAACTCATGCCGGACGAACCCGAGTCGCCGGTCTGCTCGGCCTGCTGCTGCTCACCCACGCCCGCCGCCCGGCCCGGCTGGCCGCCGACGGCGAGCTGGTCCCGCTCGACGAGCAGGACCGCACCCGCTGGGACGGCGCGCTCATCGCGGAGGGTCACGACCTGGTCCGCGGCTGCCTACGTCGCAACCAGCCGGGCAGCTACCAGATCCAGGCCGCGATCGCCGCTGTCCACACCTCCGCGGCCCGCTTCGCGGACACCGACTGGCGACAGATCGTCGCCCTGCACGACCAGTTGGCCGTGGTCGACCCGAGTCCCGTCATACAGGTGCATCGGGCCGTCGCCGTCGGCGAGCTGGACGGTCCCTCCGCCGGTCTGGCGGCCCTCGAGCCGCTGGCGGTGGATGCCACGATGCAGCGGTATGCCGTCCTCCACGCCGCGCGGGCCCGGATGCTCACGCTCGTCGGGCGTATGACGGAGGCCGACACGGCATACGAGAGCGCCATCGAGCGGACCGGCAATGCAGCCGAACGCCGAGACCTGGAGCGGCGCCGCGCGGCAGCCCGATCGTGACCGACCGCAGGGGCCAACGACCAGACCGACGACCCGCTCGACCCGCAACGCCCGGTAGCATCGCCGCGGGGTGCGCACGTGCACGCGTGCCCTGAACCCGCGCCATCAGGAGTCTCATCCCGTGACCGCAACACCCGCAGCCGTCATCGTCCTGTCCGCAGGAGACGGCACCCGGATGAAGTCGCGACGCAACAAGGCACTGCACGCCATCGGCGGACGCACCCTCGTCGGTCACGCGGTCAGCGCGGCCGTCGGCACCGGAGCAGCGCACGTTGCCGTCGTCGTCCGGGCACAGAAGGAAGCGGTGTCGGCCGCCGCCCGTGAGATCTCCGAGGACATCGTCATCGCCGAGCAGGACGACGTCTACGGCACCGGCCGGGCGACCGAGTGCGGCCTGGAAGCACTGCCGACGGGGCTGGCCGGCACCGTTGTCGTCACCCTAGGTGACACCCCGCTGCTGACCGCCGAGACCCTCGGTGCGCTCACTGCTGAGCACGAGAGCGCCGGCGCCGCGGTCACGGTGCTCACCGGTGTGCTGCCCGACGCGTCGGGCTACGGGCGGATCATCCGCGACGAGACCGGTGCCGTGCAGGCGATCGTCGAGCACAAGCAGGCCACGCCCGAGGAGTTGCAGATCGGCGAATTCAACTCCGGCGTCTTCGCTTTCGACGCCACCGTGCTGCGTGAAGCGCTCGCCGAGGTCGGCGTGCACGCGCAGGCGGGGGAGAAATACCTGACCGACGTCGTCGAGATCGCCGTCGGTCGCGGGCTGCGCGTCAACGGGCACGTGCTCGAGGACCTGTGGCAGACCGAGGGCGTCAACGACAAGGCCCAGCTGGCCCGCCTCGGCAAGGAGCTGAACCGCCGCACCCTGGATGCATTGATGCGGCAGAGCGGCGCGATCGTCATCGACCCGGACTCGACCTGGGTCGACGTCGGGGTGAGCGTCGGGCAGGACACCGTCATACATCCGGGATGCCAGCTGCACGGTGCCACGACGGTCGGTGCCGACTGCGAGATCGGCCCGGACACCACGCTGACCGACACCGAGGTCCAGGACGGCGCGAGCGTGGTGCGGACCGTCGCCCAGCTGGCGTTGATCGGCCCCGAGGCCACCGTCGGCCCCTTCTCCTACCTGCGCCCCGGCACCGAGCTGGGTCGCGGCGGCAAGGTCGGCGGCTTCGTCGAGACCAAGAACGCCCGCATCGGCGACGGCGCGAAGGTGCCGCACCTGACCTACTGCGGCGACGCCACGATCGGCGAGGGCAGCAACATCGGCGCCGGCACGATCTTCGCCAACTACGACGGCGTCACCAAGAGCCACACCAACGTCGGCAAGCACAGCTTCGTCGGCAGCAACTCGGTGCTCGTCGCGCCCGTCGACATCGCCGACGGGGTGTATGTCGCGGCCGGCTCGGCGATCGTCAAGGACGTGCCTGCGGGGGAGCTGGGCGTCGCGCGCGGACAGCAGCGCAACATCTCCCGGTGGGTCGACCGCAAACGCCCCGGCACCGCATCCGCGGCAGCCGCACAGGATGCCGCCGGCGCACGGCAGGAAGGGTCACAGCCGAAATGACAACTGGCATGAAGCGCACCACGGAGAAGAACCTGATGGTCTTCTCCGGTCGCGCACACCAAGAGCTCGCCGAGGCGGTCGCGGATGACCTCGGGACGCAGTTGGTGCCGACCGAGTTGCGCGACTTCGCCAACACCGAGATGTACGTGCGCTTCGACGAGTCGGTGCGCGGTTGCGACGCCTTCGTGATCCAGAGCCACACGGCACCGATCAACAAGTGGATCATGGAGCACCTGCTCATGGTCGACGCGCTGAAACGAGCCAGTGCCAAGCGGATCACCGTCGTGACGCCTTTCTACGGTTATGCGCGGCAGGACAAGAAGTCTCGCGGCCGCGAGCCGATCAGCGCCCGGTTGATGGCCGACATGTTCAAGACCGCAGGTGCCGACCGGCTGATGACCGTCGACCTGCACACCGACCAGATCCAGGGCTTCTTCGACGGCCCGGTGGATCACCTGCAGGCCCTACCGATTCTCACCGGCTACGTCAAGGACAAGTACGGCGCGGAGGACCTGACGGTCGTCTCGCCGGACGCCGGCCGGATCAAGGTCGCCGAGCAGTGGTCGCGGCGCCTGGGCGGCGCGCCGCTGGCGTTCATCCACAAGACCCGCGACGTCACCCGGTCCAACACCAGCGTCGCCAACCGGGTCATCGGTGAGGTCGAGGGACGCACCTGCATCCTGGTCGACGACATGATCGACTCCGGCGGCACGATCTGCCACGCCGCGGACGCCCTGATCAAGGACGGTGCTGCGAGTGTCGTCATCGCCGCGACGCACGCGATCTTCTCCGACCCGGCCGTGCAGCGTCTGCAGGACTCCGTGGCCCGCGAGGTCATCGTCACCGACACGTTGCCGATCACCCCGGAGAAGCACTTCGACAAGCTGACGCCGTTGTCGATCGCGCCGTTGCTCGGCAAGGCGATCCGTGAGGTCTTCGAGGACGGCTCGGTGACCTCGATGTTCACGCCCTGACCTCGGATTTGGGTGGCCGCGGGCCCGCGGCATACGATGTCTGCCGCCAGCCTCGGCGAGGGACGAGCCACGAACGTCGTCCGTGATCGACAAGGTGTGCACCTGCGGCCATTTGCGTATGCCGCTGCCGCGCGCCGGATCTCGATCTCGCACCGCTCGCGCCGCGTCCCGCGTCGAGGCAGCCACTTCCATTCAAAAGCTGCTCGACGAAACGAGGAAAACCCATGGCTCTCAAAGAGATCCGTCTGGACGCGGAGCTCCGCACCGAGTTCGGCAAGGGCGCGGCACGCCGCATCCGTCGCGCCGACAAGATCCCGGCCGTGCTCTACGGCCACGGCAACGACCCGGTGCACCTGACCCTGCCGGGGCACGAGACGATGCTCGCGCTGAAGCACGTCAACGCGATCCTGACTCTGGAGTTCGACGGCAAGCGCGAGCTGGCCCTGGCCAAGGACGTCCAGCGCGACGCCATCAAGCCGATCATCGAGCACGTGGACCTGGTCATCGTCAAGCGTGGCGAGAAGGTCACCGTCGACATCCCGGTCCACGTCGAGGGCGAAGCAGCACCGGAGACCAACGTCGTCCTGGACACCGTCACGCTGACCGTCGAGGCCGACGTCATCGCCATCCCCGAGCTCTTCACCGTGTCGGTCGAGGGACTCGAGGCCGGCAGCCAGATCCTGGCCAAGGACGTCGAGCTGCCCGAGGGCGTCAGCCTGGTCGCCGACGAGGAGCTGCTCGTCGTCAACGTCAGCCAGCAGATCTCCGCCGAGGAGCTCGAGGAGGAGCTGGCCGAGGCCGAGGACGAGGCCGGCATCGAGAAGGACGAGTCCGAGGACGAGGCCGCCGAGGGCGACTCCGGCGAGGCCGCAGAGGGCGACTCCGACGAGAGCTGAGCTCCACAACACGACGATGCGGCCCCGGTCCTGTGCACAGGACCGGGGCCGCACCCGGTCTCACTCCGGACGCGAGCGAGCAGCCGGAATGCGTTATCTTCAAAGCGTTTCAGCGATCCTGATAGGACCCCACGTTGGTTGACGAAGCACCCTGGCTGATCGTCGGTCTCGGCAACCCGGGCCCGAAATACGCCGGCAACCGCCACAACATCGGCGCCATGGTCATCGACCGTATGGCGACCGATGGCGCGGCGAGCTTGCGCGCGCACAAGGCGGGCGCGCTCGCGGCGTCGATCCGCGTCGCCGGGCGTCCGGCGATCGTGGCGACGCCGACGAGCTACATGAACGAGTCGGGCGGCCCGGTCGCGGGGCTGATGCGCTTCTTCAAGGTGCCGCTCGAGCAGCTCGTCGTGATCCACGACGAGCTGGACATCGACTTCGCGACCCTGCGGCTCAAGCGCGGCGGCGGCGAGGGAGGTCACAACGGCCTGAAGTCGATCACCAAGTCGGTCGGCAGCAGGGACTACCTGCGGGTTCGTGTCGGCATCGGGCGGCCTCCGGGGCGGATGGACGCTGCGGCATACGTGCTGAAGGACTTCAACGCGAGCGAGCGCAAGGAGTTGGACTTCCTGGTGCCCGACGCAGCCGAGGCCGTCGAGATGATGATGATCAAAGGCCTCACCGACGCCCAGAACGTCATCCACGCCCGCTGACGCTCGCGCCGCTGTCGCAGTCTCCGTCTAGAATTGATCCCGACAACCCCGTCTCGCCTGCGAACGGGGCCCTTTTGCGTGTCTGCTCCCGCAGCCCGCGATGTGTGAAGGAGCTGCTCACCGGTGAGCTTGCAACCCGTGCTCGATCTGCTCGCGCGTGACGAGGCCGTCGCGCGGTTGATGTCGCACGTCGGCACCGCCGACGTCGTCGACATCGCCTGCGCATCGGGCGCTCGCGGGCCGCTGACGGCCCTCGTCGCACAGGGCGGAGGCGACCGCCCTGCACGGACCGTGCTCGCGGTGACCGCCACGGGGCGTGAGGCGCAGGACCTGGCAGCGAGTCTGCGCGGCTTCCTGCCCGCCGAGCAGGTCGTGGAGTTCCCCAGCTGGGAGACGCTGCCGCACGAGCGGCTCAGTCCGCGCAGCGACACCGTCGGTCGTCGGCTGGCCGTGCTGCGCCGGCTCGCCCACCCGGACACACAGGACGAGGCATATGGCGAGATCGCTGTCGTCGTCGCCAGCGTGCGTGCACTGATGCAGCCGATCGCCAAGGGGCTGGGGGACCTGGCTCCGGTGTCGTTGCGGATCGGGCAGGAGGCGGAGCTGCCCGACGTCGTCGAAGCGTTGGCCGGTGCGGCATATACCCGGACGGACTTGGTCGAGCGACGCGGTGAATTCGCCGTGCGCGGAGGCATTCTCGACGTTTTCCCACCGACCGAGGAGCACCCGGTCCGTGTCGAGTTCTGGGGAGACACGGTCGAGGAGATCCGCTGGTTCAAGGTCGCCGACCAGCGCAGTCTGGAGGTCGCCGAGCACGGCCTGTGGGCGCCGCCGTGTCGTGAGTTGTTGCTGACCGACGACGTCCGGCAACGTGCTGCGACGCTCGCGACGCAGCTGCCGGGCGTGCAGGACATGTTGCTCAAGGTCGCCGAGGGCATCGCGGTCGAGGGCATGGAGTCGCTGGCACCGATCCTGCTGGCGGGTGGGACCGCCGGCGGCATGGAGACCCTGCTCGACGTGGTGCCGGACGGCACCCACGTGCTGGTCGCCGACCCGGAGCGGGTGCGCACGCGTGCGCACG
>NZ_JBPYUM010000007.1:0-36652 GCF_052905685.1 Flexivirga sp. B27 | reverse complement strand
GCGCCCGCGCCCCCACGACCTGGTGGCCACGAGCGCCGAGTTCCTCGACGCGAGCTGGGCCAACGCGGCCGCGGGCAACTCGGTCCCGGTCGACCTGCAGTCAGTGCTGGGCACCGCTTCCTACTGGTCGATCGCCGAGCTGCGTGATCATGCACTGTCGAAAGACCTTGCCTGGTGGGCTTTTTCGTCATTCGCCACCGATGACGAGCTGACGCAGTTCCAGGAGGACGACGCGCTCGCGGGGGAGCAGGTCACCATCGGCACCGCCGAGGTGCCGCTCTATCGGGGCAACACCGAGCAGGCGATCGGCGACATCCGCGACTGGACGCGTGCCGGCAACCGCGTCCTCATCGTCACCGAGGGCCCCGGCCTCGGCAACCGCATCGGTGAGGTGCTGCGCGACCACGACGTGGTGTCCCGGCCCATCGGGGAGCTCGCGACCGGCTCCGTCGAGCTGGCGACGGGTGCGCTCGGCCACGGATTCACTTTGGCCGCAAGCGATTTCGTGCTCCTCACGGAGAGCGACCTCACCGGCGCGGCCACACACGGCGGCACGACCAAGGACATGCGCAAGATGCCGTCCCGGCGGCGCAACGTCGTCGACCCGCTGCAGCTGCACCCGGGCGACTTCGTGGTGCACGAGCAGCACGGCGTGGGCCGGTTCGCGAAGATGATGCAGCGCACGGTCGGCGGTGCGACGCGCGAATACCTCGTCATCGACTACGCCCCGGCCAAGAAGGGCCAGCCCGCCGACCAGCTCTATGTGCCGACCGACCAGCTCGACCAGGTCACGCGGTATGTCGGAGGCGAGCAGCCGTCACTCAACAGGATGGGCGGATCCGACTGGCAGACGACGAAATCCCGTGCCCGGCGCCACGTCCGGCAGATCGCGGCCGAGCTGATTCAGCTCTACTCCGCCCGGATGGCGACCGAGGGACACGCCTTCGGTCCCGACACCCCGTGGCAGCGCGAGTTGGAGGACGCGTTCGCGTTCGTCGAGACGCCCGATCAGGCCAGCAGCATCGACGAGGTCAAGGCCGACATGGAGAAGTCCGTGCCGATGGACCGGCTCGTCTGCGGTGACGTCGGCTACGGCAAGACCGAGATCGCCATACGCGCGGCATTCAAGGCGATCCAGGACGGCAAGCAGGTCGCCGTCCTGGTGCCGACCACGTTGCTGGTCAAGCAGCACTACCAGACCTTCACCGAGCGCTACGCCGGGTTCCCGGTCGTCGTCAAGGCGCTGTCCCGCTTCCAGTCCGACCGCGAGGCACGCGAGGTCATCGACGGATTGCGCACGGGCGCAGTCGATCTGGTGATCGGCACGCACCGGCTGCTGGGCAACGAGGTGAAATTCAAGGACCTCGGTCTGGCCGTCATCGACGAGGAGCAACGCTTCGGCGTCGAGCACAAGGAGCAGCTGAAGCAGATGCGCACGGCTGTCGATGTGCTCGCGATGTCGGCGACACCGATCCCGCGCACGCTCGAGATGGCCGTCACCGGCATCCGCGAGATGTCCACGTTGGCAACTCCTCCCGAGGAGCGACACCCCGTGCTGACCTTCGTCGGCGGCTACGAGGAGAAGCAGATCGCGGCCGCCATACGCCGGGAGCTGATGCGCGAGGGCCAGGTCTTCTTCGTCCACAACAAGGTCGGCACCATCGAGAAGGCCGCGTCGCGGCTGCGCGAGCTGGTGCCCGAGGCGCGCGTCGCGACCGCGCACGGCAAGATGTCCGAGCACCGCCTGGAGGACGTCGTCACGTCGTTCTGGGATCGGGAGTCCGACGTGCTGGTGTGCACCACGATCATCGAGACCGGGCTGGACATCTCCAACGCCAACACCCTCATCGTCGACCGCGCCGACCAGCTCGGCCTGTCCCAGCTGCACCAGTTGCGGGGCCGTGTCGGGCGCGGGCGGGAGCGTGCCTACTCCTACTTCCTCTTCCCGCCGGAGAAGCCGCTCACCGACACCGCACACGACCGGTTGCAGACGATCGCCAGCCATACCGACCTCGGCGCCGGGATGCAGGTGGCGATGAAGGACCTGGAGATCCGCGGCGCGGGCAACCTGCTCGGCGGCGAGCAGTCCGGGCACATCGCGGGCGTCGGGTTCGATCTCTACGTCCGGATGGTTGGCGAGGCCGTGGCCGACTTCCGCGGCGACGGCACCTCGAGCGCGCCCACCGAGGTCAAGATCGAGCTGCCGGTCGACGCGCACCTGCCGCACGACTACGTGCCGGGGGAGCGGTTGCGGCTGGAGGCCTACAAGAAGCTCGCCACCGTCGAGGACGAGGCCGGCCTGGGTGAGATCGAGGCCGAGCTGCGCGACCGCTACGGCGCCCCGCCGGAGCCGGTGCAGCACCTCTTCGAGGTCGCACGCCTGCGCGTCATCGCCCGGCAGGCCGGCATCGGCGACATCGCGGTGCAGGGCAAGATGATCCGCTTCGGGCCGGTCGACCTGCGCGAGAGCCAGCAGTTGCGGCTGGAGCGGATCTACAAGGGCACGATGGTCAAGCCCGCCATACATCAGATCCTGGTGCCGCAACCCAAGACCGCTCCCGTCGGTGGCAAGCCGCTGCGCAACACCGAGGTGTTGCGCTGGGCCGCGCAGTTGATCAAGGCAGTGTTGTTGGACGACATCGGTGCTGCCGCCGGTGCGGCTTCGTGAGTTGCGGCACCGGTGCACCCACACCGTCGGCGGCACAGGCGGTGCTGGCATGATGCTCGTGGTGTGGCATCGGTCCACGCCGCCAGGAGACCCACACCGAGAAAGGCCCACCCGCATGCCGAGCTTCCGTAGCGGTCGATTCGCACTGGGCGCCGCAGCGGCGCTGTGCACCCTCGCGCTGGCAGGGTGCGGGAGCAACGGAGTGATGCACGACGGCAGCAAGGCGCTCAGCTTCGACGGCCGGACGGTCAGCAACTCGCAGTTGCAGGACGCTGCGAAGGAGATCTCCACCTATGTCGGCGGGCCCGTCGAGCCCGGCGCGGTCGCCGGGCGACTGGCGATCGGCCCGCAGGTGGAGAAATACGCGGCCACCAAGAACCAGTCACCGATCAGTGACAGCCAGATCCAGGCGCAGAAGCCGAAGGTGCACCTGTCGAAGCTCGCACTCGAGGCACTCCGCGTCGACACGCTGATCACGTCACTGAACAACAACGGCAACATCGACAACGCCAGCCTGCAGAAGCTGACCGAGCAGAGCGACGTTTCGCTCAACCCGCGCTACGGATCCTGGGAGAAAGGCAAGGGCGTCGTCGCCGGCGACCACCCGTGGATCAAGCCGACCCCGAGCGCGGCGCCCGCGGCCCAGGGCCGGGGGCAAGGCCAGGGGTGAGCGACCCGACCGCTCTGCTGACCGTCCTGGTCACCAGCCCCCGGATGCCGGCCGGGCTGATGTCGCGCGATGCGTGGACCGCGGTCGAGCAGGCCGACCGGGTGCTGGCCGCTGATCTCGAGGATCCGCTGCCCGCTGCGATCACGGCGTCCGGTGTCGAGGTCGATGCGATGCCGGTCGAGTCAGCCACCGGAGCGGCCCGCGCGCTGGTCGAGGCCGCAGCCTCCGGGTCGGTGGTGTGGCTCGGCTCGCCCGATGCGGACCCGGGGCTGACCGACGCGTTGGCCGAGGAGCTGACCAGGCTCGACGAACCGCCACAGATCGAGGTGCTCGTCGGTTCGTGGGACCTGCCCGGTGCGCGACTGCTCGACGCCGTTGCGGTGATGGATGCGCTCCGCTCACCCGGCGGCTGCCCCTGGGACGCCGAGCAGACGCACGAGTCGCTTGCCAAATACCTCCTGGAGGAGGCCCACGAGACTGTCGAGGCGATCGAGACCGAGGACACGTCGCACGTGGCCGAGGAGCTCGGTGACGTGCTGCTGCAGGTGCTCTTCCATGCCCGCATCGCGGCCGACGAGGACCCCGGCTACACCGTCGATGACGTCGCAGGACTGTTGGTGGAGAAGCTGATTCGTCGTCACCCGCACGTTTTCGGCGACGGCGACGCCAGCACTCCGGACGAGGTCGAGCAGTCCTGGGAGCGGATCAAGGCCGCCGAGAAGACCGACCGTGACGAGGCAGACCTGCTCGCCGGCATCCCCGCGTCCCTGTCGACGCTGCTGACCGCCGAGAAGGTCCTGACGCGGGCGGACCGGCGCGGCATACAACTGACGTATGGCGAGAGCGGTGACCTCGGCGACCGGCTGCTCGCGGTCGTGGCAGAGGCCCGCGCCGAGGGCGAGTCGGCAGACGCCGTGCTGCGCACCGCGCTGCGCCGGATCGCCCGCCCGGACGTCACCGATGAGTGAGGACGCCCGCATGACCGACCCGGACCCCGATGCGGCACGCGAGGGCTGAATGGTCTACCTGCCCGCACACGACGAGGCGACCTCGGCGGAGGCGGTCGCCGCGCTCATCGCTGCCAATCGGCTGGCAACGCTGATCACGACAGACGGAAAGTCGTTGAGCGCCAACCACATTCCGCTGTTGCTCGAACGCGACGCGGAAGGTGACCGGCTCGTCGGGCACGTCGCGCGTGCCAACGATGTATGGCGCGAGGGGAACCACACCGGCGAGTCGCTCGCGGTCTTCACCGGCGCGGAGCACTACGTGTCGCCGACCTGGTATCCCTCCAAGCAGGAGCACCACAAGGTGGTGCCGACCTGGAACTACCTCGTGGCGCACATGTACGGCGAGCTCGTCATACACGACGACGTGCGGTGGACGAGGGGCGCGGTCGCGAAGCTGACCGGGGTGATGGAGCGCGGCCGGGAGGACGCCTGGCACATGGGGCAGGCGCCGGCCGACTATCTCGCGGAGAGGTTGGCGGACATCGTCGGCATCGAGTTGCGCATCTCGCGCATCGTCGGCAAGTTCAAGATCTCTGCCGCCCGCGACAGCGCCGATCGGGACGGTGCAGCGGACGGCATACAGGCGGAGTCGGGTGCGTCAGCGCTCGTCGATGCGATGCGGGCCGTGGACGATTCTCTCGGCGAGTAGCTGACGACTGTCGCGAGTTATTCGTGGGATCAACCCGGTCCCGGCGAGTAAGTCGCGACAGTAGCGAGTTGTTCGCGCCGGATCCAGCGTCGGACCCGCTGTCAGCCCTGCGGCACCGCAACGCCGTGATGCTGCAGCGCGAATTCGGTGACCCGCACCAATGCGGTCTTCGCCGACTCGCGGTCACGGGCGTCGACGCGGATCAGCGGGACGTGCGGCGGGATCGCGAGAGCTTCGGCGATCTCCTCCACCGGGTGCACCCGCGTTCCGTCGAACTGGTTGACCGCCACGATGAACGGCAGCTGCTTGGCCTCGAAGTAGTCGATGGCCGAGAACGCGTCGCCGAGTCGCGCGGTGTCGACGAGCACGATCGCGCCGATGGCACCGCGCACCAGGTCGTCCCACATGAACCAGAAGCGACGCTGACCCGGGGTCCCGAAGAGGTAGAGCACCAGGTCATCGGCCAGCGTGATGCGGCCGAAGTCCATCGCCACGGTGGTGGTGTTCTTGTTCGGCGTGGAGGTGAGGTTGTCGGTGCCTTCCGACAGCTGGGTGACGGTCGCCTCGGTGGTGAGGGGGACGATCTCGGAGACTGCCCCGACGAGGGTCGTCTTGCCGACTCCGAATCCACCGGCGACGACGATCTTCGTCGACGTCGTACGGCGGCTCGGGTCAGAGGTCGCGGAGTCCACGCAAGGTCCTTTCGATCAAGTTGATGCGCTCGGCACTCGAGGTGCTGTCGGTGAGGGTTTTCTGCAACTGCACATAGCCATGGGTGACCAGGTCACCCACGAGGACCCTGGCCACGCCGATGGCCAGGCCGGACCGGGCTGCGACCTCGGCGACCGACAGCCGTTCGGCCGCGCAGAGCCCCACGATCCGACTGCTCGGGTCGTGCGACGGCCAACGCCGGTCGCGGCCGGTGTCGGTGAGTTCGAGGGTTGCCTCCATCGGCACGTCGACCTGCGTGGTGGTGCGACCCGCAGTCAACGTGTAAGGCCGCACACCACTGGCGGCGGGCTCGCTGTCGGCGAGTCCGTGCCGGTCGTCGGGGTCGATGTCAGTCATGACCGGTCATCTCAGGCTCTCGGGGCCGCATCCACAGCACGTCCGACGCGTTCGACCATCATCGCCATCTCGTAGCCGATCTGGCCGATGTCGGCCGATGCCGCCGTCAGCACAGCCAGGTGCGATCCGTCCCCGACACTCATCAGCAGCACATAACCGTGCTGCATCTCGATGATCGACTGCAGCACCGCCCCGCCGTCGAAGAGTCCGGCAGCACCGGTCGCCAGGCTCGCCAGGCCGGAGGAGACCGCCGCCATCTGCTCGGCGCGGTCGACCGGCAGCTCGTTGTTGCGAGCGATCACCAGGCCGTCGACGGAGACCAGGACAGCGTGTGCCACGCCAGGGGTGTCCTGCACGAATCGCGTGACGAGCCAGTCGTATTGGCCATTCCCGTTCGTGGTCCCGCCAGCAGTCCCGCCGGTCATGGAGTAGTCGGTCACCATCGCCTCGATTCGTAGTCAGTGTCTGTGTCAGCGCCGCTGCCGGCGTTGTTCGCAGTGTTGTTGTCGGTGGCAGACGCCTCTCGCGCCCGCTCGACCCCTGCCTTGTAGCGGCTGAGCTTTGCGCGCAACTCCTCCGGGTCCCGGGTGGGTCGGCTCGGTTGCGCATTGCTCCCGGGTGTCTCGATGCTGCCGGGTACGACGAATCGTCCCGGCTCGCGACGCGGGAGAGCACCGTCGTCGCTGAAGTGTTCCTCGGTCGCCACGTGAGCGGCCTCCCATGCATGATCGGTCGGTTCGCTGGACCACGGTGCCCACTGTCCGCCGTCCGCGTCCAGCCAGCGTGAACTGATCTGTTGGAAGATCGGGGTGTCCTCCGGCGGCCGGGGCCTCGGCGGCGTGCTCGCCGGCATGGGCGGCGGTGCCGAGTCGGATGTCGAGTTCAGCGTGGATGCGGGCGTCGAGTCCGGTGTAGATGCCGGCCCTGACTGATCGGCCCAGGGGCCCTGCGTCGCTCCGGGACGGCGTTGCGGCAAACCGGACGACGTGCGCGCCTCCTGCTCGGCGGCAGCCGCCTGACGCGCGGAGAAGAACGCCGACGCCTGACCGGCGCGGTCCTTGGCAGGGCGCGACGTCTCGGCGACCGGAGACACCCACTCATCGCGCTGCTGCGGGCCGGAGTGGTCGGTGAAACTCGTCGCGCTACCCAGCGAGTCCGTGCCGGTCAGCGCCGTCACACCGGTCGCACCGGGGCGCCGGCGCGGCAACCCGGCGCTGGTCTGCTCGGTCGGGTCCGGCTCGGACACGGGCTCGGACGCCGAAGCGGGTGGGTATGCCGTCAGGGTCGCGGTCGCGACACCAGCGCCGACGCCTGCACCAGCCAGTGCCCCTGCTGCCGCTCCGGCCGCGGGCATCCCGGCGGTGTCGGCGGACGCATCCGCGGTGTCGCGGGACGTCTCGGGAGACTGCTCGAACAGCGTCTGCCGGGTGGTGACGTCGAGGTCCTCGACCGGCTGGTCCGAGAGAACGCTGACGGGGATGTGCACCGCAGCCACGGTGCCGCGGTTCAGCCGGGACCGCAGGCGGACCTCGATCTCGTGGTTCGCACTCAGCCGGGCGACCACGAACAGGCCCATGTGACGGGTTGTTTCGACACTGAACCGACCGCCGGCGAAGATGTTCTCGTTGAGCTCGGCCAGCTCGTCCTTGTCGATGCCGAGCCCGTGGTCCTCGATCTCCAGCAGCACGCCGCCGTCGATGGCACGGGTGCCGCTGACGCCGACCCGCGAGTCCGGCGGGGAGTAGGACAGCGCGTTGTCGACCAGCTCGGAGACGATGTGCACCAGGTCGCCGGCTGCGCTCGCGTCGACGATGTGCTCGGGCAGGCCGCCGACGTCCACACGCTGGTAGCCCTCCACCTCGGAGACGGCGGTGCCGATCACCTGGTCGAGAGGGAGCGACTCGCTCCGTCCACCGCGCGCGTCGTTACCCGCGAGCACCATCAGGCTCTGGCCGTTCCGGCGCATGCGGGCGGCCATGTGGTCCAGCCGGAAGAGGCTGTCCAGTCGTTTGGGGTCGTCCTCGGTGCGCTCCAACTGGTCCAGCAGGTTCAGCTGTTGGTTGACCAGCGAAGTGCTTCGACGGGACAGGGTCTCGAACATGTCGGTCATCTGCCGACGCAGCGTCGCCTGCTCCGAGGCCAGCCGGATCGCGCGGTTCTGCATGTCGTCGACGGCACGAGACAGCTGCCCGATCTCTTCCCGGCTGGTCAGGGCGATGCTCTGGATGCGGCCGACCCCTTGCCCGGACTGGACACGATCGATCGTTGCCGGCAGGTGCTTCTGGGCGATGTCCAGGGTGTCGCGACGCAGGCCGGTGATCGGTCGCACGAGCAGCCGCTGCGACAGCAGGACGACGATGATGCCGGTCAGCACCAGCAGCGCAATCACCAGCGCGACCTGCAGCAGGGCCGAGCGGCGTGCGTCGTCCGCCTGGGCGCTGACCCGTTGGGTCGCGACCTTCACAGCTGCCTTGTATGCCGGTCGGTATGACGACGTCACCGACTTGGTCACGCTCTTGAGCTGACTCAGGGTGCCGTCGGTGGAGAAGGTCAGTCGACTGACGGTGTCCGACTGCAGCGACGACACGTCCACACCCGGCAGATGCGCGGACTGCACACGTTCCAGTGCGTCGCGCTCACCGCCGACGTCGGCGGACAGCTGGATCCGTAGGGCGCTGCTCAGATCGGTGCCGGCCGACAGCTCGAGTCGCTGGTCGGCCAGGTGGCTCTGCGCGGTGACCAGGTCGTGCAGCGCGCTGAGGGTCGGGTCCGCGTGCGATGTGTCGAGGTCGTCCACGAAAGCGAGGACGTCGGAGCTGATGGCGCCCGGAGCGAGCGACGCGGCCGACTCGCTGGTGGCGTTGGTCGCCGAGTCGAGGTTCTTGCCGGTGTTGATCGCGTCTCGCAGCAGCGAGTGCTGCCGGTCGCTCAGCCCGGCGGAGCCCAGCGAGTTCGACAGCGTGTCCCGGGACTGGTGGAACCGGGCGCGTGCCGCACCCTCCGTCTTGCTGCTGGATTTCGGGTTCACCAGTTGCGCGGACAGGTCCTGGCTGCTGGCGAGGTAGTCGATCGCGGGTTCCAAGACCTGGTAGCGCTGCTCGGCCTGTGATGCCGCGCTGGCGTCGCTCCACGCCGAGCCGATGCGCACGCCGACCAGGACGGTGGCAAAAACCAGCGGCAGCGCCAGGCAGGCGATGACCTTGCGGCGGACCGACCAGTCGCTGGGCGGCCAGAAGGTCCGGGTGATCTCCTTCGGCGGCTCAGGGGTCGCGGGAGCCGTCGTCGCACCGCGGCGTGATTCGGGCATCGTGGTGGTGTTCTCTTCCAGATCGATGGCGTGGCAGCCGTGTTGCTGCTGCCGCACGGGTCTGTGCGCGGACAACCAGGTGTCCGGCACCGACGGGTGGTGGCGCCGACCGGCGCCGGCTGTCCTGCGGCGTCCGGCGGAACCGGTCACGCGCGGCGGGATGCTTGTCGGTGTTACCGCAACAGGATGCCGTATCCGGGCTGTTCGCGGAGCCGGATTGGCGCATTACGCCCCGCAGTTGGTGGTTCATTCTGACAGGTGGGCGGTCCGGCCTACCGTCGGGTATCGATTTGCGGGCGGACGAGCGAGCGGTCGAATTCGTCCGGTGAGTGGGTCGTCCCGGACCGAGCGGTGCTTCGGCGATAGTCTTGCGCGCAGAAACCGACGCGGGCGCCGTGCCTGCCGGACTCGAGACAACGCGCCAGGAGACTCACCAACGTGGCCACGATTGACGCCCTGCTCGCCCGTGAAATCCTCGACTCCCGAGGCAACCCGACCGTCGAGGTCGAGGTCGCGCTCGATGACGGGACGGTCGGCCGAGCTGCTGTTCCCTCCGGTGCGAGCACCGGCCAGTTCGAGGCGGCGGAGCGTCGCGACGGTGACAAGAAGCGCTATGGCGGCAAGGGCGTCCAGGACGCTGTCGACGCCGTGGGTGAGGAGCTCGCGCCGCGTGTCCTCGGGTATGACGCCAGCGAGCAGCGCCTGGTCGACCAGGAGATGATCAGCGTCGACGGCACCGAGAACAAGAGCCGCGTCGGCGCCAACGCCATCCTCGGTGTCAGCCTCGCCGTCGCCCAGGCGGCCGCAGACTCGGCCGACCTGCCGCTCTTCCGCTACGTCGGCGGACCCAACGCCCACCTGCTGCCCGTGCCGATGATGAACATCCTCAACGGTGGCGCGCACGCCGACTCCAACGTCGACATCCAGGAGTTCATGATCGCGCCGATCGGCGCCGGCTCCTTCCGTGAGGCGCTGCGCTGGGGCGCCGAGGTCTACCACGCGTTGAAGAAGGTGCTGCACGACCGCAGCCTGTCGACCGGCCTCGGCGACGAGGGCGGCTTCGCCCCCAATCTCGAGTCCAACCGCGCCGCGCTCGACCTGATCCTCGACGCGATCAAGGCTGCCGGTTACACCCCCGGCAAGGACATCGCACTCGCGATGGACGCCGCCGCGAGCGAGTTCTACGAGGACGGCTCCTACGTCTTCGAGGGCACGAAGAAGTCGGCGGACGAGATGACCGCCTACTACGCCGACCTGGTCGCGTCATACCCGCTGGTCTCGATCGAGGACCCGCTGGACGAGGAGGACTGGGAGGGTTGGAAGACCCTCACCACCGAGCTCGGCGACAAGGTGCAGATCGTCGGCGATGACCTCTTCGTCACCAACCCGACTCGCCTCAGCCGTGGCATCGAGGGCGGCAACGCCAACGCCCTGCTGGTCAAGGTCAACCAGATCGGCACGCTGACCGAGGCGCTCGACGCGGTCACGCTCGCGCAGAGCAACGGCTTCCGCTGCATGATGAGCCATCGTTCCGGCGAGACCGAGGACACGGTGATCGCCGACCTCGCCGTCGCGACCAACTGCGGTCAGATCAAGACCGGTGCACCGGCTCGGTCCGACCGCGTCGCCAAATACAACCAGTTGCTGCGGATCGAGGAGGAGCTCGACGACGCTGCGGTCTACGCCGGCGCCGGTGCGTTCCCGCGGTTCAAGGCCTGACGGACACCGGCGGACAGAGCGACACAGACACAGCCACACAGACAGAGCGACAACGCAGCGAAAGGCCCACTTGTGACACGCGATTCGCGCAAGACACAGGCAGGTCGGTCGCGCGCGACGTCACGTCCGGCGACCGCACGCCGGCGGTCGGGCACTACGCGCAGCACGACGGTGCGCAGTGCGTCGTCCCGGCCGCAGGCGGGGCGCCCGGGCAAGGGTGGGGGCGGCGGCTCGCGTGCCGTTCGCAAGCAGCGGTCACCCAGGTCGATGCGGCGCCTGGCCGTGCTCGGCGCGCTCATCGTCTTCCTGGCGGTCGTGATCGCGCCGACGGTGCGGTCCTATGTGTCCGAGCGGCAGCACGTCTCGCGGCTGCAGGCGCAGGTGGCCGCACAGCAGGAGGACGTCGCATCGTTGAAGGAGACCAAGCGCAAGTGGAGCGACCCCAAGTATGTCGCCGCCCAGGCGGGGCAGCGGCTCGGTTTCGCCAAGCCGGGCAAGACCCTCACGGTCTACGTCACGGACGAGAAGACCAAGGCGGCCGCTGTGCAGAAGTCCCAGGAGAAGCAGACGTGGTACGGCACGCTGTGGAAGTCCGTGGTCGCCTCCGGTGAGCATTAAGACGAGCACTGAATCCAGCACTGATCCGTCGATGACCGAGACTCCTACCAACCCCGTCGATCCCGCCGACCTGGCGGCGGTCGAGCGTCAGCTCGGCCGATTGCCCCGTGGTGTGGTCGAGGTGGCGGCACGCTGTCCGTGCGGTTGCCCGGCCGTGGTGCGCACCCTGCCGCGGTTGCCGGACGGGACA
The DNA here is from genome assembly GCF_052905685.1 of Flexivirga sp. B27. Lineage (NCBI taxonomy): Bacteria > Bacillati > Actinomycetota > Actinomycetes > Micrococcales > Dermacoccaceae > Flexivirga > Flexivirga sp. B27. The sequence continues at coordinate 24,753 of NZ_JBPYUM010000007.1, read as the reverse complement.
CCCTTCCCGACCAGTTTCTACGCGACCTGTCCGCGGCTGACCAGTGCGATCGGCACGCTGGAAGCGCAGGGCATGATGCGGGAGATGACCGAGCGGCTGGCGACCGACCCCGAGCTCGCTGCCGCATACCGCGGCGCGCACGAGGACTACCTGCGCCGTCGGTCCGATCTGGGTGAGGTTCCCGAGATCGACGGCATCTCCGCCGGCGGGATGCCCGATCGGGTCAAGTGCCTGCACGTGCTGGTCGCACACTCGATGGCCGTCGGTCCGGGCATCAACCCGCTGGGCGACGAGGCGCTCGCTGCCCTGCCGCAGTGGTGGACAGGCGGCTGCTGCACCATCAAGTCGGTCGAGTAGCGGCCGGAGGAGCGCAGCGGGGGAGGCCGCGTATCGAGACCACGACCCACCACGAAGGAGCACCATGACCCGCGTCGCCGCCGTTGACTGCGGCACCAACTCCATCCGGCTGCTCATCGCCGACATCGACGACCCGGCCGACATTTCCGACGCCCATGGGCGCACGCTGACCGACGTCGTCCGCAGGATGGAAATCGTGCGGCTCGGGCAAGGTGTCGATGTGACCGGTCGCATCGCACCGGAGGCGATGGAGCGCACCTTGCGCGTCGCCGCGGAGTATGCCGAGCAGTGCGCGCAGCACCGGGTGGAGCGCGTGCGGTTCGTGGCGACCTCCGCGTCCCGCGACGCCTCGAACGCAGCGGAGTTCACCGCCGGGATCGCCTCTGCCTTCAAGGGTTTCGGCATCCGACCGGAGGTCATCACCGGTGCCGAGGAGGCGCAGTTGAGCTTCCGCGGCGCGACGAGTGTGGCGGAGGACGCGACGCCCGCGCCATACCTCGTGGTGGACCTCGGCGGGGGGTCGACCGAGTTCGTGCTCGGCAGCACGGACGTGACGGCGGCCCGCTCCACCAACATCGGCTGCGTGCGGCTGACCGAGCGGCACCTGCACTCCGACCCGCCGACGAACTCGGAGATCGAGTCGGCGCTGACCGACATCAATGCCGCCATCGACGAAGCCGCGGCGGTGGTGCCGTTGGAGCGCACCGGTGCACTGATCGGGCTGGCCGGCTCGGTGACCACCATCACCGCCAATGCCCTCGGGCTGGCGGCCTACGACTCCGAGCGCATCCACGGCACCGAGTTGACCGTGGCGCAGGTGGAGGAGTCGTGCAATGCGCTGCTCGGTGCCACCCGGGAGCAGCGGGCGGCGCTCGGGTTCATGCACCCCGGCCGGGTGGACGTCATCGGCTCGGGTGCGCTGATCTGGCGCACGATCGTGCGGCGCGTCGCGGACGCGGCGGGCATCGACACGGTGCTCACCAGCGAGCACGACATCCTCGACGGCATCGCGCTCAGCCTCGTCTGACGGCCGCTCAACGACAGCTCAGCAACAACTCAACGACAACTCAACGACAACCGACGTGACGCGGCTCTCGTATGCCGCGCTCTTCCGACCACCAATAAAAACGATTACCCTCGTATAAAAGAAATCCGGTTGCCGCGCGCGATGGCGGCGCCGCGCGGGTTTCGAAGGAGGAGTCGCACATGGTGGTCGAGAGCTGGCGCAGGTCGGCGGCATGTCGCGGCGAGAATCCCGAGTTGTTCTTCCCGATCGGGACCGGTGGGCCGGCGGCTCGACAGATCGAGCAGGCCAAGGAGATCTGCCGACACTGTCCGGTGCTCGCTCAGTGTCTCGAGTCCGCGCTGGAGAATGGCGAGGACGAGGGCATCTGGGGCGGGACCACGCCGGAGGAGCGGCGGATGATTCGGCGCTCGCGGTCCCGGCGGCTGGCGGGCCTCGACGCCGTGCGGCGGGCTCGCATTGCGAACGCGAGCGACGATGCGGACACGTTGGCGGACACGTTCGACGACGACGGTGACGAGCGCGCAGCGATCAGTGATCCGACGACGGACGGTTTGCGTCGGTCAGCCGTGTGACGCAGAGATTCGGCTCGACGAACGGGTCGAGTCCCTCGGCGTCGACCGGAGCCTGCAACTCGGACAACACGCCGCGCATGAGGCCGAGGTGCACTGCGCAGACGACGTCGCCGTGCTCTTCGGCGACTTCGCGAAACGGGCACTGGTGCAACAGGATTCGCTTGTTCAGAGCCTTGTTCGGGGACTCGTTCGTCGGCTTGTTGTCGAGCTCGGGTGCGAAGCCGATCTCGTCGAGCAGCTCCACGAGCTGCTTGATGGCGCCGTCGCTGTCAGCGCGCTGGAACGGTGCCGGCCGATCGGTGAGGAAGTGGCCCCACGCCTCGCCGGCGCGGCGCGCGGCTTCGGTGGGCTCCGGCTCCTGGTCGGCGAGATAGCTGGCCAGGATCTCCGCGAGCAGCCGGTAGCTGCGGCGCCCGGACTGCGGACTGTCGGCGGTGGCGCTGTAGAGCGAGCGCGGGCGTCCCGGCACATCGCGCTGCTCGGTCGCGCGCTCGGCCAGGCCCTGCTCGACGAGGCCGTCCAGGTGGAAGCGGGCGGTGTTGGGGTGCAGCCGCACCTTCGCGGCGACATCGGTGACCGACATGGGTGTGCCGGCCGACTGCAGCGTGCCCAGCACCTCGGCTCGACTGTCGCCGAGGCTGGGTCCGTCCGAGGGGTCCGGACGGGTCAGGTCCTCGCGTTCCACACCCCCATGATCCCACAAGCCCCGAAGTCGACTGTATTTACGATCAGGTTGAGGACAAATAACGGCACGGTCGAGCCGCAGACCGCTCCGGACCGGGAGCCTGCCCACGGCTACGCTGACCGTGCCCTCGTAGCCCAATTGGCAGAGGCAGGCGACTTAAAATCGCTCGAGTGCGGGTTCGAGTCCCGTCGGGGGCACCGGGTGAGAGGTGGGCCGGCAGGCGGGTCCAGGGATGCACCGCCCACCGGCACACCCGTTCAGCGCACGCGATGCCGCGTGCAGATCTTGCCGCCCCTGATCTCGACGATGCTGCCCGGCGTGGTCGCGTCCTGGCCCATCGTGCCGGCATACACAGTGCCGTTCGGCGCGGTCTCGACCGAGACGACGCCGGGCAGATTGACCAGCGTGGAGACCCGGCCGTGGTTGACGACGGAGATCTTGCCGCCGAAAAGCTCTGCGACATAGACGTTTCCGTGCTTGCCGATCGCCAGGTTCGTGGCGCCGGCGAAGCCGTCGGCGAGCTTGGTGATCTTGTGCGTCGACGGGTTGACCTTCCACAACGCGCCGCGCGCGCCCAGCTCGGGGCCCTCGGGGCCACCGGGCAGCGTGGTCACGTAGATCTCGCCACCGGGCCCGACCTCGACATCGGTCGGCACCGGCTCGAAGTTGTAGGTGGTGCCTGCCACACAGCCCGGCATGCCCAACGCGTCGGCCTGATCGGCGGTGACGGTGTGCGGCTGGGGCGGGAACACCGCGACCGTGCTGATCCGCCCGCTGTCGGTCACCGACAGCAGGTCGTTGGCACCCGCGTCGGCCAGCAACCAACTGTTGCCGTTGCGGGCGACCGAGTAGGCGTGGGAGTCCAGGGCCCCGGTGTATTTCGGGCCGAGGACATCGGTGACGCACGGGTCTTCGGTCTGCGGTCCGTAGGAGTTCACCGCATCCGGGTTGTGTTTGGCCTCGTATGCCGTGGTGTCGGCATACACCGTGCCGCCGCCGGGTCTGCGCACGTGCACCCCGGATGCGAAATTCTCCATCGTCGATTCGTCGCTGACCGTGGAGGTGTAGGCCAGCCAGGCGCCCCGGGTGGCGACACCGGACGCACCGGGCACGCCGGAGACGAGGGGCGAAATGGTGCCGTTCCGTCCGACGGAGCCGACCAGGCCTGCGCCACCGTCTGCGACGAGCACGCGACTGCCGTGCACCTCCAGGTTGAACGGCGCACCGACCGAGGTGGACACGGTCCGCGGTGGTGACGGTTTCGGGTGTGCCGAGGCGATGCCCGGCACGCTGACTGCCAGACCGGCAGCAGCGCATCCGACGATGAGGGGGCGCAGATGGCGCATGGGGGCCTCCGATCCGACCCGCCGCTGAGACAGGTCTCCGCTCCTCGGGTGTCGGCCCTGGATCACGCCCGTAGGAGATTTGTCGGTCGCACGGGGTGGGCGACCGTGCAGGCCATTGTGTGCGAGATCGCGGCCGCCGCGACGATTAATTGCGGGCGGCTTCTCGGCGAGCTAGGTCACCGCGCCGAGCTGCCACGGCACGAACTCCTCCTGGCCGAGGTCGAGCTCCTCGCTGACGGTCGGTCGCCCGGATGCCACGGCGATAATCTGCTGGAAGATCTTCTCGCCGACACCCTCAAGCGTGTCCGTCCCGTCGACGATGGTGCCGCAGTTGAGGTCGATGTCCTCCGGCATACGTTGATAGAGAGCGGAATTCGTGCCGAGCTTGATGCTCGGCACCGGCTTGCACCCGAAGACCGAACCACGTCCGGTCGTGAAGCACACGACGTTCGCACTGCCGGCGACGATGCCGGTCACCGACACCGGGTCATAACCGGGGGTGTCCATGAAGATGAGGCCGGATCCCGTTGGGGTTTCGGCATACTCGACCACTTCAGTGAGGTCGGCGTGCCCTGCTTTGGCCACGGCACCGAGTGACTTCTCCAGGATCGTGGTGAGGCCGCCCGCCTTGTTGCCGGGGGAGGGGTTGTTGTCCATCGTTCCGCCGCCCGCGGCGGTGTAGTCCCGCCACCAGTCGAGCCGAGCGAGCAGTGCGCGACCGACGTCCTCGGAGACTGCACGGCGGGTCAGCAAACCCTCGGCGCCGTGCACCTCCGGTGTCTCGGCGAGGATCGACGTGCCGCCGTAGGAGACCAGGCGGTCCGACGCCACACCGAGGGCGGGGTTGGCGGTGATGCCCGAAAACCCGTCGGAGCCACCGCAATTGAGACCGAGGACCAGCTCGGAGACGTCGCACGGGACCCGGCGCAGCGCATCGATCGGGCCGAGCATCCGCTCGATCGCAGCGACGCCTGCGCGGACGGTCCGCCGGATCCCGCCCTCGTCCTGGATCACCAGATGCTCGATGAGGGTGGACTCCGGAATGTCCGCAGCATCGATCACGCGCGAGGACTGCAGCATCTCGCAACCGAGCCCGACGACGAGCAGTCCGGCGATGTTCGGGTGGGCGGCATACCCGCGCAAGGTGCGCATCAGCACCCGTGCGCCCTCGCTCTCGGTGACCAGACCGCACCCGCTGCGGTGGGTGAGCGCGACGACTCCGTCGACGTTCGGGTAGGCATCGAGCACCGGTCCGCGGAACTGGTCGGCGATCATCCGGGCGGTGCTGGCCGAGCAGTTCACCGAGGTCAGGATGCCGACGTAGTTGCGCGTGCCGACCCGCCCGTCCGAGCGCGGGTAGCCCTGGAAGGTGGGGCGTTCCCCGGCCGCCGGGGTGAGGGTGTGCCGGTCCGTGCCGAACTCGTGCGGCTCGTCGGCCTCGGAGATCTGCAGGTTGTGGACGTGCACGTGGTCGCCGACAGCGATGCCTGTCGTGGCGCGGCCGATCGTCGCGCCATACTTGCGGACCGGCGAGCCGGACCCGAGAGCGACGACGGCGACCTTGTGGCCGAGCGGCACCGACGACCGGACGGTCACGGTGGTGGAACCGGCCGGCTCGGCAGCCCCGGCGATCTCGATGGCCTCGCCGGCCGACAGCGCACGGGTCGCCACAGCGACGTCGTCGCCGGCGGCGAGCAGGAGCAGTCCGTCGTTCACCAGTCGTGCACCGTTCCGTCGAGACGACGATTGACCGGGAGGTATGCCGTTGTGTATTCGAAGGATTCGGCTGCCGCGTCGTCGTAATCGACGCCGAGGCCCGGTGTCTCGCCGGGGTCGAGGAGGCCGTCGGTGAAGGTGTAGCTGGTGCGGAAGACGTTCAGGGTGTCCGCGGAGTGCTGCATGTATTCCTGGATCCCGAAGTTGTGCAGCGCGATGCCGAGGTGCAGGTGCGCGGCCTGCCCGACGGGAGAGATGTCGGTCGGACCGTGGAAACCGGAGCGGATGCCGTAGATCGCCGCGAAGTCCATCAGCTTCTTCAGCGCGGTGATGCCGCCGGTGTGGGTGACGGCCGAGCGGACGTAGTCGATGAGCTGCTCGGTGATCAGCGTCTGGTAGTCGAACACCGAGTTGAAGACCTCGCCGATGGCCAGGGGAGTGGTGGTCTGCGACCGCACGCGGCGCAGCGCCTCCTGGTTCTCACCCGGTGTGCAGTCCTCCAGCCAGAAGAGGTCGTAGGGCTCCAGGCTGCGGCCGAGGATCGCCGCTTCGTTCGGTGACATGCGGTGGTGACCGTCGTGCAGCAGTGGCAACTCGGGCCCGAACTCGCCCCGGACCGCCTCGAAAATCGTTGGCACGTGGCGCAAATAGGCTCGCGTGTCCCATGTTTCCTCGGCCGGCAACGCCTGCCGCTTGGCCGGCTCGTAGTCGTAGCGCTGTCCCGGCTGCTGGTCGGTCGCCACGCCATACACCTGGCCCAGGCCGGGCACGCCGGTCTGGACACGGATCGCGGCATACCCCTGCTCGAGGTGGTTGCGGATCGAGGTGAAGAGTGCGTCGGTGCTGCTCCCGGACGCGTGCCCGTAGGCGAGGCAGCCACGGCGGGACCGGCCGCCGAGCAGCTGATAGAGCGGCATACCAGCGGTTTTCGCCTTGATGTCCCACAGCGCCATGTCCACGGCGGCGATCGCCGCCATCGTCACCGGCCCGCGCCGCCAGTAGGCGCCTCGGTAGAGGTACTGCCAGGTGTCCTCGATGCGGGTCTCGTCGCGGCCGAGGAGCAACGGGGTCAGATGATCCCGCAGGTATGCCGCAACGGCGAGCTCGCGCCCGTTGAGGGTGGCGTCACCCAGCCCGGTGACACCGTCCTCGGTCGTGAGGCGCAACGTGACGAAATTGCGACCAGGACTGGTCACCAGGACCTCGGCGGATCTGATTGCCATGTCTCTCCTTCGTGGGCTGCGGGTGCGGGATCAGTCGGCCGGCGCGGCGTATGCCGTCAGCGCGAGGCGGTGGGACAGGTCGACCATCGTGTCCAGCGCTTCGTCCATCGACAGCCGTCCCTCGGCGACGAGGCGCCCGAGATAACCGGCGTCGATGCGGCGCGAGAGGTCGTGTCGTGCCGGGATAGAAGCGAATGCCCTTGTGTCGTCGACGAATCCGCTGGTGTTGTAGAAACCTGCGGTCTCGACGGCGGACTCGCGGAAGCGCCGCATCTGCTCGGGGCTGTCCAGGAACCACCACGGTGCACCGAGGCGCACCGACGGGTAGGCACCGGCAAGGGGGGCGAGCTCGCGCGAGTAGACCGTCTCGTCGGTGGTGAACAGGATGCAGCGGAACCGGCTGCTGAGGCCGAAGCGGTCCAGCAGCGGGCGCAGGTTGCGGGTGAACTCCACTCCCACCGGTATGTCGAATCCCCGGTCGGGTCCGTGCGATCGGTAGACGGTGCTGCTGTGGTTGCGCAGCACGCCGGGGTGCAACTGCATGACCAGGCCGTCCTCGGCGGACATCTCGGCCATCTGGAAGAGCATGTGCGCGGCGAACGCCGCGGCCTCGCTCTCCTGCACTTCGCCGGTCAATGCTGATCGGTAGATCCGCTCCGCGTCGGCGTCCGCCAGCGGTGTGGTGTCGGCGCTCAGGTGTCCGTGGTCGGTAGCTCGTGCGCCGGCGGCTCGGAAGGCCCGCCGGCGCTGACGCAGGGCAGCGAGGAAGCCGTGGTAGTGGCCGGTGTCGACATCGGAAACTGTTGCCAACTGCTGGATTTCGTCCGGCCAGCCGGGGTGACCGACGTGCACCAGGGAGTCGGGACGGAAGGTGGGAACGATCCGGTCGGTGCCCAGTTGCTCGGCGAGCCGGGCGTGCGTGGACAGGTCGGCCAGCGCCGAGTCTGTGGTGGCGAGGATCTGGACGTTCATCCGGTCCAGCAGCGCCAGCGGCCGGAAGTCGTCTCGCGCGAGGGTGTCGGTGAGCTGGTCGTAGAGGGCGTCGGCGTTCTGCGCCGATGGCGCCTCGGGCAGGCCGAATATCTCCGCCAGCTCGTGCTCCAGCCAGTAGCGGGTCGGCGTGCCGCGGAAGAGGTGCCAGTTGGCGCAGAAGCGTCGCCAGATGGCGCGGGGGTCCCGCTCGACCGGCACGGCGACCTCCCCGGTGTCGTCGTCGGTGTCATTGGCGCTCTCGCGGTAGGGCACGCCGAGCTCTGCATGGCGGTAGCCCTGCGAGACCAGCATCCGGACCAGGTAGTGGTCCGGTGTGATGAGCAGCTCGGCCGGGTCACCGAACGGTTTGTTCGCGGCGAAGAGGTCGACGTCGACATGCCCGTGCATCGACACCAGCGGCAGGTCCGCTGCGTGCTGGTAGATCGTGCGAGCCAGCTCCCGCGTCGTCGGATCGGCGGGGAACGCTCGGTCGGGATCGAGCTGCCACTGGTCAGTCATTGCACCCATTTCTGAAATAGCTTGCAAGCGATTGCAGAGTCACTATGCACCGTCGCACGTTGTTCGATCAAGAGGTAAAAGCAATGTTTGCAAGCAAATTCGCGGTACACCCGTTGTGTCGGCAGATGGCGACTCTCTCGGATGTAACGGTTCGATAACGACGATTGACGTGTTTGTGGGCACGATTGCACGATGTGTCGCACCGCACATTCCAAGGAGGTGGCCGGTGATGTCATCCATCACCGTGCACGACGTGGCCGAGGCCGCGGGCGTGTCCGCATCGACGGTTTCCCGGGCACTCTCGGGCAACACCGCCGTGGCTTCGGCGACCCGTGATCGAGTGGTCGCGGCAGCGCGGCAACTCGGCTATCGACCGAATCTCGCCGCGCGCGGCCTGATCACCGGCACCACTCACAACATCGGCCTTGTCGTTCCTGACCTGGAGAATCCCTACTTCGCCTCCATCACCAAGAGCGTCCAGAGCCGTGCACTCGCGGCGGGGTATTCGGTGTTCATCGCCGACTCCGACGAGGACACCCGCACCGAGCTGGAGTTGGTGCATCAGCTCGCCAAGCAGGTGGACGGACTCATCCTGTGCTCGCCGCGTATGTCGGCCGACGAGATCGCCGGCATCGCCGACCAGACGATGATGGTGCTGATCAACCGCGAGTGGGAGGGACTGACCTCGGTCATCGTCGACGACGAGGAGATCATCCGTCTCGCACTGGAGCACCTGCACGCCCTCGGGCACCGCAAGATCGCGTATGTCGGAGGGCCGGAGAGGTCCTGGTCGAACCAGAAGCGCTGGGCGGCCATCCAACGCAACACCCCGACCTTCGACGATCTCGAGGTCGACAAGATTGGTTCCTACGCACCGAATTTCGACGGCGGACAGTCCGCCGCCGACGTGGTGGTCGCCTCCGGTGCGACTGCCGCACTGGCCTACAACGACCTCGTCGGCCTCGGCATCCTCGCCCGGCTCAACACTCGCGGGATCCGGGTGCCCGAGGACCTGTCGGTCATGGGCATCGACGACGTCAACGTCGCAACGCTGGTCTCGCCCGGCCTGACCACCGTGCGATCCCCGCTGAAGAAGGTCGGACGCGCCGCCGTCAATTACCTGGTCGACCTGATGGACCCCACCGACCGGCCACGCCCGGCTGAGGAGCTGTCGGTCCAACTGGTGGTCCGGCAGTCCACTTCGGTGCCGTCGCAGCAGCGCTGAAGTCTCTCCCCACCCACAGCGTGACTTGCACGCTCACCAGATCCAAGGAGCGAAATCGTATGCGTTTCACCACAGCTGGGGCAGTCGCCGCACTCGCGGCTGCCAGCCTCACCATGACCGCGTGCGGGACTCCGGGTGGCGGCGGGTCCGACCCGTCGAAGGCCCTCAAGGCCTCCGCCGTACCCACCAAGCCCTCGAAGGGCGTCACGCTCAACATCCTCGATGTCGCCGGCAACAAACAGCTGACCGGCTCGATCTTCGATTCGTTCGCCAAGGAGAACCCCGACGTCATCAAGAAGGTGACCTGGCAGACGGCTGGAGCGCCGGACATGGCGGGCAAGGTCAAGGCGCAGCAGGACGCCGGCAACCTGCACATCGACCTGGTCCTCACCGGCACCGACGGCCTGTCCGCGGGGATCGAGCAGGGACTCTTCGTCAACATGAAGAAGTTCTCGAGTCGACTGTCCAACATGGACAATTACCAGGCGCCGGCCGCAAAGATGCAGAAGCTGGCACAGGACCAGGCCGTCGAGCTGGTCTACTACCCGTCCGGCCCACTGCTGGAATACAACCCCGCCAAGGTCAAGAACCCGCCGAAGACCGCGGACGAGCTGCTGGCCTGGGCGAAGGCGCACCCCGGCAAGTTCGGTTACGCGCAGCCGGCGAACTCCGGCCCGGGCCGCACCTGGCTGATGGGGCTGCCCTACATCCTGAAGGACAAGGACCCGAGCGATCCCGTCAACGGCTGGACCAAGACCTGGAAGTACCTGCAGAACATCGGCAAGTACGTCAAGACCTACCCCACCGGCACCAGCGTCACGATGAACAACCTGAAGACCGGCGCCTGGGACATGGCCATGACCACAACGGGCTGGGACATCAACCCGCGCGCGCTCAATCAGGTCCCCAAGAACTTCAAGGTGACCTCACTGGAAGGCTTCAAGTGGGTGGGCGACGCGCAGTACGCAGCAGTGCCCAAGGGCGTCTCGTCGGACAAGATGTCCGCGATCCTGCAGGTGCTCAACTACGCGCTGACCAAGAAGCAGCAGGCCAAGACGTATGACGACGGCTATTTCTACCCGGGCCCGGCCGTCAAGGGCGTGACGATCGACATGGCCCCGCCCAAGAGCCAGCAGGTGATCAAGGAGTACGGCCGGACCGAGTACGCCGACCTCATCAAGTCCAACCCGGTCGTGACACCGATCGATGCACAGAAGCTGGTCAAGGCATTCAGCATGTGGGACAAGAAGGTCGGCGGCGGGAAGGCGCCGAGTAAATGAGCAAGTCTCAGGAGGACTTCAGCACCCTGCGGCTGGACGGGCTGACCCGCAGCTTCGGCGGACAGACCGCGTTGAACAACCTCGACCTGGACATCCGGCGCGGCGAGTTCATCGCACTGCTCGGACCGTCGGGCTGTGGCAAGTCGACCGCACTGAACTGTGTCGCGGGCCTGTTGCCGCTGACGGCCGGCCGGATCCTGCTGGACGACCGACAGGTCGATCACCTGCCGCCGGAGAAGCGCGGCTTCGGCATGGTCTTCCAGAATTACGCGCTCTTCCCGCACCTGACGGTGCGCAAGAACATCGCGTTCGGACTGCAGATGCGCAAGGTGCCGCGGGCGGAGATCAAGCAGCGGGTGGATGAGGCGATCGACCTGGTGCAGCTCGGTCCGCACGCCACGAAACTGCCGGGGCAGTTGTCCGGTGGACAGCAGCAGCGCGTCGCGATCGCGCGTGCAGTGGTGCTGCGGCCGCCGCTGGTGCTGATGGATGAGCCGCTGTCCAACCTGGACGCAAAGCTGCGCCTGGAGATGCGCACCGAGATCCGGCGCCTGCACCAATCGCTTGGGCTGACAACCATTTACGTCACGCACGACCAGGAGGAGGCGTTGTCGCTGGCGGACCGGCTGGTCGTGCTGCGCCTCGGTAAGGTCCAGCAGATCGGCACACCGCAGGAGTTGCACGAAACCCCGTCCAACGCGCACGTCGCCGACTTCATGGGCTACCGCAACCTGTTCGAGGGCGAGGTGCAGCGGGTCGAAGCCGACGGTGCACGGGTGTCGCTGCTCGGCACGACGGCCGACGGTGTGGGCGTCGGCCCGCTCGCGGTCGGGGACCGGGTCCGGGTCGGCATCCGGCCGGAAGACCTGGTGATCGGCGAGCCGCACGAGTCGCAGGCGCTCGAGGTGGACGCCACCGTCGACGTCGTCGAATACCAGGGCCGGGAGTTCGCCGTCGAGGGACACCTCGCCGGCGGTGAGTCGGTCCACGTCCGCACCAGCGAGCGACCGTCGGTCGGCAGCGTCATACGACTGACAGCGCAGGCGCGCCGCGTGCTGGTGTTCCCGGCCGACTCCGAGGCTCCGAAGTCCGCTGACCGCTCCGCCGAAACCCTTGCAGGAGCGGGTGTTTCGACATGAGCGCACCGGTGATCGACAAGCAGCGGCAGTCAACGGGAGGCGGCTCATCGCACAAGCCGTCGCTGGTGCACCGGATGGCCGAGCACGGCATCGATCGCACCTTGCTGCTGCTGGTGCCGGGCCTGCTCTTCGTGATCGTGCTGTTCGTCTATCCGTTCCTCTACGGGCTCAACCTGTCGCTGCACCCCAACAAGGGTGGGATGTTCGGCGCCTACAAGGCGTTCTTCACCGACCCGGAGATGCGTGGCTGGGAGTCGCTGTGGATCACCCTGAAGCTCTCGCTGCCCGCAGCGCTGATCAACGTTGCCGCGTCGATCCCGCTGGCCTACATGATGCGTGGCAACTTCCGCGGCAAACGGTTGCTGACCACGATCCTGGTCGTGCCGATCACGCTCGGCACGGTGCTCACGGCAGAGGGCCTGCTGAACTTCTTCGGCCCGCGCGGCTGGTTCAACCGCTTCCTCGGGCTGTTCGACCTCGGACCGGTGCAGCTGGTGCAGAACTACTGGGGTGTGCTGTGGTCGCTGATCATCTCCGGCTTCCCCTTTGCGTTCCTGCTGATCCTGTCCTACATGTCCGGGATCGACCCCTCGCTGGAAGCGGCGGCGAAAACCCTTGGGGCTGACTGGAAACAGCGTTTCCGCCGGATCATCATGCCGCTGCTCGCACCCGGCCTCGCGACGACCTTCTGCCTGACCTTCGTGCTGGCCTTCAGCGTCTTCCCGTCCGCGATCCTCGTCGGCGACCCGTCCGGGTCGACCCGTGTCGTGGCGTATGTCGCCTACAACGCGTGGGGCCAGATGTTCGACTACCCGCTGGCGTCCGCGTCGGCGATCGTGATGGGAGTCGTCGAGATGATCGTGATCGCCATGGTGCTGATGCTGCGCTCGACCATGTACAAGGGAGCCACCGGAGGTAAGGGCTGATGAGCACTCTCGTCGGCGGGCCCGCGCCCGCAGCAGCCGAGCGGCGCCGCCGCCTCATCGCGTCACCGGGCAAGTTCCTGACCTGGGGCGGTATGGCGATCTTCCTGATCCTGCTCTTCGGGGTGATCGCGTCGGTCGTAGTCAACTCGTTCGCCGGCAAGTGGTTCGACAGCTGGTTGCCGACCAGTTACAGCGGCTCGTGGTACGGCAAGGCGTGGTCGCAGTACGACCTGACGCAGGTCGTGTCGACCACGCTGATCGTCGCGGTCGCGGTGGTTGTGCTGTCGGTGGTCATCGGAGTGCCCGCGTCATACGTCCTCGCACGCAAGAAGTTCCCCGGCTCCAGGCTGGTGATGCTGCTCTTCCTGTTGCCGATCATGATGCCGCCGATCACCTACGGCATCCCGCTGGCGACGCTGCTGAACTACTACCACCTGGCACCCGGCCTGGTCGGTGTCATCCTGGCCAATCTGGTGCCGTCCGTGCCGTTCGTCGTGTTGACGATGACGCCGTTCATCGAGCAGATCAATCCGTCGATCGAGTCGGCGGCCCGGATGTGCGGCGCCTCCACGTCGCGGCTCTTCGTGCGGATCCTCGCCCCGTTGCTGGTTCCCGGCATGCTGGCCGCTGCCGTGCTGGTTTTGGTGCGCACGGTCGGGATGTTCGAGCTGACCTTCCTGACGTCGGACTCGAGCTCCAACACGCTGGTGGTGGCGCTGTTCACCGCGATGACGGGTGCGGGCATCCGGGCGCAGCAGTCGGTCGATGCGATGGCCGTGATCTACATGCTGTCGATGCTGGTGCTGCTCGTGATTGCGCTGCGCTTCGTCAACCCGACCCAACTGGTCGCCCGCGTCGACGACTCCAAGGACTGAGCGATGCAGCGACTCTCGGCCGGCACGCTGCCGAAGGCTCCGATCACCGGTGTCCAGCTGCCCCGCCGCCCCGGCCGGGAAAATGCTCGAACAGGCTTGGTGCACCTCGGGATCGGTGCTTTCCACCGCGCACATCAGGCGGTCTACACCGAGGTCGCTTGTGCCGCGACGGGCGACGACCGCTGGGGTGAGCTCGCCGTCACCGGCCGGTCGGCCACCGTCGTGCACCAGCTGGAGCCGCAGGACTGCCTCTACGGCGTGCTGACCAAGTCGGCCGACGAGACTGCGCTGCGGGTGGTCGGCGGCATACGCCGGGTGATCAGCGGAGGCGACGATGCCGGCACGGCGATCGCTGCGCTCGCCGACCCGGACGTGCACGCTGCGACGCTCACCATCACCGAGAAGGGTTACCCCCGCGCCGCGGACGGCGGGCTCGCGCTCGGCACGGATGCCGTCACGGCGGATATCGCCGCATTGCGTGCCGTGCTCGCCGGGGGTGCACCAGGCGCGCGCCCCGGGTCGTCGGTCGGCGTGCTGGCGGCAGGTCTCGCCGCGCGCTTCGCCGCCGGGGGAGCGCCGATCACCGCGATCAGTTGCGACAACCTGCCGGGCAACGGCAGCCAATTGCGCCGGCTCGTGCACGAACTCGCCGATGCGGCGGGGGAGTCGGAGCTGCTTGCCTGGCTGGGGAAGGCGGTCGCCTTCCCTTCGACGATGGTCGACCGCATCGTGCCCGCCACCACCGATCGTGACCGGGCGGAAGCAGCGCAGCTGCTGCACCTGCAGGACGAGGCGCTCGTCGTCGCCGAACCCTTCGGACAATGGGTGATCGAGGACCGCTTCGTCGCGCCACGTCCCGCGTGGGAAGAGGCCGGAGCGACGCTTGCCGCGGACGTTGCGCCATACGAGATGGCAAAGCTGCGGATGCTCAACGGCACCCACTCACTGCTGGCCTACCTCGGCGCGTTGCGCGGGCATCGGACGATCGCCGAGGCCGTCACGGACCCCGAGCTGTATGACGCCGCCCGAGCCCTGCAGCGCCAGGACGCGGCCCCCACGCTCGAAGCGCCGCCGGGCGTCGACCTGGCGGCATACGGCGATCAGATCCTGCAGCGCTTCGCCAACCCGCACCTGCCGCACACCACCGTTCAGGTCGCGATGGACGGCTCACAGAAGCTACCGATCCGCCTGCTCGACACGGCACGGGACCGGTTGCGCGCCGGCGTAACCCCGCGCCTCTGCGCGCTCGCGGTCGCCGCCTGGATGGTCTACGTCCACCGTGGCCGGGACGCATCGGGTCGCGAGCTGCCGCTGAACGACCCGATGGCAACGCTGTTGCGCGAGCGTGCAGCCGGGCCCGAGCGGGGTCTGGCGGACCGGATGCTGGGGATCGATGCGATCTTCGACGCCGAGATCGCCGGCTCCGACGACTTCCGAGGTGCAGTGCGCGATGCGGTTGCGACGTTGGCGCGGCGGAACAGTCACGCGGCCCCGCAGCGTTGAGGAAGGTGAAGGTGTGGTTCCTGTCGCCTAGACTGCGACCAGGGATCACCCGGCACAGCTGTTCGACCACACGATAGGGACTGCCCATGGCATCAAATCCGGTGTTCAACCGGTTCAACGACGACCTCTCCAAGGGCCGTTTGTCCGGCGACCAGCCGCAATACGGCCAGTTCAGCTCCCCGGAGCAGCAGCAGGCCTCGCGCTACGGCTACCCGCAGCAGGGCTACCCCCAGCAGCAGGGCTATCCGCAGCAGGGTCAGTTCAGCCAGCCGGCGCCCGACCTGGAGAAGATGTACGACCAGCCTGCGGCCACCGGTCGCCAGGCCGGCCGGATGACGCTGGACGACGTCGTCACCAAGACGCTCGGCCTCTTCGGGGTGTTGTTGGTCTTCGCCGCCATCGGCTGGTTCGTCGGCAAGGAGAACCAATCGGTCGGGATGGCCCTGTGGCTCGGCGGCATGTTCGTCGGTCTCGCGATCGGCTTCGTGATCTCCTTCAAGCGGGTGATCTCGGTCCCGCTGATCCTGGCGTATGCCGTCTGTGAAGGCCTGTTCGTCGGCGCGGCCAGCGGGTTCTTCAACCGGGTCTACCCGGGCGTCGTCGCCGAGGCCGTGCTGGCCACCCTGTGCGTCTTCGCCGGGATGTTCGCCGGCTGGAAGTTCGGCATCATCCGGGTGACCGAGCGGTCCCGCAAGATCTTCGGCCTGATGGCGATGGGCTACCTGCTCTTCGCCCTGGTCAACGTCGCACTGGTCCTGACCGGTGTCATCGACAACCCGTTCGGCGTCGGTGGCAACGGCCCGCTCGGCATCATCATCAGCGTCTTCGCCGTCGGCCTGGCGTCCTACTCGCTGGCCGTCGACTTCGACTCGATCCAGCGCGGCGTTGCCGCGCAACTGCCGGAGAAGTACTCCTGGCTGATGGCACACGGCCTGCTGGTGTCGGTCGTCTGGCTCTACATCGAGTTGCTGCGCCTCTTCGCACGGCTGCAGAGTCGCTGATCGAGCAAGCCCACAGCAGACAGAGGTCGAGCACGCGTTCCCGTCGGAGCGCGTGCTCGACCTCTTCGCCGTCCCGGACGACCTGCACCCGTTGCCCGGTGGGCAGGGCGCCAGCGTGCTCGCGGGTGACCTCGTCCTCAGCCCGGGGCGGGATCGGTTGATCGCCGACGAGCTGAGCCCGATCCTCGCGCGTCGCGCCGTCGAGTTGGACACCCGCCCGCGCCGCGACCTGCGCATCGCTATGCCGATCCCGGCGCGGGACGGCAGTTGGGTCGGCGACGGCTGGTCGGCGTCCCGCTATGAGCCGGGCAGTCGCACCTGCACCGACGCGGCCGTCGTGCGTGCCACTGGCGCGTTGCTGCACGCGGAGCTGGCACAGGTGGTGCGCCGGTGGCCGCTCGCAACGCAACCGCCGCGCAGCCGCTGGGACCTCGCCGAGCGAGTCGCGTTCGGTGACGCGCAGCTGCACGACGGCGAGTTCGCCGAGCCCCAAACCGAATTCGCGCGCGAGTTGCTCGATCTGTGCACCGACGAGCCGCTCGGGCGCAACCAGTTGGTCCACGGCGACCTGGCCGGCAACGTGTTGCTGGACGCCGATGACGTTCCGGTCGTGATCGACTTCGCTCCCTACTGGCGGCCTGTGTCCTGGTCCGACGCCGTGACCGTGCTCGACCTCGTCATGTGGTCCGACGCGGACCCGCACCTGATGTACGAGTGGACTGGCGGTCCGCACCGGCAGGCGATGCTGCGCGCGGGGATCTTCCGCGTCCTGTCCGACCTCGAGCCGGACGAGGAGCACGTCGCGCGCTACCGGAGGACTCTCGAACCGTTGCGCTGAGGGAGCTGGCCAGGCGTGGCTGCGGCTGGCCGAGCTTGTCGAGGTCGCGGTCGCCGCGTTCGCCCAAGTGCCAGGCGAGAGTCAGGGCAATGCGCGCCGGAGGTGTGTCAGGCCGCGCTCCGCCTCTGCGGCGAAGCCGGCACGGCACGCGTCATACACCATGACGGTGAGTTGATCGGCGAGTGCCGCCTCGCCCAGATCCGGTATGACGAGCCGCTCCAGGCCGTCCTGTCGGCGCACCTCGTCGGCCAGTTGCTGCGCGAGTTCGCGCAGCAGACAAGCGTTTTCGCGCGCCTGGTCGGCCGGGAGCTGGTGCCAGCGGCGGGTCACCCGGCGCAATTCGGTCGCGGCATTGTCCACCACCCCAGCGTAGAACGACACACCGCGCTCCATACCGACCAGCACGACCGCGCGTTTAGGGTGGTTTGGTTCTTTTGCCTATCAGGGAGGTTCGATCCATGTCCGCTGCGAGCACCGCCGAACGATCGGTAGTGCGGGAACTCACCGTTCGCGGCATCGTCATCGGCGGTCTGATCACCCTGGTGTTCACGGCTGCGAACGTCTACCTCGGACTGAAGGTCGGGCTCACCTTCGCCACCTCCATCCCGGCCGCCGTGATCTCGATGGCGATCCTGCGCTATTTCGCCGATCACTCGGTGGTCGAGAACAACATCGTGCAGACCATCGCCTCCGCAGCGGGCACGCTGTCCGCGATCATCTTCGTCCTACCGGGTCTGGTGATCGTCGGCTGGTGGACCGGATTCCCTTACTGGACAACGATGGCCGTGTGCCTCATCGGCGGCATCCTGGGTGTTGCCTACTCCATTCCGCTGCGTCGGGCGTTGGTCACCGGATCCGACCTGCCCTACCCCGAAGGCGTCGCAGGCGCCGAGGTCCTGCGGGTCGGTGACAGCACCGAAGGCGCCGAGGAGAACCGCCGCGGGCTGCGCGTAATCATCGCGGGTTCCGTTGCCGCTGCAGGATATTCGTTGCTCGCCGCGCTGAAGGTCGTCGCCGGTTCTTTGCAGAAGGTCTTCCACGTCGGCGGTGGCGGCACCATGGTCGGCTCCAGCCTGTCGCTGGCGCTCATCGGCGTCGGGCATCTCGTCGGACTGGGCGTCGGCATCGCGATGATCGTCGGGCTGCTGATCTCCTTCGGCGTGCTGCTGCCGATCAAATCGTCCGGTCACCTGCCGGCGCACGGCGACATCACCGACGCCGTCAGCGGCGTCTTCTCGACGGACGTGCGCTTCATCGGCGCGGGCGCGATCGCGGTCGCCGCCGTCTGGACGCTGCTGAAGATCATCGGCCCGATCGTCGGCGGCATCAAGGACGCCATCGTCTCCAACCGTGCCCGGCAGAGCGGCAAGGAAGTCGAGATGGTCGAGCGGGACATGCCGATCACCATCGTTGCTGCGATCGTCGTGCTGTCCCTGATCCCGATCGGCCTGCTGCTGTGGGGTTTTGCTCACGACACGGCGCTGAAGGGCAGCTTGACCGGCATCATCGTGCTCAGCCTGATCTTCGTGCTCGTCATCGGACTGGTCGTTGCTGCCGTCTGCGGTTACATGGCCGGTCTCATCGGCTCCTCGAACAGCCCGATCTCCGGCGTCGGCATCCTGGTGGTGCTGGCGGCCGCGTTGCTGATCAAGGCCGTCCACGGCGGGGGCAGTGGTGCTGACGCGGAAGCCCTCGTGGCGTTCACGCTCTTCACCGCCGCGATCGTCTTCGGCGTCGCGACGATCTCCAACGACAACCTGCAGGACCTCAAAACCGGTCAGCTGGTCGGCTCTACGCCGTGGAAGCAGCAGGTCGCGCTGATCATCGGCGTCGTGTTCGGGTCGCTCGTCATACCGCCGATCATGGACCTGATGAACAACAGCTTCGGCTTCCTCGGAGCTCCCGGCGCAGGCAAGGATGCGCTCGCAGCGCCGCAGGCGTCGCTGATCTCCTCGCTCGCCAAGGGCGTGTTCGGCGGTTCGCTCGACTGGGGCCTCATCGGTCTCGGTGCCGCCATCGGTGTTGTCGTGATCATCGTCGACGAGATCCTCGGCAAGACCACCGGCCGCTTGCGCCTGCCGCCGCTCGCGGTCGGCATGGGCATGTATCTGCCGATCTCGCTGACGCTGATGATCCCGCTGGGTGCGGTCATCGGCACGTTCTACAACCGCTGGGCGGACCGCAACACCCAGAAGCCGGAGCGCGTCAAGCGGCTCGGCGTGCTGGTCGCGACCGGCTTCATCGTCGGTGAGAGCCTCTTCGGTGTGTTCCTCGCAGCAGTCGTCGCCGCGACGGGTGACGACGAGCCGCTGGCCGTTGTGGGCGATGGCTTCCTGCACTGGGGCGAAGCGCTGGGCGTGGTGCTCTTCGTGGGGCTGATCGGCGCTGCCTACCAGTGGACCCGGAAGATCGCCACCGCTCCGGACACCACTGTCGACAGCAAGAGCTGACTGGCGGCATACCGGCTGACATACAGAGTTCGGCCCCGGATCGCAGTTGCGGTCCGGGGCCGAACTTGTATGGCGCACAGGGGGTTTGCGCCGGGAGTTAGGGGAGGGGCGTCAGGAGAGGCGCTCGTAGATGATCGCCATGCCCTGACCGCCGCCGACGCACATGGTCTCCAGTCCGAACGTGCCGTCGGTCTCCTGCAGGCCGTTGAGCAGCGTCGTGGTGATGCGAGCACCGGTCGACCCGAACGGGTGGCCGAGCGCAATCGCGCCGCCGTGCACGTTGAGCTTGTCCAGGTCCATGCCCAGGTCGTCCGCCGACGGAAGCACCTGTGCCGCGAAGGCCTCGTTGATCTCGTAGAGGTCGAGGTCGCCGATCGTCATACCTGCGCGCTGCAGTGCCTGACGGGATGCCTCGACCGGGCCGAGGCCCATGATCTCGGGGGAGAGGGCGGAGACACCGGTCGACACGACGCGGGCGAGCGGGGTGAGGCCGAGCTCCTTGGCCTTGGTGTCGCTCATGACGACGACCGCAGCGGCGCCGTCGTTGAGCGGGCAGCAGTTGCCGGCTGTCACGGTGCCGTTCTCGCGGAAGACCGGCTGCAGCGTCGACACCTTCTCCAGTGTCACGCCGGCGCGCGGGCCGTCGTCGGTGCTGACCACGGTGCCGTCCGGCAGAGTCACCGGTGTGATCTCGCGGGCGAAGAAGCCGTCGGCGATGGCCTGCTCGGCGCGGTTCTGGCTGCGCACACCCCACTCGTCCTGCTGCTCGCGGGAGATGCCGCGGAAGGTGGCGACGTTCTCGGCGGTCTGGCCCATCGAGATGTAGATGTCCGGCAGGCTGCCGTCCTCGCGCGGGTCGCTCCAGGTCGCGTTGCTCTTGGCCGTCTGCTCGGTGCGCGCGATGGCGTCGGCGAACTTCGGGTTCTGCCAGTCGGCCTTGCTGCCGCCCGCACCGGAGAAGTCGGCGTAGCGGGAGACGCACTCGACGCCGGCCGAGATGAAGACGTCACCCTCACCGGCCTTGATGGCGTGCGCGGCCATCCGGGTGGTCTGCACCGACGAGGAGCAGAAGCGGTTGACGGTGGCGCCGGGCAGGTGGTCCCAGCCGCCGAGGACCGCGACCACGCGCGCCAGGTTGTTGCCGTGCTCGGCCCACGGCTCGGCGCAGCCGAGGTAGAGGTCCTCGACGAGCGCCGGGTCCAGGTCGGGCACCTTCGCCAGTGCGGCCTGGATGACCTGGACGCTCAGGTCATCGGGCCGGATGTCCTTCAGGGATCCCTTGAACGCGCGGCCGATGGGCGTGCGCGCGGTGGAAACGATGACAGCTTCGGGCATGAGGTCCTCCGTCGGTGCGGGAGCGTGGTCGGTAGGGAAAGTTACTCGTCAGTAATGCCGTCGAGTGTATGGCGTGCCGGCCGCCCGCCGGTCGGCGCCTCGCGGGGCCGCCCGGTGAAGCGGTCAGTCGCGCAGGAGTGCCGCGGTCGCGGCGATCTCGTCGGGGTCGCCCGCTTCCGGGATCCACGGCAACTGCAACGGATCGTCGGTGTAGCGCGGCACGACATGCATGTGGAAGTGGAAGACCGTCTGCCAGGCCTCTGCACCACAGCAGTTGAGCAGGTTGATCCCGTCGGCGTCGAGGCGCTCCTTTGCGAGGCGAGCAACCTGCTGCGCGGACTGGGTGACCGCGGCGAGTTCGTCGGGTTCGATCGTCAGCAGGTCCGGGGCGTGGTTCTTCGGGATCACCAGGGCATGGCCGCGGGTGCCGGGGTTGAGGTCCATGAACGCCACGGTCCGGTCGTCCTCATAGATCTTCTCCGAGGGCAGATCACCCGCGACGATCTTGCAGAAGATGCATTCAGCGTCGGTCGTCATATCCCGACTCTAGCCCCGCGTTCGCACGCGTCGGAGGCGGTCGGGACTCGTGCTCCGACTAGTGGTCCGACTCGTCCTGTGCGGTGTCCCTGGAGCCGTCGCTCGAGTGGTCCTTCGAGCGGTCGGACGAGTCATCTGCCGAGGTGTCCCGCGTGCCGTCGTCCGGGAGTTCGCCTGAGCCGTCGACCTGTTCATCGACATGTTCGTCGATGCTGTCCGCCGTCTCATCGCCGTGCCCCGCCTGCCCCACGGTGTCCGGAGCCGGCAGCGGGTGCCGATGACGGCGCAGCAGCACCGCCCACGGGCCGCGCACGTTGCGGGCGACGCCGTCGACTTCGGTGGCAGTGACCTCGGTGCCCGGATCGCGGGCCGCGCGGCGGGCCGCCGAGGCCACCGGTCGGACGCCTTCGCCGCGCAACCGGTCCGGCGTGCGACCGGTGTCCAGGGACGTCTCACCGAGCGCGTCCCACACGCTGGGCAGCAGTGCGGACGCGGCGCGGGCGTAACCGGCCGACGACGGGTGGAAGCGGTCCTTGGAGAACATCACCGCCGGTCGATCGGAGAACTCGTGGCCCAACAGGTCACCCAACGACACGGTGCGGCCGCCCATCTCGACCACGGTGCGGGTCTGCGCCGCCGCCAGGTGTCGTGACCAGCGCCGAGCGAGCTGACGCAGCGGCGGAGGCACCGGCTTGATGACGCCGAGGTCAGGGCAGGTGCCGACGACGACCGGACTGCCCGCGTCGCGCAGCCGGCGCACGGCCTCGGCGAGATGCTCGACGGCGTCGGTCTGCGACAGCCGGCTGGTGACGTCGTTGGCTCCGATCATGATCAGCGTGACGTCGGGGTGCTCGACCTGGGCGAGTGCCTGGTCGAGCTGGCTGTCGAGGTCGGGTGAGGTCGCACCCACGACTGCGACGTTGGTCAGCCGGACCGGCCGCCCGGCGAAGGCCGCGACCGCTGTCGCGATCGTCGCGCCGACGGTCTGGGTGGGCTCGTCCGCGCCCATGCCCTTCGCGGTGGAGTCACCGAGGACGAGGAACTCGATGGGGTCGCCGGGCGCGGCGCCATACACGCCGTTGTCGTCAGGTGCACCGTCGAAGGGTTGTCCCACCACGCGGCGCGCGATCGCGGCCTCGCCCTTGAGCACGCCCCAGCCGCCGAGGAAGCCGGCCGCGCTGACACCGGCGGTGCCCGCGACGTAGGTCGCCGCCTTGCGAGCGATCGATGCGCGACTCATGCCTGGCCCACCCCGTCTCCTTCGTTGCCACCGGTCGAACCGCGGTTGCCCAATGTTCTCATCATCCGTCGTCGCGATGATCGGCCGCGGTCGGTCGTGTGATGCCCACACGGTGGCCGCCGCCGTCTGAGACGATCAGCTCATGAAGTTCGCTGAGCACATCGCCGATCTGGTGGGTGGAACCCCGCTGGTCAAACTGTCCAAGGTCACCGAAGGCATCGACTGCACGGTTCTTGCCAAGGTCGAATACGTCAATCCGGGAGGTTCGGTCAAGGACCGGATCGCGCTGCGCATGATCGAGGCTGCCGAGCAGTCGGGCGCGCTGCAGCCGGGTGGCACCATCGTCGAGCCGACCTCGGGCAACACCGGTGTCGGACTGGCGCTGGTCGGCCAGCGCAAGGGATACAAGTGCATCTTCGTCTGCCCCGACAAGGTGAGCGAGGACAAGCGCAACGTGCTCAAGGCGTATGGCGCCCAGGTCGTGGTCACCCCGTCGTCGGTGCCACCCGAGCACCCGGACTCCTACTACAGCGTCTCGGACCGGATCGCCGCGGAGACTCCCGGCGGCTGGAAGCCGGACCAGTACTCCAACCCCGAGGGCCCCAACTCGCATTACCACTCGACCGGTCCGGAGATCTGGGCCGACACCGACGGTGAGCTCACCTCGTTCGTCGCGGGCATCGGCACCGGCGGCACCATCACCGGCACTGGTCGCTTCCTGCGTGAGGTCTCCGCCGATCGCGCCGGCGGCCGGGTCACGGTGATCGGCGCGGACCCGGAGGGTTCGGTCTACTCCGGCGGCACTGGTCGCCCCTACCTCGTCGAGGGCGTCGGCGAGGACATGTGGCCGCGCGCCTACGACCCCGCGATCCCCGACGAGGTGATCGCGGTCAGTGACGCCGAGTCGTTCGCGATGACCCGACGGCTGGCGCGCGAGGAGGGCCTGCTGGTCGGTGGCTCCTGCGGTATGGCGGTCGTTGCCGCGTTGCGGCACGCACGGACGCTGCCGAAGGAGGCGACGGTCGTCGTCCTGCTGCCGGACTCCGGTCGTGGCTACCTGTCCAAGATCTTCGACGACACCTGGATGGGCAGCTATGGGTTCCTGCCCGAGCAGGCCGAGGAGCAGACGGTCGGCAGTGTGCTGGCCGCCAAGGAGGGCTCGATGCCCGCTCTGGTTCACACCCACCCGAACGAAACGATCCGTGACGCGATCCAGATCCTGCGGGAGTACGACGTGTCGCAGATGCCGGTCGTCAACGCCGAGCCCCCGGTCATGGCCGGCGAGGTGGCCGGTTCGGTGAGCGAACGCGAGCTGCTCGATGCGCTGTATGCCGGCTCCGCGCACCTTGCGGACCCGGTGGAGCGGCACATGGCCGAGCCGCTGCCGATGATCGGCGCCAATGACCGGGTGTCGGGCGCCCGGAGCCTGCTGAACAAGCACGATGCGCTCATGGTGGTGCAGGACGGCAAGCCGGTCGGGGTGCTGACCCGGGCCGACCTGCTCAGCCTCCTGGTGGACTGACTGACCAACGGACCGATGGACCGTCGCCGGCCGGCGGAGCGCCGCGAGGGCGCCCTGTCGACCGGCACGATCCGGCGCGATCCGCCGCCGCCGGGTGATCCACCAGCTCAGGAACCGCGAAAAACCGCGGAATGACGCCGATTTGGTAGTTGCCGCTTCGGTGGTCTACTGTTCTTCATGTCAGCCCAACGGGGCGGCAAAGCGGGAAGCGAGAGCCGACCGCAACCGCCCACCGAAGACTGGCTGATCGGATTTTGAGTCCGGTCAGACGGTCTGCTAAGCTGACAACGTCGCTCGGAGCCAAGTGCGCGAGAGTCGAGATCGAAGATCTGGACTTGCCGCCCAAGAGCCGAGTGGACACCAACCAAGATGCACAGTTCTTGCTGATGCGTGGCGCCTGCCGCGAGGATGCGAGTGTCTGGTCGTTTTTTGAGAACTCAACAGCGTGTCGAATGATTGATGCCA
>NZ_JBPYUM010000006.1:0-98096 GCF_052905685.1 Flexivirga sp. B27 | reverse complement strand
TCGATACGGCTCGGCTAGCGCCTCGCCTACTCGACCAGCTTGCGCGCGCCTCGCCTACTCGACCAGCTTGCGCGCGCCCCGCCTACTCGACCA
The DNA here is from genome assembly GCF_052905685.1 of Flexivirga sp. B27. Lineage (NCBI taxonomy): Bacteria > Bacillati > Actinomycetota > Actinomycetes > Micrococcales > Dermacoccaceae > Flexivirga > Flexivirga sp. B27. The sequence goes on along the minus strand of NZ_JBPYUM010000006.1, from coordinate 98,003 downwards.
GCTTGTGCGCGCCTCGCCTATTCGACCAGGTTGGGTGCCTCGACCGGGGTGACGTCGGGGCGCTTGGCTGCCCGGTTGTCGCCGGAGCTCTCGTGCTTGAGACGCCGCTCAACCCACGGGGCGAGATGCGTGCGCGCCCACGCAGCGTGCCCTTGCGCAGCTTCCAGCCGGGTGAGGGATGGCGCCGGAGGTAGCGGAACCGCCCAATCCCGTTGTCCCTCACGCAGACCCAGCGTCCACGCTGCCTGCTCCGCAACGCGTTGGTGGCCGAGAGTCGACAGGTGCAACCGGTCCGGTCCCCACATGCGCACGTCGCGCAGCGAACGCAACGTCCACGTGTCGAGGACGAACGCACCCTGCCGTTGGGCGATGCCCCACACGTTCAGACTGTGTATGGCGACCCGCCGACCCACCACCTTCAGGAACGGCGCCCAAGTCGGGTCGCAGCTCGTGGCCATCAGGACGTCGGCACCGGTGGCCCGGATGCGGGCGACCGCCGACTCGAGCTCGTCGGCCAACGTGTCGAGGTCCGCATGCGGGCGCAGGCAGTCGTTGCCACCGGCGACGATGCTCACCAGGTCGGGCTCGAGCTCGAGCGCAGCGTCGGTCTGCCGATCCGTCACATCAGTGAGCAGCTTGCCGCGGATTGCCAGGTTCGCGTAGCCGAACGGTAAGTCGGCAGAAGCGTTTTCGGCGGCCAGCGCAGCTGCGAGTCGGTCGGCCCACCCGACATACGCATCGGGTTCGGTGGGCGACTCGTCGACCATGCCCTCGGTGAACGAGTCGCCGATGGCGACGTAGCGCTGCCAGCGGCGCGGCTGCGGACTCACGGGAGACTCCAATCGATCGGCTCGGCCCCTTGCTCGGTGAGCAGGGTGTTCGCCTGGCTGAACGGTCGCGAGCCGAAGAAGCCGCGATAGGCCGACAGCGGTGAGGGGTGCGCGCTGGTGACGTATGGCACGGAGCCGAGGTGCTTGCTGAGTGCGCGTGCCTTCCCGCCCCAGAGGATCGCGACCAGCGGTCCGCCGCGCTGCACCAGCCCGCTGATCGCTGCTGCCGTCACGTGCTCCCAGCCGATGTCGTGGTGACTGTCGCTGTCACCGGGCCGGACCGTGAGCACTCTGTTCAGGAGCAGCACACCTTGGCCGACCCACGGCGACAAGTCACCGTTGCTCGGCGGCGGGCAGCCGATGTCGTTCGTCAGCTCCTGGTAGATGTTGCGCAGGCTCGCAGGGACCGGTCGGTCGGGCGACACCGAGAACGACAAACCGACGGCGTCACCCGGCGTGGGATAGGGGTCCTGACCGACGATGAGCACTCGCACGTCGTCCAGCGGCAGCTCGAACGCGCGCAACACCTTGTCCCCGTCGGGGAGGTAGCCGCGCCCGGCGGCGAGCTCCGCACGAAGGAACTCACCGCACGCAGCCACCTTGTCGGCGACGGGTTCCAGCACCGGCAGCCACGACTCGTGGACGAGTTCATCGAGGGGTCGCACCGTCATACCGACAACCTAACGAGGCGGGTGGCAGCGGCGGCGGTGGGGGAGACGTAGCTCGTCGCCGCTCCCTACACTCGGCGGGTGCACCGTTTCACCGAAGACACCGCAGACCTGGGCCGCGCGATCCTGAGGTATGCCGCCGAGCGGCTCTCCCTCGACCCCGTGCCGCTGGACAACACCAGGACCGTCGAGGAGCTGGATGCCGTTGCGGGCGGGGCGATTTCGCCGGACGGCATCGGCGGACAGGCTGCATTGAAACTCTTCGAGGACGAGCTTGCGCTGGCCTGTCTGTCGATCGACCACCCGCGCTACTTGTCGTTCATCCCGTGCGCGCCCACCCGTGAGGCCGCGATGTTCGACCTCGTCGTCGGTGCGTCGTCGATCTACGCCGGCTCGTGGCTGGAGGGTGCGGGCGCGGTGTATGCCGAGAACCAGGCGCTGCGCTGGATCGCCGATCTCGCCGGGCTGCCGGAGGGTGCGGGCGGTGGCTTCGTGCAGGGCGGCACGATCGGCAACCTGTCTGCGCTGGTCGCGGCACGGGTGACCGCGCGGGCGAACGCAGCTCGCAGCCGGGACGACGCCCGGCCGTTCCGCGTGGCCGCGACCGCCGGGTCGCACTCCTCGATCGCCTCGGCCTGTGAGGTGATGGACGCCGAGCTCGTGCCGGTGCCCGCCGACGACACGCTGCGGCTGACCGGTGACGCGCTGCGGGAAGCCTTGCTGCGTGAGGGACCCGAGACGTTCTTCGCAGTGGTCGCCACGGCCGGCACGACCAACCTGGGTGTCATCGACGACCTGGAGTCGGTGGCTGCGGTGTGCCAGGAGTTCGGCATCTGGTTCCACGTCGACGGTGCGTATGGCGGGGCCGGTCTCGCTGCGCCCAGTGTCCGCAAGCGCTACAAGGGTGTTGAGCTGTGCGACTCCTTCATCGTCGACCCGCACAAGTGGCTCTTCGCGCCGTTCGACTGCTGCGCCCTGCTCTACCGTGACCCGGCGCTCGCGCGAGCGGCGCACACGCAGCACGCGTCATACCTCGACGTGCTCAACGAAGCGCCCGACTGGAATCCCACCGATTACTCGGTCGGGCTGACCCGCCGTGCCCGCGGCCTGCCGTTCTGGTTCTCGCTGGTCGCCAACGGCACCGACGCCTACACCGAGGCGATCGAGCGCACCCTGGACGTCGCGCGGTTCGCCGCTCGGCAGATCAACGAGCGCCCCGAGTTCGAGTTGGTGCGGGAGCCGGACCTGTCGGTCGTGGCGTTCCGCCGGGTCGGTTGGGACGCGCAGGACTATCAGGAGTGGTCGGACGGGTTGCTGCAGCGGCAGGAGGCGTTCGTGGTGCCGAGTGCTCATGACGGCGAGACGATCGCGCGATTCGCGATCGTCAACCCCAACACCACCGAGAACGACATCGTCGCGATCCTGGATTCGATGGTCTGACCGGGTCCGCAGCGCTCAGCCGTCACATGAGTCACATCTGTCACGACATGCCGACAGCGGTGCTTGCCGGAATGACATCGATGTGATTCTGCGCCTATCATCGGTGGCGGACACCCGCTCACGAGATGAAGGGACTATCGCATGAGCGCCGCGGAGCAGCAGATCATGCCGTCGGACAACTCCGAACTCAGTGAGCGTGATGCCGCGATCCTGTCGTTCGAGCGCAACTGGTGGAAGCTCCAGGGTGCCAAGGAGCAGGCGATCCGCGAGACCTTCAACATGAGCTCCACGCGTTATTACCAGGTGCTCAATGCCGTCATCGACACGCCTGCCGCGCTGAAGTACGACCCGATGCTGGTCAAGCGGCTGCAGCGGCTGCGCGCCGGCCGGATGCGGCAGCGCACCGCCCGTCGGCTGGGCTTCGAGCTCGACTAGTTTCTGGCTTCGGCCTGACGACGCAGCTCACGGCGGGCCAGCGAGTTCTTGTGCACCTCGTCCGGGCCGTCGGCGAAACGCAGCGTGCGGATGCCGGCGAACGCCTTCGCGAGCGGGAAATCCTGCGAGAGGCCGCCTGCGCCATACACCTGGATGGCCTTGTCCAGGATCCACTGCACGGTGTCCGGGGTCGCGATCTTGATCGCCTGGATCTCGGTGTGCGCGCCTTTGTTGCCGACGGTGTCCATCAGCCAGGCGGTCTTCAGCACCAGCAGTCGCAGCTGCTCCACGCGCACCCGTGACTCGGCGATCCAATCGCGTATGACGCCCTGCTCCGACAGCGGTCTGCCGAAGGGGGTCCGGGAGTCGGCGCGTGCGCACATCAGCTCGATCGCCTTCTCCGCCAGGCCGATCGACCGCATGCAGTGGTGGATGCGGCCCGGCCCGAGGCGGGCCTGCGCGATCGCGAACCCGAGGCCCTCACCGGCGATCAGGTTGCTGGCCGGCACCCGCACGTCGTGGAACGCCAGCTCCGCGTGGCCGCCGTGGTCGTGGTCGTCATACCCGAAGACCTCCATGCCGCGGACGATCTCCAGCCCGGGGGTGTCCCGCGGGACGAGGATCTGTGACTGCTGGCGGTGACGCTCGGCGGTCGGGTCGGTCTTGCCCATCACGATGAAGATCTTGGCGTCGGGGTTCATCGCGCCGGTGATCCACCACTTCCGCCCGTTGATGAAGTATTCGTCGCCGTCGCGGACGATCGAGGTGCCGATGTTGGTCGCGTCCGACGACGCGACGTCCGGCTCGGTCATTGCGAAGGATGAGCGAATCTCCCCGCGTAGCAACGGTTTCAGCCACCGCTCCTGCTGCTCCGGGCTGCCGAATTCGTTCAGCACCTCCATGTTGCCGGTGTCGGGCGCGGCGCAGTTGAAGACGGCCGGCGCGAGGAACGACCGACCGGTGATCTCGGCGACCGGGGCGTATTGCAGGTTGGTCAGCCCGGCGCCGTTGTCGCCGGGGAGGAAGAGGTTCCACAGCCCGGCCGACTTCGCCTTGTCCTGCAGCTCGGTCAGGATCGGCCGCGAGCTCCACGCCCACCGGTCGTCGGCGGCGGCGAGTTGCTCCTCGAAGACCGGCTCAGCGGGGGTGATCTCGGTGTCGAGGAATTCACGCACTCGCGCGCGCAGATCCTCGGTCTTCGCGTCGAACTCGAAATCCATTGCAGTTATTCGCCTTTCGAAGCGTTGTGATAGTCGCGTATGACGGCAAGGCCCGCCGCGAGCAGCGGCTCCGTCGACTTGCCGATGTCTTCGAAGCCGGCACCGACGGTCTGGCCGTGCTGGTGCCGGAAGTAGATGCCCTCCAGGATCGCGGCGAGCTTGTAGTAGGCGAGTGCTTCGTGGAAGGCCAGGTGGCTGACGTCCCGACCGGATCGCTCGCTGTAACGCTGCACGATCTCGTCACGCGTCGGGTGACCGTCCGCGTGCGAGACCGTCGAGACCGAGCCCGGCGCGACGTCGGCGAGTGCCTGATAGACGAGCATCAGCGCGACGTCGGCCAGCGGATCGCCCAATGTCGCCATTTCCCAGTCGAGTACGGCGCTCACCCGGTCGTGCTCGTCGATGAGCGTGTTGTCCATCCGGAAGTCGCCGTGCACGATCGTCGCTTCGCTCGACTCGGGTATGGCGGAGGCGAGTCGCTGGTGCAGCTCCTCCTCGCCGGCGAGGTCACGCGACCGGGAGCCCTCCATCTGGCGGCGCCAGCGATGCACCTGTCGCTCGAGGTAGCCCTCCGGCCTGCCGAAGTCCGCCAGGCCGACAGCATCCGGTTGCACAGCATGTAGGTCGACGAGCGTGTCGGTGACCGCATCAGCGATCCGTCGAACACGTTCCATGCCAAGGGGGTTCAGCTCTCTGGCGGTGCGGTAAGGCGTGCCGGCGACGCGCTCCATCACGTAGAAGGGCGCCCCCATCACGTCGACATCGGTGCATGCGGCATACATCTCCGGGACGGGCACCGGAGTGTCGGCGAGCGCATCCATCACCCGGTGCTCGCGAGTCATGTCGTGTGCCGTCGCCAGCACGTGCCCCAGCGGTGGCCGCCGCACGACGACCTCGCGGGCCCCGTCCGACACGATGTAGGTCAGGTTGGACTTGCCTCCGACGATCAGCTCCGCGGTGAGCGGACCGTCGAGCAACCCGGGCGAAGCATCGGCCAAAAAGTGTTGCAGCGCTTGCAGATCCAGCCCGGGCAGATCTGCCATCAGATGCCACCACCGAGCAGCACGCCGCCGTCGACGGTCAGCGTCTGACCGGTCATCCAGCCGGCGTCCTCGGACAACAGGAACGCCACGACGCTGCCGATGTCGTCGGGCACTCCGAGGCGTTTCAGGGCGTATGTCGAAGCGACCTTCTCCTCGCGCCCTTCATAGAGCGCCTTGGCGAAGTCGGTCTTCACGATCGCCGGAGCGACCGCGTTGACGCGGGTGTCCGGGCCGAGCTCCCATGCCAACTCCTCGGTCAGATGGATCAGTGCCGCCTTGCTGACGCCATACATCCCGATGCCGGGGGCGGGCCGCAAGCCGGCGATCGACGCGAGGTTGACGACGGCGCCACCGTGCTCGTGCTGCCATGCGGAGTGGATCGCCTTGACCCACGACAGACTGGCAATCACGTTGACTTCCATGATCTTTCGCGCGGCGCCGGTGTCAATGTCCATCAACGGCCCGTAGGCCGGGTTGATACCGGTGTTGTTGACCAGGAAGTCGGCACTGCCGAACGCATCGATGGCTTTGGCCACGGTCTCCTGCTGATGCTCGGTGTCGTCCGCGTGGCCGGCGACATACGTCGCGTGCTCGCCGAGCCGACCTGCGGCAGACGCGAGGGCTTCCTGCTTGCGTGCGGTGATCACGACGTTGGCGCCCTCGTCGACGAGGCGCTGTGCGATGGCCAGTCCGATGCCGCGGCTGGAGCCCGTGACGATCGCTGTCTTTCCGGTGAGGCCGTTCATCTGCTGGTGACTCCTCGGTGTCGGCGGTATGCGGCCCACACTAAGCGCTTGCTTAGTGATTCGTCACGTATTGGGTCCAACCGAGCAGCGGCTCGAAGCCGGCCATCACTCGGGGCGGGACTGGTGGTGCTCGAAGTAGGCACGCACGGCCGGCTCGAGCTCCGGCACATGCACTGGCCGGCTGCCCGACCGGATCGACTCGGCGCCGGCAATGCCCGCAGCGACGGCATCACGGGCCGACAGCGGTGACGTGTCGGTCGGGGTCCCGTTGCGCACGAATCCGACGAACTCGCCGACGGTCAGCACGTCCGCGTCGCCATGGCCGTTGGCGTCACCGACGATCGGATATTGCACGTGGCCCTTCTCGCAGAAGCCGGAGCGCTTGTTCCACACGCGCACCTCGCCGCCCTCGCCGTCACCGAAATTCTCCAGTCGTCCTTCGGTGCCGATAACGGTGTAGTTGCGCCAGTAGTCGGGCGTGAAATGGCACTGCTGGTAGCTGACGAATGCGCCGGAGTCGAGCCGCGCCAGCATCATCGAGATGTCCTCGACATCGACGACCGGGTTGAGCTCGGTCTGCGTCAGCGGCGGCCAGTTGTCGCGGGAGAACCAGTCGCGCATCCGCCGGTCACTGTTGTCCCGGCGGTCGGTGATCCCGCCATACACCATCAGATCGCCCATGCCGGTGACCTCGCGGCTGGCCGATCCAGCGAGCCACTGCATGACGTCGAGATCGTGAGCACCCTTCTGCAGCAACAGACTTCCGCTGCGGGATCGGTCGGCGTGCCAGTCCTTGAAATAGAAGTCGCCGCCGGTCCCGACGAAGTGCCGGCACCAGATCGCCTTGACCTCGCCGATCTCACCGCGATCGATGATCTCCTTCATCAGCCGCACGACGTGCATGTGTCGCATGTTGTGGCCGACATACAGCTTGGTGCCGGTGCGGTGCGCGCTCGCCAGGACTCGGTCGCAGTCCTCGGTCGTGATCGCCAGTGGCTTCTCCAGGTAGACGGGCACAGCCGCCTCGAGCAGCTGTATGGCGATCGCGGCGTGCGTGTCGTCCGGGCTCGTCACGATCGCGCAGTCCAGCTCGGGGAAGTCGCGCAACAACGTGGTGACGTCCGGGAGCAGCGGGATGCCGCCGAAGAGGTCAGCGGTGGCGCTCGCGGTCCGCGGGTCGGGGTCGACCGCGGCCACGACCTCGCCGCCGAACTCACGAACGTTGTTGGCCAGGTGTGCGCGGGCGCCGACGCCGATGACGGCGGTGGCAAAAGAAGTGGAAGTCATCGACACCATCCAACCCGACCGCATGCTGAGCGAGTGCCGGGGAGCNAACGTTGTTGGCCAGGTGTGCGCGGGCGCCGACGCCGATGACGGCGGTGGCAAAAGAAGTGGAAGTCATCGACACCATCCAACCCGACCGCATGCTGAGCGAGTGCCGGGGAGCGGGCGGGGTCCCCGCGAAGTATTCGGAGGAGCGGAGCGGAGGAGAAACTTTGTGGGGTGCCGGAGCGGAGGAGGTGTATCGAGATCGACGGACATGTCGGCGCTCCGCTATACACATCGCGCGGTGGAGCGCGCGATGTGTAGAGCCGGAAGCGACGCAATCCGGGCTGCTTCGGGAGGGACTGGCTTCGCCGAGTGACGGTTCTCTCGCCCGCCGACGGTGAGATTTCACCGTCGCTCGGCGAGGAAGCCGTCACTGGCGGAAATCGGGGAACGACGGGTTGCGCGGATCCGTTTGCACTCTCCTTGCGAGAGTGCCAATAATGGGCCTTAGCACTCTCCCAGTTAGAGTGATAGTTCGGATGTATGGCGAGGGCCGGACCTCGCGGGACTCAGACAGCCCCGGCAGGACCCGGCTCGTCCGTCGCGGGCGCCATACGACTGACTCCGCAACAACACGTGAGGATTGGACTGCACATGGCCAAGACCATTGCATTCGACGAGGAGGCCCGGCGCGGGCTCGAGCGGGGCATGAACACCCTCGCCGACGCCGTCAAGGTCACCCTCGGCCCCAAGGGCCGCAATGTCGTGCTGGAGAAGAAGTGGGGCGCGCCCACGATCACCAACGACGGTGTGAGCATCGCCAAGGAGATCGAGCTCGACGAGCCCTACGAGAAGATCGGCGCCGAGCTCGTCAAGGAAGTCGCCAAGAAGACCGACGACGTGGCCGGTGACGGCACCACCACGGCGACCGTGCTCGCACAGGCGATGGTGAAGGAAGGCCTGCGCAACGTTGCCGCGGGCGCCAACCCGATGGCCCTCAAGCGCGGCATCGAGGCCGCCGTGGCCGCCGTGTCCGAGGAGCTGACCAAGGCGTCCAAGGAGATCGACACCAAGGAGCAGATCGCCGCGGTTGCCGCGATCTCCGCCGGTGGCGACGCATCGGTCGGTGAGCTCATCGCCGAGTCGATGGACAAGGTCGGCAAGGAAGGCGTCATCACGGTCGAGGAGAGCAACACCTTCGGCCTGGAGCTCGAGCTCACCGAGGGCATGCGCTTCGACAAGGGTTACATCTCCGGCTACTTCGTGACCGACACCGAGCGGATGGAGACGGTCCTGGAGGACCCCTACGTCCTGATCGTCAACTCGAAGATCTCGAACATCAAGGACCTGCTCCCGCTGCTGGAGAAGGTCATGCAGTCGGGCAAGCCGCTCGCGATCATCGCGGAAGACGTTGAGGGAGAGGCACTTTCGACCCTCATCGTCAACAAGATCCGTGGCACCTTCAAGTCCGTTGCGCTGAAGGCTCCGGGCTTCGGTGACCGTCGCAAGGCCATGCTCGGCGACATCGCGATCCTGACCGGTGGTCAAGTCATCTCCGAGGAGGTGGGCCTCAAGCTCGAGACCGCGGAGCTGGACCTGCTCGGCACCGCGCGCAAGGTCGTCGTCACCAAGGACGAGACCACCATCGTCGAGGGTGCGGGCGACGCCGACCAGATCGCCGGTCGCGTCAGCCAGATCCGTGCCGAGATCGACAACTCGGACTCCGACTACGACCGCGAGAAGCTGCAGGAGCGCCTGGCCAAGCTGGCCGGCGGTGTTGCGGTCATCAAGGTCGGCGCGGCCACCGAGGTCGAGCTGAAGGAGCGCAAGCACCGCATCGAGGACGCCGTTCGCGCGGCCAAGGCCTCGGTCGAGGAGGGCATCGTCGCCGGTGGTGGCGTTGCGCTGCTGCAGGCCGGCAAGGGTGCCTTCGCCTCCCTCAAGCTCGAGGGTGACGAGGCAACCGGTGCGAGCATCGTCGAGGTTGCAGCCGGTGCACCGCTGAAGCAGATCGCTGCCAACGCGGGCCTGGAGCCGGGCGTCGTCGCCGCCAAGGTGGCCACGCTGCCCACCGGTGAAGGCCTCAACGCCGCGACCGGTGAGTATGTCGACATGCTCGAAGCCGGCATCCCGGACCCGACCAAGGTGACGCGGTCGGCGCTGCAGAACGCCGGCTCCATCGCCGCGCTGTTCCTCACCACCGAGGCCGTCATCGCCGACCTGCCGGAGAAGGCGCCGGCCGAGCCGGCCGACCCGACCGGTGGCATGGGCGGTATGGGATTCTGAGCCACTCGGCGAAGGAACCTCGGAGGTCCTAGCGACTTCCGACCGACACGGCCGCTCACCCTTTCCAGGGTGGGCGGTCGTTTCGTATGTCGCACAACCTCGTATGTCGCACGACGAACCGATGCTCCGGATCCCGGCTCAGGGTCGCCCCCATCTTCACTACTCGCTGGTAACATCGGCCGAAATCCACGCATGAAGGGCGGCACACCCGTGGCATTCGACCGACTGCTCGCACCCATCGAAATAGATGGGGTTCCCCTGGCCAACCGGGTTGTGATGGGCTCGATGCACACCGGATTCGAGGATCGCAGCAAGGACTTCGGCAGGCTCGCGGCATACCTCGCAGAGCGCGCGAAGGGTGGCACCGGGCTGATCGTCACGGGTGGTTTCGCGCCCAACATCGAAGGCTGGCTGCTGCCGGCCGGCTCGTTGATGATGTCGAAGCGTGCGGCCGGGAAGCATCGTCAGGTGACCGATGCCGTGCATGCCGAGGACGGCCGAATCCTGTTGCAGATCCTGCACTCCGGACGCTACGGCTACCACCCGCTGATCCGCTCCGCCAGCGGCAAGAAGTCACCCATCACGCCGTTCAAACCGCGCGCCTTGTCGACCAAGGGTGTCGAGCGCACCGCCGACTCCTTCGTCCGGGCGGCACGGCTCGCCAAGCTCGCGGGCTATGACGGCGTGGAGATCATGGGATCCGAGGGCTACCTGATCAATCAGTTCCTCGCTGCGCACACCAACGACCGCACCGACGCCTGGGGCGGCACTGCGGAGAAGCGGATGCGCTTCCCGGTCGAGATCGTCCGCCGCGTCCGTGAGGCCGTGGGCGCGAATTTCATTGTCAATTACCGCATTTCGCTGCTCGACCTGGTCGAGGACGGCCAGACCTGGGACGAGGTCGTCACTCTCGCCGGCAAGCTGCAGGACGCGGGTGCGTCGATGTTCGGCACCGGCATCGGCTGGCACGAGGCGCGAGTGCCCACGATCGTCACCTCGGTCCCGCGCGCTGCATTCGCCAGTTGGACGGCACGGCTGAAGAAGGCGGTCGACATACCCGTCATCGCCTCCAACCGGATCAACACACCCGAGGTCGCCGAAGACATCCTGGAGCACGAGCAGGCCGACCTGGTGCAGATGGCCCGTCCGCTGCTCGCGGACCCCGACTTCGTGCGCAAGGCCCGCGAGGACCGCGCCGACGAGATCAACACCTGCATCGCCTGCAACCAGGCGTGCCTGGACCACACCTTCGCCAACAAGAAGGCCAGCTGCCTGGTCAACCCGCGCGCCGGCCGCGAGAAGTCACTCGTGCTGCTGCCGGTGCCGACGCAGCGGCAGCGACGCATCGCCGTCGTCGGTGCCGGTCCCGCCGGGCTCGCTGCCGCGGTCTCGAGTGCCGAACGCGGGCACCAGGTCACGCTTTTCGAGCGTGACCAGCAGATCGGCGGGCAATTCCGGCTGGCGATGCGGATCCCCGGCAAGGAGGAGTTCGCCGAGACGCTGCGTTACTACCAGCGACGGCTCGAAGTGCTCGGCGTCGACGTGCGTCTGGGCACTGTCGTCTCCGAAGAGCAGTTGAGCGGATTCGACGACGTCGTCGTCGCCACCGGAGTGAGGCCACGAGTGCCGCAGATCAAGGGCATCGACCACCCCAGTGTCGTCATGTATGACGCGCTGCTGCGCGGCGAGGTCGAGGCCGGTCGTCGCGTTGCGGTCATCGGCGCCGGCGGCATCGGGTATGACGTCAGCGAGTTCCTGCTCGAGGACCAACACAAGAAGCTGCCGGACTGGCAGGCCCAGTGGGGCGTGACCGACGACCCGACGGTGCCGGGCGGACTGACCGACAAGCAACCGGCCGACCCCCGCCGGCAGGTCTATCTGCTGCAGCGCAAGCCGGCGCCACTCGGGAAGGGCCTGGGCAAGACCACCGGCTGGGTGCATCGTGCCGCGCTGAAGCAGGCAAAGGTGGAGCTGATCGGCAGTGCGTCATACGACCGGATCGACGACGCCGGGCTGCACATCACGGTGCGGCACAAGGACGCCGAGCCCGAGTCGCGCGTGCTCGAGGTCGACACGGTCGTGATCTGCGCCGGCCAGGAGTCGGTGCGCGACCTCGTCAAGGAAACTGACGCTGCCCGCCACGTCATTGGCGGCGCCGATCTGGCCGCCGAACTCGACGCCAAGCGGGCCATCGCGCAGGCGACCGAACTCGCGGCGAGCGTCTGATCGCGACCGAATAGCTGCATGGCCTGACCCACTGAACGACGTGACCGGCCGCGCAACCGCCCTCGGGGTGAGGCAGTTGCGCGGCCGGAAGTCGCGCGTCAGGCGCCGACGCTGAAGGCCTTGACCACGTCGGTCTCGACCTGGGCGTAGGCGGTGCTGGCGCTGCCGACGGTGTTGCCGATGTCGCCCAGCGCGGTGCGGACCTTGGACTGCGCCTTGCCCCACTCGTGGTGCAGCGAGGCGTATTGGTTGGCACCCTGTCCCTTCCAGGTCGCCTGCAGCGTCGCGAGCTTGGCGTTCATCAGCTGCATCAAGTGATCGATCTCTTCGCCGATCTGGCCGATGTCCAGGCTGTGCTTGCTGAGGTCAGCGGCGTTGACGGCGTAGCCATCGGTAGGTGTGTGCATGTCTGCCTCCCACGTAGAAGTCGTCCACCCGGTGCGGACGTGATGGGCATGACGCTAGGCAATCGGGCGCCGAGCCCGCAGAAGTTATCCACAGCCGCGCACTCTGTTCGCCGAGTGACGGTCCGCCCGTCGAGTGACGGTGAGATTGCGCCGTCACTCGCCGAGGGAGCCGTCACTCGCCAAAGGGGCCGGCCCCGGGGCAGGGGGAGGTTGGGGCAGCGCTCAGGCGGGGGCGCGCAGTTGGTCCGGCAGCGGCCGGGCGTGTATGACGCGCAGGGACGACACTGCCCGGGTCAGCACGACGTAGAGCCGGCGCAGACCGGTGCGCAGGTCGGGCTCGGCGTCGGCGATGTCGCTGGGCTCCAGGACGACGACGTGGTCGAACTCCAGCCCCTTGGCGACCGTGGCAGGGACCAGCTGGACGCGGTGGTCCTCCTCGTCGACCGTCTCATCTCCGAGGCGGCCATGCTCGATCCCGTTGTCCTGCAACGCTTTCGAGACGGCTGAGACGTCAGCGTCCGGCACGATCACACCCACCGACCCGAGGTCGGCCAGCGCGGCGCGCACCGCATCGACGGTCGTCGGCAGCCGGTCGGCCGAGCTGGTCGCCGTCAGCGACAGGTCTCCGGAGTTGTGCCGCACGCTGACCGGTGCCCCGAGACCGGGCGCCATGCTGGGCAGCAACCGCGCGGCGAAGTCGATCACCGCTGCGGGCACCCGGAATCCGCGGTCGAGCACCTCCAGGTGATGCGCCGGCTTGCCGAGATGACCCATCGCCGCGTCCCAGCTGTCGGTCGCCCACGGGGTGGTGCCCTGCGCGATGTCACCCAGGACGGTGACCGACCCGGTCGAACACCGCCGCCCGACCGCGCGCAGCTGCATGGGGGACAGGTCCTGCGCCTCATCCAGCACCACGTGCCCGAGGCTCGGAGTGCGGTGCAGCAAGTCGTGCAATTCGTCCAGCAGGGTGAGGTCGGCAACCGACCACTTCGCGCTGCCCTTGCTGCGAGCCGGCTTGTCCCACAACAGGATTCGTTGCTCATCGGAACTCAGGTCGTCCTCGGCCGCAGCCGCCAACTGTTCAGGGTCCGACCAGAGGTCGAAGAGCACCTGTGCCGGGTCGACGGCCGGCCAGAGCGTGGCGGCATACTTCTTCACCGGCCCGCTGCGTGCCACCGACTCCTGCACCCTGTCGTCGGGCGAGTCACCGGCGCGCTCCATGCGCAACAGCACGGCGTGCGCGAGCCGCCGGGGGAGCATGTCCCGGGCGGCGTCGAACCGCACGCCGCGCGTGCGGAGTTCGTCGACGATCTCCTGGACCTCGTATGCCGGGATCCGCCACTTGCGCGATCCGCGCGGCACGACCAACGCCTCGTCCGGCCGTCGGACGCGTGACCACAGTGCCCGACGAAGGACCTTCGCCATACGCGGATCGCCTTTGATCACAGCGACTTCGGTGCTGTCGACCGAGCGCAGCCGAGCGTGATTGACCAGGTCGGCTGCCGTCGAGTGCTCCACCCGGATCTCACCGAGCGCGGGCAGCACCGCGCTGATGTGGTCCAGGAACGCGCGGTTGGGCCCGACCACCAGCACGCCGGATCGCTCCAGCCGGTCGCGGTGGGTGTAGAGCAGCCAGGCGGCGCGGTGCAGCCCGACCGCGGTCTTGCCGGTGCCCGGCGCACCCTGCACACAGACCGACACATCGATGCCGGAGCGCACGATGACGTCCTGTTCCGGCTGGATGGTCGCCACGATGTCGCGCATCGGTCCCGTGCGCGGCCGTTCGATCTCCTGGGAGAGAATCTCGCTCGACCCGGTGGATTCAGTTGTGTCCAGGAGGTTTTCGTCCTCGATGGCGGAGATCTGACCGTGGTCGATGCCGAACCTGCGGCGTCGCTGCACGCCCATCGGCTCGGTCCGCGACGCCTGGTAGAAGGCTGTCGAGACCGGCGCCCGCCAGTCCAGCACCATCGGGTCGCCGTCGGCATTGCTCACGTGACGGCGCCCGATATACCTCACGCCAGTCCCGGACTGCGGCTTGTCAGCAAGATCGAGACGCCCGAAGAAGAGCGTGGTGTGCGGGTCGTCCTGCAACGAGGCGACCCGACGGGCGAGCGTCACGGCGAGTTCGTATGCCGAGTCGCCGTCGCTGGCGCGAGTGGGGTCGAGGGATTCGGCGCGTTCGCGCATCCGAGCCAGATCGGCGCGTGCTGCCGCCAGGTAGGCACGTTCGAGTTCGAGTTCGACGTCGGGGGTGGCTGAGGACCGGGTGTTTTCGGGCATGCCAGGCTGTTGCCTCTTTCGGCCGGTGGAGGAGTAGGGGGAAGAGGCAGTCTAGCCGTGCTGGCGGAGACGCCGCCCGCCATTTTTCGTGCGCCCCGGAGCTCCGCCTGTCGCCGAGCGATGCCGGGCCGACGCCGGAACGCCGTCGGAGCGGTGCCGAGTGACGGTGAGATCGTCGAGTGACGGTGAGATTTCGGGGTCACTCGGCGAGGGAGCCGTCACTGGCGACATGAGAGAGGGGCGCCTCCCAGATGGGAGGCGCCCCTCGCGTGATCCGGCCCCGTCACAAGCCGGATCCACCCCGTCAGGACCTACCGGGCAGCGGAGGAAGGGAGAGTCGCCCGGGGTCCTTGGTCACGGTCTTCCTATGACGATGCCTCGCCCAGGGTCACCGTGACGTCTTGCTGCTTCCCACCGCGCACGATGGTCAGCGTGATCTTGTCCCCGACGTTGTGCGCACGCACGTAGCCGATGAGCGAGTCGGACGGGGGCGACCCGATCTGCTTGCCGTTGACCTTGGTCACCATGTCGCCTTCCTTCAGGCCGGCCTTGTCGCCCGGGGAACCGGAGTTGACCTTGACGATCTTGGCCGCCTGCACCGTCGCGTCGCCGAGCTTGACCGTCCCGGCGACCCGGGCGACCTGCACGCCGATCTGCGGGTGACGGACCTTGCCGTCCTTCATCAACTGCGAGGTGATGTTCTTGACGACGGACACAGGGATAGCAAACCCGATCCCGATGTTCCCCGACTGGGAGGAACCTGAGGATTGCCCGAGAGTCGCGATGGAGGAGTTGACTCCGATGAGCTTGCCGGAGCCGCTCACCAGTGCTCCACCGGAGTTGCCCGGGTTGATCGCGGCGCTGGTCTGGATCGCGTTGGTCGTCGAGCTGTTGTCCTCGCTCTGATCCGACCCGCCGAACGGGTTGTCGTCGCCGCCCTGGCTCTGCTGCCGGGTGGTGATCGGCCGGTTGAGGGCGCTCACGATGCCGGTGGTGGCGGTGCCGGCCAGCCCGAGTGGGTTGCCGACCGCCATGACCGGTTGCCCGACGACCAGCTTGCTGTCATCGCCCATCTCGATCGGGGTCAGGTCGTCCGGCGGGTTCTCCAGCTTGATGACCGCCAGGTCCGTGCTGGAGTCCTTGCCGACCACCTTCGCCTTGTAGGTCTGGTTGTTGCTCAGCGTCACCGTGACCGTGGCATCGGATCCGGCACCGCTCACGACGTGGTTGTTGGTGACGATGTTGCCGTCCTTGTCGAGGACGACCCCGGACCCCTGGTCGCCCGAGTTACCGGAGCGGACCGTGATCGCAACGACGCTCGGCGAGACCTTGCTGGCCGTCGCGGACCAGTCCACCGTGCCCGCGTTGGCGAAGTCGGCCGGGTCGGCCTTCACGACCGTCTTGTTCGTCGTGCCGCCGCCCGACGCGTCGTCCTTGGTCAGCGCCCACGTGCCGCCGCTGGCCAGTGCTGCGGCCAGGATCGCCACGACCGGGATCGCCAGCCAGCGCTTGCTGCGCTTCGGGCCGCCGTTCGTGTTTCCATTGCCGTTGCCGGGGTTGTAGGGGCCGCCGGGGAAGGAACCCTGCTGGCCGCCGGCGTATGACGGTGCCGCGTAGGGCCCCTGCGCCGCAGGCGCAGCGGCATACGCGGGCTGCTGGTGACCCTGCTGTTGTGCATGTGGTCCGGGCTGCTGCGTCGGCTGCGGAGCTTGCTGACCGCCGTAAGGCGCGCCGAAGGGTGACTGCTGACCCGGCTGCGGTGCCTGCTGTCCGGGGTGGGGCTGCGGCGCTTCTGGCCGGTGCGCCGGCAGGTGCGCGGTCTGGTCGCCGGTGGTGTAGATGCGGCCGGTGGCGTCTGCGCTGCTGGAGCTGCTCCCGGGCCTGCTTCCGGCGCCGTCGCCGGAGGTGCTCGCGGTGTTGCCCCGATCGTCATCAGCAGGATGCTGCTCGAACGACATCTTTGATAACCCCTTGTGGTCGATGCTCCGCCGGTCGGTGGCTTTCACTGATTGCTAGTCAACGTCGCGCTGCTGTTCCGGCGCTTCGTCGAACCTGTGTGCCTCCTGTGGCTCCCTCTCCGGTGGCGGTGCGGTGGTCTGACTGACGGTGTCCTCTGTGAGGTCCTCCGGGAGCGAGGGTATTTTCGCGACGAAGGTGGCCCCACCACCGGGGGTGTCCCGAACTTCGACCGTACCCTTGTGCGCCTCGACGAGCGCGGTGACGATCGCCAGCCCGAGACCACTGCCGCCGCGCTCGCTGTTGCGCGAGGCATCGGTGCGGTAGAAGCGCTCGAAGATGCGGTCCCGCAGTGCGGCCGGGACTCCGGCGCCGTGGTCGATCACCTGCAGCTGTGCGAAGCCGTCGATCGTGCCGACCGCGACCTCGATGGGTGAACCGGCGGGGGTGTAGCGGATCGCGTTGGCCATCAGATTGGCCAGCACCTGGCGCAGCGCGGCGTCACCGCCGAGCACCATCGTGGGTCGCACCGGGCCGTCCAGGCCGTGCAGCCGCACGATCCGGTCGTGATCGATCGCTGTCGCGTCCTGCACCGCGTCGGCGGCCAGCACGGTCAGGTCGACGGGGGAGAGCGGCCGCTCCGGCTCGGTGTCGTCCTTGTGGCGCCGCTCGAGGCGGGTCAGCAGCAGCAGGTCGTCGACCATCACCGCCATCCGGGTCGCCTCGTCCTCGATGCGGCGCATCGCCGAGCGCACGTCCTCGGTCTCCGAGACAGCCCCTTGGCGATAGAGCTCGGCATACCCGCGGACGGTGGCCAGCGGAGTCCGCAACTCGTGTGACGCGTCGGCGACGAACTGCCGCATGCGGTCCTCGGACGCACGGCGCACCGCGAAGGAGTCCTCGATGCGGGCCAGCATGACGTTCAGCGACTTGCTCAGGCTGCCGACCTCGTCCTGCGCTTCGGGGGTGGGCACGCGCTGCGTCAGGTCGCCGCGGGCGATGCTGCGGGCGGTGTCTTCGATCTCGCGCAGAGGTCGCAGCGCGCGGCGTACGGCGAACCAGCCCAGCCCCGCACACGCCAGCAACGCGAGCAGGCCGACCAGCACGATGACCAGCTCGAGGTGGACGATGACCTCGTCGGTGTGGTCCATCGACACGGCGACGGCGTAGACATAGGTCTCCCCGTCGCTGCGGACCGTGCCCGCCACGACGTGCCACCTGGTGTCGCCGTCCTTGGAGCCGACACTGAAGACGTGCCCGCTTCGCACCCGCGGGTCGGAGCTGGTCAGCTTCGGGATCGCCGGCAGCGGACCGCCGGTCGAGGAGTTGCCCGGGTCCGTCGTCAGGCTGGTGAGCCGACCGTCCGCCGTGCGCAACTCGATCGCGTAGGTGTTGGTCGGCACGTAGGCGAAGGCTTGCTTCTCGCTGCTGCTGTTCTTGACCGCTCCGTCGACCAGATGCGCACTCGCAGCACGCAATTCGGCATCCTGGCGGCCCGTCATGAAGCTGCGGACCTGGGTCGTCACGGTCAGTCCGGTGGCCAGCAACGCGACCGCGAGCAGGGCCATCAGCAGCACGCTCAGGCGCAACCGGAGTGGCATGGCCGACAACTCGCGTCGGACACGGTGGCGCACGGTCCTGCGGGGTGCGGTCACTCGCGCGGGGGACGGAGCACGTAGCCGACGCCACGCTTGGTGTGGATCAGTGCCGGCACGTCGCCGACGTCGATCTTGCGGCGCAGATAGGAGATGTAGCTCTCGACGATGCCGGCCTCGCCGCGGAAGTCGTAGTCCCAGACGTGGTCCAGGATCTGCGCCTTCGACAGCACCCGGCCCTGATTGAGCATCAGGTAGCGCAGCAACTTGAACTCGGTCGGGGAGACCTCGATCACCTGCCCGGCACGGCGGACCTCGTGGGAGTCCTCGTCCAGCTCGAGGTCGGCGACCTGCACCATCGACCGGGCGTCGTTCTCGGCGCGGGTGCGGCGCAGCACCGCGCGGATCCGGGCGACAACCTCCTCCAGGCTGAACGGCTTGGTGACGTAGTCGTCCCCGCCGACCGTCAGACCCTTGACCTTGTCCTCGACCGCGTCGCGGGCGGTCAGGAAGACGATGGGGAGCTCGACGCCGTTGGCGCGCAGCTTGCGAGTGACCGTGAAACCGTCCATGTCCGGCAACATGACGTCCAGCACCGTGAGGTCGAGGGCGTGCTGACCGGCGAGCGTGATCGCCTCGTTGCCGGTCGCCGCGGTGTGCACCTCGAATCCGGCGTATTTGAGGCTGGTTGCAAGCAATTCGCGGATGTTCGTTTCGTCCTCGACCACCAGGAGGCGGGCTTCGGGAGAGCTCATGGCAGACACTGTGAACCCCTTTGCTGGGAATCGTCTGACCGTCCCATGATATCGCCCGGCGCCCCAGCTGGGCGGCCGACGGCGTTGTGACGGGGCGGTGGCACGCCGACGAGATTTTGTTAGCTCGACTAATGAGCTAAACTAACTAAGCGTGACTCCAGCCGAACGCAGACGACTTGCCGTCGACCTCCGGTCGGTCTGCATGCGCATCAGTCGCCGAGTCCGCTTCTCTGGCGCTGACCGAAGTGTCCTGCCGCCGCACCAGGTCTCGGTGCTCGGCAAGCTCGAGAAGCAGATCCGCACTCCACGCGAACTCGCCGAGATCGAGTGCGTCAGTGCGCCATCGATGACCCGCACGGTCAACGCACTGGTGGAGCACGGCTACGTACGACGCGACGCCGACCCCGACGACGGTCGCCAGGTGCACCTGCAACTCACCCCGGAAGGGCGCAAGACGCTCACCGCTATACGCCGCTCGCGCGATGAATGGGTCTACTCCCGCATGAACGACCTCACCGAGGAGGAGTGCGCTGTGCTGCGCGAGGCAGCCGACATCCTCGATCGTGTGGTGACTGCTCGATGAGCGGGGAGCCCGCATGAAGAGTCGGACCTTCGCGTCCCTGTCCGTCTACAACTACCGCGTCTACTTCGCCGGGGCGCTGGTCTCCAACATCGGCACCTGGATGGGCCGGACCGCCCAGGACTGGCTCGTCCTGACCCAGCTGACCGACAACGACTCCACCGCCCTCGGCATCGTCACGGCCCTGCAGTTCGCGCCGGTCGTGCTCCTCGCCCCGTGGGCGGGCGCGCTCACCGACCGCTTCCCGAAGCGACGCGTGCTCTTCGGCACCCAGAGCACCCTGGCCATCACAGCGGCACTGCTCGCCGGCCTGGTGTTGCTCGACGTCGTCCAGCTGTGGCAGGTCTACCTGCTGGCTGCGCTGCAAGGTGTGGCCACAGCCCTGGACAACCCGAGCAGGCAGGCGTTCGTCTCCGAGATGGTCGGGCCCGACCTGCTGTCCAATGCCGTCGGCCTCAACTCCACGTCGTTCAACTCCGCCCGGCTGATCGGCCCTGGCATCGCCGGCCTGTGCATCGGCCTGATCGGCACCGGCCAGACACTGGTCTTCAACACGTTCTCGTTCATCGCGGTGCTGATCGCGCTCAAGGCGATGCATCCGGCCGACCTGATGCCGTCTCCGCAGGTGCGCGGCAAGGGCAAGGTCCGCGAGGGTCTGGCCTACGTCAGGCACCGCCCGGACATCATGCTGATCATGTTCATGGTCTTCATGATCGGCACCTTCGGGATGAACTTCCAGATCACCATCGCGCTGATGGCGACGGCGGTCTTTCACCAGGGCGCGGCCGAATACGGGCTGCTGGGCTCGATCATGGCGATCGGCTCGCTGGTCGGGGCGTTGATGGCCGCGCGGCGGCAGCGGCCACGACTGCGCATCGTGCTCGGCGCGATGATCGGCTTCACCGTGACCTCGGCGCTCGCGGCGCTGGCGCCGACCTATCTGCTCTTCGCCGTATTTCTGGTCCCGACCGGGCTGTTCGCGATCACCACCCTCAACACGGCCAACGCGACCGTGCAGCTGAGCGTGACGCCGGTGATGAGGGGGCGGGTCATGGCGCTCTACATGGCGATCTTCATGGGCGGCACCCCAGTCGGCGCACCGGTCATCGGCTGGATCGGCTCGGCGTGGGGGCCGCGGTGGACCATCCTGGTCGGCAGCATCGCGACGGCCGTTACGGTGGGTGTCGTCATGACCTATCTGATGCGCGGTAAGGACCTGCGGGTCCGCCTCGAAGGACGCCCGATCCCGCACCTGGAGGTGCGCCAACGCGACGGCGTCGACCTCCCGGGAGAGCGGGTCGCATGATGTCGCCCCGGTCCCAGCGCCTCGTGGTGGTCATCGCGCTGGTCGCACTGGTCGGAGTCGCCGTGCTGGGCGCCGTCCTCTAGTCCGTCGTTCGGTCGGTCAGCCGACCTGCTGAGCTCGCAGCTGTCGTCGTAGGCCGTCCAACTGCTCGATGATGATGCGCCGCAACGCCGTCGGAGCCTGCGGGTGCGACTCGAGCCACTGATCCGCAGCCGTCACGACCGGATTGGCGTCGCCCTCGCCGGTGCCCTCGGTGACGGACGTCCGCGGGAAGAGTGCGGTCACCAGGCGCGCCGCCATCGTCATCGTCTTGCGGTCCCACCACTGCTCGAGCTGCTCGAAGTAGGCCGTCCGGAACTCCCGGATGAGCTCGACGTCGCTGCCGGCGAATCCGGCCAGCAGCGCCCGCTGCCCATCGTTGGTGAGACTGTCGTCGGTGGTCAGCTCGCGCCATACGCGCCGCTTGTGATCGGCTGACGGGAGCGAAGCGAGTGCGCGATCGCGAGCGATCGCGCCGCTCATCGTCGGGTCGGCCGCGTAGGCCTGCTGCAACTCCGCCTCGTCGACCGCTGCCTGCTCGGCGAGTGCCACCAGCAGGTCCCAGCGCAACGACGGAGTGAGCTCGAGCCCGTCGACGCCGCCCCTGAGCGTATGACGCACCGGGTCGACACCGTCCGGGGACAGACCGCCGCACGCGGCCAGGGAGTTGGCCCAGGCACGTTGCAGGTCCGAGCCTGGCTCCGCAGCGCGCAGGCCGTCGGCGATCACCGCGACGAGATTGCTTGCGGCAGTGGGGCGTTCGGCCGGCGCGAGGAAGTCGGTGATGGCGGCGTGCGACTGGGCGCAGACCATGGCCAGCAGGCCGGCGTCGGTCTCGGCCGGGGCATTGGCCGCCACCGCCCGCAGGTAGGTCGCTGCAGGCAGTCGCGCATCGCGGACGGCGTTCCACAGGGCCGACCACGCGACGGCACGGGTGAGCGTCGGTTGCAGCGCGGACAGCTTGCGGGTCAGCACCTCGGTGGTGGTGTCGTCCAGGTGCAGCACCGCGTAGGTCAGGTCGTCGTCGTTGGCGATGACCGCGTCGGCGCGGGTGCCCTCGGGCAGCGGGACGTCGACCGACGGACCGTCGACCAGGACGGGCACGGATGCCGTCCGCTCCAGGCCGTCGGCAGTCTCGGCGAAGACCGACACATGGACCTGGTGGCTGCGAGCAACCTGCTCGCCCGTCAGTCGATCCACCGAATCGTTTGTGATCGTGAGCTTTTCGCCATCACGCGCGACGCCGAGGGTGGACGGTCCGGTGGTGTGCAGCCAGGACGGCACCCAGTCGGACAGGTCGGCGGGGCTGCTCTCCCGGAGCGCGTCGATGAGGTCCAGCAACCCGGTCGCGGCAAACGCGTGTCGCTGGAAGTAGAGCTGCGCCGCGGCGAAGAACGAGTCGCGCCCGGCATACGCCATGAGCTGCTTGAGGACCGAGGCGCCTTTGGCGTAGGTGATGCCGTCGAAATTCAGTCGGGCCGCTTCGAGGTCGGGGATGTCGGCAACGATCGGGTGCGTCGTGGGCAGTTGGTCCTGCGTGTAGGCCCACTGCTTGCGCTTGAGCGCGAAAGTCACCCAGGAGCCGTCGAAGCCGGCCGCCTCGGTCGCCGCGAGATAACCCATCAGGTCGGCGAACGACTCCTTCAGCCAGGTGTCGTCCCACCAGCGTGGCGTCGCCAGGTCGCCGAACCACATGTGCGCCATCTCGTGCATGATCACCTCGGCGCGTGACTCCCGCTGCGCTCGGCTGGGGGTGCCCCGGAAGATGTAGCTGTTCTCGCTGAACGTCACCAGCCCCGGGTGCTCCATCGCACCGATGTTGTATTCGGGCAGGAAGATCTCGTCGTATTTGCCCCAGGGGTAAGGGAACTGGAAGACCTCGTCGAAGAACGTCAGGCCCTGCTTGGTGATTGTGAAGATCTCCTCGGCGTCGAGGTGCTCGGCCATCGACTTGCGGCAGATGACACCGAGCGGCACTTCCAGGGAGCTGCCGTCGGGGCGGTCGGCGCGCCATACGTCCGTGACCGCGTGGAACGGGCCGGCCGCGATCTCGGTCAGGTAGGTCGACACGGGCAACGTCGGTGCGAACGTCACGGTGTGCAGGCCGCCGTCGGCCTCGTCACTGACCGGTGACTGGTTGCTGAACACCGCGGAGGTGGTCGGCGCGGTGACCGAGAGGGTGAACCGGATCTTCAGGTCGGGCTGCTCGAAGCAGGCGAACGCACGACGGGCGTCCGTCGGCTCGAAATGCGTGTAGACGTAGGTGTTTCCGTCGGCCGGGTCGGTGAAGCGATGCAGCCCCTCGCCGGTGCGGCTGTAGCGGCACAGTGCTTCGACTACGACCTCGTTGGGTCCGTCCGTGCGCAGGCCGTCGAGCTGGAGACGTGCGCCGTCATACGAGTCGAAAGCCTGGGGTGCGCCGTTGACGGTCAGGGACCTGATCTCGTCCGCCACCACGTCCAGCCAGGTCGTGCTGCCGGTGCTGGAGAAGCGGACGGTCGAGCGTGACGCGAACGTCGTCGCGTCACTGTTGTTCACGTCGCTCAGGTCCAGGTCCACCCGGTGCGTGTCGACGGTGAGCTGACGGCCGCGTGCAGCGCAGTCGTCACGGGTGAGGTTCAGGTCCGCATTCGTCACGCCCGCCATGGTCGCTGATCGGGGGCGGCGCACCCGGACCGGGGGGTGTCCAATGTCTCACTCGCCGAGAGGGGTCGGGCTAGGAGTTTTCCACTATGTAGTCGATGCAGGCGGTCAACGCGGCGACGTCGTCGGGGTCGACCGCGGGATACATCCCGATGCGCAACTGGTTGCGGCCGAGCTTGCGGTAGGGCTCGGTGTCGACGATCCCGTTGGCGCGCAACGTCTTTGCGACCGCAGCCGCGTCGACGCCGTCGAAATCGATCGTGCCGACGACGGGGGAGCGGTCGGCCGGGTCCACCACGAAAGGCGTTGTGTATGACGTGCGCTCGGCCCAGTCGTAGAGAGTGCGGCTCGAAGCGGCGCTGCGCTCTGCCGCCCAGGCGAGGCCGCCCTCGGCGAGCAGCCACTCGACCTGCGATGCCATCAGGGAGAGCGTCGCGACGGACGGTGTGTTGTAGGTCTGCTCGAGACGCGAATTGTCAACGCACACCTGCAGATCCAGTGTTGCCGGAGTCCAGCGTTGCTCGCTGAGCTTCGCGATCCGCTCCAGAGCGGACGGCGACATGGCGGCGAACCACAGGCCGCCGTCGGACGCGAAGACCTTCTGCGGTGCGAAGTAGTAGGCGTCGGTCTCGGCCAGGTCGACCTCGATCGCGCCCGCGATCGACGTCGCGTCGACCAGCATCAGCTCGTCCCCTTGCCCGGGGACGCGGCGCACCGGGGTCACGACACCGGTCGAGGTCTCGTTGTGCGCCCACGCATAGGTGTCGACACCGCGGCTCGTCATCAGCTGCACTGACCGACCCGGCTCGACCTCCGCCACGATCGGGTCGGCGAGGAACGGTGCCTTGCGTGCGACGGTCGCGAACTTCGAGCTGAACTCGCCGCACACCGCGAAGGCGCCGCGGTCGTGGATCAGGCCGAAGGCGGCGGCGTCCCAGAACGCGTTGGTGCCACCCATGCCCAGGACGATCTCGTAACCGTCCGGTGCAGCGAAGAGCTCGGCGAGCCCGGTTCGGATCCGACGGACCAGGTCCTTGACCGGGGCCTGCCGGTGAGAGGTGCCGAGGACATTGCGGCCCTGCGCGAGGAGCGCGTTGAGTTGCTCGGGTCGCACCTTGCTGGGTCCGGAGCCGAACCGGCCGTCGGCGGGTTTCAGGGAATCAGGGAGGGTCAGCTGGTCGGTCACGCTTTCCAGTCTGCCAGCGGTAGCGTCGTAGCCATGCAGCCGATCGAACGATGGGACTACGCGGGCGAGGGCCTGGACGAGCACGATCTGCCGGCGGCGCCGCTGCCGTTGATCGAGCAATGGGTGCAGGATGCCGTCGATCGCCAGGCCGCCAAGGGCGATGTGCCGGAGCCCGATGCCATCTCGGTGGCGACGGTCGACGCGGCCGGTCGTCCGCACGTGCGGACGGTGCTGATGCGCCATCTGGGAGCCGACGGCCCGGGTTTCTACACCAACTACGCCAGCCGCAAGGGCCGCGACCTGGAGATCAACCCCGAGATCGCGGCCGCGCTCACCTGGCCGCCGATGTTCCGCGCCATCCGGTTCGTCGGCGTCGCGCACAAGATGTCGGCCGAGCGGTCCGCGGCATACTTCCGCAGCCGGCCCTACGGGTCGCGCATCGGAGCGTGGGCGTCGCGTCAGTCCGAGCCGGTCGGCGGACGGGCCGAGCTGGAGGAGGCCGTGGCGTCATACGAGCGCAAGTGGCCGGACACCGGCAGCCCTGACGATGTGCCGCTGCCGGATTTCTGGGGCGGGTATGTCGTGAGTTGTGACGAGGTGGAGTTCTGGGCCGGCCGCAGCAGCCGACTGCACGACCGGCTGGTCTTCGTGCGCACGAGTGACGGAGATCTCACCGATGCTGCGAGTTGGCGGGTCGAGCGCCGCCAGCCCTGAGGCGCTTGGTCTCGATAAGCCCTCCGCGAGCGCTCCGGGCTACTCGACCAGCTTGAGTGGGCCACTGCCCGCGAGTTGGCGGGTCGAGCGCCGCCAGCCCTGAGGCGCTTGGTCTCGATACGCCCTCCGCTAGCGCTCCGGGCTACTCGACCAGCTTGATTGGGCCACTGCCCGCGAGTTGGCGGGTCGAGCGCCGCCAGCCCTGAGGCGCTTGGTCTCGATAAGCCCTCCGCGAGCGCTCCGGGCTACTCGACCAGCTGGATTGGGCCCCTGCCCGCGAGTTGGCGGGTCGAGCGCCGCCAGCCCTGAGGCGCTTGGTCTCGATACGCCCTCCGCTAGCGCTCCGGGGTACTCGACCAGCTTGTGCGGGGCAGCGGACAGCCCGTGGGCTTCCGGTCGGAACCGGTCGGCGCGATGGACGAGATCGCGCCACCCACGGGCTGCGGTGGCTGCGTTGGAGTAGCTACCGAACGTCCGTTTCGTCGGCACACCGGAGGTGGCCGGCGACGAATACGAAGGTTGCGCTAGCGCGCAACCACCTCACGCGTCCTTTGAGAATTCACTCTTGGACCACCTCCTTTCTCGTGTGGCACCACGCTAGGCCGAGGCGCTCGCGGGTGGCAACGGGTTTAACCGGCGAGTTGCCGGAGAGGTCCGCAAAACGGCCCCGAACGCAAGAACGGCTGGCGCCCAGGGGAGGTGCGCCAGCCGTCCGAGCGCCACCGTGAGGTGGGCTCACCCCGTCCGTGAACCGGACGGTTCGGGAGGCTGTGGGTCAGGGGGGAGGAGCCCCACAGCTTCCAAGAACAAGAACGTAGCGTGACCGCGAAGGATTCCCGAACTTATTGACCGAAAATCTTCTGGATGTCTTCGGGATGTTCTGCCGGCCAGCCGGTAGAAGTTGGACGGCAGATGGACGGCATGGCAACTGTCGTCGCTTAGTGGCAGGCTGGCCCTGTGAGTGAGTTGATCGACACCACCGAGATGTATTTGCGCACGATCTTCGACCTGGAGGAAGAAGGCATCGTGCCTCTGCGAGCGCGCATCGCGGAGCGACTGGGACACTCGGGTCCCACTGTGTCCCAGACAGTCGCCCGGATGGAGCGCGACGGTCTGCTGACCCTTGCCGGCGACCGGCACCTGGAGTTCACCGACCACGGCCGGACGCTGGCCACGCGAGTGATGCGCAAGCATCGGCTCGCCGAGCGACTGCTGGTCGATGTCATCGGTGTCGAGCTCGAATACGCGCACGACGAGGCGTGCCGGTGGGAGCACGTGATGAGTGAGCGGGTCGAGCGCAAGATCCTGGCCATGCTGGAGGAGCGGCACATCTCGCCATACGGCAACCCGATCCCCGGTCTGGTCGAGCTCGGCGAGGAGGAGACCCGCCTGCGGTTCCGTGACGGTGTGCGGCCGATGACCGAGGTCGTGACCGAGGAGCCGACCAACTTCGTGGTCCGCCGGGTCGGCGAGCCTGCACAGGCCGACCAGGACGCGCTCAGCGTGCTGACCGCAGGTGGCATCACCCCGGACGCGAAGGTGCAGATCCAGCTCGAGAATGACCGGGTGGTGGTCCGTGCCGAGGGCCAGGACGCGGTGTCCTTGCCGCGTGACGTGGCGATGCACGTCTTCGTGGACGCAGACTGACAACCGTGTAATAGCAACGGATTTCAGATTCTTTCGACGAATTCGTGACCTCCTTGTGACATGCGGCCCCGGGTTGTGTACCGTTTTCCCCGGCCCGCCACTCGGTGGGCTTCCGTGAGGCAACGCCGAGTCCTGCCAGCCGAACGGACGTAACGATCCGCCTGGCAGGAGCGGGGGAACCATTCCGGGCGACCCAGGTCGTCCTTGGGGCGAAGTTCGGTCCGGCACCGCAGGGTGTCGATCCGGACCGGGTATCTCCAGCCCGAGCCCGACAGCTCACCTCGTAGGCGACGGAGAGGTGCTTCGTGTCCATTCTTGGTCCGCGCGGTCGTCACCGCGCCCCGAGCAAGTTGTCGACGACTTTCAACTCGACCGCACGCGTTTCGGCCACAGTCGCCGTCGCGGGTGGTCTGGTGGCATCGATCGCCGCACCGCAGGCGGCTTCGGCCACCACCGGTGTCGCATCGATCACCGGTGCGAGCTCGGTCGACTTCGCCGCCCAGGCAGCCCGCGCACAGGCAGCTGCACACCCGCTGACCGCGACGAAGGCACAGCAGCAGCTGGGCGCCGTCGAGGCCAAGGGCCAGCTGGCGACCGCGGTCTCCGCGAAGAGCTACGAGGCTCCGAAGAAGCAGGTGCGTCCGCGCACCTCCTCGGTCTCGCGTAGCCAGACGCGGCCCGCCGCAACCACCACGGCAAACACCGCCGCTGACACCACCCCGGTGCGTCAGGCGCCGCAGTCGAACCCCACTCCGGCACCGGCCCCCAAGCCCAAGCCGAAGCCGGCTCCTGCGCCTGCCTCTGACGGCAGCATCGTGTCGATCGCCAAGCAGTACGTCGGCACGCCCTACGTCTACGGCGGCTCGAGCCCGGCAGGCTTCGACTGCTCCGGCTTCACGTCCTACGTCTACGCGCAGGTTGGCAAGTCCATCCCGCACACCGCCACCGGTCAGCTGCAGGCAGCGACCCCGGTGAGCAACCCGCAGCCGGGTGACCTGATCTTCTTCGGCGACGGCAGCTCGGCCTACCACGTCGCCATCTACGCAGGCAACGGCATGATGGTGGACTCCAACCACCCCGGTGGTTCGGTCGGCGTCCGTGCGATCTACAGTGGGGTCTCCGGCTACGGCCGCATCTGAGCCAAATCTGAGCAATACCAGCCTGATTCGAACCCGCCGCGCTTCATGGGCGCGGCGGGTTCGTGCATCTCCGGATGCGCTGCTTGAACTGTCTTGAGATGCCCGTCAGCTGTGCTTGAGTTGTTCCCCTATCTCCCGAAAGGCTTTGACCCGTATGTCGTCGCTGAGCGAAACCCTGCTTGCCACCGAACGCCGCCCGAAGGTCGTCGAGGATCTGGTCGACGTCATCAATGCCGAGGTCAAGGACAAGAAGGGCGTCAGCGGCGTCGCGATCAAGGGCGGGTATGCCGCAGTGCGCAAGTTCAACCCGACCGTTGCCTCCGATGCGACCAACCGCATGCTGCCGCAGGTCGCCGACGCGCTGCAGCCCTTCTGGGACGACTTCGCGGGGTCCGGTGACTTCGGTCAGTACCTCGCCGGCCGTGGCGACGAGGCCGCCGACGCGTTGCTGGCGGTGACCGACGCCCGTGCGGAGAAGACCGAGCGCGAGCCGCTGAAGCGTGCTTACAAGAGCTTGCGCGGCAAGGCGAAGGAGAACGTCAAGCAGGCCCTGCCGCGACTGGGCACCGCCATCCAGACCAACGCTGGCTGAGTCGTTGAGCTGATCGAGGTCGTTGAGCCGACTGAGGTCGTTGAGCCGACTGAGGTCGTTGAGCTTGTCGAAACGTGACCTCGACAGGCTCGGCCATCTCCGGGGCGGGCTCGGCCATCTCCGGGGCGGGCTCGGCCATCTCCGGGACAGGCTCGGCCGTCTGCGGGATGGGCGCGGCTGCCACGGGGTGATCACCCAGCGCCGATGCTCCGCTTCGGCGGCTTGGGCGGGCCGACCGTCTTGGTCTCGGTGACCGTGGTGGTCTCCGTCTTCGGCGGCTCGGACTTGGTCGTGGTCTTGGTCGTCGTCGCTGTCGTGGTTGCCGACTTCGTCTGCGTCTTGGTCGCCGTCTTCGTCACGGTCTTGCCCTTGCCCGGTTGCACGACCCGCACCGTGCGGGTCTCGCGGGGGAGCGTGACGGTCGAGGTCGAAACGCTGGCGCGGTCCTGGGAGCTGTCACGCGCGGCGGTCACCGTGCGGGTGGGGCCGTCCTGGGTGTAGGTGACCGTCCGCGGGCTCGGAGCAGCCTTGCTGTCACCGCCGCCGGCAAGCAGATAGACACCGATCGCGCAGAGCGCCGCCAGACCCGCACCGATCAACGCGCCGGGCAACAGACCCGGCGCCGTCCGGGGCGGCGGATCGTATTCGTAGTCGTCGTCCGGATCGGCGAATTGGTCCATGAACTCGTCGTTCGCGGATCGTTCCTCGCCGTCACCGCTCGCCTGCGTGCTGTTCGGCATGTCGCCCATGCTACGAGCAGGTCAAGCACGTATCGAGCCTCCGACGATCGGCCCGCGCGTCGATGCGGCATGCTGCAGGCATGCATTTCGTCGGTGTCGACCTCGCCTGGGGCGTCAAGAATCCCACTGGCATCGCGGTTCTGGACGACTCGGGCACGTTGTGTCACGCGAGCGCCGCACGCACCGACGACGACATAGTGGCGACGCTGCGGTCGGTGGCGCCGGGCGATTGCGTGGTCGGCATCGACGCGCCGCTGATCGTCACCAACGCGAAGGGCAGCCGCCCTGCCGAGCAGGCGCTGGGGCGGGACTTTGCGGCATACGAAGCGGGCGCGCACCCGGCAAACACCGGCAACCCGGTGTTTGCCGAGGGCACCCGCGGCGGCCGCATCGCCGAGCTGCTCGGCCTCGACATGCACCCTGCCTCGCGTGCGTCGCGACGCGCGCTGGAGGTTTACCCGCATCCGGCGACGATCGCACTGTTCCGGCTCGGGCAGAGCCTGAAATACAAGAACAAGCCGGGCCGGCCGCTCGCCCAGCTGCAAGGTGAGCTGCTGACCCTGATCCGGCTGCTGGAGTCGTTGGAACACGCCAAGCCCGCGCTGCGACTGAAGCAGAGCGAGCACTGGCAGCAGCTCGCAGACACCGTGCAGCACGCGACCCGGAAGTCCGAGTTGCGGCAGGCCGAGGATCCCATCGATGCGGTCCTGTGCGCGTATGTCGCCCTGCTGGCGCACCAGGCGCCCGAGCGGTTGACGACATACGGCGACTTCGACACCGGTTACATCGTGACGCCGACATTGCCGACCGATCTGCGCCCGTCCCGCTACACCCCCGGTGAGCAGAGTCGCGCGGACGTGGTCGGCATCGCGCGGCGTGAATACGCCGTGCAGTTCCCGCTGATCGAGGAGGCGGCCGAGGCCGCGGTTGATCTCATCGCCGGGGTGCTCGACGACGCGGGCCTGAACTACCTGACGGTGAGCGGCCGGGCGAAGTCGGTGGCGTCGTTCGCGGAGAAGGCGACTCGTGAGGTCGACGGCGTGCCCTTGTATGCCGACCCCATCCGAGACATCGGGGACACCATCGGCGTGCGCGTCATCACCTATGTCCGAGGTGACGTCGACGCGGTCGTGCAGTTGCTCGCGGCCGAGACCGAGGTCCTCGACGACCGCGACCTCGGGCTGGAGACCGCGAGCCAGGGACGTTTCGGCTATGCCAGTCGGCATCTGCAGGTGCGCATCCATCCCGAGGACTGGGCCGAGATCCCGGCGCTCGGCGACCGCCGTGTCCAGGTGCAGATCCGCACGGTGCTGCAGCACGCGTGGGCGGAGTTCGAGCACGACATCCGTTACAAGGGCACCATTCCCGACGAGCAGCGGGCCGACTTCGATCGACGGTTCACGCTCGCTGCGGGGCTGCTGGAGGTCGCGGACGCGGAGTTCACGACGATCCGCGACAAGCTGCGTCCGGGGACGGGCGGTCAGGTCTCCAGCGGCGTCGACGGCGATCACATCGCCGCGCGCGAACTGGCGGCATACCTCGCCGGTCAGTATGACGACGCGGCGTGGTCGCGTGCCGATCATTACGCGTGGATGGCGGGGCTGGTGCACGAGCTCGGGATCGAGTCGCTGGAGCAGTTGGCCGACACGTTGCGGACGGTCGATGCCGAACTCATCGACGAGCGGATGGCCTATCGCACGCCGCCGGGTGCGGTGCGCCGGCTGGACGATGCGTTGCTGCATCTCTTCGGGGAGGACTACGTCGGTCTCGACGGCAACGCGCACCGCGTTGAGCGGCTGCAATCACGCCTGGCGAAGCTGCGCGGCCAATCCGCCTGACGGCTGCATTATTCCTCGGCTCCGCCATGCCGGGTCCTAACCTTGGAACGCTCCAGGGACATGGATGTGCGGAGGTAGGTCATGCACGCGTTCCTGGGAAATCTCGGCCGCTCTTGTGCCAGACACGGCTGGGCAGTCGTCATCGCCTGGCTGATCGTCGTGGCCGGCCTTGCCGGGCTACGAGCCGGCTTCGGCGGTGACTTCTACAACAACTACACCGTGCCGGGCAGTCAGTCCTCGCAGGGCCTGAACGTCCTGCAGAAGGAGTTCCCCTCGCACGGAGGGTATGCCGGACAGATCGTCTTCCATGCGAAGAAGGGGACGATCGATGACCAGTCGAGCGCGGTCAACGAGGCGATGAAGAACGTCGCGGCATTGCCCGACATCGTCGCCGCGACCAGCCCGCTGTCGACCTCTCCGCCACAGGTGTCCAAGGATGGGACGATCGCGAACGGCAGTGTGTCCTTCAGCGTGGTGCCGGCATCCCTGGGCAGCGACTATCTCGCCAAGCTGGACAGCGCGGTCGAGCCTGCGCGATCGGCCGGGCTCCAGGTGGAGTACGGCGGGGGAGCGGGGCAGATCGGCCAGCAGACGGATGACAAGTCGTCCGAGATCATCGGGCTGAGCTGCGCGTTGTTGCTGCTGCTCTTCATGTTCATGTCGATCTGGGCTGCTGTGATCCCGCTCGTGTCGGCTCTCTTCAGCGTGCTGACCGGCCTGTCGCTCGTCGGATTGCTAGCTGCGGCAACGAATTTCCCGACGACGGCGCCCACCGTGGCGACGTTGCTCGGCCTCGGCGTGGCCATCGACTACGGGCTGTTCCTGGTGGCGCGCCACCGTGAGCACGTCGACCAGGGCATGGACCCCATCGACTCGGCCGCCGACGCGACATCCACCTCCGGCGGGGCGGTGGTCGTCGCGGGCGGCACCGTGGTCGTGGCCATCCTCGGTCTCTACGTGTCGGGCGTGCCCTTCGTCGGCGCCATGGGAGCCGCTTCGGCGATCGTCGTCGCCGTCGCCATACTTGCCGCACTCACCCTCACCCCGGCGTTCATGGGCGTTGCCGGGCAGAACGTGCGCGCGTTCAAGCGGTATCGCGCAACGCACCCGATGGACGAAGCAGCCCACGAACACAGCGCTTTCGCGCGCTGGGGAAAGATGGTCAGCAACCGGCCGTGGCCGTGGGCGGTCGGGTCGTTCCTGGTGCTCTGCGTGCTGATCGTGCCGGTGTTCTCGCTGCGTCTCGGGCAGCTCGATGCCGGCACCAACCCGACGGATCAGACGAGCCGGCGCGCATACGACCTGGTGTCCAAGGGCTTCGGCCCCGGTGCGAATGGTCCTCTGGCAGTGGTGGTTTCGTTGCCGAAGGGCTCGTCCTCGGACAGCAACAAGACGCTGCTCAGCAACCTGCAGTCGACGCTGAGCAAGACGCCGGGTGTCGCTTCGGCGAGTGCGCCCGACTTGAACAGCAGTGGCACGACGGCATCGATAACCGTCGTGCCGAAGACCTCGCCGCAGGACGCGGCGACGACCGACCTGGTCGATCACCTGCGCGACGACGTCCTTCCCTCGGTGGACGCCACGACGTATGTCGCCGGGACCACCGCCGGATATGTCGACTTCACCGAGCGGACCGCGCAACGCATGCCGTGGCTGATCCTCGCGGTGGTGGCGTTGTCGTTCGTCCTGCTCACCGTGGCATTCCGGTCGGTGGTGATCGCCACCAAGGCCGGTGTGCTCAACCTGATCTCGGTCGGAGCGGCATACGGCGTGATGGTCGCGGTCTTCCAGTGGCAGTGGGGTTCGGAGCTGATCGGGATCCACGAGAGCCTGCCGATCCCCGCATTCGTGCCGATGCTGATGTTCGCGATCGTCTTCGGGCTGTCGATGGACTACGAGGTGTTCCTGATCTCGCGCGTGCACGAGGCGTGGGTGAGGACGGGTGACTCGCACCGCAGTGTCGCGATCGGCATCGGTGGCACCGCACGTGTCATCACCACTGCTGCCGCGATCATGGTCGTTGTCTTCACCAGCTTCGTGCTCGACGACGACCCGACGGTCAAGATGCTCGCGATCGGTATGGCGGTCGCCGTGCTCATCGATGCAAGTGTCATCCGGATGATCTTCGTGCCGGCGGTGATGTCGTTGCTGGACGAACGAGCCTGGTGGATGCCGCGTTGGCTGGATCGCATCACGCCGCACATCGACATCGAAGGGACCGGCGGCACGCCCGCTGCTCTCGAGGTGATCGATGCGGATCCCGCGCCCCCGTCCGTCACCGACGAGGGAAAGATGCCGCTCTGACTCGTGTGGGTTCGGACTCAGTCGGATTCGACTGTGGCAGCTAGCCTTTCGAGCGATGCGGCCAGGTTGTCCGGCGTTGTTGCTCGGGCTCGCACCTCGCGCTTCGCGTCGTGCAACTGGGTCCAGTCGTAGGTGTGCGTGACCGTGGTGCGCGAGTCGTCGACCGGCTCCAGCTCCCAGCGCCACAGGTGGCCCGGTGGCGGTGAGTCCACCTCGGACGGCCGCCACGCGATGCGGCGACACTCCTCGAACTCCACGACATGGTTGTCCCGGATGTTGCCGTTGGCATTGGTCATCCGGAAGACGTCGCCGACCCCACGAACTCGCTGATCGGCAGCGGCCTCGCCGAGGTTGTCGTTGCCGTCCCATGCCGGCTGCCGGCTGGGATCGGCGATCAGCTCGAAGATCGTCGCGGCCGGTGCCGCGATCTCCCGGGACGCGCTGACGACCTTGGACTCTTCGGTTGCTGTCATGAGGTCATCCTGGCAGTAACCGGTCGGTCGCCGCTCGCGCAACAAGGGTGGTCCTGGTGTGCCCCCGGCATGATTCGAACATGCGACACCCGCTTTAGGAGAGCGGTGCTCTATCCCCTGAGCTACGGGGGCAAGCCGGTCACCCGGCGTCGCCAAGTGTAGGCGGACCGCTGGTGCGGTCACGTCGGCGGGCGGTCGGCTACGGGCGCGGCGTCAGTCGGAACGCGCGGGCGCCGGCGCGGAACGCCGCCTCCAGATCGTCCGGGTCCGGGCGACCCTGCTTGTCGATGCTGACCTTGTTGAAATTCGCGAACGCCCTGTTGTCGCGGCACATGGCGTCATACGCGTCGATGACGCCGTTGTGGTCGGCGTAGGTGACGACGTCGGCTCGACGGTGACTGCCCATCAGCACGATGTCGATCACGTCGCCGGTGCGCAGGTTGCGGCCCCAGCCGAACGGCGTGCCGATCAGCAGGTCGTTGCCCTGGCGCGTGTACGCGACCGGCACCTCGAACTCTCGGCCGGAGCGCCGCCCGACGATCTCCAGCAGCACCAGTCGGCGGCCGGGTAGCTTGCCCAGGACCGGCGTCCGCAGCATGGCCCGCATGACGCGGTTGACCGCGCCCTGGAAACGTAGGGTCTGGGCGCGTGGTTGCTCGGACATCGGGATCCCCTATCGAATGAAACGAATCCGTTTCGTTCCCCAACCGAGAGTAGGTCGTTTGTGGGCCGAACGATAGGGATTCGTGCCGGCGAGAATGCCGTGGGCGGCCGGCGCGCGGCGCCCGCGTCATACGCTGTATGGCGAATCGCGTTCCACCGGAAGGAAACCCGTGTCAGACCAAACCTCCGCGCGCACTGCCGCGGTCGAGCAGGCACTCGCCGACGCGGGCTACGTGGCCAAGGCTCGTACTCTGCCGGAGTCGAGCCACACTGCCGCGCAGGCGGCTGCCGCACTCGACTGTGAGGTCGGCGCGATCGCGAGCAGCCTGGTCTTCCTGGCCGGCGACGAACCTGTGCTGGTGATGACAAGCGGTGCCCACCGCGTCGACACCGAGCTGCTGTCGCAGGAGCTCGGAGTGCCGGTCGCGATGGCGCGCGCGAAGCTGGTCAAGGAAGTCACCGGCCAACCGATCGGGGGAGTGTCGCCAGTCGGTCATCCGGCGCCGTTGCGCACCGTCGTCGACGAGAGTCTCCGCGCGTATGACGTCCTCTGGGCGGCTGCGGGAACTCCGAGCAGTGTCTTCCCGATCAGCTTCGAGGAGTTGGTGCGTGTCACGGGCGGCATACCGATGCGGGTCGCCGGCTGAAGAACGCCAGCGACCCGCACCTCGAAATCAGTTGTGTCAGTTGGAAGTTCGGCGCATCCCGACGGTCTCCTCGGCACCGATCGCCTTGATGAACTCCGGTGCAGACAGCTTCTCGATCTTGCCGCCGACGAGCGGAATCTTGGCCTTGAGGTCCCCCTCCACCGCGACGGAAGTGCCGTCGCCGTCCGGGGCGAGGCTCGCCGTGCCGGTCATGCTCATCGGCTGTCCCTTGAACGAGACCTCGAGCGTGCCCTCGCGGCTGCCATCAGCCTGTCGCGCTCCCCAGGCGATAACCTGGGTGACGTCGACCTTGTCGCCGACGACTTTCTTGACCAGATCAGGGACGTCACCGGACGGCATCACGCGCTGCACCCGCACCTCGTGACCCGAGTCCGTCTCGGTCACCGTGCTCTGGTGGCTCAGCGCGCCGGCCTCCTCACAGATCTCCTCCTGATAAGCCGGGTCGACCGAGAGCGCATACACATCGTCCGGTGTTGCCGGCAGGGTCCACTTCTTCGAGATCTTCATGCGCCGAACCTACTGGCTGGTAAGGCACTTGTGAACCGGCCGTGGCGCGCGGTGGGAGAGTCAGGAACCCGCGACCCCGGTGCGCCAGTAGCCCATGAAGTTGACTGCGCTGCGTGGCACGTCGAAGTCGTTGACCAGCAGGCGTCGCAGCGACCGCACCTGCGCGGACTCGCCGGCGATCCAGGCCGACAATGCCGGCGCTTCGGCCGGTGCAGCCTCCGGGTCGGTGACCTCCCAGTAGGCGTTGACCGCGCCGTCGGCGAGCACACTCGTCGTGGCGTCGTCGGAGGCGAGCGGGCCGATCGACTCGAGCCAGTCACGCACGGTCGCCACCTGATCGTGCCCCTCGTCGGTGACGCACCACGAAACGTGGACGCCGGGCGGCGCGTCGATGCCGCCGGCGTCCTGCGCATGGGGCACCTCGATGCAGATGAACCCGGTCGCGTCGAGCGGGAGGCGCGTGGCAATGCCGTTGATCGCAGGCAGTGCGCTCATGTCACCGACCATGAGTTGTGTTGCGGCGCCGGCGTATTCGCGGCGGAACTCCAAGCCACCCGCGTCGCCGTGGAAGTCGGCATTGGGTCCGAAGATGATCGCCTCGTCGCCGGGAACCGCCTCTACGGCGAAGCGCGAACCCGGGCCGGTCACTCCGTGATCGACGAAGTCGACGTCGATCTCGCCGGCGTCGGGCCGGACCGCGACGATCGTGTAGGTGCGGATGAAGGCCCGCTCGTCGACAGGCTGGTCGCGCCATACCGTCCACCAGTCGTCGCCGGTGGGGAAGGCGCTCAGCGGCAGCCCGCCCGGCTTGGGCAGCACCAGCTTGATGCGCTGGTCGTAGCCGCGGTCGGCGAATCCGGCGAGGCTCGGGTCGCTGAAGGTCAAGCGCACCAAGGACGGTGACCTGCGTTCGCGGCGGCTCAGCCGGACCGGGAACATCCGAAACGGCGGCGCCTCGACGGTCACACTCACGCTGACTCTCCTTCGTTCGGCACAATGGTGAGCCTAACCTAACTTAGATGTGCTTGGCGAACAGGGGCCGGCCCGATTGCGGCCCCGCCTACGATCGGCAGGTGGCATTCACCGGCATCCCAGAAGCGGCATTCGATTTCTACGACGACCTCGAGATCGACAACTCCAAGACCTTCTGGACCGCACACAAGCAGACGTATGACGAGGCCGTGCGCGCCCCGATGGAGGCACTCGCGGAAGCCCTCGAGGACGACTTCGGGCCGGCGAAGCTCTTCCGGCCCAACCGCGACCTGCGCTTCGCGGCGGACAAGTCGCCATACAAGACCCACCAGGGCCTGTTCATCGCGGTCGGGACCGCCACCGGGTGGTATCTGGAAGTGTCGGCGGCCGGTGTGCGTGCCGCGGCCGGTTGCTATCACGCGGATTCGGCGGCATTGAAGGCGATCCGGACGGGCATCGACTCGCCCGCGGGTGCGCAGCTGCAGAAGGAGATCGACCAGCTGGTCGCCCGAGGGTGGGAGCTCGGCGGCGACGAGCTGAAGACCGTGCCGCGCGGCTACAGCAAGGATCATCCGCGGATCGGGTTGCTGCGCAAGCGATCGCTGGTGGTGACGCAGCCCTACAACTTCGCGGAGTTCGTGCGCACCCCACAGTTGCTGGACCGGGTCCGGTCGGACTGGGAGCGCGCCCGGCCGCTCATCGACTGGATCGTCCAGCGCTTGCCGGACTGACCGGCCCGTCGGGGCGGCAGGCCGAACAACTCACGACTGTCGCGAGTTATTCGTCGGGAACTGCGGTTCGGGGCGAGTATGTCGCGACTGTCGCGAGTTATTCGTGGGCCTCGCGGGCGTCGCGGGTGCCGCGAGCGTCGTCGGACTCCCCGGTATGCCGCAACCGCGCCAGCAGGTGCCCGTGGCGTTCGCCCCGCTCCGCGGCATACGCACCCTCGGCGGTGGCGTGAGTCAGCTCCGCCGGTGTGGCGTCACCGGTGCGCAGGTCGATCTGCTCGGACAGATAACGCCACAGCACCGCGATGGACGCCGCAACGGGGACCGCGAAGAACGCGCCGGGTATGCCGAACTCGCTGCCGCCGAACGCCACCGACAGCAGCACGATCGCCGGGTGCAGGGACATCGACCGGCTCTGCAGCAGCGGCTGCAGGACATGACCCTCGATCTGCTGCACCGCGATGATGATGATCAGCACGATGATCGCCTTGCTGATGCCGCCCGCGACCAGGGCGACCAACACGGCCACCGTGCCGGCGGCGAAGGCACCCACGATCGGGATGAATCCGCCGAAGAACGTCAGCACCACCAGCGCCAGGGCGAGCGGCACGTCGAGGATCACCAGCCCGATCCCGATGCAGATCGAGTCGACGGCGCTGACGATCGCCTGGGTGCGGATGAAACCCGACAACGTGTCCCAGGTCCGGGTCAGCGCCTCGGTCAGGTGCGCTCCGGCGCCGTGGCCCACCGACACCCTCAGCCAGGGCAGGAAGCGCGGGCCGTCCTTGAGGAAGAAGAACGTCAGGATCAGAGCGACGAGGCTGTCGATCAGGACCTGACCGGCCAGGGTGATGCCGCCCCACACCTCCGTTGCGATCCGGTCACCGCTGGACTTCAGCTTGTCGGTGACGCTCGCGGTCGCCTGGTCGATCTGGTCGGGGTGGATGTGCAGGGGGCCGTCCTGCAACTGGTCACGCAACTGGTTGACACCGGCGACCGACTGATCGACCAAGTCACCCCATTGCGAGGAAACGGTGGGCGCGACGATCGCGATGACGCCGCCGACCACGACGAATGCCAGCAGCATCCCGCCCAGCGCGGCGAGCGCCGGCGGCACGTGGTGGGCACGCATCCAGCGCACCGGCGGCCAGAGCACCGTGGTGATCAGCAGGGCAGCCGCTATCGGCAGCAGCGCGGGCCAGAACATCCCGAGGATCTTCAGCACCACCCAGGTCGCGGCGACCACGATGATGAAGCGCAGCGACCAACTCGCGGTCCACTTCAGCGCATGGCTGATCACCGCAGCACGATCGATGCCCTTGTTCGGGTTCTGCGCCTCGGCATACCGCGCATCGACCGGTCGCTCGTCGATCCCGCCGATCCGGTCGTCGCGCTCCTCCTGAGCATCGACGGCGGCGATCGGGTCGCTGGGACGGCGTTTTTTCACAGGTGGCGACTCCTCCCAGATGATGTGGTGCCGGACGGTCGACGACGAGGCCGCCCGCTGGTCGGCCCGAGGGCAACGGTATGTCACCGCAAGGCCGTAGGCGTGCAACGGCGCGACGGCAGCGGTCCTCGGGCGTGCCTGGCCGGTCGGAGAGCGTCGGCCGGTTAGCCTTGCGCGGTGAGTTCGCCCAGCCCGCAAGATGATTCAGCCAACCCCTGGCTGGCGACCGGCCGCGACGCCACGGTGCGCGATGCTGTCGGCGAATGGCAGCGGCATCTGGTCGATCTCGGCGGCCGCAACACACTGCTGTGGTTCCGGGACCTGCCGAGCGCGACTCTGGACCTGACCCGCGCTCATCCGGCCGGTATGGCGCAGCTGTTCACCAACGGATCGGCACCGCTGCAGCTGCTGCTGCGCGAGCCGGCGGCGCTGGCCGAAGGGGACCGGCGGGCCCGGGTCATCCGCTCCCGCACCCAGGCGCTCGCGCAGGAGCGCGGGATCTTCTCCTGCTACCTGGCGATCGGTATGGCGACCTGGGACCACCCGGGTGCTCCCCGCAGTCCCGCCGCGCCGGTGCTGTTGCGCCGCCTGGAGATCATCGCGACCCCCAGGGAGCCGCAGTCGCTGACGCTGCGGCTGCACCGGCAGGTCGAGTTCAACTCGGTGCTGGCCAAATATCTCGAGGTGCAGCACGGGCTCGATCTGGATCCGGTGGCGATCGCGGACTACCTGCGCGACACCGAGCGCCTCGACCCCACCGTCGTGCTGCAGCGGGTCCAGCAGGCGTGCGCGAACGTGCCCGGCTTCGAGGTCGAGCGTCGTTACGTGGCGGGCACGTTCAGCTACACCAAGCTGCCGATGGTCCGTGACCTCGGTGACCAGCTGGAGTCTCTCTCGGCGCACCCGGTCATCGCTGCGCTCGCCGGCGACGCCGATGCTCAGCAGGAGGTCGGTGCCGACGCGCCCGCGGTCATCGACCGTGACCCGGAGAGCGAGCACCTCGTGCTGGACGCGGACGCCTCGCAGCAGGATGTCGTCGAGGCGGCGCGCGCGGGCGCTCACCTGGTCGTCGAAGGGCCGCCGGGCACCGGCAAGAGCCAGACGATCGCCAACCTGATCGCGGCGATCGTCGCCGACGGACGCCGGGTGCTGTTCGTGGCCGAGAAGCGGGCGGCCATCGACGCGGTGATGAAGCGGCTGGAGCGGGTCGGTCTCGGCGAGATGGCCCTCGATATACACGACGGCCAGGGCAGCAGTGGCGAGCTGATCGCCCGCCTGGTGGCCAAGATGGACGACATCGCCGGCTCCGACCCGGAGTCGCGCACGACCGCGGCGGATCTGACCGCGCTGCGTGATGAGCTCGCTGCGCACCGCCTGGCGATGCACGAGCCGCGCAACCCGTGGGGCGTGACGGTCGACGAGGCACAGAACCGTGTGGCCGCGTTCGACGCGATGAAGCCGGCTCCCCGGTCCCACGCCGGCATCGAGCCGGCCGACCTCGAGGCGATCCCGGCGGCTCGGCGGGACGAGCTGCGGGACGAGCTGGTCCGGGTGGCGGAGTTGGGTGCCTGGCGCACCGACGACCGCCCGGATCCGTGGTATGGCGCCCGCGTCGTCGGCGTGCAGCAGGCCGCTGAGACCCAGGAGCTGGTCAGCCGGCTGGCCGACGGCGGGTTGCAGCAGCATCGCGACCGGCTGGCCGCACTGGCGGAGAAGGTCGGACTGCCGACGGCCGACACGATGCTCAGCTCCGAGCAGCAGTTGGAGCTGATGACCGAGGTGCACCGGACCCTGGAGACGTTCCGCCCCGAGGTCTTCGCCGCGCCCCTGGACCAGTTGGTCGACGCGACGGGGTCGCGCGCCTATCGCCAGGAGCACCCGAGCAAGCTCGGCGCGCTGGACCGGCGGCGGTTGCGCAAGCAGGCCAAGACACTGCTGCGACCCGGGCAGCCGCCGTCCGATTTGCACGGCGTGCTGGTGTTGGCAAGCGCGCAACGAGACAAGTGGCGGGAGATGGCGGGCAAGGGTTCCCGTCCGTCGGCGCCGGTCGAGGTCGCCAAGCATGTCGCCGCTCACGAGCGCATGCGCGAAGACCTCGAGTGGCTCGCCAAGCGGCTGGCGGGCACGGCCGAGGGCGACGAACTGCTCGACGTGGACTACGACACGCTGCAGGACCGGTTGTCGCGTCTGGCCGAGGAGTCCGACCGCCTCGCGTTGGTGCCGACGGTGATCGGCCCGCTGGACCAGTTGCGCGCCAACGGCCTCGGTGACCTGATCGACGATCTCGGCGCTCGCAAGGTGCCCGCGGAGCGGGTCGGCGCCGAGTTCGAATACGTCTGGTGGCGTGCGGTGTTGGGCCGGATCTCGGACACCGACGCGGCATACGGCGAGGTCGACGGGCCACAACTGCGCGAGCACGTCGAGGCGTATGCCGCTGCCGACTCGGCGCACGTGCACTCCGGCGCGGCCGAGGTGCGCACTGCCTGGGCGGAGCAGGTGCGCCGCGCCATGCGTGACCTGCCGGAGCAGGAGGCGCTGCTGCGCGCACAGCAGCACGCGGATCGGCCGCTGCCGGTGCGTGAGTTGTTGCCGGAGGCCCCGGAGCTGCTGACGACGGTCGCACCGTGCTGGGTGATGAGCCCGCTGCTGGTGGCGGCGATGCTGCCGCCGGGCGTGTGGTTCGACGTGGTCGTCTTCGACGAGGCCTCCCAGATCCCACCGGCGGAGGCGATCTCGGCGATCTCCCGGGCCGCGCAGGTCGTGGTGTCGGGGGACCGGCGACAACTGCCGCCCACCAGCTTCTTCCGCGGTGTCGACGAGCCCGACGAGGGCGCCGACGACACGACTCCGGTGACTGCGGAGTCCGTCCTCGATGCCCTCGCGCCACTGCTGCCGCACCGCGAACTCACCTGGCACTACAGGGCATTGGACGAACGTCTGATCGCCTTCGCCAATGCCCAGCTGTATGGCGGCCGGCTGATCACCTTCCCGGGTGTCGGCGACGACACCGTGGTGCGCCTCGACGTCGTGACCGGCCGGCAGGCCGGCGACTCGTCCGACTCCGACGGCGCCGGCACGGCCGCGGAGGTCGATCGTGTCGTGCACGTCGTGCTGGAGCAGGCGCGGCAGCGTCCGGACGAGTCCATCGGTGTCATCACGCTCGGCCAGCGGCATGCCGACCGCATCGAGAAGGCCCTGCGTGCGGCCATCGGCGCCGACCGGGCGCTGTCCTGGTTGCTGGACGAGTCCGTCGCCGAGCCGTTCTTCGTCAAGAACCTTGAGCGGGTCCAGGGTGACGAGCGGGACGCGATCGTGCTGTCGGTCGGCTACGGCCGATCCGCGGACGGCCGGGCACCGCACCGCTTCGGGCCGATCAGCGCGGAGGGCGGCGAACGCCGGCTGAACGTCGCGATCACCCGCGCCCGGCGGCGGATGGTGATGGTCTCCTCGTTCTCCGGCGACGAGCTGCACCCGGGCCACCTCCGCTCGCGGGGCGGTCTGCTGCTGCGGGACTTCCTGCTGTATGCCGGGTCCGGCGGCGCCGCCCGTCGGGTCCATTCGGACGACCGGTCCGTCGCTGAGTCGCTCAGCGCGCCCGGCACGAAGCCCGACGACAAGACCGGGAAGAAGTCCCACACCGGAGTGGTGCGCGGACCGGACGGCAGGCGCCGTCGCGCGGCCTCGTCGGGCAGCGTGCTGGACCGTCCGATGCTGCCGCCGGTGCCGCAGGCGGAGGTGCCCGTGCTGGTGCACGACCTCGCCCGCCGATTGCGTGCCGAGGGACTGGTGGTGCACCCCGGGTGGGGCACCTCGCAGCACCGGCTCGACCTGGCAGTGGAGGATCCGCGACGGCCGGGGTCACTGCTGGTCGCGATCGACACCGACGGCGCGGTCTACGGCTCCATCCCCTCCACCCGCGACCGGGAGCGGCTGCGCGTGGAGCAGTTGCGCCGGCTCGGCTGGAGCTACGAACGTGTCTGGACCCGCGATCTCTTCCGCGACCCGGCACGGGAGGTCGCGCGCCTGGTCGGGGCCGTGTATGCCGCCTCCGCCGCTGCCGACAACGAGACCCGCAAGGAGACCGCACGCGATCGAGCCCAGAACCCGTGGCTGGCCGATGACTGACGGTCCGGTGCGAGACGACTCGTCCGGCAGGTCGCAGCGCCCGCGCCGGCATCGCCGGGCCAGCAGCCCTGCCACGACGGGCCATCCGGACGCCGGCCATTGGACCAAGGACGCTCCGCGGCGGGATGCGGGCGCGGACCGCGCGGGTCGGGCCGACCAGTCCGGTCAGACCGATCAGTCGAGTCAAGCCGATGAGTCCGGGCAGCAGCCGGTGCGCCGGGTCGCCGGCAGTGACGGCAACGGTGGGCCCGAGTCGGCGCAGGACCGCTGGTGGCGCGAGCAACGGCCGCCACACTACGAGTGACTCGGTGATGGGTCTCGGCAGGGAGATCGGCCGAGGTCACGACATGCGAAAGGGGCGGGACCGATAACGGTCCCGCCCCTCCGGCGATGCAGCCAATCGCTGCAGTCAGTCGATCCGCCGAGTCAGAGCTGACCCTGGCCCTGACCGCGGCCCTGGCGCAGCTCGCCGAGGATCTCGGTCAGCACGTCGACCTCGGTGGCCTCGGCCTCCTCTTCCTTCATGTAACGCGCGTGGAAGGCCTCGTAGGGCTTCACGACGCCGAAGTAGACGACGGCGGCGATGATGATGAAGCCGACCAGCGCGGTCAGGAACGCACCGACGTGGACACCGCCCGGGATGTAGTTGCTGAAGTTGGGCTGGCCACCGACCTTGCCGATGAGGTCCATGACGATCGTCGTGAACGCCGTCACGACGGTGGCGAAAGCGGTGCCGATGATGAAGGCAACGGCCAGCTGGACCAGATTGCCCTGCATGAGGAACTTCTTGAAGCCTTCCATAGGTACATCCCTTGTGTGTTGCGAGAGGACTTGTGTCGCCGGAACTGTACCTAAGATGTAGCAGCGCACGAAGTCCGAAACACCTGCAGAGACATCACGATTGTGTTAGTCGGCGCACATGGCGCCGGCCGAAGTCACCCTTGCGCCGACTCACCGGGCATCCGCAGCGCGAGTTGTATGCCGCCGTCGAGGCCTCCCCGCGTCGCGGCCGCCGCACCGACCGCGGCTGCCTCGGCCGGGGGCACCGCCACCAGCACCCCTGGGCCGTTGGATGACGACGCGGACGCCGACGGGAGGCTCGGCGTGCCTGTGTCCGACTGCTCGGTGGGGTGCTGCACCGACACAACCCGGACCGACGAGGCGATGGTGCGTGCCTTGCCGGTGTCGATCAGATCGACCCGGTCGCCGGGTTGCAGAACCCGGACCAGCGCCCGGTCGGAGCTGGTGACGCCGATGACCACCGCCTTCTTCGGCACGGACGGCCAGGAGCGGGCGCCACGCACTCGTGCACTGGTGATCGGCTCGCCGGCGACGATCGGGGTGGTGAGGATCTTGCCGCTCGCGGCGGCTGCGGCCAGTGCGCCGGGCACCCGATCCTCGGCGGCCCACCGGACCTGCCGGAGGTCGGACGGACTCAGCCGCGCTCCGGCAGCCATATCGTGCGCGGCCACGGTCACCGCGTGGGTCGGCGGGTCTGCGGGC
This sequence comes from Flexivirga sp. B27, assembly GCF_052905685.1. NCBI lineage: Bacteria > Bacillati > Actinomycetota > Actinomycetes > Micrococcales > Dermacoccaceae > Flexivirga > Flexivirga sp. B27. The sequence continues at coordinate 53,030 of NZ_JBPYUM010000006.1, read as the reverse complement.
CGGACGGCACCGGCCACGGCCAGCACTGCGACGGCGGCGAGCAGGCCGGTCAACACTCGACGCCCGCGGGACCGTCGCCAGCGTGCCTCCCGGCTGTCGCCCTGCCACGAGTCGGGCAGCAGGCGTTGCAGGCGTGGTGTCGTCACGGCGGGCCGCTTCACCGAACGTCGCATCAGGGCAAGGTGATCGGGAGGTCCTGGCCGTCGAGCACCCGCCGGCAGGGGCAGGTGGCGACGTCGTCCGGCTCGGTCGCCGGCAAGCGCGAGATCGCTTCTCGCAGAGCGACTTTGAGCTGCTCGATGTTGGCCGCGAAGACACGCATGACCTCACTGTGAGTGACGGTTTCACCCGCCTCGACACCTGCGTCGTTGTCGGTGATCAGGCAGGCGGTGCCGAAGCACATCGCCAGCTCTCGGGCGATCGCGGCCTCCGGCATGCCGGTCATGCCGACGACTGACCAGCCGGCGGCCTGATGCCACTGCGACTCGGCGCGGGAGGAGAACCTCGGGCCGCCGATCACGACCATGGTGCCGCCGTCGACGGTGCGCTCGAAGCGCGGTGCGGCCGCCTCCAGCATCGCTGACCGGACCTGCGGGCAATAGGGGTCGGCGAAGGGCACGTGGACCACCGGACCGACTTCGTCGTAGACCGTGCCGGCCCGTCCCGACGTGCGGTCGACGACCTGGTCGGGGATCAGCAGGGTGCCGGGGGAGTGCTCGGCGCGCAACGAACCGACGGCGCACGGCGCGAGGACCTGACGCACACCGACCGAGCGCAGCGCCCACAGGTTTGCCCGGTAGTTGACCAGGTGGGGCGGGTAGCGATGGCCCTGACCGTGCCGGGCCAGGAACGCGACCCGGCGGCCGTCGATCTCGTCGATCAGCAGGTCGTCGCTCGGCGGTCCGAACGGTGTGTCCACGTGCACCCGCTCGGGGCCGTCGGATCCTGAGCGAGAGTCCCCATCAGGGGAGTCGAAGAACGAGTAGAAGCCGGAACCGCCGATGACGCCGATCTCGGCGCGCTGCGTCGAAGTCATGCTGCGAGGTTAGTCAGCGGCCTCATGCCGCGGGGGCGGCGCGGACCGCACGGTGGACGAGTCGCCCGGCCGACGGGGGATGTGGACGAGCGCCGGTGTTGTCTCGGGACTCGGTCAGGCAGCGGAGCCGTCGGAGGAGCCGGTTGAGGACTTCGAGCCCGTTGAGGACTTGGCGGAGTCACCGGACGTCGCACTCGAGGAGCTCGCCGCAGCGTCCTTGCCGGAGCCGGAATCCTTTGCTGCCGTCGAGCCGGCGGATGAAGCAGACGAAGAGGTCGACTTCCGGCCGGCTTCGCGCGAGTCGGTCTTGTAGAAGCCCGATCCCTTGAAAACGACTCCTACAGCACCGAACTGCTTGCGCAGCGTCCCGCCGCACTCGGGGCAGGTGGTCAGCGAGTCATCGGAGAAGGACTGCTGCACATCGAACGCGTGCGCGCAGTCCTTGCATACATAGGCATAGGTCGGCACGCGGATATTCTACGGCGTCCCCGGAACTGCTCCGAACGTCACTCCCGCGCTCACTCCTGGCCGGTGCGCAGCGGGGTCGTCCAGCCCGCCATACGCCCGTCGCGGGAGACCGAGCGCACCCGGCGAATCGCCTGCTCGCGCGCCTTGGCCGTGGTCACCAGCAGCAGCTGGTCTTCGCGGCGGATGACGGTGCTCGGTCCCGGCACGAAGCCCTGGTCCTCCCGGACGATCATGGTCACATTGGCGCCGCGAGGCAGTCGCAACTCCTGGATCTCCACACCGTTGAGGCGAGAGGTCTCGCCGACGTGCAACTGCAGGACGTCGGCGTGCAGCTCCTCCAGGGGAGTCGCCTCGACGTCCAGGTCGAGCACGTGCGCGGACTCGGCGACGCCGAGCTTGCGGGCGATCCACGGCATCGGCAGCGCCTGCACGAGCGTGAAGATCAGCACCAGCACGAAGACCAGATCGAAGATCCAGTCGGTGTTGGGTGTGCCGACCGTCAACGGCACGGTCGCCAGCACGACCGGGACCGCACCGCGCAGGCCCGCCCAGGACAGGAAGAGCTGCTCCTGCCAGCGGTAGTGGAACCACGCCAGGCTGGCGAAGACCGACAGCGGTCGCGCGACCAGCAGCAACACCAGCCCGACGATGATCGCGGGCACGATCTGGGCGTCCAGGCGACCGGGTGCGGCCAGCATGCCGAGCAACACGAACAAACCGATCTGCGCCAGCCAGCCGACCGACTGGATGAAACCGTGCACCGCGCGGGCGTGCGGCAGGTTGCTGTTGCCGAGGACCAGCGACGCCAGGTAGACGGCGATGAATCCACTGGTGTGCGCCAGGCTCGCGGTGGCGTAGGCCAGCACGGAGACCGCGAGGATCCCGATCGAGAACAGACCCGAGGAGCCGGGTGCGTTGCGGTGGCTCACCTTGGCGAAGGCCCAGCCGACCGCGAGTCCGATGAGTGCGCCGCCGATGAGTTCACCCGCGGCCTGGAACAACACGAACCACCACTCGTGTGAGGTGCGTCCGGGCGTCGCCGCGTCGGCCAGCGCGACCACCAACAGCACCACCGGGGCGTCGTTGAAGCCGGACTCCGCCTCCAGCACTCCGGTGATCCGACGGGGCAGGCCGACGCGTTTGAGGACGGAGAAGACCGCTGCGGCGTCGGTCGAGGTGACGATCGCGCCCAGCAACAGTGCGATGGTCCAGGACTTGCCGAGGAAGAGGACGACCAGCGCGCCCACGGTGGCGACGGACACGAGGACGCCGACCGTCGACAGCAACGCCGCAGGTGCGATGGAGGACTTGATGCTTGCCCATCTGGTGGAGATGCCGCCTTCGGCCAGGATCAGCGCCAGCGCGGTATATCCGAGGACCTGGGTGAGCTCGGGGTTCTCGAACTCGATGCCGAGTCCGCCGTTGCCGAGCACCAGGCCGATGCCCAGATAGAGGACCAGCGTCGGCATACCCGAACGGTTGGCGAAGCGCACCGCGAGCACCGACACGAGCAGGACCACCGCGCAGACGAACAACACCAGCGCAAGGTCGTGGGTGGTGAAGCTCTGAGCTGCGGAGGCGGCCACAGGGGTCTCCTTCGCGAAGTGGGCAGACCGTGGGTTGGGGTCAGTATTTCAAATGCCTTCGCCGACAGCGGACGCCGCACCGGACGGAGTGAGCACGAAGTCGACCGGGCGATCGTGAGACTCGGCCGGGACGGCGTCGACGACCTCCTCGTCGAAAAGCATTGCGATCACCGCAGATCCACTGCGCTTGCGGGCGAGCGCGCGGTCGTAGCTGCCACCGCCCTGGCCCAGCCGGAGGCCGGTGGTGCGGGCGACGGCCAGCGCCGGCACGACGATTAGCCCCGCGTCGTGGATCGCCTCGACGCCGAGGTCCTCGCCCGTGATGAGGTCCAGCCAGGACAGGTCTTTGTCGGGCAGCATCGTCGGCACGATCAATCGGACCCCGCGGTCGACCAGCGCTGCGCAGATGCCGTCGGTCGGCGGCTCGGTCGGCAGCGCCCGATAGACCGCCGCACGCTGCGGCACGCCCCTGCCGAACTGCGCGTCGAGTCGCGTGTCGAGCCAGCGGGCGAGTCCCAGGCCGAGCTGCTCGTCATACGCCTGCCACTGCTCGTCCGACGCGTCGGCGCGGCGGGCTCGCCGCGCAGCACGGACCAGGCGTCGTGCGGCGGGCTTCTCGGGCGGCAGGACCAGCGGCATACGGCTGATTCTCCCCGGTGTCTCGCCGGTATGACGCGAAGGCGTCACCTCAGTGGCCTAGCCTGACCGCATGACAGCACGCGTGCGCAAAGCGGTGATCCCTGCTGCCGGCCTCGGCACCCGGTTCCTGCCGTCCACCAAGGCCATCCCCAAGGAGATGCTGCCGGTGGTGGACAAGCCGGCGATCCAATATGTCGTCGAGGAGGCCGAGCGGGCCGGGATCCACGACATCCTGATGGTGACCGGGCGCAACAAGGCGGCGCTGGAGGACCACTTCGACCGGCACTGGGAGCTGGAGCAGGCGCTGGAGCGCAAGGGCGACCACATGCGGCTGCGCCGGGTGCAGAAGTCGGCGAACCTCGGCAACGTCCACTTCATCCGGCAGGGCGAGCCGCGCGGCCTGGGGCACGCGGTGCTGTGCGCGAAGACCCACGTCGGCGACGCGCCCTTCGCGGTGCTGCTGGGTGACGACCTCATCGACCAGCGGGATCCGTTGCTGGACAGCATGATCGAGACCCAGGAGCGGTATGGCGGCTCGGTCGTGGCGCTGATGGAGGTGCCCGAGGACCAGATCCACCTCTACGGCTGTGCTGCCGTCTCCTCGATCGACGGTGCCGACGAGCAGATCGTGCGCGTCGACTCGCTGGTCGAGAAGCCGGCGATCGGCGAGGCACCGAGCAACCTGGCGATCATCGGCCGCTACGTGCTGGCGCCGGAGATCTTCGAGGTCCTGCAACACACCGGCCCCGGCCGCGGCGGCGAGATCCAGCTGACCGACGCCCTGCTGGAGATGGCTGCCGACCCGCAGCGGCCCGGCGGCGGCGTGACCGGGGTGATTTTCGGCGGTCGTCGTTACGACACCGGTGACCGGCTCGACTACCTCAAGGCGATGGTCCGCCTCGGGGTGCGGCACGGTGACTTCGGTGCGGACTTCCGGGCCTGGTTGACCTCCTGGATCGACTCCGACGAGGGCCGTGGCCGCCTGGTCGACGCCGACCGTGCGGGGGAGCCCGAACAACACGGCGGCTGAGCTCCGCGGGGCGAGATTAGGCTGCGGGGGTGCTCACTTTCGACGAATACCAGCAGCGCGTGGTCGCCGCGATGCGTCAGTTGCCGCCGCGGGCCGTCGACCTGTCCGGTGCGGCCGCCGGTGAGGCGGACCTGCTCGGGCTGATGACGGCGCAGCCGGTGCGCACCGCCGTCGCGCTTCCGGGCTTCACCAACTCCGCGATGGACGGGTATGCCGTGCTCGCCGCCGACGTCGCGTCAGCACGCGAGGACGCGCCGGTGTCGCTGCCCGTCGTCGGGGAGATCCCGGCCGGGGACACTCGCTCCCTGAAACTGGCGCCCGGCAGCTGCTGGCGGATCATGACCGGCGCTCCGCTGCCCGAGGGTGCGGACGCCGTGGTGCAGGTCGAGCTGACCGACGGCGGGCTGCAGCAGGTGCAGATCCGCGAAGCGGTCGAGACCGGTCGCGCCATACGACATCGGGGTGAGGACGTGCAGCCCGGCGACGAGGTCGTGCCCGCCGGGGTGCGGCTGCGGCCGCGACACCTGCCGGCGCTGATCTCGGCGGGTGTCGACGAGGTCACGGTCGTCCCGCGGCCCCGCGTTGCGGTCGTCAGCACCGGCGACGAGCTGGTCGAGCCCGGCCGGCGGCCAGGGCACGGTCAGGTGGTGGACTCCAACGCGCCCATGCTGGCGGCGCTCGCGACCGAGTGCGGCTTCGAGGTCACGGCAGTTCGTCGGGCCGGGGACACCGCGGACGCGGTGCGCTCGGTGCTGTCCGAGGTTGCCGCCGAGGCGGACCTGATCGTGACCAGCGGCGGGGTGAGCGCCGGCGCCTTCGAGCCGATGAAGCTGGCTTTCGAGGGCAGCGATCACTTCGACTTCGTGAAGGTGGCGATGCAGCCGGGCAAGCCCCAAGGTTTCGGAACACTCGACGGCACACCGGTTTTCGCACTGCCGGGCAACCCGGTCAGCTCCCTGGTGTCGTTCTTGGTCTTCGTCGCGCCGGCCGGTCGGGTGCTCGCCGGACGCGATCCGCAGCTGCCGACCGTCGAGGCGGCCGTCGCCGAGCGGTGGACGTCACCGCCCGGACGCCAGCAATTCGCCCGGGTCGTCTTCGACGAGGACGGCCGCGTGGTGCGTCCGATCGGCGGACAGGGGTCTCACGTGCTGGGCGGGTTGGCCGGCTCGCAGGCGCTCGCGATCGTCCCTGCCGACACGACCGAGGTCGCGGTCGGGGAGACGTTGCGCGTCATACCGCTGGAGGGGATCGCCTGATCATGGCCGAGAAACTCACGCACGTCCGCGAGGACGGCACCGCCCACATGGTCGATGTCAGCGCGAAGGCCGTCACCGCCCGCGTCGCCGAGGCCCGCGGCCGAGTCCTGTTGTCCGCCAAGGCGATCGACGCGCTGCGTGCAGGCAACGTCCCGAAGGGCGACGCCCTGGCAGTCGCGCGCATCGCCGGCATCCAGGCCGCCAAGCGCACGCCCGACCTGGTGCCACTGGCACACCCCATCGCCGTGCACGCGGTCGCAGTCGAGCTGACGGTCCAGGACGACGGCGTCGACATCACCGCCGAGGTGCGCACCGCCGACCGCACCGGCATCGAGATGGAGGCGCTGACCTGCGTCAGCGTCGCCGCCCTGGCGCTGATCGACATGGTCAAGGCCGTGGACAAGCACGCCCGGATCACTGATGTCCGCGTCACCGCGAAGTCCGGCGGTCGCTCCGGCGACTGGCGGGAGGACGCTCGGTGAGCGCCGCGGTCTGGGTCATCACCTGCTCCAACCGCGCGTCGGCCGGCACCTATGACGACCGCTCGGGGAAGATCCTCGAAACGGCGCTGCAGGACTGGGGATTCGATGTCACCCGCAAGGTCGTCCCGGACGGCCCGCCGGTCGGTGCGGCGCTGCGCGAGGGACTCGACGCGGGCGCTCGGGCGATCCTCACAACGGGCGGGACGGGGATCAACCCGACCGACCGCACCCCGCAGGAGACAGCTGCGGTCATCGACTTCGAGGTGCCGGGCATTGCCGAGGCGCTGCGTGCGCAGGGCGTGGCGGGCGGCATACCGACCGCGGTGCTGTCCCGCGGCCTGGCAGGTGTGGCGGGGCGCACGCTGATCGTCAACCTGCCCGGATCGTCCGGGGGCGTTCGCGACGCCCTCGAGCTGCTGAAAACCGTGCTGCCGCACGCCGTTTCGCAACTCGACGGTGGCGACCATTAGGTCTCAGTGGTGGCCGACCGCGATCGCCGGCGACTGGCGCGGCTCCCGGATCCTGCTGCGCCCGTTGCGGGCGCGTGCCGACAAGCGTGAGTTCCTGGATCTGCGGTTGGCGAACGCCGCGTGGACCCGGCCGTGGGACTCGACCTCGCCGGTGGCCGGCGGCGTGTCGATGAACTTCGCGCAACTGGTGCGTTTCCAGGACCGGGAAGCGCACGACGGCAGGCTGCTGCCCTTCGCGATCGACGTGGACGGCGCGCTGGCCGGGCAGATGCACCTGTTCGGAATCTCCCGCGGAGCGCTCCTGTCCGGGTCGGCCGGTTATTGGATCGGCGAACGGTATGCCGGAAGGTCGATCACGCCATACGCGCTGGCCATGCTGATCGATCACGCCTTCGGTGCTGTCCGCCTGCACCGCGTCGAGGTGAACATCCGGCCCGACAACGAGCCCAGCCTGCGCGTGGTGGAGAAGCTCGGGCTGCGTGAGGAGGGCCTGCGCAAGCGCTACCTGCACATCAACGGTGCCTGGCACGACCACCTCACGTTCGCGGTGACCAGCGAGGAGCTGCCGAGCGAGACGATGGTGGCCCGCTTCCGCCGGTTGATGGGCGAGTCCGAATAGCGGGCGGGCCGCGAGGAGTCGAGTCGGACAACTCACGAGACGACGACCGGTTCGCACTCGCCGCGATGCGAGCTTGCGAGCGTGCGTCGGGGGCGGGCCGCGAGGAGTCGAGTCGGACAACTCAGCTGTGCAAGTAGCGACACACCCTGTACCTCCGCCGATTGCAACGGTTCGGGCTCTAACGTCTTGTCTTGTGCAGCAGCCGAGCAGCCTGATCTTCCTGGCCATAGTCGTCATTTGGGCTGCCTACCTCCTGCAACACTGGATCCGGCGTCGCGAAGCCCTGGCCACGGCGCGCTCCGTCGATCAGTTCAGCGATGCGATGCGGGTGCTCGAACGACGCGAGCACCGTGTCGAAGGCGTCGTCGAGCAGGCATCCGATGCACCGCACGCCAGCCGAACCTCGGCACCGCAGGTCCGAGAGAGCGGACCGCGGCCGTCACTGCGAGCAGGGACCGTCATGACTGGAGAAACTCAGCAGCCCCTCACGGGATCCACCGCCGAGCAGCAGGATGAAACACCAGCCTCGGCCGTTCAGAAGCTCAGCTCGGCCGGCACCTCGTCGGCCGCCGCGATGCAGCGCTTCGGCACGTTCGCCGCACATGCCGGCTCGCCGAAGCTGCGCGCCGTCGCACTCATCGGCAGCCTCGCGCTGCTGATCATCACCGTCGTCTGCGCGCCGTTCGGTGCCCTGCCCTGGTGGTCGCCCATCCTGATGCTCGCCGTCACCGGCGGCGTCTTCTGGTGGTGCCGCGCGTCGGCGATGGCCGCCCGCGCCCAGCGACCGGCCCGTCAGCAGGTGCAGCACCGCCCCCAGGCAGCAGCGCCGCGCACAGCCCGCGCAGGCGGGGTCAAGCTGCCTGAGCGCAAGTCCGGCGACTCGCGCGCCGCACGCACTTCGGATGCCGCAGGCTCCAAGCCCGCCGCCACCCCGGCGCCGCTCACCAAGGCCACGATGCCTGACCCGGTGGTCGAGCACGCCCCGGCTCAGGCAGGCCCGCCGGCGGAGCAGGTCTTCGACGTCACCGCATCGGCTGCAGCACCGGCGCCGCAGCCGCAGGCCACCGAGCCTGCGGCACCGCCGGTCGAGCAGACCCCGGTTGCCGAGGCACCGCACGAGCAGGCACCCGAGGACGCTGACGACAGCTGGCAGCCGGTCGCGGTGCCGCGCCCGACATACACGATGAAGGAGCGGGCGCCCGAGCGTCCGCAGCAGGCGCCGGCCGCGACCACCGACCGGCGCTCGTATGACGATGTCGCCAACGAGGATCTGCCGTTCGACGGGCTCGCCCTCGACCAGGACCTGGACGACCTGCCCTCGGTGTTCCGGGCAGGCTGAGCGTCCACCGAGCGGGCAGCCGCACACCGGCACGGAAGCATCGGCCCCGATTTAGCCGATCGCGTTCTCGGTGTTAAAGTTGCACTCGCTCTTGGGGCATTGGCGCAGTTGGTAGCGCGTCTCGTTCGCAATGAGAAGGTCAGGGGTTCGAATCCCCTATGCTCCACCAAATTGTTAGAGGGGCCAGGCGTTTTGCCTGGCCCCTCTAACGTTTTGTAACCGGCGGGTTCGACTACTGCTTGGCGCGCGGGCGCACGACCCGCAGGCGCAACCCGGTGCGCAGGTCGATCCCGGCCACGTGGACCAGGCGGCGACTGACCAGCGCGGCGACCGCGCCGATCACCACGGCGCCGGTGACCAGCCCGAGCGGTGCGCCGCCGACCTGGTCGAGGAAGCCGACGACCGGTCCGCCGACGGCCGCCATACCGAGCGTGACCAGCATGTAGACGCCGAGCACCCGACCGCGCATCGAATCGCCGGACGCGAGCTGGATCAGGGTGTTGGTGGCGATGAGGAACGGCATACCGATGGCGCCGATGACGACGAAGGCGGCGCCGACGGTCAGCATGCCCGGCATCGCGGCAGCAACCAGCTGCCCGACGGCGAGGCCGCCGGCCAATGCCGCGATGTGCCGTAGCCGCGAACCCGGCCACCGCGCCGAGATCAACGCCCCGACCAGCGAGCCGAGAGCCAACGAGATCGTCAGGAATCCGTAGCCGCGGGCGTCGAGGTGGAAGTCCTTGGCGAACGCCGTCAACGTGACGGCGAAGTTGGTGGTGAAGAAGGCACATACGCCGGCCAGCACGATCGGCCACAGCAGGACGGGACGGCGGGCGATTTCGCGCAGCGCCATCCGCTGTTGCCCCTTGGCCCGGTGCAGCCGTGGCGCGACGCGCAGCTGAGACGTTCGGATGGCCAGGAATGCGCCGAACACCACGACATACCAGCCGCCGGTCGCGATGAAGGCCCAGCCGGTACCCACTGCGGTGATCAGCCCGCTGGACACGGCCGGACCGGCCAGCGCGCCCAGCTGGAAGATCGCCGAGTTGAGGCTGACGGCATTGCGCAGCTTCTCCGGTCCGACGATCTGGTGGATGAATGCCGACCGCGTCGGGTTGTCGAAGCAGGCCGCCGTGCCGGTGAGGAAGGCAATCACCAGCACGTGCCACAACTGCACGGTGTCCGTGACGCACAGGACGCCCAGCACAGCAGCACACAGGCCGAGCGTCGAGACCGTGCACATCAGGACGTGCCGCTTGTCGAAGCGATCGGCGACCAGGCCGGCCGACATACCGAAGAGCAACGTCGGCACGAACTGCGTGGCCGTGGCGACGCCGACGAGGAACGCGTTGTGGGTCAGCGTCAGGACCAGCCAGTCCTGGGCGACGCGCTGCGTCCACAGCCCGGAGGTTGAGGCCGCCTGCCCGAAGACGAACCAGCGGAAGTTGCGGTTGTGCAGTGATGCGAACAACCCGTCCCGGCGTGGTGGCTCCGGCGGTGCACCGTGGTGTGTTGCGGCGCGGGACCGGTCGCAGCCGGTCGGCTGGGATGCAGTGGTCGTCACGGTGCTTCCGGGTGGGAGTGGGGCGGACGTGCTCGATCGAGGTCCGCAACGCCCATTATCGACCGGCGCCCGCACCGGTCGTCCGCGGGGCCGTCGGCAGTAGTCCATTGTCGACAATGCAGTGGTCGACTACTGAGGCGCACCCGGTCGGTGCCTCCTACTGTTGCAGTTGTCGGACCGGCCTCGGCGCTGCGGATCGACTCGGCGGTGCTGGTGGAGATCCAGGGGCTGCACCGGCACCGCCGCCATACGTTGGGCAGTTAGATCAGGGGCAGTTAGATCAGGGGCAGTTAGATCAGGGGCAGTTAGATCAGGGGCAGTTAGATCAGGGGGAGTCAGGTCACGGGCTGCTGAGCAGCTCGCCAAGTTCGGTTCGCTCGGCCACACCGAGCTTGGCGAAGACACGATAGAGATGCGACTCCACCGTGCGGACCGACAACGACAACCGCTCGGCGATGTCGGCGTTGCTCAGCCCACGAGCAGCGAGTATGGCGACCTCGCGCTCGCGTCGGCTCAGCCCGGCAGCAGGTTGTGGGCGTGTCATCGCCGGGGTTCGCGCACCCTCGCACCGTGCCGCCAGCACCGCAGCACGCGCGTCGAGACGTCGCGCACTCGAGGGCAGCCCGGCCGCGCGATGCGCACGCGCGGCGTCCGCAGCTGCCTCCGCCGCGAGCAGCACGGCACCGGCCTGCGCGAAATCGGCACTGACGGCGGTCAGCGCCTCCCCGTCCTGGGCAGCAAGAGCCGCGACATGCTGGGCCTGTCGAGCGACCTGCGGGGCCTCGACCTGGTCCGCCAGTGGCCACAACTGGGCCGCGATGGGACCAGGTGGAGCCCCGAGCCGGGCAGCCAGGTGCAACAGATCGGCCCGCTGGACCGCCGATTCCCCTGCCCCGGGGCTGCCCGCGAGCGCGATGTCCGCTGCGCCGGTGACGTCACCCTCGACCATCCGGGTGAGTGCCTTCGCCGCGACGTGGTCGGCGATGATGCGCCCGACCGGCCGGTCCGGACGGAGGTCGGTCGCCTGCGCGAGATGCCGGCGGGCGGCCTCGGTGTCGCCCAGCAGCGCGTCGGCCTGGGCGAGCAGCGCGTAGATCCAGCTGATGTGCCCGCTGATGTCGGTCTGCCGGAAGCCGGTCGTGGCCTCGAGCAACGCGTCCCGTGCCGACGCGGGGCGGCCGGTGCGCAGCACACTGGCGCCGACGAGGAAGCAGGACAACGCCCAGACCAGCGGATCGGGATCGGAGACGGCCTGCTCGTGCAGCGTGCCGGCAAGCGCGGCGCCGGCCCCGGCGTGCCCGTCCAGCAGCAGGCACATCACCTCCTGCCCCACGGCGGTGGCACTGCCGCGACGCATCTCCGGCGCGCCCGTCTGCGCCAGCGTTGTCATGATCGCCTGCAGCCTGCGGGCATGGTCGGTCATGCCTTGATAGGCCAGCGCTTCGCCGGATGCCTCAGCGGACATCAGTCGGGCGACCGGGTTGATGTGATCCTCCAGCAACGGCGCGGCGGTGGCCACGGTGTCGGCCAGCCGTCCGTCCTCGAGGTAGATTGCAGCCCGTTGTGCCTGTGCCAATTGCCTTGCGGCACAATCGTGTTCGCTGGCGCGAGAGTGTGCCGCCTCAAATCTCTCGATCATGACGAGGGCATCCGCGACCCGGCCGAGGCCTTGTTGCAGGGCTCGGGTGCGCGTCGACAGATAGCGCAGGCACAGGTCGTGGTGGTCGGTGCTGATCGCCTGCTCCGCCTGTGCCAGCAGATGCTCGGCCGCGGCGAAGCTGCTGCCTCCCGTCGCGGCGATCGCCGCCGCGAGTTGTGCCGGCGGACCGCCTCCACGGTGTATGGCGGCGTCGGCCAGCCGGGCCGCAAGGTCGTGGTCGAAATTGCGGTTGGCGATGACGGCGGCTTCGGTGAGCAACTCCGGCTTGGCCTCCTGGCCCAGCTGCAGCCGTCCGGATGCGACCAGGACGACATCTGCGTCGGTGCGCAGACCCTCCGCCGCGACCGCGTCGATGAGTTGCTGCAGCAGCCTGCGCCGTGCGGTGCTGCTGAGTGAGTCGAGCGCGACCTCGCCATACAGCGGGTGGGCGACGCGGCATTCGGCCGGCCCGTCGCTCACGGTCACCAGGCCGCGAAGCTCGAGCGTGGCGAGCACCCCGTCCGGCAGGACGATCTCGGCGGCGGACAGCGGCAGCGGCTCTGCCATCGAAACGGTTGACAGTGCTTCGAGTTCGGTCGGGGTGAGGTCTGCCAGTCGTGCTCCCACGGCGTCGATCAGTCGGGGCGCGAGCACGACCGTGCCGTCCCATTGCCACAAGCCGTCGCCTTCGCGGAGCGCACCCGCCTCCATGGCACCGCGGACCAACTCACGGGCGAAGAGCGCGTTGCCGCCGCTGACCTCGGCAATGCGCCGCTTGGCACGCTCGGCGACGGCGCCCGGCACGAGAGTGTCGACCAGTTCGCCGATCTGGGAGCGCGACAGCGGCTCCAGATCCATCCGTCGGGCCAGCCCGTCCTTCCACATGGCGGTGATCGGGTCCGGGATCTGCTCACCCCGCCGGACGGTCAGCAGCAGGGTGGCCGACTTCGTCAACGCCAGGTGCAGCAGCAGCGCCGCACTGCCCGGGTCGAGCAGGTGCGCGTCGTCCACGCCGACCACCGGTGGGCCCCCGGGTGTCGCACGCAGGGTGCGAGCCACCTCGGCATACCAGGACGACGCGCTGGCGTGCTCGTCCGCAGGTGCCTCCGGAGCCAGTTGCGCGAGCGCTGCGTATGGCGTGCCCGCCGCCGCACGTGTGGCGATCGCGAACACCGACGGGCGACCGGCGGTCTCGGCGCGGCCGAGCACCTCACGCAACAGGCGGGTCTTGCCGACGCCGGCGGACGCGACGATGACCGCGCTGCCGTCGAGGCCGTCTCGTGCGGAGCCGTCCGGTGCGGGCTCGAGGAAGTCGACCAGGGCACGCAACTCTTCGACCCGACCGACGAATGGCGGGTCGGGACGCATCCGCTGGTCGGCGCGCACGGAGGCGATCGCAGCCCCCTTTCGGCCCTGGCGATCCTTGGCTGGCGATCAGGGTTTTCACTGTAGTGCTGCGGGTCCCGGCGTGTTGCGGGTTCCGGAGCGGCCGTGACCGCGTTGTGTCCTGTTGATGGTGCGGCCCGGCGCACTCTGCGCAGGGCGGAGCGTCAGTGACCGTGCTACCGGTGGATCAGCTCGGCGGGGCTGCCAGGTGGGTCCGCATCATGGCGATGAACTCCTCGATGGCCGCGTCGGAAGCGGCTCTGTCGCCGTCGACGAGCATGTCGAACATCAACCCCTGCCCGACGGCGAGCGTCAACCGGGCCAGGCGACGGGCGGTGGCGGCATCGGTGAGTTCTCGGTATGCCGCCTCGAACGCCTCCTGGGTGCGGGTGACGAACGCGTGCCCGAGGTCACGGGCGTAGGGCCGGCCGTACATCGCGTGCGACGACAGCTCGAAGTAGAGCGCGCCGAAGGTCTGCGCGTGCTGGGCGGTGACGCGCCAGTTCTCCCGGCCGGCCTCGAACGGGTCGGGAGAGTTCGCGAAGAGATCGGTCAGCATCGCCGCGTCGGCCTCGATCACGGACTCGATGACCGCGCTGAGGAGGTCTTCGCGGGAGCCGAAGTGGTAGTGCAGCATGCGCTGGCTGGTGCCGATCGCGGTCGCGAGCGTGCGCATGCTGGTGTCGCGCACGCCGTGCTCGCTGAAGTAGCCGATCGCCTTCTGCAGCAACGCTTCCCGAGGACCGGGCACGCCTCAGTCCTGCTCGGCCAGGCGTGCCAGGTGCTCACCTTCGGAGCGCATCATCCGGCGTGCCCGCGAGCTCATCACCGGCCGCAGCACTCGGGCGAGCGGACCGGACCAGGCGAGGCCGAGCTCGATCCGGTTGCCGTCACTCGCCGGCTCGATGTCGTGTCTGGCGGTGGTCGTCATCCCGGCAACTCGGCCGACCCAGGTGAAGCCGTGGCCGGGCTCCCAGCGGGTGATCTCGTAGACAGCTTTGGCCAGTCCCGGCTGGCGCACCTCGAAGCGACTGCCTACGCCGGTCGGTGCCGGCCCACCGACACGTCGCACCGAGGTGAAGGTCGGCAGGCGGTCGCCCCACTGCTCGACGTCGCCGACGTACTTCCACAGTCGGTCCGCGCTCGCCGGTGAGGATTCGTCGATCTTGATCTCGCTCATGTATCAAATGATACATCGGGACAGGGTTTTGCTCTTGACTGTGACGTCACGTCACAGTCGATGATCGAGACATGCGAGTCAAAGAGCTGGCAGATCTGACCGACACCACCGTGCGGACGATCCGCTACTACCACCAGATCGGCCTGTTGCCCGTGCCTGAACAGTGCGGCCGAGTGCGCAACTACGGCATGTCGCACCTGGCGCGACTGTTGCGCATCCGCTGGCTCGTCGACTCGGGTGTGCCGCTGGCATCGGTACGCGCCATGCTCGAGGAGCAGGCTGACCAGCCGGACGAGTTGGAGGTCATTCGCACCGACCTGGCGATCACTCTCGCCGGGGTCGACGAGCGGATCGAGCACCTCAAGCACCAGCGGGATCAACTGGTCCGACTGCTGCGCACGACTGCCGAGGGAGGCCCCGTCTCTCCGCTGCCCCGCGCCGTGCACCGGATGTATGAGCGGATGATCGCGCGGGCGCCCGACGAGGGTGTTGCGAGGATGATCGCTGCTGAGCGGCAAGTGGTTGAATTCGCCTGCTACAGCGGTGAATTGCCACCGTTGGTCCTGGATCTGGCCGAACGGCTGACCGAGGAGCAGCTCGAGCTGATCATGCCGCTCTTCGTCGAGTTCCGTGACCTCGACCAGGAGATGGATTCGCTGTCCGCGGCCGAGCTCGACCGGAGGGTGGACGAGATGGCCGCACACTCGGTCGAGTTCGTCGCGTCGCTCGGCCTGTCGGTCGAGGAGGCGATGTCGCTGCTGGAGCAGGCGTCGCTCGGCTCGAGTGAATACGTCGGTTATGCGACGACCGAGCTCTTCCCCAAGGCATTGCAAGAACGTTTCCAGCGAGCGATGGAGTCAGGCGTCCGCCGACAGGAGCCGGTGCCTGCGGACACGGACGGAGGTCTGTGATGAGCCGCTTGATGAGCGGGTTGACGACGAGCGCAGCGACCGGGCAGGCCGAAGGCACACAGCCCGACGACGTGATCGCCGTGCAGGGGCTGACCAAGACGTTCGAGCGGTTCCGGGCGGTGGATGACCTCGACCTGCGGGTGTCGCGAGGCGCGGTGCACGGCTTCCTCGGGCCGAACGGCGCCGGCAAAACCACGACGATCCGGGTGCTGCTGGGTCTCTACCGCCGCGACGCGGGCAGCGTGCACGTCCTGGGCGAGGACCCGGCCACGGCGAGTGCGCGGATCAACCGCGATATCTCGTATGTCGCCGGCGAGGTCGCGCTCTGGCCGACCCTGACCGGGAGGCAGGCGCTCGACGTCCTCGCGGGGCTGCGTCGATCGGCCGGCGGTGCGTATGACGACGAACGCGAACGAGAGTTGATCGACGCGTTCGCGCTCGACCCGACCAAGCGGATCCGCAAGTATTCCAAGGGAAATCGGCAGAAGGTCATGCTCGTCGCAGCATTCGCCGCCCAGAGCGACCTGCTGATCCTTGACGAGCCCACCTCCGGACTCGACCCGTTGATGGAACAGGTCTTCGGCGAGTGCGTGGAGCGCGCCGTGGCCGACGGCCGCACCGTGCTGTTGTCCAGCCACATCCTCGGTGAGGTCGAGCAGCTGTGTGACTCCGTCACGATCATCAAGGACGGACGCCTGGTCGAGACCGGACGGCTGTCCCAGATGCGGCACCTCGCTGCGTCGACGATCAGTGCAGTGGTGTCGGGGGACGCCGCCGATCGCGTCGCGAGTGAGCTGGCTGAGAAGCTCGGGCCCGACCAGCAGCTGGATCGAAAGCAGTTCGGGGACAACGAGATCCGACTGGAAGCGAGTGTGTCGCACGATCGCGTGGACGCGGTGCTGGCCACGTTGTTGACGGCCGGTCCGACCGACCTGCGCTGCACTCCGGCGAGTCTGGAGGACCTCTTCCTGCGCCACTATCGGGTCGGTGCCCGATGAGCCGGGAGCTCGGCCCGCTCCGGGTCACCCTGCGCACCCATCGGCGCAAGATCCTGGTGTGGGCGGTGCCGTTGCTGGGGTTGCTCGCCGTCGTGTCGCCGTCCTACTCGTCGACCTATCCACGGCTCGACCAACGGCAGCACCTGATCGACAGCCTCGGCAGCAACGCCGCCACCCGGATGCTCTACGGCCCGATCCCGCGACCGGGCACCATCGGGCAACTCGCCGCATGGGAGATGGGCACTTACCTGATCATCGTGGTCAGCATCCTCGGATTGCTGCTCGGCTCGAGTTTCGTTCGGGGCGCGGAGGATTCGGGCATAGCGGAGCTGGTGCAGGCAACCGGCCACGGGGACCGTGATCGGTTGCGTGGCGCAATGGGAGCGGCGCTCGTGCTGGCCGTCGGACTCGGCGCGGCCGTGTTCGCGATCCTCGGCGTGGAGACCTTCGCGGTCGAGGAGCTGACCTGGCAGGGCGCCGCCGGGCTCGGCCTGGTGACCTTCGGGTGCATGCTGTTCTTCACCCTCACCGGACTGCTCTTCGGTGAGCTCGCCGACAGCGCCGGTTTGGCGAAGTCGCTCGGATTTGCAGTGCTGGCAGTGGCATTCGCGCTACGAGCCGTCGCCAACGTACACGGCGTCGATGCGCTGCACTGGATCAGTCCGCTGGGCTGGCTGGACGCCGAGTCGCCATACACCGAAGACCGCTGGTGGGCGGGTGCAGTCTTCGTCGTGGTGTGTGCGGCGCTCGGTGCGCTGGTATGGCGTGTCGGGCGCGGCCGTGACTACCTCGCGGCCCCGCTGCACGAACGGGCCGCCAGCGACGACCGGCTCCAGGTCGGCACGGTGACGCAACTCGTGTGGCATCTCGAGCGCGGGCGCTGGGCGATCTGGACGACGATCGTGACGGGGGTCGCGGCGTTGTTCGGCGGGATGAGCGGCAGCCTGCTCGATGTCCTCGCCGGCGATGACTCGACCGCGAAGCTGATGCGTGACGTGACCGGTGAGGCCGACCTCGCGGCGGCCTTCTTCTCCTTCGCCGGCGTGCTGATCGGGATGCTCGTCTCCTGCTATGCGGTGTCGACGGTGCTGGCCGACGGGGCCGCCGAGGCGGACGGTTCTGTCGACGATTTGCTGGCCTGCGGCACGTCGCGACGCACCCCGTTACTCGCGCGACTCGTCGTGGCGTTGGGCGGGGCGCTGGCCATGGCGGCCGTCGCCGCCGTGGTGGGCGCGCTGATCACCTGGAGCCAGTCGTCCCAAGGCGCCGACCGCTACCTGGCCTATGTCGCCGGGCAGGTGCCGGCGGTGCTGGCCCTGGCCGGGATCGCCGCACTCGTCGTCGGCGTGCACCGCCGGTGGGGACCGGTGGTCTGGTTGCCGGTGGCCGGGTCCGCCGTGCTGGTCTTCCTGGGCTCGGTCCTGCATGCACCCGATTGGCTGCAGCAGGCCGGAGTCTTCGCGCACGTGCCGGATTACGTCGGTGGCGCGTCGCCGAGCGTCGGTGTCGGCGTGCTGGTGGCGTGCTTCGTCGTGAGCGCGGCCGCGGGAGTCGTATGGCGCTCGCGGCGCGACCTCGTGGTCGGTTGATTGCGCGCGCCCGGCACCACCGATTGACCGGCATACCCAATGATTGAGCGGCATACGGACCCGGGTCGGATCCGTACGCCGCTCAATGCGGAGGTATGCCGGTCAATCAGTGTCTGATCAGAAGGCAGTGGGCAATGGCTTTGCCATGCTTTGACCAGTTTCCTGGTTGCTCTCAGATCCGCGTCCGGGATGCCTCTCGTCGCTCACCGATGGCTGAGCGATGGACGAAGAGACTGGAGGTCTTCGGCCGGACCGGCTTGCGGGTCTGGGACCACAGCCGACCGAGTCTTGGCGGGTGGCTGACCGAAGCCGGGGAGGTCGCCGGAGCCGCCGGGTGCGTCACGAGCATGCGGTCGTCGATGTCAGAGTCGGCGTCGGTGTCGATGCGGGCGTCGATTGGCTCCGCAGGCTCGAGTTGCGGATGCGGCTCGTCCGGCGTGATCGGCTCGTCCGGCGGGTCCGGCAGCTCCGGCTCCGCATCGATCACACGTGGTGTGACCGGTGTCGTCTGCGGCATCGGGGGCGTCGGGTCAGGGTCGTGCGCGACCTGCCGGCGCGTGACGTGCTGGTGCGCGACCTGCCGGCGCGAGGCCGGGTGGGTGACGGGTGCCCACCCGTCGTCCACGATGACCACCGCGAGTCCGGCGAGCAGACCGACGAGTCGTACGGTGCCGGCGCCGACAACCTGACTGGAGGTCACCAGTGCCAGAGCGACCGCGGACCAACCGACCGCGAGTCCGGTGAGGATCGGGCGCCGGTCCCGGCGGGTGAGGTCGGCGATCGCGGCGGCGACTGCGAGCCCGGCCGCGTAGTAGAGGTAGGTCTGCGGATCGAGCAACAGGCGGACGGACAGCACCGCGAAGGGCACACACATCCACCGGCCGCGGCGGACCAGCCAGCCGGCCACCAGGGCGCCGAGCACGAACTGTGCCGGCCGATCCCAGACCGGCGTCGCGAACGACAGCGATCCGATCTGTCGCAGGACCGAGTCATCGGCGACAGTGATGCCGAAGCGGCCGAGCTGCACGGTGCGAGAATCGGCCAGTACGAAGGGAATCCACGGCCCGGCGACTCCGATGATGAGGATCGCGATGCTCTTGAAGCGCGCCGGTCGGGGAGCCGCCAGCAGCAGCACGGCCATCGGCAGCACCCACGGTTTGGCGCCGGTCGCGGCAGCGAGCAGGAGGCCGGCGACGAGCCAGCGATCCCGCTTGCCGGCGGCCACCGCTGCCGTCAGCAGGAAGATCGCGAGTGCGTCGTCGAGGTGCCCGTAGCGGACGGCGAGCACCAGCCACAGCGGCGCGAGCAGTGCGGCGTAGATCATGGCCGCGCGGCGGGTGACCCGCACGCCGTGGTGGCTGCGGTTCAGGTCGGCCAGGCCGGCGGCGGTCCCGATGCCCAGGCCCAGCATCAGCACGCATGCGACGACGGCGCTGTGGCCCGCGGGCACGAGCTCGAGCAGCGCACAGACCCCCATCGTCAGCGGGCCGAACTGCAGCTCGGGGTGTGCGCCATACACCTGCAGGCCGTCCGGGGTGAGGAGCGTCTGCCCAGCAGTGGCGAAGTAGTGCCAGGAAAACATCGGATGGCGCCCAACGACGAGCGCGCACAGCGCAATCCAGGCGATCAGGCCGACGACGGCCAGCCGCGGCGGCGGCACATCGACGGTGCGGGCCAGATGAGCCGGAGCGTCGACGTCGGGCGCTCGAGGCGCGCGACGCTGCAAGGTCGGCTGGTTGGTCATCAACATCAAAAGGTGCCACAAAGTCGGCACGAAGGACTGCGAAAGCGCGAAAACCCTTGTGCGACTGCACGTCCGGTGGCGACGACCCGGGTGCAGTGCAGGGTCAGGAGGAGCGCGCGCCGCCGATGAATCCGGCGAGCACCGTTGCCTGACTGATGTCGTCGCGTTTGGCCGCCGTGAGCAACGTCAAGGTGCCGGCCGCGGCGTCCGCACGCAGGCCGTCCAGTGCCTCGGACCGCTCCGGATCGTCCAGCTCCGCGCGGTAGCGCTTCTCGAACTCCTCGAACTTGTCGGGATCGTGGCCGTACCACTTGCGCAGCTCGGTCGACGGTGCCACCTGCTTGCACCAGTCGTCGAGTTTCGCCTTCTCCTTGCTGAGCCCCCGTGGCCAGACCCGGTCAACGAGTACGCGCTTGCCGTCGGAGGACTCGGGTGCGTCATACACCCTGCGGACCTGGACCTTGTGGGAGCTCATGTTTCTCATGATGGGACGGAAGCGGTTGCGGCGCAATGGGGTTGGGGTCCCGATACGCGGCTCGTGCCTCACCGCTACTCGACCCGCTTGCGTGGGTATGGCGAACCCCTCCGGCCACAGGGAGGGGGACTGGCCGGAGGGGTTCGCCTTCCGCTCACGCGGCCCCGAGGCGCGCGGCGGGTAGAGCAGGTCAGCTGCTGACGCTGACCGCCGTCCAAGCCGCTGCCACGGCCTTGGACTCGGTGCTGTCCGCGCCGTAGAGCGCGTCAGCCGACTTGATCATCCCGGCCCGCAGATCGGCGTAGGACATGTCGGCGGTGCCGTAGTCCTTGATCGCGTTGTACCAGATGGCAGCGGCCTTGTCCTTGCCGATGCCGGTGACCGTGGAGTTGTCACAGGTCGGGCTGTTGCCCCACTCGGACTCACCGCTGCCGTTGGCCAGCAGGAAGAAGGCGTGGTTGCCGACACCCGAGGTGTAGTGCGGGTCCTCGTTCTGGGTGTCCGAGCTCCAGCAGTCCAGCGACATGCCGTCCTTGCTCGGCTCGTCCATGTAGCGCAGCGGCGTGCCGTCGCCGTTGATGTCGATCGTCTCGCCGATCAGGAAGTCGGGCTTGTCGACCGAGCTGTTGGCCTCGAACTCGACCATCGTGCCGAAGACGTCGCTGTTGGCCTCGTTGATGCCGCCGACGTCACCGGAGTAGCCGAGGTCGGCCAGTGCCTCCGAGACACCGTGCGACATCTCGTGGCCGGCCACATCGATCGCGACGAGGGGCGCGTTGTCGCCCGAGCCGTCGCCATACGTCATCTGCTGGCCGTCCCAGAAGGCATTGACGTAACCGGTGCCATAGTGCACGCGGGAGGGCACACCCTGCCCGTCGTCGAAGATGCCGTTCCGCTCGAATGCCTTGTTGTAGTAGTCCCAGGTCATCGCGGCGCCGAAGTAGACGTCCGTGGCGGCGGTCGCACGGTCGCTGTTGGTGCCGTCACCCCAGGCGTTGTCGTCGTCGGTGAACAACTCACAGTTGCCCGCCTCGGAGTTGTTCATGTCGCACGCCGAGTTGCCGCCGTGGTTGGGGTCGGTCATCTCGAAACCGTTGCTGCCCTCGGTGGTCGCGAACGTCACGTCGCCGAGCGTCAGGGACTTGCCGGTGCCGTCAGCGGCGGCACCCTTGTTCTGGCCCTTGTGCTTGCCGTTGTTGTCGCCCGGGCCGTGACCGTTGCCCAGTGCCTGCTGGCCCACCGCGGACCAGGTGACGGTCGGCACCTTCGCCGGCATGTGCGTGGTCAGCGTCGCCTTGTGCTGTATGCCGCGCTTCGCCATCGCATCCTTGGAGGTCTTCGCGGACATCAGCGACTTGACCATCTCCGAGGACCGGATCGTCTTGCCGGTCTGTGCGTTGACGAGCACCGCCTTGTGGCTGGGGGTGATGCCGTCGGCCTGGACACCGGTGACGACGGTCATCCAGGCGAGCACCGGCTTGGCGCCGGAGGCGTCGACGACGAGCTTGGAGCTGGTCGCACCCGTGGCGTTGTAGACCTTGGCGCCGGCGACGGCGGTGCTGCGGGATGCCGTGGCGGCAACCTTCGGGGTGGTCGAGACCGAGATCGCGTTGCGCTGGTCGCCGGACTGCCCGACGACCTTGCCGCTCTTGGCGTGCACCACGAAGTCGCCGCCGACGACCGGCAGGCCCTTGTAGGTGCGCTGGTAGCGGAAGTGTGAGGTGCCGTCAGCGCTCGTGGTCGTCCCCACCAGCTGGTAGTCGTCGCTCGCGGCGGAGGCGATCGACTGTGGGTTCGATCCGAGGAAGGCATCCACTGCCTGGTGGTTGCTCACGCCGGTGGCGCCGTGGCTGGTCGACGGTCCCGAAGCCGCGTGCGCTGCGGTGCCGCCGACGGCGATTCCCGTTGACATCGCGGCGATTCCGAAGAGCATTGCTGTCTTTTTGACTCGCATACACATCCATTTCGATTGCGTTGTCACGTCGCGGACGTGACGACGCGAGCCCGGGGTTGGACTCGCGTTCAGAACTATGCGGTGCTCGACGGCCAAGCGGTGGGCCACTGACGAAGATTTTGGAAACATTGAACGTTCGCTTACGGGCTTCTAGGCAGACACATACCCGTCGATTGAGGACGCCTTGCCAACGCGAGAAGTCACTGGCGCCAGTGACATGAGAAGGTCTGGAGATGGACCTGCGCCCGCCCAACGAGCTCGTGTCTCCCCGCGCACGCACGATGTGGGCGGTGCAAGGGATCGTGTTGACCGTGGTGCTGCTTGTGGCGGGCGGGGTCACGTGGTTCCTGGCCGAACCGGCGACGATCTGGAAGTTCCTCGGAATCGCTGTGATCGCAGTGCTTTTCGTCGTGACGGTGCTTGTCGGTCCGGCCCTGCGCTACCGCATTCACCGGTGGGAGGTCACCGAAGACGCGGTCTACACCCAGCGCGGATTGCTGACGATCGAGCAGCGCATCGCGCCGATCTCCCGCGTGCAGACCGTCGACACCGAGCGTGGTGTGCTCGAGCGGCTCTTCGGGCTCAGCTCGGTCACCGTCACGACAGCCTCGGCGAAGGGGGAGTTGCGAGTCGAAGGGCTCGACGCGGACGTCGCCGACCGGATCGTGCGCGACCTGACCGTCGTCACCGCCGCCAGCGAGGGCGACGCGACATGAGTCACCCCGGTGACCCGGAGGTGAGTCTCCCCAGCGCGGACGGGCAATGGCGCCGGCTCAGCCCGCGGATGTTGTTGATCCACCCGATCAAGGAGATCGGTCGCTACCTGCCGGCACTGATCGCCGTCGTGGTGGCCGGGTCGGCCGGTGGGCAGAACTGGTGGGGTCTGGCGGCAGCAGGCGTTGCCATCGTGCTGGGCGTGCTGCGCTGGTTCAGCACGCGCTATCGCTTCACCTCCGAGCAGGTGCAACTGCGACGCGGGCTGCTCAGCACCACCACCGTGTCCGCGCCGATCGACCGGGTGCGGTCGGTGGACGTGACGGCGTCGGTGATGCACCGCGCGCTCGGTCTCGCCGAGGTCCGGATCGGCACCGGAGCCGGTGAGAAGGCGCTCAAACTGGACGGATTGACCGGCTCGGAGGCGGCTGCGCTGCGCGGTGATCTGCTGCACCGGGCGGAGCGGGTGGCTCCGGAGAGGACGCCCGCGGAGACCGCTGCTCCTTCCGGCGACGCTGCTGATGACGCGCGCGCTGCGGCGGCATACAAGCCGGAAGTGGTTGTCTACCAACTGAATCCGGCGTGGATCCGCTATGCCCCGTTCGGCCCGGCGGGGTTGATCGCGGCGCTGGCGATCCTCGGTGTCGGCTCACAGGTCCTCAACGAGTCCGGCATCGGCTGGGGCGAGGACGGCCTGGTGCGCGGCACCGTCGACCGGCTGGCCGCACTCGGGGTGATGACTGCGGTGCTGGCCGTGCTCGTAGCGGTGCTGCTGCTGATCACCGTGCTGTCGCTGCTGGGCTATCTGCTGTCGTTCCACGGCTTCCGGCTCAGCCGCGACGACCGTGGCGGCACCTACCACGTGTCGCGTGGGTTGCTCACGACACGTGCGACCTCGCTGGAGATCCGCCGACTGCGGGGAGCGGAGATCCATCGCCCCGTGCCGCTGCGCTGGGTCGGCGGCGCGACTCTGTCGGCGATCACGACCGGGGTCAAGGACGACGGCCGTGGGATGAGCACCACCCTCACTCCGCCGTCACCGGAGCCGGTCGTGGCTCGGACGGCGGGCACCGTGCTGGGGGAGGACGTGTCCGGCGTCGAGCTCCGACCGCACGGGGCGGCAGCGACCCGGCGTCGCTACACGCGGGCGATCCTCGGCGGGTGTGTGCCCGCTGGTGCGCTGGTGATCGCAGCGATCGTGTGGGACGCGCCGGTGCTCGGCGTGTGTGCGGTGCTGCCCGTGCTGGTCGGTGTGTTGCTCGGCTGGAGTCGTGCGCACTGGCTCGGGCACGCGGTGACCGACCGTTTCCTGGTCACGCGTTCCGGCTCGATCGGCTTGTCCACCAACGTCATCGAGCGTCGTGGAGCGGTGGGTGTCACCGTGCGGCGGTCGTTCTTCCAGCGCCGTGCGGGCGTGGCGACGGTGAGCCTGGCGACGGCGGCGGGCAACAAGGACTACCCGGTGCTCGACCTGCCCGAGGACCAGGTGGGAAAGCTCGCGACGCAGATAGTGCCCGGGCACGTGGAGCAGTTCCTGCGCTGACGTAGAGCGATAGGAAAGAGTGAAGCGAGACGCCAGAGTGGCCGGCCCTTGCCCGACCGTGTGACCCATGGCCATCCGCATGTGGAACGTCCACCGGCACGGCCTGACGGGTGGGCTTGGCCCGCTCGCGCAGAAGCTGTGCGCCACGGGGGGTGTGCCACCACGGGTCAGTTGGTCCAGTGTTTCCAGGTGACGTCCATGAGGGTTCGTTCGACGTATGACGTGGTGGGCGGTGGCATCCCTGGTGGTGCGGGCGGCCGACTGGTAGCGGTGAGGCTGCCGACGCTGGTGGTGGTTGCGCTGGCGTCGCCGGTGATGTGGTGGTCGGGGTGTTCCTTGACGTAGTTGCACCGTTCGCAGAGGCCGTCGCCGTTGCGTTCACTCGTGGTCCCGCCGTCAGCGTGGGACACGATGTGGTCGGTCTGCCGGATCGGCGCCGAGCAGAACGGCGTGCGGCAGGTCTGATCGCGCAACTTGATGAAGGACGCCAACAGCTCTGGATAGGCGCGAGCTCGGGAGTCCATCCCGATCAGGTCGCCGCTGTCGGGGAAGGCGAAGATGCGCCGTACCTGAACCTTCAGGTCGGGGTCGGTCAGCCATTCGCGGGCCAGGTCGGCCGGGATCGGGCCGTACCCGGGAAGGTAGGCCGGCACGTCGCCGGTCAGGGTGTCGACCGGCATCAGCAGGTTGACCCGCACCTGAGGTTTCGGCGAGCCCTTGGGGCTCCGCGCGGGCTGTGGGCTGTCAGCCGCGGTTGCCGCAGTGGGCTCGGCAGCAGCGGACGAACCTTCTTTACCCACAGTTGTTTTCGCGACCATCGGGCCGCATCCTGTGACGCGATCGACCAGGGTGTCGGCCATTACCTGCCCGCGTGGATGCTTCGGGGTCGCGGCGGCATCGGCGGCGCTCGACAGCGCTGCGAAGCACGCGACGCCGTCCTTGACGGGTAGCAGCGCGCTCAACCGGGTCATGCAGTCCGGCGCCGGGCGCAGACTGACCCTGCGTTCGGACTCGGCCCGCGCTCGGCGTGCGGCGACCGCTGCGGGGTCGGCCTGGTAGGCGTACTTCCTCGCCTCGGCCTCAAGGCGCTGGTGACTGACCTTGCCGAGTTGATCGGCGACGGCCTTATCCACGGTGGCCCGACCCTCACGCTCCATACACGCGGTCTCCCGGCACAACACGGTCGCGTCCCATTCGGTGATCACACCGGCGGCCAGTGCCTGCTGCGTGTGCGGCATCTCCTCGACCACGGCGTGAGCGAGCCCGAGCAAGCGGGATCCGAGGTGCGGGGCGCATCGCCGGGCGAGCGCCACCTGCGAGCCGACCTGTCGGGCGGTGTCGGCCTTGGCGATGCCGCGCGGCACATCGCGTGCTGACTGATCATCGTGCACGGCCACGGCCAGACGGGCCTGCCGCGCGGCCAGCGCGTTCTTCAGTTCCTCGCACGCCCGCAACTCCGCCAGCAGGTCACCATCGGTGACCGGTCCGTCGAGTCTGTCGTGGAAAGCACGCACCGCAGGAGCGTCGAGGGCGTCGACGGTGCCCTCTTTCGCGTCTCGCGGTATCTCGTTCATACATTCGAGTATGCCACGAATCGTACTGACAATCAACGGTTTTCGAGCGCAACTGTTGTCCACATCCCCTCGTATTGTCCCCGTCGTCCACAGGGCCGTCAGGTGCACTGGACCGCTAGGTTGGGCAGCTCTGCGCTGCAGCGGTCACACGAGTGGCAGGACATCGCCTGGAGTCCGTTCCGACACGTTGAACCCGAAACGACCACGTGAACCGACAGGTCTCATTGACGATCGGCCATCGGCACCATTTGCGGTGCTGAGCGCCGTCCGCCAGTACGGTGAGGCGATGGAGGTCATAGGGGTCGATCCGCGGGATCAGACATGGGAAGTTGATCCGCCGAAGTATCGCGTGTACTTCCATAGCGACAGCGGTGTGTCGGACGAGTATGAACTTGCAGGCGTCGACATCGACGCTGTGATGGCGTGGGCGCACATCAATCGAGCAGACCGTACTTTCGTGGTTTATGCGTGTGTCCCGGACGGCGAGAGCAACGTAGGGCTCGTCCGCTTGGCCGGCTACGACCCCAATGATCCCGACGCCAAAGACCGCACACCCGATCCCTTCCCGCTACCGACGGTGCTAGCGGTTGATGAGGAGCGGTTTACCGCTGTCGCTGATCCCGACCAGCCCGGGGCATGGCACCTGACCTGGGACACCGGTCCGAACCCTGGCTACGGATACACCACACGCCGGTCGGATCATCAATGGGCCAACACCACGGACCTGATCAGTGGCGCACGCAGCTTCCTCGCCGAAATCGACCCTCAAACCGGGTACCTCGCGGACTGACCTCGGGCAGGATCATCGTCCGATAAGCGATCCCTCGGTGGGATACGCGCGGATCGCGGAGTGAGCGGTCAGACTTGGCCAGTTGTCATCAGGTGATCGAGGAACTCCTTGACCGACCGCTTCGACGTGAGCACATGGACAGCGAGCTGCTCACCATGCTCGGCAATGATCTGTCTTTCGGACTCGGGTGCTGAATGGCGGTTGCGCCAAATGAGCACGGCGAGCCTGGATTCATCTCGTAGCCGCTGCCACCGCGTGTACGTGCTGCCTTCTGGCAACTCGTCTGGCATTCGGAAGCCTCGGAGGAGAGACCGTCCAGCGCAAAGCCACCACGGCATGTCAAGAACTACGAGCGTGTCGGCGCCCTTCAGACGAAGCGCGAGCGTTTCGCTGTAGTTACCGTCGGCAATCCAGGCGTCCCCGGCGAGCACATGCTGCTGAACAGCGCGCCATTCGTCCTCTGAAGGCTCAACCCATCCTGGCTTCCAGAAGTGAAGATCCAGGTGGATGACGGGCAAGCCGGTCTTTCGGGCGAGGGCGACAGCAAACGTGCTCTTGCCCGACCCAGCAATACCAGTGACGACGACCCGGCGCCCTACTGGCATCGCCAGTCCTTGTGCATGAGGGGCTGTCATGCCACAACCTTTTCAGCACGACCACTCGTCGGTGTGCCCGGACGTTCCCGAAGCCGTTCCACAAACGGTGAACCCGCACGTCACGATGCGGGCTTGCCACAGGAAGTCGACGCCCGTCCCGTAAGATCCGTCCCGACGCGGTCACCGGGACGGGGGCGTCGTGCGGTGCAGCGCTGTGCGCCGCGGTCGGGCACCGGGCGATTTGTCAGAGGTCCACGAAGATCGTTCCGACCTCGATGTGATGACCGTCGATGCCCCGCAACGGCCGACGGCGCTGATCAGCCGTTCCGGTGGGTGCGGTAGCTGAGCAGCCCCTCGACGCCGCGCAGGAACGTGTCGCAGACCGGCTCCGGATCGGTGAGACATCCGGCCGCCATCGCGCCGTCGCGCAGCATGACGAAGTGCCGTGCCGCGGGCTCCGGATCGATCTCCTCGGCGTCCGCGAAGAGCTCGGCGACGGTCGCCAGGAACCAGTCCCGGTGCGTGCGCACCGCGCGGTGAACCGGATGGTCCGGATCGGGATACTCGGCCGCCGCGTTGAGGAACGCGCAGCCCCGGAAGCCGTCGCTGCGGATGGCGTCGGTGATGGTTCGGGCGACGTCCCGCACGATGTCGTCCGGCGTCGGTCCGGCGGTGCGTACGGCGTCCACCTGCGCGCGGATCGCTTCGTCGGCCCGGGTCAGATAGGCGACCACCAGGTCGTCCTTGCTCGGGAAGTGCCGGTAGAACGTGGCGCGGGTGACCGGTGCGGCGCTGATGATCCGATCCACTCCCACCGAATGTAGTCCCTCGGCGTAGAAGAGCTCGCTGGCCGTGCCGAGCAGTCGTGTGCGCGCTTCCGACATACCTTCTGCCTCCATTCTTCCGGCGCTCAGGTTAGCAGACAGAACGATCGGTCTTGACAGTGGCGGGCTGAGTCCTCCACACTCTGGGAGACCGATCGTTCTATTTAGGAGCGCTCGCCGCCCCGGCTCGGTCGATACGCATCCAGTGAAAGAAGAGAATCCGATGTCCAGCTTTGTCAGCAGTCGGCCGAACCACACCGGGATCGATGTTCCCGGGCCCGGCACCATCGCATTGCGCAACCTCTACTTCGTCCGCTTCGGCTTCGCGGTCCTCTGGGCCGGGCTGTTCGCAGCGACGGCCACGACTCTCAACTCGGCCGGCGTCGCCCTGCTGCTGGTCTACCCGTTGTTCGACGTGGGCGCCGCCATCGTCGACCACCGGTCCTCGGGTGCCGCGCAGCGTAGTGGTCCCCTGCGGCTCAACATGGCGCTGAGTGCCGCCGCCACGGCCGGGCTGGCGATCGCGGCCGGCTCGGGGGTCTCTGCGGTCCTGCGCGTCTGGGGTGCATGGGCGATCACGGCCGGCGCGGTGCAACTGGTGGTCGCCGTCAGCCGGCGCCGGATGGGTGGTCAGCTGGCGATGATGCTCAGTGGTGGCATCTCGGTGCTCGCAGGCGCGAGCTTCGCCATACAGGCGGGTGCGTCCGATCCTTCGATGTCGAGCCTCGCGGGATACGCGGCACTCGGCGGGATCTTCTTCCTGCTATCGGCGATCCGGTTGCGCCGCAGCGGGCAGAGCGGGCAGTGATCAGACCCAGCGATCAGACCCAGCTCGGCAGCCACATGCGCCACTGCCAGTGGCTGTAGGGGATGACCTGCCCGGTCCAGATCGGCCAGAAGAAGATGAAGAGGCCGACGGTCAGGATGGTGAACCCGCCGACCACCGCCTTGCCGATCATCACCCGTTGCTCGCCGGCGCCGGGTCTGGCGAGCACGAGGCCGAGGACGAAGACGCACGCCAGCACGATGTATGGCGCGAAGGCGACCGAGTAGAACGTGAAGATCGTGCGGTCCTGGTATTGGAACCACGGCAGCCAACCGGCCGCGACACCGACCAGGATCGCGCCGGCGCGCCAGTCACGACGCAGCAGCCAGTAGAAGATCAGCACCGCGAGAGCGATCGTGCCCAGCCACCAGATGCTGACGGTGCCCAGCGAGCTGATCGCCTTGCTGCACTGCTCCACATGACAGCCGGGGTCGCCGTTCTTCGGGCTCTCGTAGAAGAACGACGTCGGCCGGGTCTGCAGCGACCACGACCACGGGTTCGACATGTAGGGGTGCGGTGAGGTGATGTCCAGCGCCGAGTTGAACATCTGGGTGTTGTATTCCCAGAGCGACCGCAACCAGTCCGGCATCCACGAGAAGAGCGAGCTGTCGGGGGAGAAGCCGGAGTCCTGGTCTGCGGCGTTGGTGGTCGCCCACTGGCGGTCGTAGGCGTCGTCGCTGGCGTACCAGCCGAACCAACTTGCCAGGTAGACCCCGAGCGAGAGCAGCAGCACGCTGACGCAGGCCGGCAGGGCGTCCTTGACGAACGTCGCCGACCAGTAGCGGCGGACGCCGACCGCGCGCCGGGCGCCGAGGTCCCAGAAGCAGGTCATCAGGCCGAACGCGGCCAGGAAGTAGAGGCCGGACCACTTGGTGCCGATGTCGATGCCGATGCACAGGCCGGCCACCCAGCGCCACGGTCGCCAGCCCAGCCAGGGGCCGGACAGCGATCTCTTGTCCCAGGTGCCGGCCACCTGCATCGCGGCGACCTTGTCGGCCAGGATGCGCCGGGTCCGGGTGCGGTCGGCCAGCAGCGCGGTGAACGCCGCCAGCGCCCAGAACATCACCATGATGTCGAGGATCGACGTCCGGGACATCACGAACTCGGTGCCTTCGAAACACAGCAGGATCGAGGCGAGCGTCGCCAGCACGGGCGACCGGAAGAGGTGCCAGGCCGCGCGGCCCACCAGGTAGATGCCCAGCGTCCCGAACAGCGCCACCGCCACGCGCCACCCGAAGGAGGACTCGATCCCGAAGATCTTCTCGCCGATGCCGATGAACCATTTGCCCAGCGGTGGGTGGACGACGAAGTCGGCCTGCGTGCCGAACACATGGGGGTTGCCCATGGTGAACAGGCCGTCGGGGTTGTTGGTGATGCCGGTCGACTTGTCCTGCTTGCGCTCGAAGCCGTAGAGGAACATCGACCAGCCTTCTTTGACGTAATACGTCTCGTCGAAGACCAGTTGGTGCGGGCGGCCGACATTCCAGAAGCGCAGGATGCCGCCGATGACCGTGACGCTCGCGGGCCCGAGGAACGCCCACAGCTTCGCCTGGGCGCTGCGCGGGGCACCGAGCAGTCGTCGGCGCAGCACGGCGCGGCGGTCGGCCAGGGGATCGCCGGCAGTGCTGTCGTCGGTCGGCCGTGCCAACGTGACCGTCACGCGGTGTCCCCCTTTCCGTCGATCGAAGTCTTGAGCCCAGGTGAGGTTAACCGAGGAAGCTACGCGCGGGGGTGTGCAGGCCGCGTTTCGACAGGCTCAACGATCTTTGGTGGCGGCGTGCAAGACTGCCCAGCATGTCTGACGGTGTGCTGGTGCTGGCTGCGACGCCCATCGGGGACCCGCAGGATGCCGCGCCACGGCTGGCGAGCGAGCTGGCCGGGGCGGACGTCGTGGCCGCGGAGGACACCCGCCGATTGCGGCGGCTGCTGGATGAGCTCGAGGTGACACCGTGCGGCAGCGTGCTCAGCTACCACGAGCACAACGAACGCTCCCGCACGCCGGAGCTGCTCGACCGTCTGCGCTCCGGTGCACGAGTCGTCCTGGTCACCGACGCCGGTATGCCGTCCGTCTCAGACCCGGGTTACCGGCTGACCAACGCGTGTGTCGAGGCCGGAGTGCGGGTCACCTGTGTGCCGGGACCGTCCGCGGTGCTGATGGCGCTCGCGGTGTCCGGACTGCCGACCGACCGCTTCTGTTTCGAGGGCTTCCTGCCGCGAAAGGCCGGCGAGCGGGCCCGACGGCTGGCCGGACTGGCCACCGAGCAGCGCACGATGGTCTTCTTCGAGGCGCCGCACCGGCTGGCCGAGATGCTGGACGCGATGGCGGAGGCTTTCGGCGGAGACCGGATCGCCGCCGTGTGCCGGGAGCTGACCAAGACCTACGAGGAGGTCCGCCGTGAGGACCTCACGTCGCTGGCGCAGTGGGCCCTCGACGGCGCACGCGGCGAGATCACCGTCGTGGTCGGCGGTGCACCGGCCGTCATCGCCTCGGTCGAGGACGTGCTGCCCGACATACAGGCACGGGTGGCGGCGGGGGAGCGGCTGAAGACCGTGTGCGCCGAGGTCGCCGAGCAGACCGGCCTGTCCAAGAAGGCCTTGTATGACGCCGCCGTCGCCGACCGCTGATCTGCTGATGCCCGAAACCCGGCGCCCTGCATGGCTGTTCGGCGGTGTGTCGGCAGTCGTGGCCGCCGTCTTCTTCGCCGTGCTCGCGCTCGGCCGCTGGAACGCCGGCAACGGCGCGGACTACGACCTCGGGATCTTCGCGCAGGGTGCCGACGCCTGGTCCAAGGGGCACTGGCCGGTCTCGCACATCCGCGACCTGTCGTTGCTCGGTGACCACTTCAGCCCGCTGCTGGCAACCTGGGGCGTCGTCTGGCGCATCTGGCCGACGCCACCGGCACTGCTGATCACCCAGTCGGTCCTGCTCGGTGCAGCGCTCGGGGTGATCGTCGGTTACGCGCGGCGTCGGGCCGGCTGGAAGGTCGCGGTGCTGGTTGCCGTTGTCGGCATCTTCTCCCGGGCCGTGCTGACCACCGCGATGTTCGACGTGCACGAGGTCGCGTATGCCGCAATCGGCCTGGCAGTGCTCGGTATTGCGCTGCTGCAGCACCGCTTCGGGTGGGCAGTGGCGGCATCGGTCTGGCTGCTGCTGACCAAGGAGGACATGGGTCTGACGGTCTTCGCCGCGGGCGCGTGCTGGTGGTGGATGTATCGCGCCGACGGCTGGCGTCGTCCGTTGACCCTCGCCGGCCTCGGAGTGGTTGGCGTCATCGTCGCGATGGTGGTGCTCGCGGCCTTCGAGCCCGGCAGCGGCAGCGGCTACCTGGCCTACTTCGGCATCGGCAGCAGTAACAAGCTGCCCGTCCCCGAGGACCACAGCCTCAGCCCACAGCGCCTGCTGCCGGTGCTGATGTATGTCGTGCTCGCCCTCGTGATCGGCGTGCGGTCCAAGCTGACCGTGCTCGTCATACCGACGCTGCTGTGGCGCGCGGTGTCGTCCAACATCCACTACTGGGCGCTCGACTTCCACTACGACATCATTCTCTGGCCGATCGGCCTGCTCGCCTTCATCGATCAAGTTGGTCGAGTGCCGGAGGAGCGCAGCGGCGGAGGTGTATCGAGACCGGGTGGTCTCGATACACCCTCGCCTAGCGGCTCGGCCTACTCGACCACCTTGACCGGCTCGGGCTACTCGACCACCTTGACCGGCTCGACGAGATCGCTGCGCACCTGGGAGAAGGCCGCCGTCGGCGTCGCGATCGTAGCCGGATTCGCGCTCGCGGTCTCCGAGATGGCCGACCGGGCAGTGGCGCCTTCGTCGATGTTCCGCACCGCACCGGTCGTGCACGACATCCGCTCGCTGGCCGCGGACCATTTGCCGAAGGACGCGCGGGTCGCCACGCAGGCCGATGTCGGTGCCTATCTGGTGCCGACGTACGACGCCTATTCGCTGCGCCCGGACCAACATCCGTCGGTCGACTACGTGATGTTCACCAGCAAGCCGAAGTGGCTCTATCAGGTGCCGCAGTGCGCGCGCGACAAGCTGGTCGAGGACGCCGATCAGGTATGGCGCCGCGGCACCGTCACCCTGGTGCGGCTGCCGCACCGGCAACAGGTGACACCAAGCTGTTGACCGGAAGCTGCTGACCGGGAACTGCTGACGATCACGATTGCGCCGTAACGGTTGCCGGGGGCCACGGCGTCCATCACTGTGAACGACAGGCAGAACGATCGGACGACTGCAGGGGGACCTCGTGCGCACCACACCCACCGTCACGGCTGCCGTGGTGGCGTCGCTGTGCCTGCTGACCGGTTGCACGGGTGGCGGCAGCCCCGCACCGGCATCCCCATCGGCATCCTCTTCTGCATCGACTTCGAGGCAGCCTGCGCCTACCGGATCGACGGCAACGCCGACGCCGGTTGCGGCGAAATACAAAGCCGCTGTCTCGCACCCGGTGAAGGACAGCTACTACCCGCAGCACGGTGTCCCCTACCTCGACACCCTGCACTACGGCCTGCAGCTCGACTGGCAGCCGAAGAGCAAGCAGCTGACCGGCATCGCGACGATCACCCTGCGGGTCACCACGGCACGCGACACCATCCGCTTCGACCTCGGTGCACCGTTGCAGGTCAGCGCAGCGACCGTCGACGGCGCGAAAGCCGCCAGCAATCAGTCGGGCAATCACCTGACGCTCAAAACTGCTGGCCTGCAACCGAATTCACAACACACCGTGGTGATCCACTACTCCGGCACGCCGGCGCCCGTGCCGGCACCCTCGATGCGCGGGGATCTGCAACGGCTCGGCTTCCAGACGACGTCGAAGGGGGCGGCGTACACCTTCCAGGAGCCGTTCGGGGCGTTCACCTGGTATCCCGTGAACGACCAGCCGGCCGACAAGGCGTTCTACGACGCGACGCTGACCGCACATGACGGTCAGCAAGGTGTGTTCAACGGTCAAGTCGTCTCGTCGAAAACGAAGGGGACGAACACCACGACGCGGTTCCACCTGGCCAGGCCGGCAGCGTCATACCTCACGACGATGGCGTTCGGGGACTACAAGCACGAGACCGCGAAGGGCCCGCACGGCCTGCCGCTGAACTACTGGTATCAACCGTCCGCGGCAACGCCGATGCCGATCGTCCGGCAGACCCCGAAGATGATCGCGTGGGCCGAGAAGCAGCTCGGGCGCTACCCGTTCGCGAGTGCGGGTGTTGTGCTGGTGTCGGGCCATTCCGGGATGGAGACGCAGTCGCTGGTGACGATGACCGACAACGTGCTGGCTTTCCGAAGCGGTGGGATCTACCAGTCGGAGTATGCACACGAGCTCTTCCACTCCTGGTTCGGTGATGCGGTGACACCGACCGATTGGAAGGACCTGTGGCTCAGCGAGAGCCTGACCTTCTTCATGCAATACCGCTACATCGCGCACATCCACCAGCCGCAGTCCTGGGGCACGTATGCCGACATCCAGAAGTACCAGGACCAGCTGATGCGGGACTCCGACGGCCCGCCCGGCGCCTATGACAAGAAGAACTTCGGCGGCAACACCGTCTACCTGTCCGGTGCGCTGATGCTGCACAACCTCGAAAAGGCGTATGGCGCAAAGCGATTCAACGCCGCGTTGAAAGGCTGGCCCGCGGCGCACAAATACGGCAACGCCGACCGGGCCGACTTCATCAGCTACCTGGACAAGGCGCTCGGACCGAAGGCGGGACCTTACGTCAAGCACTGGCTGACGGCGAAGAAGACACCGGCACCACTGGCGAAGCAGCCCTGACCGGGTTCCGGTGGATCACTGCTGTCCGCAGAGCGGGTCCCACGGCAATCGGATGGCGGCATCGGTCGCGTCGCCCGGCTTGTAGCAGACCCACGCGACCTTGCCCTGGGCTCGAAACGCCTGGGCGTCAACGGGTTCGGTGAGTTTGTGGGTCTTGCCGTCGATGCGGTAGCGCACCGTCAGGTCGGCCTCGCCGTCCTGCACCGGACCTTCCGTGACGACGGCCGCGGGCGCCATACGGGGGCGTTCGGGGCCGGTTTGCTGGTCGCCCTGCCACCACTGCAGCAGGAGCAGCCCGGCAGCGATGAGCACGATCACCGCGATGACCTTCTCCCACCACGAGGCGAGGAACGTCGAACGGTCAGGCGGGGTGCTCGGCATCTCGCCTCCTTCGCGCGAAGGAGCGCATCCGCCGCGACCACTTCCACAGCGCCCAGCCGAGCACGATCAGCGCGACGATCACGAGGAGCGGCACGAAGACCGCGATCAGGGACAACCCCAACGAGGAGACGTCCTCGGCGGTCGACACGATCGGGGCGCCGAAGCCGGCGGTGCCCAGGTTGACCGCGGGTCGCGCGCTCGCCTTGCCGGCGTGCACGACTCCGGCGACGACCAGCCCGCCGACGAATGCGATCCACTCGTGGTCCTGCAGGAACGAGGAGTGGTCCAGTGCGCTCGCGGACTGTGTCGCCGCCGCCACTAGTCCGCCGGTCGCGGGGCGGACGATCGAGCCCATCATGTCGTTGATGCTGTCCACGGCGGGGATCTTGTCGAGCACCAGCTCGCTGATCAGCAGCAGCGCGGCCAGGCCGATGGCCCACCAGGACTCGATCCACTGCCAGCCGCCGGGCAGGTTGATCACGTCGGTGAAGCGGGCGAGCAGTCCGACGATGAGGAACGGGATGTAGGCGTTCAGCCCTGCGGCCGCCGACAACCCGGCGCCGGTGAGCACAGCGAACATCCCACACCTCCACATCGTCGTGACCGGGCAGACGGCTGCTGTTCGATCTGCGCAGGATCGTGTCAGCGCCGGGGCCGGTGCGCAAACGGCCTGCGCGTGGACTGCACGGGGACTGCGGAGGAACTCAGTCGAGACCGGCAGCGCCCGCCACATAGGATGGCGCATCATGAAGGTTTTGTCCGCGCTCGCCTGGCCCTACACCAACGGGCCCCGTCACATTGGTCACGTCGCCGGATTCGGCGTCCCCGCAGATGTTTTCAGTCGCTACATGCGTATGGCGGGCCACGACGTGCTGATGGTCAGCGGCACCGACGAGCACGGCACCCCGATCCTGGTCCTGGCCGAGCAGGAAGGCGTGACGGTCGAGGAGATCGTCGACAAGTACAACGCGGTCATCACCCAGGACCTGCTCGACCTGGGGTTGTCCTACGACCTGTTCACCCGCACGACCACGCGCAACCACTACCAGGTCGTGCAGAACCTCTTCACCCAGATCCGCGCCAACGGCTACATGATCGAGCAGACCACGACGACGGCGATCAGCCCGTCGACCGGCCGCACGCTGCCCGACCGCTACCTCGAAGGCACCTGTCCCATCTGCGGATTCAAGGAGGCGCGTGGCGACCAGTGCGACAACTGCGGCAACCAGCTGGACCCGGCCGACCTGATCGACCCGCGGTCCAAGGTCAACGGCGAGGTGCCGGAGTTCGTCGAGACCCAGCACTTCTTCCTGGACCTGCCGGCGCTCGCCGATGCGCTGCAGCGCTGGCTGGACGAGGTCGACACGGCCGGCACCTGGCGCCCGGGCGTCATCAACTTCGCCAAGGGCCTGGCCAAGGACATGCACCCGCGCGCGATGACCCGCGACATCGACTGGGGCATCCCGATCCCGGTCGAGGGCTGGGACAGCAAGCGCTTCTACGTGTGGTTCGACGCGGTGATCGGCTACCTGTCGGCGTCGATCGAGTGGGCGCGACGGCTCGGTGAGCCGGAGCGCTGGCGTGACTGGTGGAACGACCCGGCCGCGAAAACCTATTACTTCCAGGGCAAGGACAACATCACCTTCCACGCCCAGATCTGGCCGGCCGAGTTGCTCGGCTACGCAGGACGTGGAGACAAGGGCGGTGAGCCGGGGCAGTACGGCGAGCTCAACCTGCCGACCGAGGTCGTGGCGTCCGGCTTCCTCAACTACGCGGGCGGGCAGTTCTCCACCTCACGCGGCAACGTCATCTACGTGCAGGACATGATCGCGCGGTATGGCGCGGACGCGCTGCGCTACTTCATCTGTGCCTCCGGGCCGGAGACGCAGGACAGCGACTTCACCTGGCCGGAGTTCGTCACCCGCAACAA
The DNA here is from genome assembly GCF_052905685.1 of Flexivirga sp. B27. Lineage (NCBI taxonomy): Bacteria > Bacillati > Actinomycetota > Actinomycetes > Micrococcales > Dermacoccaceae > Flexivirga > Flexivirga sp. B27. Next base: position 15,707 of record NZ_JBPYUM010000006.1, on the reverse strand, counting down.
CAACGAGTTGGTCGCCGGCTGGGGCAACCTGGTCAACCGTACGGCGTCGATGATCGCCAAGAACTTCGGCGAGGTGCCGGCCCCGGCCGCGCTCGAGCCGGTCGACGAGGAGCTGCTCGCGGCGGTGCGTGGCGGCTTCGACACCGTCGGTGGGCTGCTGGAGGCGCAGCGGCAGAAGGCCGCGATCGCCGAGGTGATGCGCCTGGTGCGGATGGCGAACAAATACGTCACCGACACCGAGCCGTTCCGGCTCAAGGGCGAGGACCAGCGCGAGCGGCTCGAGACCGTGCTGCACACGCTGGCCCAGTCGATCACCGACCTCAACACGATGATGTCGCCGTTCCTGCCGCACAGCTCCAACACGATCGCCCGAACCTTCGGTGCGACAGGCGAATTCATGCCGATGCCGCGTCTGGAGCAGGTGCGCGACCTCGACGACGACAGCCGTAGTTACCCGATCATCACCGGTGACTACTCTCAGACCCCGCGCTGGGAGTCGCGCCCGGTGCAGGTCGGTGCGCCGGTGGCCAAGCCGACGCCGATCTTCGCCAAGCTGGACGAGATCGACCCGGACGACCCCTTCGGCGGGACACACTGACCGACTACACGTCGTCGAGTGCCGTGATGCACGCTGGTCGAGTGCCGGAGGAGCGCAGCGGGGGAGGTGTATCGAGACCGAGTGGCTCGCGTGGTCTCGATACGGGCTCGCCTAGCGGCTCGCCCTACTCGACCGACGTGGGGATGCCCTACTCGACCGACGCGAAAGACGAAGGACTGTGATGAGCAAGGGCCATCAGAGCGGCCGCAGCGACGGCCCGCCGTCGGCGCCGCAGCCGTTGCCGATCCCGGTGGTGGACAACCACACCCACCTGGACATCAGCCGCGGTGACGAGCCGCCGCCCGACGTGACCGAGGCGCTGTCGAAGGCGACCGCGGTGGGTGTCGACCGGTTCGTGCAGATCGGGTGCGACCTCGAGGGCGCGCGGTTCACCGTGCGGCAGGTCGAGCAGCATTCCCAGATGCTGGGCGGGGTCGCCATACACCCCAACGAGGCGGCGGTGCTCGCTGACGCCGGCGGGCTGCGCGCGGCGTGGGACGAGATCGAGCAGCTGGCCGATCACCCCCGCATCCGGGTGATCGGGGAGACGGGCCTCGACTACTTCCGCACCGGGCCGGAAGGCGTTGCAGCGCAACAGGATTCGTTCCGCTGGCACATCGACCTGGCCAAGCGTACCGGCAAGGCGCTGCAGATCCACGACCGTGATGCGCACGACGATGTCATGCGCATCCTCGAGCAGGAAGGCGCGCCCGAACGCACCGTCATGCACTGCTTCTCGGGCGACATCAACCTTGCCCGCGCATGCGTGGACAAGGGCTACTTCCTGTCGTTCTCCGGCACGGTCACCTTCAAGAACGCCCGCGGCCTGCGCGACGCACTCGCGGTGGTGCCGTTGGAGCGGCTGTTGGTCGAGACCGACGCGCCGTTCCTGACGCCGTCGCCGCACCGGGGAGCGACCAATTCGCCATACCTCGTCCCGCTCACGGTGCGGGCCATGGCGGACGTTCTCGCGGTCGACGTGCCGACGCTGTGTCAGGCCCTGTCGGACAACAGTGAGCGGGTCTACGGCGCCTGGTCGGTATGACGAAACGCGATCCGCGTCACACGCAAGTGTGATCGGGCTATCGTTATCAAAATTTGACCTTTGCGGGTTCTGTGCGTCACGGTATTGGACGTTCACCCCGAGAGCAGGCACTCCCGAACGGCTGCGCACGACGTAGCCGGCGAGCCAGAACACATGGCTCGTCCGCATGGATCCCAGCCCATTCCGCTGCCGGATGTCGTGCGCCTTCGCCGCTCGCCGGGACACCCCCGACATCGGAGACACGTTGAATTACCGCCTGACCAAGACCGCTGCCATCGCCGCGACCACCGTGGTTGCCGCGCTCGGACTGAGCGCCTGCAACGACGGTGCGTCCACCGGCGCGCAGAGCGCCGCGCTGACCTCGCAGAGTAGCTCCGCATCGAGCTCGGCGAGCGCCTCGCACAGCACGAAGGCCACACCCTCCTCGAGCAGCTCGAGCGCGACCCACAGCAGCAAGGCAACCCACCGCGCGACTGCCAAGAAGGTCTCGCGTGACGAGGCCCGCCCGACGCTGACCACCCGGATGGTGACGAGCTCGGAGAACGTCGGCTTCGAGACCGTGCGCAAGTACGACTCGAACCTCGCCGAGGGCAAGGTCCGCGTCGACCGCACCGGTGCCGCGGGCAAGGCCACCGTCACGTGGCGCCAGCAGCTGGCCGGAGAGAACGTGCAGCGCACGACCTTCGTCAAGCGCGTGGTCACCAAGCAGCCGGTGGACAAGGTGCTCGTGATCGGCACCAAGAAGGCGACCCCCAAGCCGACGCCGAAGAGCACCCCGAAGCAGACGCCGAAGCAGGCCCCGAAGCAGGCACCCAGCAAGTCCACCGCCGGGCTGGACCTGTCTCGCGCCGGCATGTGGGACCGCATCGCCCAGTGCGAGTCCGGTGGCAACTGGTCCATCAACACCGGCAACGGTTACTACGGCGGACTGCAGTTCGACATCGGCACCTGGCTGGGCGCCGGCGGCGGCAGCTTCGCGCCGCGTGCCGACCTGGCCAGCCGCGCCGAGCAGATCACCGTCGCCAACCACGTCTACGCGTCCCGCGGGCTCGGCCCGTGGGGTTGCGCCGGTGCCGCCTGACGCACCGTCACACCTGAGCAACACCTGAACAACGGCCGGGCCGCAGTCCTTCGGGACGGGCGGCCCGGCCGTTGTCGTGTATGGCGCCGCCGCGCCGCTCGGTCGAAACCGGCGATTCCACCCTGTGACGGCTGTGGCGCCATACAGTTGAAGCGCGTGGTGATGTCGTGCCGGTCGATGAGTTGCGTGAACCGATGGACGAGTTACTACGTGCAGTAGTAGTTTGTCGGTGAGGGTTCACGAAACGGTTCGACACGGGCTGAACGAGGATTCGGATGACTGCCACGCCACACCAGCAACGACCGGTGCCGGGTGGCCCCTGGCTGCAACTGGTCACCGTCACGATCGGTTTCGCGATCAACTTCTGGGCGTGGGCACTGGTCAGTCCGCTCGGCCCGCTCTTCAGCCCGGACAAGGAGCAACTCCCGGCAGCGGCATACGACAAGCAGTTGAGCTATCTGCCGTTCTCCGACGGGCAGCCGCTGTCCGCCAGCCAGGCCAGCCTGATGGTCGCCGTGCCGGTCGTCGTCGGCTCGATCGGCCGGATCCCGGTCGGCGCGCTGACCGACAAGTACGGCGGCCGCGCGATGTTCCCGCTGGTCTCCGCGATCACCATCATCCCGGTGCTGGCAATCGGCTTCTTCGCGCTCAACTCCTTCGTCGCGCTGCTGATCTTCGGGGTGCTGCTGGGCATCGGCGGCACGACGTTCGCCATCGGGGTGCCGTTCGTCAACGCCTGGTTCCCGCCGGAGCAACGCGGTATGGCGGTCGGCGTCTTCGGCGCCGGCATGGGTGGCACGGCGATCAGTGCGCTGACCACCGTCGCGATCTTCAAGAGCGCCGGCCAGTCGGTGCCGTTCGTCATCGTGGCGATCGCCCTGGCCGTCTATGCCGTCGTCGCGTGGTTCGTCCTGCGGGACGCACCCGGACGTGTTGCACCCTCCGCTCCGCTCGTCCAGCGGCTGGTCGCGACCGCGAAGCTGCCCATAACCTGGCAGGCCGGCGTCCTCTACACCGTCGGATTCGGCGGCTACGTCGCGTTCTCGGTGTTCCTGCCGCTCTACCTCAAGAACGCCTACGCACTCTCCGCAGCCGATGCCGCGAACAAGATGGCGGGTTTCGTCGTCATCGCCGTCATCATGCGCCCGGTCGGCGGCACGCTGGCCGACAAGATCGGCTCGGTGCGGGTGCTGGCGGCTTGCTTCGCGCTGGTGGCGGTGTGCGCGGCCATCGCGGCGGGCGAGCCGCCACTGCGCGGCTTCGGCACTCCCGTCTTCCTGGTGATGGCCGCCGCCCTCGGTGCTGCATCCGGTGCGACGTTCGCACTCATCGCCGAGGCGACCGACCCGGCACGAGTCGGCGGCGTCACCGGATTGGTCGGCGCCGCAGGCGGTCTCGGCGGTTTCGTGCCACCGCTGGTGATGGCCTACATCTACAGCGAGACCAGCTCGTATGCCGTCGGCATGTGGCTGCTGGCCATCTGCTCAGCACTCACGCTGCTGCTCACGCTCACCGTGGTGCGCCGCACCGCGCTTACCCGCTCGACCGCACAGGAGGTTTCGGCATGACCACCACTGGTCTGGACAGTCCACTCGCCAGCGCACTGGTGGGCACCCGGCGATTCTTCACCCGGGCGAAGGTTTCCGAGGACAGACGGTCGATGTATGCCGAGGGCGGCCGCCAGGGCGACTCCTTCTACCGCGACCGGTGGAGTCACGACAAGGTCGTGCGATCGACCCACGGCGTCAACTGCACCGGCTCGTGCTCGTGGAAGGTCTACGTCAAGGACGGGATCATCACCTGGGAGGCGCAGCAGACCGACTACCCGACGACGGGCGCGGACAAGCCGGAGTACGAGCCGCGCGGCTGTCCCCGCGGTGCGGCATTCAGTTGGTACACCTACTCGCCGACCCGCGTCCGTTATCCCTATGTGCGGGCGACGCTGTTGACGATGTTCCAGGAGGCGAAGGCGCAGTTCGGCGACCCCGTGGTCGCGTGGGCGTCGATCGTGCAGGATCCCGAAAGGGCTTCTCGTTACAAGAAAGCCCGCGGTAAGGGTGGGCTGGTGCGTGCGTCCTGGGCGGACGCGGTCGAGATGATCGCGGCAGCGCACGTCTACACCATCAAGCGCTTCGGGCCGGATCGCATTGCGGGCTTCTCGCCGATCCCGGCCATGTCCCAGGTGAGTTATGCCTCGGGTGCGCGCTTCAACGAGCTGATCGGCGCGCCGATGCTCAGCTTCTACGACTGGTATGCCGACCTGCCGGTCGCCAGCCCGCAGATCTTCGGCGACCAGACCGACGTGCCCGAGTCCGGTGACTGGTGGGACGCCGGCTACCTGATCATGTGGGGCACCAACGTGCCGCTGACCCGCACACCGGACGCGCACTGGATGACCGAGGCGCGCTACCGCGGGCAGAAGGTCGTGGTGATGAGCCCCGACTACGCGGAGAACGTGAAATTCGCCGACGAGTGGCTGGCACCGGCACCGGGCACCGACGCGGCGCTCGCGATGGCGATGGGGCACGTCGTGCTCAAGGAGTTCTTCGTCGACAACCAGGTCGACTACTTCGACGATTACGTCAAGCATTTCACCGACCTGCCCTTCTTGATCACTGTCGAACAGCAAGAGGACGGCAGTTGGCTGCCGGGCAAGAACCTCGTCGCAGCAGACTTCGAAAACCCTGCGCAGGCAAGCGAGAACGCGCTCTTCAAGCCGGTGGTCTTCGACGAGGCAGCCGGTGCGCCGGTGGTGCCGAACGGCACCCTCGGCGACCGTTTCGGCGACGAGGGCTTCGGCAAGTGGAACCTCGACCTGGGAGATCTGCAACCGCGGCTGAGCCTCTGGTCCGAGGGCGGTGAGTCCGTCGCGGTGCGCCTTCCGCGGTTCGACGCGCCCGACGGGCAAGCCGTCCGGGAGGAGCGCGGTGTCCCGGTCCTGCGGGTCGGAAAACACGTTGTCACAACGGTTTTCGATCTGATGTTGGCGCAGTACGGCGTCGGCCGACCTGGCCTGCCGGGCGTGTGGCCGCAAGGGTATGACGACCCGGCAGCGCCATACACACCGGCCTGGCAGGAGACGATCACCTCCGTCCCGGCAGAGGCGTGCGCCCGGATTGCCCGCGAGTTCGCGCGCAATTCCCGTGACACACAAGGGCGTTCGATGATCCTTATGGGTGCGGGGACCAACCACTGGTATCACTCGGACCTGATCTACCGGGCGATGCTGATGCTCACGACGATCACCGGATGCCAGGGTCGTAACGGGGGTGGCTGGGCGCACTACGTCGGGCAGGAGAAGGTCCGGCCGTTGATGGGCTTCCAGAACGCCGCGTTCGCGCTGGACTGGTCGCGGCCGCCGCGGCACATGAACCAGACGGCTTACTGGTATGTCCACACCGGGCAATACCGCTACGACACGTTCCTGGCCGATACGGTCGGCGCAGGGATGGGTGCGTTTCCGGAGCAGACCATCATGGACCTGCTGCTCAAATCCGCCCGAATGGGTTGGGCGCCAACCTATCCCACGTTCGACAGGAGCTCGATCGAGATCCCGGAGCTGGCCGCCGCCGACGGCGTGGACGTCAAGGACTGGGTCGTCGACAAGCTGCAGTCCGGCGAGCTGAAGTTCGCGCTGGAGGAGCCGGAGAACCCGGAGAACTTCCCGCGGGTGCTGACGCTGTGGCGCTCCAACCTGCTCGGCTCCAGCGCGAAGGGCGACGAATACTTCCTCAAGCACCTGCTGGGTGCCGAGGGCGCGGTGACCGCGTCCCAGGCACCGCCGGAGCAGCGCCCGCGCGACATCGAGTGGGCCGACGAGATCGTCGACGGCAAGCTCGACCTGCTGATGACGATCGACTTCCGGATGACCAGCTCCACACTCTTCTCCGACATCGTGCTCCCGGCTGCGACGTGGTACGAGAAGCACGACATCAACACCACCGACATGCACCCCTTCATCCACTCGTTCAACCCGGCGATCGCGCCGCCGTGGCAGAGCAGGACCGACTGGGACGCGTGGAAGGAGATCGCAAAACGCTTCTCCGAGTTGGCAGTCGACCATCTGGGCACGCGCACCGACCTCGTGGCGAAGCCCCTCTGGCACGACACCCCCGACGCGATGGCGACACCGCACGGGGTGGTCCGCGACTGGAAGCTCGGCGAGTGCGAGCCGGTGCCGGGCAGGACGATGCCGGCGCTGATCCCGGTCGAGCGCGACTACACCGCGGTCTACGACAAGCTGACGTCGATCGGTCCGCTGCTGGACACCCTCGGCACCAGCTGCAAGGGCGTCACCTATGACGTGGCCGAGGAGCTGGAGATCCTGCGGCACGAGCACGGTGTGGTCTCGACCGGCCCGGCCGCCGGGCGACCGCGGCTGGACACCGACGTGCACGTGGCACAGATGATCCTGACGCTGTCCGGCGCGACCAACGGGCGCCTGGCAACGCAGGGCTTCCGCACCCAGGAGCAGCGGACCGGTCACCAGATGCACGACCTCGCGGCCGAGAGTGAAGGCAGGCGCATCACATTCGCCGACACCCAGCAAGCCCCGCAACCGGTGATCACCACCCCCGAGTGGTCGGGGTCGGAGACCGGCGGGCGTCGCTACAGTCCGTTCACGCAGAACATCGAGCGGCTCAAGCCCTTTCACACCCTCACCGGGCGGCAGCACTTCTACCTCGACCACGACTGGATGCTGCGGATGGGGGAGGCCATGCCGACCTACCGTCCGCCGCTGGACATGACCCGGCTCTTCGGTGAGGCGCAGGTCGGCGAGACCGGCGAATTGGGTGTGTCCGTGCGGTATTTGACCCCGCACAACAAGTGGTCGATCCACTCCGAATATCAGGACAACCTCTTCATGCTCTCGCTGTCCCGCGGCGGTCAGACGGTCTGGATCTCCGACAAGGACGCCGCCAAGGTCGGCATCGGCGACAACGACTGGGTGGAGATGGTCAACCGCAACGGCGTCGTCGCCTGCCGGGCGATCGTGTCGCACCGGATGCCGGAGGGCACGGTCTATATGCATCACGCGCAGGACCGGCTGATCGACGTGCCGCTGACCCAGCGGGACAAGAAGCGCGGCGGCATACACAACTCGATGACCCGCATCATGATGAAGCCGAGTCACATGATCGGCGGTTATGCGCAGCTGTCGTACTTCTTCAACTACATCGGCCCCACGGGCAGCAACCGCGACGAGGTCACGATGATCCGTAAGCGGACGACTCCGGTCGAATACTGAGCAGGGAAAGGGGTTTTCGGACATGAAGGTCATGGCGCAGATGTCGATGGTGATGAACCTCGACAAGTGCATCGGCTGCCACACCTGCTCGGTCACCTGCAAGCAGGCGTGGACCAACCGGGCCGGGATGGAATACGTCTGGTTCAACAACGTCGAGACCCGGCCCGGCCTCGGCTACCCGCGCACCTGGCAGGACCAGGAGAAGTGGAAGGGCGGCTGGAAGCGGCTGGAGAACGGCCGGCTCACGCTGAAGTCGGGCAACCGGCTGAAGAAGCTGGCCAGTATCTTCAGCAACCCGAAGCTGCCGAGCATCGGCGACTACTACGAGCCGTGGAGCTACGACTACGAGACGCTGCTGGAGTCACCGGTCACCAAGAATTACCCTGTCGCGCGGCCGTATTCGCTGCTGTCCGGCAAGCCGATGAACGTCGAGTGGTCGGGCAACTGGGACGACGACCTCGGCGGCTCCGGTGAACACGCCGTCAAGGACCCGATGCTCAAGGGCATCGAGGACAAGGTGAAGTTCGAGTTCGACCAGACCTTCATGTTCTACCTGCCGCGGATCTGCGAGCACTGCCTCAACCCGGCGTGCGCGGCGTCCTGCCCGAGCGGGGCGATCTACAAGCGCGAGGAGGACGGCATCGTCCTGGTCGATCAGGACAAGTGCCGCGGCTGGCGCATGTGCATCAGCGGATGTCCTTACAAGAAGGTCTATTTCAACCACAAGACCGGCAAGGCCGAGAAGTGCACGTTCTGCTATCCGCGCATCGAGGTCGGCATCCCGACCGTGTGCGCGGAGACCTGTGTCGGGCGGCTGCGTTACATCGGCATCATGCTGTATGACGCCGACCGCGTCCTCGAGGCCGCGTCGGTGGAGGACGACCAGGACCTCTACGAGTCGCAGGTGAGCTGCTTCCTGGACCCCTTCGACCCCGAGGTGCAACGCGCCGCGGAGCGGGACGGCATCCCCGGTGACTGGATCGAGGCGGCCAAGAAGTCACCGGTGCGGCGGCTGATCATGGACTACCGGGTGGCACTGCCGTTGCACCCGGAATACCGCACCATGCCGATGGTTTGGTACATCCCGCCGCTGTCCCCGGTCGTCGATGTGATCAAGGAGACCGGCTACGACGCCGAGGACCAGCACAACCTTTTCGCGGCGATCGACACCCTGCGGATCCCGGTCGAATACCTGGCCAACCTGTTCACCGCCGGCCACGTGCCGACGGTCGACCGGGTGCTGAAGAAGATGGCCGCGATGCGCTCTTTCATGCGCGACATCAACCTCGGCGGTGATCCCAACGAGGAGATCGCCGCATCGGTCGGCATGTCGGCCGAGGACATGTACGAGATGTTCCGGCTGATGGCGATCGCGAAGTACGACGAGCGCTACGTCATACCGACCGCGCATGCCGAGCAGGCGCACGGTTTGGAGGAATTGGCGACCGAGTGCGCGGTCAGCGCCTACGACAACGACTCGCCGTTCGGTGAAGGCTCGGGGCAGGGCGCACTCACCCCGGTGGCCATCGAGAACTTCAACATGCTCAAGGAGCGGCAGACCTCCGACCACGACACCCTGGTCGGCGGCGGATCGAAACACGGCCGGGTCAACCTGCTCAACTGGGACGGCCGCGGTATGCCGGAAGGCCTCTTCCCCGACAGAGGTGGCCGAGGAGCGGAGGAGCGCAGCGGGGGAGCGTCTCGAGGTCCCGACGACGGGTCGCTGTCATGAAAACCCTGCGCTGGGGCCGCCACCGCCGAAGCACCGCCGAGCTCCCGGACGACGTGCTCGCCGCGACCTGGCAGGCCGTGTCGTTGCTGCTGGCCTACCCGGACGAGGTTGCGGCACAACAGTTTCCCGCCGTCCGCGAGGTGGCCACCCAGTTGCCACCGCAGCTCGGTGGTCGGCTGACTGCCTACCTGGACGACGCCGAAGGATTGCCGCTGCCGGACCTGCAGGCCGACTACGTCGACACCTTCGACGTCACCCGCAAGTGCAGTCTGCACCTGACCTACTTCAGCAGCGGTGACACCCGGCGCCGTGGCGTCGAGCTGGTGGAGTTCAAGCAGGCCTACCGTCATGCTGGGGTCGAGCTGGCCGAGGAGAGCAGCGAGTTGCCCGACTTCCTGCCGGTGCTGCTGGAGTTCGGCGCATTCACCGACCGGGCGGCCGCCTGGAAGCTGCTCAACGCACACCGGGTCGGGATCGAGTTGCTGCACGCGGCGCTCGGCAAGCGCGAATCCCGTTGGTTGCCAGTGGTCGACGCACTACGGGAGACGCTCCCGTCGCTCGGTGCGGATGACGAAGTGGCGCTGCAGCAGTTGATCGCGGCGGGCCCGCCGAGCGAGGACGTGGGCATCGACAGCTCGCCATACAGCATCGACCCGCGACTCAACCCCCGTCCCGAATCCCCTGCTGGGCCACGTCCGGTTCCAGTCGAATTCGGCCCACCGTCACAAGGAGTGCGCTGATGGCTCTCTTCCTCTGGGTGATCGTGCCTTACGTGGTGTTCGCGGTGTTCATCGTCGGGCACTTCTGGCGCTACCGCTACGACAAGTTCGGCTGGACCACCCGCAGCTCGCAGCTCTACGAGAACAACCTGCTGCGCTGGGGCAGCCCGATGTTCCACTTCGGCATGCTGGGAGTTCTCGGTGGGCACATCATCGGATTGGTGATCCCGAAGGTCTGGACCGACGCGCTGGGCATCTCCGAGCACGGCTACCACATCATCGCGCTGGCCGGCGGCATCCCGGCCGGCCTGATCGCGCTCGCCGGGCTGGTCATCCTGGTCTACCGGCGTCGCGTCACCGGCCCGGTCTTCTCGGCGACCACCAACATGGACAAGGTGATGTATGTCTTCCTCGGCGCCGCGATCGTGCTGGGGGTCTGGAACACCTTGGCATCCGGGCTTTTCCACGTCGGTGGGGACTACAACTACCGCACCGGCGTCAGTCCCTGGTTCCGCGGCATCTGGACCTTCAACCCCGACGCCGACCTGATGGCGGACGCGCCGCTGAGCTTCCAGCTGCACGCGCTGGTCGCGATGGCGCTCTTCGCACTGTGGCCGTTCACCCGACTGGTGCACGTCTTCAGCGCGCCGGTCGGCTATCTCACCCGGCCCTACATCGTCTACCGCTCGCGCGACGAGCGTCCGGGTGCGGGCACGGGTTCGCGTGCGCCGCAACGCGGTTGGGACAAGCCGACGCTGGAGAAGAAGTGAGTGCTCCGCTCAGCTTTGACGCGATCGTGCTCGTCGGCGGTGCCGGGTCACGGCTGGGCGGAGTGGACAAGGCCGCGGTGGAGCTCGCCGGCCGGTCGCTGGTGTCTCGGCCGCTGGAGGCGGTCGCGGACGCGCGGACACTGGTCGTGGTCGGCGACACCGCCGCAGGCGAGATCCCGGCGCGTGCGGTCCGCGTCGTCGAGGACCCGCCGGGCAGCGGTCCGGCTGCCGCGACGGTCGCCGGCCTGCGCGCCGTCGAGGAGCAGGCCGAGTGGACCTACGTCCTGGCGTGCGACCTGCCGGGCGCGGGGTGCGCCATACAACTGCTCGCGGATGCGGACCCGGGCGAGAGTGATGGTGTGGTCCTGACCGAGCCGGACGGCCGCCTGCAGTGGCTGCTCGGCCGCTACCGCTCCATCGCGCTGTATGACGCCGCCGAGCGCCTCGGCGACCCGACCGACCGGTCGATGCGCGCCCTGCTGGCGGAGCTGGACCTGACCCCGGTCACTGCACCCGAGGAGGTATGGCGCGACGTCGACACCTGGGCTGACCACGAGCAGTGGACGCGCACCCTCGGTGCCGGCTGACACCGGCGGTCGCGACGCAACGGCTAGTGTCGGGCGCGTGACCGACCCTGCCGACCCTGCCGACCCCGCCGATGCCGCGACGTTGCTGACTGCGCCGCGGGTGCGCGCACTGGCGGAGCAGCTGGAGCTGCGGCCCGCCAAGCAGTGGGGCCAGAATTTCGTCATCGACCCCAATACCGTCCGCAAGATCGTCCGGCTCGCGGGCGTGGGGCCCGGCGAGAGCGTTGTCGAGGTGGGTCCGGGGCTCGGGTCGCTGACGTTGCCGCTGCTGGAAGCCGCGAGTCGGGTCACGGCCGTGGAGATCGACGCCCGGCTCGCCGAGCGGCTGCCGCTCACCGTTGCCGAGCTCGCGCCACATCTGGCGGATCGGCTGCGCGTGATCGAGCAGGACGCGATGACGTTGACCGAGCTGCCCGACCCGCAGCCGGTGGCTCTCGTCGCCAACCTGCCCTACAACGTCGCGGTGCCGGTCGTGCTGTCCTTTCTCGAGCGCTTCCCGTCGCTGCGGCGGGTGCTGGTGATGGTGCAGCTGGAGGTTGCCGAGCGCCTTGCCGCGACACCGGGCAGCAAGATCTACGGGGTTCCCAGCGTCAAGGCCGCCTGGTATGCCGACGTGCGGCTCGCCGATCGGGTCGGCCGCAACGTCTTCTGGCCCGCGCCGAAGGTCGACTCCGGGCTGGTGTCGATGACCCTGCGCGAGCCGCCGGCGACGACCGCCACTCGCGAGGACGTCTTCGCGTGTATCGATGCAGCCTTCGCGGCCCGCCGCAAGACGCTGCGCGCCGCGCTCGCCGGATGGGCCGGATCGGCCGCCGAGGCCGAGCGAATGCTGCGCGCGGCGGGGATCGACCCGTCGTTGCGCGGAGAACGGCTGACGGTCGACCAGTTCGCGGCAATTTCGGCCCAGCGCATAAGGTGACGGACATGGAAGTGACGTCCGCGACCCCGGTCACCGCGCGTGTGCCGGCCAAGGTCAACCTCGAGCTGCGCATCGGGCCGCTCGAGGACGACGGATATCACTCTCTCTCAACGGTTTTCCATGCTGTGGACCTGGTCGACCACGTCACCGTCCGGCCTGCCGACAAGTGGTCGGTCACGACGACCGGCATGGGTGCCGGCACCGTCCCGGATGACGAGACCAACCTTGCGTTGCGCGCCGCGCAGTTCATCGCGCGGCGGGTCGGCACCGACGAGGCACTGGCCGTCGAGGTCGCCAAGAACATCCCCGTCGCAGGCGGTATGGCGGGTGGCTCCGCCGACGCAGCAGCCGCCCTCGTCGCCGTCGACGCGCTGTGGGAGACCGGCTTCAGCCCGCTGGAGCTGCAGGACATGGCTGCCGAGTTGGGCAGCGACGTGCCCTTCGCACTGGAGGGCGGCACCGCCATCGGCTCCGGCCGGGGTGAGCATCTGGTCCCCGTGCTCAGCCGCGGATCCTTCGAATGGGTCTTTGCGCTGCATCACGAGGGGCTGTCCACGCCGGCGGTCTATGCCGAGTGCGACCGACTGCGGGGCACGGACCCCGTCCCCGAGCCCGAGCCCAACGCGGCACTGATGGCCGCGCTGCGCGCCGGTGACGTCGACGCCCTGGCCGGCAACCTGCACAACGACCTGCAGGACGCAGCCTGCTCGCTGATGCCTCGCCTGACCGACACCATGAACCTGGGTCTGAACAACGGCGCCCTCGGAGCGATCGTGTCGGGCTCGGGGCCGACGGTGGCGTTCCTGTGCGCCGACCACAACGCTGCACTCGACCTGATGGTCGGTCTCACCGCGAGCACCATCTGCGACGAGGTCGTCACTGCCACCGGCCCCGTGCACGGAGCCCACGTCGTGCACGACGTGCGCCCCCGCTGAGCCGTTCCGCCATACTCGATCGATAGTTGACTGATGCCCAATCTCCTTGCCACCGAGAGCATTTCGCTTGCCCTGGGGACCAACCAGGTGCTCGACGGAGTCTCGCTCGGCGTCGGCACCGGCGACCGCATCGGTGTCGTCGGACGCAACGGTGGCGGCAAGTCGACCCTGTTGCGCGTGCTCGCCGGGACGCAACCCGTCGACGGCGGCCGGGTGACGCGCGTCGGTGGGCTGACGATCGGGATGCTCAGCCAGGAAGACCGGCTGGATCCCGATGCGACCGTGGCGGATTCGGTGCTGGGTGATCGCGCCGAGCACGAGTGGGCGGGCGATCCGCGGATCCGTGACGTGCTCGGCGGCCTGCTCGGTGGTGTCGACTTCAGCTCCGTCGGCGGGCCGGACGCGGTGGTCGGTGCGAAGTCCGGTGGCGAGCGACGGCGGATCGCGTTGGCGCAGTTGCTGATCGACGACCCCGACCTGCTGCTGCTCGACGAGCCGACCAACCATCTCGACGTCGAAGGCGTGCAGTGGCTGGCGGAGCACCTCGTGCGACGCCGGGCACGATCGGACAACGCGTTCGTGACGATCACCCACGACCGGTGGTTCCTCGACGCAGTCGCCGATCACACCTGGGAGGTCATCGACGGCCGGGTCGAGCAGTACGACGGCGGGTATGCCGCCTTCGTGCTCGCCAAGAACGAACGGGCCCGCATCGCCGCCGCGACCGAGGACCGTCGGCAGAACCTGCTGCGCAAGGAGCTCGCCTGGTTGCGGCGCGGACCGCCCGCGCGCACCTCCAAGCCACGCTTCCGCATCGACGCGGCGAACGAGCTGATCAAGGGCGAGCCCGAGCCGCGCGACGAGGTCGAGCTGGTCCGCTTCGCGACCACCCGGCTCGGCAAGGACGTCATCGACCTGATCGACGCGACCGTCGAGGTCGGCGACCGCAAGCTGCTGGACAAGCAGACCTGGCGCCTCGCGCCGGGGGAGCGCACCGGCATCGTCGGCGTCAACGGCGCCGGCAAGTCGACCGTGCTGCGGGCGATCGACGGCAGCCGGCCGCTGGATGCCGGCAAGCGCAAGCAGGGCCGCACCGTGGAGCTGGCGTTCCTGACCCAGGAGGTCCGCGAACTCGACGCGTATGACGGGATGCGGGTCATCGACGCGGTCACCGAGGTCAAGAGCTACATCATGCTCGACGGCAAGGAGGTCTCCGCGTCGTCGCTGGCCAAGCGGCTCGGCTTCTCCGGGCCGCGCCAGCAGACGCGCGTCGGAGACCTGTCCGGTGGTGAGCGTCGCAGGTTGCAGATCCTTCGGCTGCTGATGACCGAGCCCAACGTGTTGCTGCTCGACGAGCCCACCAACGACCTCGACATTGAGACGCTGACTTCGCTGGAGGACGTGCTCGACGGCTGGGCCGGCACTCTCGTGGTGGTGTCGCACGACCGCTACCTGTTGGAGCGCATGTGCGACCGCCAGATCGCACTGCTGGGTGACGGCAAGCTGCGTGACCTGCCCGGTGGTGTCGAGCAATACCTCGAACTCCACTCTGCGGCAAAGGAATCGGCTGCACGGTCGTCGTCCGGCAGTCGGTCTGCGGCAACGCCTCTGTCGGACGATCCGGTGTCGACGGGCGGTGCGTCATACAGCGCGGCGGAGCAGCGCGAGGCACGCAAGGAGATGGGCCGCATCGAGCGCACGCTGGGCAAGCTGGCCGATCAGGAGGAGAAGCTGCACGCCGCCCTGGTCGAAGCTGCGACCGATCCCGCTCGCGCCACCGAGCTGGACGGGCGGTTGCGCGCCATACACACCCAGCGCGAGGAGCTGGAGGAGCGTTGGCTGGAGGTCGGCGAGATCGCCGAGTGAGGGCGTCGGTGAGATCGCCGGGAGAACGCACGGAGCCGGTGGCGCCCTTCGACGGCGGACCGTGAGGGGGAGAAATAGGCCTCACGATGCGGTCGAATGCGCCACCGGCTCCTGGGGGACCTCTTTGGAGAGGTGCTCCTGGCCGAGGCCGGACTTCCCGACAGCCTCAGCTCACTGCTTGACCCAGAGCTGGGACAGGGTCGGCAT
>NZ_JBPYUM010000005.1:0-285643 GCF_052905685.1 Flexivirga sp. B27 | reverse complement strand
CGGTCAACGCGCAGCTGGCCATCCGGCCACCGGTGGAGGACTTCGCCGACTGGGTGTCCTCGCCAACTTCCTCGACCTGTCCCTCGACGACGTTGCCCAGCGCAACGTCGACAAACTCGCCGACCGGCAGCGGCGCGGCGTGCTAGGCGGCTCGGGGGACAACCGCTGACGGCCGGGCCCGCCAGGAGGAGCGGCGCAACCGCCACGGCATCATCAGCGACTCGAGTTGCACCCCGAGCGACATCTTCGATCGGCCCTCCGTCCGGTCGACGAAGTGGATCGGCACCTCGACGCTGGTGAGGCCGGCCGTCACGACGCGGTGCGCGAGCTCGACCTGGAAGCTGTAACCGTTGCTCAGCACGGTGTCCGGCTCGACGATCTGAAGCGCTCGCGCGTCCCATGCCTTGAACCCCGCGGTCGCATCGTGGACGGTCAGCCCGAGCACGCCGCGCACGTAGGCGTTGGCGCCGGAGGAGAGCAGCCGCCGGTGCCACGGCCACGCGGCATCGACGCCACCGCCCTCGACATACCGCGAACCCACTGCAACCGCAGCGTGATTCGCCGTCAGCGCGGCAACCATCGGCTCGATCGCCGACACCGGGTGTGACCCGTCCGCGTCCATCTGGATGACGACGTCCGCGCCCATCTCGAGAGCACGCGTCATACCGGCGGCATACGCCCGGCCCAGACCCTCCTTCACCCGGCGGTGCAGCACGCTGACCCGTCCGTCGGTGAAGCGGGCCAGCTCGTCGGCGAGCGCGCCCGTGCCGTCGGGTGAGTTGTCGTCCACCACGAGCACGCTCAGTCGTGCGGTCGGCAGCGCCAGCAGCTTGCGCACCAGGACGGGGAGCGACTCGCGCTCGTTGTATGTCGGGACGACCACCACCACGCGGCGTCGTGCCAGTGCACTTGAAGCGTTCGTGCCATTGATGCCGTTCATGGGGACCACTGTGCGTCCGGGCATGTGTAGCAACGATGTAGCGCGGGAGCGCTGATGCCGTCGCAGAGCTAGTCGCTGCACACCATGCGGTAGCCGACACCGCGCACGGTGACGATCTGCGCGGTCGAACCCACCTCGCCGAGCTTGCGTCGCGCGCCGGCGACGTGCTGCTCGATCACGTTGCTTGCCGGCAGGCTCGCGAAGTCCCACAGGTGATCCAGCATCTCCTCCCGGCGCAGCACATCACCGGGCCGCCGGGCGAAAAGCTCGACGAGCGCGAACTCACGCGCGGTCAGCTCCGCGCGGCCGAAAGGTGTTGTGACTTCACGGGTTGCGGGATCCACGACCAGGTTGCCGACGGTGAGAGTGGTGGGTCGTTCACTGCTGCCACGCCGCAGCAGCGCACGCATCCGAGCGGTCAGCTCGTCGAACGCGAAAGGCTTCATCAGGTAGTCGTCGGCACCCGCGTCGAGGCCGTCCACCCGGTCGGTGATCTCACCGCGCGCGGTCAGCATCAGCACCGGGCTCCAGATCGACTCGGCGCGCATCCGGCGGCATACCTCCAGACCGTTCATCCCCGGCAGCATCACGTCGAGCACCACGACGTCGAACGCCGTCTCCTGCGCATGCCACAGGCCGTCAATCCCGTTGTGCGCCAACGTGACTGCATAGTTCTGCTGCGTCAGGCCACGCTGCAGCAGGGCGGCCAGTCGCTCTTCGTCCTCAACGATCAACACATGCACAATGCGCTCATTCTCGGCGCCTCAGGCTGAGGGGTCGCTGAGAGCCGACAGTCATGTCCCGCGGGCTACATCATTCCTTCATCGTCGGAGGCACACCGTGGCCTCATGCAACAGCCAGGGCTCCTTCTCGACCGGCCGGCCACCGGTGTCGTCCGGCACCAAGCTGCCCGCGGCGACACCCGGCAACGGCGCCTCTTCCTGCTCGCCGCGGCGCTGGTCTTCCTGGTCGGGCTGACGGCCCGCCTCGGCATCATCCTCCGCAAGGGCGGCATCCACGGGATCATCGGCTACGACACCGGTGTCTACTTCTCCGGGGCGGACGCGCTGCTGCACGGTCGGCTGCCCTACCGCGACTTCACGATGGTGCATCCGCCGGGAATCACGTTGGCAGTGACGCCTTTTGCCGCTCTCACGCACGTGATGAGTGACTGGCACGCGTTCATCGTCGCCAACATCGCCTTCTGCATCATCGGCGCCGCGAACGCGGTGCTGGTCGTGGTCGTATGCCGCCGGCTCGGCATCGCGCGTCGGGGCGCGATCTGCGCCGGGCTGTTCTACGCCGCTTGGTTCGGATCGGTCAGTGCGGAATTCGACGTCAAACTCGAGCCGCTCGGCAACCTCCTGCTGCTGCTCGGTCTCCTCGCGCTGCTGCGCGGCCAGCGCCGTCCCACGCGATGGTCGGCGTTCCTGGCCGGAGCCGTCATCGGCCTCCCGCTGGCGGTGAAGGTCTGGTGGATCGTGCCGATCGTGCTCATCCTCGCCTGGCACGGCTGGTGCCGACACAGCGTTCGCGCCGCCGGTCGGGCGCTGCTCGGCGCTGCGGTGAGCGTCAGCGTCGTGTGTCTGCCGTTCTTCCTGGCCGACCCGTCAGCGATGTGGCACTCGGTGGTGACCGGTCAGCTCGGCCGCCCTCGGACAGCGTCGCTGGTCGATCGACTCGCGGGCATGAGTGCCGTTCCCGAGTTGTCCAAACACCTGAGCGCTCACCAACTCTTCCTGTGCGCAGTGGTTTTCGTCGTGTTCTTCGCCGCAGTCGTGGCATTCGCCTGGCGCGGCGCGCACCGTGCCCGGTTCCTGACGCTGGTCATGCTCGCGCAGTTCGTCGTGCTCATGGCGGCTCCGTCGTGGTTCGAGTACTACTCCGACTACCTCGCAGTCGGCATCGCCGTCACGGTCGGCGCCGCAGCGGTCGCCGTCCGCCGGGAATTCCTCGCGAGCACACCGGCGGCCGCAGTGACCGCGGCCGCTGTCGTGATCACGTCTGCAATCACCATTACCGGCGCCCACGCCATCCGGCCGTATGCCGGAGCCACCGACCTGACCCGGGCCGTGCGCAACGAGCAGTGCGTGATGTCCAACAACCCCACGGTGCTGCTCCGCCTCGACGCGCTGAGTCGCGGACTGGCGAACGGCTGCCCGAACTGGATCGACGTCTCCGGGCGGCTGATGGGACCGGACAAGGCCGCGGTGTTGCATGCAACGAACCGCACCTGGCACGGAGTCCTGCTGCAGTATCTGCGCTCCGGTGACGCCATCGCGTTGTGGAAACCGCACGGCAACAAGACGATCCAGATCATCAGCAAGAAGCTCGCGGGCGACGGCATCATCGCCCGGTCCGGCAATCACGTGATCTATGTCGGCGGGTCGCAGCCGTGACCGGGCACCGCTCTCAGGGTCGTCTCAGCGGGCGCATGGCACCGTCACGATCCGAACACCCGTCGTCACGAAGAGGATCGATGCTGCACCCCGCCCGCCCGACCACCTTCCGCCCTGTGTTGCGTCCGAAGCCCCTCGTGCTGGGCATCGCGCTCTACGTCCTCGGGACCGCCGTCGGCGTGTGGGCGGTCGGGGTCGGTGCGCGCCATACCGGCGAATTGGCCCTGGATCGCACGATCGCCGCCGACCGCGGGACCTTCGTCGTCGACGTCAGTCGAGTGATCAACGTCGTCTTCGGCCCGGTCGTCGGACCGCTCTGGGCGGTGCTGTTGTGCGTCGTCGTATGGCGCACCCTCGGCCGGGTCGTCGCGCTGCGCGCCGGTCTGACGGCGCTGGTCGCCTGGCTGTCCGTGGAGGTCTGGAAGCTGATCTTCCGGCGGGACCGTCCACCGACCGATGCGGTGCACGCGCTGGTCGTCGAGACCAAGCCGGACAGTTTCCCCAGTGGTCACACGGCATTCGCCACGGCGCTCGTCGTGGCGTTCGCGGTGGCTCTCGGCGCCGGACACCGCACGCTGCGCCGGGTGGTGTTGCTCGGCGGCATACCGCTGATCGTGGTGGTGGCGGCCAGCCGCCTGGTGCTGGGCGCGCACTACCTCGCCGATGTCTGCGCCGCGCCGATCCTGGTCTGCGGGACCATCGCCGGGATGATCGGTCTCGGCCTCGTCGGGCCGGACGAGGGTCCCGGCGGGGGTGATACTGCTGACCATGAGAGTGCTGCTGGTCGAGGACGAAGCGCCGCTCGCGCGGCTCGTTGAGCGCGGTCTGCGCGCGGAAGGTTTCGTCGTCGCGGTCGAGCACAACGGCACCGACGGGCTCTGGCGCGCGACCGAGGAGCCCTTCGACATCATCGTGCTCGACATCATGCTTCCCGGCACCCACGGGTATGACGTCCTGCGCCGTCTGCGCGAGCGCGAGGTGTGGACGCCGATCCTGATGCTGACCGCCAAGGACGGAGAGTTCGACCAGGTGGACGCGCTCGATCTGGGTGCCGACGACTATCTGACCAAACCGTTCAGCTTCCCGGTGCTCGTGGCGCGGCTACGTGCGCTGGTGCGCCGCACACCCGTGTCGCGGCCGGCCGTCCTCGACCTCGGCGGTCTGCGACTGGACCCGGGATCCGCACGGGTGTTCCGCGGAGATGCCGAGATTACCCTGACCGCAAGGGAATTCAGCTTGCTGCAGTTTCTGATGCGGCGTGCCGGCACTGCCGTGAGCAAGCAGGAGATCCTGCAGCACGTGTGGGACCCGGCGTTCGAGGGTGACGACAACGTCGTCGAGGTCTATGTCGGTTATCTCCGCCGGAAGGTCGACCGGCCGTTCGGCACCGACACGATCAGCACGGTCCGCGGTGTCGGCTACCGCTTCGAGGAGACCTGAGCTCCCGGCAGCGTCACGACGAATCGCGCACCGCCCTGCGGGGCCTGCTCGGCCCGGACCTCACCGCCGACGCTGCGCGCCAGGCCGCGCACGATCGCGAGGCCGAGCCCGAAGCCGCCTTCGTCCCGGCTGCGTCCTTCGTCGAGCCGGACGAACCGGTCGAAGACCCGCTCGCGGTCCGAGGGCGTGATGCCCGCACCGTCGTCGTCGACGGTGATGATCGCGGCACCGGTCGGGTCTGTGTGCGTCGTGACGACGACTTCCGAGCGGGCATGCCGTATGCCGTTGTCCACGAGGTTCCGCAGGATGCGCTCGGCGGCCGGCTCGGGCACCCGCGCGTGGCTCGAACCGCCGGCGCGGCGCGCGATGACCGGCGTTTCGCCGCGCCACCGCCCGACCTCCGCCTGCGCTAGGTCGGCGAGGTCGACCTCGACCGCTGTGGACGAGCCTCGATCCTCCTCGATGCGCGCGAGCAGCAGCAGATCACCGATGAGGGCGTTCATCCGGTCCAGCTCGATCTGCACGGTCGGCGCGATCTCCGGCCACTCGCCGGCCGGGTCCACCGAGGTGAGGTCGGTAGCGGCTTGCAGGGTGGCCAGTGGTGAGCGCAGCTCGTGGCTGGCGTCGGCGACGAAGCGTCGCTGGCGGTCCTGTGACGCCTCCAGGCGGTCCAGCATCCTGTTCAGAGTCCTTGCCAGTGCGGCGATCTCGTCGTCCTGGTCCGGCACGTCGACTCGCGCGTCGAGGCGGCGGCCCTCGATCGCGTCGACTTCGGAGCGCATCCGGTCGACCGGGCCGAGCGTCCGCCCGGCGACCAGCCAGGCGAGCGCCGCAGCGAGCAGCGCCAGCAGCGGTGTGCCGAGCAGCAGCAGTTTGACGACGGTGCTGACCGACTCGTGCTGCGGCTGTTGCGAGGAGGACACCTGGACGATGTATCGCCCCGACGGTGTCTTGACTGACCGGCTCACCACGAGCGGGTCGTCCACGTCGCCCGGCCACCACCAATACCGTGCGTTCGCAACGTGTTTGTGGCTCGTCGTCGGCCGGGCGCCGTCCAGCGGTCGGGTGACATCCCGCGGTTGGGCCGCGATCACCCGCCCGTCGGTGTCGAGCACGACTGCCTTCATCGGCCGGTCGGTGTCCGCCAGCCGGATCTCGTGCGGTCCTTCCTCGCGGACGGTGAGCGCGACGATGTCGGCCTGCTGCTTCACGCGGGAGACCAGGCTGCCGGTGAGTGATCGCTGCTGCAGGGTGGCCAGCACGAGGATGCCGACCAGCAGCGGCAGGATCACCGCGAGCGCGGTGAACGCGGCGATGCGGGGCCGCAGGCCGTTCGCGCGCGTGCGCAGCAGCGAGATCACCCCGCCATACTGCGCCATGTCACTGGTATGACGCGTGACCTCTCAGCGTCCGCTCAGCTTCGCGAGGACTACGTGCTCTTCGAGTGCGGCGAGCACAGGTCCCACGGCGAGTCGCCGGAGCGGAGCATCTCGGGCACGATCCGCGAACGCCCAGTGATGGTGTAGCGGAGCGCGGTGCCCTTCCTCGTGACCGCGAAGTGCGCAAGCGACTGGTAGGGCTCGTTCATCCGCAGCGAGTTCTTCTCGAGGAGCGCCTTCCGACGGGGCAGATCGTCCTTTGCTGCTTCTTCGGACGAATACTCCACTGCCGCAATGCTTTTGGAGTCACTGACGACTGCAGCCACGCTGGTGGAGACCTTGCCGAGTCCGTTGAGTCGCTGCTTCATCATCGGCGTGGTCTTTGGTGGTGTCCGACAGGCATCCGTGCCGGTGTTGACCGTCACCTCGCTGGCAGTGCTGATGGGTGCGACGGCCCTGCGCACCTCAGGCCGGGCTCCGAGCGAGGAGTCTTCGTCCGGTAGATCGGGCACGTCGTGGCCGTACCACGTGGAGACCATCAGGTGCTTGTCAGGATAGAAGCGCACCGTCTGGCCGATGGCATTCGTGACGCCCTCGGTCACCTCGTCCTGCGTGTGCCCGAGGGTCGGGGCGACGAGGTGGCTCCCCTTTGCGCGATAGCCGTGAGCGACAAGGGATTTCCGCACCATGCCCACATCGGTCGAGTCGCGAAAACGTACGTAGTGGATGACCGTCTTGTCGCCGCTCCTGTTCGCCGTCGCAGACCAGGCGATGTCGGTCGCGGACCAGCCCCAGCCGCCCATGGCACGCGCATACTGCCAGAGGGGGCTCTCCGCGAACGACGCGTTCTGCGACTTCCGCCAGAACGCGTCGTCCTTGACGAGCTCGGTAGGACTCTCGTCGGCGAACCCGTGATCCTCCAGCCACGCCGTGGTGTCGCCGAACTGCATGCTCATCAGGTTGTCCGGCACGTAGCTGAGCGCCGTCGCGAGCGCGTGGTCCTTCGTGGTCGGCGGTTTCTCATCAGCGCCACCGCTCGCTCCGCACCCGGAGAGCAGTGTCGCACCGGCGGCAACTGCGATGACGGTGCGGACACCTGTAGATCTCCCCATGCCGCCGGAGAGTAGCAAGCGTCGGTGCCCGCCTGCGGCCCGAAGCGTGGCCGCCGCTCCGCTCAGTCGCGCACCGCCTTGCCGGTGTCCACCGGGACGACCACGTCCTGCGTGTCGGAACCGCCCGTGCGGATCTCGATCTCGTAGCGCTGCACGCCGTCGTCGTGGTGCAGCGTCCACTCCGCGACCGTCCCGGGCACGAGTGCGGTCGCCTTCTTGATGGCCGCCTCCGGTGTCAGCTTCTTCGGGTCGACGGCCCGCGGCTCGGACGACTCATCGTCGTGCTCGCCGCCGATGACCTTGCCGGTCCCGGCGTCGATCTTCAGCTCCCGCTGCTTGGTCCCCTTCTGGGCATCGACCTCCCAGACCCAGCGGCCGGCTCGCGTGTCGAAGTCCAGCCCGAGTTTGGTGATCGTGCCGCCCGCGAGCTCCGTCCGCGCAACCGCGATGGCGCGGTCGAGGGTCACGGGGAAGGCGGCCTTCGCCAGGTCGACGCCCGCGTTGCCGACAGCACCGGTGTCCGCCGCGCTCGAGCCGGAGGGGCCGGCCGGGATGGTCGAGCCGTGCGAAACCTGCGGGAGCGGCGAATCGTCCACGCCGGTGCGGGGCGAGGTTGAGCCCGAGGTCGGGCTCGAGGACGCGCTCGATGCCGGGTCGGTGGAGCCGGCCGGCGAGCTGCCGCCGGACGAGCTGGAGCCACAACCGGTCAACCCGATGGCTCCCGCAGCGACGACGGTGACCACGGCGCCGAGACGCTTCTGCTTCGTTGAGACAGCCATGACCCCAGCTGACTGCCCGTAGCCTGGGAAGTCAACTAGCGACGCCGCCGTCAACGAGGCTGGAGGGCCGGGCATGGGGAAGCCGCCGACCGGATTCCGATACGAGACCAACGGGAACGACGTGGTGATCTTCCACCACGGTCGTCGCGCGACCACGTTGCGTGGCGACAAGGCCGCGAAGTTCCTCTCGACCGTCGACACCGGTGACGAGCAGTTGCTGATGGCCCGGATGACCGGCAACTACAAGCACGGCAACGAACGTCGATAGCCAGCAGTAGCAGGCGAGTTCAGCTGTCGGTGCCCAGCTGTGCGATCGCTGCGACCACCAATGCCTCGACGCCGCGGTCGAGCGTCGGCTGGATGACCGGCGCGAAGTACGGCGAGTGGTTGACCGGGATGTCCGCACTGACCCGGCCGGCCTTCTCCGCCGCGGCATACGCCTTCGGGTCGATGCCGCCGAGGCCCCAGTAGGAGTAGGGGATCTTGAGCGCGGTGGGTATGTCGCTGAAATCCTCGCTCGCGCTCTGCAGCGGCAGCTCCTGGGCATCGTCGCCGAAGAAGTCCGCGAACGCGGCCGACACCTTGTCGGTGGTGTCGGTGTCGTTGATCGTGGGCGGAAACCGGTCGTAGAGCTCGAATTCCGGCTCCTTCGGGGAGTCCGAGGCCATGCATTCCGCGGTGACGATCCGCTTGATCGCGTCGAGCACGTGCTGGCGCGTCGCGTCGTCATACGTGCGGACATTCAGCTCGATGACGGCGTTGTCGCCGATCACGTTGCTCTTGGACCCGGCCCGGATGCTGCCGACGGTGAGCACCGCCGACTCGGTGGGCGCGATCTCCCGGGACACGATGGTCTGCAGGCGTATGACGATCATCGATGCCAGCACGACCGGGTCGACCGCGGCCTGCGGCATCGAGCCGTGCGCGCCGCGGCCGTGCACCGTGACCCGCATGCTGTCCGCAGCGGAGAAGACCGATCCCGGGCGGGTGCCGACGATGCCGGCGGGCAGTGCCAACACGTGCTGCGCGTGGGCCACATCGACCGCGCCGACCACGGAGCGCAGGTCGTCATCGAGCATCCCGCGGGCGCCGTCACCGACCTCCTCGGCGGGTTGGAAGAGCGCGACCAGGGTGCCGGACCACTGGTCCTTCGCATCCGCGAGCAGCGTTGCGGCCGTTGCCAAACAGGCCACGTGCACGTCGTGCCCACACGCGTGCATCACCGGTGTCGCTTCGCCCGACTCGTCCGTCGCGGTGACGGTGCTGGCGTAGTCGAGACCGGTCGCCTCCTTGACCGGCAGCGCGTCCATGTCTGCACGCAGCAGCAGGCGCGGTCCGTCGCCGTTGTGCAGGATGCCGACGACGCCGGGCCCGCCGATGCCCGTTGTGACGTCATACCCGGCGGAGCGCAGACGGTCGGCGACCTTGGCGGCCGTCTCGGTCTCCTGGTGCGAGAGCTCCGGATGCTCGTGCAGGTCTCGGTAGAACGCCTCCAGGTCGTCGCGGGCGTCGTCGAGCCCGGTGAGGACACGATGTGCGGCGGTGGTGCTCATTCGTTCTCCTCGCGGTTCTTCGGTGGTCGTCTCACCACACGCCGTGCGGCGTTGCGGCGCTTGGACTTCAGAGCGTGCGCGATCTTCTCGCGGCGCGCGCGATCGAGCCGGGCCTTGGCGGCGACCCGCCGCGGAGCCGACCATGCGTCGGCTTCGGGCAGGATCCAGCCCCGCCACCGCGCGATCAGGCACAGGCCGGCACCGGTGACGGTCGACGCCACCAATCCGACTGTCGGATAACGGTTCTCGGTGCAAACCACCAGAACGCCGCTGGCGGCGATCGCGCAGGTCGCATAGAGCGTGCTGCCACCGAGCACCGTCGGCACGCGGCGCGTCACGATGTCCCGTATGGCGCCACCCCCGACCGCCGTGATCGTGCCGAGCAGGATGGCGGGCAGCCATCCGATGCCGACGGCGAGGCTCTTCTGCGCGCCCGCTGCCGCCCACGTCCCGAGTGCGATGGCGTCGATCACCGGCCACACCCGGTCCCACACCGGGCCGCTGACGTTGACGACGTAGGTGATGACAGCGCCGGCCAGCGCGGTCAGCAGATAGGCGTAGTCGGTGAGCGCGACCGGGGGACCGGCCTGCAGCAACACGTCGCGGACGATCCCTCCGCCCAGACCGGACAGCACCGCGAAGGTCAGGAAGCCGATCGGGTCGAGGCGTTCCTGTCGGGCGACGAGGCCGCCGAGGATCGCGTTGGCGAAGACACCGGTCAGGTCGAGGAGCCGGAACAGCTCCGACAGGTCTCCGCTCTGCATGGTGGCGACCTCCTGTCGGTTGGCTGCGGGCGTGCGGCCACCGCAAACGCTAGCGGCTCGGAGTGGGCTCGGGGATGGGACCGGAATGCGGTGACTGCGGCTCGTCGCCTCGACACGACCCGGCTCGGCGACATCATGGGGCAATGGAGGGGATCCGGACACGCGGTCAGGCTGGGCCGCTGATCGTGCTCGTCGTGCTCGCGTCACTGCAGATCGCCTGGGGTGCGGGGCATCTGCTCGGTCAGTCCTGGTTGCCGCAGGGAGACGAGGCCATCGTCGCGCTGCACACACACGACGTCTTCTCCGCGCACCCGCCGCTGCTGGGCATGCGCTCGACGAGCTCGCTGTCCAACCCCGGCGTCTGGGCGCACCACCCCGGCCCGATCCAGTTCTACCTGCTCGCCGTCCCGTATGCCGCCAGCGGATTCAGCCCCTGGGGCCTCATCGTCGGATCCGCGCTGATCGCAATCGGGTTGGTCGCCGTGGCGGTCGTCGCGGGCTTCCGGGCCGGGGGCTGGCCGGGGGCGTACTGCGCCGCAGGCGTTGCGATGGTGCTGGAATACCTCTTCGGTGCCACACTCGTGCGTCCGCTCAACGCGTGGCCGCCGGTGCTCGGGTTGCTGGCGGTGATGATGCTCGCCTGGCGGCTCCAGCGGGGCGACATCCGAGCACTTCCGCTGTATGTCGTGTGCGCGTCCTTCACAGCGCAGTGCCACCTCGGGTTCCTGCCGGTCGTGCTCGCGCTGTCGGCCTTCCTCGCCGGCATCACGCTCATCCGGGCATGGCTGGAACGCGGTTGGTCACACCCGCGGGTCCGCCGGCAGCCGTGGCTGATCGCTGCCGGCCTGCTGTTGCTGGTGTGGATCCCGCCGATGATCGACGTCCTCGTCACACACCCGAACAACGTCCACGAGACGGCTCGGCTGGTGACGAGTTCGGCTGCCGATCCGATCGGTTGGGCGGGTGGTGCCAAGCACGTGCTGCTGATGCTGGTCCCGGTGTCGATCTTCCCGACGAGCATGTCGCAGGCGGCGATGCTGGCCCACGGTGACTCGGTCTTCGCCGCGCCGGCAGCGAACGCTGGTGCCCACCTGGTCGGGGTGCTCGTGCTGCTGGCGGTGCTGCCGCCGATCTGGCGCGCCCGGCGGACCCTGCTGCGCCGACGCAGCCGCAACGACCCGGTGCTCCCGGAACTCGCAGTCGTCGCGGCGGTGACCTGCGTGGCGCTGGTCTGGGCGACCGCGACCCTGACGCGCGGCCGGATCATCTACAGCGACCTGATGATCGCGGCACCGTTGTGCTTGACGGCGGCGGCTATCTGGCAACTGACCCGAGCCGTCGGCAGGCTGCTACCCGTGCCCCCGTGGCGGCGCCCGCTGGCTGCGACGGTCGTCGCAGCAGTGGCGGTCGCGGCCGGTGTCGTCATACTTCCCGACTCGCAGCTGCTGCGCATGGTCGGTGGTCGCGAATCCGACTGGCGCGCGGCGCGATCCATCGCCATACCAGTGAGCCGGGCGCTCGCTCAGGAGGCGCCCGGCGCACCAGCACGCATCGACTGCCAAGGCCTCGTCTGCGCGGCCAGCACCGCACCGGCGATCAGCACCCAGCTCGCGGCCGACGGCCACCGAGTGTTCTTCGACAAGGCCTGGCCGCGCCAGGAGGACGACGACTTCCGGCGGCTGCGGCACGCGCCGCAAGACGCGGTCACCGTCGTCATCCGTGAGCGACGCGAGGGCGACTCCGAGGCGGGCAGGACAGCAGCAACCGCCTGGAGTCGCACCTGGCACATCGATTACTGGNCGCGGTCACCGTCGTCATCCGTGAGCGACGCGAGGGCGACTCCGAGGCGGGCAGGACAGCAGCAACCGCCTGGAGTCGCACCTGGCACATCGATTACTGGGGACAGGCAGTGATCGTGGACGTGTCGGTCGTGCGCGGCCGCTGATCCGCCGACGGACCGCAGGAGGCGGCCGCCCACGCCAGGGAGCTCCTAGAGGACGACCACGGATCGCAGGACGTTGCCCTCACCCATCTTGGTGAACGCAGACTCCACCTCGTCGAGCGCGATCTCCTCGGTGACGAACGCGTCCAGGTCGAGGCGGCCGTTCTGGTAGAGGTCGATCAGCATCGGGAAGTCGCGGCTGGGCAGGCAGTCGCCATACCAACTGGACTTCAGCGCACCGCCGCGCCCGAAGACGTCCAGCAGCGGCAGCTCGGGGACCTTCATCTCCGGCGTCGGCACGCCGACGAGCACCAGCGTGCCGGCCAGGTCGCGAGCGTAGAAGGCCTGCTTCCAGGTCTCCGGTCGGCCGACGGCGTCGATGACGAGGTCGGCGCCTTCCGCGCCCGGGTAGAGCTTGTCGCAGATCGACTTGATCTCCTCGGTCAGGTCGCCCTGGGAGGAGTCGATGGTGTGGGTGGCGCCGGCCTTCTTGGCCGCGTCGAGCTTGCGGGGGTCGACGTCGACCGCGATGACCGGGGACGCGCCCGCGAGCGCGGCGCCTGCGACAGCCGCGACGCCGACACCGCCACACCCGATGACCGCGACGGACCGGCCACGGGTCGCGCCGCCGGTGTTGATCGCCGCGCCCAATCCGGCCATCACACCGCAGCCGAGCAGTCCGGCAGCGGCCGGACGAGCCTCCGGGTCGACCTTGGTGCACTGACCGGCGGCCACCAGCGTCTTCTCCGCGAAGGCACCGATGCCCAGTGCCGGCGACAGCTCCGTGCCGCTGGAGAGCGTCATCTTCTGGGTGGCGTTGTGGGTGGCGAAGCAGTATTTGGGCTCGCCCCGCTTGCAGGCGCGGCACTCGCCGCAGACCGCACGCCAGTTGAGGATCACGAAGTCGCCGGGCGCGACGTCGCTGACGTCGTCACCGACCGACTCGACGATGCCCGCCGCCTCGTGCCCGAGCAGGAAGGGGTAGTCGTTGCTGATGCCACCCTCGCGGTAGTGCAGGTCGGTGTGGCACACGCCGCAGGCTTGGATCTTGACCAACGCCTCGCCCGGACCGGGGTCGGGCACGTTGATCGTCTCGATGGTGACCGGCGCGCCCTTGGATTTGGCGACAACGCCTTTGACCTGCTGCATGAGTGGCTCCTTATCCCTCGTGCTCGTTGAGGATCTCGTGAAGGTGTGCCAGTGCGGTGGCAACCTCCACGAAGCTGGTGGACAGCGGGGACAGCCCGGCCCGCAGGCCGCGTGGTCGCCGGAAGTCCGGTATGACGCCACGCTGCCACAGCCGTGCGATCGCCGCTTGCATAGCATCATGCTCCAACGTGACGTGACCACCCCGGACCTGGGGCTCGCGTGGTGAGGCGACCGTGACGCCCAGTGGGGCGAGAGCCGCATCGGCGACGTCGGCGACGAACTCGGTCAACCGGATCGACTTCTCCCGGATGGCCTCGACGCCGGCCTCCTCGACGAGGTCGAGCATGTCCTGCATCGGCAGCATGCCGAGGATCGGCGGAGTGCCGCTGATGAAGCGCCGCATGCCCTCCGCGGGCAGGTATGCCGGGCCCATCGTGAACGGCTCCGCGTGGCCCATCCAGCCGGTGATGGGCTGAACAAGACTGTCCTGTAAGTCTTTTGCGACATACGCGAAGGCCGGCGCACCGGGTCCGCCGTTGAGGTATTTGTAGGTGCATCCGACGGCGAGGTCGACGCCCGCAGCGTCCAGGCCGACGGGGACCAGGCCGACCGAGTGGCACAGGTCCCACAACACCAAGGCACCGGCGTCGTGCACCACCGCGGTGATGCCGGCCAGGTCCGCGATGTGGGCCGACTTGTAGGCGACGTGACTCAGCAACACCAATGCCGTGTCGGCAGAGACCTTTTCGCGCACGTCGGTGACGGTGACGCCGGTCGACGGGTCCGGCTCGATCCAGTCGATCGTCATGCCGAGCTCGGCGGCGACACCTTGCACGATGTAGCGGTCGGTGGGGAAGTTCTCCGTGTCGGCGACGATCCGGCTGCGGCCGGGGCGGGCCGCGACGGCGGCGCGAGTCAGCTTGTAGAGCAGCACGGTCGTGGAGTCCGCGACGGTCGTCTGCCCCGGCGCGGCGTCGAGCGCGACACGTCCGATCCGGTCGCCGAGCTGCAACGGCAGCTCCATCCAGGACTCGTCCCAGGCGCGGATGAGTCGCTCACCCCACTCGTCGTCGACGAACTGCGGGAGCCGGTTCCGAGTCGCCGCGAGTGGCCGGCCGAGCGAGTTGCCGTCGAGATAGGCGACGACGCCCTCGGGCAGCACGAACTGCTCGCGGTATGCCGCCAGCGGATCGGCGGCATCCAACGATTTCGCTTCTGCGACAAGGTGACTCGGCAGCCGGGTCAGGATGTCGTCCGCCACGTCAGCCACCGATCTCGGTGCGCACGGTGTAGAGCTCGGGGAAGAACGTCAGGTCGAGAGCACGTTTGAGGAAGTCGACGCCGGAGCTGCCGCCGGTGCCCTTCTTGTAGCCGATGGTGCGTTGCACGGTGCGCAGGTGGCGGAAGCGCCAGAACTGGAACGCGTCCTCCAGGTCGACCAGGTCCTCGCACATCGCGTATGCCGCCCAGTGGGCGTCGGGGTCGTCATACACCCGCTGGAAGACGGGGATGAGGTCCGGCTGCTCGACCCAGGCCTTGCGCAGGTCGCGATCGAGGATCTGGCTCGGGATCGCGTGTCCGTGGTCGGCGAGGAAGTGCAGGAAGGCGTCGTAGACGGTGGGCTCGCCGAGCAGCTTCTCCAGGCCGGCGTGATGCTCCGGGTTGGCCTCGAAGACCGGCAGCATGCCGGCGTTCTTGTTGCCGAGGATGAACTCGACCGAGCGGTACTGGTAGGACTGGAAGCCCGATGCAGAGCCGAGAAAGCCTCGGAACTCTGCGTATTCGCTCGGGGTGAGAGTTGCCAGCACCGACCACTGCTCGGCGAGTGTGCGGAAGATGTGCTTCACCCGGGCGATGCTCTTGTGGGCCCTGCTGACGTCGTCCTGCTGCAGATAGGTGCGCACCGAGGTCAGCTCGTGCAGCACCAGCTTGAACCACAGCTCGGTCGTCTGGTGCTGGATGATGAAGAGCAGCTCGTCGGGGTGGACCGGCTCACTGACCGGGTGCTGCGCGTCCAGCAGCTTGTCCAGGTCGAGATAACTCCCGTAGCTCATCCGCGACCGGAAGTCCGTGCGGACCCCCTCCTCGATCGCGCGTTCGCCGTCTTCGATCCCCACTGTGCGTTCGCCGCCCTTCTCTCGATGTTCCAACAGTCTCGCAGTGTCGTGGAACGCATGTGAGGCGGGTCACTACGCACCGAGGCGCACGCCATCCCCCCTGCGGACGGCGTGCGCCTCGGTTCGTCGCCCCCTCCGGCGGCTTGAACGGGACCAGCTTGCTGGTCCCGCCGCGGCCGGGCAACGATTCGATCCGGGCCGAATTCACCGGCCTGCCGCGGAAACTCGGTGGTCGCCGGAGTGCCCTCCCTGCGAGGATCGGTCGTATGGCGAACAGCGGGGCTTGGCGGGTGCGGGACGTGACGGACCCGAACGCAGCGATCGAGTGCGCTCGGGAGCTGGTTGTCGCGGATCCCGTTGCCTACTCGGTGTTTTCGAGCGTCACCGCTTCGTTGCTCACCGAACCCGGCCGGTATGCCGACCCGCACTGGTATGTGATCGAGGACGCCCAGGGCAGGGTCGAGGTTGTCGCGATGCACACCGCCCCGCATCCGCTGCACCTGCCGAGCTGGGTTCCGGGTGCGTCGACCGCACTCGGCGACCACCTCGCGGCAACGGGCGTTTCGCTGTCCGGTGTCAACGGGCCGAAGGAAGCCGCCCTGGAGTTCGCCGACTCCTACCTCGCTGCGGCGGGGCGGCAGATCCGCGGCCGTGCGGGCATGGGCGTCTACGACCTGCCGGTGCCCGCGACGCTGCCCTGGCCGGTCCGCGGCGACCACCTGAACGCCGACGAGACACATCTGCCGACCGTGGCCGGCTGGGTGGATGCCTTCCTCGCCGAGACCGGCGACCATGTGTCGGACGCCGAAGCGACCGCCCGCCGGCAGATCGAGCGGGGCAATGTCAGCCTCTGGGTGCGCGACGGCCGTCCCGTCGCGATGTGTTGGGCGAGTGCGCCTTTCGGTGGTGTCGTGCGCGTCTCGGGTGTCTTCACCCCGAGGGCGGAGCGCGGACACGGTTACGCCAGTGCCGTCGTCACCGAGGTCAGCCGTCGCCAGCAGGCACAGGGACACACGTGCATGCTCTACACCGAGCTGGCCAACCCCACCTCGAACAAGATCTACCGCGCGATCGGCTACCGCCACCTCGGCGACGACCTGCGGCTGACCTTCACCGCCACGTCGGTCGAGTAGGCCGAGGCGCTAGCCGAGGCCGTATCGAGACCACGTCCCCGTGGTCTCGATACGCGAGTTCCCCCGCTCCGGCACCCCACGAAGTTCCTCCCCCGCTTCGCTCCTCCAAATACTTCGCGGGGACCCCGCCTGCTCCTCCCCTCGCTACTCGACCGACGGAGTGAGAACGCCTGCTGCTGCGCACTTCTCGCGCACGACATCCAGCGGCACGGCGTGCTTGGTGTGCCCGTGGAAACCGTGCGTGGTGGTCGCCAGGAAGAGTGAGTCCAGCACCGCTTCGGCGACAGCTTCCTGAACGGCGAAGAAGATCGGGTTGAGGTGCTGGTCGGGTATGCCGCGACGCCCCCCGGTGTCGAAGGCGATCGCGTAGTCGCCACTGCCTTGCGCGAAGTCGGAGCCGACTCGCGCCATACCGAAGACCGCGCGGGTGGCGACCCGGGCGAGTTGTCGAGCGTCCAGTCCGGCGTCGGTCGCGACGATCAGCATGCACGAATTGCCTTGCGGCTGCTGGTCACACGTCGCACCGAGCGCGTCCTGCGGAGTGATCGGCACACCACGCACGGTGAGTGTCCCGGAGAAGTTCGTCTGCGCGAGCACTCCGAGTGTGCAGGATCGCCCGCCGAGGTCAACGACG
Source organism: Flexivirga sp. B27 (assembly GCF_052905685.1). Taxonomy (NCBI): domain Bacteria; kingdom Bacillati; phylum Actinomycetota; class Actinomycetes; order Micrococcales; family Dermacoccaceae; genus Flexivirga; species Flexivirga sp. B27. The sequence goes on along the minus strand of NZ_JBPYUM010000005.1, from coordinate 268,302 downwards.
CGCGACGAGCTGCCGATGCCGCCCTTGAAGCCGAGTGCGGCGGTTCCGGTCCCGGCGCCGACGCACCCCTGCTCGACCGGGTCGACGGTCGCCGAGCGCAGCGCCTCCAGCACGTGCGTCTCGGTGATCGGTCGGCTGCGTATGTCGGAGAGGTAGCCGTCGTTGGTCTCACCGACGACCGGGTTGAGCGACTCCACGTGCTCGTTGCCGGGTTTGCTCAGCACATAGGTGACCAGCGCGTCGGCGACGCGGAACGCGGACAGCGTGCCCGTCAGCACGATCGGCGTCTCGAGCTCACCCAGCTCCACCAATTGCGTTGCGCCCACGAGTTTTCCGTAGCCGTTGCCGACGAACAGTCCCGCTGGGAGCCGACCGCCTGCGATGTCCACCGCATCCGGCACGATGGCGGTGACGCCGGTGTGCAACCTGGTGCCGTCATGGATCGTCACGTGTCCGACCCGCACTCCGGGAACGTCGACGATCGTGTTCGTCGGACCCGGCGTTCCGACACCCGGCGCCAGTCCGAGTGCTCGAGCCCGCTTGGTCGAAGTGTCAGGTTCTTCATCCCGTGGCATGGCTGCAACCGTAGACGGGTCGGCGCTGGGAGAATCAGTGTATGAAGAGTTCAGCGTCGACCGTCGTCGAGATGCCCAGACACGTCGGGCTGATCATGGACGGCAACCGCCGGTGGGCGCGTGCTGCGGGACTGGCACGGGTCAGCGAAGGGCATCGTGCCGGCGCGGATCACCTCGAGGACGTGCTCGGGTGGTTGACCGAGCGCGGCATACAGCATGTGAGTGTCTACGTCCTTTCGGCGGACAACATTCGGAAGCGGGATGCCGACGAGGTCGCTTACCTGTTTCGGCTCATCGAGTCGGTCGTGCCGGTCCAGGCTCGGCAGTGGAGTGACTGGCAACTGCACATCGCAGGCGACCTCGCGCTACTGCCCGAGTCGTGCGCGACTGCACTACGCGATGCGGTCGAAGTGACACGAAACCGTCGATCCCACCTCACGCTCGCTATCGGTTACGACCCCAAGGAGGCTGTCCGAGACGCGGTCCGCGGGCTGCTGGCCGAGGGGGTCGATGTCGAGGACGATGCGCTCGTCGCCGCCATCTCCGACCGCCTTCCCGGTGGACCGATCAAGGACATCGACCTGGTGGTCCGCACCAGCGGTGAGCACCGGATCTCGGGATTCTTCCCGTGGCAGAGCCAACACGCGGAGATCGTCTTCAGCGACAAGATGTGGCCGTCATTCGCAGAGAAGGATCTCGACGCAGCGCTCGCGGAGTACACACGGCGACGTCGTGCGGCTGCGAGCTGATTCGCGTCTTTCGCAGCGGCCCGGGGTGGCGCCCCGCCGAATTCGCGCCTACTGTGAAGTGAGTCACTACACCTGTCGTAAACGCGGAGGCGTGATGAGGACAGCAGACAGCATGAAGCGCGGCGTGCGCTGGGGACTCGGCCACGGGTTGCCCGGCGGCCTGATGCGTGTCGCCGCACGCAAGGGCGACTTCCAGGGGCGCATGACCACCGAGGCCGAGCGGGTCAGCACCCAGGGGCTGTTGCCGCTCATCGAGGAGATCCGCGATGCGGGCACGATGGCACGGTGGCGCCTCGGACACATTACCGTCGGGCACGAAGCGGTGCGAGAAACGTTGAGCAGCAACGATGTTCATGCCGGATTCGTCTTCGAGGAGCGCACGCTCCTCGGCAAGGTAGGCCGCTGGGCCAAGCGTGACGGGCTCAACCCGGTGGAGTCTCCCTCGCTGCTGGCCGTCGAGCCTCCGGACCACACCCGCTACCGCAAACTGGTCACCCGGGTCTTCACCGCACGCGCCGTGGAGAAGCTGCGCGTGCGCACCGAGGAGATCGCGCACGACCTGCTCGCCGAGATCCCGGCTGACCGCCCCGTCGACCTGGTCGAGTCCTACTGCGCGAAGCTGCCGGTCGAGGTGATCTCGGAGATCCTCGGTGTCCCCGCGAGCGACCGCGCACTCGTGCTGAAGCTCGGGACGCTGGCAGCTCCGAGTCTGGACATGGGGCTGCGCTGGCGCGACTTCGTCGAGGTGGAGGACGCCCTCGACGAGTTCGACGCCTGGCTCGCCGACCATCTCGCGCAGGTGCGACGGGACCCGGGCGACGACCTTTTCAGCCAACTGGTGCGGGTCAGCGACGAGGAGGAGCACCTCACCGAGCGCGAGCTCAAGGCGACCGCCGGGCTGGTCCTGGCCGCCGGGTTCGAGACCACGGTCAACCTGCTGGGCAACGCGATCCGGCTGCTCGACGAGCACCCGGAGCAGCAGCAAATGCTGCGCGACGATCCGAGCCGCTGGCCGAACGCCGTCGAAGAGGTGCTGCGCTTCGACCCGCCGGTGCTGCTCACCGGCCGGCAGGTGAGCCGTGACACCGAGATCGTCGGACAGCGTTTGCGGGCAGGCGAATTGGTGATCACGGTGCTCGCGGGAGCCAACCGTGATCCGGCGGTCTTCGACGAGCCGAATCGCTTCGACATACAACGTGCGAACGCCCGTGACCACATCTCCTTCTCGGCCGGCCGGCACTACTGCCTCGGTGCGGCGTTGGCCCGGATGGAGGGTGAAGTCGCGCTGCGTGCGTTCTACGACCGGTTCGGACAGGTCGAGTTGCTGCCCGGTGCGGAGCGACGCCCGACGCGCATCCTGCGCGGCTGGGAGAACCTCCCCGCTCGCCTCACGTCGGCCGATCGGCCGCAGACCGCTGACGTCGTGCAAGCTGCTTCCTGAGCCGCGACGTACGGTGATCACATGGACTTTCGTTACCTCGGCAATTCGGGTCTGAAGATCTCGGAGATCACCTACGGCAACTGGCTGACCCACGGGTCGCAGGTCGAGAACGACGCCGCGATCGCGTGCGTTCGCGCGGCACTCGACGCGGGCATCACGACGTTCGACACCGCGGACGTCTACGCGAACACTGCGGCGGAGAGCGTGCTCGGTGAAGCGCTCAAGGGTCAACGCCGGGAGAGCCTGGAGATCTTCACGAAGGTCTACTTCCCGACCGGCCCGAAGGGCCACAACGACACCGGTCTGTCGCGCAAGCACATCACCGAGTCGATCAACGGGTCGCTGCAGCGGCTCGGCACCGACCACGTCGACCTCTATCAGGCGCACCGCTATGACTACGAGACGCCGCTGGAGGAGACCATGCAGGCGTTCGCGGACCTCGTCCGGGCCGGCAAGGTGCTGTATGTCGGCGTCAGCGAGTGGACCGCCGAGCAGCTGCGTGAGGGACACAAACTCGCGAAAGACCTGGGTTTCCAACTGACCTCGAACCAACCGCAGTATTCAATGCTGTGGCGGGTCATCGAGGAGCAGGTCGTGCCGGCGTCCAAGGAGCTGGGCATCTCGCAGATCGTCTGGTCGCCGGTCGCCCAGGGAATCCTGACCGGGAAGTACAAGCCGGGCGAGCAGCCGCCGGCAGGCAGCCGCGCCACCGACGAGAAGGGTGGCGCTGACACGATCTCCGGGTTCATGAACGACGAAACCCTCACCGGTGTGCAGCAACTCGTGCCGATCGCCGCCGACCTCGGGTTGACCATGGCGCAGCTCGCCGTGGCCTGGGTGTTGCAGAACGACAACGTCGCCAGCGCGCTCATCGGCGCGTCCCGCCCCGAGCAGGTCACCGAGAACGTCCAAGCCTCCGGCGTGAAGTTGGATGCCGACGTGCTGAGCCGGATCGATGACGCGCTCGGCGGTCTCGCGCAGCGTGACCCGTCGCTGACCAAGTCACCCGAGCACCGCGTCGCCTAGCACCGAGAGGTGGCCGAGGAGTTCGTGAGCTCCGCCCTGAGGAGCCGCGCGAGGAACGAGCGGGCGTCACGAAGGGGAACGAGCGAACGTCTCGAGGTCCCTCTGACGTGCGGGACCTCGAGACGCTCGTTCCTCGCTCCTCGGCCACGTCAGGTCGCGCCTCTCGATACGGCCTCGCCTAGCGGCTTGGCCTACTCGACCAACTTGGGTGCGTGAATCAAGGTGGTTGAGTAGTCGGGGGAGCGAAGCGGAGGAGACGTATCGAAACCTCCTGTGGTCTCGATACGGCCTCGCCTAGCGGCTCGGCCTACTCGACCCGCTTGGGTGGCTCCGCTACTCGACCAGCTTGGGGCGGGGTTTGCGTGGCTTCAGTCGCACCGGGGGCATCTCCGGTGCCGGGATGCGGTCGATCGGGCCGTCATACCCCTCGACGGTGCCGAATCGCCCTGAGTCCGCTTGCCATTCGTCACGCGCGGCGACGATCTCCTCGTGTGTGCGGGCGATGAAGTTCCACCACATGATGATGTCCTCGTCGAGCGGCACACCGCCGATGAGGACCGCGCGGACCGCGGAGTCGCCGGACATGAAACGGATGTGCTCGCGGCCGCTGTCGACGAGGCCGAGGTCGGCGTGGCGTAGCGCCAGCGCTTCCTCCTCCAGCGCGTCGCCGGGGGCGATCGTCAGGTCGCCGTCGTCCAGCAGGACCGCGTGCTCGAAGTCCGGGTCGACCGCGACGTCGACGGCAGTGCCGGGCGCCAGCTCGACCTCCGCGGCGACGAGCGGGCTGAAGGTGCGGACCGGCGAAGCGGCCCCCGCCAAGTCGCCGACGAAGACGCGAGCGGTGGCCTGACCGGCCATCACCGGCAGCTCGGTCACCGGCGTCACGAAGTGGTCGAATCCGTTGCTGCCGGCGCGATCAACGTCCGGCTGCGCGACCCACAGCTGCACGCCGCGCAGGTTGTCAGAGCGCGACACCTCCGAGTGACTGATGCCGTCGCCGGCCGTCATCAGGTTGACCTCGCCGGGGTTGATCAGCTGCACGTTGCCGGCGCTGTCGCGGTGCTCGATCTGCCCCTCGAAGATCCAGGTGACGGTCTGGAGACCGCAGTGCGGGTGCGGCGCGACGTCCATCGGGGTCGTGGACGGGCCGAAATGGTCAACGAAACACCATGCGCCCACCAGGGTGCGTTCGCGGTGCGGCAGCGTGCGTCGGACCGTCATAGCGCGCAATCCACCGAGCGGGACTTCGCGAGGCTCGATGGTCTGCATGGTCGTCATCGGACCACCATAACCTCTCAAATTTGAAGTTAGAATCGATCCGATGGCGACCTCCCGTGTGCACATGTGGCGCTCCTACTTCGAGTCGAGCGTGCTGTTGCAGAACGCGCTCGACGACCAGTTCCGGGCGACCTCCGATCTGACACTGGCCGAATACAACCTGTTGCTGCTGCTCGACGAAGCACCGGACCGCCGGCTGCGGATGGGTGACCTCGCCCGCGGCATGGTCTTCTCCAGCAGCCGATTGAGCTATCAGATCGGCGTGCTGGAGAAGCGCGGGCTCGTCCGCCGGGAGCGGGACGCAGGCGACGCGCGCGTCATACACGCTTGTATGACGGCTGCCGGCAAGGAGAAGTTCGACGACTCGGGACGGTCGCACCTCATGGCGGTGCGGGAGTTGTTCCTGGACGATCTCGATGCCGACGAGGTCGCCGTCCTCGAGGCCGTCTTCAACCGGCTCAAGTCACGGCTGCGGGAGCCGCATCCCCACGACGTCCTCTGACGCGCTGCGGCGCCGAACTGCCGCCGCCCCTTCGACCGAGCGGACACGATCACCACTGAGCGGACACGAAAATCGCCCCGCTTTTCGTGTCCGCTCAGTGCATTGTGTGTCCGCTCGGTGGGGGCGTGGCGCTACTACCGGAAGTAGTAGTACCGTTGATTACGACATCACGTAGTAGTCAACGGAGGAGACGGCGTGGACGCCCTCGATCTGGCGCGGTGGCAATTCGCCATCACGACGGTCTACCACTTCCTGTTCGTGCCGATCACGATCGGACTGTCGGCGATCGTCGCCGGCTTCCACACGTGGTACCTCCGCCGCCGGAACCCCGAACTGCTCCGATTGGCAAAGTTTTTCGGCAAGCTCTTCACGATCAACTTCGCGCTCGGCCTGGTCACCGGCATCGTCCAGGAGTTCCAGTTCGGGATGAACTGGTCCGACTACAGCAAGTTCGTCGGTGACATCTTCGGTGCGCCGCTGGCCTTCGAGGCGCTGCTGGCGTTCTTCATGGAGTCGACCTTCCTGGGCCTGTGGATCTTCGGCTGGGGGCGCATCCCGGAGAAGATCCACGTCGCCTGCATCTGGATCGTGCACATAGGGACGGTGCTGTCGGCATACTTCATCCTCGCCGCCAACTCCTTCATGCAGCATCCGGTCGGCTACAAGTACAACCCGCAGACCGGCCGCGCCGAGCTGACCGACTTCATCGCCGTGCTCACCAACAAGGTGCAGCTGGTGACCTTCCCGCACGTGCTGACCGCGGCATACCTCTGCGGCGGCGCGCTGGTGATGGGCGTCGGGCTGTGGTCGATGCGGCGCCATGGGCACGACAAGCAGATGTATCGCAAGGCGGCCCGAGTCGGCGCCGTCGTGACCTTGATCGCCGGCATCGGCGTCTCCATCTCCGGCGATGCCCAGGGCAAGGTGATGACCGAGGTCCAGCCGATGAAAATGGCTGCGGCAGAAGCGCTTTACCAGACCCGCGACAGCTGCGCGGAGTTCTCGATCTTCACCATCGGATCCCTCGACGGCGAGCACGAGAAATTCTCCGTCACCGTGCCCTGCGTCCTGAGCTTCCTCGGGACCGGGTCGTTCGATGGCAAGGTCGAGGGCATCGACGACCTGAAGCGCGAACTGCCCGGACAGATCTCCCAGGCCGCGGAGCAACGCGGTGAGCCCGCACGCTACGTGCAACCCGCCGACGCGGTCTTCACCCCCAACATCCCGTTGGCCTACTGGTCCTTCCGGCTGATGATCGGCATCGGAATGCTCGCCTCGGCCATCTCGGTCGTCGTGCTCTGGCTGACGCGCAAGGGCCGCTCGGAGGTGCCGCGGTGGTTGGTCTTCGCCGGTGTCGTCGCACCGCTGCTTCCGTTGCTGGGCAACAGTTTCGGCTGGATCTTCACCGAGACCGGACGCCAGCCGTGGTTGGTGTATGGCGTCATGACCACCTCCTCGGGAGTGTCCCCGAGCGTCACAGCCGGCACGGTGATCACCTCGATGGTCGTCTTCACGATCCTGTATGCCGCCCTGGCCGTCGTCGAGGTGAAGCTGATGCTCGACTACACCCGGCGCGGCGCGGACCCCTACAAACCCACGGAACAGACGGCGGACGACGAACCGCTGGCGTTCTCCTACTGAGACTGAAGGGAATTCGCGATGTCTCTGGAAACGTTCTGGTTCATCCTGATCGGTGTCCTGTGGGCCGGCTACCTGGTCCTGGAGGGCTTCGACTTCGGCGTCGGCATGCTGCTCGCGATCATCGGCCGCGGCCGCTCCAAGGAGGAGACCAACGCCAAGCGGCGGCTGATGCTGACCACCATCGGGCCGTTCTGGGACGGCAACGAGGTCTGGCTGATCACGGCCGGCGGCGCGATGTTTGCAGCCTTCCCCGCTTGGTACGCAACGATGTTCAGCGGTTTCTACCTCGCCATGCTCCTGCTCCTCGTCGCGCTCATCCTGCGCAACATGGGCCTGGACTACCGCTACAAGCGGGACAGTGACCGGTGGCGCGCCGGCTGGGACACCGTCATCATCGGCGGCTCGGTGCTGCCGCCGCTGCTGGTCGGAGTGGCGCTCACCAACCTGATCCACGGCGTCCCCGTCAATGCCGACGGCAACTTCACCGGCAACTTCTTCACCCTGCTCAACCCGATGAGCCTGCTGGGTGGGCTGACCCTGGTGGCCGTCTCCCTGGTGCACGGCGCGTTCTTCCTCGCACTCAAGACGAGCGGTGATATCCGGGAGGAAGCGCGCACTGCGGCACGCCGATTTGCCCCGGTGGCAGCGGTTCTCGCGATCGCGCTGCTGGTGTGGGTCAACGTGCACACTGGCACGGTCTGGTCCTGGCTGGTCGCCGCAATCGGGGTGGTCGCATTCGTCGGAGCGTTCCTCGCCGACCGGCTGGGCCGTGACGGCATCGCCTTCTCCGGGACGTTCGTCACGATCGGCGCGACCGTGGCGTGCTACTTCCTGGCGGCATACCCGGACGTCATGCCGAGCACCACCGACGCGGCATACAGCCTCACCGTGACGGGCGCGGCGAGCTCGCACCTGACGCTGCAGATCATGACCGGTGCTGCGCTCGTCTTCACCCCGATCGCGGTGCTCTACTCGGCCTGGAACTATTGGGTCTTCCGCAAGCGGATCTCGATCGATCACATTGCGCCGCAGACCGATCCGCTCGCGCCAGTGGATATCCGGACAAGCATTGAGACGGGCACCGGGACGCGCTGATGCGACCCTTCGATCCGCGACTGCTGCGAGCCGATCCCGGTGTCCGGCGCCCGCTGGTGGTGCTGGGCGCCATCGGCGTCCTGCAGGGTGTGCTGGCGATCGGCCAGGCGCTCGCGATCGCGGCGCTCGTCGTCGCCGTCGTGCGGGACCAGCTGCTGCTCGGGCCGTCGATGTTGGTGATCGCCGTCTTCGGTGTGCGCGCTGTGCTCGGAGCGACGGCGGAACGCGTTGCCGCGTGGGCCGGTTCGTCGGTCGCTGCCAGGTTGCGGCGACGGACGCTGGGAGCGTGGCTGCTCGGCACCGTCGACAGCCGGCCCGGCGAGACGGTGATGCTGACGCGTGCCACCAAGGGCCCGGAGGCCGTCGAGCCGTATGTCGCCCGCTACCTCCCGGCGTTGATCAGCGCGGCGGTCGTGCCCGTGCTCGCGCTGGTGGCGCTGGCCGTCACCGACTGGGTCAGCGCGCTCATCGTGCTGCTGACGTTGCCGCTGCTGCCGCTCTTCGCCGCGCTGATCGGCATGCACACACGGGACGAGACGGCGGCCCGATGGCGCGAGACCGACCGGCTGACAGGGCATTTCCTCGATGTGATGCGCGGGCTGCCGACGCTGGTGAACTACCAGCGGGCGGAGCATCAGGTGGGGCTGGTGCGCGCGGTCGGGGAGCGCTGGCGGCGGGCAACGGTGCGGACCCTGCGCACGGCGTTCCTCAGCTCGGCGGCCCTGGAGTTGCTCGCGACCATCTCGGTGGCGATCGTGGCCGTCGCGGTCGGCCTGCGGCTGGTCAGTGGTGGGATGGATCTGCACGTCGGTCTGGTCGCCATACTCCTGGCGCCGGAGGCGTATTGGCCGATCCGACGGGTCGGCCAGGAGTTCCACGCCGCCGCCGACGGTGCCCAGGCCATCGACGAATTGCTGGGCGAGCACGACGGACGAGCCACGCGGTCCGACGCAGCGGGCACGACGCTGTGTGCACGCGGCCTCGGCTACCGGCATGCCGGCTCGCGGCACCTCGTGGTGCATGATCTCGACCTGGACTGCGAGCCCGGACTCACCGTCCTCACTGGGCCGTCCGGCAGCGGCAAGACCACGATGCTGGACCTGCTCGCGGGCGTCCGCGCGCCGACCCATGGATCGATCGAGCGGCTCGCGACGGTGCACTACGTGACGCAGCGGCCGTTCCTGGTGCCGGGCACGGTCGCCGACAACCTCGTGCTCGGCGGCAACGTGCTCCCGCAGGGCACCGACTGGCTGCCCGAGCCGTTGCGGAGGCTGCCCGACGGGCTGCGCACGGTGCTCGGAGACGACGGCTTCGGGCTGTCGGCCGGGCAGCGGGCACTGCTGGCGCTCACCCGCGCCAGGTTGTCCGATGCGTCGGTCATCCTGCTGGACGAACCGACCGCGCACCTCGACCAGGCAATGCGCCCGGCAGTCAGCAGACTCGTCCGCGATCTGGCGGCGCACCGCGCCGTCGTCATCGCCACGCACGACGAGAGCCTGATCGCGTTGGCGGACAAGGAGATTCACCTCGAAGGCCTCGAGACGCTCGTGCCTCGCTCCTCGACCATCTCGGTTGAGGGCCTCGAGACGCTCGTGCCTCGCTCCTCGGCCATCTCCGGGGAGCGGGGGAGCGCAGCGGGGGCCCTTCGAGACGGTCGCTCGTCCCTCACGACCTCCTCAGGGACCGCCGTTGATGGTGCCACTCTTGTATGGCGCCCCGCCCCTGGCGTGCTGCGTGCCTCCGTCGTCGGAGCACTGGCATCCGTCTGCGGCGTGGCGCTGACCGCGACCTCGGGATGGCTGATCGTGCAGGCGAGCACGCGACCGCCGGTGCTGACTCTGATGGTTGCCATCGTGTGTGTCCGCGCATTCGGCATCGGGCGGCCGGTGCTGCGGTATGCCGAGCGGATCGGCTCCCACGACGCCGCGCTGGGGGACCTGGTCCGACGACGTGCCGCGCTGTTCAGCAGGCTCATCCCGCTCACCCCGGCAGCGTTGGGGCGTCGTCGCCGCGCGGACGTGCTGACCGGGGCGGTCAGCGATCTGGACGACGAAGTTGACGTGCAGGTGCGTGCATTGGTCCCACTGCTCGGCGCAGCGCTGACCGGTGTGTTGACCGTTGCCGTGGTCTTTGTGCTGCACCCGCCGAGCGGGCTGGTGCTCGCGGCGGCGCTCGCAGTGCTGGCGGCCGTCGCTTGGTGGGACTATCGGCTGGAGAGCGCCGGCCAGCGACAGTCCGTCGACGCACGAGCGAGAGTGCACGACGCAGCAGCACTGATCACCACCAATCTCCCGGCGGTGCAAGCGATCTCGGCATCAGCACCGTTGCTTGCCGACCTCGACGATGCTGCTCGGGACAGCACTCGTGCTGTCGTCCGGCAGGCACGTGGCCGCTCCGTCGGCGTCGCGCTCACCACGGCATTCGCCGGTGTCGCGACGGTGCTCACGGCGGTCGTCGCGCAGCAGGGTCTGGCCGACGGGCGTCTCGACGCACCGATCGCCGCTCTCCTCGTGCTCGGCCCGCTCGCGCTCACCGACGTGCTGGCCGCGGTGCCGGACGCGGTCGGCGCCGCCGCGCGTGGCCGATGGGCGCACCGTCGGCTGGGTCGCCTGACCGATCAGCGACCCGGCGTGCAGGATCTAACGCCCGGCGCGGTCGCCGAACGTCCGGAGGGAGCGCGCACCGACATACGACTGCAGGACGTCCGCGCGTCGTGGACGGGCGAGGCGGCAGACCTGGCCGTGCCGGACTTCCACGTCAGGGCCGGCGAACGGATCAGCGTCACCGGTCCCAACGGCGCCGGCAAGTCCACCCTGCTGGCCGTGCTTGCGCGGCACCTCGAAACCGACTGCGGCAGCTACGTGTTCGGCGGTGTCGACGTGCAGCACAGCACGCTGGCCGACATACGGTCACGGCTGGCGATCGTGGACGATGAGCCGCATGTCTTCGCCGGCACTGTGCGTGCCAACCTGCTGCTCGCGCGACCCGACGCCGATGACGCAGCGGTCGCCCGGGCACTGGTCGATGCCGGACTCGGGCGGTGGCTGGCCGCGCTGCCGGACTGGCTGGACACCGAGCTCGATGCGGACCGGACCGTCAGCGGCGGCGAACGCACCCGGCTGGCGATCGCTCGCGCGTTGCTCTCGGGGCGGCCGGTGCTGCTGCTGGACGAGCCGGTGGCTCACCTGGACTCGCCGACGGCCCGTGCCGTCCTGCGCGATCTGCGTATGGCGGCACCCGACGCGTCCGTCGTCGTCGTGTCGCACCAGGCGGTTGCCGACCTGGAGCCGCACCGGGAGTTCGCCCTCCGAGCTGCGTCCGGGACCGACCGGTCGCTGAGCGGGAAGGCACGAGTCGCCGGATCGGGGCGCGAGCGCGCCATACCGGCGGGTAAGGATACTGTGTCGTGGTGAGGAAGGCACGATCCGAGCTCGGTGAGCTCGAGAGCGCGGTGATGGAGCAGCTGTGGGCACTCCCGCAGGACGGTTGGTTGTCGGTCCGCGAGGTGCACGAGCGGCTGGTCGACCGCGAGTTGGCCTACACCACCGTGATGACCGTGCTGGACCGGCTGGCCAAGAAGGACCTCGTCAGCCGTGAGCGCGCCGGACGGGCGTGGCGCTATCGCGCGGCGTCGACCAGGGACGCGCTGACCGCCGAGGTGCTGCAGTCGAGCCTGGCTCCGCTGGCGCCCGACGATCGGAAGGCGGCACTGCTGCACTTCCTGGACAACGCGTCCGCCGAGGACCTCGACGTGTTGCGTGCCGGCCTGGCCGACGTAGAGCGCAAGCACCACCGCTGAGCCTGCAGCTCAGCCCAACCCCAGCAGCGCACCCCACGCGATGACACCGGTGCCGAGCAGCACGAGCGCCGCCGCACACAGGACGATCGTCGCCAGCGCCCGGTGCGGCCGCTGATCGGCGAGCAGCTCCATCCGGCGAGCGGCGGGTGCGCCGCCGATGCCGAGCGTGGCGTCCGGGTGCGGACCCCCGGCGAGGTGCACCAGCCCGCGCGCCACCGCGACCGGCCCGACCGATCGGCACGCGGCACGGTCGGCGAGTAGCTCGATGAGCAGCCGCACCTCGCGCATCCCACGGTCGCTGCGGATCGCCCGCGGCACGGCGGTGTGCAGCACGGTGAAGAACTCCAGGACGAGGTCGTGCCGCAGTCGCAGGTGCGCTCGCTCGTGAGCCAGGACACCGGCCAGCTCGTCCTCGGGCAGTGCGTGAATCGTGCTGTCGGTCAACACAACTCGCTGCCTGCGGCCGGGGATGCAGTAGGCGGTCGGAGTCGGGTGCGCCAACACTGTCACCGCCGCAGGGTATGGCGCCTCCGACCGCGGATCACCCAACAGGTCGACGAGCTCGGCATGCTCGCGCCGGGACGCGCGCAACGAGCGCCCGATCCGATGACCCTGCAGCAGCAACCGGGCGATGATCAGCCCCGAGATGAACAGGCCGACGATCAGCAATGGCACGTTCGCCTCCGGCTCGGGGATCTGCCGCCCGTCCCGCACTGTCTGCAGGATCGCCAGTGGCGCCAGGCACACCGAAGCGAAGATCGCGGACAACGAAATCGCTTGCCACAGCAGCAGAGCCGGTCCGGGCACGCGCTGCAGCACGGTGAGCCGCGGCAGCAGTCGCGGGACCGGCCACACCAGCAGCACCGCGACCACGAACAACCCTGCCGTCAGCACGACGTCATTGTCGCCGAAGGTCAGGTATGCCGGGACGCGCCCCGGCATACCTGCACATAATCCTCAACGGTTGCGGGTTGTGCGCGGGTGGACGCCGTGTCGCGTGAATAACCCTCAACGGTCGTGGGTTGTGCGCACCTGGAGGCCGTGTCGCGTGAATAACCCTCAACAGTCGCGGGTTGTGCGCAGCTAGGCGCCGTGTCGCGTGCATAAGCCTCAACAGTCGAGGGCTGTGCACGGCGAAACGCCGAAGCGCGGTGACTAATCCTTCAGCGGGACGGCATACAGCGTGGTGTCACTGCCGATCGAGGCAACGCAGTAGGCGACCTTGCTCGTGCCGCCGCGAGGGATGCTGACCTGACCGGAGGTCTGCTTGGCGGGTCCGAGGGACTTGCCCTGCTCGGTGGCGGTCAGCACGTTGTCACCGGACTTGCTCCAGCTGTTGTGCTGCGAGATGGCGATGGGCGACCACTTCGACGCGATCACATGACTGTCCCCGGTGGTCATGTCGATCCAGGTGTTGCCGGCCACGGCCCAGCTCTCGTCCGGCGCCAGCATGAAGTTGTTGGGGAAGACCGCCGGCTTGATCGGTGCGCTGGTTATCCGCGGGCGCAGCTTCGGCAACGAGAAGGCCCGCACCAGCGAGGCTTCCGAGTCGTCGTCGGGGACGAACGCCGTCACCAGCTGATCGCCGGTCGCGGCGACGAAGGTGCCCGGCGTGGTGTTGCGGGGTGCCTTGAGTTTCTTGGGTTTCGGAACCTTCTTCGGATCCTTGACCAGCCAGACCCGGCCGCGCGAGTCGGTCGCCACCAGCGTGCCGCCGCTGAGCACCGCGACCGGGTTCGAGCCCTCCGGCAGTGCGCGACGGACCAGCTTGTCGGCATACAGGATGAAGGCGCTCTTGTCGTCGTCCGGCTTGGTGATGATGACCCCGCTGCGGGTGAGCGCGACGCTCCACTTGGGCTCCAGCGGCCAGGTCTTGGGATCGCCTCCGGACAGCGGGTAGGCGAGTAGTTGATTCTGGGTGCCGATCAGCACGGACTGCGTGCCGTCGATCGGCACCAGCGTCGGACCGTGGGACACGACGGCCTCGACGGGCAGGTCGGCCTTCCACGTCGCCTTCCCGGTCTCGGCGTCGAAGGACACGACCTGGGTGCCGCCGGTGGTGTCGTTGTCGACCGTGCAGATCAGTTGCTTCTCGGTCACCGCGAGTTGCGGCGCCACGTCGGACAGCTTCACGACGGACCACAGGTAGCTCGACGGAAGGCCGGCCGGCGCCCTGATGCCGTCGGGCAGCTGGGTGCCGCTCACGGTCGGTGTCGGCGCGGTCTTGGTGTCGTCGTCACGGAGCGCGAAGAAGCCGCCGGCAGCCGCACCCACGAGCACCAGCGCCCCGGCGCCGCCGAGCAACAAGGTGCGTCGGGTCGTCCGGGCGGACGACGTCGGCTCCGGCTCGTCCTCGGCGTAGAGGTCGGGTTCGCGGTCGGACCCGGCGTCGGCACCGGGCTGGTAGTCGCGGTGCGCGCCGACCTCGGTCGTGGTCGTGGGGATCGGCCGTCCGAAGTCGTCGGTGAGTGCCGCCGTCGGTGCCGCGACGGGCTCGGTCTGTGGCTCCGTGGCGTCGTGGTCGATGTATGCCGGCTGCGGCTCCGGCTCGTCGGGGATCTCCTCGTGCTCCGGGGAGTCCTGCGCACGATCCTCCTGCGCGCCGTCCTGCAGCGGCCGGAATGCGTTGACCGGCTCGTCCTGCGCGATCGCCGGGTGCTCCGGCGGGACCTTCGACGCCGCGCGGCTGGCGGCGGGGATCCGTTGCGGTGTGCCGTCCGGGGCGAGGGCGATGTGCCAGACCCGTCCGTCGGGGGTGCGGCCCACCACGCGCACCGTCCGGCCGGCGGCGTGCGTGTCGGCGCGCTCGCGGGCGACGCGCAACAGCTGGTCGTAGGGATCCTCGCCGCGGGTCAGCGGGATCTGCTCGTCGTCGACGAGGCCGATCAGCTGGTCGTCGTGCTCCTGCAGCTCGATGACGTGCGCGACATCGTCCGGGACATGATCCGGGCCGTGATCCTGCTGCTGCGGGGCGTGCGCGTCGGATGCGTGCTCGTCGGGTGCCGGGACCTCCCACGCGTCACCGTCCGGCCCGATGGCCAGGTGGAAGGTGTCGCCGTCCTGCGTCATACCGATGACGCGGATGGTCTCGCCGGGCCGCGTGCGGTCGGCGCGCCGGCGCGCCTCGCGGATGAGCGCGCGATGGGTGCCGACTCCTGGCGGTATGGCGACCTGCTCGTCGTCCAGCCACGCGGTGGGTGCCCCGTGCGCGTCGTTCTGCACTCGCAGGACGAACGCCGGGCGCGGCGGTACGTCGTGTGCGTGCTCTGTCATGGCGCTTTCGAGTCGGTGACGGCGGAGCGGTCCGGACCGGGAATGTTACCGGTGGGTCAGGACGACCGGCGGGGCATCTCACCGTCGCCCAACGGCGAGTGTGGCACGGCTGGCGCGAACCTCCCACAGCGCGCTGCGGCTGAAACCTGTTCGTGATCTTTGCCGTGCGGTCGATGTGGCCGTATATCCAAATATTGTACCGACAGTAGATAGGTGCAGAAAGCGACAGCGACCGCGGCTCGCCCGGGCCCGCCCCGCGCCGCTCTGGCCGGTCGGGACCGGTACGCTCCGACGGTGTCGTTGGACCAGAAAACTGTTGCGCGGGTGCTCGGTGTCGACGTGCCGCCGCTCGCGGGGCCGATCGTCGCCGTGACCCATGACTCGCGAGCCGTCGTGCCTGGTGGTGCGTTCGTCGCGATTAACGGATTCACCACCCGCGGTGCCGATTTCGCGCCGGAGGCGATGCAGCGCGGGGCCGCGTTGGTCGTCGCCGAGGAGCCGATCGACGGCATCCCGACCGCCGTGGTGCCCGACGACCGGGTGGCGCTCGCGGCGCTCGCGACCGAGCTCGCCGGGCATCCCTCCCACGATCTGACCGTCTACGGCGTCACCGGCACCAACGGCAAGACCACGAGTTCCTACGTGCTGCACGCGATCCTCACCGCGGCATACGGCGAGGCCACGACCGGGCTGATGACCACCGCAGAGGTCATCATCGGCACCGAGCACGAGACCGCCGTGCGCACCACCGGTGAGGCCCCGCTGGTGCAGGCGAACCTCGCGCGGATGCGCGACGCCGGGCTGCAGCATGTGGTCCTGGAGACCAGCTCACACGGCATACACCTGCACCGAGTTGACGGAACCCGTTATGCCGCAGCGCTTTTCACCAACCTGACGCGCGACCACCTCGACCTGCACGGGACGATGGAGGCCTACTACCTGACCAAGCGCAAGCTCTTCGAGTGGACCGACGGACCGAAGCTGGCCAACGCCGACGACGAGTGGGGCGCGCGGCTCGCGCACGAGATCGACGGCACGCTCACCTTCGGGTCCGCGCTGACAGCCGACTACCGCATCGAGGACGAACGTCGCGACGGCGTGCGCACCGTCTTCGAGTTGGTGACCCCGCGCAGCGAGCGACTGACGCTCAGCATCCCGCTGCTCGGTGACTACAACGTGCACAACGTCGCAGGCGCCGCCGCCATCGCCCTCGAGATGGGCATGTCGCCCGAGTTGCTGGCCGGCGCGGTCAGCGGAATGAACCAGGTGCCAGGGCGATTCGAGCGAGTGCCCGCAGCCGTCGATCGCGGCTTCGAGGTGGTCGTCGACTACGCACACACCGACATCGGCCTGCGTGCCGTGCTGGAGGTGGCGCGCGAGGTGGCCGGCAACGGCCGGCTGCTGTGTGTGTATGGCGCCGCGGGCGCCCGCGACCGCGACAAGCGCCCGAAGATGGGCGCCGTCGCGTCGGAGCTGGCGGACGTCGCGATCATCACCACCGACGACGCCTACCACGAGGATCCGCAGGACATCGCCGACGAGGTGATGGCCGGCGCCGATCCGGCGAACACCACGATCGTCATCGACCGTCGGGCCGCGATCGACGCCGCGCTGCAGCAGGCACGGCCCGGTGATGTCGTCGTGGTGGCCGGCAAGGGTCACGAGCGGGTGCAGCACCTCGCGACCGGCGACGTGCCCTTCCATGACGTCACCGTTGTGACCGAATTGCTCACCGGCCGCTGAGGGTCGGGCGGTCCCCTCCCGTGCACAACCGGCAACGGTCGCCGGTTGGGTGTGGGTTTCGGGCCGTTTCCCGTGCATAACCGGCAACGGTCGCCGGTTGGGGCGAGCGCACGACCGCGAGGTTACGCCCGCGGGTCGTTCGTCATACCCACACGCAAGTTTGCAACGATGGGGGCGTGCGCACAGTCGGCTCACCGCTCGGTGGCGGCCCGCCCAAGGTGATCGCTCACCGCGGGGCCAGCCACGACAATCCCGAACACACTCTCGGCGCCTACGAGCGCGCGATCGAGCAGGGCGCGGACGGCCTGGAGTGCGACGTCCGGCTGACCGCCGATCGGCACCTGGTGTGTGTCCACGACCGACGGGTCAATCGCACCTCCGACGGGCACGGTGTCGTCTCGTCGCTGGAGTTGGCGCAGCTGGAGGGCATGGACTGGGGCAGCTGGAAAAAGGCCCACGGCGACGACGATGAGGTCCCGGACCGACACCACGCCAACATCCTCACCCTGCGGCAGCTGATCCGCTCGGTGCTGGCCAGCGAGCGCAAGCCGGACCTGGTCATCGAGACCAAGCACCCCACCCGGTATGCCGGTGAGGTCGAGCGGCGGCTGGTCGACGTGCTGGGCGAGTTCGACCTGCTGCGCCCCGGTCCGGGCAAACCGGTGATCCGGGTGATGTCGTTCTCCTCCATGGCGATTCAACGTATGGCGAAGCTGGCTCCGCACGTCCAGCGCGTGCAACTGATCGAGGTCAGCACCTCACCGCGCTTCCGGGACGGGCTGCCGACCAACGTCGCGATCGCCGGACCACGGATGGGCATGATCCGCCGCAACCCCGAATTCGTTGCCCGACAACACCATTACGGCCATCAGGTGCACGTTTGGACCGTGGACAAGGAGCCGGACATCGAGTTGTGCCTGCAGATCGGTGTCGACGCGATCATCTCCAACAAGCCGGCGCTCGTGCGTGAGATGGTCGATGCTGCCTACGCGGGTCGCTGAATGACCGATCCGGCATGATGACTCTTCGGCCAATCGATGAAAGGTGTCCACGAAGTGAGTGAGAAGCGCAAGTCCGAGCCCTGGGTGCGGACGGTGCGACTGCCGTGGACCATCGACTCCGTCCCGCGGGTCCGTGAGGAGGTCATCGCCGACCTGGGCAGCGGCAAGCTGCCGGACTCCGTCGTCGAAGAGGCCGAGACGGTCGTGGCCGAGTTGGTCGCCAACGCGATCCTGCACGGGCGCCCGCTGCCCGATGGCACGGTCCGGGTCCGCTGGCGCGCCCGCCCACCGAGGGTCGAGATCGAGGTCACCGACGGCGGCTCCGGCAAGCAGCCGAAACCGAAACCGCAGGCCGACTGGGCCCCGAGCGGTCGCGGGCTGCGCATCGTGCGGTCCCTCGCCTACGAGTGGGGCGTCAACGACGAGGACGGGCACACCATGGTGTGGGCCGCGCTCGGCGGCGCGTCCCGGCGCCGGATATAAGCGCCGCATCTGAGCCCAGTCGAAGGAGCACGTATGACGAGTCCGACGGGGATCCCGATCGACGGTGTGAAGGTCGGTCACTGGACCGAAGCACAGGCCCGAACCGGTTGCACCGCAATCCATTTCCCGGTCGGCACGGTGGCGTCATACGAGTGTCGAGGCGGTGCGCCGGCCGCCCGTGAGCTGGCGCTGCTGGAGCCGGACAAGTCGGTCACCAGTATCGACGCACTGCTGCTGACCGGCGGCTCCGCCTTCGGGCTGGCTGCCGCGGACGGCGTGATGCGACACATGGAGGAGCTCGGCCGTGGAGTGCCGACCCCGGGCGGCGCGGTCCCGATCGTGCCGACGCTCGGCCTCTTCGACCTCGCCGTCGGTGACGGCTCCGTGCGCCCCGCCTCCGGCCAGGGCTATGCCGCCTCCGCCGCAGCCACCAGCGACGACCCGGCGACGGGACAGGTCGGGGCAGGGACCGGCGCGATGGTCGGACACTGGCGCGGGCCGGACGGCGCACGACCCGGCGGCATACACACCGCGACCCGGGGTCTCGGCGACGTCGTGGTGTGGACACTGTTGGCGGTCAACGCTTTCGGCGACGTCGACGACGGCACGGGACCGGTCGACACGGCCTCGGTCGGGGCATTGCAGCAGCTCTTCGACTTCGATCGCACGCACACCACGATCGGCACGGTGGTCACCAACGCCCGGCTCGACAAGGTCGGCTGCCGCATCGTCGCCCAGGGCGCGCACGACGGCCTGGCGCGCGCGATCACCCCGCCGCACACGCGTTTCGACGGTGACGCGTTCGTCGCCGCCGCGACCGGGCAGGTCGAGGCGCACGTGGACGTGGTCCGGCTGCTGGCGCTCGCAGCGGTCACCGACGCCATCCGCAGCGCAGGCGACCTTTAGGGTTTGCGTCATGGGCAAGGCAGCACGCCGCAAGGGCGCAGACAAGAAGGCCGCACGCGCAGCACGGGTGCCGTTCGCGGCGCGACCGTTCGAAGGACTTCCGGGGGAGACCGGCTGGGTCGCGATGCGCGAGATCCTGCCCGCGGCGACCGCCAAGCTGTCCTTCTCCCATGACGGCGCCGACCACACCGCCACCGTTGCCACCGTGCTCCCGCTGGCCTGGGCCGGCCTGCACCGTGCGGACGGTGAGCGGTTCATCGCCACCCAGTCGGGCGCCGGGTCCGGTGACCTGAGTCGCGATCTTGCCGCCGCACTCATCGGCACCGTCGAGGCCGAGCCCGGTCAGCCGGTGGCCAAGACACCGCCCGTGACCGCCGAGACGCCACGCCTGCAGGATCTGCTCACCGGCGACGCCCCGCAGATCGAGCTGCACGACGGCTTCGACTTCTGGGTCGACCAGCAGGACCTCGACGACGCGACGGCCGCATCCCTCGAGCAGGCCAACGCCGCCATCACACCGACCGTCGCACTGCCGTCGGCGGAGTCGGCCTACTGGTGCCGGATCGGCGAACGCACCTATGTCCGTTGGGTGTTGGCGCACGGCGAGGACGAAGCGACCGCCGCGCTGGCCCGCCTGCACGCGGCCGGCAACGACGCCCTCGGCGAGGGTCGGCTGCTCGGAGCGTTCCGCACCTGCGGTCTGCTCGTCCCGGTCTGGGAGGTCGACGCGCAGGCGGAGGGTGCGTCATACGACGCGGCGATGGGTGAGCTGGCCGGCCGGTTCGACGAGGCGCTCGCCTCGGTGCGCGGCGGCGAGGCACTGACCGACGCCGAGCGGCGGGCCCGCGCTGGGCTCGTGTCGCGTCAGATCACGATCCGCTGACCGAGCCGGGACCAGCAGTCTCCACGTCAGCATCCGGGGCCGACGGCTG
The DNA here is from genome assembly GCF_052905685.1 of Flexivirga sp. B27. Taxonomy (NCBI): domain Bacteria; kingdom Bacillati; phylum Actinomycetota; class Actinomycetes; order Micrococcales; family Dermacoccaceae; genus Flexivirga; species Flexivirga sp. B27. The sequence goes on along the minus strand of NZ_JBPYUM010000005.1, from coordinate 247,858 downwards.
CTTGGGGTGGGCCAGCGACCCGGTCGCCGGCTCGACCGGCTGGTCCCCGTTCGGTGCGGTGGCCAGCACGATGAGCAGCGGTGCGAGCAGCAGCATCCCGGTCGGCGGGATGGAGACACCGGAGTCGTTGGAGACGAAGCCGAGGATCCAGCACACCACGATCGCGGCGAGTCCCTGACCGAGCATCGGGATGCGCTCGACCAGGGGCAGCAGCACCCGGCCCGGCCAGCGTGACGGGGTCAGCAACACCACGATCGACAGCACGAGGATCAGTGGCACGAGCGCGGTCAGCACGTTGCTCTTGAGCATCACCCAGTTGGCCATGACGATGCGTTCCAGGCCGGAGAAGTCACCGTGGTAGCGGATCTGCGCGACGAAATCGCCCAGGTGCGTGCGGTATTGCGGCGGCCGCAGATAGTCCAGCACGCTGATCGTGCCGACGATCGCGACGGCCGATCCGATGATGAGCGCGGCTCGACGCCAGGTCAGTGACAGGCCGCCGGCGTTGAGCGCCAGATAGGCGAATGCCGGGAACATTGCCAGCGGGCCGGCGCCGTCGGCGCCCCACACCGGCGTGCCGTCGATCAGCAACGTCACCAGCCCGATGAGGATCACGGTGGCCGCCGCCAGCTTGCGGTGTCCTGCACGGACCAGCACTCCCGCCAGCAGGGCGCAGATCAGCAGCGCGGACGTCGCGATCAGCGCGTCGCCGACGTTGCCCATGCCGTAGAACCGGCCGCCATACACCGGCTGCAGACCCATCATCGACACGAACTGCAACGGCGTGCCGTGTATGACGTCCAACAGCAGCACCGACAACGTCACGACGGCGATGAACACCGGTGGACCGATAGGCCAGCGCCGCCACGGGCCGAGCAGTGCCAGGGCGCCGATGAGCGCGGCGATGCCGACGACGCCCCAGCCGAGGGCGGTGCGTGGCTCGGGCGCGGCCCACCACGGGACGAGCCCGATCAGCCAGGTGCTGACCGGCATCGACGCGGTGATCGCGGCACACCCGCTGAACCACCACCGCAGCGCCGCGCTGGGCTGCAATGGCTCGCCGGACTTCTTCGCACGGCGACGGCGGACCCACCACCAGACCACCCCGGCGCCGAGCAGCCCGACCATCGCGAGCACGAAGCGGGTCAGGAAGTCGGCGGACAGGCCGTGCTCGATGCGCAGCTGCATCGCGACCATCCCGGCGTCGGTGATCGCGCTGGTGGGGTCGTCGCGCGGCTGCACCGCCGGGCGGCGGCCCTCGGGTTGGTGCGGCGCCTTGTCCCCGAGCCGGGAGAAGACGAGCGCGGACAGGTCGGTCAGCTGCAGCACGCCGGGCTGCCGGGTGGAGTTGGAGGTGAGCAGGCCGTGGGGGACACCCGGTCCGTTGATCACGACGGTGTGCAGGACCTCGGGCCCGGTCGCGTCGGAGAGGCCGGCCACCACGATGGTGGCGTTCGCGGGGGCCTTGGCCAGGATGCGCTCCATCAACGTGTCGTTGGGCGTCATCAGACTGACGAAGGTGATGGGGCACGCGTTGACGTCAACGGTGGCGGGGTCGGCCACGTAGTGCTCCACCCGGCCCTGCGGGTTGGTCGCCGCCAGTGGCGCGAACCGGCCCGCGGCAGTGATGCACTGGCCGGCGCCCTGCAGCCGGGTCGCGATGTGCGAGGGGTCCGCCGGGACACTGCGCTCCAGGGCACGGTGGCGGACGCGTTGCCACAGGGGGTAGACCGCCGGTGCTCCGTCGCCGGACGGCGCGTCACTGGTGATCGTGGTGGGCGGCGAGGGAATCCAGCACGGTTCGGGCTTCTCGCCCGGCGGGGTCATCGGGACCCGGGTGTTCTCACTGGTGCGCTTGCCGGCGCCGAGAGTCAGCCAGGACTGTGCGTCACAGGAGTGCGAGCTCAGGCTGCGGGTGGCCAGCGCCCCGACCGCGCCCTCCTCGGCGAGCTTCCACAGGTGTGGGGTTCGCTTCTCGCTGACCTGGTCCCACGACAGCGTCGGCTGGCTGATCACGATGAGCGGGCCGGGCTGGTGGATCTGCTTGGCCGCGGGCCACTGGGTCAGGAAGGAAATGAGGTAGGACCCGCCAACGGCGACGATGGCGATAGACAGCACGCACACCAGCCACCGACGCAACACCGGGCAAAGCGTACGGGACGAAACCATGAATCCCGTGCCACGCATGGTGTATAGGGCGCGTCCGTATGGCGAAGCCTCGGCGCACCGATGCGGTCGCGCTCGTAAACTTCGGACGTGATCCAACCTCGACGCATCGCCTATCAGGGCGAACCCGGCTCCAACTCGCACGCGGTCTGCGAGCGTGAATTCCCGCAGCTGGAGTCGGTGCCGTGCGCGTCGTTCGAGGACGCCTTCGCAGCGGTCGAGCGCGGCGACGACGAGGGACCGAGCGCGGACCTGGCGTTGATCCCGATCGACAACTCATTGGCGGGGCGCGTCTCCGACATACACCACTTCCTGCCGACGAGCGGCCTGCACATCGTGGGCGAGCACTTCCACCGGATCCGGTTCTCGTTGCTCGGCGTGCCGGGCGCGACCCTGGACCAGTTGCAGACCGTGCACAGCCACGTGCACGCGCTCGGGCAGTGTCGCAACGTCATCCGGGAGCTGGGGCTGGAGCCGGTGATCTCCGGTGACACCGCGGGCGCCGCGCGCGAGATCGCCGAAGCCGCCGACCCGACGCGTGCGGCGATCAGCCCGCCGCTGGCCGCGTCGATCTACGGGCTGGACGTGCTGCGCGAGGACATCGAGGACGAGGACCACAACACGACCCGTTTCGTGGTGCTGTCACGCGAGTTCATCGTGCCGCCGCGCGGTTCGGGCCCGATGGTGACCAGTTTCATCTTCAATGTGCGCAACATCCCGGCCGCGCTCTACAAGGCGCTCGGCGGTTTCGCGACCAACGGCATCAACATGACCAAGCTGGAGTCCTACATGGTGGGTGGCAGGTTCGCCGCCACGCAGTTCCTCAGCGAGGTCGACGGGCACCCCGACGACCCGGGCCTGAAGCTCGCCCTGGACGAGCTGCGGTTCTTCACCACCGACGTCAAGATCCTCGGCGTCTATCCCGCCTCGCCCGAACGCCGCTGAACCCTCTCGCTGAGTCAGCCGCGCGTGCGCGTTGAGGTGGCCGAGGAGGGTGGAGGAGCGAAGCGGGGGAGCCCGTCTCGAGGTCCCGTCACCTTGTCGTGCCGATCCGATCAGGCCGGCTTGGTCCACACGACGTAGTTGTTCACGTGGTGCCCGGACACCATGCGCGACTTGATGTCGCAGGTGATCAGCGTGACGACCGGGGTCGAACTTCCGCCCCATACGCGCTGATCGGTGGTCAGTTTCGTCTTCAGGATCGACTCCTTGTGGGTGACCTGGAGCCGGACCGACTTGTCGTTGGTGCAGCGGACGGTCACCTTCGCGCCGACCGGGACGTTGCGCAGGTTGTAGAAGTTGTCGGGGCCGTCATACGTCACGTGACCGGCGATCACCGAGATGCCGGCTTGGCCGGGCTGGGTCGAGCGGTTGTACCACATGGTCGTGTGCGCCGGCGGGTAGATCTGTCCCTGTGCGTTGGTGCCCATCGGCACCACCCGCTCGTCGATGCCGACGCTGCTGACCGTCAGGTGCTTCGGAATGCACGCAGCGCCAGCGGCATTCGCGACCTCGACGAGCTTGCTGTTGCTCTTGGGCTCCGGCACCGTCGTCGGTGAGCCGGTGCGCTTCGCCCGCTTGCTGGTGGCGGGCTTTGATGTGTGCTTGGACCCGCTCTTTGACGGCGTATGGCGACGCGCGCTGCTCGTCGTCGCCCGTCCCGTGTCGGGCGAGGTTGGTCCGGACGAGGTCGGGCTGCCGGTGCCGCTCGCCGCGCTGTAGGCCGGCTCGGTCGAGTCGTCCTGGGTCAGCCCGTGCACCAGCACCGTGCCGCCGCCCAGCGCGATCGCAGCGCCGGCAATGATCGCGACGGTGCCGCGCGCGCCGGGACTGCTGTGCTTCCCCACAGGTTCCCCTCCCTCGATCGTGGCCCGACGGGCCACCGCACCCCGATTATGTATGCCGACCCTGTGCTCGGGCATCGGGGAGTGGATCGACCCTTGACACGCACGGTTTACAAAATGCATTCTTTTGTAAACCACTCGACGTGATCGGAGTCACACCATGGCGGTGCTGAATGCATCCGGAACGGTCGCCGACGGCTCGACGCAGGCCTGGCGCGACAAGAAGCGTTACCTGTGGCTGATCGGCCTGGTCATCCCGTCGGCCTTCGTCATCGTCTACGTGCTCTACTCGCTCACCGCGTGGTCGGTATTCCTGTGGACCGGGCCGATCCTGATCCTCGGCATCGTCCCGGCGATCGACCTGATCGCCGGCCTCGATCGCAGTAATCCGCCCGACGACGTCATCGACGCGTTGGAGAAGGACAAGTACTACCGGTGGATCGTCTACATGTATCTGCCGCTGCAGTACGCCGGACTCTTCGCGATCATGGCGATCATCGGCGGCGTCAACCCGGTCGGCTGGGTGCTGGAGCACACCGCGGGATACGACTGGGCGCTGGCCAACCTGCCGCACCGCTTCGTGCAGCCGTGGGACCTCAGCGTCATCGACAAGATCGCCGGTGCGGTCTCGATCGGCTGCGTCGGCGGCATCGGCATCAACACCGCCCACGAACTCGGGCACAAGCGGGAGAGTCACGAGCGCTGGCTGTCCAAAGTCGCTCTCGCGCAAAGCTTCTACGGCCACTTCTACATCGAGCACAACCGCGGCCACCACGTGCGCGTTGCGACCCCGGACGACCCGGCGAGCAGCCGGGTCGGTGAGAACTTCTACCAGTTCTGGCCGCGGACCGTCTTCGGCTCGCTGAAGAGCGCGTGGCGGTTGGAGAAGCGCCGCTATGCACGACACGACAAGCATCCGGTGCGGATCGGCAACGACGTGCTCAACGCGTGGCTGATGTCGGTTGTCCTGTGGGGCGTCATCATTGCTCTGTTCGGCTGGGGAACGTTGCCCTACTTGGTGATTCAGGGCATCGTCGGCTTCTCGCTGCTCGAGGTCGTCAACTACATGGAGCACTACGGGATGTTGCGGCAGAAGGTCGGCGTCCCCGGCAAGGTCCGCTACGAGCGGGTCAACCCGAGCCACAGCTGGAACTCCAACAACATCGCCACGAACGTGCTGCTCTACCACCTGCAGCGGCACAGCGACCATCACGCGAACCCGACGCGCCGCTACCAGGCGTTGCGTGACTACAAGGAATCTCCTGTGCTGCCAACGGGATACGCCGGGATGATCGTGCTGGCCATCGTCCCGGCCATCTGGCGCCGCGTCATGGACCCGCGGGTGCTCGCCCACTTCGACGGCGACATCTCGCAGGCCAACATCTCCCCGCGCAAGCGGGAGAAGGTCCTGGCGGCATACGGCGCACCGGCCGAGCTGGCCGAGCCTGTCGAGGTCACCGGGCCTGCCGAGGTGGCCGAGCCTGTCGAGGTCACCGGGCCCGACACCACCGCCCACGACCAGGCCGGCGTCCACGGCGGACGCTGCCCCGGCTGCGGTTACGTGTATGACGAGCGCACCGGCGCGCCCCGCGAAGGTTTCCCCGCCGGCACGCCGTGGGACCAGATCCCGGACACCTGGTGCTGCCCCGACTGTGGTGTGCGGGAGAAGCTCGACTTCGTCGCCACGGTCTGAGCGGTCCGGGCGGGTCCGACACCGCCCGGAGCGCCGCTCGACAGCACGCGACCCCTGGCCCGCAGCGGCGGCACAACCGCGCAGGAGAGGCGGCAGCCGACCTGACAGGTGCTTAGACTCGCGGGCGTGACCACCGAAGCAGCGCCGGGAGCCGACCTGCGCACCCGTCTGCTGCGCACGGCGGCCGCGATGACGGTCGCGGACGGCTGGTCGAAGATGACGATGTCCCGCCTCGCCGACGAGGTAGGCGTCTCCCGGCAGTCGGTCTACAACACCTTCGGCAACAAGCCCGCGCTCGCCCAGGCGATGGTCATGTCGGAGCTGTCGGTCTTCCTCGGCAAGGTCTCCGACGCCTTCGAGGGCAGCGGCGGTGACGTGGCGACCGCCATACACGACGCGTGCCTGGCCGTGCTGCAGCTCAGCCGCGAGAGTCCGTTGCTGCGCACGGTGATCGCCGGGTCGCACGGCGCCAACTCCGACCTGCTGCCGCTGCTGACCAGCGACGGCGGGCAGCTGCTGGAGACTGCCAAGCGGGTGGTTGCCGACGGCATCGACCGGTTCGGGTTGTCGCTGGACCGGGTGCAGCTCGAGGTCGGCGTCGACGTCATCGTCCGCACCGTGCTGAGCCACGTGATCCAGCCCAGCGGCTCACCGGAGGCGACGGCGGCCGGCATTGCGTGGATCGCCGAGGCCGCGCTACGCGCTGCCGAGTGAGTCCGGCTGGGGCCGATCGCTGAGCTACCGCTCGAGTGCGGCGCGCTCGACACCGCGCATCCCGGCCCGCATCATCACGGCGTGATTGGCCAGCAGTACCGGTCGTGCGATCGGCCACGCTGCGACCCGCCCGGCGAGTCCGCGGATGCCGAGGTCGACCTCCTGCGTGTAGTCCAGCACCGTCCGGTCGGGTCCGTCCGCTCGCAGCGCGAACTGCGACCAGCCGACCAGGTCACCCGTCAATTGTGCTCGTAACACACCGGATTCGGCGTCGACCAGCTCCGTCGCGAGCTCCAGGTGCAGCGTCAGCGGCAACATGCTGCGGATCTCGGTGCGGCCGTGGGTGTCGTCATACGGCGTGACCGAGCGGATCTGCGGCCACCACTGTGGCCAGCGCTCGGCGTCCCGCAGCACCTCGAAGACGGCCTCCCGCGGCGCCGCGATCCGGTGCGAGCTGGCGAAGCGGAAGTGCCGCGTCATCTCTGTCGCTGGCGGACCGTCAACGCCCCGGCCTCGACCGCGAACCGCACCGAGTGCGCGACGCCGATGACGTCGCCGTCCACCTCGACGCGCTGCGGAGTCTGCACGTCGACGGTCATCTGCTTGAACTGCGCGCGGCTCAGGTGCCCGGAGTCCTTGTGCGAGCGGGTGAGCACCTTGCCCACGACCGGCAGCCAGTGCACGCCGCCGCCGCGGACCACGACGCCGTCGAGCAGGCCGTCGTCGACCACCGCCCGAGGCATCAGCCGCATGCCGCCCTGCAACGTGCCGCAGTTGCCGGCGAGCACGCTGGTCACGTCCTGCCGGATCTCCGGCCGGCCGTCGATGCGGATCCGCGCCGGCACCAGGTCGTGCCGGATCTGCTTGGTCCCCGCGACGATGTATGCCGTCCAGCTCAGCCGCGCCTTCAGCGCGTCCGTGGTGTCGGCCATGATGTCCGCGTCGCGGCCCACGCCGCTCATGACCAGGCCGATGTGCTCGCTGTCGAACTCCCCGGACCCGGTGGTGTCCAACGAGATCCGAATGACGTCCACCTGCGCGTCCCTGCCGGACAGGCCGATCCGCAGCGCATCGGCATACCGATTGACCGGCAGCCCGAGCTGCCGTGCGAAGAGGTTGCCGGTGCCACCGGCGAGCACGGCGAGCGGGGTGTCGGTGCCGATCAGCGCGGAGGCGACACACCGGACGGTGCCGTCGCCGCCGAGCGCGACCATCAGGTCGACGTCCTGCTCCAGCGCAGCACGCGCCTGCCCCTCACCCGGGTCCGCCACGGTGGTCTCCCACCACAGCGGCTCCGCCCAGCCGTAGCCGTCGAAGACGGCGGTCAGCCGGCTGCGCAAATCGCGTAGGTCCTTGACCTTCGTGGGGTTGACGATCACCGCGGCACGTTGCACCGGTGCCACCTTTCTCGTTACTCAAGCAGTTCAAAAAACAAGCACAGGAGGCTTGGTGTGCGTTGGAGTCGCAAGGAGCTTGCGACTCGCGTCGTCAATGCATCCCAAGCCTCATGGGTCAGCAGGACTCCGGGTGACGTTATCGGGTTGCACACAGCCTCGGTGCGCCGCGTAGCCTTGCCTGTCGTGATCGACATCAAGCTAGTCCGTGACAACCCCGACCTCGTGCGTGCGAGCCAGCGCGCTCGCGGCGCCGACGAGACCCTGGTCGACCAGGTGCTCGCAGCCGACGAGAAGCGCCGCTCCTCCATCACCGAGTTCGAGAGCCTGCGGTCCCAGCAGAAGTCGGTCAGCAAGGCGGTCGGTGCCGCCATGGGCAAGCTCAACGCCGCCAAGAAGGCCGGCTCGGGCGACGTCGAGGTGCTGACCAAGGAGGCCGACGACGCGCGCGCCAAGGCGACCGAGCTGTCCGCCGCGGTCAAGCAGCGCGAGGCGGCTGCGGACCAGGAGGACAAGGAGTTCACTGCGCTGCTGCGCGAGCTGGACAACATCGTCATCGACGGTGTGCCGGCCGGCGGGGAGGACGACTTCGAGACTCTCGAGACGGTCGGCGAGCCGCGGCAGTTCGACTTCGAGCCGCTGGACCACCTTGAGCTGGGCGAGAAGCTCGGCGCAATCGACATGGAGCGCGGCGCGAAGGTCAGCGGCTCGCGCTTCTACTTCCTCAAGGGCGCGGGTGCGCGCCTGTCCAACGCGCTGATGGCCTATGCCCAGAGCATCGCGGCCGAGGAGGGTTTCACCCCGCTGATCGTGCCGACGCTGGTCACCCCGGCGACGATGGGCGGCACGGGCTACCTCGACGCGCACGAGGACGTCTACCACCTCGAGTCGGCCGATCTCTACCTCACCGGCACCAGCGAGGTGGCGCTCGCCGGCTACCACACCGACGAGATCATCGACCTGTCCGACGGTCCGCTGCGTTACACGGCGACGTCGACCTGCTACCGCCGCGAGGCCGGGTCCTACGGCAAGGACACCCGCGGCATCTTCCGGGTGCACCAGTTCACCAAGACCGAGATGTTCGTCTACTGCGACCCGGAGCAGGCGGTCGAGGAGCACCAGAACCTGCTGCGCATCGAGCGCCGGTTGCTGGACGGTCTCGAGCTGCCCTACCGCGTCATCGACGTCGCCGCCGGTGACCTCGGTGGCTCCGCGGCGCGCAAGTTCGACTGCGAGGCGTGGGTGCCGACACAGGGCAAGTACCGCGAGCTGACGTCGACCTCCAACTGCACGACCTACCAGGCACGCCGGCTGAACATCCGCCGGCGCGGTGAGGGCGGCAAGACGGAGTTCGTCGCCACCCTCAACGGCACCATGCTCACCGACACCCGCCCGATCGTCGCGCTGCTGGAGAACCACCAGCAGGCCGACGGCTCCATCCGGGTGCCGCAGGCGTTGCAGCCGTTCCTCGGCACGGACGTCATACGCCCCGCCTGAGTCGAGTCCCGGCCTCCCATTTCCGCCAGTGACGGCTTCCTCGCCGAGTGACGGTGAAATTTCACCGTCACTCGGCGGGTTGACCGTCAGTCACGACGCGCGCAGCGAGTAGGTGAGTATGGCGTTGCCCGCCGGCGTGACCTGCGAGTCGACCAGCTGCAGGCGGGTCAGCGGCACCGACTCGTCGAAGAGCCGGGCGCCGTCCGGGGTGACCACCGGGTGGGTGGTCAGCGTCAACGTGTCCACGACACTGGCGGTGAAGAGCGACCGGACCGTTCTGATGCCGCCGCCGATCGAGATGTCACCGTCGGCGCCGTTGTCGCGCAGCGCCCGCACGTAGGCGACGGGGTCGCCCTCGATCAGCGTGCTGTTCCACGGCAACTCGCCAGACAGGGTCGAGGACACGACGTGCTTGCGCAGCGGGTTGATGAAGCTGCCGAAGGGGTCGTCGCTGCCCGGCCAGTACTGCGACCACTCCTCCCACAGCACGCGGCCGAGGACCATGTCCGTGACCGGTCCTATCGCCTTGGTCATTGCCTCGCCCTCCTCGCGCCCGAAAGAGTCGAACTGGAAGAGGTTCGGCGCCTCGACGACGCCGTTGAGCGAGTGGAAGAGGTGTGCGGTGACCTTGCGGCTCATGACGATCTCCTGGGTTCGTGCGGTGTTGTCGAAGGGTTGGACGACGCGACCGTCAGGAGCTGAGCGGTTCGTGCGGAGAAAGCTCTGCCGGGAGTCCGAAATCGGCGAAGACCGCCGCATCCATGAAGTGCGTGATGGCGGTGATCTCGCCGGCCTCGATCTCCAGCACGTGTATGGCGAAAGCCCCGAACGTCCCGTCATCGCGTGGGTGATAGACCGCAACGGCGGGACACCCGTTCGCGGTCGTCGGTATGACGCGTGACCCCCGGCAGATCGAGCCGGGGCCTTCCCACCAGGCCTCGATGGCCGAGCGCCCGCGGAACCACAGCTCGAACGGCGGCATGCTGAAAACCGGCTCGGCAGAGAGCAATTCGACCAGGGCCGGCACGTCATACCGCTCGAAAGCGGAGACGTAGGACTCCGCCACCTGCACGTCCGCCGCGGTGCGGGCCGGCGTGGCAGCAGCCCGGTCGCCGATGCTTCGGCGCGCTCTGGTCAGCGCCGAATTCACCGACGGCACAGTGGTGTTCAGCAACTCGGCGCAGTCCTTCGCCGGCCACGACAGGGTCTCCCGCAGGATGAAGACGACTCGCTGCAGCGGCGGCAGCGTCTGCAGGGTGGCGATGAAGGCCAGCCGCAGCGAGTCACGCAGCTCGGCGGCATGCTGCGGATCGTCCGGTGACTCCAGCGACGCCGACGACTCGAGCGACTGCATGTGCCGCCCCGGCAGCGGGCCGATCCAGGACTCGGCCGGCCGGGTGGGAAGGCTCGCGCCCTCGCCGGGCACGGTGCCGGGCGCGCTCAGGTCCATCGGCAGCGCCCGCCGCGACGGTGCCTTACGCATGTCGAGGCACGCGTTGGTCGCGATCGAGTAGAGCCAGGTGCGCAGCGACGAGTCGGCCCGGAAGCGGTCGCGGTGCTGCCACGCGCGCAGCACGGTCTCCTGGACGGCGTCCTCCGCGTCGGCATACGACCCGAAGAAGCGGTAGCAGTAGGCGATCAGCTCCTGGCGGTAGCCGTCGACGTCCTCGGCGGTCACGGCAGCGACGGTGGACATGGGAGGAGCCTACGAGCGATCTCCGTCCCGCGGTGGAGGCGATGATGTCCAGTGCCTGGTTACCCTCGCCGATGTGCGGGAGAGATGGCGTCAGGCGCTGACGATCGACGACGGCTGGGTGCGTCCGCTGCCGTCGCGGCGGTGGCGTCTCGACGGGCTCATCGCGCTGATCTGGCTCGTGGTGGCCGTGGTGATCACCGAGGGCTACCGCGCGGTCGGCGCGCTCGCGCAGGACCACACCGACCTGCGACTGCAGTATCTCTACCTGATCGTGCCGTGCGCCGCTCTGGTCTTCCGGCGTCGATTTCCGCTGGCCACAACGTCATTCGTCGTCGTGCTGTGGGTCGCCACCGGCCAGCTCGACCCGGAACTGACCACCACCTTGGCGATCCAGTTCGTCTACCTCTTCGCGATCTATTCGGGCATCGCGTGGTGTCGGGACCGCGTGCGCGGCGGCTGGGTCATCGGCGGCTGTCTGCTCGTGCTGGCCGGCTGGATCGGCTACACGTTGGTGTTCGAGGCGTATGACGGCCACAGCGGCTCCGAGATCGTCCCCGGCTGGCTGGGGATGGCCATGATCCTGGTGCTCAGCAATGTCATCTATCTCGGCGGCGCGGTCCTGCTGGGCATCCTCGAATGGCGCAACCTGCGGCGCCGCACCGAGCTGGAGCAGCAGGCGCGGACCATCGAGTCCCAGGCCGCCGAGCTGCGCAGTCAGGCGGTCGACGCCGAGCGGCTGCGGATCGCGCGCGAGCTGCACGACGTCGTCGCCCACCACGTGTCGGTCATCGGGGTCCAAGCCGGTGCCGCCCGCCGGGTCCTGGACAAGCAGCCTGACGCCGCTCGCGATGCCCTCGTCGGCATCGAACGCTCGTCACGGTCCGCGGTCGGTGAGATGCGCGGCCTGCTGGGCACGCTGCGCTCGTCGGTGGAGACCGACCGGACACCGACGCCCGACCTCGATGACGTCGAGGCGCTGGTGCAGGACTACCGGGCGACCGGCCTCGATGTCGACCTGCATGTCGTGGACGACCGGCCCGGGGCGGGTGCCGGACAGGATGCCGACGTGCCGGCCGGGGTCGGGCTGGCGATCTACCGGACGGTGCAGGAGGCACTGGCCAACGTGCGGCGGCACAGCAGCGCCACGGACGCCTCGGTCGTCATGCGCTTCGGCCAGGGCGACCGGAATTGGGCCGAGGTCGAGATCGTCGACTCCGGCCAGCCGCGCACCGGCACCGCGGGCACCGGCCTCGGGCTGGTCGGCATGCGCGAACGCGTCGCGGCGCTCGGCGGTGAGGTCGAGATCGGCCCGCGGTCGACGCAGGGCTACCGGGTGCGGGTCCGCCTGCCGTTCGACTGACCGATCATTCGACTGACCGATCAAGACGCGGCAGTTAGGGTGTGCCGCACACCCCCGAACACTCGTCGCGCCGCCGGATTCCTCCGGCAAGGGAGAGGCATGACACATAACCAAGGTCCCGATCCACAGGGACAGCCGCAGGGTCAACCGCCGCGTCACCAGCCGGGCCCGCCGCCGCAGCAGCCCTCGTATGGCGCCCCGCAACAACCGCAGCAGCCGCAACAACCGCAGCAGCCGTGGCCAGCGCAGGGTCAGCCGCCATACGGCCAGCCGCAGGGCAACCCGGGCCAGCAGGCGCCATACGGGCAGCCGCAGCAGGGCAACTACGGCCAGCGGGGCTATGCACCGCAACCGCAGTTCCAGCAGCCCTACGGGCAGGGCCAGCAGCAGTTCCCGGGTCAGCAACCTTATGGCCAGCCGGGCCAGCAGCCGTATGCCGCGCCCGCGGCGGGCGGCGGCTCCTCGGTGCCCTCGCGGGTATTCGGCTGGGCGATGGTGCTTTTCGCAGTCATCGCGATCGCGTGCTGCTTCGGCCCGTGGGCGAGCGTGAAGGCCTCCAGCACGGAGGTGCCGGTCAGCCTGACGATGTCGATCAATGCGTTCAACCACACTTCGTGCTCGGGGTCCTCGGTCGCCTGTGACGCGGCCCAGGACGACTCCAACAGCTCACCGACCAGCGCGTCCGACAGCGACGAGGACAGCGACATGTGGGAGGGGTGGGTCATCGCCGTGATCGGTGCCGCAGTCATCGTGCTGGGCGTGTTGCGAGGACTCGGCAAGCGCGCACTGTCACTCCCGGCGGCAGCGGTCGCCGGTGTCGGTGGGCTCGCCGTGCTCGGGCTGACGATCTACCGCTGGAGCTGGATCCACGACAAGGCCGGCGACGCGAAGGACGCCATGGGTGGCAGCAGCAACGTGGACGTGAGTTTCGGCGCCGACTGGGGCCTGTGGCTGACCCTCGTCGCGGGCGTGCTGCTGCTGGCGTGCGGCATCGGCGGTCTGGTCAAGCGGCAGTGACCGATCCGGCTGCGGCACCGACCGACCCGACCCGGGTGGTCGTCGTCGACGACCAGCGGCTGGTCCGCAGCAGCTTCGCGATGATGCTGTCGGTCGAGGACGACATCGACGTGGTCGGTGACGCCGCCGACGGAGCGCAGGCGGTCGACCTGGTGCGCCGCGAGCGACCCGACCTGGTTCTGATGGACGTGCAGATGCCGGTCATGGACGGCATTGCCGCGACCGAGCAGATCGTCTCCGACGACCTGGCCAAGGTCGTGCTGCTGACGACCTTCGACCGCGACGACTACCTCTTCGACGGCCTGCGCGCGGGCGCCAGCGGATTCCTGCTGAAGAACACCGAACCCGAGGACCTGGTCGACGCGATCCGCTCGGTGGCGCGCGGGCACGCCCTGCTCGCGCCGGAGGTCACCCTCCGCGTCATCGAACGTATGACGTCCGACGACACTCCCACCGACAGCGTTGCGCCGTCGCCCGATCTCGCGCGGTTGACCCCGCGGGAGCGGGAGGTGCTGGAGTTGGTCGGTCGCGGCCTGGCCAACGCCGAGATCGCCCGCCGGCTCTTCCTGGGCGAAGCCACCGTGAAGACCCACGTGTCCAGCGTGCTGGCCAAGCTGCAGTTGCGTGATCGTGTGCAGGCGGTGGTGTTCGCCTACGAGAACTCCCTGATCCGGCCGGGCAACTCTGCCGGGTGACTGTCAGGTAGGACTGGAGCCATGCAGGTTTATCGGGAGCGTTCGGCCGTCATCACCGTGGGCGGCGCCGTCGTGGCACTGGCCGGAGTCGTGACGCTGGGCTTCGCCCTCGCCGGTGAGTCCAGCATCGGACAGCTGATCCTGGGCGGCATCCTGCTCGTCATGGGCTCACTCACCGCCGGCATCTACGGCGAGGTCCGCATCGACGCTCGCAAGGTGGATCTGCGGATGGTGCCGGCGCCGCACCGCGTCATCGACATCGCGGACATCAAGTCTGTGGAGCCGATCGACATCGCGCCGCTGAAGTACGGCGGGTGGGGCTGGCGTCGCACCGGTCGGCGCACCACGGCCCTGATCATGCGCGGCGGTCCCGGTGCATGTCTGCAGCTGACCGACGGTTCGCGCTTCCTGGTCAGCGGCCGCCTCGGCCGGCAGTTGTTGACTGCGCTGCGCTGACGCCTCCGCCGCGCGGGGGAGTGACTGCGGCGTGGGATCCGTCGACGGTCGGATCCGGCCGGCGCGCCGACGCCATACGGTCTAGGCATGACGGTGTTGCATATCGGAGGGACAGCACATGTTGCAGCTTGACGGGCTCACCCGTCGGTTCGGCGACCACGTTGCCGTCGACGACGTCAGCTTCGAGGTGGGGGCCGGGCAACTCGTCGGCTTCGTCGGCGGCAACGGCGCCGGCAAGACCACGACGATGCGGATGATCATGGGGGTCCTGGAGCCGACCGCGGGTCAGGTCCGCTGGAACGACGCGGCGGTGACCACGGCCGACCGGCGCCGGTTCGGCTACATGCCGGAGGAGCGCGGTCTCTACCCGAAGCAGCCGGTGCTGGAGCAGGTCGTCTATCTCGCCCAGTTGCACGGGGTTTCGGCTGCTGACGCCAAGGAGCGGGGCATCAAGCTGCTGGATCGTTTCGGGTTGGCCGAGCGCGCCAAGGACAAGCTGGAGTCGCTGTCGCTGGGCAACCAGCAGCGGGTGCAGATCATCACCGCGGTCATCGCGCAGCCCACGATGCTGGTGCTGGACGAGCCGTTCTCCGGCCTCGACCCGGGCGCGGTCGACGACATGGTGGCGCTGCTGCGGGAGATCACCATCGCCGGCACACCGGTGCTCTTCTCCTCCCACCAGCTCGACCTGGTCGAGCGGCTCTGCGACCGCATCGTGATCCTGTCCCGCGGCCGGGTGGTGGCCAACGGCGAGGCCGACGAGTTGCGCCGCAGCGGGCCGTTGCGGCATCGGCTGGTGACCGGAGACGACGCGGGCTGGGTGCGCGACCTGGGCTGGCTGGATGTCGTGGACGTCGCCGGCAACACCGCCATCGTCGCGTTGACCGCGCCGGAGGACACCGACCGCCTGCTGGCCGAAGCCATGCGGCGCGGCTCGGTGCGCGAGCTGGCCGAGATCGTCCCGACCGTCGCCGACATCTACCGCGAGGTGAGCTCATGAGTGTCACGACCGATCCGATCAATACCGGCTCCAACGTCCGCTCCGTCGGTGGCGTATGGCGCCTCGTCGCCTTCCGCGAGGTGTCGGTCAAGCTGCGGGACCGCAACTTCCTGGTCTCGACCGCGGTGATGCTGGTGCTGGTCGTGGCCGTCATCGGCATCCAGTTCTTCGTCGCGGGCCACGAGGAGACCAAGAAGATCGCGACACCGACGGCCGCCGGGGTCAGCGTGGTCAAGTCCGCGGACCGGATGGCGTCCGCTGCCGACTCGAACGTCAAACTGCAGTCCCAGCAGGCGAATTCGGCACAGGACGTGCAAGCTGCCGTGTCGTCGGGCAAGGCCGATGCCGGCCTCGTCCGATCCGGGGACGGCTGGCGGTTGATCGGCAAGTCCAGCCGCAA
This sequence comes from Flexivirga sp. B27, assembly GCF_052905685.1. Classification (NCBI taxonomy): domain Bacteria; kingdom Bacillati; phylum Actinomycetota; class Actinomycetes; order Micrococcales; family Dermacoccaceae; genus Flexivirga; species Flexivirga sp. B27. Next base: position 231,926 of record NZ_JBPYUM010000005.1, on the reverse strand, counting down.
CACCGAGCTGGCGACGTATGTCGGCCAGGCCGTCCAGCAGGACGCTGTGCGCCGCAACGCCGAGGCGGCGGGCACGACACTCGGCCAGTTGCAGCAGGGCTCCCAGCTGCGTTACGACCTGTTGTCGCCCGACGATGACGACGAGAACGCCGCGCGCGTCGGTGGCGTCGTCTTCGGCATGCTGTTCTACCTCGCCGCGCTGCTCTTCGGTATGGCGATCGCCAACAGCGTCGTGGAGGAGAAACAGAACCGCATCGTGGAGATCATCGCCTCCGCTATTCCGTTGCGGCAGTTGCTGATCGGCAAGATCGCCGGCAACACCGTGCTGGCGCTCGGGCAGGTGGTGCTGCTGTCCCTGGTCGGCATCGGCGGACTGGTGGTCACCGACAACACCGATCTGCTCAGTCAACTGGCCCCGGCGATCGGGTGGTTCGTGCCGTTCTTCCTGGTCGGTTTCCTCGCGCTCGCCGCCCTGTGGGCGGTCGTCGGGGCGCTGGCAACCCGCTCCGAGGACGTGCAGTCGACGTCGGCGCCGATGACCGCGCTCGTCGCGATCATCTTCTTCGGCGGCATCCTGACCACCGGGACGTTTCAGGCGGTGCTGTCGTTCGTGCCGATCTTCTCCACGATCGCGATGCCGGCCCGGATGCTGTTGGGCGACGCGTCCTGGTGGGAGCCGTTGCTGTCGTTGGTCCTCGCGGTCGGTGGCGCCTACGCGATCCTGCGCCTTGCGGAGCGGATGTATCGCAACGCGCTGCTGCAGACCTCGCACAAGCTCAGCTACCGGCAGGCGCTGCGCCCCGGAGACGCATGAGTCCGACCGGGTAGCGCTGCCACGCGCCCCGTGTTTCCGCCGAAAGGCCCTCCGAATGTCGAGAGGCCCGCCGATTCGTGGCTCAGGAGGGTCGAATCGCCGGGCCTTTCGACAAACCGGGGGCCTCTCGGCGAAAGGGCGTGGCGACATAGGCTGACGCCGTGCACAAGAAACTGGTGGCCCTGGACATCGACGGCACGTTGCTGCACCACGACGGCCGGCTGGACGACGAGGTGCGTGACGCGGTGCGTGCTGTCGCCGACGCCGGCCATCACGTGGTGATCGCCACGGGACGCAGCATCCTCGGTGCCGAGTCCGTCTTTCGGCTGTTGTCGCTGACCGACGGCTTCGCGGTCACCTCCAACGGAGCCGTGACGGCCCGGCTGCACGGCACGACCTGGGAGATCATCGAGAAGGTCACGTTCGACGCGGCCCCGGTGCTCGCAGTGCTCAAGGACGCCTGGCCAGACGCGGTCGTCGGTGTCGAGGACCCGGGCGTCGGCACGAAGGTCAGCGCACCGTTCCCGGAGGACGAAATCGTCGGTCCGACAAGGGTTTTGCCGTGGGACGAGCTCGGCGACGAGCCGACGACCCGGCTCACCTTCCGCTCGCCGAGCGGCACCGCCGAGGACTTCGTGAAGCTGACCGACAAGCTCGGCCTGCACGGCGTCAACTACGCCGTCGGCTTCACCGCCTGGCTCGACGTCAACCCCGAGGGCGTCTCCAAGGCGTCCGCACTGGAGCAGGTTCGCCGCGAGCTGGGCGTCGAGCCCGTCGACACGATCGCGATCGGCGACCACACCAACGACCTGGAGATGCTGCACTGGGCGGCGCGCGGCGTCGCGATGGGCCAGGCCCCTGACGAGGTCAAGGCCGTCGCCGACGAGGTGACGCTCCCGGTGGACGAGGCGGGGGCGGCCGTCATACTCCGTCAGCTGGTCTGAGATGGCGGAGCACACGATCACCTCCGCGGCCAACCCGCGGCTGAAGGCGCTCGTCGGGTTGCGTCGTCGCCGGCGCAGGGAGGAGTCGGGCCGCACCCTGCTCGAGGGGTATGACGAGCTCGCTCTCGCCCTCGGCGCCGGCGTTCGACCGCGGGAGCTCTACATCTGTGACGACCTGATGGCCGACCCGAGCACCCAGCACGACGTGGTGCGCGCGGCCCGGGACACCGGCGCCGAGATCGTCCGGCTGAGCCGAGCGGCCTTCGAGAAGGTCGCCTACCGCGAGGGCGCCGACGGGTTCCTCGCCGTGGTGCCCGCGGTCGGCACGACACCGCGCGAGCTCACGCTGGCCGAGGCGCCGCTGCTGCTGATCGCCGAGGGCGTCGAGAAGCCGGGCAACCTGGGCGCGATGCTGCGGACCGCGGACGCCGCGGGTGTCGACGCTGTCGTCGCCGCCGACCCGGTGACCGACTGGGGCAACCCCAACGTGGTGCGCAGCTCCAAGGGCACCGTCTTCTCCGTGCCGGTGGCGACCGCGACCTCGCAGGAGACCTTCGACTGGGCTCGTGAGCGGAGCATCCGCGTCGTGGCCGCGACCCCGGCAGCGACCGATCTGCACACCGATGTCGACCTCACCGGTTCGGTGGCGATCGCGGTCGGCACCGAGAAGCAGGGCCTGACCGACGCGGCGCTCGCCGCGGCCGACATACACATCCGAATCCCTATGAGCGGCAAGGCAAATTCGCTGAACGTCGCGACTTCGGCAGCCATCGTGATCTACGAAGCGGTCCGGCAACGCGGCCATAGCGCATAGCGTCGGCCCGGACCCGCTGCACCGCGAAAATGTGAGCAGTGGCACGATCGGTTCATGCGAGTTGATCACCTGGTTTTTGCCGCTGAGCCCGACGGAATGATCGCCACTGCGAAGCGCCTCGGGGATCAGCTCGGGGTCGAGCCGGTCGACGGGGGACTGCACCCTCGCTTCGGCACCCGCAACTCGATCATTCCCCTCAACGACCGCCGGTTCATCGAGGTCGTGGAGGTCCTGGACCACCCCGCCTCGGACAAGGCGCCGTTCGGTCAGGCCGTCCGCGCCTGCTCCGCCTCCGGTGGCGGCTGGCTCGGCTGGGTCGTCGAGGTCGAGGACATGTCGATCGCCGAGCGGCTGCTGGGCCGCAGCGCGGTCCCGGGCAACCGGCACCGCCCGGACGGGGTCGAGATCTGCTGGAAGCAGATCGGCATTCGCGGCCTGATCGCCGACCCGCAGGTCCCCTTCTTCATCGAGTGGCCCGAGGGGCAGGATCACCCGTCCACCGAGGGCACCACCAACGCTGCGCTGACCGGCCTGCAGATCGCCGGTTCCCCGGACCGCGTGCGTGAGTGGCTGGGCCTGGTCGGCGAGCCGGGCGTGGACCGTGAGGAGTGGGAGCCGGAGATCCACTTCGACTTCGCCGCGCTGCACGGCACACCGGGTCTGATGTCGGTGCAGTTCCAGACCGCGAGCGGTCCGGTCAGCATCTGAGCGAATAGTCTCAGCACGACGAAGCGGGCATCGGCAGTGCCGATGCCCGCTCGCTGTTGTTGCCGGTGCGGCTCAGCGCACCACGTCGTAGCCGGCCTCGTCGACTGCGGCGTCGACGACGGCCGGGTCGAGATCGCCGGCGCTGGTGATGCGCACCGGTGAGTCGCCGCCCTCGTGCAGGTCGATCTGCACGTCGCTCACCCCGTCGATCGTCTTCAGCTCTTCGGTGACCGCGGCTACGCAGTGTCCGCACGTCATACCGTGCACGGTGATGTCGGTCTGAGTCATGTTCTCTCGCTCCTTAGGTGAGGTTTCGGGGGTCAGCTGCGCACCAGGCGGGCGATCGCGTCGGATGCTTCGCGCACCTTGGCGTTCGCGGCCTCGTCGGACTCTCGGGCTGCGTCGACGACGCAATGCCCGACGTGGTCCTCCAACAGTCCGAGGCTGACGGTCTGCAGCGCCTTGGTCACCGCGCTGACCTGGGTCAGCACGTCGATGCAGTAGGTGTCCTCCTCGACCATCCGCTGGATGCCGCGCACCTGTCCTTCGATGCGCCGCAGTCGCTTGAGGTAGTCGTCCTTGCTGCCGGTGTAGCCGACCATGTGTCCCTCCAGGGTGTTGCTGCTCGAGCGGGGCGGCCAGGTGTTGCTGCGCGTGGTGCGCGGTGCGGCCACCCGCACCGCCGCCGGTCCCCCATGTTTCCAACACAATACCCCATGGGGGTATTCCTTCGGGCGTCGCGCGTGCGTAGGTCTCCCCAGTGTCGGGGTGTGTGCGGGTGTGCCGGCCGGGGGCGTGCGCGAGTCTCCCCAGTGTCGGGGCGTGTGCGGGTATGCCGGCCCGGACGGCGCTCGCAATCAGTTCACGGCGAGCTTGCAGAAGGTCGAGTAGTCGTTGGCCGTGTAGTACCAGGCAGCCGGGCTCGTGGTCGACGTGCCACCGGTGACGATGCGTCGCGAGCCGCGGGTGTCGTCACCGGGGGTCGGCACCGTGTAGAGGTGGTAGTAGCCGGTGTCCTCGGCCGGCAGTTGACCCTCGCGGTTCTCGTAGACAGTGCCGTCCTGCGAGTAGGGGAAGGGCCCGTCGTCCTTGATCAGCTGCTCGGTGTCGGCGACCTCGTCAGGCACGGAGGACGCGTCGCAGTCGGGCACGCCACCGGGGTCGCCGCCGCCGTTGATGCCGGTGATCTTGCAGAACGACGAGTAGTGGTCGCCGGTGTAATACCAGACCGGCGGGCTGGTCAGCGGGCTGCCGCCGGTCACGATGCGCCGAGTGCCACGGTTATCCGAACCCGGTGTGATCACTGTGTATTCGTGGTAGTAGCCGCTGTCCTCGGCGGGCAGGATGCCTTCCCTGTTGTCGAAGACGACGCCGTCATTGTCCGGGTAGGGGAAGGGGCCGCCCTCCTGGATGAGGTTCGCCGTGTCGGTCGCCTGCGTCGGCAGCGACGACAGTGCGCAGTCCGGTATGTCGGCTGCCGCGGCCGTGAATGCAGACCCGCTGACGGCATACGTCGGCGCGGCGTGCGCGATGGTCGGGGTGGCGGCGATGCCTGCACCTGCGACGAGGGAGGCAGCGGCGACGGCGAATCCGAAACGAGGGGTAAGAATTTTCATCCTGCGACCCTGCCAATGGTAAGAATCCCGCAGGTGACTGTGCGGTCAGTGTTTCGTCAGAAGTTGGTCAAGCCCGGGACCTCGAAACGCTCGTTCCTCGCTCCTCGGCCACCTTGCACTCGAGGTGGCCGAGGAGTCCGTGAGGAACGAGCGGACGTCTCGAGGCCTCCTCCCTGTTCAGTCCTCTTGCAGGAACTTCACCAGCTGCGGGGCCAGGCCGACATACGTGGCCGGGGTCATGGTGAGGAAGCGCTGCTCGACCTCCGCGGGCAGTCCGAGGCCGCGGACGAACTCCCGCAGGTCGGCCTCGGTGATCCGGCGACCGCGGGTGAGCTCCTTGAGGCGCTCGTAGGGCTGCTCCATCCCCGGAACCCCTTGTGCGCCAAGGGCTCTCATCGCGGACTGGATCGGCTCGCCGAGCACTTCCCAGTTGGCGTCGAGGTCGGCGGCCATCTTGTCCGGCGCCGCGTCGAGCCCGGCGAGGCCGCGGGAGACGTTGTCGATCGCCAGCAGCGAGTGGCCGTATGCCGTGCCGATGTTGCGCTGCATGGATGAGTCCGTCAGGTCGCGCTGCATCCGCGAGGTGACCAATGTGCTCGCCAGCACATTGAGCAGGCCGTTGCTGACCTCGAGGTTGGCCTCGGCGTTCTCGAAGCGGATCGGGTTGACCTTGTGCGGCATCGTGCTCGATCCGACGGTCCCCTGACCGCGGGACTGGGCGAAGTAGCCCATCGAGATGTAGGTCCACACGTCGGTCGCGAGGTTGTGCAGGATGGCGTTGAAGCGGGCGATGTCGCTGTAGACCTCGGCCTGCCAGTCGTGACTCTCGATCTGCGTGGTCAGCGGATTCCACTGCAGGCCAAGGGATTCCACGAAGGCCCCGGACAGCGACACCCAGTCGGTCTCGGGCACGGCTGCGGTGTGCGCGCCATACGTGCCGGTGGCGCCGTTGATCTTGCCGAGGTACTCCGCGCCCTCGATCCGTCGCAGTTGACGCCGCAACCGGTGCGCCAGGACCGCCAGCTCCTTGCCCATCGTGGTGGGCGTCGCGGGCTGCCCGTGCGTGTGCGCCAGCAGCGGCACGTCGGCGAGTTCGGTTGCCATTGCGGCGATCTGGTCAACCAGGGCAGTCGCCTTGGGTAGCCAGACGGCACGCGTCGCGCCCTGCACCATCAGGGCGTAGGACAGGTTGTTGATGTCCTCGCTGGTGCAGGCGAAGTGGATCAGCTCGGCCAGTCCCGAGGCGTCGTCCGCGCCGACGATCTGCGGGAGCCGCCGCTTCAGGTAATACTCGACGGCCTTGACGTCGTGCACGGTCTCACGCTCGATGTCGGCCAGCTCGGCGATGTCTGCAGTGTCGAATTGTGCTGGTATGTCGCGCAGTCCGGCGATCTCACCCTCGGTCAGCGCGCGGACGCCCGGCACGGCGTTGTTGGCGGTCAGGTGGATCAGCCACTCGACCTCGACGTGCACCCGCTCGCGGTTGAGCGCGGCCTCGGAGAGGTGGTCGACCAGCGGGGCGACAGCGGCCCGGTAACGCCCGTCCAGGGCGCCGAGCGCGATGGGCGGGTTGGCATCAGCAAGCGAACGCATGCGGCGATTGTCCCAGAGTGGCGCGGGCGCCCGTGCCGCGCGTCCGGCAGCGAGCGCAGGGAGAAACTCCAGGGAGAACTTCGTGGGTTCGTTACGGGATGGCCAGAGCGGTGCGCATCATCGCGGACGACCCGAGCCGTGCGGCCTGGGTGGCCGGCACGCGCCTTGCTTGCCAGCGGCGCAGGTCGGCGCCGGAGTTCAGCGTGGCAGCGAGCGTCGCCGCATCCACGATCGCGCTGCACGCGCCACGCCCGAGGTTGGGCAGCATCGCGTGCGCGGCATCACCGATGACGGCATACCGGCCGTGCACATAGCGACGCATAGGCGGCGTCACCCACAGCGCGGTCGCGAGCGTGTCCGGTCCGGCGTTGTCGAGCAGGCGTCGGGCCACCGGCGCCGCGGTGACGAACCGCTCACGGGCCTCGTCCAGGACCTGGCTGACTTCGAAGGGTTCGACCAGCGCACTGCGGTGGGTGGTGAACCAATAGGTCCGCTCGTCCGCGATCGGCACGACACCGGCTAGGAGCCCGCCACCCCAGTATTCGCCGACCTCGTCGGGCTGCGGTGCGCCGCAACGGATTCCACGCAGTGCAACGTATGGCGTGGCCACTCGGTCGGCGGCCCTCGCGTCGACCAGGCCACGGACACGGCTGCGCACACCGTCCGCGCCGATCACCAGGTCGGCGTCGAGTGAGGACGGGTCGGTGACCTCGTCGGTGACGCGGGTGACCGATGTGGGGACGGCGCCTTCCAGTGCCGCCAGCAGCGTCGGCCGATCGACCATCACCGGGCCGGGTCCGCGTGCGGTGACCAGGCGCCGGCCGTCGATGCGGTGCAACGACCCGGCGGTGGGCCGGAACGACACGTCCGGCAGCGCGCCGAGTCCCTGCAAGACCTTGCGTGCCGCACCCCACATGCCCAGTGCGCTCCCGCTCACCGAACGCTCTGGCTGTGCCTCGCGGACGGTCACCTCGAAGCGCTGCGGGTCCAGTGCGGCGGCGAGGGTGAGCCCGGCGATGCCGCCACCGACGATCGTGACGCGCCGCGTCACGACGACGGTGGTGAGTCGTCGGTGTCGTTGTCCGCCGGGCTGTCCGTGTCGTCCATCGCGATGACGGTGAAGATCTCACCGTGCTGTCCCTGCAGCAGCGCTTCCGGGCCGAAGGGCGTGTCCGTGGTCATCAGGATCGCGGCGCCGAGCTCCTGGGCGATCTGCGCCGACGAGTCGCGGTCCGCGACGGCGAAGTGCACCAGCCACGACGGCGGTGCATCGTCCGGCAGCTGCTCCGCCTGATGTATGCCGGCAACGGTCTCCCCGGTCGGGAGCTTCGCAACGGCGTAGTCACTGCCCCGGTCGTCGTAGGTGTAACCGAAAACGTTGGCGTAGAACGCTTTCGAGCCTTCGAGGTCACGCGTCATCAGGTCGTTCCAGGCGACTGCGCCGGGTTCGTTGACCAGGCCGAAGCCGATCAGGCCGGTGCCTTGCCAGAGGCCGAAGAAGGCGCCGGCCTGATCGGCGCAGTAGGCGGACCGGCCGACACCCTCGATGTCGATGACCTCGGTGAGCACCCGGCCGCCCGCCTCCGTCACCGCCGCACAGGTTGCCGCGATGTCGTCGCTGGCGAAGTAGGTCGTCCAGAACGGGGGTGCGTCGGTGCCGTTCTTGTGCTCGAGGCCGGCCGTCGGCAGGTCGTCCTTGCGGCATACGCGGTAGTCGGCGTGCTCGTCGTCGCGCTGGACGTCCCAGCCGAAGAGCTTCTCGTAGAAGTCCTGGGCGTGGTGCATGCCTCGGTGGGCGGGCTCGAAGGCGCAGTCGACCCAGCACGGTGTGCCGGCGGGCCAGGGCGAAGTGCGAGTGCTCATGTCGTGGAGCCTAGATGCATCGGAGGGCGGCCTGCCATCGAGATCTCGGCCGGTGCCACGTCCAGAGCTGCACGTGGGCGGTCAGGATTTTGCCAAGGTTTCACCAACGACCGGTTCCGGGGGCGCTGCTCGCCATACCGTGTCTGCATGATGAAGGACAGCGTGGGGAGGTGTCCGCAGATGACTGCTGATCCGAGTGACTCGATTGCGTTCCGTGCGGCGCGGGAGACTGCCAAGGCGATGCTCGGGGATCCCGCGGCGCTGCACTGGCTGATGCAGGTCGTGGAGGTGAAGTTGCGCGCCGGTGAGGGGACCGCCGTCGCGACCCACGTGCACCTCGACATTGCCGAGGCGATCGTCGAGGCGCACGTCGAGGAGTTGCTGGAGCCGGGGCTGAGCGACGACCGTCGCGCCCAGTTGTTGGCCGACCCGCGCTGCCTGCTGGTGGTTGCGACCTTGTATTACGTCACGATGCCGACGTGCCCGGTGCAGGGCACCGTCGACGAGTTGGAGATCCTGCGCTGGGCGACCGACGTCGTCCGCTATGACATGCCGGTCGGCTGAGGCCACCCCACGAAGTTCTCCTCCGCTTCGCTCCCCCGATACTTCGCGGGGACCCCGGCTCTCTCCAGCGATATTTCGCCGGGTCAGGCCCCGAGCTGGTCGCGCAACTCGGCGACCACCCCGCGACAGGCCGCCTCGACCTCGTCGCGGCAGCGGTCGAAATCGGTGGCGTTGCCGAAGTAGGGGTCGTCCAGCTCCAACTCGCCGGCCGCCATCGCGTCGGCATCGAACTCTCGCACCAGTCGCGTCTCGGCGGTCGCGTCCACTTCGTCGCGCAGCTGCAGCAGGTCGTGCAGGTGACCGCGGTCGGCGGCCAGGATCAGGTCGCGGGAGGTCAGGTCGGCCGCCTCGAACTGGCGCGCCCGGTGGGCGCTGCCGTCATAACCACCGCGGCTGAGCGCTGCGATGGTGCGTGGGTCGGCGCCCTGGCCGACGTGCCAGTCGCCGATGCCGGCGGAGTCCACGGTGACCTGATCGCCCAGGCCGGCCTCGTCGAGCATTGACCGGAGGATGACTTCTCCCATCGGGGAGCGGCAGATGTTGCCCGAGCACACGAAGCAGACGGTGTAGGGCGCGGTGGAAGCACTCATCACACCGACCCTACGTCACCGGATCCGGTCCGCGCCCCCGCTCGCGACAGCCCGGAAGATCGCAGGGGTCGGGTGCTCACGGTCGGCGGCCGCGCGGACGCAGGCACGGGCGACGGACTCGGCCTCGTCCTGGTCGACCAGTGCGATCACACAGCCGCCGAAACCGCCACCGGTCATCCGCGCCCCGTGCGCTCCTGCCGCCACGGCCGCTTCCTGCAGTGTGTCGACGGTGGGCACGGTGATCTCGTAGTCGTCACGCATCGATGCGTGAGATGCGTTGAGCAGCGGGCCGATTCGGCGCGGGTCGTCCCCGGCGAGCAGCAGCTTGCCGGCCTCCTCCACGCGAGCGGAGTCGGTCACCACGTGACGTGCACGACGGCGCAACAGCGGAGGCAGCTTGTCCAGCGTGGTGGCCAGGCTCTCGAGCGGCACGTCGCGCAACTCCCGCACCCCGAGCCGCAGGGCGGCCTCCTGGGAAGACTGCCGCCGCTCGGCATATTCGCCGTCGGCGTGTGAGTGCTCGGTGCGTGAGTCGATGACCAGCAGGGTGAGTCCCGCTGTGGGCAGGTCGAAGGGCACCTGGGTGATCGTCACCGCGCGGGTGTCGATCTGCATCGCGTGGCCCTCCTGCCCGCAGACCGATGCCAGCTGGTCCATCAGACCGGTCGGCGCACCGGCGATCTTGTTCTCGGCGTCCCGCCCCAGATCGGCGACCGTCTGCTCGTCGAGCCCCCAGCCGAGCAGGTCCGACCAGGCGCGCGCGATGACGCAGGAGAGCGCAGCAGATGACGAAAGGCCTGCACCCACAGGGACATTCGAGTCGAGCGCGATGTCGAGGCCGGTCGTCGGCAGGTCGCGTTGCGCGGCGGCCCACCCCACGCCCACGACGTATGCCGCCCAGCCGTAGTCACCACCCTCGGTGACGTCGGTGAGGTCCACGCTGACCGCGGCGCCGTCGTTCATCGAGGTCGAAGCGACCCGCACCAGCGAGTCATCGCGGCGGTGGACCGCTGCCACCGTGTGCTGCGCGAGCGCGATGGGCAGCACGAATCCGCCGTTGTAGTCGGTGTGTTCGCCGACCACGTTGACCCGGCCAGGTGCGGCCCACACGCCGTCGGGTTCGGCGTCATACAACTGGCGGAAGCGGTCGACCAGTTCGTCGAAGTCGACCGAATCCGGCGTCCGAATCACGCTGTCGCTCATGCGTTTGCGTCCCGCAGTCGCTGCGCCACGTCCTCGGGGAGCCCGTCGTTGACGAAGGCCCCCTGCCCCGACTCGGAGCCGGCGAGATACTTCACCTTGCCTTCGGCGCGGCGGATCGAATACAGCTCCAGGTGCAGCCACGCCACGTCGCGGTGCGACGACGCCGGAGCCTGCTGCCAGGCCGCGATGTAAGGGGTCGGCTCGTCATACAACCTGTCGAAGCGCTGCAGCACGTCGAGGTAGATCTGCACAAACCCGTCGCGTGCGGCGTCGTCGAGTGCGGGGATGTCGGGCACCTGCCGCTTGGGGTAGAAGTGCACCTCGATCGGCCAGCGCGCGGCGAACGGCACGAACGCGATCCACTCCGTGTTTTCCGCGACAACCCTTGTGCCTGCTGCGGATTCGCTGGCGATGATGTCGCCGAACAAGCTCTGCCCGTGCTCGTCGAGGTAGGCCTGCGCGTGCTCCAGCTCGGTCGCCGCCCGCGGCGGGACGAACGGGTAGGCGTAGATCTGTCCGTGCGGGTGCTGCAGGGTGACGCCGATCTCCTTGCCGCGATTTTCGAAGGGGAAGACGTGCTCGACCCCGTCCATCGCGTTGAGGTCGGTCGTGCGGTCGGCCCACGTGTCGACGACCAGCCGGGCCTGCGCCGGTGCCAGCTGCGCGAACGACGAGTTGTGGTCGCTGGTGAAGCACACCACCTCGCAGCGCCCGCGCCCGGCGCGCATCTGCTGAAGCCGCCCAGACTGCTGGTCGAGTGGCCGGGGGAGCGAGTCGGGGTCCCCGCGAAGTATCGGAGCGAGGGACGAGCGGAGAACTTCGTGGGGTGACGGAGCGGAGGAGGCTGTATCGAGACCGAGGTCCAACTCCGCGCTCAACTCGTATGACGGGAAACGGTTCTCGAACGCCACGACCTGATACTCCGATGACGGCACCTCGGACAGGTGGTCGCGCGACGGGCACAGCGGGCACTGGTCGGCCGGCGGCATGTAGGTGCGACTCTGCCGGTGCGACGCGACGGCGATCCACTCGCCGGTCAGCGGGTCGAGCCGCAGTTGCGAGCCGGTGACCGTCGTGGGCAGATCGCGCTCATCCGGGACGGCGGTCCGGTCGGTGCCGTCGGCGTCGTACCAAAGGATCTGGCGGCCGTCGGCCAGACGTCCCTCCGTGCGCTCCATCGGGTCTCCCCATCACGTAGTTGAACGTTTGAAAATGTTCAAGTCTGTTGTATCACGGTCCTGCCAGTGTCCCGGAATCACGGCGCCAGCGCCACGGTTGACCGGAAGGGATTCGGATCGGACGAAGGAAACACATGCGGATCGCAGTGATCGGGGCCGGCGGCGTCGGCGGCTACTTCGGCGCACAGCTGGCAGCGGCCGGCCACGAGGTGATCTTCGTGGCGCGCGGCCGACAGCTCGCGGCGCTGCGGCAGGACGGGCTGACCGTCCTCAGCGAGCACCGCCCGGTGCGGCTGCCGTCGGTCGAGGCGACCGACGCGATCCGGGAGATCGGCGAGGTCGATCTGGCGCTCGTCGCGGTGAAACTCGGCGAGACCGAGAACATCGCGCGCGAGCTTGCCCAGCTGCCCGGCGCAGCGCCGGCGGTGCTCTCCCTGCAGAACGGCGTGCAGAAGGACGAGATCCTCCGCGGTCAGCTGGCGGACGCGGAGATCCTCGGCGGCCTGTGCTACATCGCCGCCGCCATCGAGGAGCCTGGCGTCATACGACACAACGGGGCGATGGCCCGCGTCGTTTTCGGCGCGTATGACGGCCGGTCCACCGGCAGCGTGCCGGCGATCCGCCAGGCGTTCGCCGACGCGGACGTCGAGGTCGAGGTGAGTGACGACATCGAGGCCGACCTGTGGCGCAAGTTCGTCTTCCTCGTCGCGCTCTCCTCGGTGACCAGCGCGACCCGGCAGCCGGTCGGAGTGCTGCGCGCGCACGAGCCGACCCGTCGTCTGCTGACCGAGGTGATGACCGAAGCCGTGGCGGTCGCGCACGCGCGCGACGTCCGACTGCCGGCGGACTACGTCGACGGGCAGCTGGCGTTCATCGACACGCTCCCGGAGACGATGAGCTCGTCCATGTTTCACGACCTCACCCACGGCAATCCGCTCGAGCTGCCCTGGCTCGGTGGAGGGGTCGTCGCGATGGGTGAGGCGGCCGGCGTGCCGACCCCGGTGACCCGGGTGCTCGCCGCGGTGCTCGCGCCGTACCAAGCGGGCGGCACACCTGCCTGACCGGCTCGCCCGACATACACACACTGGCCAGACACATGAGAGCGGCCGCACCCGATCGGGTGCGGCCGCTTCATCGCTTGTATGGCGGAGTGGTTCAGCTCTTGTTGCGCTGCGCGATGCGCGCGACGTTGATCGCCAGCTCCAGCGCGAGGCGCACGATCGCGACGATCACGATCAGCCACACCAGGTCCGAGATCGTGTGCATGATCCCGGCGAAGGTGCTCATGTTCTTGACGTCCTGGCCGCCGAAGTCCTGGCTGCCGAAGTTGTAGGTCAGGCTGCTGATGAAGTTCAGGACCGCCCAGATGATCACGCCCAGGAAGGTCAGGCTGGCGATCTTCTCGGTCAGCGACTTCTTGAACTGCAGGTCGGAGAAGAGGTCCCCGACGCCTTCGCCCGCACCGGACACGACCTGACCGGCATCGGAGCCGAACTGCTGGCCGGCGTGCTGTGCCTGCGAGGCGAAGCCACCCTGCTGTGCGTGCTGTCCCTGGCCGGCCTGCTGCTGGTCACCCGGCTGGCCGTAACCCTGCGGCGCCTGGGGGCCGCTCTGCGGCTGGCCGTATGCCGGCTGCGGCTGCTGACCGTAGTCCGGCTGCTGCGGCTGGCTCTGGCCGTAACCCTGACCCAGGCTCTGTCCCTGGTAGCCCTGGCCGCCCTGCGGGGCACCCTGCCCCTGCTGATCGTTGTTCCACGAGCCACCTGTGGGCGTCGACATACGTTCCCTCCTCAAGTCGTTCAGGCCCCTACCCGGCGCCCGCTGTCGCCCTCCATCCAACCTGGTGAGCGGCGACGCGTCCAACGTACCCACCGCCGCGGGCCGAATCGGGCATCGCGGCCGCCGTGATCCGCCGCATCGGGGTGCGACGCAGATCACATCCGACGAATTTGCACTTTCGGTATCAAAAGGGCAAAAATTGGCGACGTGCTACAGACGACTTCCCCGGACACCACATCGCAGCTGCGCATCGCTGTGCCGATGTCCGAGAAGCGAGCGCGGACGACATACGCCATCACCCGAGCCGCACGCGAACTCGCGGCCGACAAGGGGTATGACGAGTTCACGCTCGACGAGCTGGCCGCGAAGGCGGGCGTCTCCCGGCGCACGCTGTTCAACTACTTCGACGGCAAGCTCGAGGCAACGCTCGGCGGTGGCCCGCAGCTGACCCAGGACGACATCGACACGTTTCTCGCCGGCGGCCCTACGGGGGAGTTCGTCGACGACGTGGGCGCGTTGGCGCTGGGTGTGCTGCGAGCCACCGCGGAGGTCCCGCTCGACCGGGACGACTGGGCACTCGGGCAGCGGTGCTTCCGCGTCAACCCCAAGCTGATCCTCGCCGCCCAGGAGCAGTTCGAAGGCTTCGCCGAAGGAATCGTCGAGTTGCTCGCCCAGCGCGCCGGACGGTCGACCGACGACGTCGAGCTGCATCTGCTGCTCGGTGCGCTCGCGGTGACCTTCAAGATCTCGCTGGACCGCTTCAGCGAGAGCGCCGACGGGCGTGACATCGCCGACATCTTCCTGGACAACCTGCGCACGCTGCGCAGATTGCTGCGCTGACGCCCGGCGTCGCAGCTGCGACATACCCACCGACCCACCACAAACCCACGCCCGACCCACCCATCGAAGGATCTTCATGGCTTCCTTGCTCTATCGACTCGGCCACGCGGCCTATCGCCGCTGGCCGATCTTCATCGCCGCCTGGGCGGTCGTGCTGGTCGGCTTCGGCGCCGTCGCGGTCGGCGTCAGCAAGCCGATGGTCGACAAGTTCAGCATTCCCGGCATCCCGTCGCTGCAGGCCCAGTCGATGCAGCAGAAACTCTTCCCGGGCACCGGTGACGTGCAGGACCAGGCGGCCGCGACAGTGGTCGTCTCCGCGCCGAAGGGGCACACCCTGCAGGAGGCGAAGTACAAGAACGCGGTCAACGACCTCATCACGGACCTGAAGAAGGTCCCGCAGATGCCGACCGACCCCAAGGCCCAGCCGATGAACCCGGTCGTGGCCGCCAAGGCGCAGAGCGGGCAGATCCTGAAGCAGGCCGGCGACAGCCCTCAGCAGCAGGCCGCCGCGAAGAAGAACGCGCAGGCGGTGTCACCGCTGTCCAAGGACGGCCGCACCGGCACGATCACCTGGAACTTCAAGGTCGACACCGTCGCTGACGTCAAGGCCAGCACCCAGGACGACGTGATCAAGACACTCGACGGCGCTCGTGCGGACGGGCTGCGCGCCGAGGTCAACGGGTCCGGCATGCAGGCGATGCCGGAGACCGGCGGCAAGAGCGAACTGCTCGGCGTCCTCGTCGCGGCATTCGTCCTGTTCATCACCTTCGGGTCACTGGTCGCAGCAGGTATGCCGATCATCTCCGCGGGTGTCGGCGTGCTGATGGGTGAGCTCGCGATCCAGTTCGCCACCGGCTTCACCACCATCGGCACCACGACACCGATCCTGGCCACGATGATCGGGCTCGCGGTCGGCATCGACTACACGTTGTTCATCCTGGCGCGCTACCGCACGGAGCTTCGGGAGACCGACGATCGGGCGCACGCTGCCGGGTTGGCAGTCGGAAAGGCAGGCAGCGCAGTCGTTTTCGCCGGCCTGACGGTGCTGATCGCACTGTGTGCGCTGTCGGTCGTCGGCATTCCGTTCCTGACCTCGATGGGTCTTGCCGCGGCCGGCTCGGTCTTCTTCGCGGTGTGTGTCGCGCTCACCCTGCTGCCGGCCGTGCTCGGCATGCTGAAGACCAAGGCCTTCGGCGGGCAGCTGCGCAAGTGGCAGGACAAGATCGCCGAGGACGGCAAGGCCACCAACAACGGTGTCCGCTGGGCGAAGCTCGTCGGCAAGAAGCCGGCCATCGTGGTCGCGCTGGTCGTCGTCGTGCTGGGCGCCCTCGCGTTGCCGATGAAGAGCCTGCACCTGGCGCTGCCCAGCGACTCCACCGCCGCGAAGACCACGACGCAGCGGCAGGCGGCCGACATGATCACCGAGGCGTTCGGCGCCGGCCGGCAGGCACCGCTGCTGACGGTCGTCGACGGCAGCAAGATCTCCGGCGAGCAGCAGCGTATGGCGGCATACGGCCAGGTCATGGGCTGGGCCGGTAGTCAGAAGGACGTGGTGAATGCGCAGATCGTCGCGGTCAACCAGGACAAGACCGGCGCGCAGATCCTGATCACCCCCCAGGGCGGGGCGGACGATCAGTCCACCCTCGACCTGCTGGACACGCTGCGTGACGGGCAGTCCGCGATCGAGACCAAGACGGACACCACGGTGGGTGTCACGGGCACGACCGCGGTGCAGACCGACGTGTCGACCCAGCTGACCGACGCACTGCCGAAGTACCTCGCGGTCGTCATCGGCCTGGCGTTCATCCTGCTGATGATCGTCTTCCGGTCGATCCTGGTGCCGCTGACCGCCACACTCGGCTTCCTGTTGTCGGTGCTGGCGACCCTGGGTGCCACGGTGGAGATCTTCCAGAAGGGCACGTTCGGTCTGGTCGAGGGCGCACCGATCGTCAGCTTCATGCCGATCATCCTGATCGGGATCGTCTTCGGTCTGGCGATGGACTATCAGGTCTTCCTGGTGACGCGAATGCGTGAGTCCTACGTGCACGGCGCGTCGGCGCGCGAGGCGATCGTGGACGGCTTCCGGCATGGTGCCCGGGTCGTGGCCGCCGCTGCGACGATCATGATCTCGGTCTTCGCCGCGTTCATGCTGCAGGACAACAGCCTGATCCAGTCGATGGGCTTCGCGCTCGCGGCGGCAGTCTTCTTCGACGCGTTCATCGTCCGCATGGTGCTGATCCCGGCGATCATGTATCTGCTGGGCGACAAGGCGTGGTGGCTGCCGAAGTGGCTGGACAAGATCCTGCCGCGGGTCGACGTCGAGGGTGAGGGGCTGGCCGAGCAGCTCGCGACCCGTTCGACCGAGCGGGAGGAGGCGCTGGCCGGCGCCTGAGCCTTCGCGGCATACCCGTAGCGGCATACGGAAGCGGCCCGGTGAGCATCACGCTCACCGGGCCGTGTCTGAGGAGCCAAGCGACCGAGTTGTCGGTACTACCGCCGATGGCTACGTCATCGACGACGGCAACTCTCTTCGGTGGCGCTTGAACAGAAGGCGGCTACGCAAGTTTGCTCATGTGGTGGCAGTTTCGGCGGATTCGGCGAGCGATTGTGGGAACCGATGGGATTCGCCCGCCGGGGGCCTCGAAGATCACGCCGTGGGGCGACATCGATTACGTCCAGACTCCCGGCAGGTTTGCTTCAACGACTGCGGTGGGGTTGGCCGACCACAGCGTCTTCGATACTGGTTTTCCCGCGTCATGTGCCGAGAGGATCGCAGCAATCGGTGGCAAGCCGATGGTTCCCGCCCCGCGAGCCAAGCCACCGCCCGCTCCCGCACATCGACGTCGCCGCGAGCCCACAATCGAAGAGCGTGCACAAGCCCTACGAGAGCGCAACGCGGAACTGCTGCGTGACGTACGGCGGCCACACAATGACTAGTTGGTCCAGTGTCTCCAGGTGATGTCGATGAGGGTTCGTTCGACGTGTGACCTGGTGGGTGGTGGCATCCCGGGTGGTGCGGGTGGTCGGCTGGTTGCGGTGAGAGTGCCGGCGCTGGTGGTGGTTTCGCCGGCGTGACCGGTGGTGTGGTGGTCGGGGTGTTCCTCGGCGTAGTTGCATCGTTCGCAGAGGCCTTGGCCGTTGCGTTCGCTGGTGGGTCCGCCGTTTGCGTGGGATCGGATGTGGTCGGTGTGCCGGATCGGTGCCGTGCAGAACGGGGTGCGGCAGGTCTGGTCGCGCAGCTTGATGAATGCGGCCAACAGACCTCGGTAGGTGCGGGCTCGGGACTCCATGCCGACCAGGTCGCCGGTGTCGGGGAAGGCGAAGATGCGTCGCACCTGGACTGCGAGGTCGGGGTCGGTCAACCACTGGCGGGCGAGGTCGGCCGGGATCGGGCCGTATCCGGGCAGATAGGCGGGCACGTCGCCGGTCAGGGTGTCCAGGGGCATCAGCAGGTTGACCCGTATCTGCGGCTTCGGTGAGCCCTTCGGACTCCTCGGTGAGGCGGTCGTTGCCGGCGATCCGGACCCGTCAGACGCCTCAGGCGATGCAGGTGCAGCAGCAGCGGGCGGATTCTCTGTGCCGGCAGGCGCGTCCGTGTTTGCAGTCTGGCCGCCGGTGCCCCGTCCGGTGACGCGGGCGACGAGAGCGTCGGCCATGAGTTGCCCGCGCGGATGCTCCGGCGTCGCGGCGGCGTCGGCGAAGGCCGACAGCGCTGCGAAGCAGGCGACGCCGTCCTTGACGGGTAGTAGTGCGCTGAGCCGGGTCATGCAGTCCGGTGCCGGGCGCAGGCTGACGCGGCGTTCGGACTCGGCACGCGCCCGTCGCGCGGTGACCGCGGCCGGGTCGGTTTGGTAGGCGTGCTTCCTTGCTTCGGCCTCCAAGCGTTGGTGACTGACCGTGCCGAGTTGGTCGGCGACCGCAGCGTCCACGGTGGCGCGGTCCGCACGGGTCAAGCAGGCTGTCTCGCGACACAGCATGGTCGCGTCCCACTCGGTGATCACTCCGGCGGTCAGTGCCGCCTGAGTGTGTGGCATCTCGTCCACAATGGCGTGCGCGAGCCCGAGCAACCGGGATCCCAGGTGCGGGGCGCATCGTCGGGCGAGCGCGATCTGCGAGCCGACATGTCGGGCGGTGTCGGCCTTGGAGATCCCGCGCGGCACATCACGTGCTGACTGACTTTCGTGCACGGCCACGGCGAGGCGGGCCTGCCGAGCGGCCACGGCGTTCTTCAGCTCCTCGCACGCCCGCAACTCCGCCAGTAGGTCACCATCGGTGACAGGGCCGTCGAGTCGGTCGCGGAAGGCATTCACTGCAGGTGCGTCGAGGGCGCCATCGCCCCCTGTCGCGTCCTGTAGTATATCGTCCATGTGTTCGAGTATTTCATGAATCATATTGTTGCGCAACGCTTTTCGTGCACCAGTGTTATCCACATCCCCTTCGTGTGACCACCTTTGTCCACAAGTTGGCGCGACCATTACTCACGATCACTGCCGGTCGTAGGTTGTTGGCTTCGCTGCCGCGGGCAGGGTCCAGGTCGACCAAGCGGATTTCTCCGCGCAGCATCGGCGAGCCCGTCGGCCCGGCATACAGAAGCGGCCCGGTGAGCATCACGCTCACCGGGCCGCTTGTTTTCGTGCTGGGTTTACTTGACCGTCTTGGGGTCGATGGCGCCGGCCGGGGCCGACACGCTCGGCTGGGTGTTCCAGCCGTCGGCGGTCACTTCGCCCTCGTCGCTCTGGTCGGCGGGCGGCAGCAGGCGCAGGAAGTCCTTGCTGTCGGCGGCGAACGTGACGCTCCCGCCGTCCGAGCCCTCATCGGTGAGCACGTAGACGTCCTTGCCCTTGTAGCTGGACTTCTCGGTCTTCGACTTCTCCAAGTCACTGTCGCTGATGTTGTCCTCGCCCAGCACGCTGTCGAGGAAGGACTTGATCGTGACGCTGGACAGCTTCGCCTTGGTCGAGGGCGGCGCGATGACCCACTTGTCGGCAACCTTCGCCGCGATCGTCGGCTGCACCTTGCCCGCAGTGGTCCAGAACTGCTTGTTCGCCTTGACGTACGTCTTGTTGGAGACGGTGCGGAAGGTCGCCGAGCCCTGGCCCTCCTGGGCGATGGTGGCTTCCTGGTTGCTGCCGTCGACCGTGCCCTTGATGTCGACGGTCTCGAACCCGGCGTCCTGCTTGATCCGGGCGTGCAGGTGCGCCGACTTCGCCTTGCGGTATGCCGCACGCGACTGGTGCATCAGCGTCTTGCCGTCGGGCACACCGGCCTGGTTGCTGCTGTCGGAGGTCGCTGCGGAGGACTGCGACGACTCGCCCGAGCTGCCCGAGCCCGGCGTCGGCTCACCGGAGGCGATCGAACCGGACTGCGCCGGCCCGCTGGTCGCCGCCGACTGCTTCGGGGTGTCCGACGGGGAGCCGCTGCCACCGTTGCTGGAGCTGGAGCCGCACGCGGCGAGGGTCAGGCCGAGCGCCGCGGCGACGGAGAGCTGGGAGATTCGTGTGACAGTTCGCATAGCACTAAACGTACGGGAATGCAGGTGAGTCCGAATAATCCGCCCACGACCTGGAAAGTGGCGGCCCCAGGGGCTCGACGACCGCAAAAGTGACGGCCCCGGACGGCTGAGCCGTCCGGGGCCGTGATGGTGCGGTGCCTCAGTCGTCCTCGGCTGCAGCAGGTATGCCGCCGCCGGGCACGTCGTTCGGCGCGTAGAACCTGCTGTCACCCGGGTAGGGCTTGGACCAGTTGTGGTCCTGATACCAGGTCCAGCGGTTCATCTGGTCGGGGCTGGCGTAGTCCGGACGTGCCAGCGGGCCGGTGAAGTGCTGGTTCTGGGCCCACTTGTTCCACTTCTTCGCCAGGGCCCGCTTCGCCGCCGGCACCGTGGTGCGCTTGGCGGCCGCTGCGTTGACCTTCTTGGCCTCGGCGCCCTTCTTGCCCAGGGTGTCCAGGCCACACGACGGCGTGTCCTCGATGCCTTCGGTGAGCGGCACCTGGTTGTCGACCGCGTTGTATGGCGTGGTGTCGGCCTTGTTCGTGAAGGCGTCATACATCGGTGTGGCAGCCGCCAGCTTCTGGTTCAGCGGCTGCGCGCCGAGGATCTGCTGGATGGTGCGCACGATGTTCAGCTGCGAGTAGTAGCTGCTGACGACGGCGCCGTGCTTGGCCCACGGGCTGATGACCTGCACCGGTGCGCGGTGCCCGTCGACGTGGTCGGCGCCGTTCTGGCTGTCGTCCTCCACGACGAAGATCGCCGAGTCCTTCCAATACTTGCTGTGCGAGATGGTGTCGACGATCCGGCCGACCGCGAGGTCGTTGTCGGCCACCTGCGCGCGCGGATCCACCGGACCGCCGGTGTGGTCGCTGGACAGCCACATCATGTTCAGCCCGGCCGGGCCGTTCTTGGCGAAGTTCTGCTTCCAGATCTGGTAGCGGTAGAGGTCGGGGATGCTGGTGTCGAAGGGCGGCGAGGTCGGGTTGGTGATCGCGTTCAGTGACGGGATCACCGAGCCGTAGTTGCCCTTCAGCGCCGGGGTCGTCAGCTGCCCCGCGTCGCCGCCGGCCTGCACGGACTTGGCCGCGCAGTAGTACTGCTGCCAGGTGGAGTTCTCCGGCTTGCCCTCGGTGTAGATGAACTCACCGAAGTTCTTCGCGGACTTGCCCGCCGACTGCACCGAGGTCCACAGGAAGCCGGAGCGCTGGTGGCCCAGGACGTCCTGCTCGGTGTCGTAGCTGCGGGTGTATTCGCCGGCGCTGGACTCGGTGTATTCGGGGTTGTCGCCCTGCATCATCCAGTTGTGGCCCTCGGCCGAGTTGGTGCCGATGTCGTAGACGTTGTCGTAGAGCCCGAACTGGCCGGCGAGCTTGTGCTGGTTCGGCGTGACGTTCTTGCCGAACTGCGCCAGGCCCTTGTCGCCGTTGCCCTTCTTCATGTCGCCATACACCTGGTCGTAGGTGCGGTTCTCCTTGACCAGCAGGAAGACGTGCTTGATCGTCGACGGGTCACCGACCCGCTTCGGGACCGGGACTGCGGCGCTGCGGGCGCCGCGTGCCTGCTTGACGGTGTTCTTGTCCCAGGCGTTCTGCGCGAAGACCTTGTTGGTGTTCTTCGTGATCTGCTTGTCGCCGGGCAGCGTGAAGCGGGTGAAGGATCCGGTCGTGCTGTGCGTGCCGTGCCCGACGGCGGGCTCGGTGCCGGGCCCCTTGTCGAAGGTGAGCTCCGGGCCGCGCGCGTCGACGCCCCGGGTGTTGGTCACCACGATCTTGCCCCTCACGTTGGCGATCGCGGCCGGGTAGTAGTCGGTCGGCAGCAGGCCGATGTAGCGCGCCGGCTCCTTGGGGTCCTTGGCGACGCGGTAGACCGCGACGGCATTCGCGCGGCCCAGCGTGACCAGCAACCGCTGGCCGACCTTGGTGATCCCGGTCGGTGCATACCCGGTCGTGGAGGATGCCCACGGCTGGGTGTTGATGGTCTGCACGACCTTGTTCTTGGCCGTGTCCACGACCGACACGGTGTCGCTGTTGGTGTTGGCGACATACAGCGTCTTGCCGGCGCGGTAGAGGTCGGTCGGGTGCAGGCCGACGGTGATCTGGTCCGGCTTCGCGTCCGGGTCCTTGGCGTCGATCACGCTCAGCGTGCCGGTGGTCGAGGTGCCCTTGTAGCCGTCGGCCGGGACGTCCGTGCCGTATGACGTCATGGTGGAGTCACCGCCACCGGCCCGGCGTCCGCCCTCGTTGCTGACGTAGAGCGTGTTGCCAATCGTCAGGATCTGGCGGGGCGCGATGCCGACGTCCCAGGTCTTGGTCACCTTGTCGGTCTCGGGGTCGACCGCGACCACGGTGTTCTGACCGTTGAGCGGGACGTAGAGGGTGTTGCCGTCCGCGGAGTAAGCCGCCTTGCCCGGCAGCGCGGACAACTCGTCGACCTTGGGGAAGGCGACGGTCGTCGGCTTGCCGAGGGCGCCGTTGGAGTAGACCGGGAACTTGGTCAGTCCGTCCTTCTGCGGCAGCCAGAGGGTCTTGCCGTCCGGCGACCAGGTCGGGCCCTCCTGGCCGACCGAGACGTCGGTGATCTTCTGGTTGGCGTCCGTGGTCTTGCCCACGCGCCATACGACCTTGTAGCTCTTCAGATCCACGATCTGCAGCGCGATGCTCTTGTCGGTGCTGGTCGCGGCGACATACCGCCCGTCCGGGCTGACCGTGGAGCCCATGTACTTGCCCTCGTCGGTCACCAGGCGCTTGCCGATCGGCTTGATGTACTGGTTGTCCGAGACCAGCTGACCGTTCTTGTATGTCGCGCCGACCTGGTGGTCGCCGAACGGTCCGGAGGGTGCGGCGGCTGCGATGCCGCCGGTGGCCACGGTGAGGACCGCGGCCCCGGCGATGGCGATGCGGAACTTCCGGTGGGTCCGTTCCTTGTGGGTCGACGGGGTTGCTGCACTGCGACGGCGTCGCGTGACCTGCATGACGGTGCCTCTCACTTCGGGGTGGACAGCAGGTCGACGTTGGCGTCGAACTGCCACAGGGGGTTGGGCGCATCGCCATCCGGTGTGCGCACGAGGAAGTAGCCGTTGACCTGCTTGGGGCCGTCGCCGTCGGCCATGAAGCGACCGTCGGGGTGCAGGTCCAGCTGATAGATCGCCCGGCCGACCGCGGTGGACCCGGGCAGCCGCCAGCTGACCACGCAGCGCCAGTCGTTGCCGGCGCCTTCGGGGGTCCGGCTGCCACCGCCGCGGTTGCAGGCGGCGGAGGTTCGCAGCTGCTGCTCGGTGACGGCCGGCCGGTGCAGTTGCGTGGTCTGCAGGCGGTAGAGGTGGGCGAAAGCCGTTGCGACAGAACGGTTCACCTTTGCCTGGGTGATGCCGCTGTCGGTCACCGAGCTGAATGGCGCGATCGCGGCGATGCCGAGGACCAGCAGCGCGGCGATCGGCGTCAGGCCGATGGTGATAGCCCGGCGACCGGCGGTGTCGTGACCGTTGCCGCTGAAGTCGCGGCGCACGAAGACCGTGTAGGCCAGCGCTGTCGCGGCAACCGCCCAGACCAGGCTGACGACGACGCCGACGAGGATCGGCCCCAGTTGCGCCGGCTCGGTGAACAGGCCGTTCCAGGACAGGAATGCCGAGCCCGGCAGCGCCAGTCGGACGGCGACGGGCAGCGGCAGCATCAGCGCCAGTTGCATGGCGAACGCGACGACCGCGGGCAGCAGCAGGCCCATCGGCGAGCGGCCGAAGAGCACCGACCCGAGCAGGCCGAGGCCGGCCAGCGCGAGGGTCGGGGCGAGCACGCAGGCCCACGCGAGCGCGACCCGGACGGCGGCCTCGCCGGCGGACAGCGTGTGTCCGTCCAGGCCGATGAGCGGGTTGTTGCCGACGACGAGGACACCGGCGACCGAGCTGGAGATCGCCAGCCCGGCGATCATCGCCAGCAGGACGGTCAGACTGGACAGCCCCTTCGCGGCGAAGATCCGCCCGGGTGAACGCACCGCGACCAGCAGGTGCCGCCAGGTGCCGAGGCGGTCCTCGGAGGTGAAGATGTCACCTGCGACGACCGACGTGAGCAGCGGCAGTGCCCAAGTGCCGGAGAAGCCGAGCGTCACCAGCGGTCCCGCCCACCCGGTCGTGTCCATCCAGCGGCCGAAGAGCGTGTCGACCGGCAGGCTGCTCTGTTGGCTGACGCCCGCGACGAACAATGCGGGTGCGATCCAGCAGGCGGCGACCAGCACACGGATTCGCCACTGGGACAACAGTTTTGCCACTTCGAAGCGGTAGACACGCCCGACCGGTGTGGGTCGGGCTGTCGGTGCCGCAGTGGTCGGCGGGGTGGGTGTGGGGGCGTCGGTCGTGGTCGCCGGTGCGGCGGTCATCGCGGGCAGACTCCTGAGTCGGGGGTGGTGAGGCAGGGGTGGTCACACGGGGCGTGACAGTGGTGGTGACGGTTGTGCGACCGGTCTGGCTAGTGGTCGGTGAGCTTGAGGAAGGCGGCTTCCAGCGGGGACATGACCGGGGTCAGTTCGCGCACGGCGATCCCGTCGTGGATCAGCCGGGAGACCAGGTCGTCCAGCGCAGCGGGGTTCGCAGCGCCGAGCACGAGCGGTCGGGCCGGCTGCTCGGTGGCCGCGTCGGGCGTCATACCGGACGGTTCGCGCAGGTGTATGCCGTTGGCAGTGCCCGCGATTCGGCGTGCGCCGTCGGGATCGGGTGTGACCAGGCGGTAGTCGAGTGCGTCGTTCTCCGCAGCCAGTTTCGCGAGCGACCCGGTGAAGCCGATGCGACCGGCGGTCAGGATGGTGACCTCGCTGCAGAGCGCCTCGATGTCGTCCATCCGATGGCTCGACAGGATGACCGTCGTGCCTCTGGCAGCCAGTCTGGTGAGCACGTCGTGCACCTGCCGTTTCCCAGCAGGGTCAAGGCCGTTCGCGGGTTCGTCGAGCACCAGCAGGCGTGGTTCGGACAGGACTGCAGCGGCCAGGCCGAGGCGCTGGCGCATGCCGAGGGAGAAGCCGCGGACCCGGTCGTCGGCGACCTCGGCGAGGCCGACCGTCTCCAGGATCTGCTCGACCGCGGCGGCATCGGGTGCTGCGCCGCCGAGTGTCAGCGAGGAGGTGAGGTTCTGCCGGGCGGTCAGCGTCGGATAGAGC
Organism: Flexivirga sp. B27; assembly: GCF_052905685.1. Classification (NCBI taxonomy): domain Bacteria; kingdom Bacillati; phylum Actinomycetota; class Actinomycetes; order Micrococcales; family Dermacoccaceae; genus Flexivirga; species Flexivirga sp. B27. The sequence continues at coordinate 206,787 of NZ_JBPYUM010000005.1, read as the reverse complement.
CCGGGCCCGTCCAGGAAGCCGGCAACACCGGCCGGCACCGCTCGCGTCTGCCCGAGCGGATGGCCCAGGACCTCCCCCTCGCCGCTGGTGGGAGCGGTGAGTCCGAGGAGCAGGCCGAGCAGTGTCGTCTTCCCGGCGCCGTTGGGCCCGACGAGACCGTGGACCTGGCCGGCAGGGACGTCGAGATCGACGCCGTCGAGGGCGATGACATCGCCGAAAACCTTGCTGATGGAGCGGATTCGGATCGCGAGGGGACTCGCGGAGGGTGTGGACATTTCCCCGTCTCTTCGGTCGGTTGCATACCGAACCTAGGGATCACAGGCACACCGGGAGCAGACATGGATTGAACGTTCCGCGAAGCGCAGGCCACGACGTGAGTTGGCCGAGCAACCTGAGGTGGCCGAGGAGTCGGGGGAGCGAAGCGGAGGAGGCGTCTCGAGGTCACGTTTCGACAAGCTCAACGACCTTGGGGAGCTCAACAAGCTCAACGACCTTGGGGAGCGCAACGACCTCACGCCGGGTCAGGTGTCGCGGCCGGGGCCGTCGGTGCCGCCCGGACCGGAGGAATGCCCCGGGAAGGTGATGTATCCCTTGGGCACGTCGACATGACTCTGGGCGTTCCAGCCGTCGAACTTGGCGTTGCCGTCCTCGCCGTCATCGGAGGTGCCGGAGACTTCGGCGACGTTGTGGGTGTCGTCGGCCAGCACCTTGAACGTGTTGACGTCGGAGTCGGAGTCGTCGCCCTCGGCGACGAAGAGTTGCTTGTCGCCGTCGGTTGCGCGACTGGTCCGCATGCTCGCCAGGTCGCTGTCGGACAGTGCGCTGTCACCCAGCATCGAGTCCAGCAGATGGCGGATCGTCAATCGGCTGACGCTGTTGCTGGTGGTCGATCGCTGGGGAGCGAGCACCCACTTGTCGGCCAGCAGCGCGGCCGTCGTGTCGTCCGACTTGGTCGCCGACTCCCAGAAGTCCTGGTTGCCCTTGATGTAGTACTTCTCGTCGACCGTACGCAGCTTCGCGTCACCGCCGACCGGGTCCTGCACCGACAGCTCCTGGTTGCTGCCGTCCATGGTGCCGCGGATGTCGATCGTCTGGGTCTGGCCGTCCTCGGAGATCGTCGCGTGCATGTGAGCGGTCTTGGCCGAGCGGTATGCCGACCGGGCGTCATCCGCGAGAGCCTTGGCGTCGGGGACCGGGGCGTTGGTGTCGACGCTGACGTTGGAGGGGCCGGAGCCGCTCGCCGACGGAGGGGTCACCGTGACCTGGTCGCTGGACCCGCACGCAACCACCACCGGGCTGAGTGCGATGACCAGTGCGCAGGCGCTGAAACGTGTGACGGTCCCCATCCCTCAAGGGTAATGGGCGGCTCCGATGCGCGGAACGCCGCGGATATCGATTCGTCCGGTCGAGCGGCCACCGATTAATCTGACCGGCATGACCGATCCCACCCTTGCCCTGACAACCCGCGTCCAGCAGGCCCTCGCCGAGGCCTTCGGACCGGAGTGGCGAGAGGTGGACCCGGTGATCCGTCCGGCCAACAAGCGCCAGACCGACGCCGACTTCCAGGCGAACGCCGCCATGGCGCTGGCCAAGCGGGTCGGCAAGCCGCCGCGGGAGATCGCACAGGCGATCGCGGACCAGATCGCCGCGGACGACGGGCTGATCGCGTCCGTCGAGATCGCCGGCCCGGGGTTCCTCAACCTCACCCTGCGCACCGACTGGGTCGCGGCTGCAGCCGGCCACCAGCTCGAGGACGACCGGCTCGGCATACCGATGCCGGAGCACCAGATCGTCGTCGTCGACTACTCCTCACCCAACGCCGCCAAGGAGATGCACGTCGGCCACCTGCGCACGACAGTCGTCGGCGACTCGCTGTCGCGGACCCTGGAGGCGCTCGGACACGACGTCATTCGGCAGAACCACCTGGGTGACTGGGGCACCGCGTTCGGGATGCTCATCGAGCACCTGCTCGAGGTCGGCGAGGACAGCGACGACGCCAAGCTGCTCGAGACCGACCCCAATGCGTTCTATCGGGCGGCGCGCGCGAAGTTCGACTCCGCAGACGGCACAAGCGATTTCGCGGTGCGCGCCCGCAAGCGGGTCGCGACGCTGCAGGGCGGCGACGCCGAGAGCAAGCAGCTGTGGGTCAAGATCATGGACTTCACCCGCGCCTACATCAACCGGGTCTATCGCGACCTCGGCATCACCCTGACCGACGACGACATCCGTGGTGAGTCGTCATACAACGACGAGCTCGGCGAAGTGTGTGACTCGTTGCAGGAGCAGGGGATTGCCGTTATCAGTGACGGTGCGTTGTGCGTCTTCCAGGACGAGTTCATCGGGCGCGACGACAAGCCGGTGCCGTTGATCATCCGTAAGTCCGACGGTGGATACGGTTACGCCACAACGGATCTGGCGACCGTCCGGCATCGGTCGCTGGACCTGCATGCGGACCGTGCGCTGTATGTCGTGGGAGCTCCCCAGAACCTGCACTTCCGGATGGTCTGGTCCGCCGCGGACAAGGCCGGCTGGATCAAGGGCACGGAGCCGATCCACGTGCAGATCGGCAACGTCGTCGGCAAGGATGGCAAGATCCTGCGCACGCGGTCCGGTGACCTGATCTCCTTGCAGTTCCTGGTGGATTCGGCGCTCGAACGGGCGGCCGAAGTCGTTGCCGAGTCCCGCGCGGACCTGCCGGAGGAGGAGCGCGCGACGATCGCGCATCAGGTCGGCATCGGTGCGATCAAGTACGCGGACCTGTCGGTCTCGCACGACTCCGGCTACACCTTCGACCTGGACAGAATGCTTGCCCTACAAGGCAATACGGGTCCCTACCTGCAGTACGCCACTGCGCGGATCCGGTCGATCCTGTCCCGTGCGGATGCAGTGCAGTTCGACGGACCCATCGTCCTGAGCGAGCCCGACGAGCGCGCGCTCGCGTTGCGGATGCTGGACTTCGGGCCGGTCGTCGCCGAGGTCGGCGAGACGCTCGAGCCGCACCGCCTGGCGGCATACCTCTATGACCTGGCGACGACGTTCACGGCGTTCTACGAGCACTGCCCGGTGCTCAAGGCCGAGGACGCCGCGGTCCGCGACAGCCGCCTCGCGCTGTGCGCCCTCACCCGCAAGGTGCTGGTCAAGGGACTCGACCTGCTCGGCATCGAGTCCCCCGACCAGATGTAGCCCACAAAGCTGGTCGAGTAGCCCCCGAAGCTGGTCGAGTAGCGGGGGAGCGAAAGCGGAGGAGCGTATCGAGACCAAGCTGCACTCGGTCTCGATACGCCCCTCGCACCTCACGGCACTCGACCAGCGTGTCAGGCGTGCGGGCCGCCGAAGATGTCGCCGATCAGCTTCTCCAGCAGCTTCAGCAGCACGTCACCGAGGCTGTCGGACTCGTGCTTCTCAGTCGGCTTCTTGTCCTTCTCGATGCTCGGCTTCGGGCCGGTGACCTGCTTACCGACCGGGTAGACCTTGCTGTCGCCCGGCAGCGGCATGCCCTGGCACACCGAGTCCTTGCTGATCAGTGCGCCGTTCAGCAGGAAGCCGTATGCCGCGTCGGTCACGCACTTGTTCTTGCTGCCGAGCACCGCACCGTGGTTGCCCTGGTTGTTGACCGTCAGCAGCACGGTGTTGTCGGCCTTGCGGTGGGCGGCGACCGCACCTTCGTATGGCGTCGCCGGGTCGACGGTGTTGTTGACCATCATGATCTTGGGCGACTTGGACAGGTCGACCTTGCTGTTGGTCGCCTTGTAGGGCCAGTAGGCGCACTTGTTCACGACCTGGCTGTAACCCAGCAGCGGATACTTCGGGCCGAGGTCGTGTGCTCGGTTGACGTAGTAGCCCTGGTCCTTCTTCCACGTCGTGTCGTTGCACGTGGTCGCCATGAAGGTGGTCGACTCCCGGTTGTCGGTGTAGCTGTCGGAGCCGTTGTTCAGCAGGCCGAATGCCTGGTAGAGCGCGATCTTGTCGCCGTCGCGTGCCTCGTCCAGATAGCCGAGGAACTTGGCGGCGGTCACCAGGCCCTTTGCCGAATACATCTGCTGGGCGAGCACATTGTCGACGACGTTGGCGGAGAAGAAGCCGAGGTCGCCATCCGCGGCCGCCTTGCGCACCCGGGTGTGTGTGGCCTCCACCTCGGCCTTGGTCGAGCCGATCCCGTATTCGTCGTCGTGTCGCGCCGCCCACGGCTCGAACTGCTGCGAGAAGCGCCGCTGGAAGCCCATCGGCTGGTAGCCGAAGCTCTTCTGGAAGGAACTGGTGAAGTCGGTGTTGCTGTCCAGGATGAAGCGACCCACGTGGTCGGGGAAGAGCGTCGCGTAGTGGGCCCCGAGCCAGGTCCCGGCCGAAACACCGTAGTAGTCAATGGTTTTCAGGCCGAGCAGCTGGCGCACCAGGTCGTGGTCGCGGGCGGTGTTGTCGGTGTTGATGTAGGGCAGGTAGTCACCGTGCTGCGCGACGCAGTCGTCGACCGACTTCTTCACCGCAGCCTGCAGTGTCTTGACGTCGCTGTCACTGAGTTGGTGGTTGTCGCGGACCTTGGCCTTGGGCTGCTCGCAGCTGACGGGTGTGCTCTCGCCGGTGCCGCGAGGATCCACACCCACGACGGTCTCGGTGCGCCCGAGCGGTGACATCGCGGCAACGATCGCCGAGAAGCGCGCTGCGGGTCCGCCGGGGCCGCCCGGGTTGGTGAAGACGACCCGGTCGGACTTGCCTTGTTGCTCCGGCTTCGTCCGGGTCACCATCAGTTTGATGTCGCCCTTGTCGGGGTGGGAGTAGTCCTTCGGAGCGGTGACCCGCGCGCACTCGGATCGTGTCGCGGCCTTCCCGAGCTCGCGCACCTCCTTGGGGCAGGTGTCGGCACTCCAGGTGAGCTCCTGCGAGGTGTATTTGTCGAGGTTCGCGTGCGTCGGCGAGAGGTCGCCGGCCGCGACGGCGGCACTGGCGGGTCCGGCGACGAGCGCGTCGCCACTAGCGGCGACCAGGACGGCCAGGGCGCTCACGGTGACGAGCTGCGGCAGGCGGCGCATGTGTGACTCCTTCGTTGTTGTCGCAGTGATGGACGCGACAACGGTGCTAGGTGGTTCCGAACCGTCTCGAAGTCCTGGCCGGCCACGGAAGCAAACACCGGAAGCAACCCCGAAGCAAACCCCCGAAGCGAACCCCGGCAACCCTGGAATATGCAACCAGTTCTCAGGCGCATGCGTCACACTGATCCCACGAGTACAACGCTCGGGGGCTGGAAGGACTGGGAGGGACCATGTCCGCAGACCCTGACACAACGCTCTATTTTGTGGTGGCAGGTCGCGTCGGCCGGTTGATCATCTGGCCGTGCACCAACCGCATGCCCCAGGACTGGCGGGTCGCCTTCGGCCCCGGCACGCGCACGCAGTGCGAGCAGTTCCTCGAGCGCCAGCAGCACCCCGCCGCCCACTGACCCGCACCCACCCATCGGCCAGTGACGGCTTCCTCACCGAGTGACGCCGTCATATGACCGTCACTCGACCGGCGAGCCGTCACTCGGCGGCGGGCAGCCCTCGTGTATGACGGTCACAACCGTCGTTTCGACAAGCTCAACGACCTCAGTTCGACAAGCTCAACGACCTCAGTTCGCGCCGTCCGGGAAACCCTGCGGGTTCTGCGACTGCCAGCGCCAGGTGTCGGCGCACATGTCGTCGATCGTGCGGGTCGCGTGCCAGCCGAGCTCCTGCTGCGCCCGGGTCGGGTCGGCCCAGTATGCCGCCAGGTCTCCCGCGCGCCGCGCGCCGATCTCGTGGGCGAGTGGATGCCCGACCGCGCGCTCGAAGGCGTGCAGCAACTGCAGCACCGAAGTGCCTTCTCCCGTGCCGAGATTGAACGCTCGGACGGGTTCGCTCATCGTCGGCAGGTGCTCCAGCGCGGCGACGTGTCCCGCGGCCAGGTCCATGACGTGGATGTAGTCGCGCTCGCAGGTGCCGTCCTCGGTGGGGTAGTCGTCGCCGAAGACCGTCAGCTTGTCGCGGCGGCCGACCGCGACCTGCGAGATGAACGGCATCAGATTGTTGGGGATGCCCTGCGGGTCCTCGCCGATCATGCCCGACGGGTGGGCGCCGACCGGGTTGAAGTAGCGCAGCAACGCGACTCGGAAACCATCGGTGATCGACGCGACGTCGGTCAGCACCCGCTCGATCATCACCTTCGTCCGGCCGTATGGCGACGAGGACGAAAGCGGCTCGTAATCCTCGTGATAGGGCACGGGCGCGTTGTCGCCATACACGGTCGCCGAGGAGGAGAAGACCAGCTTGTCGACCCCGTGCCGGGTCATTGCGCGCAGCAGCGAGAAGGTGCTGTCGAGGTTGTTGCGGTAGTAGTCCAGCGGTTTGGTGACGCTCTCGCCGACCGCCTTGAAGCCGGCGAAGTGGATAACCGCGTCGAACTTCTCCTGGCTGAAGAGGTGCTCGGTCTTGTCCGCGTCGGTCAGGTCGAAGGCGTGCAGCGGGATGGTCTTGCCGGACAACGCCTCCAGCCGGCCGAGCACCGTGGGCTTGCTGTTGGCGAAGTCGTCGACGATGACGACGTCGTGCCCACCGTCGAGCAGGGCGAGGACGGTGTGGGAGCCGATGTAACCGGCACCTCCGGAGACGAGTACGCGCATGGCACACCAGGTTACGGTGCAAGGATGGAGCGCGTGGTGAGCACCCTATGGACAGCGGAACACATTGCCCGCGTGGAGAAGCCGATGCTGACGACCCAACCGCGGGGCGGTTATGTCATGGCCGATGTGCAACGTCAGTTGGACCGGGTGGTCTCCCTGATGCGTGCACAGCAGCCCGTGCCCGCGATCGGGACGGTCGGGCTGCGCAGGGCGCGCTTCCGCGACGGCTACACGCCCGAGTCGGTGACCGCGCTCTTCGACAACATCGCCGAGTGGCAGCGGCAGCTCAACATCCAGCAGGAGACGCACGCCGCTGCTGCGTCCGATCAGCCGACCGACGACAGCGACCGGCTGAAGTGGAGTCGGCAACAGCAGGTCTGGGTCCGCGAGATCACCTTCGCCTCCACGCGATTCGGCCCGTCATACGAGACCGACCAGGTCGACGACTTCCTCGACAACGTGCTGCGTGCGATGGGCAACGGTGAGCCGCTGCCCAACATCGAAGCGGCGTCCTTCCACATGGCGCGCCCCGGTCGCGGTGGGTATGACGCCGCGGCGGTCGACCATTTCCTCGACCAGCTAGGACGCATCCGTCCTCTTTAGAGGTGGCCGAGCTTGTCGAGGTCACGTTTCGACAGGCTCAACGATCACGTATCGAGGCCTTCGAAGGTCCCTGAGGAGCCCGTGAGCAACGAGCGGGCGTCTCGAAGGGCCCGAGCGTGTTTGGCGGAGGTTTCGATACGGCCTCGGCTAGCGCCTCGGCCTACTCAACCACCTTGGGTGCCTCGGCCTACTCAACCACCTTGGCGCGTGGGCCTACTCAATCTTTGGGGCGGTTGTCGACGATGCGGCGGGCCTTGCCCACGGATCGCTCGATGCCACCGACCGGCACCACGACGATGCGCGCCGACGTGCCGATCTTGTCCTTGATGTCGCGAGCGAGGTCGGCCTCGCATTGCGCCCACCGCTCGCTCGGAAATCCTTCTGCCGCTTCGACATTCACCACCAGCTCGTCGAGACGCCCGGGTCGGCTGAGCACGCACTGGAAGTATGGCGAGAGCCCGTCATACGCCAGCGCGAGCTCCTCGATCTGGGTCGGGAAGACGTTGACTCCGCGGATGATCATCAGGTCGTCGCTGCGGCCGGTGATCTTGGCCATCCGGCGGAACGCCGGTCGCGCGGTGCCCGGCAGCAGCCGGGTCAGGTCGCGCGTGCGGTAGCGCAGGACCGGCATCGCCTGCTTGGTGAGGGAGGTGAAGACCAGCTCGCCCTCCTCACCGTCGGCGACCGGCTCACCCGTGATCGGATCGACGATCTCGGGCAGGAAGTGGTCCTCCCAGATCGTCGGCCCGTCCTTGGTCGCGGTGCACTCCATGGCAACACCGGGCCCCATGACCTCGGACAAGCCGTAGATGTCGACGGCGTCGATGCCGGCTCGCTCCTCGATCTCGGCGCGCATCACATCCGTCCATGGTTCGGCGCCGAAAACGCCTACCTGCAAAGGGAGTTCGCGTGGGTCGACGCCCTGTGCGGTCATCTCGTCCAGGATCGACAGGAAGTATGACGGCGTGACCATGATCGCCCGGGCACCGAAGTCGCGCAGCAGTTGCACCTGCTTGGCGGTCTGCCCTCCGGACATCGGCACGACGGTGCAGCCCAGCCGCTCGGCACCGTAGTGGGCGCCGAGTCCGCCGGTGAACAGGCCGTATCCGTAGGAGACCTGGCAGACGTCGCCGGGTCGGACACCGGCTGCTCGCAGCGACCGGGCCACCAGGTCGGCCCAGGTCTCGATGTCCTGCTGGGTGTAGCCCACGACGGTGGGCAGCCCGGTCGTGCCGCTGGAGGCGTGCACGCGCACGACCTCGGACCGCGGCACCGCGAACATCCCGAAGGGGTAGTTCTCCCGCAGGTCGGCCTTCGCAGTGAACGGCAGCAGCCGCACATCGGCGAGCTCCTTGATGTCACTCGGGTGAACACCGCCCGAGTCCAAGGCGTTTCGGTAGTGCGGCACATTTGCGTATGCGGAGGCGACAGTCTCCTGCAGGCGCGCCAACTGGTGCGACCGCAACTCGTCCACCGACCACTGCTCGGCGGCGTCCAACTCTGCACCCGTCATTTGATCCTCCTGGACCTGCCACGAAACTCTGCAACTACTGCACCGTCGGACTCCCGCCGGACGGTGACGTCTGTGATGCCGGACCGGCCGTAGGTCACTCGCTCGCTGGCTTCGGCCAGCAACACGTCGCCCAACCGACCTGCTGTGACGAAGGAGATCTCCCCACCGGACGCGACCGTGGTGTGTCCGCCGGCGTTGCAGGCCAGCGCGAAGGTCGAGTCCGCCAGCAGGAAGATGTGTCCGCCGTGCGCGATGTCGTGTCCGTTGACCTGGTGCTCACGCAACTGCATGCGAGTGCGGGCGTGGCCGCGCCCGTCGTCATACACACCGACGTCGAGCAACTCGATGTGCTGCGCGGCCGAGGCGCGGTCCTCCTGCCACATAGCCAGCACGTGATCGGTTCCTTCCATGACGACAGCCTGCCACCGCGATCAGCTCTGTGTGGCGGTTCTGGAGGAATTACTGACCAATCGATCAGTATTTGGACTCTCCGAAGTTCCTGCCGGGGACGGGCGGTGCCGATGGCATGCTGATTCCGGACCGCTATTCGTTAATCACCGCACGCCCGTGCACAATGCGTGGCGGTGCTGCAGGGGGCAGCACAGCATCCGCTTCGCTGCTGAACAGAGGGCATTCGTTGTGACCGAACCAGGCAAGCACCGCGTCTCCGCGGAAAGTCCGCTCGGCAAGATCGGCACGGCGGTGGCCGGTGTGGTCGCCGGCTTCCTGGTCGTGGGGCTGGTCGTGCTCATCGGGGTGAAGGTCTTCGGCGGCGGGGACGACAAGCCGTCGACCGCAGCGACGACGGCACAGTCGGCGACGTCGAGCATTCCCGACATACCCGTGCCAGACGTGCCGCAGTCGGTCATCGACAAGCTGCCGGTCGCCAACACCGACGGCAAGGTCGCCAAGGCGCCGATTGACCACAAGACCAACAGCGAGGGTATGGCGATCGAGGTCGACAAGAAGACGGTCGGTTTCGCCGAGGCCGGCAAGAAGCCGATCACCGTCATCCCGAAGTCGCAGATCGGCAGCACGACATGGCTGCCGGTGCTGCGCACCGAGCGCGGCTGGGCGCAGGTGCGTCTGCCGGCGCGACCGAACGGCGCGACGGCATGGATCCCGGAAGCCGGGCTGAACCGCGCCAAGACGAAGTGGGCGGTGCAGGTCAGCCTGTCCGACGACACGATCACCATCACCCACGACGGGCACTCCAAGGGCATTTGGCCGATCGGCAAGGGCAAGGACGACACCCCGACGCCGGTCGGCGAGACGTTCCTGCTGAGCGGCTTCGTCGACCCCGACCAGACGTTCTCGCCGGTCATCTACGCGCTCGGCTCGCACTCGGCGACCCTCGACTCGTTCGGCGGCGGCCCCGGCACCGTCGCGGTCCATGGCTGGCCCACGAAGAAGGGGCGCGAGGGCAAGGTCTCGCACGGGTGCATCCGGGTGCCCGATGCGGCGCTGAAGCTCTTCGCGAAACTGCCCACCGGCACGCCGGTCGACGTCACTGCCTGAGACATCACCGCAGCAATGTCGCCCGAAGCAGCTCTCAAATTCTGAGACGTGGTCTCAGTGCGCAACACGGTGACCCGGTTCACATATCTGATACTGGTAAGTAAGTTCCCAATTTTGTGATGTTCGGTACTGTGTTGCCCGCGCCACACCCGATCTTCGGTCCGTCACCTCATCCACAGACCACGATTCAGGGCACCAAATAACTGGGAGGAATTTTGATGAAGCGTCGTCATGTCGCGACAGGAGCTGTCGCGTTGACAACGGCCATCGCCATGGCAGGGGCGGGTGCCACGATGGCGCACGCTGCCGGCCCTGGCAACGACAGCGTCCGGCTGAGCAACTCGGGCGCGCTGTCGCACAGCGGAGCGCGCACCCTGGGTGCCGCCTCCAGCGCCACCAAGGTCGACCTGTCGATCGCAGTCCCGCTGCGTAACCAGGCACTCATGCAGTCGATGCTCGCCAAGGGCACCGTCATCTCGCCCGCGCAGTACAAGAAGCTGTTCGGCGCCTCACCGGCATCGCTGGCCAAGGTGTCCAAGTGGGCCAAGAGCCAGGGCATGAAGGTCGTCTCGAGCGACGCCGCCTCCGGCACCGTCAACGTCCAGGCGCCGGTCAGCCACGTCAACAAGGCCTTCTCGCTGAAGATGCAGCGCGTCGCCATCGGCTCGCGCACCGGTCTCGCGCCGAACAACGACCCGCAGCTGCCGCGTGAGCTCGGTGTCACCAGCATCGTCGGCCTCAACACCGTGAGCACCCTGCGGACCGGGCCGGTCAACAAGCTGCGCTCGCTGAAGTCGGCCAACTCCGGTAAGTCCGGGATGCAGAGCCAGCGTTCTGGCGTGCGCACCGGCGGCAGCCTCGGCAAGGCCGCCCCGGCTGCAACCGGCTCCAGCGACTGCTCCAGCTACTGGGGCGAGAACGTCCTGCCGACCGCGAAGGTCTTCCCCAACGAGTCCAACTTCATGTGCGGTTACAGCCCGCAGGAAGCAGTGAAGCTCTACAACGCGGGCAAGGCCTCAACCGCCAAGTCCAACATCGGCATCCTGCTCTGGTGCAATGACCCGCAGGCCAAGGCCAAGGTCAACGACCTGTCCAACAAGTTCGACTACCCGACGCTGGGTTCGTATGACGACCAGTCGGCGCCCGAGGACCCGGGGACCTGCAGCGACGGTGCCGCGTACGGCGAGCAGAACATGGACATCCAGACGTCGCACATCATGTCGCCGAAGGCCTCGATCAGTTACTACGGTGCCTCCAGCAACAGCTTCGACGACCTGCTGAGCATGTTCCAGAAGGCCGTCAAGCAGCACAAGGTGAGCACCCTCTCGATGTCCTTCAGCGCGCCGGAGTCTCAGACGCCGAAGAGCTTCATCGACCAGTTCGAGCGCACCGCGACACAAGCATCGATGACCGGCATCAGCGTGTTCGCCAGCAGTGGCGACATGGGTGACGAGAGCATCCCGGACGGCGGCACGACGCCGGTCAACGCCAAGGACGTTGCCTACCCGGCCAGCTCCCCGAACGTCACGGCGGTCGGTGGCACCGCGGTCGGCACCAAGCAGGACGGCAGCCGCATGTTCACCGTCGGTTGGTCCACCACCTGGTGGGCCCAGCCCGACGAGAGCAGCACCGAGGTCAGCCGGTACCCCTTCCCGCACAACGCCGTCGGCGCGGGTGGCGGCGTCAGCGGCAAGTTCGCTCAGCCCGCCTGGCAGAAGGGCAAGGTGACGGGTTCGACCACCAAGCGCACCCTGCCGGACGTCAGCGCCGTCGCCGACGTCATGACGCCGATCGCGCTCGAGTTCAACCTCGGCGAGGTCAGCGGCAGCGGTGGCACCAGCCAGTCCTCGCCGCTCGTCGCCTCGCTGGTCGCCAGCTCCAAGGCGCTCACGGGTCGGCAGATCGGCAACGCGGCGCCCTACTTCTACAAGCTCGGCGCCTCGGACATCATGGACGTCAAGCCGGTCAAGGCGGGCACCTACGGTGGACCGATCACTCGGGCCGACAACGGTGACCTCGTGCTGGAGGGTCTGGCTCAGCCGGCCGACTCGCTGCGCGTGACGTCCGGTTGGGACAACGTGACCGGCGTCGGCGAGCCGACCGGCAACTTCCTGACCAACTTCGGCAAGTGACATCGGCCAGAAGCCAAGCGTGATCGGTGGTGCGGGTTCGTGCCCAACGGGCGCGGACCCGCACCACCGCCCAAACTTTTTCCAGATAAAGGGGAGCAAGACCATGAAACGCAACACTGCGTTGTTCGGGGCTTCGTTGGTGGCCGGTGTGGCTGCTGCATCGGGGCTGATCATGACCAGCAATGCCAGCTCGGCAGCACCCGGCGACACGTTCGGAGTCGTCTGGCACAACACGGTCGACGACTCTGGAAGCAACGGCGCATGGGTGACCGGCGCCTACGGCAATGACATGTCGTTCTCCGGTAGCGCGAGCGCCGGCAAGGGCACCTTCCAGCTGTCGGCCTTCCCGGACGCACCGACGGTGACTGTGTCGGTCGCGTGTGATGGCGCGGACCCGGTGACCACCGTTACCGGTGGCGGTGCTGCCGGCACCTACGCGGCCGGTAAGTCCGTTCCGCTCAACGAATTCAGCGGTGTCGAGTACGTGATCGGCACGGTCACCTTCGGCTCGAAGACGATCGGCGACCACTCCGTCGGTGCTTACATCGCAATGGGCGGCGGACTCGGAGACAGCTACGTCGCGCTGACCGGCATCGACTGCGAGGCTGCGCCGACGTCGTCGTCCACGACGCCGTCCTCGTCTTCCAGCACGACGCCGTCCTCGTCCTCGAGCACGACGCCGTCCTCGAGCACCACCAACCCGCCGTCCTCGAGCACGACGAACCCGCCGAGCTCCTCGACAACGGCACCGCCGAGCTCCTCGACAACGGCACCGCCGAGCTCGACCACGACCAACCCGCCGACGGAGCCGCCGACGACGACGCCGCCTCCCACCACGGAGCCGCCGACGCCGACGCCGACGACCACGAAGCTGCCGGTCACCGGCTGATCCGGTCTTCGAGCACGACGCGACTGTGCCCCCGAGCGCCATACGGTGCTCGGGGGCACAGTGCGTTGTCGTGAAAGGCTGGTGGGTATGACGCAGGCTCCACATCACGCACCGGTCCTCGGCGACGGGCACGAGATGCGCCGCATGGTCGCCGGGTCCGTGCCGGAGCCGGAGGGCGACGTGCCGGGCTGGGTGGTCGATGACCGGGTCCACGCGTTCGCCATCGACGACGTGGACCTGGATGGGGACCGGGATGGAGACCAGCACGCCGGGCTCGTCGCGCTGCGGCTGCCCGAGCGCGACGGCGAGGCAGCCCAGCTCGCCTGGCAGCTGGACCCGGCGTCGCGTGGCAAGGGCCTTGCCGCAGGCGCGCTGCGGGCGGTGATCGCCCACGCCTTCGCCGACCTCGGGCTGCACCGCGTCGAGGCGTATGTCGCCCGCCCCAACCGCCCTGCGCTGCGGACAGCCGCGCAGGCGGGGCTGCGCGCCGAAGGAGTGCTACGTGACTACCGCGACGGGGTCGACGCGCTCGTGCTCGGGCGCCTGGCGACCGATCCGGAGCCGGGCACCCGCGACGCGTTCACCGCCTGGCTGAACAGCTCGCTGCCCACCAAACGCGCCATCGCGCAGGCGCTGATCCGTGACGAGTCCGGCCGGTTGCTGGTGTGCGAGCTGGTCTACAAGAAGCCGTGGGATCTGCCCGGCGGCGTGGTCGACCCGCTGGAGTCACCGGCCGACGCGGTGCTGCGAGAGCTGCACGAGGAGCTGGGAGTCACCGGACAGGTTCGATCGCTGGCTGCCGTCAGCTGGCTGCCGGCCTGGCGGGGCTGGGACGACGCGACGCTGTTCGTCTTCGAGGTCAGCGTGCCGGCGGCGGAGCTCGGCGCCATACGACTGGAGACGCGGGAGATCCGCGCAGTGCACTGGTGCGACGACACGGAACTCGCTGAGCATGCGGCTGATTACACGGTCCGCGTCGCCCGGGCGGCGCTGGCCGCGCTCGACGCCGGAGAAGGCACGGTCTACCTGGAGGACGGCCGCCCGCCCGACTGGCCGCGTCCCTAACCTTCGACGGTCGAGCTTTAGGCCCGCTCAGTGCTGTTCGAGGTTGTCGGGCAGCAGGATGTTGATCAGCATGCTGATGAACGACACGACGAGCGCGCCGAGGATCGCGGTCCAGAAGAAGTCGTCGATGTGGAAAGCCAGGCCGAGCGGGTCGGACAGCCACGACAGGATCTGCAGCATGAATGCGTTGACGACGAAGGTGAAGAGTCCGAGCGTCAGGAAGATCAGCGGGAACGACAGGAAGTGTGCGATCGGCTTCACGATGGCATTGATGACGCCGAAGACCGCCGCGACGATGATGATCGTCAGCACCTTGGAACCCGTCGTCGTGCTGTCCTGAGCCAGCGTGATGCCTGGCACGACGATGGCGGCGATCCACAGCGCGACGGCATTGATACCGGTCTTGATCAGGAAGTTCTTCATGGCACCAGCTTGGCACGCCTCGGACCCAACACCGCCTGAACGCGCCAACGCCGCCTGGTCCTAAGCTGCGGAAGTATGACTGACGCCACATCGGGGACTGTCCGACTGCGAGCGACCCTCGAGTCCATCCCCCGTTACGTCGCGGGCAAGCCGGCAACCGAGCAGCCTGGGCGGACGACATACAAGATCAGCAGCAACGAGAACCCTTACCCGCCACTGCCGTCCGTGCTCGAGGTCGTCCGGGAGGCGATGCAGAGCATGAACCGCTACCCCGACATGGGGACGGTCGCGTTGCGGGAGGCCATCGCGAAGCACTTCGAGGTGCAACCGGACGAAGTCGCGACCGGCACCGGCAGTGTCGGCCTGCTCGGCACACTGCTGCAGATCACCAGCGGTCCGGGCGACGAGGTCGTCTATGCGTGGCGCTCGTTCGAGGCCTACCCGATCGTGATCGGGCTCTCCGGCGCGACCGGCGTCCAGGTGCCGCTGACCAGCGACGCGCGGCACGACCTGGACGCGATGGCCGACGCGATCACCGACCGCACCCGGCTGGTCATCGTCTGCTCGCCCAACAACCCGACCGGCCCGGCGGTGCACGCCGACGAGTTGGAGCGCTTCCTCGACCGGGTGCCGTCCGACGTGCTGGTGGTGCTCGACGAGGCCTACCTGGAGTTCAACCGCGACGACGATGCCCCCGACGCCTTGTCCGTATGGCGCCCGCGCCCGAATGTCGCTGTGCTGCGGACGTTTTCGAAGGCCTACGGGCTGGCCGGGTTGCGTGTCGGCTATTGCATCGCGCACGAGCAGGTCGCGTCGGCGCTGCGCACGGCGGCGGTGCCGTTCGGCGTCTCGCACGTCGCGCAGCAGGCCGCGATCGCGAGCCTGGCGGCATACGACGAGCTCGACGAGCGGGTGCGGGAGTTGGTCGCCGAGCGCGACCGGTTGCTGATCGGATTGCGCGATCTCGGCTACGCGGTCCCCGACACCCAGGCGAATTTCGTCTGGCTGCCGCTCGGTGACCGGACGCTGGACTTCGCCGCCGCGGCGGAGGCTGCGGGCGTGGTGGTGCGGCCGTTCGCGGGCGACGGGGTGCGCTGCAGCGTCGGTGAAGTCGAGGCGACCGATCGGTTGCTGCAGGTGGCGGCCGATTTCGCGACGAATGCTGGTTGAGTAGCGACGACAAGGTGGTTGAGTAGCGGGGGAGCGTATCGAAACCGCGACAACAAGGTGGTTGAGTAGCGGGGGAGCGAAGCGGAGGAGCGTATCGAAACCGGGGAGGTCGGTCTCGATACGTCGCTCGCCTAGCGGCTCGCTCCTACTCGACCAGCTTGGGCAGGCTCGCTCCTACTCGACCAGCGTGGGCAGGCTCGCTCCTACTCGACCAGCTTGGGCAGGCGCGCTCCTACTCGACCAGCTTGGGCAGGCTCGCTCCTACTCGACCAGCTTGTCTACTCGTGGGTAGCGCTCCGGATTCGGCGAGCGCAAAGTCCGCGGGTACCCTTCCGGCGTAAGGCAAATGTGAGCCGCGTCATACCTCTCGGACACCGATTTTCGGCACGTTCCCCGCAGGTATGCCGCCACGGCTCGGCGCCCCACCGGTGACCCCGGGGGCGCACGACACGTCGCGACACACCCACGTCGCGGCCGCCCGAGAAGGAGAAGCCATGCCCGACGACGCGATGGATTCGGCTCCGGTCACGCCGGGTCCGGTCAGACATCACGAGACGGTGGTGACAGGACCGATGGAGCACGACATCACCGATGGCGGGCCCGACATGGTGCAGTTCGTGGACGGTGATGGCAACCGCCTCCCGACGTGCCCCGCGAACGCCGACTACGCCCAGATCGTCGAGGACATGACGGGCGAGGACGGCCGGTCGATGTACCGCGATCTGGTGCTGGTGCGCCGGATCGACGCGGAGGGTCACGCACTGCAGCGCCAGGGCGAGCTGGGCCTCTGGCCGTCGCTGCTGGGCCAGGAAGCCGCACAGGTCGGCGCGGGCCGCGCGATGCGTCCGCAGGACTACGCCTTCCCGGGCTACCGCGAGCACGGTGTCGCGTGGTGCAAGGGTGTGCCGCCGGAGAACCTGCTCGGTCTCTTCCGCGGGGTCAACCACGGCGGTTGGGACAGCAACGAGAACAACTTCCACCTCTACACGATCGTGATCGGCAACCAGATGCTGCACGCGACCGGCTACGCGATGGGTGTCCAGCGTGACGGCGCGGTCGGCACCGGCGACCCGGACCGCGACGCAGCGGTGATGGCGTTCACCGGTGACGGCGGCACGGCGCAGGGTGACTTCAACGAGGCACTCGTCTTCGCCGGCGTCGCGAACGCGCCGATGGTGTTCTTCGTCCAGAACAACCAGTGGGCGATCAGCGAGCCCAACTACAAGCAGTTCCGCATCCCGCCATACCAGCGTGCGCGCGGCTTCGGCTTCCCCGGCGTCCGCGTCGACGGCAACGACGTGCTCGCCGTGTATGCCGTCACGAAGGCCGCGATGGACGCTGCCCGCGCGGGCCAGGGCCCGACCCTGATCGAGGCGTTCACCTACCGGATGGGCGCGCACACGACGTCGGACGACCCGACCAAATACCGCATCGCGGCCGAGGTCGACATCTGGCGCGAGAAAGACCCGATCGCCCGCATGCGCGGCTTCCTGGCCAGCAAGGGCCACGCCGACGACGCGTTCTTCGACGCCGTCGACAAGGAGGCCGACGAGCTGGCCGCGCGCATTCGCAAGGCCTGCCAGGAGATGCCCAACCCGCCGAAGCCGGCGATGTTCGACGACATCTATGTCGACCCGCACCCGGTGGTGGAGCGCGAGAAGGCGGAGTTCATCGCTTACCAAGAGTCCTTCGCGGCGGAGGGGAGCAACTGATGACTGCTCAAAAGCTGTCGCTGGCAAAGGGATTGAACGCTGGCATGCGCAAGGCCATGGAGGACGACCCGAAGGTCGTGCTCATGGGTGAGGACGTCGGCAAGCTCGGCGGAGTCTTCCGCATCACCGAGGGTCTGCAGAAGGACTTCGGTGAGGACCGCGTCATCGACACGCCGCTGGCCGAGTCCGGCATCGTCGGCACCGCGATCGGCCTGGCGCTGCGCGGCTACCGCCCGGTGGTGGAGATCCAGTTCGACGGGTTCATCTACCCGGCGTTCGACCAGATCGTCAGCCAGGTCGCCAAGATGCACGCTCGGTCGCTCGGGCATCTGAAGCTGCCGATGGTCATCCGTGTGCCCTTCGGTGGTGGCATAGGCGCCGTCGAGCACCACTCGGAGTCCAACGAGGCCTACTTCGCGCACACCGCCGGCCTCCGGACCGTCACCTGCGCCGACCCGGCGGACGCCTACTGGATGATCCAGCAGGCGATCGCGTCCGACGACCCGGTGATGTTCTACGAGCCGAAGCGCCGCTACCACGAGCGGGCCGAGGTCGAGCTGGACGAGTCGGCCGGTGCGCCGCTGCCGCTGCACAGCGCGCGGGTGGCCCGTCCCGGCGAAGACGTGACCGTGCTGGCCTACGGCCCGATGGTCAAGACCTGTCTCGACGCCGCGGGTGCGGCTCAGGGCGAGGGCAAATCGCTGGAAGTCATTGACCTGCGGTCACTTTCGCCGCTCGACACCGAGACGATCTTCGCGTCGGTGAAGAAGACCGGGCGGTGCGTCGTGGTGCACGAGGCGTCGACCTTCCTGGGCATGGGTGCGGAGTTGGCCGCGCAAGTGCAGCGTGAATGCTTCTACTCGTTGGAGGCACCGGTCATGCGCGTCGGCGGATACAACATCCCCTACCCGCCCTCGCGTTACGAGGAGGACTTCCTGCCCGACCTGGACCGGATCCTCGACAGCGTCGACCAAGCGCTCAGCTTCTAAGGAGTTCACAAAACATGGGCGTGAAGCAGTTCAACCTGCCCGACCCGGGCGAGGGTCTGGTCGAGGCCGACATCGTCACCTGGAAGATCAAGGCCGGCGACAGTGTCAAGGTCAACGACGTCGTCGTCGAGATCGAGACCGCCAAGTCGCTCGTCGAGTTGCCGATCCCGTGGGAGGGCACCGTCGTCGAGTTGCTCGTCGCGGAGGGCGCCACCGTCGAGGTCGGTGCGCCGATCGTGTCGATCGACGTGGCGGGCGCCGAGGATGACGCTCCAGCACCCGCGGCGCCGGAACCCGCTGCCGCAGCAGAGGATTCGGGCGAGGATCGGGTGGCCAACTTGGTGGGCTACGGGTCGGTGGCCGGTGCCACCAAGCGCCGGGCACGCCGGGCATTCGAGGGTGTGCACGGCCCTGGCAGTCAGGGTGACCCGCTGCCCGCACCGGACCTCCACCAGCACGTGGTGACCGACGCGGTGCCGAGCGCGCCCACCCCGAGAGAGGACGCCCCGGCGCCCACGCGGTCCCGCAACGGCGCAAGCGCCCCGGCGCGCTCCGGTGGCAAGGCGCTGGCCAAGCCGCCGGTCCGGAAGTTCGCCAAGGACAACGGGATCGACCTGTCACTGGTGCAGCCGACCCGGGACGACGGAGTGATCAGCCGGGCCGATGTCGAGGCCTTCATCGCGGGTGGTGGCAACGCTGCCGCGGCCACCGGACCGGCGGGAGCCGTTGCGGCATACGACGGGGCACGCGAGACGCGTGTGCCGGTCAAGGGTGTCCGCAAGATGACCGCGCACGCGATGGTCGGGTCGGCGTTCACCGCGCCGCACGTGACCGAGTTCGTGACGATCGACATGACCCGCACCATGGAGTTGGTCGAGCGGCTGAAGTCCGACCGCGACTTCCGCGACGTCAAGGTGACGCCGCTGCTCGTGCTCGCGAAGGCGCTTCTCGTTGCGATCAAACGCAATCCGGGTGTCAACGCGACCTGGGACGATGCGGCGCAGGAGATCGTGCTCAAGCACTACGTCAACCTCGGCATCGCCGCGGCGACGCCGCGCGGACTGGTCGTCCCCAACATCAAGGACGCCGACCGTATGTCGATGCGGGAGCTCGGCGAAGCGCTCGGTGCGCTGGTCGGCACGGCCCGTGAGGGTCGCACCCCTCCGGCGGACATGGCCGGCGGCACGATCACCATCACCAACGTCGGCGTATTCGGCGTCGACACCGGCACCCCGATCATCAACCCCGGCGAGTCGGCGATCCTGTGCTTCGGTCAGGTCCGCAAGATGCCGTGGGTCATCACCGACGAGCACGGCGTCGACCAGATCGTGCCGCGCCAGGTGACGCAGCTGGGGCTTTCCTTCGACCACCGGCTGATCGACGGCGATCTGGGCTCGCGGTTCCTTGCCGACATCGCGGCGCTGCTGGAGGACCCGGCGAAGGCGCTGGTCTGGGGCTGAGTGACTGTCACTGTCGAAGGGACCTGACGACGCCGCGGAAAATTCTCGCGATGAGTTCTACCCGAACTCCCGCACTTCCGCTAGATTGATTTTGCTAGGGGAGAATGAGACAAGGGGAGGTCTGACAATGCGAGTTACTTCATTTCGTGCTGTAGTTGTGGCGGCCGCGTTCCTGATTGCGACCATGCCGACGGCGAACGCGGTCGAGTTTCCAAGCAGTACGCTTGCACTACAACGGCGCTGACCGTTCGTGGGGCGATGCGAGCGCGCATTGGGTAAACTCCAAGCCGTACCTTACCGTGAAGTACCGCGATCTGCGAAAGTCCGATTGGTACACTCATGCCGACGGCTACATCTATGCATATATGCCCCACAAAAACCCGGTGACCGGGCTTACTTTTTATCAATGGGACCAAATCAAGCATACCCAATTTGTGAACATTGACTATAAGGCGACCCCGATCTCGAAGACGATGACCGCCAACCGCAAGAGTGGTGGGCGGGGTTATGGTTCGCGATATCAGGTCTGCCTGAAGATCGATTGGCGGCCGGATCCGTGCAAGGGACAAGGGCTGCGCTCCTACTAACAGGTTGGATTAGAGCTATCTCCGGTGTTTCTTTTGAGGGTGTCGCATTTCGATACCCCGGTGGCATCCGAGTTCTGGATGACGTATCAATCGAGTGGCCGAGCACAGGGGTCATCGCTCTGCTCGGGCCGAATGGCGCGGGTAAGTCCACGCTGTTGTCACTGATGGTCGGATTGTTGAGGCCGCAACACGGGCGCATCCTCCTGCCGCGAGATGCTGTCGGTTACGTGGCCCAGCATGCGTCCTGGCCGGGACGATTTACGATCCGCGAACTCTTCGAGTATTCGGCCTGGTGGCAGCGAGTTCCGAAGCCTGACCGAACGCGTCAGATTACTCGTGCGGTGGAGGCGCTCGACCTGGGCAAGGTGCTCGATCAGCGGCTTGGTCAACTCTCCGGTGGCTACCACCGCAGGGCAATGATCGCTCAAGCGCTGGTCCACGACCCAGGAGTGCTTGTGTTGGATGAGCCGAGCGTCGGCCTCGACCCCCGGCAGCGCGTCGGCCTGCGCGAACAGGTTGCCCGATTGGCTGAAGATCGTCTCGTCATCGTGGCTACGCACCTGGTCGACGACGTGGAAAAGATCGGAGATTGGGTGACCGTTCTCGACGAGGGGGAAGTCACGTACAGCGGACCGATGGCGGACGTCGAGCGGAAGTACGCAGGGCAGCAGCCAGCCGGATTGGAAGGTCTTTACCTCGACAACACCTCTGCGGTATGACGCCACGACTCATCGGCATCGCGCTCCGTCGAAGTCTCGGCGGATATTTCGTGCCTCTTTTCCTTGCGGTCGAGGCGCTGAATCTCTTTGCGCATGGCCGAGACTGGTCGATCACGTGGGCCGCCACAAGTCAGTTGTCGACTTCCATCATGATCTTGCTTGGTCCGCTGGTCGCAGCGGGAGCGGCTGCTGACAGCGTGGAGAACGCTCGGCACGGAACGTTGCTGGAAGTGGCTTCTCCACGCGCGAAATGGAAGGCACATGTACTCCGGTTCATCGGATTCGGCGTCTGGGCGTTGTCATGTCACCTACTCGGGATGCTGACCGCTTGGATATTTGCTGTCGTGCGACACGGGCGGCTCGGTCACCCTGACCTCCTCGTACTGCTGACCGGTTGCATAGTGCTCCTTGCGTACGTCGCTGCCGGCATAGCGATCGGCGTGTGGGCTCCGAAGATCGTCACGCCGCCCGCGCTTGCCGTCGTGCTGTATGCCCTGGTGCCGTTCGTCGGTGTCGACGACCGATTTGTCGTCGCAGTCGCCGGAAACACGGATCTTCTCGGTGACGAGTTCGTCCCCTCTGCGGTGTTGCTTGAGTGTCTCTGGTTCGCTACGTGTGGCGCCCTATTGCTTCTCGTGATCTGTCGACCGCATGGCCTGCAACTCATCGCCTCGGCATGTTGTGGGGTGTTGGCAGTGGCAGCGGCGGCGGTCCTGCTGAGCTCGAACCCGGAAGTCGTACGAGCACAGGTGCATCCAGACTTGGTGTGCCGGGGCGAACGACCGCAAGTGTGTGCCAGTGCAGAGGTGCCACAGGCGCTCGGCGCACTTCAGAAGAAGGTCCCGCCGTTGTACAGAGTCGCGCATGACCTCTATCCTGACCGGCCGATGCATACGGCGGTTGGGTTGGAGTTGCTCCATCCACGGCAAGGGTCGGTCGCGGTCGGCGGGAGTATCCATCCGCCATACGCGAGTGCCGACGAGATCGCCGCCGGGTTCGGCGCATATCTGGCTGGTTGTCATCGTGAGCTACCGATTGCAGCCGACGACGACATCAGAGCGATCTCAAACTACCTGCTCCACAGTGCAGGCTTCGAAACCTATCCGGACCTTGACGGAAAGGCGAGGATCCCGACTCGCCAGGGGGCGAGAGCAGCCGTGTCAAGACTGGAGAACATCTGCCGATGAAAGGCGTTCGGCTCTTCCTCAAAGCGCGGGCCGCCGGATGGTTGCCCGCACTGTGCATGGCCGCTTTCGTCTTGTCTATCGTCCTGCCGGGCTCGCTGATGAACGTTCCGCTGAGGGACGACGTGCGTGCAATGCCACAGCTCGTCATCGGTGTGTTGCCAGCGGGTCTGAGCTATTTGGCAATGCGTCCGCCCTCAGCCGTCGTCGAACGTAATCCACCTATGCTGCGTGCGGCTCGAGGGCTCTGGTGGGGTGTGTCAGCAGTGCTGATGGCACTGTCCTCGTCGATAGCGATGCTCGACCAAGCGGGCACAGCGAGCGAGGTGATGGCGCGCAACAGTTTCGTGATGGTCGGTGTCTCCACCTTGTCTGCAGCAGTGTTGGGCTACGAATTCGGATGGGCTGTACCGCTCGCGGCGCTCGGGATCACCTTAATGTTCGGCACTTCCTCGTACGATGGCACGCCGCAGCCGTGGGCGATCCTGAACCAGCCGGCGACAAGTATGGCGTCGTGGATCGCTGCGCTCCTGGTGACACTGATTGCCTGGGTCGTTTACAGCCTGCGCGACGTCAGCGAACGTCCGATGTCTTTGCCGAGACTCTTCCGTCTGAATAGCTGAGCCGCGGTGCTCGCGCTGCCGCCCGGCGCAATTCGCGGTCGATGACGAGGAACGCCCCAAGCCCACACGCGCCCCAACCGACCGCGACACCCGCCATCTCGGCGACCTCGGCACTGACCCCGGTCGCCACGATGAGAATGCCGGCGAACAACAGGCCCACCGCCGGAGCGAGGATGTGCGCGGCGAAGGTGACCCGCCACTCCTGCTCGGCATACGGATGGGTGCCGCGGGCGCGATGGCGCAGCGCGGAGGCGGCGCTGATGCCGAGCACGACGAACCACGTCGCCGAGTAGTAGATGCGCGTCGGACCCCACTGCGGGTGCCAGGTGAAGCTCAGCATGCCGAGCACGATGTAGCCGACGATGCCGATCGTCACGCAGGCCGTCATGGTGTTCTCGGAGACCCAGGTCCGGCGCATGCCGGGCACCACGCGTCGGCGGTCGATCGCACGCGCGCCGATGGTCGCGCCGATCGTGCAGATCCCGAAGAGCATCGAGCCGGTGTAGATGTTGGCGCGCGGCATCGGGACCGAATGGTCCAGCCCCATGATCAGCGTCCAGCCGAGCCGGATGAGCGGCGCCGACATCAGACACGCGTAGCCGAAGACCATCCAGCGCAGGTGTCGCTCGACCGCACCACGGCGGATCGCGGCGATGCCGAGCACGAGGCTGACCACGACACCGGTCCAGAAGCCCCAGAGCCCGACCGCGAAGACCGGGCCGCTGAAGACCTCCGTCCACGGTGTGCGCACCAGGTAGACCGCGGCCATCAGCATGCTGACGCCGACAACGAGTGCGTAGGTCCGGCCCAGCCAACGGTGCCCCCGCATCATCCGGCGCCGCGAGCCGGTGAAGAGCTGCCACGGCCCGAGCAGCATGATGCCGCCACCGAGCACGGTGTGGATGATCATCGGCCACTCACTGTGCAAGTAAGGGCCCTTCCGGCCGGCGAGTGCCTCGTGGATGCTGTGCGCGGCCACGCTGGTGCCGGGCAGCAGGTCGCGGAACGCCGTCTCCGGCGTCCATGCCCCACTGTGGAAGTAGGGGAGCATCGCGAGCACCGTGCCAGGGATGTAGATGAGCGAGCCGATCGCCAGGGCCCACAGGCCCACGCGGGCGGGTCGGGACAGGGTTCGCTGCGGCTGGGACACGCCGACTCCTTGGCATAGTTCGTTTCGAATAGTGCCGTTTGAACTATCACGATAGCGGCCGGGCCCTCGGAGATCCAGAGGTGCCGGGGCGCTCAGTTGTCGCGGACTCGATAGACCGACGGGCCGTGATCGAGGAAACCCTGCCAGTAGTCGACCATCAGCTCCTCGTAGCGCAGGCCGAGCTCGAGTGCGGCCGACTGGCCGTCGTCGAAGTTGGGACCGTGCTCCGCACGCCACTCGCGGTAGCCGTCCAGCTTCGCCTGGTGACGCGCGACCTGCTCGGCGGCGATCTGCTCGCTCGGGCCGCCGAAGAAGTTCTTCAGCACCGACAGGTCGCGAGCTGTGACAGCGCCGGTGGTCGGCTCGCTGCGCCATTGGTCCAGCTCGGCGCGACCGGCGTCGGTGATCGCCAATTCTTTGCGGCCGCGCGGGTCGTCGTCGTCCTTCTGCTCCAGCAGCCCGAGCTCGACCAGCCGCTTGCACTGCAGGTAGACCTGCGTGTGCGGCAGCGACCAGAACGGCGCGACGAAGGTGCTGGAGAACTGCTTGACGTCGTATGCCGAGGCCGGCCCGGCCATCTTCAGGATGCCCAGCACCAGGTAGGACGCCGTCGTCAGCTCCGCCGCCATCAGTCCTCCCTTCGATACGGCCTCGGCTGGCGCCTCGGCCTACTCAGGGCGCCACCTTCGTCGCTCCTGCCAGCAATTGTGCAAGATGTATGGCGCGCACGTCGGCCAGGTCCTGCAACTGCGTCCGGCAGGAGAACCCGTCGGCCAGCAGCACGTCACTCGGGCGGGCGTCGCGGATCGCCGGCAGCAGGTTGGTCTCGGCGACTGCGACCGACACCTCGTAGTGCCCTTGCTCGACACCGAAATTGCCTGCCAGACCACAGCATCCGCCGATCCGGACCACCTCGGCACCGGCCGACGTCAGGAGCTTCTCGTCCGCGGTCCAGGACATCACTGCGTGATGGTGGCAGTGCGGTTGCGCGATCACACGCACTCCCGCCAGGTCGCGAGGCTGCCAGTCCGCCGTGCGGGTGAGCAGCTCGGCCAGGGTGACCGTGGCGTCGACGACCTGGGTCGCCCGCGTGTCGTCGGGCAGCAACTCCAGCAGATCGTGTCGCAGCACAGCAGTGCACGACGGCTCCACGCCGACGATCGGCACGCCGTCAGCGGCGGCTGGTGCGAGAGTCGAAACCAGCTTCGTCAGAGTGCTTTTCGCGGCATCCAACTGGCCGGTCGAGATCAGCGTGAGGCCGCAGCAGACCGACCGCGGTGGCAGCACCGGGGTATAGCCGGCGTCGCGCAGCACCGCCACCATCGCCGCACCGATCTCGGGCGTGAACTCGTCGGTGAAGGTGTCCACCCACAGCAGCGCCGGACGTAAGGCGGCATCGGGCGCGTAGGGGTGCAGATCGTGTTCCGCCGCCCACTGACCGAATGACGTCGGTGCGATGACCGGGATGGACCGACGCGGGTCGACGCCGCCGAGACGTTTCGCCGGGCCGACCTTGTCGCCGAAACGCATTGCCAGCCGGGCGAGTCGGGGCATGCGTCGGGCGAGCCGGAGCCACTGCGGCAGCCGGCCGAGCGTGTAGTGCGAGATCGGCCGACGCCGGCCGGCATACGCCTGGTGCAGCACCTCCGACTTCATCGAGGCCATGTCGACGCCGGTCGGGCAGTCGGAGAGACACCCCTTGCACGACAGGCACAGGTCGAGCGCCTCATGGACCTCGGGTGCACGCCAATCCTGTTGCACGACAGACCCGTTGATCATCTCCTGCAGTGCACGTGCGCGCCCGCGGGTGGAGTCCTTCTCGTTCTTCGTCGCCATGTATGACGGGCACATGACGCCGCCGGAGCCGGTGTTGTCTGCCCGGCACTTGCCGACCCCGGTGCAGCGGTGGACGGCCTGGGAGAAGTCGCCGCCGTCGGGGGCCCAGGCGAGCGCGAGGCTCGGCCGCCCTGGTCTCGATAAACCCTCCCCCGCGATGCTCCTCCGGGCACTCGACCAGCGGGCAGCGGGTGCGGACGGTGCGGGAAATCGCAGATCCTGATCGATCGGTGCCGGGTCGACGAGAACGCCTGGAGACAGGAGGTTTTCCGGGTCGCAGATGCGCTTGACCTGACCGAAGAGCGCCAGGGAGGTCCCGTCATACATGTGCGGGAGAAGCTCGCTGCGCGCCCGCCCGTCGCCGTGCTCACCGGAAAGTGAGCCGCCGTACCGGCCGACGAGTTCCGCCGCATCGGTCATGAAGGACCGCAACACGTTTGGTGCATCCGGCCGCTGCAGCGGCAGGTCCAGCCGCACGTGCATGCACCCGTCGCCGAAGTGACCGAACGGCGCCGAGGTGAGGCCGTGCGCGGTGACCAGCTCGTCGAAGTCGCGCAGATAGTCGCCCAGCCGGTCGGGCGGGACTGCCGCGTCCTCCCAACCCGGCCAGGCGGGTTCGCCGGCGGGTGATCGCCCGGCCAGGCCGGCGCCGTCGGCCCGGATGCGCCACAGGTCAGCAGTCTCGGCCGCTGACCGGACGACGCGCGAATCCACAGCGCCGAGAGCGGAATCGGCCGCGACTGCGTCAGCACGAGCCTCCACCTCCGCGGTGTCGTCACCACTCACCTCGACGAAGAGCCAGGCGCCGCCCTTCGGCAGGTCGGGCACTGCCGAGTCGCCGCGGCGGGCGCGCACCACGTCGGTGAGCCGGGCGTCGAGCCCCTCGCATGCGGTCGGGTGATGCGCGAGCACCGCGGGTGCGGCGGCCCCGGCAGCCACGATGTCGCTGAAGCCGAGTGCGATCATCCGGCGATGTTTCGGGTCCGGGACCAGGCGCACCGTCGCCTCGGTCACGACACCCAGCGTGCCTTCCGAGCCGACCAGGAAGCGTGCGAGGTCAGCACCCCGCTCCGGCAGGAGGTGCTCCAGCGAATACCCGGAGACCTGCCGGCCGAACCGGCCGAACTGCGTGCGGATGTGCGCCAGATTCTCCCGCCCGATTGCCCGCAGCGCCGCAGTCTCGCTCGATGTGACTGCATCGTCGCCCTGCGACTGGACTGCGAATTCGCTTGTCGTGCCGAAGAATCCGCGTAGCGCAACCACGTTGTCCACTGTGCGGCCATAGCCGAGGCTGCGCGAGCCGCACGCGTTGTTGCCGAGCATGCCGCCGATGGTGCACCGGGTCGAGGTCGACGGGTCGGGCCCGAAGCGCAGCCCGTGCGGCGCGGCGGCCCGCTGCAGCTGCTCCTGTATGACGCCCGGCTGCACTCGCGCGGTCCGCGCCTGTGGGTCGATTTCCAGGATCTTCGCGAAGTGGCGGGACAGGTCGACCACCAGTCCCGGCCCGACGGCGTTCCCTGCGACCGACGTGCCGGCGCCGCGGGTGGTGAAGGGCACGCCGGTGTCGCGCGCGACGGCATACGCGGCGGCCAGCTCGTCGGCGGACCGTGGGAAGGCGACGGCGACCGGCGGCACGCGATAGAGCGACGCGTCGGAGCTGTAGATCGCCCGTGTCGTGTCGTCGTCGCGTGCTTCCAGCCCGGCCGAGCGCAGTGCGGAAGTCAACGACATAGGTAACATGTTACCCATGACCATGGCGGACGACGCGGCTGCACGGATCCGCGGCTGGCTGCACGACGGCACCATCGGTCGCGACCGCTTCCACTCGGTGCCGCAGATGGCCGACCGGCTCGGGATGTCGCGGAGCCCGGTCCGGGAGGGGCTGCTCCGCCTGGCCGAGGCCGGGCTCGTCGAGTTCGTCCCGCAACGCGGCTTCCGCCCGGTCCGCCCGACCGGCCAGGACATCGCCGAGATCTTTGCACTGCGACTCGCCCTGGAGCCGCAGGCCGCAGCCCGGGCGGCACGCGAGCAGTCGCCGGACGTCATCGATGCCCTGCGCGCCCACCTGACGGCGATGCGCACCGCGACGTCCGATGCGACCTTCGAGGCCGCCGATGAGCGGCTGCACGCGACGATCCTCGGCTGCGCCCGCAACGGCCGCCTCACCGACTTGATCGCCGAACTACGGGACACCACAAGGCTGCTCGGCGCTCGCACGACCGACCGTTCGCGGACCCGCGACCAGATCGTCGCCGAGCACCGGCCGATCGTCGGCGCCATCGCCGACAGTGATCCGGTCGCTGCGGCCGACCGGATGCGTGCGCACCTGCTGGTCACCGGGCGGCTGTTGGTCGAGCAGGCTCGCGACGACGGAGACCCGGACGCACCCGAGGCGTGGCAACGGACGGTCGAAGACGCGACCGATCAAGACGCGACGAGCGCCCGGCGGGGGTGATCCGCCGGGCGCCCGCTCCGGGCCGGGGCCTCGAGACGCTCGTCCCTCGCTCCTCGGCCACCTTGCGGGCCGGGGCCTCGAGACGCTCGTCCCTCGCTCCTCGGCCACCTTGCGGGCCGGGCCTCGAGACGCTCGTCCCTCGCTCCTCGGCCACCTCGCCCGTCAGGCCCGGCGTCGTTTCAGGCCGACGCCGGCAGCCCCCACCACGAGCAGGCCGGCGGCGGCGAAACCGACTCCGCCGATGGGGATCCCGCGATGCGTGTCCGCCCCCGGCGAGGTGGCTGAAGCGCTGAAACCACCTGCCGTTCCACGCTTGTCGTATGCGCTGCCCGCCTGCTTGTCGGCGTAGCGGTCGTGCACGAGCTGCTGGTAGTCGGCGACCGACACCGGCGCCGATCCGACGACCTGTGTCGCGGCCTTGTTGAGCGGCCGCACCCGGTCGGCCGCGACGGCATACCAGGCGCCGACCTGCGGCTCGACGAGCACCGAGGCACCGTCGGCAGCTGCGGCCATCCGCGCCTCGGTGTTGCCCGACGCGACGTTCACCGCCCGCCACTTGCCGGTCTTGTCCGGGGCGGTGAAAAGGGTCATCTTCCCTGCGCCGGTGGTCGCGGATGTTGCGACATACCAGAGCTGCCCGGGTGTCTCGGACGTCCCGCGCACGAAGCTCGCGGACAGTGCGTAGACCGGAGTGCCGTGTGTCCCGAGCTTCGCCGGCGTCCTGGTGAGCTTCAGGTGCTGTCGCGCGGCGGCGTTGCGCGTCGCTGTCTGCAGCAACGCCTTGGCGCCGGGCGCGGCTGCGGCCGAAACCGCTGCTCGTTCCTGCGCCGCCGACAGGTGCGGCAGGGAGCCGCCCTCGGCAGCCGAAGCGGTGGGTGCGCCGGCGACGGTCGCGGCGAGCACCGTGCCGGCGGCGATCGTGCCGATGGTGAAGCGACGGGTCGGGTGGGTCATCTCAGGCTCCGATTCCGTAGAGCGTGTGGGTCCAGGTGAACTGCGGATTGGAGCGATACCAGTTGTAGGTCGAGACGTTGAAGCGCGGATCCGACGGCCACGGGTTGTAGTACTGCACCTGGTTGTTGGTGGTGTCATAGCCGGTCAGCACCATCATGTGACCACCGCCGGAGCTCCAGCCGATGCGCGTCATGATCGGTTCGTTGTTGCTGATCTGGTCGACCACCGTGCTGAAGCCGACTGTCCCGCTGATGTAGCGACCCGGGTTGATCCCGATCGTCCCGAATGCCTGCTGGTCGTTGCCCAGCGTCGCCTGGTTGTTGGGGCAGGTCGAGTTCGTCGAGCGCCCGAAAGCCATGTTGCAGAACTGATTCTGTGAATAGCTGTGGCCGAAGTAGTCCGCCACGCTGTTGCCGGTCGCGGCCCAGCACCAGTTCGACTGCTGTTGCGCCTGCCCGTAGATGTTGAGGTAGTAGTTCGACGGCGCGGCGTTCGGCCGGGTCGTATGCCGTGCGCTTGTCGTGCCCGTCGGGCTCGTGTGCGTTGCGTTCGTCGTGCTGCTCGGGCTCGCGGCCGATGTCGGGGCCTCGACCGCGTCGGCCGGTCCGGTGACGGTGAGCGCGGCGGTGGCGACCGCGACTGCGGTGGCCGCCAGCCGGCGGGTTGTGATGTGTCGCTGCATGGCGTGCACCTCCTGGGGACCGCGCCGGCGACCGGTCGCGGGTGTGGGGATGCCCGGGATCGTGCTGGTAATCCTCGATCAGCGCAATACCGTTGGGCGGCATACGGATTGGCTGGCGTGAACGCCGCGCCCCGCACGTGTCGGGCGACTCCGCGTTCTTGACGATTCCTTGACTCACCGGGTGTGAACGTTCACATACGGTGCTCGGGTGAGCAATCACGACCTCGCTGGCGGTCCGCCGAAATTCAGCGATGTGCTGCGCTCCGCCATCGCCGAGCGCGGGTTGTCGCTGTCGCGGTTGCGGGCGCACCTCGTCGAGCGCGGCCACGATGTCGGCACCGCGACCCTGAGCACCTGGCAGAGCGGCGCCCGGGTGCCGAGGGACGGGTCCGTGCCGGTGCTCGAGGCGTTGGAGGAGGTCCTCGGCCTGCCGCCCGGCCAGCTGGTCGAGGGACTCGGATCGGCCCGGCAATCGGCCGCCCGTCCCGGTCGCCCCTTCGCCGTCGTCCGCGAGGCGGACGCACTCGCGCGCCTGCTGGACCGGCTCGACGGTGCCGAGCACGGGCAGCTGCGCACCACGGCCGTCACCGAGGAGGTCGTGATCTCGGCGGCGGGCGGGCTGGCCGTCAAGCACGTGGTGCAAGCCGTGCAGGCGGTGCGCCCCACCAACCGGCTGGTCATCGTGCACCAGACCGAGCCCGACGGTGACATCACCGCGGTGCTCCCGGAGGCGGTCGGCGGGTGCCGGGTCGGCCGGATCGCGCGCGACCCGGATCTCGGGCTGCTGGTCGCGGAGTTGCTGCTGGACCGTCGGCTCGCCGTCGACGAGCACGCGATCCTGCGGTATGACGTGCACGACACCGCCGACCACCGCATCACCGAATACTTCCGATTCCACGAGTGGCCGGGCATCCATCACGCTCTCGAGGTCCGCTTCGACCCGGCCGCGCTGCCGGTGCGGGTGCTGGAGTTCCAGCGCCGGACGTCCGCAGCACCGGACCGGCTGCGGCGGGAGCTGACGTTGTCGCCCGACCGGCGGGCCCAGGTCGTGGTGCCCGCCGCGGGGCCCGGTGTCGTGGGCATCGACTGGCAATGGAGCTGAGCCGGGGCCGGTTGTAGGTCTGCCCTGGGGAGACTTGTGTACGGCGAAAGGGGCGCCCGGCAGTGTGCCGGGCGCCCCTGCTCGTCATACGGGCAGATGTCAGTCCGCGCTGTGCCTGGGCGGCAGCGACTCGTCGATATCCGCGGCGGGTTCGTCGTCGACGGACTCGTGACGCCCGACGACACCCGCACTCGCGCCCACGCTCACCGGCTCCGGCGCTGCCTGCGCGCCGGCGGCTTCGGACCTGGCGGCGGCGCTCGCGGACTGGGCGCGCAGCTCGACGTGCGGCATGAGCAACAGCACCAGGAAACCGATGAACATCACGATGGCCGCGCACAGGAAGATCAGGTCCATCGACTCGGCGAAGCCGACCTTGAAGGGGTGTGCGATGTTGGCCGGCACCCGCTGCAGGATGTTGGAGTCGTCCTGCACCTGCGCGGCGATCGTGCCCAGGATCTTCTGATTGGC
The DNA here is from genome assembly GCF_052905685.1 of Flexivirga sp. B27. NCBI lineage: Bacteria > Bacillati > Actinomycetota > Actinomycetes > Micrococcales > Dermacoccaceae > Flexivirga > Flexivirga sp. B27. The sequence goes on along the minus strand of NZ_JBPYUM010000005.1, from coordinate 174,922 downwards.
CGGCGTGGTGAGCGAAGGGTCCGCCTTGACCGCGGCACCCAGCGCGTCCTTGATCTTGTCGCCGACCGTGCTGAAGAGGATCGACAGGAAGATCGCCACACCGAGCGTCCCGCCGGTCTGCCGGAAGAACGTCGCGGCGGCGGTCGCGACGCCGATCTCCTGGGGCGGCACGGCATTCTGGACGATCAGCGTCAGCGGCTGCATGCAGTTGCCGAGCCCGAAACCGGTGATGAACATGAAGATCATGACCACGCCGAGGCTGGAGTCGGCGGAGACGTTCAGCCACAGCAGGAGTAGACCGACCGTGGCCAGCGCGGTGCCGAAGATCGGGAAGCCGCGGATCTTGCCGGTCTTGGCGGTGATCAGACCGGAGATGATTGCGGCGAGCATCAATCCGCCGACCATCGGCAGCATCATCAGCCCCGACATCATCGGCGAAGCACCGTGCACGATCTGCATGTAGAGCGGCAGGATCGTGATGCCACCGAACATGCCGATGCCGACGATGACGCTGGCGCCGATCGTCACCGATGCCGCGCGCAGCCGGAAGATGCGCAGCGGGATCAGGGCGTCGTCACCCATCGCGCGCTCGATCCACAGGAACGCCGCGATGCCGATGACGGTGATGGCGAAGCAGATCAGCGACGTGGTCGAGGTCCAGCCCCAGCCGCGGCCCTGCTCGGCCACGGTCAGCAGCGGCACCAGGGCGACGACGAGTGCCGCCGCGCCCCACCAGTCGATGTTGGCCTCGCGACGGACGTGCGGCAGGTGCAGGGTGGCCGACACCACGAAGAACGCCAGAATGCCGATCGGCACGTTGACCAGGAAGACCCAGCGCCAGCCGGTGACACCGAGGAACGAGGTGGTCTCGGCCAGGAAACCGCCGACGACGGGGCCGAGCACCGAGGAGGTGCCGAACGTCGCCATGAAGTAGCCGGTGTACTTCGCGCGTTCACGCGGCGGGACCAGGTCGCCGATGATCGCCAGGGTCAGCGTCATCAGGCCGCCCGCGCCGATGCCCTGGAAGGCACGGAACGCGGCGAGTTCGTACATCGAGGTGGCGAACGAGCACAGCGCCGAGCCGACGATGAAGACGCCGATGGCGAACATGAACAGTTTCTTGCGGCCGTAGAGGTCGCCGAGCTTTCCGTAGATCGGAGTCGTGATCGTGGAGGTGATCAGGTATGCCGTGGTGACCCAGGCCTGGATCGACAGCCCGTGCAGGTCGTCGGCGATCGTCCGGATCGCGGTGCTGACGATGGTCTGGTCGAGTGCGGCCAGGAACATGCCCAGCAGCAGACCGGTCAGGATCGTCAGGATCTGCCGGTGGGTGAATTCGCCGCTCGGGGGCGCCGTCTTGGCTGCCGCTGAGGTGCTCACGCGGGATCCTCTCGGGTGGTGGGTGGAAGTTCGGGGATGTCCTCGCCGTGTGCCCTGGCCAGGTCGATCTCGGTGCTGATCAGGTCGGCGAAATCATGCAGGTCGCGGGAGAAGTCGCGTGCCCGGTCGTTGTCCCATTCGGCGAGCAGGCACTGGATCCACTTACCACGGCCGTCCTGCAGGCGCTGGATCAGGGCACGCCCCACGTCGGTCAGTGCGACCTGCTGGGCGCGACCGTCATCCGGGTCCGACACCTTGTGCAGCAGCCCTTGGCCGACCAGGTGGCTCACCTGGCGGCTGACCGTCGAGACGTCGGAGTGGACCGCTTCGGCGAGTGCGGACACCCGTGCAGGGCCGGTACGGGCGAGGCTGAAGAAGACGGGGTATGCCGACGGCTCGAGCCCCGGGTGCACTCGCGGGGAGTGGTGGCGGACGGCTTCGACCTTCTTCACCAGTCGGATGAGCTCGGAGGACAACTCCATCGCGACGTCGTGCTCGACGGACATAGGGACTTCCCGGATAACGGATGAGGGGTCGCGTCAGTGCGCTGCTCGAACGCGGCGGCGAGTGTGATGCGGACAACTTGTTTGCGACACACAACTATATGCATTGGATGCCGATGCATCAAATCGAGGTGGCCGAGCGTGTCCCTGAGGTGGCCGAGCTTGTCGAGGTCACACCAAGAGGTGGCCGAGCTTGTCGAGGTCACGGTGTCGTTTCGACAAGCTCAACGACCTCAACGACCTCAGGGCGTGATGGTGAGTGCGTCGAGCACGCGGGCGGCGACGTCCTCGTCGCCCTCGACGGAGTAACGCAGGTCGGCGGTCGCGACACGACCAGCACCGCGGCGACCCAGCGCCTCGGTGGTGAGTCGGATCGTCGTGACGGTGCCGGGCGGTACGACGATGAGTTCGCCTGTGCTGTCGTCGGTTTCGTCGACGTGTGCTTGCCCGGAGAAGAGCGCCTCGGCGTGCGGTGAACCGTCGGAGCCGGGGATGATCCGCACGCCCTCGCGGGCCACGACGGGGCCGGTCGACTCGATGATCACCGATGTCCCCGGCTCCAGGCCGACACGTGCGGCCCGCCGCGGCAGGGCCGTGAGCACCGCCGTGACGAACAACGCAGCGGCCGGCGTCGCCAGGTCGCCGGGGCGGTCCAATGCCTCGCGCAGGTCCTGCTCGTGGCACCAGATGTCGAAGATGCGCGACGGCAACTGGGAGCCAACCGTGGGTTCGCCGCGGAACAGCACGGGCATCGGGCTGTCCGGCGTCGTCTCCGAGTCACGCAACGCCCGCACGCGGCGCGGCAGCACGTGCGCCAGTTCTTGCACCACCTCGTGCCCGCTGCGCGGGCGGCGTATCTCGACGGCGCGCTCGATCACCCGGGTGAAGTCGCTGCGGATCCACGGGTGGTCGGGCACCTCGATCTCCTCGTCCGGTGTCCCGGCGAGCATCGCTTCGACCCCGACGACATGCGAGATCTGGTCCTTCACGGTCCAGCCCGGGCACTGTGTCGGCAGCTCGAAATCCTCCGGTCGGCAGGTCATGCCGAGGTCGAGCACCGCCTGGGCCGTTGCGGCATACGCCGTGACCAGCTCGTCGAGACCTTCGGGCGGGAGCGGTCGTGTCGGCATACTCCGAGGGTAATGGCTGCGCACGCGCCGACCGGGAGGTTGCCTCACAAGCGCCCGATCTAGGCTTTTCGGCGTGACCAGTCGACCCTCCACCAGCCCGGCGTCGCACTTCGGGGCGGTCGTCGGCGCCCTCGGCGTCGGCCTGCTCGCATGCGCGGCTGCGGTGACCTTCACCGGTGCCGCCGCGAAGCTCGAGTTGCTGGACCCCGGAGCGCTGGTGCGCTGGGGTCTGCCGCTGACCACCACCGCGTTCCAGCTGGCGATGGCGCTGACCATCGGGCTGTTGCTGCTCGGCGGGATGCTGATGCCCGAAGGTGCCCGGACCGCACGCCGGTTCCGCGTCGGCAGGTATGCCGCCTGGTCGGCGCTGGCCTGGGCGGTCTTCGGCGTCGTCAACGGCATCCTCACCTACGCGGACGTGTCCGGTGTGCGCGTGGGGTCCCGCGGTTTCTGGTCCGGCGCGTGGAAGACGACGTGGGAGCTGGATCTGCTGCGTGACCCCGCGATCACCACACTCGTGGCGCTGGGTGTCGCAGTGGTCTGCCTGGCCGGCGCAAGTCGTGGCGTGCAGGCGTTCTTGTTCTTCGTCGCCGTCGCCGCGATGTGGCCGCTGGCGCTGGTCGGTCACGCGGCCGGCAGTGACGACCACGATGCGGCGGTCAACTCGCTGGCCTTCCACCTGCTCGGTGTCGCGGTGTGGGTGGGCGGCCTGCTCGCCGTGCTGCTGATGTGGTCGCGGCTCGGCAAGGGTGCTGCCGACGTGGTGGCGCGCTTCTCCACCGCCGCGACCTGGTGCATCGCGATGGTCGGCCTGTCCGGTGTGCTCAACGCCTGGATCCGGCTGGGTGGCTTCGGCGGGCTCGGCTCGAAGTACGGCGTGGTCGTCCTGGCCAAGATCGCCGCACTCGTCGGGCTCGGTGTGCTCGGCTGGTTCCAGCGGCAGAAGGTCGTGGCCCGGTTGCGCGCCGACCGGGCGTCCAAGCCCGGTCGTGCCGCGTTCGCCCGACTGGCCGGCGTCGAGGTGCTGGTCATGAGTGCTGCGATCGGCCTGGGCGCAGCGCTGTCGCGCTCGCAGCCGCCGGTGTCCGGTGAGTCCCCGCTCAACACGACCGACCGGGCGTTCTCACTGACCGACTACCCGACCCCGTCACCGCTGGAGACGGGCAGCTGGTTCACCGCGTGGCGCGTGGAGTGGCTCTTCACGGCGATCGCCGTGCTCGGGCTGGGCGTCTACCTGCACTGGGTATGGCGCCTGCACCGCCGCGGCGACAAGTGGCCGATCGCCCGCACCGTCTGGTGGATCGGCGGCTGGGCGTCGTTCATCTACTTCTCCGACGCGGCGCCGGCGATCTACGGGCACGTGCAGTTCTCGATGCACATGCTGATGCACATGGGTGTGTCCATGTTCGTGCCGATCTGCCTGGTCCGCGGGGGTGTGGTGACACTGGCCATGCGGGCACTGCCCAAGCGCCGGGACGGCACGCTCGGCCCGCGCGAACTCCTTCTCGCAGTGGTGCATTCGCGGGTCTTCGCGTTCTTCGCCAACCCGATCATCGCGGCCGTGCTGTCCTTCGGGACGCTGATCGCGTTCTACTACTCACCGCTGTTCTACATCGCACTGACCACGCACACCGGGCATGTGCTGATGGTCGCCCACTTCACCACCGTCGGCTACATCTACGCCTACTCACTGGTGGGCATCGACCCCGGACCGAAGCTGTGGAACCCGCCGATCCGGATGCTGATCCTGTTGGTGGCCATCGCTTTCCACGCCTTCTTCGGTGTCGCGATGATGACCGGCACCACATTGCTCGCGCCCGACCTGTTCACCGTGCTCGACCTGTCCTGGGTGCCCGACCCACTGGTTGATCAACAACGCGCAGGCACCGTCGCGTGGGGCGCCGGCGAGTTCCCGACGCTCATGCTGGCGATGCTGATCGCGATGGAGTGGTATCGCAAGGACCGCGCCGAGGGCGAACGCGCTGAGCGGCAGGCCGATCGGGACGGTGACGCCGAGCTGACCGCCTACAACGAATACCTCGCCGCTCGGGCCCGCGCGGGCGCCGCGCACGCACGGGACGACAATCCAGAGCACACCGTTGATCAGAAGGACTGAGTGCCATGCAGATCGCAGTCATCCAGCTGGCGTATGACGACAGTGAGTCGCTCGCCGACCGCACGTCACGTGTGTGCGACCTGGTGCGGTCGGAGTCCGGCGCGGACCTCGTCGTCCTGCCGGAGTTGTGGTCCGCCGGCGGGTTCTCCTACCGCGACTGGCCGTCGCGGTCGCAGGACGTCGGCGGGGCGGTCGTTTCGGCGCTCGCCGACGCAGCCCGGGACGCGGGCGTGTGGTTGCACGGCGGGTCGATCGCCGAGCACCCCGCTTCGGGTGAGACCGGTCCCGAGGGCAAGTCGCTGTGGAACACCTCGCTGCTCTTCGCCCCGGACGGGTCGCTCGCGGCGAGCTACCGGAAGATCCACCGCTTCGGTTTCGCCGGCGGCGAGCCGAAGCTGATGGAGGCCGGATCGGACATCGTGGTCCTCGAAGCCGCGGGCGTGACGATGGGCCTCTCGACCTGTTATGACCTGCGGTTCCCCGAGCTCTATCGGGCCCAAGTGGACCGTGGGGCGACCGTTTTCGTCATACCAGCTGCTTGGCCGGAGGCCAGGGTCGAGGCGTGGCGGCTGCTGCTCCGTGCACGCGCCATCGAGGACCAGTGCCTGGTGATCGCCTGCAACACCGCGGGCACCCACGCCGGCACGCCGATGGGTGGACGCAGCGCGGTCATCGCCGCTGACGGTGAAGTGCTCGCCGAAGCCGGCACCGATCAGGAGATCCTGCGCGTTGACGCCGACCCGGCCGCGGTGGGTGAGTTCCGCGAGGCGTTCCCCGTGCTGCGCGACCGCCGCCTGTAGTAATCGAGGTGGCCGAGGAGCACGCGGGTCGAGTGCGACCGACGAGTACGCGGGTCGAGTGCCGGGGGAGCGAAGCGGAGGAGGTGTATCGAGACCAAGTGCCTCACGCGCTCCTCAAGGAGCCTTCAGCTCTCAGCGACGAGCGCGCTCGCGAAGCCGAGCATGACGACACCCGTCGCACCTTCGATGCTGCGCCGGACGGTGAGTCGTTGCAGCACGCGGGTGGCGATGCCCGCGACGGCGACCAGAGCGACCAGCACCACCGAGCCGACAGCTGCGAGAGTCATCGCATAGGTCAACAGCGTTGCGACGCTTGCGTGTTCGCCGACGAACTGCGGCAGCACCGCGATGTTGAAGGCCAGCACCTTCGGGTTCGTGATGTTGCACAGGAAGCCCTGCCGGGCAGCCGACCACGGGGAGCGTCGCACCGGCATGACACCTTCAGCCGGGGCGTCCGCGTTGCGCATCCGCCACGCGGCGCGGATCGCGAGGAAGCCGAGGTAGGCGAGGTATGCCGCACCCGCCCACTTGATGATCCGGAAGAGCGTCTCGGCGTGCACCAGGATCGCGCCGAGCCCGGACGCCGCGAGCACACCCTGGACCACGTTGGCCACCAGGATGCCGATGACCGTCCACGCGCCGCGTCGCCGGCCGCCGATCAACGTGCTGCGCAGGGTCAGCAGTGAGTCGGGGCCGGGCGCGATCGCAAGCAGCAGCGCGAGCGCCACGAAGGACAGGTACTGCGTCATACGAAAAATGGTAGGACCGCGCGCGCCGGTCGGTCGTGACGTGTCCGGCAGGTGGTCAGGGGTTGCGTGCCGCCCGGAACGAAGCTGATGCACCGGTCGTCAGTACCCTGCCACCACGTCACGAGGGAGGGACATCGATGAAGGCCGTCACACCGACCGGCGAGAGATATCGCGTGCGCCGGAAGTGGCTGCCCTGGCGCCGCAAGGCCAGGGCCAAGGACATGGACTGGTTCGACATCCCCGACCTGGGTGACGATCCGATCAGCTTGATCATCTTCGGCATCATCCTGCTGCCGCTGATCGTGATCCTGATGATCTTCCTGGGCGAGTTCCTGCTCCTGCTGCTGATCTTCCCGCTGGTGATGATCGCTCGAGCCGTCTTCGGCACGCCGTGGACGATCGAGGTGAGTCACAAGCGGCGGCTGGTCGCTGCCGAGAAGGTCAAGGGCTGGCGTGCGTCGCGCGACCGGATTCGCCGGCTCGCGAAGGTGATCGAGGCAGGTACCGTCGAGCAGATCGTCGCGCCGGAGTCGGCGACGGCCCCGCCGCGCCAACGGTAGGTCCGACGCGGCATACCCGCTCGCAACCCGCAGCTCACCTTCCGGTCACTCTCATCACGACGGGTTGTCGGACGCGGCACCTAGGCTGGTGTGGGTCAGCCTGGCCCGGCGCTCGCACACGGCGAGCGCCGTCGATGACCGGCCGGGTCGGAGGTGTCCGACGTGACCACTCTTTCCGTTCCCACCGACAGCTGGACCGCCGACGCACTCCTGTCGCGGTATGACGAAGTCCGCTCCTATACCGAGCGGCTCGCGGCACCGCTGTCCCCGGAGGACCAGACGGTCCAGTCGATGCCCGACGTCTCGCCGACCAAGTGGCACCGCGCGCACGTGACCTGGTTCTTCGAGACGTTCGTGCTGGCCGAGCAGGAGCGCGACTTCGCGCCATACCAGGACAAGTACTGGTTCCTGTTCAACAGCTACTACGAGGCCGTCGGGCCGCGCTACGCCCGGGCCGAGCGCGGGCACATCAGCCGGCCGGGTGCGCACGACGTCGGCACGTATCGCGGCAACGTCGACGCCCGCATGCGCGACCTGATCGACACCCTCGACGAGGGCGCGCTGGGACGGCTCACGTCGACCATCGAGCTGGGCTTCAACCACGAGCAGCAGCACCAGGAGCTGCTGCTCATGGACATCAAGCACGTCCTGTCCGCCAACCCCCTCCAGCCGGTGTATGCCGGGGCGCCCGCGCCGGTCAGCGAGCCCGATCAGCTCGGCTGGGTCGACGTCGAGGGCGGGCTGGTGGAGATCGGCCACGAGGGCGGCGGCTTCTGCTTCGACAACGAGCTGCCGCCGCACCGCGTCTATCTGGAGCCGTTCCGCCTCGCCGACCGGCTGATCACCAACGGTGAGTGGCTGGAGTTCATGGCCGACGGCGGCTACGACCGGGCCGAGTTCTGGTTGTCCGACGGGTGGGGCCGGGTGCAGCGCGAGGAGTGGCGCGCGCCGTTCTACTGGCAGCAACTCGACGGGGTGTGGTTCGAGCACACGCTGCACGGCACCTTCCCGGTCAATCCGGGGCTGCCGGTGACGCATCTGAGCCACTACGAGGCCGACGCCTACGCGTCCTGGGCGGGCAAGCGGCTGCCGACGGAGCAGGAGTGGGAACACGCCGCGCGCACCCTGCTCGGTGAGCCGGACGGCACCGCCAATCTTGCCGATTCGCAGAGTTACCACGCACGTTCGGCGCCCGCAGCCACCGGTGGGCTGCGGCAGATGTACGGCGACTGCTGGGAGTGGACCTCCTCGGCATACCTCGCCTACCCGGGGTTCCACCCGGCGGAGGGCGCGATCGGCGAATACAACGGCAAGTTCATGTCCGGTCAGATGGTGCTGCGCGGCGGGTGCGCGCTGACCCCGCCCGGACACGCGCGGGCGTCATACCGCAACTTCTTCCCGGCCGGCGCTCGCTGGCCGATGACCGGGCTGCGGCTGGCCGACGGTGGTGTGCGATGAACGCCGCGCCGGAGCCGGTGGTGTCGGTGCTGCTCGACCCGGACCGCGCCGGGGACAGCCTGATCGACGACGTGCGCCGCGGACTCGGCAGTCACCCGCGCACGCTCTCGCCCAAGTGGCTGTATGACGACCGCGGCTCGGAGCTGTTCGACCAGATCACCAAGCTGCCCGACTACTACCCCTTCGCAGCGGAGCACGAGATCCTCTCCGAGCACGCCGACGAGATCGCCGCCGCGAGCGGAGCGAGCACGCTGATCGAGCTGGGCAGCGGCACCAGCGAGAAGAGCCGGATCCTGCTCGACGCCTTCACCGCCACCGGCCGATTGCAGCGGTTCAGCCCGGTGGACGTGTCCGAGGCGACGCTGCGGCAGGCCACCGAGGCGCTCGCCGAGCGCTATCCGGGTCTGCAGGTCGAGGCCGTCGTCGGCGACTTCACCCTCCATCTCGCGCAACTTCCCGGAGGCGACTGTCGCACGATCGCGTTCCTCGGCAGCACGATCGGCAACCTCTACCGTGAGGAGCGCGCGGCGTTCCTCGGAGCGCTGAGCGATGTTCTGCTGCCTGGCGATTCGCTGTTGCTCGGTGTCGACCTGGTCAAGAGCGTCGACCGGTTGATCGCCGCCTATCACGACCGGGACGGGGTCACCGAGGACTTCGTCCGCAACGTGCTGCACGTCCTCAACCGTGAGCTGGGCGGGGAGATCGACCCCGGCGGGTTCTCCTACGTGCCGTTCTGGGACCCGCAGATGGAGCGGATGGACCTGCGGTTGCGTGCCGAGATGCCACAGCGGGTGCGACTGCCGGGAGCGGAGCTGGACTTCACGCTCGCCTGCGGGGAAGAGGTGCGCGTGGAGATCTCGACGAAGTTCCGGGTCAGCGGCATCAGTGCCGAGCTGGAGGAGGTCGGGCTCGCAGTGCGGCAGGTGTGGACCGATCGGGAGGGCGACTTCGCGGTGTTGCTGGCCGGCAAACCGGCCCGGTGAGCGGCAGCGGCGCTCTGTCAGCCGACGGTCGGTGTGTGCCCGGCGCCGTCAGAAGTCCATCGAGCTCTCGTGTGCCGCGCCCTCGTCCCCCGGGTGGATGCGCTGTAGATGTAGCCGCCGGGTGAGCCGGATGCAGGGGCGGATCAGCATCAGTACTGACCCGAGCACGAAGAGCCAGGTGCCGGTGTATGCCGTGGAGTCGCCGAAGAACAACACGCTGCCCACGAGGAAGAGCAGGCCGGTGACGATGTCGTTGAGGATCGACAACGTCTCGTATCGTTGCCGGATCTGTAGTTCGTCGCGACCGATCCGAATCTCCAGGTCGTGACCGTTGCTCATGCTTCGTTTCCCATGGCCTCCAGGATGCCCCTGCACCTGCCGCCTTCGCCACGCGCGATCATTGACGGTATGACGAGAATGCGCGTGCGGGCCCCGGAGCTGATCGGTCGGGGATGGCTCAACACCGGCGGTGAGCAGGTCCACCTGGCCGACCTGCGCGGCAAAGTTGTCGTGTTGGATTTTTGGACGTAGTAGACGCAAAGATTGCCTAGTCCAAGAAGGGGCCGCCATGCCATCCAACGCCGCGCAACACTGCGCGATCTACACACGCCGGTCAGCGTCGAGCGCTGAAGGGTCCGACAAGCGCGGGCGTAGCCAGAAGCAACAAGAGGCCGACTGTCGCGATCTCGCCAAGCGCCTCGGGCTCGACGTTGTCGAGGTCTACCAAGAGAAGGAGGGCACCGGAGCGAGCGACCACTCGCGTAAGCCGCGCCCGGTGTGGAAGAAGGCACTTGACGATCTCGACGACGGCGGGCGCTTCCACACGCTGCTCGTGTGGTCCCTCGACCGTGCCGAGCGACGCGGCGCCGAACACATCGCCCAACTCCTGAAACGCCATGCGGGCACCGGTCGGAAGATCCTCGGTATCGACGGCACCGACACCGGCGACACAAGTCAGCGCCTCGGTCTCATCATCCGAGGCGAGATCGCCAAGGAGGAAGCCGACAAGCTCAGCGAGCGAGTCAGCCGCGCACGCCGATATGCCCGCGCTGAAGGTGTATGGCAGTCGGGGGCACCTCCTTACGGTCTGCGACGTCGCCCCGATGGGAAGATCGAGCACGACCCCGAGACTTACGCTGTCGCTCGTCGTATCGCCGACGACGCGCTCGCGGGGCTGACGCCGTACCGGATCGCTAAGGCGCTGAACGACGAGGGCATCGCGGCCTCACGCGGGACCGAATGGCGCACCTCGTCAGTCCGCGCCCTCCTGCGGGCGCCAGGGTTCGCGGGGTTGGCCTCGATCCGCGAGAAGCCCGAGGAGGGGCGTGCGTGGGCCGCGATCGGCTCGGTCTACCTCGACGCTGACGACCGTCCGGTGTCGGTGGGCGAAGGCGTCATTACCGAGGCCGAGCGTGCCAAGATCCTCGCCGCGACCGTTGGCCGGACGAGGGTCAGCGCCGACGGCACACGTCGCGGCGCACGAGGCGCGAAGGTGCCGACACTTCTGCGCGGGCTCCTGCACTGTGCCGTATGCGGTGGGCGGGGTTCGATCTCCGGTGTGTTCCCCGGTCGGTCCTACGTCTGCGCCAACTACAAGCAAGGCTTGCGCACCTGCGACGGCTTCTCAGTGCCCGAGCCCGCCACCGACGCGGCCGTCGCGGATGCCTTCCTGCGTCGCCTGTCGCTGCTTGATCCCGAAGACGAGGCCGACGCGGCGCTCTTGTCCGCTATCGCCGAGCGATGGATCGCCAGGGAGACACCGGAGCATGGCACCGAACGTCAGCACCTCGCCGACGCTGTCGTCGCCCGGGAAGCTGCGCTAGAGGGTCTCCTCGACCTCGCCGAGACCGGCATCCTCAGCGGTGACCGACTGAAAGAGCGCGTCGAGCGCGCGCGGGCAGCTCATGACGCGGCGGTGGCAGCACTGGACGCGCTCCCCGCGCCCGAGGCAGACCTCGCGCCGTTGCTTGATCTCGTGCAGTCTCAGGAGGCGTGGGAGGCCGCGGGGGTCGATGCACGACGCGACTATCTCTCACTAGCGATTGACCGGGTCGAGGCTACGAAGGCGGGATACCGGGGCCAACGGTTCTTCCCCGGTGAACGGTTGACCGTGGTGTGGCACGACGGAACCAGGACAGCCGCCGGGGCGAAGGGGCGGGTGCAGCGACGAACGCACGCGACATCTCCGACCACCTCACGACAGCCGCGCGGCTGTTAAACGATGGGCTCTACGATGCGGCACTAGAGACCGTTCTCGATCTACAAATCGAAGTCATGCGCCAGGCTCGACACGAAGAGCTACAGGCCGAGGGCGAGGCACTCCTCGCGGCTGCAGTCGACGCGGCCTCCGCGGAGGTTGAACGCGGCGCGTAGTACGGCAGCAGCGATGCCCGTCGATCTCTTCGGAAGTCGGCGGGCATTTCGCGCGTTTGCGGTCCCTGCCGACGTCGTGGTCGCCATACTCAGCGCATGGGTAAGAACACGCGCGGGCTACACCACAGCGAACGGTTTGCATTCACTGGACTAGCTGGCTCGTCAGAGAAGAAGCGCGACCAGGTCTCAGCAAACCGGGCGATCGAAGGTCTAAACCAGAACGACCGCATCATCGGCCTACTGTCGCAACTCGTCGCGCTGCAGCGAGATCAAAACTCGATGCTCGGCTACCTGTGCGCGGCCGAGCACGATCGGAGCGGGCGGCCCTTGCCGACGTTGGGGCAGTGACAGAACGTATAACGGTCGCGGCGTTGGCAAAGGAGCTAGGGCTCGGCCAACAGGAGATCTACAAGCAGTTGATCGAGCTTGGCCTCTCGGCCCGCAAAATGTCGGCGACGCTGCCCGCCGTACAAGCCGACAAGATCCGCGAACACAACGTGAGCCAGCGCGCCGCGCACACGCGACGTCTACGCCAGTGGGAGCAGCAGCGCGCGAAGCAGAAGAAGGCAGGCACCATGACGCCATCAGAGCCGGTGCAGCGCCAAGCCAGCCAGGCGAACGTCTGCCAATGCTGCGAGCGCCGTTGGCTGTGCCGGTCGCCCGCGGACGAAGCCGAACCGCTGTGCATATCTTGCCGGAGTCACTACGCGAAGGACGCAGAGGAGATCGAGCGGACGCTCGCCCGCGAGACGAGCCATGCGCGGCTTTACAGAGACGATCGCGAGAAGGCACACAAGCAGGTCGCGGACAGCTACAAGGAGAAGGCGGACGCCTACGCGGCCCGCAACCGGTGGCGCGCTGCTCTCGTCCGGGTTGTCCTCGACCACGAGCCGCTCGACGACGGCAGCGGCGAGTGCTGGTGTGGCGGCATCTACCCGTGCCGGACGTGGCAGCGCCTAGAGCAAGTCAACAAGGGACTCCATCGACAGGTTGAGCAGCTCGCTGCCTTGCCGCCAGGCGAGCTGGAGAACGAACTCGACGGGTGGTGATCTCGGATGTGACGCCGCATCGACGGGCTGCGCGTTACGTTCTGACCATGCCGCACCCACAGAACGATCGGCCGTCCTCGGAGCTGTACCTCCCCCGTACTGGGCCGGGGTCGGTGGCGACCTTCGAGGATCTAGCAACGGGGCTGCCTGCGGTGCATCTCGTCGAGCACGTCACAGGGGGTCGAACGATCCTGCGGTTCTGCCATGACGGGACAGGCCGGTTGACGACGGCGACGGACACGCGGTTGCGCAAGGTCGGCTTGTGGGCGATCGAGCTGCGCGGTCTCAGTCACTACCAACGGGCGAACAAGGCTGGCGACTTCTCGCCCGGCCAACCTGTGCGCCTCATGCGGCAACCATCAAACGAGTTCGATCCGAACGCCATTGCGGTCGCGGCCGAGGGGTCGCGGGCGGTCGTCGGATTCTTCAATCGGCAAGCGGCGAAGCGTTTCGCACCAGTCCTCGACGCTGGCGGTGCGGACCTTCGCGCAGTGTCGATCGAGGGGGATCCGCCAGGTGAGGCCGGGCGCGTGATCGTGCTCATCGCCGAACCTCGGCTCGTTGAGCACGTTTTCGGGCCGCGGCCAGCAACCGCGGCGAAGCCTGCGCACTGGGCGTAGGCGCGGCGACCTCGGCATTACTCAGCCGAGCGACGCCGGGAGGACCGAGGAGGAGAAGCTGATGTAGTTTCCGCATCGTGGAAGTTATCCCGTCCCGACCCCGGGACGGGATAGACCTCTCGTATCCCGTCCCGACCCCCGGACGGTTTGGGACGGGATAGCTTCGGAGCCTCGAATATCCGCGCCATTCTGCGGTTCTATCCCGTCCCGATGGTGGGACGGGATGAGTTTGCCGTCATACCTCCATCCCGTCCGTCCCCCCGTCTTTCTAGACGGGGACGGGACGGAATGACCGCGGCGTGTAGTTGTGCATCCCGGCGTGTTTCGAGCTCCCGCGCCCCTTCGCCTGCCTTCCTCCCGCGCTCCGCGCGCACCTCGGCTCGGCCCCGGCGATCGCCAGGCCGTCGCCAGGCCGGCGTCAGGCCGTCGCCAGGAGCCCACCACGGCCCGCGTCCAGGCTCGGGGGCGGCCGGTGCAGGGCAGCGCCAGGGCAGCGCCAGGAGGCCGCCGGAGGCGGTTAGCAACGGGGCGGGGGTCGGGTGCCGGTGGCAGCTCCTCGGCGTCTCTGCGCCCTCCTCCCGCGCTCCGTGCGCATCCCGGCGCTACCTTGCACGGGCGCGGCGGATGGGCTCGCCTGCGGGCTCCTGCGGGGCGATCGGTGCGGGCATGAGGAAAAGCCCCCGGCAACCTCTCGCGAGGCCGCCGGGGGCGGTGTGGTGGATCTCCTGCTATGCCGCGTCGAGCTCGACGTCCCAGCCGGGCGGCAGCGGCTCGGGGCCGTCGCCAGTGGTGGCGCCAGGCTCGCCAGGCGTGCCACCGACTAGCGGCGTGACCTCGGGCAGTGCGTAGCCCTTGCGGCTGGCGTGGGCGATGAAGTCGGCGCGGAGGAGCGCGGCGCGGACGCTGCGCACGTCTGCAGCTCGGCCGCCTACTCGCTCGTTGAGCTCGTCGGCGTTCATGTAGACGCCGGACGGCTCGATCGCGCCCGCCTTGTGCAGCTCCTCGCGGATCCGCTCGGCGATGCGGTCGCGCTTGCTCGGGCCGCTGTTCTCGGCCTCGGCGACCACGACCGAGGAGCCGCGCTCCTGCAGCGCGAGCGATAGACGGTCCTCGGTGGGGCCTTCCTTGCGCTTCGTGCGCGAGAGCTCCAACGTCCCGCGGCCGTCGCCCTTGACCTGATAGACGACGTCCATAGCTCCGCCGATCGCCGAGGATCCGCGGCTGTCGCCCTTGTCGCCCTTGCCGCTGTGGTGGACGACCAAGACCGAGCCGTTATCGGTCGCGCGGCGGATCTCGTCGAGCGCGGCCACGAAGACGCCCATATCGCGGGCGCTGTTCTCTTCGAGGCCGACGGCGGCCCGGGCGAGCGTGTCGATCACGACCAGGCCGTAACCGCGGGCGCCGACCAGGGCGACGACCTCGCCGAGATCCTGCCCGGCGACCTGTGCGGCGACGGGGAGGACGTCGAGCCATCCGTCGGCGATCGCGGCGCCGTGGTGCTCCTCCCACGATCGAAGGCGGGCATGGATCCCGTAGGCGCCTTCGCCGAGGACGTAGAGCACGCGGGCCCGCTCCGATGTTCTGCCGAGCCACGGCCGGCCGGTGGCGATGCTCGCGGCCCAATCGAGCGCAACGAAACTCTTGCCGGTGCCGTAGTAGCCCGACAGCATCATCACGGCGTGCTTGTCGAGCGTGTCCGCAATGAGCGGCTCGGGCTCGGGCAGCGATCGAAGCTCGGAGCGCGAGAGGAGCTGAGAGGCGAGCGAAGGGCGCGCGGGGGCGTCGTCTGCGGCGTCCTCGCGGGCGATCTCGGGCGCGGTGTCCGTCGATCCCGCCTTCTCGATCGCACGCGCCAGACGGGCCGCGTGAGGCTCTTCGGGTGGCAGCTCGGCGAGCACCTCGGGCCGCGGCTCGATCGCCTCGCCTGTGCGCTCGCTGGCGGCCTTGCACGCGGCGACGTACTCGTCGCGCGTCATGGTCGCGTGCCAGCCGAAGAGGTGCGCCGATATCTGCCGGTCACGATCGGCGAACGCCGGGGCGTCGACCTCGACCGCGAGACGGTCGTCGGGGCATCGGTCTTGCGCGCTCACTTCGCGGCCTCCTCGGCGGCCGGGAGCTGCAGGTCTGCCGCTTCGAGCGCGGACAACGGGCGCCGGATCACCGGGTGCTTACCGTCGGCGTTCGGCGTTGCGCGCCACAGGATCTCGTAAACGCGGATCTTGCGAACGTCGTCGGGCAGGAATAGCAGCACGCCCGATTCGAGGGTGTGCCGGTGGTCGAGGTACGGGCGAATTTCTTCCCCTACAGCGCCGAGGCCGAACTTCAGGCCGGGGCCGATGTAGCAAGTTCGCGCACCGCTCGATATGTGGATCTTCGAGACGGTGATAGCGCGGGGTGTGTCGGGGTCGTATGCGGGTTGCATAGGTGGTGCCTTTCGGGGTTGTGCTGTGAACCGAGAGTGCGTCTCGGTGGCGCGGTGCCGCGATGCGCTCGCGGCGGGCGTATGTCGTGGGGGTGTGGCAAAGCGGCCGGAGCCTCGAAAGGCTCCGGCCGCTCACGGGCTCGCGCCCGTCACTAGCTAGATCGCTAACTCGAAGTCCTCGGCGCCTAGCGCCGCTGTCGACTGTCCTCAGCGACCGCGGCCAGCTCGGCGAACCATTGCCGCGCCTCGGCGGCCGTCATGGGCTCGCGTGCGGCTGCCTTCGTGCGGTCGTGGGCGGCCAGGCGCTCGGCGCGGAGGTCGTCGTCGTCGCTCACGCCGCGGCCTTCGCCGGACGGGTCCACGGCACGAAGGCGGCAGCTTCGGCGATTGTCAGCTCGACGTCCTTTCGGTGGCTGCACGTTGTGCAACGCATCGGGACGAGGACGGCGTCGAATGCACGCGTGAGCACCGGCTCGGCGCGCGGTCGGTAGCTGTGCGGACACCGGACATAGCGGCCCGCTTCTCGCGTGCCTTCGGGCGCGTTGCCGATCACGGCCGACGCTCGCGGACTGCTCGCCCGCCGCGCGGACGGCGCTCGGGCGCCTCGGGCGACGCTTCGCCTCGGGCGCGTGCGGTCAAGGCATCGAGGTGGCCGCGGAGGTTGTTGAAGACGGGGCCGGGCGTGTGATTGCGGCGGCCGTCGGGATGGGTGTGGCGCTTGGTCATTCTGAGATCTCCTCGGAGGTCTGCGGGCGGAATCGGGGTATCGGCCGTTCGGGCGCTGGGTTTGCGGCCGTCCACTCGGCGAGGAAGGCGTCGGCCTCGGCGTCGTCGGTGAAGCGTGGAGCGGTGAGGCCTTCGGCGGTCGTCACGCGCATCGCTGCGCGGCGTCGCTGCATCCATTCGACGTAGGTCTCGGTCGTCGAGGGCGCGCGCTCGGCGATCTCGGCAGAGACGCCGACGAGCTGCCGCATGATGGCAGCGAGAGAGTGCGCGTCGAGGCCCGCGGCGATCTGTTGGGAGCACACGTCGCGGAGGGCGAGGAGCTCGTCGAGATCGGGCGTCGGTGTGGTCATCGGCGACCCTCCTGCAGCTTGTGGAGCTCCTTCTCGACCAACGACGCGACGCTGACCAGGGCAGCGACTTCGCGAGCGGGCACACCAGCGTCGAGGCGCCGGGAGAGCACGCCGCGGCAGGCGAGGAGCGTCGACTCGTGCCCGGCCTCGACGGCCTCGGCGAAGTCGGGTTCAGGTGGTGCGGTGTATGTCTTCGGGCGGCCCATCGGGCGCTTAGGCGGTGGCATGGGTTGTGACTCCTTTACGGTTTTGCGGGGTTTTGTGTGACTTACTCGACGTGTGGCAGCCGGGGCGATGCGGACGCCTCGCTGAGCCCTTGCCGCGCGGCTCCGGGCGGGCGAGGGGTCCACCCCCGGGGTCTCTCGTCGACGCTGCCGGGCGTTCGGCGACGCTCCCTAGGTGGATCTCGTCGGCACTCCTGGGAGGCCGGGAGGATGGCTTAGGCGCATTCCGTACGTCGAGGCCGCGAAGGTGCCTTCGCGCGAGGCTGCAATGCGCCTTCGGCGCTCGCCTTGCACTCGATCGCGTCATGCATTCGATGCACTTCGCCTTCGATCACATCGACCGACGACCGCAACGGCATCGGCACGACCACGAGCTCGACGACCGAGCCGCGACCATGAGCTCGTCGACCAGGAGCGCGGCGTCGGTCGTGAGGTCGAGGCGCGAGGCCGAGAGCCGAGGAGCTGCAGCACCAGCACTGCACCAGCACTGCATCGGCCACGCTGCTGCACTCGGTGAGGAGCGCGGCAACGTGGCCGATGGTGGCGAGCTGTATGCGGTTGTGTGCGGTGGTGCAGTGGCCCACGCGAGGGACGGCGGTACGCCGAGGGCGACCCTGGCCGGGTATGGCAGGGGCACCTACACGGCCAGGGCCAGGCCTGCCCGGTCGATAGCCTCCCCTGTCCTTGCCAGTGCCGGGGGCTCCTCGGCGATGGGCGCCGGGGTGTCTCGCCACGATGCCCGGTTGCACTTCAGGCAGGACGGCCGGACGTTGTCCAGCCGGTGTGCTCCTCCACGGGAGACAGGCACCGGGTAGTGGTCCAGCTCCTCGAAGGCACCGGCGGTGCAGTGCCAGCAGTGGGCGCCGTAGGCCTCGATCAGCTCGTCGCGGGTGAAGCTCTCGACGATCGGCTCGAAGCCGTAGCGGTGGGCGCGGGCGCGGTAGCTGTGTTCCCATGCTTCATGCGGCATCGCCTCGCGGCGGGCGGCCAGGCGGGCGAGGTCGGCGTCGCGATACTTGGGATTCTTGCGGCGTGCGGCCAGGCGCTCGCGGTTCGGCTCGCGGCGAGCGGCGTTGTAACCGTCCATGTAGGCCTTACCCTTCGAGCCCGCACGCCAGGCGCGGTCGCTGCGGCGCTTGCATACCCGGCACTCGGACCCGCACCCGTCAGGGCGGCGGTTGTCACGGACAAACGCGCCTAGCGGTTTCACGACGCCGCACTTCGTGCACGCCTTCTCGGCGGTCGCGGCGCTCACCGCTGCAGCCTCAGCGACATACTCGGCAGCCACCCGCCAGCAACGGCCACGAGCGCGAGCTCGGGCTCGTCAGCATCGGCATACACGCCGAGGCGGACCAGATCGTCGGCCTTCGTCGGCGCGGCATCGTCGATTGCGATGATCTCGTCGTAAGCGTGAGATCCGCTGCGGCGAAGTGCGAGCACGGATAGATCCTCGATTGCGTCGAGCGCGTCGAAGATCCGACCCGACGCACCACGCTCCGCACGGGCCGCCGCGCCGAGCGGCGACACGTCGAACCACGCGGGCGTTTCGCCACCCTGCCCGAGCGCCATCATGCCGCGTGGCTTCGTGGTCCACGGATCGACCATTTCGGCAGCGGCCTCCTGCAGCTTCGAGACGGCCGCGTCGAACGCCGGACCGATCTTCTCGACCAGCTCGTCGACGAGGTCGCCGACGCGGGAGAATTCGATCTCAGCGAGGGCATCGCTCACCAGGTCAACATCGGCCGCGGAGGCCGCCGTGCGTGCCTGTGCTTCGGCCAGAAGCTCGACGGCGGGCTCGTCGCCGTTGGCGAAGCGGTGAGCAATGTCGTAGGCGATGACTCGCGGTGTCTCTCGTGCGGTCGCGCGCCTGCGCCAGTCACGTACCAGGGTAGGCAGCGCGGGCACCGGCTCGCCGAGGAGCGCGGCAGCCTGTGTGATCCATCCCGCCTGCCTGCGCGCGTGCTCGCCGACACTCGCGGCCAGGGGCATCGTGTAAGGGAGCGTCGGTCGGTAGTGCCGACGGCGGCCGTCGCCTATCGCAGCGAGACGCGGGTCATCGGGGGAGAGCGCAGGGCGTGTGGACGCTTCGAGAACTGCAGTCATAGTGTGAATCTCCTTGTCGCGCGTGAGGATTCGCGACGGTTCGTGAGGTTAATAAGCCGGGCCCGACCTCACAACGGGCCCGGTGAAGTAAGGAGCGGGCCGCCCCGACCTTCAGCGCGACGGGTGTATGTCGCGGAGATCGAGGCGACCCGCTGGGGGTGTGCTGTCCGGCCCACATGGCTAGGAGAAGGCCTACCGGGCAGGCACGGCCGCCTACGGAAAGGTTGGTCGTAGGCGGCTGTTCTACAGCTCGACCGGGCCGACGACGGGCCCTATGAACTCCCTACCTGCGTCGTCGGCTCGGTCGAGCCGTTGTTAGTGGTCGCGGCTTGCAATAAGCGCGCGGTATGCCGCGAGTTGTGCCGCGGTATTGCGGCGGCGTAGTGCGCTGCGGCATGTTGCGCTGCAGGTCTTCGCGTCGGCGCGAAGGTCAGCAAGCGAGGCAGCACAGATAGCGCATCGTCGAGTGTCGTTCATGGCGGCGGCTTCCGGTCGGTCGGTCGGTCGAGCCGTCTTCCGTGCGGCCCGATTAGTAGACCTGTCGCCGATGATGGTTTGCCCAAGCCGCACCCAAGGAGCACGGCCAGGAGCCCGGCGGTGCTCGGCGTCGGCGAGTGCCACGATTGACCTATGGCATTACGGGTGCGGGCGCCGGAGCTATCCGGGCGCGGTTGGTTGAACACTGGTGGGCGCGCTTTGACGCTGCGCGATCTACGAGGTCGTTTTTGTGTGCTAGATTTCTGGACCTTCTGCTGTGTGAATTGTCTGCACGTACTGGACGAATTGCGCCCGCTGGAGCGCGAATTCGCCGATCAGCTGGTGCTCATCGGCGTGCACTCGCCGAAGTTCGAGCACGAGGCCGACCCGGTGGCGTTGGAGCAGGCGGTCGAGCGCTACGCCGTGCACCACCCCGTGCTCGACGACCCCGAGCTGACCACCTGGGACGCCTACACCGCGCGGGCGTGGCCGACGCTCGTCGTGATCGACCCCGAGGGCTATGTCGTCGGGCAGTTCTCCGGGGAGGGTCACGCGCACGGCTTGACCGTCCTGGTCCGCGAGCTGCTCGAGGAGCATCGCGCCAAAGGCACGCTGCGCACCGGCGACGGTCCGTATGTCGCGCCCGAGCCACCCGAGACCGCGCTGCGCTTCCCGGGGAAGCTGGCCGCACTCGGCGACGGCAGCTACTTGGTCTCCGACACCGCTCACCACGAGGTCGTGCACCTGGAGGCAGACCTCGAGACCGAGCGGGCGCGCTACGGCAGCGGCGTCCTGGATTCGCCGCAGGGCGTGCTCGTCCTGCCGCCCGATGCCGCCGACCGCCTCGGGTATGACGTGCTCGTCGCGGACACGGTCCGCCATCAGATCTTCTCGATCCGTCTGTCGGACGGGGAGATTCGCGTGCAGGCCGGCACCGGAGAGCAGCTGCGTGAGCGGTCCGGCAGCGGTGCCGCGCTGCAGCAGCCGCTGTCGACACCCTGGGACCTCGCCTGGTGGATCGACCGGGTCGTGATCGCGATGGCCGGCACACACCAGCTGTGGGCGCTGCACCTGGCCACCGACCCGAAGGACAACTCCGTGGCGGTGCTTGCCGGCACCAGCAACGAAGGGCTGCGCGACGGTGCCGCACACGACGCCTGGCTGGCGCAGCCCTCCGGACTCGCGACCTCCGCCGACGGTGGCAAGGTTTGGATCGCCGACTCCGAGACGTCCGTATTGCGCTCGATCTCGTTGTCCGACAGCGGATTCCAGCTCGAGTCGTATGTCGGCAAGGGGCTCTTCGACTTCGGGCACGTCGACGGACCAGCGGCGGATGCCCTGCTGCAGCACCCGCTCGGCCTGACCGAGCTTCCCGACGGCAGCGTCGCGGTGGCGGACACCTACAACGGCGCGATCCGTCGCTTCGACCCGGCGACGGGTGAGGTGTCGACTCTCGCGTCGGAGCTCGCGGAGCCGAGTGATGTGCTGGTCGAGGCCGACGAGTCGGGCGCCCGCCTGCTGGTCGTCGAGTCCAACGCACACCGGATCGCCCGGGTCGCCATACCCGTTGCGGCTGCACGGGTTTCGGGTGACGCGCTACGCACTCAGCGGTCAGTGACCGACATCGCGCCTGGGCAGCTCCGGTTGTCGGTCGACTTCGTCCCGCCCACCGGCCAGAAGCTCGACAAGCGGTATGGCGACCCCACCCAGCTCACCGTGTCCGCCAGCCCGGAGGGCCTGCTCCGCTCGGGCGAAGGCGCCGCGCAGGGGCTGGAGCGGACCCTCGAGTTCGTTGACGGCCTCACTGAGGGCGTGCTGCATGTGTCGGTCCGGGCCGCAGCGTGCGACGGCGACCCGATCACCGGTGAGTTGCCCGAGCACGCCGCTTGCCATGTGTACCAACAGGATTGGGGCATCCCGGTCCGCCTGGTCGATGGTGCTCCGGCGGAGTTGTCGCTCGGCCTGCGCGCAACGTAGACAACGTCGATCGAGTAGCGGGGAGCGAGCGGCGAGCAACACGCCGATCGAGTAGCGGGGGAGCGAAGCGGAGGAGTGTATCGAGATCCGCCCTTGACGTTGTAATCATGTAAGTGTGTAATCAAGAGATGAACACGATCGAAGGATGGTTCGCCGGGCGGCTGCCCGACGACTGGTTCGAAGGCACGCCCGAGGTGACGGTCGACCGCGACGAGATCGTGGTCGTCGGCACGCTGCCCGCGCCCGAGGTCGGTGGCGAGAAAGGTGACGCCGAGGACACCGACGGCGCCCGCGCAGCCGAGAGTGGCCGCATCAAGCGCTGGCGCGAGGACACCCGCGGCAAGCGGATGCGCATCGCGGACGAGGCCCAGCGGCGCTTCGGCGCGAAGGTCGCGTGGGGCGCGGTCTGCGGCGATACCCGCGAGCTCTTCACCAATCTGTCGGTGCCGGTGATGACCCGGCTGCGTCAGCCGGAGCGCCGGGTGCTCGACACGCTGGTCGACGCGAACGTGGCGCGATCCCGCTCCGAAGCGCTCGCGTGGTGCGTGCGGCTGGTCGGCCAGCACGAGGACGAGTGGATCAGCCGGCTGCGCGAAGCGGTGTCCGCCGTCTACGAAGTGCGCGACGAGGGCCCGGCATCGGACGCCGGCGCGGGGTGAGCCGTCATACTTGAGGCATGACCCGCCCGACGTTCGCTGTCCTGAACGGCCCCAATCTCAACCTGCTCGGCATCCGCGAGCCCGATCTGTATGGCGCAGAAGGCCTTTCCGACATACAGCAGCGGTGCGAGAAGGTTGCAGCCGAGCTCGACGCAGACGTGGAGTTCTTCCAGAGCAACGACGAGGGAGCGCTGGTCGACGAGATCCAGGCGCGCCGCGACAACGCCGGCATCGTCCTCAACGCGGGTGCCTACACCCACACGTCCGTAGCCATCCGCGATGCGCTGGCGGCGGTGCAGGTGCCGTTCGTCGAGGTGCACATCTCGAATGTCTTTGCCCGAGAGGACTTCCGGCATCGCTCCTACCTGTCCGACATCGCCGCCGGCGTCATCGTGGGCTGCGGCGTCGACGGTTATGAGCTGGCCCTCCGGCGCCTCGCCTCCCTCATCAGCTGACGGTGAATTCCGCTGAAGTGCCGGTAAATTCGGAGATCTTCCCGGTCAGCGGCGCCTTCGACGCGCCGTGGTGCACGATCCGATAGCTTCCCTTCGTGGCGTCGCTCGGGATGTCCCAGGTGACGGTCGCGGTCGACGCGCCAAGAATCACGTCGGTGCGCTTCCAGGTGAATTTCGTGGCGAAGTCACCGTCGTCCTGCACCCGCTTCCACAACGAGCCGACCTTGCGCTGCACCTCCAGGAACGTCCCGCCACGCCGCAGATTGTTCTTCGGGTGTCCGGTCACGAAGACCGCCTTCGCCTGCGTCCCGCGGCTGTATGACGCCTTCGGTTGGCTGGTCACCTGACCGAACTTCTTGCCCAGCGGCGGGTTGTCGTAGACCACGCCCGGCACCAGGTTGATCATCCCGAGCGGTGACGGTGCGCCGGCGCTGCCGACCGGCACGGAGTCGCCGTCCTGCAGCTTCTTGGCCAGGGACGACAGCTCCTGCTGGTAGGCGCACAGCTCGTAGCGGCCGTAAAGAGTCGACCCTCCTTCGTACTGCTGCGACGCGTACTCCTCTGGTGTCGTGACGTATTCGGCATACCCGTTGGAGTAGGACTGGATCATCACCTGGTCGATCGGCACGCCGAGCTCCGACGCGACCGACCGTCGGATCCGAAGCCCGGCCACGATCGTCACCTCGCACGGGGTGCAGACGATGTGGAACTGTCCGATCTTCAGTACCTGGATCAGCACTCTGTCCGGTGCGGCGTCGATCAGGCCGACGGGCAGCGTGCACAGCTTCGGCTGCTGCTCGGCGAGCATCCAGCCCGGCGCCGGCGGCATCGACGGCAGCATCGCCCACAACTTCGCCAGCGGACCCGTCCAGCCCTCCGGGTAGCCCAGCCCGGGTCCGTCCTCGACGCTGCCGGCCAGCATCGATGCGCCGATGACCGCGGGAGTCGTGTGGTGCTCCTTGCCGTCCGGCGTCCACTTCGAATCGATAGCGATGTCACCGATATTGATGTATGTCGCGATGCTCCCGATCGATCCGGTGATCGGCGTCGTTGCCGACTTCCAGGCCTGCTGCATGGCGGTCTTCTGCCGGTCTCCGATGATCGCGATGTTCTGCCACGGGTCGTCGGTCGGCCCGGTGCCCGGCTTCAGCTCGAGGTTGGGGGACATGTCGCCGGCGGCCGACTGCGCGAACGCCGCGACGAAGTCCGGCTGCCCGGCAAGGTAGTCCTGGCCGAGCTGCTCACGCTCCCACGACCATGCGGCATACCCCTTGTTGTCACCGCTGACAAGGAGATTCGTGTTCGGCAGCGACGTCCCGTGCGTCGGGAACCACGAGATCGCGCCGACGTCCTTGCTGCCCTGCTTGAAGCGCCAGACGATCATGTGCGGGTCGATCGACTCCGGGAAATGCTGCTTGTCGGAGTCCGGGTTGAGGTCGAACGCCTTCTGTGAGCGGTTGCGGCTGGCGTCGTCGAGTGTCGTGTGACCGACGCTGATGCTGCCCGGCTTGAGGTCCTCGTGTGCGGCGCTGATGGCGTCGACGAACCCGTCGACCATGGCGTCGAAGGTCTGCTGCTGGAAGCCGAGGATCGCCAGGTTGTAGATGAAGTCGTGCGAGCAGCCGCCGGGGGTGGAGTGCGAATGTGTAGCAGTGACACAGACATTCGTGTAGTCGTAGGTGCCCGGGTACTTCGCCATCAGCTTCGCGACGATCGCCGCGTGGGCCGCCACCGGGATGAGTGCCTGGTCGGCGACACACCACGCGATCCGCTTGCCAGTCGCTTGATCGACCACGACGAAGGCACGTGCGCGCAGCCGCATCGAGATGCCGTTGTCGATCTGCTGCGGCATCGAGTAGCCCATCATGCCGTTCTCGGCGCACGCTCCGGTCGTGTCGCCGATGCCGCGGCCGACGAGGTATGCCGAGTCGCCACTCGCCTCGGCCGCGTCCGCCGCGGGTGCACTGCCGACCGCCGTCGCCGCGAGTGCACCGCCGACACCCAGTGCCGCGCCGCCGCGCAACACGTTCCGGCGGGTGGGTCCCGTTTCGTCATACATCGCCATGGCCGTCTCCTTCGGGGTCCTTACGCGCGCGTAACCACGCTGACGAGATCGACTATGGCAGGGATCACATCGCGAATGTGGACAAGTGACCAAGAAATCTGGACGCACGACCACTTTTCAGGAGGCGACAGCGTCACAACCTTCGACGGTCGAGGGTTAGGGAGGGGTTGGGGTGGGTATGGCGTCCCGAAGTGCCGACGGTCGAGGGTTAGGGCGGGTTGGCGCGTGTATGGCGTCCCGAAGTGCCGACGGTCGGTCTGTCAGGACGTGAAATGCCGAGAGGCTCACCAAACGCCGAGAGGCCCAGAAAACCGCCCCGCGAACGGGCGATTTCCTGGGCCTCTCGGTGCGTTTCTGAGCCTCTCGGCGAAAGGGGGGTGCCGGGGTGGGCTCAGTATCGGAGGATCAGAAGGACTCCTCCGGCAGCTCCATCAGGTCGAGGCCGGTGGCCTCGGCGATGGCGCGCTCGGCTGCGATCTTCGGCAGCACGTTGGCGGCGAAGAACTTCGCCGCCGCGACCTTGCCGCGGTAGAACGCCTCGTCCGAGCCGGCGTCGCCCGCGTCCAAGCGGGCCTGCGCAACCTCCGCGCCGCGCAGCAGCAGCCAGCCGATGACCAGGTCGCCGGCGGCCAGCAGGAAGCGCGAGGTGTTCAGGCCGACCTTGTAGATCTCCTTGGCCTTGCCCTCCTCGAGCGCCGACATCGCAGTCGTGGCAAGCCATTCGGCGATGCCCTGCACGTCGGCGAGCGCGGTGCCGAGCAGTTCGCGCTCGTCCTGCAGACCGTCGTGCCCGTCGCCGCCCTTGACCGTCTCGGTGATCAGACCGGCCAGGTGCATCAGCGACGCGAACTGGTCCTTGACGATCTTGCGGAAGAAGAAGTCCTGGCCCTGGATCGCCGTGGTGCCCTCATAGAGCGTGTCGATCTTGGCGTCACGGACGTACTGCTCGACCGGGTAGTCCTGCAGGAAGCCGGAGCCACCGAAGGTCTGCAGTGACTCCGTGCCCAGCAGCACCCAGGCACGCTCGGAGCCGACACCCTTGACGATCGGCAGCAGCAGGTCGTTGAGCTTGCTGGCCATTTCGGCGGGCGAGCCGGCCTCGGGCTGCTCGGAGCCGGTGCGCTGGAACTCCTGGTCGACGATGTCCTGCTGGCTGGCTGTGTAGAGCACCAGCGAGCGCAGGCCCTCGGCATACGCCTTCTGCAGCATCAGGCTGCGGCGCACGTCCGGGTGGTGGGTGATGGTGACGCGCGGGGCGTCCTTGGCCGGCGTGGTCATGTCGGCGCCCTGGACACGCTGCTTGGCGTAGTCGAGCGCGTTGAGGTAGCCGGTCGACAGGGTGGCGATCGCCTTGGTGCCCACCAGCATTCGCGCGTGTTCGATGACGCGGAACATCTGCGCGATGCCGTCGTGCACGTCGCCGAGAAGCGTGCCGACGGCCGGCTCGCCGTCGCCGAAGGTGAGCTCGCAGGTCGTGGAGACCTTCAGGCCCATCTTGTGCTCGACGTTGGTGGTGTAGACACCGTTGCGCTCGCCGAGCTCACCGGTCTCGAGGTCCACGTGGTATTTCGGCACGATGAACAGCGACAGGCCCTTGGTGCCCGGACCCGCGCCCTCGGGGCGGGCCAGCACGAAGTGCACGATGTTGTCGCTCATGTCCTGCTCGGCGGAGGTGATGAAGCGCTTCACGCCGGTGATGTGCCAGGTGCCGTCGGGCTGCTGCACGGCCTTGGTGCGGCCGGCGCCGACGTCCGAGCCCGCATCGGGCTCGGTGAGCACCATCGTGGCGCCCCAGGAACCCTTGGCGATCCACTTGGCCATCTTCTTCTGGTCGTCGGTGCCCAAGATGTAGAGCAGCCGGCTGAAGGCGAACGTTGCGGCATACATGCCGATCGCCGGGTTGGAGCCGAGCACGAGCTCGTTCATCGCCCACTTCAGCGAGGGCGGCACAACCGTGCCGTCGAACTCCTTGGGCAGGTCGACTGCCTGGAAGCCCGAGTCGAGGTAGGCCTGGTAGGACTTCTTGAAGCTCTCCGGAAGCTGCGCGGACTTGGTCTGCGGGTCGTAGACCGGCGGGTTGCGGTCGGAGTCGAGCAGGCTGTCGCCCAGCTCGTTCTCGGCCAGGCGCGCGAGCTCCTTGATCATTTCGCGTGCGGTGTCGGCGTCGACCTCGTCATACGGGCCCGAGCCGAGGACGTCGCCGCGGCCGAGGACCTCGAAGAGATTGAACTCCAGGTCTCGGACATTGCTCTTGTAATGGGACACGGTTCCTCCAGAATGGCCCTACTCGTCAGTAACTTCATTGTGCTACTCGTCGGTAGAGCAAGCAAACCCGGGGGTGGGTATGTCGTGCCGGCCGAGCGTGCGAGCGCGCTGCCTGCACGGGCCGCCGCTGGTGGGGGACAATCGCAGCAGGAGGTGCGTGATGCGGCATACCGAGGAAGCGCCGGCCGTGACCGAGGCCCTGGCACTGTTGCGCGAGAAGGGTGAGCGGGTGACCGCTGCGCGGCGAGCCGTGCTGCAGGTCCTCGACGGCGCGAGCGGTCACCTGTGCGCCGAGGACATCGCCGGTCGGGTCGACGCCGCCGAGCCGGGCGTGCACCGGGCGACGGTCTACCGGTCGTTGCAGTCGCTGACCGAGCTCGGCATCGTCGCGCACACTCACGTGCCCGGAAGCGCGACGATCTACCACCTGAAGCACTCCGCCGCTGCTCAGCACGCGCACGCGCACCTGCAGTGCACGACCTGCGAAGGGTTCTTCGATGTGCCGACCGACTGGTTGGCACCGCTCGCCGAGCGACTGCGTGATGAGCTCGGTTTCGAGTTGGACGCCCAGCATGCGGCGCTGCTGGGCACCTGCGCCGAATGCCGCGACCACTTCGCCGACTGACGCAACACACGGCGAGTGACGCATTTGCAAATGCGTCACCCGCCGTCAAATGCGTCACTCGGCGTGGAGGCCTACTCCTTGGCGACCAGCGTCAGCACGTCGTATGTCGCAACGGCTTCGCCGTCCTGGTTCGTCACCAGGCAGTCCCAGCGCACCTCGCCGTAGTCGGCGGTCTGCCGCGGCGTGATCTGCTTCGCGGTCAGCTGCACGCTGATCGAGTCGCCGGCCTTGACCGGGGTCAGGAAGCGCAGGTTGTCGACGCCGAAGTTGGCCAGCACCGGACCCGGGTTGGGCTCGACGAACAGGCCGGCCGCGAGCGACACGATGAGGTAGCCGTGCGCCACGATGCCGCCGAAGATCGGGTTCTGCGCGGCGGCTTCCGGGTCGGTGTGTGCATAGAACGTGTCGCCGGTCCTGGCGGCGAACTCGTCGATGTCCGCACCGGTGATCGTGCGGCTGCCGGTCTCGATGGTGTCGCCGATCTGCAACTGCGCCAACGACTTCCGGAACGGATGTGTGTCGGAGGTGTCGCGCGCGGAGCCGGTCGTCCAGCGGCCGGTGATGGCGGTCAGCATGTCCGGCGAGCCCTGGATGGCGGTGCGCTGCATGTGGTGCAGGATGCCGCGGACGCCGCCGAGCTCCTCGCCGCCGCCGGCGCGGCCGGGGCCGCCGTGGACCAGCACGGGCAGGGGTGAGCCGTGACCGGTCGACTCCTTCGCGTCGTCGCGGTTGAGCACCAGGATGCGGCCATGCCAGGGTGCGACGCCCTGCACGATCTCGCGTGCGACGTCGGCGTCGTTGGTGACGACCGAGCCGACCAGGCTGCCCTTGCCCCGGGCGGCCAATTGCACTGCGTCGGAGGCGGATCCGTAGCCGATGACCGATGCGACGGGGCCGAAGGGCTCGACGTCGTGCACCTGGGTGGAGTCGGCGTGCGCGCGCAGCAGCACCGGCTGGATGAAGGCGCCGCGCTCGTCGCCGACGGAGGCGTCGGGGTCGCCATACACGACGTCGGCGGCGGAGCGCAGCGCCTCGATCGCCTTGCGCACCTCGTCGCGCTGTGCGAGCGACGCGAGCGGGCCGACTCGGGTCGCCTCGTCGCGCGGGTCTCCGACGGCGGACTTCTCGAGGCGGGCGCTGATCGCCTCGATGACCGGGTCGATCATGCCGTCCGGCACGATCACCCGGCGGATGGCGGTGCACTTCTGTCCGGCCTTGACCGTCATCTCGGTGACGACGCCCTTGACGAAGAGGTCGAACTCCGGATCGTCGGTCGTCACGTCGGTGCCGAGCACGGAGCAGTTCAGCGAATCGGCTTCGACACCAAGGGAAACGCCGTCGTGCAGCACGGACTCGTGCCGGCGCAGGATGCCCGCCGTGTGCGCCGACCCGGTGAAGGCGACGGAGTCCTGGACGGACAGCTCGTCGAGCAGCGTGCCGGCGCTGCCGGCCAGCAGTTGCAGGCTGCCCTCGGGCAGGATGCCGGCCTCGATGATCCGGCGGACGGCGAGCTCGGTGAGGTATGCCGTCTGGCTGGCCGGCTTGACGATGCTCGGCAGGCCGGCGATGAAGGCGGGGGCGAGCTTCTCGAGCATGCCCCACACCGGGAAGTTGAACGCGTTGATCTCGACCGCGACGCCCGGGCGCGAGGTGAAAACGTGCTGGCCGACGAAGCTGCCGCCCTTGCTCAGCTGCTCGAGCGGCCCGTCCGGCGCGATCGTCGTATTGGGCAGCTCGCGGCGAGCCTTGCTGGAGTAGCTGAAGACGGTGCCGATGCCGCCGTCGATGTCCACCCACGAATCCCGTTTGGTGGCACCGGTTTTGAACGAAGCGTCATACAGCTCGTCCTTGACCTCGGGCTTGGACAGCAGCAGTGCGACGTCCTTCATCAGCATCGCGCGCTGGTGGAAGGTCAACTCGCGGACGGCCGGGCCGCCGACCTGCCGGGCGTGCCGGACCATGGCGCCCAGGTCGACCCCGCTGCTGCTGATCCGGGCAACGGGTTCACTCGTCGTGGCGTCCAGCAGCAGGTCGCCTTCGGCGTCGGAGCGGAACCACGATCCTGCGGCGTAGCTCTCGAGCATGCGTGCGTCTGTCACGGGGTGGCTCCTTCAGGTCGTTGCCAACTGCGGCGGTTGCATGCCAGACTAATAACTGACCACTCGGTCTGTAAATACCGCAGGAGGAGATCGTGCAGGTTGACCAGGCACCGTTGGAGGACGCCTTCCAGGCGACCATCGCCGGCAACGACCGCATCGAGCCGCGTGACTGGATGCCGGAGAAATATCGCCAGACGCTGATCCGGCAGGTTGCGCAGCACGCGCACTCGGAGATCATCGGGATGCAGCCCGAGGGCAACTGGATCAGCCGCGCGCCGTCACTGCGCCGCAAGGCCGTGCTGCTGGCGAAGGTTCAGGACGAGGCCGGCCACGGCCTCTATCTCTATTCCGCGACCGAGACGCTCGGGGTGTCGCGCGATGAGCTGACCCGCCGGTTGATCTCCGGCAAGCAGAAGTACTCCTCGATCTTCAACTACCCGACGCTCACGTATGCCGATGTCGGCACGATCGGCTGGCTCGTGGACGGCGCGGCGATCTGCAACCAGGTGCCGCTGTGTCGCACCTCCTACGGCCCCTACGGCCGGGCGATGATCCGCATCTGCAAGGAGGAGTCCTTCCACCAGCGGCAGGGCTACGAGCTGCTGATGACGATGATGCGCGGGTCCGACGAGCAGCGCGAGATGGTGCAGGAGTCGGTCAACCGCTTCTGGTGGCCGGCGCTGATGATGTTCGGCCCGCCGGACGGCGACTCGCCCAACACCGCGCAGTCGATGGAGTGGGGCATCAAGCGGCATACGAATGACGAGCTGCGGCAGCGTTTCGTCGACATGTCGATGCCGCAGGCGGAGGCGCTGGGTGTCACCTTCCCGGACCCGGAGCTGAAGTGGAACGACGAGCGTGGCTCCTACGACTACGGCGAGCCGGACTGGGACGAGTTCTGGGCCGTGGTCAAGGGCAACGGTCCGTGCAACGCGCAGCGTCTCGCACACCGCAAGGCGGCATACGACGACGGCGCGTGGGTGAGGGACGCCGCGTCTGCAGCCGCCGCGAGGAACGAAGCGGAGGCGTCGCAGGCGCGGGTTGAGCAAGCCCCGCGGCCGAGCCTGCGAGGCAGCGACGGGCGCGTCGAAACCATGCAAGAGGGCGAGATTACGGGAACTCAAAATGACTGACAACACATCGAATTCGGCCGAGTGGCCGCTCTACGAGGTCTTCATCCGCAGCAAGCGCGGACTCAATCACGTGCACGTCGGGTCGCTGCACGCGCCGGACGCGGACATGGCCCTGATGCATGCCCGTGACGTCTACACACGGCGCAACGAGGGTGTGTCGATCTGGGTCGCGCGGTCGGCGGACATCACCGCGTCCAGCCCGCAGGAGAAGGATCCGCTCTTCGCACCGAGCGGCGACAAGGTCTACCGCCACCCGACGTTCTACGAGATCCCCGACAACGTCCCGCACATGTAGCCCACTCGGCGAACAGTCAGTGACCAGAAGGAAACAGTTCCGATGAGCGAACACATCACCGAGCCCACCGAGGGCGAGCACGACAACGCCTATGCCGGGCTGCTGGGCAACGACGCCCACTGGGCGTTCGGGACCGACTTCGAGGACCCGCTGGCCGGTGTCGACACGACGATCCCGGACGGCGTGGACGCCGGCGAATTGGCGCAGTACTGCTTGATGCTCGGCGACGACGCCTTGGTCTACGCACAGCGGTTGTCGGAGTGGACCAGCCGCGCTCCCGACCTCGAGGAGGACATCGCGATAGCCAACATCGCGCTGGACCTCGTCGGCCAGGCGCGGCTGCTGCTCGCGCGTGCGGCTGCAGCCGACCAGTCGGTGGTGCCGGCGCTGCCGGAGGGCTCCCCGGTGCCCGACGAGGACCGCCTCGCCTACTTCCGCAGCGCCGACCAGTTCCGCAACGTGCGACTCGCCGAGCAACCGAACGGCGACTTCGCCGAGCTGATTGCACGGTTGCTGGTGATGTCCACCTGGCGGTTGGCGATCCTGCAGCGGCTGGTCGACCACCCCGACGCGGTCGTCGCCGCCATCGCCGCCAAGGGCGTCAAAGAGCTTGCCTACCACCGTGATTACGCGGGTCGTTGGTTCGTGACACTGGCCAAGGGCACGCAGGAGTCACACCGCCGGCTGACCGACGCGATGGCTTCGGTGTGGCCGTTGCTCCCCGAGCTGGAGACCTCGACCGAGGTGGAGTCGCGAGTCGGCGTCGACCCGGCGTCGCTCGCCGACGAGATCGACGTCGTGCTCGGCCAGGTGCTTGCCGTCGCGGGTGTGCCCACACCGGACACCCCGGCGCTCGCGGGTGTCCAGGGGCGGACCGGGCGGCACGGCATGCACTCCGAAGCGCTGTCCCTGTTACTGGCGGAGATGCAGGTGGTCGCCCGTGAGCACCCGATGGGGCGGTGGTGACGATGACGACCGCAACGGTGCAGCCCACCGTCGTCGAGCGTGCGTGGCAGGTCGCTTCCGAGGTCACCGACCCGGAGCTGCCGATGCTGACCCTCGCCGACCTGGGGGTGCTGCGCGACGTCCGGCAGGACGACGACGGCGAGATCGTCGTGGCGATCACGCCGACCTATTCCGGCTGCCCCGCAATGGCGACCATGCGTGACGACCTGGTGCGTCGCCTGCAGGAGGCCGGCTTCACCTCGGCACGGGTCAGCGTGCAGCTCAGTCCGCCGTGGACTTCCGACTGGATCTCCGAGAGCGGCCGAAAAGCCTTGTCCGACAACGGCATCTCGCCACCTGGGAAGGCCCCGCGCGGGCCGGTCAGACTGCAGCTGATGCCGACCCGGCGCGTCATACAGTGTCCGCAGTGCGGGTCCGACGACACCGAGGTGACCAGCGAGTTCGGCAGCACTGCCTGCAAAGCGCTCTATCGGTGCCTTGTGTGCGGTGAACCCTTCGACCACGTGAAGGAAATCTGAAGTGACGACGCTGTCTCCCGAAAGTGACATCAACTCCCGCACGGCGCCGTTCCGGAAGCTCGTGGTGCATGATGTCGAGCAGCTGACCGACGACGCCGTCGCGGTCACCTTCGACGTGCCGGAGGAGTTGCGCGACGAATTCGCTTTCGCCGCAGGGCAGGCGCTGACGCTGCGCCGGACCGTCGATGGTGTCGAGCACCGTCGCACCTACTCGATCAGCTCGCCCGTCGGCAGTCTGCCGCGCATCGGCGTCCGGGAGATCCCCGACGGTCTCTTCTCGCGATGGCTCGTCCGGGACATTCGCCCGGGTGACACCGTCGAGGTGCAGGGGCCGAGTGGCAACTTCCGCGCCGACCCGGGCCAACCCGCTCGACACCTGTGCATCGCAGCCGGCTCCGGCATCACGCCGATGTTGTCGATCGCGAGCTCCGTTGTGACACATCCGGGCTCGACGGTGACGATGCTCTATGGCAACCGCTCCACCAACACGGTGATGTTCGCCGAGGAGCTTGCCGACCTCAAGAACGCCAACCATCAGCGCTTCGACCTGATCCATGTGCTGTCGCGTGAGCCACGCGACGTCGAGCTCTTCTCCGGGCGGCTCGAGGGTGACCGGTTGCGCACCATCCTGCGCGAGCTGGTCCCGCTGGACCTGATCGACCACGTCTGGTTGTGCGGCCCGATGGAGATGCTCACCGAGGCGCGCACGATCCTGGAGGAGCTGGGTGTCGGCAAGGACCGCATCCACTACGAGTTGTTTTACGTCGATGCGCCGCCTCCGCAGCTGCGGCACGCGGACACGATCGTCGAGGGCGAAACCTCTGATCTGACAGTAGTTCTCGACGGCCGCAGCACCACGACCCCGGTGTCGAAGACCACGACGGTGCTCGACTCGGCGCAGCAGAAGCGCCCCGACATGCCGTTCGCTTGCAAGGGCGGGGTCTGCGGCACCTGTCGAGCCAAGGTCACTTGCGGTGAGGTCGAGATGGTCCGCAACTACGCGCTGGAGGACGCCGAGGTCGAGCAGGGCTTCGTCGTCACCTGCCAGAGCTTCCCGATCAGCGACGAGGTCACCGTCGACTTCGACGCCTGATCGAGCGAGCACGATCAACCTGCCCGATCAATCAGCCCGACCGAACCACAAGGAGCAGCAATGCCGGAGGCTTTCGTCCTCGACGCGATCCGCACACCGATCGGGCGGTATGGCGGTGCCCTCGCCGGACATCGTCCCGACGACCTGGCGGCGTTGGTCGTGGGCGAGGTCGTCCGACGCTCGGGCGTCGACCCCGAGCGCATCGACGAAGTCATCCTCGGCGCCGCGAACCAGGCCGGCGAGGACAACCGCAACGTCGCCCGTATGGCGCTGCTCCTGGCCGGATTGCCGCAGAGCATCCCGGGATTCACCGTCAACCGGTTGTGCGCGTCCGGGCTGACGTCGATCACCCTTGCGCGAGCGATGATCGCCGCGGGCGACGCCGACATCGTCGTTGCCGGCGGCGTCGAGTCCATGACCCGCGCACCGTGGGTGCAGGCGAAACCGGCACGCCCGTGGGCCAAGCCGGGCGCAAGCTTCGACACCTCGATCGGCTGGCGATTCACCAACCCGCAGTTCGAGGCGGACACCACGTTGTCGATGCCGCAGACCGCCGAGCGCGTCGCCGAGCAGTGGAAACTCACTCGCGAGGAGATGGATGCCTTCGCACTGAAGTCACACCAGCGCGCGGTCAGTGCCCGTGACGCCGGCCGGTTCGACGACGAGATCATCGCGGTCGATGACGTGAAGAGGGACGAGGGGCCACGCCCCGACACCACTGCGGAGAAGCTCGCCAAACTGCGGCCGGTCAACAAGCCCGACGGGCTCATCACCGCAGGCAACGCATCATCCCTGAACGACGGCGCCGCCGCTGTCGTGGTCGTCTCGGAGAAGTTCCTTGCTGAGAGCGGCTTGCAGCCGAAGGCGCGGATCGTCGCCGGTGCGAGTGCCGGCGTCCCGCCCGAGATCATGGGCATCGGTCCGGTGCCGGCCACCCGCAAGGCGATGGATCGCGCCGGTTGGCAGACCGATTCACTGGACGCGATCGAGCTCAACGAAGCCTTTGCGTCTCAGTCGATCGCATGCATCCGCGACCTGGAGTTGGACGCCGACATCGTCAACTCCGACGGCGGTGCGATCGCCTTGGGGCACCCGCTCGGTTGCTCCGGCACCCGGCTGGTCGTGACGCTGCTGCGCCGGATGCGCGACACCGGCGGCAAGCGCGGGCTCGCCACCATGTGTGTGGGTGTCGGCCAGGGATCTGCTCTTCTCCTGGAGACGCTGTGAGCGCCGTCGAGTTGGAGCCCGGTGAGGACCGGGTCGTCATACGCCTGAACCGACCGGAGGTCCGCAACGCGATCGACGCCGACACGGTCGCCGCGTTGCACGAGGCGTGCGAGCTGCTGGAGCGCGACCCGCGGATCGCGCTGATCACCGGCAGCGGAGGCATCTTCGCCGCAGGCGCCGACATCGGCCAACTGCGCGAGCGCCGTCGGGACGACGCTCTGCGCGGGATCAACTCGGGCATCTTCGACCGGATCCGCAAGCTGCCGATGCCGGTGATCGCGCTGATCGACGGCTATGCCCTCGGCGGCGGAGCCGAGCTGGCCTACGCGTGCGACTTCCGGCTCGGCACACCGACCGTGAAGATCGGCAACCCGGAGCCTGGCCTCGGCATACTCGCTGCTGCTGGTGCTTCGTGGCGGCTGGCCGAGCTCGTCGGTGAGCCGCTGGCCAAGGAGATCCTGCTGGCCGGCCGGGTGCTGACTGCGGAGGAGGCATTGAGTTGTCGTCTGCTCAACGACATCGTCGAGCCGGACGAGCTCGACGCCGCGGGTATGGCGCTCGCCGACCGCATCGCGCGGCAGGCTCCGCAAGCGGTGCGGCTCACCAAGTCGGTGTTCCACGCGCCGCGTGAGGCGCACCCGCTGATCGACGACATCGCCCAGGCGGTGCTCTTCGAGACCGAGGAGAAATACGACCGGATGACTGCTTTCCTGGAGCGTAAAGCCACGGGTTCAGCCGCCAAGACCACCGGGCCTAGCGGCCCGAGGTCTCGTCGCTGACGCCGTGGTTACTGCCTGTGTTGGATGAGACTCGAAAGGACCGCAAGAAGTGACGAAAAACGCGCTGCCCCAACGCATTGGCGTGATCGGCGCCGGCCGGATGGGCGCCGGCATCGCGCACGCATTCCTGCTCGGAGGCGCCGACGTGGTCGTCGTCGAGAGCTCGCCGGAGGCGGCTGCCGCGGGCCAGGAGCGGATCGAGCGGAGCCTGGCGAAGTCTGCCGAGCGCGGTCAGAGCGAGCACGGTGCGGTCACCATGACCACCGACCGACAGGCGCTCGCCGGTTGCGGTCTGGTCGTCGAGGCCGTGCCGGAGGATGCCGACCTGAAGGCCGAGGTGCTGACCGAGATCGCCGGCATCGCCCCCGACGCGTGGCTCGGAACCAACACCAGTTCGCTGTCGGTGACCGATCTCGCGGCGCGGCTGCCACAGCCGGAGCGGCTGATCGGCCTGCATTTCTTCAACCCGGTCCCCAGCAGCTCGCTGGTCGAGATCGTGGTGTCCCCGACGACGGCGGACGAGTTGACCGCTGCAGCTCAGGGCTGGGTCGCCGCGATCGGCAAAACCGCTGTGACCGTGCAGGATTCGCCCGGATTCGCCAGCAGTCGTCTCGGTGTGATGATCGCGCTGGAGGCCATGCGGATGGTCGACGAGGGCGTCGCCAGTGTGCAGGACATCGACGCTGCGATGGAGCTCGGCTACCGGCACCCGGTGGGCCCGTTGAAGACGACCGATTTCGTCGGTCTCGACGTGCGGCTGGCGATCGCCGAGCATCTGGAGCGCGAGCTCGGTCCGCGCTTCGCACCGCCGCAGGTCCTGCGCGACAAGGTCGCCGCCGGTCACCTCGGTCGCAAGACCGGCCAGGGCTTCTACGACTGGAGCACGGAGAAGTAGCACCAATAGTTCGGTCCTGCAGAGAGTGCGCCTTACAGCACTTTCTGCAGGACCGAAGGTGGTTCACGCGTCCTGGAAGAGACCCTCCGCGAGCGGTGTCGGCGAGCCGAAGCGGTGCGCGGTGACGGCGACTGCCTGCTCGTGCAGGAACGTCAGCATCTCGACCCGACCCGCCTCGAGCACCGGCTGGGCGTAGAGCGCGATGTCGGCGCGGCCGTCACTTGCTGTCGCGAATCCGGCGCGGGTGCCACCGATCAGGCGCACCCGGTGCGGTGCATCGGCACCCTGCAACAGCGACGTCCACGCGGCAGTGTCGTCTTGACGGACCGCCACGCCGGCCGAGGTGAGTGCCGACCGGATCGCCTGGTCGACCTCGACGTCAGCACCGAGCGACACCGTCATCGGCGCGCCCGCAGCGATGCCTGCTGCGGCGATCCGGACCAGCTGGACCGGCTCGTCCGCCTCGACACGCACGGTGACGGGGACCGGCTTGTAGCGAAAGACGTTCTTCTCCGCCAGCAGTCCGGAAACGTCCTTGGCAGTGCCGAATTCGTCCCGCCAGGCGAGCGCGTCCGACCCGGCGGCACGGCGCAGGTAGTCGGTGTCCTCGCCGGTCAGTCCCGTCGTGTCGAGTAGTCGTTGGACCTTGGCCGAGATCGGTGCGGCCGCGGTCGCCAGCTCCGACGACCAGTCGGTGAGGCCGACCAGGTAATTGGGGCCACCGGCCTTGGTGCCTGCGCCGACGGCCGACTTCTTCCAGCCACCGAACGGCTGCCGGCGGACGATCGCTCCGACCGTGGTGCGGTTGACGTAGGCATTGCCCGCCTCGACCCGCTCGATCCAGGTCTCCAGCTCGCTGCGCTCCAGCGAGTGCAGTCCGGCGGTCAGCCCGTAGTCCGTCTCGTTCTGTATGGCGATGGCTTCGTCCAGGTCGGAGGCTGCGATCAGGCCGAGGACGGGGCCGAAGTATTCGGTCAGGTGATATTCCGAGCCGCGCTTGACACCGGTCTTCACACCCGGTGACCACAGGCGCCCCTCGTCGTCCAGCTGTCGCGGCTCGACCAGCCACGATTCACCCGGATCCAGTGTGGTCAGAGCCTTTTTCAGCTTTCCAGCAGCCGGCTCGATGATCGGGCCCATCTGCGTCGTCGGATCGCTCGGCAGGCCCACCTTGAGTGAGGTGACCGCGTCTATCAGCTGGGTGCGGAAGCGGTCCGACGTCGCCACGGACCCGACCAGGATGCCGAGCGATGCCGCCGAGCACTTCTGGCCGGCGTGCCCGAAGGCGGAGTTGACCAGGTCCTTCACCGCCAGATCGAGGTCGGCGTTTGGCGAGACGATCAACGAGTTCTTGCCCGATGTCTCGGCCAACAGCGGCAGGTCCGGACGGAAGCTGCGGAAGAGGGCGGCGGTGTCGAACGCACCGGTCAGGATGAGCCGGCCCACCTTCGGCGAGGAGACCAGCGCGCGGCCGACTTCGTTCTCCGGGACATGCACCAGGCGCAGCACATCCTTGGGAACGCCTGCAGCCCACAGGGTTTCGACCAGCACGGATCCGCAGCGAGCCGCCTGCGGTGCGGGCTTGACGATCACCGCGGAGCCGGCAGCCAGGGCGGCCGCCATGCCACCGGTCGGTATGGCGAGCGGGAAGTTCCACGGCGGCACGACCAACGTCAGCTGGACGGGCTGTGGCTTCGCGCCGTCGACCGTCTCGAGGGACTCGGCCTGGTCCGCGTAGAAGTTGAGGAAGTCGATCGCTTCGGAGACCTCGGGGTCGGCCTGGTCGAGAGTCTTGCCGCATTCCGACGCGGCGACCTCCAGCAGCTCGGCCCGGCGCTTCTCGAACTCCACCGCGGCAGTGCGCAGCACGCGCGCCCGCTCCGTAGCGGATCGCGAGCTCCACGCCGCGCCGGCGGCCCGGGTGTCGTCGACGATCGACTCGACGGCAGACGTGTCGTCGACGGAATGCGCTGCAACCAGGTCGTTTCCGAGAGTCGAGGTGGCGACGCGCTCGATGATCTGCGCACCCCACAGGCGGTTGCCGAGCAGGGACGGGTCGGTGTCGGGGGTGTTCGCGAACTTGGTGAGTGGCTCCGTGTCGACCGGCTTTCGTCGGTCCTGGACGCGGTTGGGTGTCGGGACCGTGTCGGTCACCGCAGCCAACGACGCGACGAAACGATCCTTCTCGCGCTGGTAGAGCGCGGTGCTGTCGTGCAGCTCGAAGACCGCCGACATGAAGTTGTCCTGGCTGGCGCCCTCCTCGAGCCTGCGCACGAGGTAGGAGATCGCGACGTCGAAG
The DNA here is from genome assembly GCF_052905685.1 of Flexivirga sp. B27. Classification (NCBI taxonomy): domain Bacteria; kingdom Bacillati; phylum Actinomycetota; class Actinomycetes; order Micrococcales; family Dermacoccaceae; genus Flexivirga; species Flexivirga sp. B27. The sequence continues at coordinate 135,549 of NZ_JBPYUM010000005.1, read as the reverse complement.
TCCTTGGGGTGGACGACCGGCACGTAGAGCAGCAACTTGCCGACGGTCTCGCGCACCGCCTCGGCCTGACCCTCGGCCATGCCGAGCAACATCTCGAAGTCGACGTGATCGCGAACACCGTTGCGACCGGAGAGGATCCACGCGTAGGCAACATCGAAGAGGTTGTGTCCTGCGACGCCGATGCGCACGTTCGCCGCGTGCTCCGGCTGGAGTGCGTAGTTGAGCACGCTGAGGTATGACGTGTCGGTCTCCTGCTTGCTGCCCCACGTCGCCAGCGGCCAGCCGAAGAGCGACGCCTGCGCACGCTCCATCGGGAGGTTGGCACCCTTGACCAGCCGCACCTTGATCGGCGCACCGCCGCGGGCCCGGCGTGCAGCGGCCCACTCCTGGAGCTTGATCATCTCGCCGAGTGCGTCCGGCAGGTAGGCCTGCAGGACGATGCCGGCCTCGAGGTCGAGCAGCTCGGGGCGGTCGAGGAGCTTGGTGAAGACGTCGACGGTGATGTCGAGGTCGTGATACTCCTCCATGTCCAGGTTGATGAACTTTGCTGTGCCGGAGGCGCTTTGGGTCGCTGCGTACTGGTAGAGCGGCAGCAGCCGCTCCACGACGTGGTCGACCGCCTGGTCGTGCGACCAGGGGGAGTGCGGGGCCACCGGGGAGGACGCCTTGATCGAGACGTAGTCGACGTCGGGGCGCTCGAGCAGGCGGCGCGTCCCGTCATACCGGCTGCCGGCCTCGGCCTCGCCGAGGACCGCTTCGCCGAGAAGGTTGATGTTGAGGTTGACGCCGCGCTTCTTGATGCGCTCGATCTGACTGCCGAGCTTGGAGTCCGTGGCGTCGATGAGCAGGTGACCGACCATGCGCCGCAACACTTTTCGCGCAATGGGTATGACGACTCCCGGCGCTGCGGACGACAACGGACCACCGGCGCGCAGCGCGGCGCGTTGATACCACGGCAGGAAGTCGGGGGTGTCCGCGACGATCTCGCGCAACGCCTGCGCGGCGACTTCGGAGTCCTCCGGGCGGATGACCCGGTCGACGAAGCCGACGGTGAACTGCAGTCCGCTGGGGTCCTTCAGCACCTCGGCGAGCCGCTTCGCCGACGCATGAACCGGCTTCGCGGCGGATGCGTCGAGCCATGCCTTCACCTGGGACTCGACGTCGGTCACCAGTTGCGGGTCGATGCCGGGCAGGTCTTGCATGGTCGGTGATCACCTCGGAGAAGTCTGGATAGTCCGACTTCGAGTATCGGGCCCGGCATAGCTTCAGGTAAAGCGACGTTTTCCAAGGGTTATCGTTCGGTTAAGGTGAAGCATGCTTGACGTCCGACGACTGCGCCTGCTGCGCGAGCTGAGTGGCCGCGGCACCATCGCCGCAGTGTCCGAGGTGCTGCATCTCAGCCCGTCGTCGATCTCCCAGCAGCTGAGCCAGCTGGAGCGCGAGGTCGGCGTGACGCTGCTGCGGAAGTCGGGTCGACGCCTGGAGCTCACGCCTGCTGCGGAGGTCCTGGTCGAGCACACCGAGCGCATCCTCAGCCAGCTGGAGGAGGCCGAGAGTGCTGCGATCGGGGTGTCGGGTGAGGCATCCGGGACGCTGCGGATCGCCGTCTTCCAGTCTGCGGCGGTCGCATTCATGCCACGGCTGCTCGCCGAGCTGGCGACCGCGCACCCGCGGCTGCGCGTCACCATGTCGCAGCGCGAGCCCGAGGAGGGCCTGCGGGAGACCGCCGCGCACGAGTTCGACCTGGTCATCGCCGAGCAATACCCCAACCACGCCGCTCCTCGCTATCCCGCGCTCGACCGGGTCCCGCTCACCACGGACGCGCTGCGGCTGGCCGTGCCTCCGTCGGGTGCGCGGTGGGAGGCGGTCCGCACGATCGCCGATGTCGGCGGCCTGCCGTGGGTGATGGAGCCGCACGGCGCTGCGTCGCGGCATTGGGCCGAGCAGCTCTGCCGCCAATCAGGATTCGAGCCGGACGTGCGCTTCGAGACCGACGATCTCGAGGCGCACATCGCGCTGATCGAGGCGGGCAGCGCCGTTGCGGTCGTCCCCGATCTGATGCTGGTGCGTCGTCGCCCGCAGGTCCGGTTGATCGACCTGCCCGGAGCGCCGCGCAGGTCGGTCTTCACTTCGGTCCGGACCTCGAGCGTGGACACTCCCGGGGTCCGTGCCTGCCGGGAGGCGTTGGCCGAGGTCTTCCCGGCCACCGTGGAGCTGGACCCCGACTGAGCTGGCCGGCTCAGTCGGCGAGCAGCCCTTCGAATGCTATGGCGGTCAACGCATCCGCGATCGTGTCCGGGCTGATCCGCCCGCTGGGCCGCACCCACTCGGTCAACGAGTTGACCATCCCGAAGAGCAGTCGGCTGATCAGGTCCGGCGGTATGTCGGTGCGTATGCCGCCCTCCGCGGCTGCGTCGGTCACCAGTTGTGCGAGTTGGGCGTCCAGCTCCCGCCGGCGTTTGAGAGCGGCCACCTCGGCCGGGCTGTTGCCACGGACCCGCAGCAGCAGGGTCACCGCCGGCAGGTGTGCGATCAGCACGTCGACGCTGCCGCGGATGACCCGACGCAGGCGCTCCAGAGCGGTGGTCGATTGATCCGCCTGTGCCTCCGCGACGGCCGCTGACAGGTTGTCCAGCGCTTCGTCCAGCGCTTGCTGCAGGAGGTGTTCCTTGCTCGGAACATGGTGGTAGAGAGCGGATTTGGTGAACCCGAGGCGACTGGCGAGGTCTCCCATGCTGGTGGCGTCATACCCCTGCAGGTTGAAGAGTTCGATGGCCTCGCGCAGCACGGTGGCCTGGTCCTTGCCAGGTCGTCCGCGGCGGCGCGGGGCGGGCTCTTCGGCTGCAGTCGTCATGTCCCGAGACTTTCACATGCCGCGCAGCACAGTCACCACGGCGAGTCGAAGGCAACGGGGTATGCCTCCAGCGCACCGTCGGTCGACAGCGCCAACACCTGGTCGATCAGCGACTGCGGGCCGGCCAGATAGCTCCAGGGGTCGTCGATCTCGTTGCCGATGAACCATGCTCGATCCTGCGGCCACCACCACATCGGGCCGAGTGGCTCGGTTTCGTCGTCGACGAAGGAGGCGGCTGCCCCGAGGCAGTCGATCGCGGCGAGCGGTCCTTGCATCAGGTAGGCATCTCTGCCGCCCCACCACGGGACCTCCGGGCAGCGTTCCAACACGGCGGTCGTCTCGGCGGTGCGGCGGTCCAACTCCCTCTGAAGCTCCTCGCGGGCCGCGCGGATCTCCGCGGCGGACGGTTCCTCGTCCGCCGGCCAGTAGACCCCGACCGAGCCGCTGTGCAGTCCGCCATGGCCACCCCATAGTCCGAAGAAGCTCTCCCGTGGCGTGTTCGTCGCTGCGGAGAGCAGCGGCATGAGCTGCGCGATGATGCTCCGGTCGAGCACGCCAGGCATGGTGTTGAGGCTGCCGAGATCCTCCTCGTCGATCCACGGACTCGCCTCGCGCGCCAGGAGTGCGGGCAGGGCCACCGCACCGGCCGCGGGACGTATTCGCCGTCGTCGGGCCCGATGTCCTCTGCCAGTTCGTGCATGACCCGCACCACAGCCGGAAAGGCGTCGGGCACGATCAGCGCGGCACCGTCCCTGCCGCGCATCCGCGACAGAGCCCACTCGCCCGCGTCGGCGGGGGCGGGTTGCAGCATCGAGAGCGCCTTCACGGTGACCATGATCCACACTCCATGCCAGCGTTACCAATGGTTTTCAGTCGCTGATGAGCGGTATGACGAGCAACGCCAGGTCGAGTGCGACAACCGAGATCGTGATGATCCAGCAGGCGATCGTCAGGGCCCGCCGATTGACGTTGTCGCCCATCAGTGACGCCGACGAGGTGAGCAGCACCAGCGGTATCAGCGCCAACGGCAGGCCGAGCGCCAGCGCGACCTGTGACCACACCAGCAGGTCGACCGCCGGGATCTGCAGGGCCAGCAACACGACGGCGGGTGTCACCACGACGACCCGCCGGACGAGCATCGGCACGCGCCGGCGCAGCAGCCCGGCCATGACGACCTCGCCGGACCGGATGCCGACCGCGGTGGACGTCACGCCGCTCACCAGCAGCGCGACGATGAAGCCGACCCGTGCGCCGTCGCCGACCCGGTCACCGAGAGCGTGCGCGAGGGCGCCGAAGTCCTCGTCGTGATGCCCGCGCAGCGCGGTCGCGCCCAGGACCAGCATGGACACGTTGATCGTGCCGGCGAGCAGCATCGCGAGCGTGACGTCGAGCCGGTTGTCGCGCAGTCGTCGCCGGATCCCGCCCAGCTGGCTGGTCGTCAACGCCGAGTGCAGATAGATCGCGTGCGGCATGACCGTCGCGCCCACGATCCCGGTCGCGAGCAGGACCATCTGCTGGTCGTGCAGTTGCGGACGTATGTCGAGCCCGGCCGGCGCCGGGCCGAGGAGCACGCCGAGCACGAAACCCGCTCCGATGACTGCCAACCCGAGCACCATGACGATCTGGAAGGAGCGCTCGCCGACCCGGTCGCGGAGCACCATCAGTGCGCCTCCGGCGACCGCGGTGACGATCGCGCCGCACCACATCGGAATACCGAGCAGCAGGTGGAGGGCGATCGACGCCCCGACCACCTCGGCGAGGTCGGTGGCGACGGCGACACCTTCGGCCTGCAACCAATACAGCGTGCGCGACGGTCTGCTCAGCCGGGTGCTGAGCACCAGTGCCATCGACTTCCCGGTGACCGCACCGAGTTTCGCCGACAGGTATTGCACAGGACCGGCCGCGGCGACCGCGAGCAGGACGACCCACAGCAGCCCGAAGCCGTAGCGCGAGCCGGCAGTCGTGTTGGTGGCGATGTTGCCCGGGTCGACATACGCGATGGCGGCGACGAACGCCGGGCCGAGCCGCAACAGCCGTGCGCCGGGTCCGTCCGCACGGCGCAGCGCGCGGGGCGACTGCTCCGCGCGCTGCGTCGAACGATCCGTCACCACTCGCACAACTATGAACCCGCTTGCGCGTCCACCTCGTAGCTGGTGTTGATCGACTCGAAGAAGTTGACCAACTCCAGCGTGTCGTTCGCGGTGGCCATCCACTTCGCCGGGTTGCTCACGCCCCAGTGCGGTCCGAAGCCGAGCTCATCGAGGCGTCGGTCGGCCAGGTAGCGCACGTAGGTGTTGATGTAGTCGGCGTTGAGGCCAAGGATGCCGCGGGGGAGCAGGTCGCGGTTGTACTGCTCCTCCATCTCGACCGCGTCGAAGATCATCTGCTGGATCTCGTCGGCGAACTCCTGGGTCTGCAGGTCGGGGTTCTCCTCGAGCACGGTGAGGATGAGGTTCATCCCGAATTTCAGGTGCAGCGACTCGTCGCGCACGATCCAGTCGATCAGCGATCCGAAGTTGCGCAGCAGGTTCCGCTGCCGGAAGCTCAGCGCGACCATGAAGCCGCTGTAGAACCAGATCCCTTCCAGCACAACGTTGTACGCGACCAGGTTGCGGACGAAGTCGCGCTTGCCCTCGGTGGTGGTGATGTCGAGGGTCTGCTCGGCCATCCGCTGGATGTAGCGGACCTCGAACTCCTCCTTGGCGGCCATCGACGGTATGTCGACGTGCGCGGCATACGCCTCGGCACGGTCGATCGGGAACGTCTCGAGGACGTATTCGAACGCCATGCAGTGGTTGGCCTCCTCCCACATCTGCTTCGCCAGGTAGAGGTGCGCCTCCGCCGACCCGACATAGGGGTAGACGCCGAACGCGAGGGCCTTGTTGACAAGCAGTTCGTTGGGGTTGAAGTAGCTCATCAGGAAGGTGACCGCGTGGCGTTCCTCGTCGGTCATCCGCTCGAAGTCGGCCAGGTCCTCGCCGAGCTGGATCTCGTGCGGGAACCAGGTGTTGGCGACCGCCTGGTTGTAGAGGTCGTAGGCCCACTGGTAGCGGATCGGTTTCAGCAGCAGTGCGTCGTCGATGCCCGCGCCGAGGATCGAGCTCTTGGTGGTTGCAGTGGACTCAGTGCTGGATGTCATTGGCACGCCTCGCAGTTCAACAGTTCCTGGGGATCGGTGGGGCAGGTGAAGCCTTCTTCGAATTCGGCCTCTTGAGCTGGCTGAGGAGCTGCGGCCTCCACTTGAGCTGGCTGAGGAGCGGGGGAGCTGAGCGGAGGAGCGTCTCGAAGCCCGCTCTCATCCGCAACGACAGGCGCAGCTGCGGCACGTCGAGCAAACCCGAATCCGCTTCCGGCCCGGCCGCTTTCGGCGGCCTTGTTCACCTTGACGGTGGACTGCTCGGCCCGGTGCCGTGGCTTGACGTGCAGGTAGTAGGTCGTCTTGACACCCTTGCGCCAGGCATCGACATACAGGTCGTTCATGCCGCCGATGTCGCGCGACTCGAGGTAGATGTTGCGGCTGATCGCCTGGTCGATCCACTTCTGCGCGCGGGACGCCACGGTGAGGTATGCCGTGGGCGGTAGCTGGAACGACGTCTGGAAGATCTCGAGCAGGTCGTCCGGGACGTCCGGGACTGCGGACAAGTCACCGCGGGAGCGCAGCAGGTCCTCGCGCATCGGATCCCAGAGGCCGCGCTCCTGCAGCGCAGCGACCAGGTTGCGATTGACCTCCAGGAACTTGCCCGAGGACGTCGTCCGTGAGAACAGCTGGGAGAACTGTGGATCCAGGCCCGGTGTCGTCCCGGCGACGAGCCCGATGGACGCGGTCGGCGCGATGGCCATCAGCGTTGCGTTGCGCACACCGTCCTTGACCCGATCGCGCAGCGCGTCCCAGTCCATGCGGGTCGTGCGCGGCACGTCGACCTCGACGCCGCGGCGCTGCTGCAGCACCTCGAGGGTGTCGATCGGGACCATGCCACGGGACCAGCCGGAGCCGGCGAAGTTCGGGTAGGCGCCGCGCTCCTGAGCCAGATCGCAGGACGCGTCGATGGCGTGCCAGCTGATGAACTCAGCCAACTTGTCGATCAGGTCCGCAGCTTCCTCGGAGGCGTAGGACAGACCGAGCTTCTCCACGACATCGGTGAATCCCATGAATCCCAGGCCGATTGCGCGGTTCTGGTCGTTGGAGTGCTCCGACTCGGGCACCGAGGAACGGGTGATGTCGATCAGGTTGTCGAGCTGGCGCACCGCGAAGCGTGCCGACTCGGCCAGCCGGTCCCAGTCCCAGTTGCCCTCGTCATCGAGGTGCCGGGAGAGGTTGATCGACGCGAGGTTGCAGACGGACACGTTGTCGCGGTCCTGCGGCAGGGTGATCTCGGTGCACAGGTTCGACAGGTGGATCGTGCCGGTGTTGTCGTTGAGGGCGCGCTGGTTGATCGTGTCCTTCCAGGTCAGCCAGGGGTGCGACGTCGTCTGCAACGAGACGAGGATCGACTTCCACTGCGCGCGAGCACGAATCTTCTTGAAGGAGCGCAGCTTCCCGGACTCGGCCTGGGCGATGTACTCGGCATACCGCCGGGAGAAGTCGTCACCGACCAGCTCGACCAGGTCCGGTGTCTCGAGCGGGTCGAAGAGATACCAGTCGTCGTCGGCGACGACCCGCTTCATGAACTCGTCGGACAACCAGACCGCGATGTTGGCGGTGCGGGTGCGGCGGTAGGGGTCGCCGGCGTTCTGCCGCAGGTCGAGGAACTGCGGGAAGTCCAGGTGCCAGTTCTCCATGTAGAAGCAGAGCGCACCGAACTTCTTCCCGCCGCGGGAGACGGCGCGCAGGATGGAGTCGATGGTGTGCATGAAGGGGATCGGCCCGGTGGAGGCGGTGTTGTTGCTGCGGATCGGGCTACCCTCGGAGCGCAGCTTGGACACCGAAAGGCCAATACCTCCAGTGCCTTTGGTCAGCCACATGACGTCACGCATCGACTTCGCGATGTGCTCGATGTCGTCGTCCATCTGCATCACGAAGCAGTTGGACAGCTGGGGAGTGATGGTGCCGGCATTGACCAGAGTCGAGCCCGCGGCGAGGTAGTCCAGCGACGCCATCTTGCGGTAGAAACCGATCGCAGCCTGCGTCGGATCCTTCTCGTTCACCGACATACCCATCGCGACGCGCATCCAGAAGTATGCCGGGACCTCGAGCGGACGACGGTTGGAATCCGTTGCCATGTAACGGTTCTTGAGGGTGATGATGCCGATGTAGCGCAGCCCGTCGTCCAGCCGGTGGTCCAGCGCGGCGGCCAACTGCTCGAGGTTGAAGGCCGACGCGAGCCGCGGGTCGAAGAGGCCGTCCTCAACCGCCTCGCGGACATAGCCGGGGAAGCGGGCCTGGTGCAGCAGCGCGAGCTCGGACTGGGTCTCGAAGTCGCCGAGCACCTTCTTGTAGATGGTCTTCAGCAGCAGCTGGGACGCGATGACGTCGAAGTCCGGGTCGTCCTTGCCGTTCTGGACCGCGACGGAGATGGCAGCCTCGTCGAGCTGCTCGGTGGTGATGCCGTCGAAGAGCGTGATCGCCAGCTCCGAGGCGATCTGCATGGTCATCGACATGGCGTTCGGCAAGCCGGCCGCGGCTCGCTCGATCGCTCGGTTGATGCGGTCTGCGTCATACGGCTCACGAGTGCCGTCGCGCTTGGTGACATGAATGGCCACGTGCGGTGTCTCCCGTCTGTCCTCGCAGTGGCCGGCGAGGGGACGGCGAGCGGGCAGCACCGGCACATGAGCCGACTGCTCGTTCGTCAGCCCTTCCCGCGCGGGCTGCGCTCGGACCCGTCCACGGGTGCGTGGGCGGGGCAGTGGCAGGTCTTCGGACTCGTGACTCCGTGCGCCGGTGCGCACACCTACTGGTCGTCGCTTCCCAGGCTCGTGCCCAGTGCGTTGACGATGTTCGTCCTCACTCACCGCTGCGGGGGCAGTGCCGGAATTTCACCGGCTTCCCTCTTTCCTCGGGCACCGTGGATCTCCGCTGGAAGCGGTGATCGTGGTGCTCGAACCAGCTGCGTGCATCACATTATCTAGTGGTGGCTGCTTTGCCAAGCCCCAACATGATGTAGTTGCATGCGCGTAGTTTCAGCGATGTCAAATCGGCGGAATGGCGCCACTTGTTGAAGAATTACATACGAAATCTAGACGTGAAAATGGTTTCCGTGCGGGTGCGGCCGCCCGTAGCGTGCTGCCACGGGCGCCGTCGACAAGTCGCCGCGGGCGTGCTGCGGTCGGCCCGTAAGGAGCGATGACTCGTGCGAATTCGTGCTCGGAACCTCATTGTCACGTCCATCGGTGGTGGCGCTCTCGCCCTCGCTTCGATCGGGTTCGCGGCGCCGGCTGCGCACGCCGAGACGACGCACGGCTGCCCGTCCGGCTACGTGTGCATCTACCCCGACGCGTCGTGGAACAACGACTCACCTTCGTTGAAGTTCTATGACTACGGGGCGCAGAACCTTTCGGGGCAGTACGGCAGCCATCGGGTCTTCAACAACCAGACCGATGGTGCGGTCGTCCAGCTCTGCACGGCATACAACGGTGGCGGTTGCGGCACGGCCCGCGAGCCGGGTTGGTATGCCGACGTCGACCTCACGCCGATCAACTCGGTCCTGCTGGCGAAGACGGCCCAGACGAACAACCAGCAGGCGGCATACAACTTCCTGGTCTCGATCGGTTACACCAGCAAGCAGGCGTCCGGCGTCGTCGGCAACCTGATGCAGGAGTCCGGACCGAGCGTCAATCCGAACGCGACGCAGTCCGGTGGCCCGGGTCGTGGCATCGCGCAGTGGAGCGTCGGCGGTCGCTGGGACACCTACGCCAACGACAACGTGGTCTGGTACGCGAACAAGCTCGGTATGTCGCCCTGGTCCCTCGAGCTGCAGCTGCGCTTCATCCAGTACGAGCTCGACACCTACAGCTACTACGGCAAGGGCCCGTTGGTCGCGTCGACCACGATCCACGACGGCACCGTCGCGTTCCAGGACTACTTCGAGGGCTGCGGCGACTGCAACACTCCACAGCGCGAGGCCTACGCCAACCAGGTCTTCGACGCCTACGGCAGCTGAGTTGGGGAAGCTGGTCGAGTGCCGGAGGAGCGAAGCGGGGGAGGTGTATCGAGACCGGCTTGGTGCGTCGCGGGTCTCGATACGCGGCTCGGTCCTCGCCGCTACTCGACCAGCTTGAGGAAGGTGGTCGAGTGCCGGAGGAGCGAAGCGGGGGAGGTGTATCGAGACCTGCTTGGTGCGTCGCGGGTCTCGATACGCGGCTCGTTCCTCGCCGCTACTCGACCAGCTTGAGGAAGGTGGTCGAGTGCCGGAGGAGCGAAGCGGGGGAGGTGTATCGAGACCGGCTTGGTGCGTCGCGGGTCTCGATACGCGGCTCGGTCCTCGCCGCTACTCGACCAGCTTGAGGAAGGTGGTCGAGTGCCGGAGGAGCGAAGCGGGGGAGGTGTATCGAGACCTGCTTGGTGCGGCGCGGGTCTCGATACGCGGCTCGTTCCTCGCCGCTACTCGACCAGCTTGAGGAAGGTGGTCGAGTGCCGGAGGAGCGAAGCGGGGGAGGTGTATCGAGACCTGCTTGGTGCGTCGCGGGTCTCGATACGCGGCTCGGTCCTCGCCGCTACTCGACCAGCTTGAGGAAGGTGGTCGAGTGCCGGAGGAGCGAAGCGGGGGAGGTGTATCGAGACCTCCATCCCCATCCCGGGGCAACATCGTCCGTCGTCCACAGTCGGGCCAACCCTGTTCGGGTGTCGACCTACCGCTGCGCAAGCTGAGGACATGGCATGGACCTACATCCTCCGGTGCGGTGACGGCTCCTACTACGTCGGCAGCGCCCGCAACCTCGAGCACCGTATGACGCAGCACTACACGGGGCTCGGCTCGGCATACACGCGCGGACGTATGCCGGTGACGCTCGTGTGGGCGCAGGAGTTCGCCGACATCGGGGACGCGTATGCCTTCGAGAAGAAGATCCAAGGGTGGAGCCGGGCGAAGCGGGAGGCGTTGATCGCAGGGGAGTTCGACCGTCTCCCGGCGCTCTCGAAGAAGCGCAGCTGGGAGCGCGAGCAGCGCGACTAGCAAGTGTGGGTCTCGATACGCGGCTCGTTCCTCGCCGCTACTCGACCAGCTTGGGTGTTTGGGTATCGATATTCGACCATGAAAAGGCGAAGAGCGAGTGACGAGAATCGAACTCGCGTATTCAGCTTGGGAAGCTGATGTTCTACCATTGAACTACACTCGCGTGCCGCGAATCGCGCGCTGCCGACCGCGCCGGCAGCCCTCGATCTCGGACCGGCAGGAGTCTAACCCACGCACAGTGCCAGCGCGGCAACCGGCCGCCGGGTAGCGTGACCTCCGTGCTGCTCTCCGACCGCGATATCCGCGCCCAGATCGACGCCGGGCGCGTGCGCCTCGACCCCTACGACGAGTCGATGATCCAGCCGTCGAGCATCGACTTCCGGCTGGACCGCTACTTCCGGCTCTTCGACAACCACAAATACCCCTACATCGACCCGTCGGCGGAGCAGGACGAGCTGACCCGGCTGATCGAGACCGACCCTGGTGAGTCCTTCGTGCTGCACCCGGGTGAGTTCGTGCTCGGCTCGACATACGAGCAGGTGACGCTGCCCGACGACGTCGCCGCGCGCGTCGAGGGCAAGTCCAGCCTGGGCCGCCTCGGGCTGCTGACCCACGCGACCGCCGGCTTCGTCGACCCGGGTTTCTCCGGACACGTGACGCTCGAGCTGTCCAATGTCGCGACCCTGCCGATCAAGCTGTGGCCGGGCATGAAGATCGGCCAGCTGTGCTTCTTCCAGCTCAGCAGCCCGGCCGAAAGCCCTTATGGCAGTAAGAAGTCCGGCTCGCACTACCAGGGGCAGCGCGGGCCGACGGCGAGTCGCTCCTACGACAACTTCCACCGCTCGCAGGTATGACGCCCGGGCGCTTCGAGGTCGGGCCGGCGCACGACGGCGCGTATCCCTTCCTCACTCTCCCGGACGGACGCTCCCACCCGGAGGCTGTCGCGCTGCTGTTGCACGGTGGCGCCGAGCACGGTTTCGGGCGGACGACCAAGCTGAGCCCGCCGGTGCTGCGGATGGTCGCTGTCGCCCGCAGCATCGAGCGCGCGGCAGGCGGCCGCATCGCCACCGCACTGTTGCGCGATGCGGTGCGCGGCTACAACGACGAAGCGCGTTCGCCGGTCCATGATGCGCGGTGGGCCCTCACACGGTTGCGCTCGCTCTACCCGGATACCCCGATCGCGCTCGTCGGGCACTCGATGGGCGGCCGGGTCGCGCTCGAGCTCGCGGGGGAGGACGGCGTCGTCAGCATCGTCGGCATGGCCCCCTGGATCCCGAGCCAGTATGCCGCCGAGCCGTTTCTCGACCGGCACACCTTGATCCTGCACGGCCGCAAGGACGTCATCACCGATCCGCGCAAGAGCGCACGCCAGGTCGAACTGATCAGCCGAGTGGGCGGTGACGCCCGCAGCGTGCAGTTGATGGACTCGCACGCGATGCTGCTGAAGGCTCGGCTGTGGCATCGGCATACGACCGACTTCCTGGAGCAGACACTGCTGCACTGAAGTTTGCGGCGCCTCAGGGGCGACGCGTGTCGGTGGCCTGCACTACGTTGGGGGACCATGATCCGCTTCGAGCAGGTGGTCAAACAGTATGCCGACGGCGCGACGGCCGTCGACAACCTCTCCTTCGAGGCCCCGACCGGCCAGATCACCGTCCTGGTGGGCCCGTCGGGGTGTGGCAAGACGACGTCGCTGCGGATGATCAATCGGATGATCGAGCCGACCAGCGGGCAGATCCTCATCGACGACGAGGACGTCCAGTCGGTCAATGCGGCCAAGCTGCGGCGCGGCATCGGTTATGTCATCCAGCATGCGGGGCTCTTCCCGCACCGCAAGGTGGTCGACAACGTCGCCACGGTGCCGCTGCTGCTCGGTGAGTCCAAGGCCGCGGCACGCAAGCGTGCCCGAGAAGTCCTCGAACTCGTCGGACTGCCAGGCGATTTCGCCGATCGCTATCCGTCGCAGCTGTCCGGAGGTCAGCAGCAGCGGGTCGGTGTCGCACGGGCGCTCGCCGCGGATCCACCCGTCATGTTGATGGACGAGCCGTTCAGCGCGGTCGACCCGGTGGTGCGTGACCAACTGCAGGACGAGTTCCTGCGCCTGCAGCGCGAGATCGGCAAGACGATCGTCTTCGTCACGCACGACATCGACGAAGCCATGAAGCTCGGCGACCAGGTCGCGGTGATGCGAGTGGGCGGCAAGCTCGCCCAGATCGCCGAGCCGTCCTACCTGCTGGCGCACCCGATCGACGACTTCGTCGCCGATTTCGTCGGCCGCGACCGCGGCTACCGCGCACTGGCCTTCGCGCAGGCGCCGGACCTGCCGCTGGCGAAGGAGCCGACCGTCGACCTCGGGGCGAGTGTCGACGAAGCCCGCCGGGCGACCGATGGCCGCTGGTTGCTGGTGCTCGACGACGGGCGGCCGCAGGGCTGGATCGAGCCCGAGCGCATCACCGCGCCGATCGAAGCCTCCATGCTGCACCGCGGCGGCACCGTCGCCGCAGCCGACGGGCCGTTGCGCGCCGCTCTCGACGCAGCGTTGTCCTCGCCGAGTCGGCGCGGGGTCATCGTCGATGCCGACGGGCAGTTGCTGGGCACGGTCCGCGCGCATCAGGTGCTGTCGGCGATCGAGGAGGTCGATCGTCCCGAGGTGCACGAGGAGGACATCGCCCCGGCCTCGCAGACGGTTTCGGGTGAGACGCCGTGACGTCGGTCGATCTGAGTTACGTGTCCGACAACTGGTCGGACATCCTGCACCGCGCCTGGCAGCACGCGCTGCTTGCCGGCATCCCGCTGCTCGTCGGCTTGGTGATCGCGATCCCGCTCGGCTGGTGGGCGCGCCGCTCGGTCACCGCCCGCCCGGTGCTGCTGGGCGGGTCCGGCCTGCTCTACACCATCCCGTCGCTCGCGCTCTTCGTCGTCATGCCGGTGATCCTGGGCACCAAGATCCTCAGTCCGCTCAACGTCATCGTCGCGATGGCGCTCTACACCCTCGCGCTGTTGGTGCGCACCGTCGCCGACGGGTTGAGCGCTGTCCCTGAAGATGTCGCACAAGCAGCAACGGCAATGGGTTTCAGTCCGCTCAGACGCTTCTTCTCCGTCGACCTGCCGCTGGCCGTTCCGGTCATCGCCGGCGGCCTGCGGGTGGCCGCGGTGAGCAATGTGTCGATCGTCAGCGTTGCGTCGTTGCTCGGGGTCAGCCAGCTGGGCTACTACCTGACCAATGGCTACCAACGCAGCTACTGGATCGAGGTCTGGGTCGGCGTGATCGGCTGTCTCGTGCTGGCGCTGATCTTCGACGTCGTGATACAGCTGCTCGCCAGGGCACTGACGCCGTGGCTGCGCGCGAGGGCTGCCGCATGATCATCTCGCAGACCTGGCAGTGGCTGATCGACGGCTCGCACTGGACCGGCGCCAACGGCATCCTGCACCGCATCGAGGAGCACGTCCTCTACACGATCATCACGCTGCTGATCGCATCCCTGATCGCGCTCCCACTCGGCGCGTGGATCGCGCACTCCGGCCGCGGCGGGTGGCTGGTCAGCATCGCCAACGCGTTGCGCGCCATACCGAGCCTGGGCCTGCTGTGCGTCATCGGCATGTGGGCCTCGGGGCGGGTCAGCGGTGACCTCGCCCTCACTGGTCCGAGCATCGTCGTGCTCGTCGTGCTCGCGATCCCGCCGCTGCTCGCCGGTGCACATTCCGGTGTCTCCGAAGTCGATCCGGCCGCCCGCGACGCCGCCAAGGGCATGGGTATGACGGGCGCACAGGTCTTCGGCAAGGTCGAGCTGCCGTGCGCCCTGCCGCTGATCTTCTCCGGGCTGCGCAGCGCCTGCCTGCAGGTGATTGCCACCGCGACGATCGCGGCGTTCCTCGGCATCGGCGGCCTCGGCCGATACCTGCTGGACGGTCAGGCGAGCGGCGAATACCAAGTGATGATCGGCGGATCCGTGCTGGTGGCACTGCTCGCACTGGTCATCGACCTGCTCTTCGGGCTGGTCCAGCGCTACGCCGTGTCGCCCGGCCTGAGCGGCCGCCGCACCCGTGGCCGCTCCGGCGGCCGCGCCACCGGCAACCTCGACCCGTCCGTCGTCACCGACCCGGAAGAAGCGACAGCGTCATGAATTTTCGTAGGTCGACCGCCGTCCTCGTCGCGGCAGCGTTCACGGTGCCGTCCCTCGCGGCCTGTGGGTTGTCGGGTGATGCACTGGAGTCCGGCGGCGGCGGATCGTGCTCCACCGACAAGCCCAAGGCCGGCACCGTCACCATCGGATCGGCCAACTTCCCCGAGTCGCAGCTGCTCGCTGACATCTACTCGGAAGCGTTGCGCGCCAAGGGGATCAAGACCAAGACCACCGACCCGATCGGCGCTCGCGAGGCCTACCTCAAGGCCCTGGACGACGGGTCCATCCAGCTGGTCCCCGAATACACCGGCTCCCTGCTGACCTACCTGGACCAGAAGGCCACCCAGAAGCTGCCCGACGAGGTCTATGCCGCCCTGCTGACCACCATCCCGTGCAGCCAGCTGGCGCTCGACCCGTCCGCGGCCCAGGACAGCAATGCCATGGTCGTCACCAAGAAGACCGCCGACAAGTGGCATCTGCAGACCGTGAGCGACCTGGCCAAGCACGCCAGCGAGATCAAGATCGCCGCACCGCCGGAGTTCCGCGGCCGGGATCAGGGGCTGGTCGGGCTGAAGAAGATCTACCACCTCACCCCCAAGAGCTTCCTGCCGCTGTCGGCGACACCGGCCATCGTGTCTGCGTTGAAGAACAACCAGGCGCAGGCCGCCAACATCTTCTCCACCGACCCGTCGATCAAGCAGAACAACTTCGTGGTCCTACGCGATGACAAGCATCTCTTCGGCTCCGACAACGTCGTGCCACTCATCGCCCGGTCGGCCGCCACGCCGAAGGTGCAGGTCACCCTCAACGCCGTGTCCGCCAAGCTCACCACCGACAATCTGGGCAGCATGGTCAAGCAGGTGGTCGTCGACAAGAAGGACCCGAAGGCAGTGGCCAAGGCGTTCGTCAAACAGCACCTGAGCTGAACTCGTCGAATCAATCGCAGGACGAATGAGTGAGCACTCACTCATTCGTGTTACGGTGCTCGACATGAATGTTGCACGGGCCGCCGCGACCGGTCGTCGGGCGGCGCCCCTGCCTCCGGAGGAGCGCCGGGAAGCGTTGATGGACACGGCTATTGCGTTGATCCGTGAGCAGCACAAGCTCCCGACGACGCGGGAGATCGCCACCGCCGCCGGCGTCGCCGAGGGCACGATCTTCCGTGTCTTCGCGACCAAGGACGAGCTTTTCGACGCCGTGCTGGAGCGCACCTTCGACGCCGAGTCCTTCTTCGCGCGCCTGGCAAAAATCGATGGCGACGCGGGCCTGGACGAGGTGATGATCGAGATCGTGCGTGTTCTGCAAGCACGGTTCCTGGAGGTCTTCGACATCATGGGCGCGTTCAGCTTGATCGGCCCGCCGGAGCGCTTCCGCGACCCCAAGACGCAGGCCCGCCAGGAGCGCAAGGGCTCGGACATGGTGCTCGCGCTGCTCGAGCCGTATGCCGATCAGTTCTGCTTCCCGGTCGAACGCGTCGCACGGATGATGCGACTGCTGACCTTCAGCGGCAGCCACGCGCTGATCAACGACGGGGAGATCCTGCCGGCCGACGAGATCGTCCGGACGATCCTCTACGGCGTGGCAGAGCCGTCCGGCAGCCCGGCGAAGCCGCACCGCACCAGTGCGCGAAAAGACTCAAAGACACAGCAGATTCGGGGAAAGTAGATGCTCTTCAGGCTCATCCGGGATCGGCTCGCGCCATACAGCGGGCTGCTCCTCGGGCTGGTGCTCCTGCAGTTGGTCAATGTCGGCGCGAACCTCTATCTGCCGACGCTGAACGCCGACATCATCGACAAGGGTGTGACCAAGGGAGACACTGGCGTCATCTGGAGCACCGGCGGGCTGATGCTCGCGGTCTCCTTCATCCAGGTGGTCGGGTCGATCGGCGCTGCCTTCTGCGGGGCGCGGATCGCGATGTCCTTCGGCCGGGACACCCGTGCATCGATCTTCCGCGCGGTGGGTCGCTTCTCGGCCCGCGAGATGAATGAGTTCGGTGCGCCGTCGCTGATCACCCGCAGCACCAACGATGTCCAGCAGGTGCAGATGCTGGTGCTGATGAGCTGCACGCTGATGGTCGGTGCACCGATCATGATGGTCGGCGGCGTCATCATGGCGCTGCGACAAGACGCCGCCCTGTCCTGGCTGGTGCTGGTCGCGGTGATCGTGCTCGGCGTCGCGGTCGGCTCGGTGGTGCGCAAGATGGTGCCCGGTTTCCGCCTCGTGCAGAAGCGGATCGACATCGTCAATCGCGTGATGCGGGAGCACCTTTCGGGTGTCCGCGTCATTCGGGCCTTCACTCGTGAGCGCTACGAGGAGCGTCGCTTCGACGACGCGACCGACAGCCTGACCGAGATCTCCACCCGGGTCGGCAGCCTGATGATGATGATGTTCCCGACGGTCATCACCGTCATGAACCTCTCGACGATCGGTGTCTGGTGGTTCGGTGCACACCAGATCGCGAACGGCGACGTGGAGATCGGGTCGCTGTCGGCATACATGACCTATCTGATCCAGATCCTGATGTCGGTCATGATGGCGACCTTCATGTTCATGATGATCCCGCGAGCGTCCGTTGCGGCCGAGCGGATCACCGAGGTTGTGCGGACCGAGCCGTCGGTGCAGCCGCCGTCGGAGCCGGTCACGCCGGCCGGGGTCCGCGGCGTCGTCGAGCTGGACGGCGCGACGATGCAGTACCCGGGTGCCGACGACCCCGTGCTCCGGGACGTCACGTTGCGGGCCGAGCCCGGTCAGACGGTGGCGATCATCGGGTCCACCGGATCGGGCAAGTCGACCCTGCTGTCACTCATCGCGCGGCTCTTCGACACCACGTCCGGCCGGGTCAGCATCGACGGCGTGGACGTGCGCGACCTCGACCCGCAGTTGCTGTGGGGGCACACCGGCATCGTCCCGCAGAAGGCCTATCTCTTCTCCGGGACGGTCGCCACCAACCTGCGCTACGGCAACCCGGATGCCACCGACGAGCAGCTGTGGGAGGCGTTGGAGGTCGCACAGGCCCGCGACTTCGTCGAGCGGATGGACGGCGGCCTCGACGCCGCGGTCACCCAGGGCGGCACCAACGTCTCCGGTGGGCAGCGGCAGCGTCTGTGCATAGCCCGAGCACTGGTGGCGAGGCCGCGGATCTATCTCTTCGACGACTCGTTCTCCGCGCTCGACCTCGCGACCGACCGGCGGTTGCGCGAGGCCCTGGTCCCGCACGTGCGGCAATCGACCGTTTTCATTGTGGCGCAACGAGTTTCGACCATCCGCAGCGCTGACATGATCCTGGTGCTCGACGACGGGCACGTGGTCGGGTCGGGCACCCACGACGAGTTGTTGATGTCCTGCGAGGAATACCGCGAGATCGTCGCGTCCCAGGGCGGCGCCGGGCAGGAGGTCGCGTGATGACGAAGAAGAACGCACCGCAGAGCGCGTCCGCACCGGCCGGCAAGCCCGCGCGCCAGCAGCGCGGCCCGCAGATGGGTGTCGGTATGGCGGAGAAGTCCAAGGACTTCCGCGGGTCGGCCAAGCGCCTGGTCGGCCGGCTGAGCCCGCACCGCCCCGCACTGATCACGATCATGGTGCTGACGGTCGTCGCGGTGGGGCTGAACGTCATCGGCCCGAAGGTGCTCGGCAAGGCCGTCGACCAGATCTACTCGGGTGCGGTCGGCGCGCAGCTGCCGAGCGGCCCGAGCAAGCAACAGGTGGTGCAGGCGCTGCGCGACCGCGGCGACAACACGCTCGCCGACATGGTGTCGGGCATGGACCTGGTGCCCGGTGTCGGCATCGACTTCGGCACGCTCGGTCGCATCCTGCTGACGGTGCTGTGCCTCTACCTGTGCGCCGGTGTCTTCCAGTTCATCCAGGCGCGGATGCTCAACAAGGTCGTGCAGGAGACCATGAACACCCTGCGCAAGGACGTTGAGGCGAAGATCAACAAGGTCCCGCTCAGCTACCTCGACGGTCAGCCGCGCGGTGAGCTGCTGTCGCGGGTCACCAACGACATCGACAACATCGGCCAGTCGATGCAGCAGTCGATCAGCCAGCTGCTGGTCAACGGGCTGACGGTCATCGGGGTCGTGGTGATGATGCTGACGATCTCGTGGTGGCTGACCCTGGTCGCGATGATCGCCATACCGATCGTGGTCCTGGTGACCGGTCAGGTGATGAAGCGCTCCCAGAAGCTCTTCATCGCGCAGTGGAGCCACACCGGCGCCCTCAACGGTCAGATCGAGGAGACCTTCAGCGGCCACGACCTCGTCAAGGTCTTCGGTCGTCAGCACGAGGTCGACGAGGCCTTCGACACCACGAACGAAGAGCTGACCACGGTCAGCTGGAAGGCGCAGTTCGTCAGCGGTCTGGTCATGCCGATCATGATGCTGGTCGGCAACCTGCAATACGTCGTGGTCTGTGTGCTCGGCGGCCTGCAGGTCGCGAACGGCTCGATGACCCTGGGCAATGTGACTGCGTTCGTGCAGTATTCGCGCCAGTTCACCCAGCCGCTGACGCAGATGGCCTCGATGGTCAACCTCATGCAGTCGGGCGTGGCCAGCGCGGAGCGGGTCTTCGAGGTGCTCGACGCTCCGGAGCAGCGACCGGAGGAGAACGCGCCGATGGCGCCGACCCGCGGCGCGGTGGAGTTCGACCGGGTCGACTTCGGCTACACCCCGGACCAGCCGCTGATCGAGGACCTGTCCCTGGCCGTCGAGCCCGGGCAGACCGTCGCGATCGTCGGCCCGACCGGTGCGGGCAAGACGACGTTGGTCAACCTGATCATGCGCTTCTACGAGATCGACTCCGGCAGCATTCGCATCGACGGGCAGGACATCACGACGATCAGCAGGCAGGACCTGCGCTCGCGGATAGGCATGGTGCTGCAGGACGCGTGGCTCTTCCACGGCACGATCCGGGAGAACATCGCCTACGGGCGGATGGATGCGACCGAGGAGCAGATCCACGCAGCGGCCGAGGCGACCTTCGTGGATCGTTTCGTGAAGTCGTTGCCGGACGGATACGACACCGTGATCGACGAGGAGGGCACGGGGGTGTCCGCGGGTGAGCGGCAGCTGATCACCATCGCCAGGGCGTTCCTCGCCGACCCGGCGATGCTGATCCTCGACGAGGCCACCTCCTCGGTCGACACCCGCACCGAGGTGTTGCTGCAGGAGGCGATGGCGGCGCTGCGCTCCGATCGCACGAGTTTCGTGATCGCACATCGGCTTTCGACGATCCGTGACGCCGACACGATCCTGGTGATGGAGGACGGGCACATCGTCGAGCAGGGTGATCACGACAGCCTGCTCGCCGCGGAGGGTGCCTACCACCGGCTCTACATGTCGCAGTTCGAGGGAGCGATGACCGAGACCGACCCGAATGCGCTGAACCCGGCCTGACCGAGCACATCCTCGAGGTGATCTCCGAGGGTCACGGCCTGCGCAGCTGGAAGACGAAGTCGGTCTCCTTCCCGTTCAGGAACCCGTGGTTGCGGGCATACCACTCCTTGACCTGCCCCTCGGCCCGATCCGGTGTCAGCTCGCCCGCCGTCCGGGTGTAGCGCGACGCGTCGTGTGCATCGAGGATGCTGTCGAGGTGCTCGCCCTTCGGGGTCTCGCACACGGCGGTGGTCCGGTTGACCTTGTCCGGGTTGGGGACACCATCCGCGCGTGGCACCGGATCGTGGATGTTCTCGATGGACATCGCGTTGACACTCTTGGGCAGGGCGACCCGCCCGATCGGTGAGCCTGCGGTGACGATCTCCTTGACGTCGAACTTCTCCCGGAAGTGCTGGTCCGCGGCCAGCCGGGCGGCGACGATGCCACCCTGGCTGTGCCCGGCGAGCATCACCGGCTCGCTGCCAGGCCGGACCCCGGCCTCCTTCATGGCCGCGCTCATGGCCTTGTCGATCGCCGGATAGAGGCTGGACTTCTGGCCGGCCATGCTCGCCAGGTTGGCTGCCGTCGACGACGGCCCGTGGTCGCTGTGGAGATTCCAGTGAGTGGTGCCGGGGATGGACACCACCCAGGAGCCCTTGCCGTCGGCGCCGACGATCCGGCGCACGTGCACCACCGAATGGTCACCGTTCGACTCGTGCTCGGCGGCCGCCGCGTCACCGACGATGGTGCCCAGCGCCCGGCGGTGGGTCGCGTGATTGGTCCGATGGGTTTGCTTGACGCTCAACGGTTTGGAGTCCTTGAACCAGCCGAGACGCCGACCGCTGGCGAGCAGCCACCCGATCTGGCCCTCGTAGTCCGTGGGCGACGGTGACGGGCCGAAGATCCAGCGGACCGGTCCCGGCGCCCAGCTCTCGGTGGTGACGAAGAGCTGCGTCCACGCGATCGCACCGTCGACCAGTGCTGGATCGTCCTCGACCTCCTTCTGGAACCCGTCGGCGAAGTTGCCGCCGAGCGCTTTGGCGTAGCTGGCCAGGTCGCTGCCGACATACGGCCCGTCCTGCGGCAGCTTCGTCGTCGCCACCGCCTTGGCTGCGGACTTCACGACGGCGGCCTGCAGCCGTGTCGGCGTCGTGGCGACGTTGATCGCCGCGAAGAACGCTCGCTGCGTCGCGTCGGCCACTTCGTATGCAGTGGCACTCCAGCGCAGCTGGCGTGCCACGAACTCCATCCGCAGCGACAGCCCGCCGAGCTTGACCGTCAGCGAGGTGATCTCGGTGGCGATGCTCGCCGCCGACCCGGGGGAGAGTATTGCGCTCTTCTTCGGCAGCGCCACGCCGATCGACACCACCCCTTTGCACAGGTTGCTCGCATCGTCCCCGGAGCGGTCCAGGCGGGTCGCGGTCATCCGCATGTCGAGGAAATAGGCCTCGGTCGACCCGGATCCTCCGGTGACCGTGCACTGCGGGGGCGGGGCTGGGTCAGTCATCGGAGCTCTCCTGAAGTAGCGCGGCGAAGGCGCTGACGCGCGCCTGCACCTCCATCGGCGTCATGGGTGAGAAGGTCAGGTCGTCGTCCGCATCCGCGGCCAGGTGACCCCAGCTGTCGGTGAGCAGGTGCAGCATCGTCGCGTAGCCGTCCCCCTCGCCGCCGACGAGTTGCAGCGTCAGGATCGCCTCGGCTCCCCAAGCGAATTGTGTGACCCACCAAGGAATCCCGGCCATCGACAGCTCCTCGAGCGCGGCGTCGAGTCGCTCGGGATCGCCCTCGCGGATCACCTCCGACAGGGCGAGCAATTCACCCGGAGCGAGCGGCGGTATGTCGATGGTCGGCGGTGGCTCCGTCGCCGGGGTCACCCCGGTGGTCTGCTCCAACATGGTCACCAGCCCGACGAGCTGGCCGGCCAGCCGATCGACCGGCCCTGAGATCAGGCGCCATACGGACGGGGCCGGCAGGAGCATCTCGAACGCGTCGCCGCTGATCCGGGCGAGGACGTTCAGCTCCCGGCCCCTTGTGCTCGCGCCGATCGTCGCGTGCGGACCCGACGTCAGGCGCCGGGTGACCTCCTCGAACTCGGCGGGCGGCACGGCCCTTTCGGTGAGCTCCCTTGTCACGGCCATGGCAGCAGCCTCGAGCCGGGCACGACGGAGTGGACGATGTCCTTCAGCGTGCTCTCGTGATCGGCGACGTGCCGGGCGTGGCTGTTGAGCAGTCGGCTGAGGTGATCGAGATCGTCGGCGCGGTCGCGGAACTCGGTCGCCCGGGCGGTCAGCTTCTTGCGGAAACGCTCGGCACCCTGGCTGTGCCACTTCACGGAGTGGTTACCGGTCACCGAGGTGGCCGCACCACGTGCGTCTGTCGCCAGCCGGGCAGCGCGCCGCGCTTGGGCTCGGATCTGTTCTGGGTCGTCGGACATGTCGATGACAGTAGGCATTTCGACGGCTCCCGTGCTGGCTCGAGAGGTCTGCCTGTGGACAACCGGGCGTCCGCGCCGAGATGTGCACGACGACCCGGCCGCTCGCGAAGTAGGGTGCCGACATGCCACCACCGTTCGCAGGGCGCTACGACCTGGAGCAGCAGATCGGCACAGGCGGCACGGGTTCGGTATGGCGCGCGTACGACCGCAAGCACGACCGCTGGGTTGCGGTGAAGGTGCTGACGCAGTCCGAGGCGGGCACGTTGCTGCGATTCGTGCGCGAGCAGTCGCTGCGGGTGCAGCACCCGCACGTGGTGGCGCCGCAGGGCTGGGCCGCCGACGACGAGCACATCGCACTGTCCATGGACCTCGTCCCGGGCGGGTCGGTGGAGACCCTCCTCGGCGACCACGGCCCGTTGCCCGAGACCTATGTCGCCGTCCTCCTGGACCAGTTGCTCGACGGACTGGCCGCGATCCACCGGGCGGGTGTGGTGCACCGCGATGTGAAGCCGGCCAACCTGCTGCTCGAACCCACCGGCAGCGAGCGGCCGTTCGTGCGATTGGCGGATTTCGGCCTGGCCGCACGAGCAGGCGAACCCCGGCTGACCCAGCGCGGACACCGTGTCGGCACACCGGGTTTCGTCGCTCCCGAGACGGCCACGGCCGATCCGGCCCCGTCAGTGGACATCTACTCGGTCGGCGTGCTCGGTCGGGTGCTGCTCTCCGGCATGAACGCCGAACATCTTCCGCCGCAAGGGAATTCGGCGCTGTGGCCGCTGCTGCAGCAGCTGAGCGACCCTGATCCGGCGCGGCGACCGACCGCGCAGGAGGTGCGACGACTGCTGGCGCCGTTCGTGCCGCCGGGCACACCGTGGCTGGCCGAGCCGGAGCCGCCATACGTCTTCGAGCAGATCGCCCCGCCGGACGTTGCGTCCGGCCCACAGACCCAGGTCGGCAACCCGCCGACCCAGCCCGACCACGATCCGGCCGCGCGCAGTGCCGACGGCTCGGCCGGCCGGCGCACCCTGACCGTGGTGATGGCCGCGAGCTTCACGCTCGCGGCCATCCTCCTGGTGGTCGTGCTGGTGTTGTTGTTGCGCTGACCGTCAGCCGCGGCGGCGCAGTGCCAGCGCCGCACCGGCACCGACGACCGCGAGCAGGCCCGCGCCACCGGTCAGGCCACCGATGAGTTTCCAGTTGGTGTCGGTGGTGCCGGTCATCCCGCCCTTGTCGGCCGCGACGGTCTGTGCCGCGCCTGCCGCCTGGTGGGTCGAACCGGAGTCACCTTCGGACGACGCCGACGACTTCTTCGGTGCCTTCGACTCGTCTGTCTTCTTGTCCGACTTCTCGTCCGACTTCGACTGGCCGATCTGTGCCGTGCCGTTCGCCGCGGTCCCGGTCGGCGTCGTGCCGGCACCCTTGATGTGCTCGCCCTTGGCGAAGCGCGGGGTGTCAGCGTCCGCGCTGCCGGGCGTCGCGACCTGCAGGGAGACCTTCAGCGGGGTGCGCACCGTGTCCTTGCCGTCGGCGCGCGTGCTGAGCCCCACCACCACGTAGTAGTCGCCCGCGACGGAGCCGGCGACCTTGCTGTCGGTGTAGGCGGTGCGGTTCGCCAGCCGGATCGGGTTGGTCACTGCGCCCACTCGGCCGCCCTCGTCGTCGATCAGCTCCGAGTGGTCGAGCTTGCCGGACTCACCCTCGGGCATGTTGTCCGGAGAGATGTCATTGGCGACACCGCCGGCGGGGGAGAGGATGTCGGTCGACAGTCGCCGGAAGCTGGTCGAGGCGTCGTATGCCGGGTTCTGCTCCGCGGTGGCCATCGTCTGCACCTGCTGACCCCAGCCGGCCGACACCTTGAAGAACTTGAACTCGCCGGGCATCAGCTCGATGGTCTTCGTGCCGGGCTTCAGCCGGGTCGCCGTCGCCAGGCCCGAGCCGCCGACCGCCGTGCCGGAGGAGGTCTGCGCAGGCATGTCCTGCCAGCTCGCGTCGCGCTTGGTGTCGCGCTTGAGGATCGACGGGTTGGTCGGTGCCGGAGTCTCGACGACGTCGATCTGCATCGGAGTGCCGGCGACGTCGTCGCCCCAGTCGCTCTGCTCGACCTTCAAGAACAGGTCCTGCGAGTTGCACGCCTTGTCCGAGTCGAAGCGCGGCGCTGTCGACAGCACTCCGGTGAGCAGGTCGCGGGAGGCCTTGGCGAAGCCGAACACCTGGGGGGAGTCCGAGCCACAGCGGGTGCCGTCCGCGGTCGTGACCGACAGGTCGAGCTGGCTGTCGGCCGCCTTGGGACGGGACGTTACGCCCACCATGAAACTGCTCCCGGCCATCGTGTGGTGCAGCTTGTAGTACTTCGCGGTCTGCCCGTCCGCGGGCACCGAGTCGGTCCAGCGACCGGCTTCGATGGTCGGTGCGTCGCTGCTGGTCGGCGCGCCTTCAACGGCCTTACCGGAGATCGAGAAGGGTTGGCTGGCACGGGTTTTCACCGTCTGCAGCGCCGAGGTCAACGCCTTGCTGTCGTCGGCGTCGAAGTATTTGCCGTTGGTGACCGAGGAGATGCAGCTCAACTGCGAGCGGGCCTTCTTGTCGACCTTGAAGCCGATGACGTCGACCCGCAGGTCGATACCCTTGGCAGCGAGCGCCTTGGCGGTGTCGCACGGGTCGGGGGAGCAGGTCGACTCGCCGTCGGACACCAGCACGATCGATCGCTGCCCCGTGGTGCCCAGGTCCTTGGCCGCCTTCTGCAGCGCGTATGCCGTGGGCGTCTGCCCCTTCGGCTCATAGCGCTTGATGGCGGACCGCAGCGCCGGCCGGTCCAGCTTCTTGACGGGCACGACCTGCCTGCTGTCGGAACAGGCCTGTTTGGTGTCCTTCCCGGGAGGAGCTGTGGCGCCATACACGCGCATGCCGACCTGCAGGTGCGGGTCCAGACTGTTGACCATCGTGGTCAGCGACGAGCGCGCCGTGTCGATCTTGGGAGTGCCGTCCGCGTCGGGATCGGCCATCGATCCCGACGCGTCCAGCACGATCTCGAGCTTGCCGTTGACGTCGGGTGAGGTGGCGTGGGCCGACGGCGCTGCGATACTGGCCAGGCTCGTCGTGAGCGCGCACACCCCCACTGCGGCTGCAGCTGTCCGTAGGTGTCGCATGGGTCCTCCCAATATTTACGTCCGTAACTTACATGTTTACTGACGTAAACAGTGACCCGATGGTTTCCTGCTGTCAAGCAGAATCTTTAGGCTTGCCCGGATGGACTGCGGAAAGTTGTGGTGACAGAGCGGTGATCGAGCGGTGATGGAGGACTGATGGACGATGTCGAGGCGCGTCGCGCCAGCCAGGCCGAGCTGTATGGCGAGCCGCTCAGCGCGATCATCGAGAGCATCGGCGGCAGCCTCGGGCTGACCCAGGGCCGGATCGCGCAGGTGCTGGGGGTGTCGGCGCCGATGTTGTCGCACCTGGTCAGCGCCCGCCGGGTCAAGATCGGCAACCCGATGGCACACACCCGCCTGCTGCAGCTGCGTGCGCTCGCGTCCGACGTCCAGACCGGGCGGCTCACCGCGGAGCAGGCGGAGACGGTCGTGCCGCAGATCGCGGCGAGCAACGACAGCTGGACCACCTCGCACGCGCTGTCCGACAACGCGCTGCCGGCACCGGTTGCCACCGGCGCGGCCACCCCGCCTCCCGCCGGCCCCGGGCCGGACGCGATCGTGCACGCGATCCAGGACCTCTTCCGTGGGGTCGCGGACGCCGCCGACTGGCTGGCCGCGGCCGAGCGGCTGGAGGCCGAGCACCCGCAGATCGCCGAGGTGCTGCGCACCTACGGTGCCTCCCGCACCGCGACCGCCCAGGAGCACTGGAAGCGCGTCGTCGGCGAGTGACCGACCTCCCGACGCGATAGCGTCTCTGCGTGACCGCGGGAGTGCTCGGCCGGACGCGTGACGCCGTCGAACGGCTGTCGCCGGGCTATTTCGCGCTCGTGATGGCCACCGGCATCGTGTCATCCGGGTTGCGCCTGGATGGGGCGACGGTGCTGGCCGACGTGCTGCTCGTCGTCGCCGGAGTGGCCTTCGTCGGCCTCGTCGTCCTCAACGTATGGCGCCTGGTGGCGTTCCGTTCCCGGGCGGTCACGGACTTCTTCGACCCGCAACTGGCGTTCGGCTACTTCACGTCGGTCGCCGCGGCCGGTGTTCTCGCCAGCGGCGTTTCGGCTCACGGGATGATCACGCTCGCGCTGGTGCTCTTCATCGCCGGCTTCGCCGCGTGGCTGCTGCTCGGCTACGCCATACCGTGGGCGACGATGCTCGACCGGTCGCACCACCCGACGGTGCGCGGCGCCAACGGCTCGTGGTTCCTGTGGGTCGTGTCCAGCCAATCGGTCGCCACGATGGCCGCCATACTCGAGCGGCACCTGCATGCGGCGCAGCATCTCTTCGCGATGATCGCGGTTGTCGCGTGGTCCGTGGGCGTTTTCCTCTACGGCGCGGAGAGCATGCTGATCGCCTTGCGCGAGATGATGTATGACGCCGACTTCGCCCCGTCCTACTGGGTCTGCATGGGAGCTGCGTCGATCACCGTGCTGGCCGGGGCGGAGATCCTGGACTCGCAGGGGTCGACGGTCGTCGCCAATGTCGCGCCGATCCTCGATGCGGCGACGCTGATGTTCTGGTCGTTCGCCTCCTGGCTGCTGCCGATGCTCATCCTGGCCTTCTGCTGGCGGCATTTCATCCGGCACGTTCCGCTCGGTTACGACAGTGCCCTGTGGAGCATGGTCTTCCCGCTGGGCATGTATGCCGTGGCGTCGGTGCACCTCGGGGAGGTCGAGGAGCTGCCCTGGGTGGAGCACATCGGGCGCGTGGAGTTGTGGCTGGCGTTCGCGATCTGGTGTGTCGTCTTCGTGGGGTTCCTCCGCCGGATCTTCGGCACAGTGCTGACGAGTCGGGCCAGGGGTGTGGCGGACCAGCAGGTCACGTAACGGGAACGTGTTCGGGAAATCCCGGCATCGAGCGGCACTCGGACATAGTGTGTTGCGGCATACGACCGAGACATTCTCGTCAGCCCTCCCCTGGGGCACGCCGTCACTGCCGGAAGGATTCCCGTCATGGCATTCACTCGCACTCTCAGCATCGTCGGAGCTGTTGCTCTGGCCGGCTCGCTCGCGGCCTGCGGCTCGAGCTCCAGCGGCGGTTCGTCGGACGGGGGGTCCGGCAAATACGGCAACTGCAAGATCACCAGTAAGCCCAACACGATCAAGGTCAAGCCAGTGGTCAAGGACACGCTGACCGTCGAGACCACCCTGCCGGCACAGGGCTGGTGGAACGGCACAACCGCGTCATCGATCAAGGACGGCTACGAATACTGCATGGCCGCCGAGTTGGCCAACATGGCCGGCCTGAAGAAGCTCGTGATCAAGAACGTCTCCTTCGACCAGCTCGTTGCGGCCCGCACCCACAAGTTCGACATCGCTCTCGCGGAGGCCTCGATCACGCCGGAGCGTGCCAAGGTCGTCGACTTCTCCAAGCCCTACTTCGACTCCAACATCGGGGTGCTGACCAAGAAGGGCGCGGGGGTGACCGCCGACAACATCAAGAGCAAGCGTTGCGCGGCATACTCCGGCACCACCTCGGTGCAGTTCCTGAAGACCAAGCTGAAGTGCAAGACGCAGCACGTCTACCCCGACAGCCAGACGCTCTACCAGAGCGTGCTGTCCGGGCAGTCGGACGTCGCGCTGCTCGACACCGCGATCGTGCTCGCCGAGGCCAAGCAGACCGGCGACAAGCTCGAGGTGCCCGGCCAGTACAAGACCGGCGAGAAGTACGGCGCGATCTACCCCAAGGGCTCGGCCAACGAGAAGGCGTTCGACAAGGGCATCACCACGCTGAAGGACGACGGCACGCTGAAGAAGCTGTCCAAGGACTACCTCGGGCCGGCCTTCGGTGGCGACCCGTCGGCCGTCCCGGTGTGGTCAGTGAAGTGACCGCGCACTCTCCTTCGCTGACAGGACGACCATCCGGGGAGTGGAGCAGATGAGTCAACAAGCGCTGGTGCGCGACGACATCCAGTCCGCACCCGACCCGAGCCCACCGCACAAGGTGATGCTCGCTGCGATCGTCGCGTTGGTCGTCGACATCGTCGGCATCGCGTTGATGTTCTACGCAGGCACGTTGCTGCGTGACTACAACCACGGCAACGCCATCTCGACGATCGTGATGGTCATCCTGGTGGTGGCCTCGCTCGGACCGCTGTGGGCGACGATCCAGGGCTTCCTGGGTGCGAGCAAGCGGGCCCGCCTGCTCGGCGACGGCAAGCTGGTCCCGGCCCGCCGGGCCGCGGCCCGTGGTCGCGAGGACGCTGCGATCGGCATCGGGTATGGCGCGGCGGTCATCATCATCGCCGCGGTCATGCTGCTGGTGCTGACCAACTCCGGTGCCGTCGCCGACACGTTCCTGCGTGTCGACGCGTGGCGCCAGTCGTTCGACGAGGTGATCCACGCCTTCTGGATCAACATCTGGGTGGCGGTCGTCTCGTTCATCCTGGTGCTGATCTTCGGGCTGGTCCTGGCGATCATGCGCATGCTGCCCGGCCGGGCGGGCGCCCCGCTGCGGCTGATCGCAACGGTCTACTGCGACGTGTTCCGGGCCATCCCGGCGATTGTCACCGTCATGCTGGTGGCCTACGGCATACCGCTGGCCTTCTCCTTCACCCAGGAGTGGAACCTCGCCTACTTCGGCGTGGTGGCGTTGACGTTGACCTACTCGGCATACGTCGCGGAGGTCTACCGCGCCGGGCTCGCCTCGATCCACCCGAGCCAGACGGCGGCATCGCGGTCGCTCGGCCTGAGCTACGGGCAGACCTTGCGCGCCGTGCTCGTGCCGCAGGCGGTGCGCCGGATGGTGCCGCCGCTGCTGAACGACTTCATCAGCCTGCAGAAGGACACCGCACTGCTGTCCGTCGCAGGTGTCATGGAGGCGCTCGCGGTCAGCAAGTTGTGGGAGGCGAAGCTCTACACGCTCGCGCCGATCACCATGGTCGCGTTCTTCTTCATCGTCATCACCATCCCGCAGGCTCGATTCGTCGACTTCCTGATCAACCGGGATACGGCCAAGCGAGCGGGTGGTTGAGCACATGGCATTCCTGGAGATCAAGGACGTGCGCAAGTCGTACGGCCACAACGAGGTCCTCAAGGGCGTGTCGATCGACGTCGAGCGGCACGAGGTCATCTGCCTGATCGGTGCTTCGGGGTCGGGCAAGTCGACCCTGCTGCGCTGTGTCAATCAGCTGGAGGAGGTCAACGGCGGCGAGATCCTCATCGAGGGCGACACCGTCACCGGTGCCGGTGTCGACCTCAACCGGTTGCGGCGCGACGTCGGCATCGTCTTCCAGAGCTACAACCTCTTCCCGCACATGTCGGTGCTGAAGAACATCATGCTGGCGCCGACGATGGTGGCCGGCACCAAGGACAAGGAAGCCAAGGACAAGGCGATGGCTCTGCTGGAGTCGGTCGGTATGGCGGAGAAGGCGAACGCCTACCCCGACATGCTCTCCGGTGGCCAGCAACAACGCGTCGCGATCGTGCGCGCGCTCGCGATGGAGCCGCGCATCATGCTGCTCGACGAGATCACCGCGGCGCTCGACCCCGAGCTCGTCGGTGATGTGCTGGAGATCGTCCGCGAGCTCGCGCACGACGGGTTGACGATGCTGCTCGCCACCCACGAGATGGGCTTCGCGAAGGAAGTCGCGACGCAGGTGTGCTTCCTCGACCAGGGCTCGATCCTGGAGAAGGGGCCGCCGCAGCAGATCTTCGAGAACCCTCGCGAGGAGCGCACCCAGCAGTTCCTCAGCCGGGTGGTGAAGTCCGGCCGCCTGTAAATCCAAGCTGGTTGAGTAGCGGAGGAGCGCAGCGGGGGAGCGTATCGAAACCCCACCGAGAGGCTCAGAAAGACATCGAGAGGCCCAGCAATTCGAGGTGAATTGCTGGGCCTCTCGATGCTTATGTGGGCCTCTCGGTGAGAACGCGGTCTCGATACGCTCCTTCGTCGCTACTCGACCAGCGTGTTCTCCTTGCCGCGGTTGACGGCGGCGAGCAGCATGTTTGCGACGTCGACGACCTCGACCTCCTCGCGGGCGTTGCCGTCGGACTGCTCGGCGGTCAGGCCGTCAGTCATCATCACCCGGCAGAACGGGCAGCCGATCGCGATCCGGTCGGCACCGGTCGCGACGGCCTCCTGGGTGCGGTTGAGGTTGATGCGCGAGCCGAGCTTCTCCTCCATCCACATGCGGGCGCCGCCGGCGCCGCAGCAGAAGGACTTCTCCTTGGACCGCTCCATCTCGCGGTACTCCACACCCGGCAGCGCACCGATCAGCTCGCGCGGCGGTGCGTAGACACCGTTGTGCCGGCCCAGGTAGCACGGGTCATGGTAGGTGACCGACTTGCCGGTCGACGCGGCGCTGCTGGTGATCTCGGCGTCCTCCGGACGGGCGACCGGCACCAGGCGCTTGTCGCGCACCAGCTTGTTGAGCAGCTGCGTGTGGTGCAGCACCTCGTAGTCGCCGCCCAGCTGCGGGTATTCGTTCTTCAACGTGTTGAAGCAGTGCGCGCAGGTCACGACGATCTTGGTCGCGCCGGCCTCGTTGAGCGTCTCGACGTTCTGCGACGCGAGCGCCTGGAAGAGCATCTCGTTGCCCGCACGACGTGCCGGGTCACCGGTGCACGCCTCGCCGTCACCGAGCACCGCGAACGAAACTCCAGCAGTGTCAAGGAGTTCGGCGACTGCACGGGTGGTCTTCTTGGCGCGGTCCTCGTAGGCGCCGGCGCAGCCGACCCAGAAGAGGTAGTCGACCTCGTCGAGCTTCTCCACGTCCTGGCCGAAGACCTTGACGTCGAAGGGGAGGCCCTTGGCCCAGTCGAGGCGGGCGCGAGCCGCCATACCCCACGGGTTCTGCTTGCCCTCAAGGTTCTTGAAGAGGCCGCCGAGCTCGCTCGGGAAGGCCGACTCGATCAGCGTCTGGTAGCGGCGCATGTCGACGATGTGGTCGACGTGCTCGATGTCGACCGGGCACTGCTCGACGCAGGCACCGCAGGTGGTGCAGGACCACAGCACGTCCTCGTCGACGATGGCGCCGGCGTCGCCCAGCGGGTTGTATGCCGTCAGGGGCGAGTCCACGTCATACCCGGTGGAGCCGATGAGCGGGATCTCCATGATCGGGTTGTCGGGGGTGGCCGGGCCGGTGCCCTTGGCGGCTTCCGCCGCCTGGAGGTATGGCGCGCGTGCCTGCGCGTGGTCGCGCAACGTCATCATCAGCAGCTTGGGGGACAGCGGCTTGTCGGTGTTCCAGGCCGGGCACTGGGACTGGCAGCGACCGCACTCGGTACAGGTGGAGAAGTCCAGCAGGCCCTTCCAGGTGAACTCCTCGACGTTGCCGACACCGAAGGTGGTGTCCTCGTCCATGTCTTCCAGCGACTCCATGGTCACCGGCTCGCCGTCGACCTGCATCGGCTGCAGTGCACCGAGGGAGGTGCGGCCGTCGGCGTGCCGCTTGAAGAAGATGTTGAAGAACGCCAGGAAGCGGTGCCACGCCACACCCATGGTGATGTTGCGGGCCAGCACGATCAGCCAGGTCATCGCGGTGACGATCTTGATCGTGGAGATGACGACGATGAGCGCCTTGACGGTGTCGACGTCGAGGTTGTGCAGCCACCCGCCATACCAGGCGGTGAGCGGGTAGTGCAGGCCGCTGGCCGAGCCCTCGCCCTCGTGCTTGCCGATGGCGTACTCCAGCCCGCGCAGGGCGAGCACGCAGATGATCTCGACCAGGATGACGATCTCGACGAAGTAGGCCTGCCAGAAGGTCGACCCGAAGAAGCGGGAGCGACGGCCGTCCTCGCCGGCGGAGCGCGCCGGGTGCTTGTCGCGGCGGTTCCAGATCAGCCAGCAGATGCCGACCAGGCCTGTCCAGCCGAGGAATTCGACGATCCACTCGTAGAGCACGAAGTGGCCGATGATCGGCAGCGCGAAGGTCGGGTCCCACACCTGGAAGTACGACGTGAGCACGGCCAGGGACAGCACGATGAAGGAGATCATCGTGACCCAGTGCGCCATCGCGACGATCGGCAGGCGCGACATACGGGTGTGCCCGAAGATCTCCCGGACCAGGGTCGCGGTGCGGCGGCCCTTCCGGTCGCCGCGGTCCTCCGGGCGGCCGAGGCGGAAGGTGCGGACGAAGCCTTGGACGGCGGGGACGGCGAGCGCGATGCCCACGGCGGTGATCGCCAGGGTGATGATCGCGGCCACGATCTGCAGGGCTGTCATGCCGAGAGTCTAACTACCTATTACTGGCCAGTAACTTCGAGTATCGGCGGTTGGGCCGCAGTTGCATGCGAATAACGACTTGTTGGAATATGTATAACCAGTCCAGGTGTTGGACCGACTGCGGGCGCGAGCCTGCACCCTTCAGCCCAGTGAAAGGCAGCAACGTGCCCATTTTCGACGACGTCACCAAGGCCATCGGCAACACTCCGCTCGTGCGGATCAACCGCATCATCGATGCCCCGGAGGGCACGACGGTCGCGGCGAAGCTCGAGTTCAACAACCCGGGTGCGTCGGTCAAGGACCGCATCGGCGCCGCCATCGTCGAGGCTGCCGAGCAGTCCGGCGAGCTGAAGGAGGGCGGCACGATCGTCGAGGCCACCAGCGGCAACACCGGCATCGCGCTGGCGATGGTCGGCGCGGCCAAGGGGTATGACGTCGTGCTCGCGATGCCGGAGAGTGCGAGCAAGGAGCGGCGGGCGCTGCTGCGTGCGTTCGGCGCGGAGCTGGTGCTGACCGACCCGGCGGGCGGCATGAAGGGTGCGGTCGAGAAGGCCGAGCAGATCGCCCAGGAGCGCGGCGGTGTGCTGGCACGGCAGTTCGCCAACGAGGCCAACTCCCGGGTGCACCGCGAGACCACCGCCGAGGAGATTTGGCGCGACACCGACGGCAACGTCGACGTTTTGGTTTCGGGCATCGGCACCGGCGGCACGATCACCGGCGTCGGCCAGGTCCTCAAGGAGCGCAAGTCCGACGTGAAGGTCGTCGCGGTGGAGCCGGCAGAGTCGCCGATCCTCAACGGCGGCAAGCCCGGCCCGCACAAGATCCAGGGTCTGGGCGCCAACTTCGTCCCCGAGGTGCTCGACACGAACGTCTATGACGAGGTCGTCGACATCAACTTCGAGCAGTCCATCGAGTGGGCCCGCAAGGCCGCCACCCAGGAGGGCCTGCTGGTCGGCATCTCCTCCGGCGCCGCGCTCGCTGCTGCTGCCGAGGTCGCTGCCCGTCCCGAGTCGGCCGGCAAGACCATCGTCGTCATCATCCCGAGCTTCGGCGAGCGCTACCTGTCGACTGCGCTCTTCGAGGGACTGGTTGACTGAGGTTTGATTGACGAAGGCCCGGTTTCGACCGCGGTCTGAAAATCCACGATGGCCGATCTGCGGCCGGACAACTGAGGAGCCATGGCGCACAGCACGCTGTTGACGACAGGTCACCGAGCCAAGCCGGTGACGCAATCGGTGCGTAGTGCCGTGCGGACGATGCGGGGCGGCGTCGGGTCCGTCCGGGGGGACATCGCTTCGGTGCGCGAGGACATCGCAGCCATGCGCGAAGACATCGATGCTGCGATGTTGCGCGACCCGGCGACGACGTCGCGCCTGGAGATGTTCCTCGCCTCGCCCGGACTGCACGCGATCTGGGTGCACCGGGTCGCCCACCGAATGTGGCAGCGCGGCGGCCGCTGGCGGCTGCCTGCCCGCCTGGTGTCGCAGGCTGCTCGCACTGCCACCGGAGTGGAGATCCACCCCGGTGCGCAGATCGGCAAGCGCTTCTTCATCGACCACGGCATGGGCGTGGTCATCGGCGAGACCGCCGAGGTCGGTGACGACGTGATGATCTATCACGGCGTCACCCTCGGCGGTCGTTCGATGGACCGGGTCAAGCGGCATCCGACGGTCGGCAACAACGTGACCATCGGAGCCGGCGCCCGGTTGCTCGGCCCGGTTACGGTCGGCGAGGAGTCGCAGGTCGGCGCCAACGCCGTCGTCGTGCGAGACGTTCCGTCATACAGCGTGGCAGTGGGTGTGCCGGCCCGGGTGCGCTCCACGCAGCCGGCGGCCGTGCAGCCCGACCCCTGGGCGGATCCCGCGCTCTTCATCTGAGACGCTCCGCCGGTTTCGGCGGGTGCTGGGGCTCCTGGCGAATAACTCGCGACAGTCGCGGGTGTGTCGGGGGTTTTGGCCAGTTCGGGCGAATAACTCGCGACAGTCGCGGATATGTCGGGGCTTTCCGCAGGTCCGGGCGAATAACTCGCGACAGTAGCGACTTGTGTCGCTCTAGGCTCGCTCCATGACCGATCAGCCGGAGCTCACCAACCGCCAGGTGGCCGTCGTGACGGGCGCCGGCAGTGGCATCGGCCGCGCCGTCGCGCAGGGCCTCGCCAAGGCCGACTTCGACATCGTGCTCGCCGGGCGGCGTGCGGATGCATTGGACGAGACAGCCGCCGCGATCACCGATGCCTGTATGGCGGTCCCGACCGACGTCACCGACGAGTCAGCAGTGACAACGCTTTTCGACCGGACGGTGCAACGTTTCGGCCGGGTCGACGTGCTCTTCAACAATGCCGGCGTCTCCTCCTTCGCTGCGCCGTTCGACGAGATCACGCTCGACGACTGGCAGGCCGTCATGGACGTCAACGTGAGCGGGATGTTCCTGTGCGCCCGTGAGGCGTTCCGGCGGATGCGGGCTCAGCAGCCGGTCGGTGGCACGATCATCAACAACGGTTCGATCTCCGCGCACGTGCCGCGGCCGGACGCGGCGCCATACACCGTCAGCAAGCATGCGGTGACCGGTTTGACCAAGCAGATCGCGCTCGACGGGCGGCCGCACAAGGTCCGCTGCGGGCAGATCGACATCGGCAACGCGGCGTCCGCGATGACGGCCGGTATGGCGGCAGGGATGCTGCAGGCCGACCGTTCGACCCGTCCGGAGCCGACCATGGACGTGCAGTCCGTGGTTCGCGCGGTCGTGCTCATGGCGACCATGCCCGACGACGCGGCCGTCTTCGACCTGACTGTCGCGGCACCGGACATGCCGTTCGTCGGTCGCGGCTGATCTCCTAGGGCGTGGGAGCGGCGGTTCGCTCGTAGCGGGTGCCATCGGGGGAGCGGCGCAGGTGACCGTGGTCGACCAATGCGCGGCGCAGCGTCGAGACGTCGGGCCAGATGGGCCGCAGCAGGTTGTTCACCTCGGTCTCCGACAGGGTGACACCGGAGGGGAGCTCGGTAGCGGCTGCGGCATACAACTTCGCGGCGACGGCCGGTCGACGAGGGATGCGGGTCAGCGCCCCATCATGCACGAACCAAGCCAGTCGGGGTTCGCGGTGCACGATGTTCTCCAACGGTGTCGTCATGATCCGAGTAGAGCACGCCGGTGCCGGGCGCGGACATCGAATTTCTCGGGAGTTCCGTTGTGCCCGATGCAAATTCGGCAGGCGCTATTTCGTCGCACCAGGAGCACAATGGAAGTGCAACTACTCCCCCACATTGGAGGTGGGTCATGGCAACGCAACACAGTTTCGACACGTCGATGGCGCACCACCCGGACATCGTGGCCCTGCGGGACCGCTTTGACCGGGCGGCGGGGACTCCACGTGCCCAGGTGGCCGAGGGCTTGATGGTCGTCGCCGGCGGGTACGCAGCGATCTCACCCTGGGTCATCGGCTTCAGCGGCACCACCACGCCGCTGGCGATCAACGACCTGATCGTCGGTGTCGCGATCATGGTGATGACGCTCGTCTGCGCGGACTCTCGCGGCCGCATGTACGGCATGGCTTGGGTGGCGCCGGTGATGGGCGTGTGGCTCATCGTCGCGAACTGGCTCATGAACGGCATCAATCCGGCCACCGGCACGATGATCAGCAACATCATCGTCGGCGCGTGCGTGCTGGTCCTCGGCGCCGCAGTCATGGGCGTCACCACGATGAAACCCGAGCAGACCTGATCGGGTGCCGCGTAGCAGCGCGGCATACACCAAGGGGCTCGGTGACCTGTCGGTCGCCGAGCCCCTTGAAGTGTGTTGCGGGTCGAGCAGTGTCACTCGCCCTTGGCGGCAGCCTTCAGCTTGGAGCCGACGGTCACCTTGGCGGCCTTCGAAGCCGGGATCTGGATCTCCTCGCGCGTGCGCGGGTTGCGGCCGGTGCGGGCTGCCCGGTCGACGCGCTCGATGGTGAGCAGGCCCGGCAGCTGGACCTTCTCGCCGCGGCCGATCGCCTCGAGGATGACGTCGTTGAAGCCGCCGATGACGGCGTTGGCGTCCTTGACGCTCACTCCGGTGCGCTGAGCGATGGTGCTGGCAAGGTCAGTGCGGTTCATGAATGGGTCCTGTTCCTTGTCTCGGGGACCGGTGCGAAGCCGATCCGTCGATCGTGGCTGGCCCGTCGAGGGATCGGCGAGCCAGTGGGTCAGCACGTGCAAAAACCCGGATATTCCGCGCCATTGCAAGGGTGTGGCCCGCGCACCACGTTAGACGCAGACTGCGACAAGGTCCACGACACCCCGTCAGCGCGTCGTTTCGGAGGCCTCCGGGGCGGGTGCGTTCGGGTCGGGGACGGGAGTCGTCGCCGGTCCGTTCGCGGCCGGGTCGGGTGTGGCCGGACCGGCCAGCGAGCCGTCGACGACCGGACCCGAGCGGTGTCCGACCGCAGCCTGAAACCCAGCAGTAGCAGCGCTTTTCGCGGCCTGGCCGACTCCCTTGACCGCGGCCTGGCCGGCGGCTGCGGCGACTTCGGGGCCACGTTGCTTGATCTGCTCGGTGGTCCTGGCACGTTGTTCGACCACCGCAGGGTGGTTCCAGGCGCGTCCGCTGACTTGCTTGATCTGCTCATAGCGGTCGCGCCCGGCGCGCGCGCCGATCACGTAGCCCGCGGCGATGCCGACGACGAATGCCAGCTTGCCCATCGAGGTTCCTTTCGTCGATTTCGTCCGACCCTACCTGCCACGGTATGGCGCGTGCGTGGCCTCCGGGTGGGTGCTGCCGATTGGTGTGCGGGCCGCCCGCCCTTAGGATGGTGCGCGCTCGTGGCGGTCTCGCCGCCCGGGCGAGGAGGGCTCGCATAGTGGCCTAGTGCGGCGGTCTTGAAAACCGCTATGGGTGTACGCCCATCGTGGGTTCGAATCCCACGCCCTCCGCTCCGACGCCAGAGCTTCAATCCTGCAGATCGTGCGCTCGGCCGCACCATCCGCAGGCCGGCGTGAAGGCCTGCGCCTCAGAACACCGACCAGTCGGTCAGCGCGGTGAACCTGTCCAGCGCTGCGACGCCGGACACCGAGTTGCCACGTCGGTCCAGGCCAGGACCCCAGACCGCGATCGAGCAGCGACCGGGCACGATTGCCAGGATGCCGCCGCCGACACCGCTCTTGCCGGGTATGCCGACGCGGTAGGCGAATTCACCGGCAGCGTCATACGTGCCGCAGGTGAGCATGACGGCGTTGATGCGCTTGGTGTGGTTGTGCGCCAGCATCCGCGACCCGTCCCGCAGCAGTCCGTGCCGCGCGAGGAAGAGCCCGGACAGTGCCAGGTCGCGACAGTTGATGGCGATCGAGCAGTGCCGGACGTACTGCCGCACGATGTCCCGGACATCACCGTGGATGTTCCCGTATGACGCGAGGAAGTGCGTGAGCGCGAGGATGCGGTCGCCGTGGTCCTCTTCCGACGCCGCGACGACCTCGTCGCACCGGATGTCGGGGTTGCCGGATTCGGCGCGCAGGAAGTCCAGCACCGCCTCGGTGGCGTCGCCGACGACTCCGGCCAACTGGTCGGTGACCACCAGCGCCCCGGCATTGATGAACGGGTTGCGGGGTATGCCGTTCTCGTACTCCAGCTGCACCAGTGAGTTGAAGGCCGTGCCGGACGGCTCGCGTCCGACCCGCCACCAGATGTCCTCGTCGTTCTGCGCGAGAGCGAGGGCGAGCGTGAAGATCTTCGAAATGCTTTGCAGCGAAAAGGGTTCGGTCCATTGCCCCGAGCCGTGACAGGTGCCGTCGGG
This sequence comes from Flexivirga sp. B27, assembly GCF_052905685.1. Taxonomy (NCBI): domain Bacteria; kingdom Bacillati; phylum Actinomycetota; class Actinomycetes; order Micrococcales; family Dermacoccaceae; genus Flexivirga; species Flexivirga sp. B27. The sequence goes on along the minus strand of NZ_JBPYUM010000005.1, from coordinate 96,595 downwards.
CAGCGCGACCGCGATCCCGAACTGGTTCGGATCGACCGCACCGAGAGCGGGGATGTAGTCGGCGACCGTGCCGGTGCCGATCTGCGGCTCGATCTCACGGGTGACCTGTGCGAGCAGCTGATCCATGTCCACAGCGGCCATGATGACAGAGCAAGTGCTGCCGTCCTGCCCGGCCGCCGGTCGCCTCCGGCGGCGCAAGCCCGGCGCCGCTCCGGAGCAGCCCTCAGGGCGTCAGGCCCAGCCGCCGTCCGGCCAGCTGATAGAGGATCTCGACCGTGCCGCCGCCGATGCCGAGGATGCGTATGTCGCGATACTGCCGCTCGACCTCGCTCTCGGTCATGTAGCCCATCCCGCCGAAGAGTTGGACGGCTTCGCGAGCGACCCATTCGCCGCACTCGGTGGCGGTGTTCTTGGCGAAGCAGACCTGCGGGATGAGGTCCGGCACCGGCTCGCCCGCGTCGTGTCGATCGACGAGCGCGCGCGTATAGGTGCGGGCGACGTCGACGCGGGCGGCCATCCGCGCGAGCGTGTCCTGCACCGACTGCCTGGCGATGAGCGGCTCGCCGAACGTCGTGCGCTGCCGGCACCACTCGACGGCGAGGTCCAGGCACCGTTGGGCCTGCGAATACGCCTGTGCCGCAAGGGCGATCCGCTCGGACAGGAAGGCCGCGCCGATGAGCGCGAACCCCGCGTTCTCCGGACCGACCAGGTGACTCGCCGGCACCCGGACGTCCGTGAACGACAGCTCCGCCGTGTCCGAGGAGTGCCAGCCCATCTTGTCGAGCTTGCGCGACACCTCGAAGCCCGGTGTTCCGCGCTCGACGACCAGCAGGGAGATCCCGCGCGCGCCGCGCAGGTCCGAACCGCCGGTCCGCACGGCGGTGGTGACGAAGTCGGCCCGGCAGCCGGAGGTGATGAAGGTCTTCGATCCGTTCACGACGTACTCGTCGCCGTCCCGGCGGGCGGTGGTCCGTATGGCGCCGACGTCCGACCCGCCGCTGGGTTCGGTGATCGCGAGCGAGCCGATCGCCATACCCTCCAGCGCTGGTCGGACCCAGCGGTCGACCTGCGCACGGTCTCCGGCCGCCACGATGTGCGGGCACGCGATGCCCGCGGTGAACAAGGACGCATACGCGCCACCGGCGCCCCCGGTCTCGTGGAACGCCTCACAGACCGTGACCGCCGCACGTTGGCCGGCACCACCGCCACCGGCGTGCTCCGGGAAGCCGACACCGAGTAGTCCCAGCTGACCGGCCGTGCGGGACAGAGCACGTGGCAATTCTCCGGCGTCTTCCCACTCGTCCTGGTGAGGGAGCACCTCACGCCGGACGAACTCGCTCACGGTCGCCCGCAACGACTGCAGCTCCGGCGCCTGCCACAGCTCGTGGCTCATCGCTGCTCCCGCCCACGGACCGCGCTCTTCGGGGCGCCGGCGAAGACCTGGGCGAACTCCAGCCAACGGCGTGCCTCCGCCGTCGCGACCAGGTCGGTGTCCGTCGGCTCTCGGCGTTGCGCGACCACCAGGCAGAAGTCCTCCGCGGATCCGCTCACGCGCTCGGTCGCATCGGCGGGTCCCCAGCTCCACTGCCGGCCGTCCGGCCCGGTCAGCTCGATCCGGAATTCGTCGGCGGGAGGCTCGAATCCGTTGATCCGGTATGCGAAGTCGCGGGTGCGCACTCCGAGATGGCACACGTCCCGCAGCCGGTTCGTCGGCTCCCGGCGTACGCCCAAGGCATCCGCGACGTCCTGGCCGTGCGCCCAGGTCTCCATCAGTCGCGCCGTGGCCATGGAACGCGGACTCATCGGTGGCCCGAACCACGGCAGTTTGCCGGCCGGGTCGACGTTGCGCAGCGCGCGCGCCAGCTCGTCCCGGCCGGACCGCCACTGCGCGAGCAGCTCGGCATACGGACGTATGGCGCCCGCCGACGCTGCCTGATCGACGAACTCCAGCGGGGCGCGCCCGGCGTCCGTGAGGAGGCGGTCGAACCCGGCGGGGTCGGTTGCGGCGAGAAGTGCGGCTCGATCCGTCCAGTGCAGGTGGGCGATCTGGTGCGCGATCGTCCAACCGGGCGCGGGCGTGGCCAGCTCCCAATCGTCATCCGTCAGCCCTGCGACCAGTCGGTCGAGCTCCCGACTCTCGTCCAGATAGGACTGCACGGTCTCGCGCACGGCGTCACCCATGGCAATGCAGCGTGGCACACCGCGGAAAAACAAGCAAGAGTGCTTGTTTTGTCAGAAGGCGCGGATTAAGGTCCACTGCACCGGCCGGTGCGCGCGGCATTCCGAGCATGGGAGACCAGACATGGACAACGGCTTCGGCAACTGGGTGACGGTGCACGCTCTCCGCAATGGCGACCGCCCCGCACTCATCGACGTCACGAGCGATGCCGTGACCACCTATCGGGAGCTCGAAGCGCGCACCAATCGGTTGGCGGATGCGTTGAGCCACAAGGGTGTTCGGCCTGGTGATCGTGTCGCGATGCTGACGCTGAACAGCCCGCAGATGATGGAGCTCTACTTCGCGGTCGCCAAACTCGGCGCGATCAGCGTCCCGGTGAACGCCCGGCTGTCCGCGCGGGAGGTCGCCTATGTGCTGAACGACTCCGGCGCGATCGTCCTCTTCTCCTCCACAGCTCTCGCTGCGACAGCCGCCGAGGCAATGGCGCAGAGCCCGTCCGTGCGCCATCACCTGCAGATCGCGATGGCGGCCGAGCGTGCCGCGGGCGTGGGCGCCGACTACGAGGAGTTGATCGAGAGCGGTGCCCCCGACCGGGTCGTGCGCGACGTGCGGGAGACGGACACCTGCGTGATCATGTACACCTCGGGCACGACCGGGCGGCCCAAGGGCGCCATGCTGACGCACCGCAACTTCTTCTACAACGCCGTCAATCTCTTCGGGTTCGGCTCCGGACTGGGGCGCGAGGACGTCACCCTCACCGCTGCCCCGCTCTTCCACATCGGTGCACTGGGCGTGCACACCATGCCGTTCCTGTTCATCGGCGCGTGCGTCGCGATCACCGAGAGTTTCGTGCCCAAGGAGTGGATCGAGGCGGCCGAGAAGTACCGGATCACCAAGGCATTCAACGTTCCCGCCATGTGGGCGGCGATCGCGCAGGTCATGCCCGGGTCCGACCACGACCTGTCCGCGTTGACCTTCGCCGTCTCCGGCGGTGCTCCGTGCCCGATCCCCGTCATACGTTCGCTGCAGGGGCAGGGGATGCAGTTCACCGAGGGCTTCGGGCTGACCGAGACCTCGCCCATCGCCGCCTGCCTCGCCCCCGAGGACGTGGTCGACCACGCAGGGTCGATCGGCCGGCCCGTCAACTTCAACGAGTTCAAGATCGTCGACGAGGAGGACCGCGAGGTGCCGGTCGGTGCCGTCGGCGAGCTGTGTGTCCAAGGCGCGAATGTCTTTGCCGGATATTGGGATCGGCCTGCGGAGACGGCCGACGCATTGCGCGGAGGGTGGTTCCACACCGGTGACATGGCAACGGTCGACGCCGACGGCTACTACACCCTGGTCGACCGCAAGCGGGACATGATCATCACCGGCGGCGAGAACGTCTACCCGATCGAGGTCGAGCAGGTGATCTACGAGCACCCCGACGTCACCGAGGTGGCGGTCATCGGCGTCCCGGACGAGCAGTGGGGCGAGAGCGTCGCCGCAGTCGTCGTGCTCCGCGACGGCGGGAGCGTCACCGCCGACGAGCTGCGCGACTGGACCCGTGAGCGGGTCGCGAGGTTCAAGGCGCCGAAGCAGATCCACCTCGTCGAGGAGTTGCCACGGAACGCGACCGGGAAGATCCTCAAGCGCACTCTCCGGCAGACGTGGGGCGGGACGGCCGGTCAGGTCTCCCGCTGACGCACCTCAGCCCTCCGGTGTCGCGAGCGCGGCGGCCAGCTGCGCGGCCCACGCGTCGACCACTCTCCGCCGCCTGCGCGAGTCGTCGGTCAGCACGTCCGCCAGCGCGAGGCCGCGTGCCATGTCGAGCGTGGCTTGGATGAGCGAGCGCACGTGCGGATCGGTGTCGTCGACGTCGAGCAGGTGCACGGTCAGCTCGTGGACACCGCTGCCGAATTTCTGCTCCAGCGGCCGGATCCGGTCGCGCAGCGCGGAATCCGTGGCGGCGGCGTTCCACGCCTGCAGCGATGCCCGGAAGAGTGAGCCGAGGTAGAGGTCGACCACGGTGCGGACGACCGCGGCAACCCGCGTCTCCCCGGTCACATCGGGTATGACGAGACCGCTCATCTGCGCTGCGCGCTTCTCGAACATGTGGTCCAGCGCGGCGATGATGAGGTCCTCCCGGGTCGGGAAGTGATGCTGCAGCGCGCCCCGGCTCGTGCCGGCGTCCGCGGCGATGACCGAGACCGTCGACGCGTCCCAACCGCGGACGGCCAGCGACTCGACGGCAGCTTCCAGGATGCGTTGCCGCGTGACCCGGGCGCGGTCCTGCTTGGGAGCGGGTGCCGAACTCATTGTGCGGGAGCGTCTTCCGTGCTGTCTTCCGTGCTGTCTTCCACGACCGCGAGCACCGCACCCTGCTCAACCTGCCGGCCGACCACCACCGGCAGCTGCGTCACGACGCCCGCCGTCGGCGCGGTCACCGCGTGCTCCATCTTCATCGCCTCGAGCCACAACAGGTTCTGGCCGGCCGCCACCCGGGCGCCTTCCTTGACGGCGACGCGGACCACGGTGCCGGGCATCGGGGCGACGAGCGCGCCGGTGTGCAGTTGCGTCGACGGGTCGACGAATCGAGGGACTGCGGTCAGCGTGCTGCTGCCGTCCGCGCCCTCCACGACGACGGAGTCGCCTCGCCCCCCGTCCGCGGTGAAGCGGCCGACGCGATAGCCGCGTCGTACGCCGTCGATCTCGAGCACGACCTCCGTCGGCTCGGCGGACAACAGAGCCAAGTGCTCCACCCCGGCGGGCAACTGTTCGAGCTCCGGACCGCTACGCGTGAGGTGGTAACCGACCGGCAGTTCGCGATCTCCCCCGGCATACGTGCGCCGCTGAAAACCACTGGGAACATTGCGGAACCCACTGGGTATGTCGCTCAGCGCGACCGCCCGACCGCGTTCGTCGGCCGCGTCCGCGACGGCCGCGACGACGGCGGCGAGCTCAGGATCCAGCACCGCGTCGCGGGTCAGCTCCGACGGGTCGTGCTCGGTGTAGAAGCGGGTGTCGGCGGTTCCGGCCAGGAAGTCCGGGTGCCGCAGGCTCGCCACGAGCAGGTCCCGGTTGGTGGTCAGCCCGTGGATGCGCGCCCGGTGCAGCGCGGTCGCGAGCTCGCGGGCGGCTTCGGCCCGGGTCGGCGCGCGGGAGATGACCTTGGCCAGCATCGCGTCGTAGTTCGCACCCACCACGCTGCCGTCGCCCACTCCGGAGTCGAGCCGGATCCCGTGCGTCGGCGCGACGGTGAACTCGGCCGAGACGCCGGGCACGTCGAGGACGTGCAAGGTGCCGGTCTGCGGCTGCCAGTCGTGGGCGGGGTCCTCGGCATACAAGCGCGCCTCGATGGAGTGCCCGCTCATCGTCGGCTCGGGGCCCTCGAGCGGCGCACCGGCCGCGACGTCCAGTTGCAGCCCGACGAGGTCGAGGCCGGTGACCGACTCGGTGACCGGGTGCTCGACCTGCAGGCGGGTGTTCATCTCCAGGAACCAGAAGCCGCCCCGCTCGTCGGCGAGGAACTCCACGGTGCCGGCGCCGCGGTAGTCGACGGCGGCCGCGGCGTTGCGGGCTGCGGTGAGGAGGCGCTCGCGCAGGTCGCCGCCGAGTCGCTCGACCAGCGGTGCCGGCGCCTCCTCGATGACCTTCTGATGACGCCGCTGCAGCGAGCACTCGCGCTCACCGATCGCCCACACCGTCCCGTGCGCGTCGGCCATGACCTGCACCTCGATGTGGTGCCCGGCCTCGAGATAGCGCTCGCAGAACACCGTCGGGTCGCCGAAGGCGCTCGCAGCTTCGCGGGAGGCGCTCTCGACCGCTTCGGACACGTCGGCCAGGTCACGGACGACTCGCATGCCGCGCCCGCCACCGCCGGACGACGCCTTCACCAGGATCGGCAGCTCGGCCTCGGTGATGGCGTCGGGATCGAGTCGGTCGAGCACGGGGACGCCGGCACCGGCCATCCGCTGCTTCGACTCGACCTTGGAGCCCATCAGCCGAATTGCGTTGGCATCCGGGCCGATCCAGGTCAGTCCGGCGTCCTGGACAGCCGCTGCGAAGTCGGCATCCTCGGACAGGAAGCCGTAGCCGGGGTGGATGGCGTCCGCACCTGCGCGCCGGGCGGCCTCGATGATCAGGTCGCGACGCAGATAGGTCTCGGCAGGAGTTGCGCCCGGCAGCCGGACGGCCGAATCCGCTTCTGTCACATGGGGACTGGCGCTGTCGGCGTCGGAGTAGACGGCCACGGTCGCGATGCCGCGTCGCCGACAGGTCGCGAAGACTCGGCGCGCGATCTCGCCGCGGTTGGCGACCAGGACGCTGGTGATGGGTCGAGCGGTTGTCATCTGCACTTCCTCACATCCGGAAGACGCCGAACGAGGACGTCCCCTCGACGGGTGCGTTGTGGATCGCGGACAACGCGATGCCCAGCACGGAGCGGGTGTCGCGGGGGTCGATGATCCCGTCGTCATACACGAGGCCGGACAGCACGAGCGGCAGGGACTCGGCGGTGATCTGATCCTCGATCGCTGCCCGTATGGCGAGTGCGCCCTCCTCGTCGAAGGGCTTGCCCTGGGCGAGCGCGGAGGCTTTCGAGACCGAGTAGGTGACCTCGGCGAGTTGCTGCGCGCCCATCACGGAGCTGCGCGCGCTCGGCCAGGCGAAGACGAACCGCGGGTCGTAGGCGCGCCCGCACATGCCGTAGTGCCCGGCGCCGTAGGAGTTGCCGACGAGCAGGGAGATGTGCGGGACCGTCGAGTTGGAGACCGCGTTGATCATCAGCGCTCCGTGCTTGATGATGCCGCCCTGCTCGTACTCCTTGCCGACCATGAAGCCGGTCGTGTTGTGCAGGAAGAGCAAGGGCGTGTCGGTCTGGTTGGCCAGTTGGATGAATTGCGCTGCCTTCTGGGCCTCTTCGCTGAAGAGCACACCGCGTGCGTTGGCCAGGATGCCGATCGGGAAGCCGTGCAGCTGTGCCCAGCCGGTGACCAACGAGCTGCCGTAGAGCGGCTTGAACTCGTCGAAGTCGGAGTCGTCGACGACGCGGGCGATGATCTCCCGCGGGTCGAACGGGTTCTTCAGGTCGGCCGGGACGATCCCGAGCAGCTCGTCCGGGGAATAGCGCGGCGGCAACGGTGCCGTAGTGGTCGGGTGGCCGGCCTTGCGCCAGTTGAGGCGGGCCACGATCCGTCGGCCGATCCGCATCGCGTCCTGCTCGTCGAGTGCGTAGTAGTCGGCCAGGCCGGAGGTCCGGGCGTGCATCGACGCGCCGCCGAGGGACTCGTCGTCGGACTCCTCACCGGTCGCGGCCTTGACCAGCGGCGGTCCGGCCAGGAACACCTTGGAGCGTTCCTCGATCATCACGACGTGGTCGCTCATGCCCGGCAGGTAGGCGCCGCCTGCGGTCGAGTTGCCGAAGACGATCGCGATCGTCGGGATGCCCGCAGCGGACAGCCGGGTGAGGTTCTTGAAGGTCGCACCGCCGGGGATGAAGATGTCCTTCTGTGTCGGCAGGTCCGCGCCGCCGGACTCGACCAGACTGATCACCGGGAGCCGGTTGAGGCGGGCGATCTCCTGCATCCGCAGGGTCTTTCGCACCGAGGAGGGGTTGCTCGAACCGCCTTTGACCGTGGGGTCGTTCGCGATGATCATGCACTCGACGCCCTCGACGACGCCGATGCCTGCGACGACGCTGCCGCCGACCGTGAACTTGCTGCCGTAGCCCGCGACGGGTGCCAGCTCGAGGAACGGCGCGTCGCGGTCGAGCAGCAGGTCGATGCGTTCGCGGGCGGTGAGCTTGCCGCGGGCACGATGCCGGGCCACGGAGCGCTCACCGCCTCCGGCGACGGCCAGGGCGAGTTGTTCGTCGAGCTGGGCGAGTTGCTCGACCATCGCGTCGGCGTTGGCGCGCGCCTCTTCGGTGGTCGGGTCGAAGGTGCTGCGCACGGTGGTCATGAACGGGTTTCCTTCGTTGCGTGCGAGACGAATCCGGCGAAAATCTCGGCGGGTATGTCGACGTGTCGCGCCCGCAGCCACTCGCCGAGTGCCTTGGCCTGCGGGTCGAACCGAGCGGCATACGCGACGCCCTCGCCGAGCAGACCCTCGACGACGAAGTTGAGGGCGCGCAAGCGGGGCAGGCGGGTCCGCGTGATGGTGAGGTCACGGGTCTCGGGCAACAGCTCGCGCAGTCGCTCGACGGTGAGAAAGCTCTCCAGCCAGGCGAATTCGGCATCCGAGCGCACCCAGACACCGATATTTGCGTTGCCGCCCTTGTCGCCCGATCGGGCGCCGGCGACGGTGCCGAGCGGGACGTGCACCGTGCGTCCGTCCCCGACCGGGCCGGGGTCGGTCACCGGCTGCGCGGTGTCGTGCAGGGGCTCGAGCGACTGCGTCGTCGGCGGCGCGGCGACGAGGTGTCGGGTGCCGTCGGGCAGCGTCACGGTGTGGGTGGGGACGTCCTGCGGCACGTGGCGCGGCTCGTAGACGCCGTAGGCATTGCCGCGCCCGGGCGGGCTGGTCAGGAAGCACCCGGGGTAGCTGCCGAGCGCGATCTCGACCGCGGCGCCGGAGAACGCACGGCCGACCTTCGCCTCGTCGGGGTCGCGGGCCACGACGGTCAACGTCGCGGCGGCTCGCTCCTGGGTGTCGGGGTCGTCGTGGTCGGTCCGAGCGAGCGTCCAGGCGAGCTCGGCCGGCCGCACCGGCAGCGCGGATTCGACCTGTCGGCGGGTGAGTTCGGCCTTGGCGTCGATGTCCAGGCCGGTCAGCACGAAGGTCATCTCGTTGCGGAAGCCGCCGACCCGGGTGCAGGACACCTTCAGCTCCGGGGGAGGAGCTTCGCCGCGCGCACCGCTGAGCAGCACTCGGTCGGGACCGTCCTGCTCGAGCGCCACCGAGTCGAGGCGCAGGACTGCGTCCGGTCCGGCATACCGCGCATCCTGGACCTCGTAGAGCAGCTGGGACGTGACGGTGTCCACGGTGACCGCGCCGCCGGTGCCCGGGTGCTTGGTGATGATGGACGAGCCGTCGGGGCGGATCTCGGCGATCGGGAAACCGGGCCGGGTGAGGTCGGGGACCTCGCCGAAGAATGCGAAGTTGCCGCCGGTCGCCTGGGTGCCGCACTCGATGACGTGACCTGCGGCCATGGCGCCGGCGATGGCGTCGAATTCGGTTGCCGCCCAGTCGAAGTGAGCGATCGCCGGGCCAACGACCACGGAGGCGTCGGTGACCCTGCCGGTGATGACGATGTCCGCATCGGCCCGGCAGGCGTCGGCAATGCCGAAGGCGCCGAGGTAGGCGTTGGCGGCGAGGGGTGAGCCGAGGCCGAGCTCGGCGACCCGGTCGGTGAGGTCGTCGCCGTCCACCACGGCGACGGTTGCAGTCAGGCCGAGCCGCTGCGCGAGATCGTGCACCGCGCTCGCGCAGCCCTGCGGGTTGAGGCCGCCGGCGTTGGCGACGATGCGCACTCCCTTGTCCAGCGCGAGCCCGAGGCAGTCCTCGAGCTGGCGCAGGAACGTGCGTGCATAGCCCAGGCCGGGGTCCTTCGCACGGTCGCGCCCGAGGATCAGCATCGTCAGCTCGGCGAGGTAGTCGCCGGTGAGGACGTCGAGCGGGCCACCCTCGAGCATCTCGCGCATCGCCGCGAGACGGTCACCGTAGAAGCCGGAGCAGTTCCCGATCCGCAGCACGTCGGGCTCGGGTGCTCTGGCAGTGGTGGGGCTCATGACACCGCAGACTGGCACGACCACCCTAAAACAAGCAAGTGTGCTTGTTTTATCTCGACCGGGTCATTAGCGTCGGATCATGCGGTTCACCGACGACCATGACGACTTTCGCGCCAGCGTCCGGCATTTCGTTGACACGGCGGTCAATCCGTTCGCCGACGAGTGGGAGAGGCAGGGTGCTTTCCCGGCGCACGAGGTCTTCGCGAAGGCAGGCGAGCAGGGGCTGTTGGGCATCGAATACGACCCGGCATACGGCGGTCTCGGTGCGGACCACGCCTTCCAGATGATCGCCTGCGAGGAATTCGGCCGGATGAACTCGGCCGGGGTGAGTATGGCGCTCGGCGTGCAGTCGATGATGGCGACACCGTCACTCGCAACGCACGGGACACCGGAGCAGAAGGCGGAGTTCCTCGCGCCGGCCATCGCCGGCACGGCCGTCGCGGCGATCGCGGTCACCGAGCCGGACACCGGGTCGGATGTCGCCCGGCTGCGGACCCGGGCTCGACGCGACGGCGACGACTGGGTCATCTCCGGACGAAAGATGTTCATCACCAACGGTGCTCAGGCCGACTGGATCTGCTTGCTCGCCCGCACCTCGGACGAAGGCGGCTACCGGGGCATCTCGCAGATCCTCGTCCCGACGAAGACCCCTGGCTTCTCGGTGAGTCGGACCCTGGACAAACTCGGCAACCGCTCCTCCGACACGGCCGAGCTCGTCTTCGACGACGTCCGGGTCCCGGTCGCGAACACCATCGGTGAGGCCGGCCGCGGATTTCAGCAGCAGATGGTGCAGTTCGTCGTCGAGCGGATGTTTGCTGCGTATGCCGCGGTCGGCCAGTGCGACAAGGCTCTCGAGCAGACGCGGCAGTTCGTCGCCGAGCGGTCGGTCTTCGGCGGCACGCTCGCCTCCAAGCAGTACGTCGCCTTCCGACTGACCGAACTGCAGGCCCAGGTGGACCTGTTGCGCAGTCACAACCGCGAGACGTGTGAGGCGCGTATGGCGGGGGAGGACATCACCCGGATGGCATCGGTCGCCAAGCTGACCGCCGGCCGGCTCGCGCGCGAGGTCGCCGACACGTGCCTGCAGTTCCACGGCGGCATGGGCTACATCGAGGAGACCTGGACCAGCCGCTTCTTCCGGGACGCGCGGATTGGATCGATCGGCGGCGGCGCGGACGAGGTCATGCTGCAGGTCCTCGCCCGTCTCGACGGCCTGCCCGCCTGACGGGAGCTCGACAAGCTCGTCGTCTCGGTGGGGCGAGGGTCAGGGTGCCGGTGGCGGGTCGATGCCCTCCGAGACCAGGTATTCGTAGAGGCTGCGCTCGATCGGAGACTCCATGCCGAGCGTCATGGTGACCACGTCCAACTCCTTGTCCGCGATGGGCATGGTCGTCTGGCGAGGCTCCGAGGATCGTGCACGGCCGAGGTAGTAGAAGTCGGTCCCCTCTGCGTCATCCTTCTTGGCGAAGAGATAGAGCGGCACGGCGTTCTGCGTGATCGTCTTGACCTCGGTGCTTTCCAACGTCCTGCGGCTGCGGGTGAACCAGTGCAAGGCAGACTCGTTGATGAAAGCATCGCCGTACGCCGTGCTCGCCGACACATCCTCGTGCTTGTGGTACGTGATGAAGATCGGGCATGAGTCCGAGGCGTGGTCGACCTTGTAGCCGTACATGGTGCTCTGCTCGTTCCGTGCCCAGTTGAGCAGCCGGCACACATCCTTGCGCGAATAGCGTTTGCCGACCTCGAGGCCGCCGGTCCACCGGTAGCGGTGGCGGGCGAGGAACAGTCCCGTCCGGATCACATCGTCCACGTGGTGAGCGAGCGTGGCGTCGGCATCAACCAGGTCCCTCACTGTCGGGTTGAGTTCGATCCGGTCATCCGCGAGGAGGACGGGCGGCGCGCCATACCTTGTCCGCTCGGCCTCGGTGAAGAAGTCGAGCGAGAGCAGCCGCACCGTCGAGTCGATCGTCCGCTCGTCCGCTGCGCATCCCTCTCGTGCGAAGAAGTCGGGGAGATCCGCGCGGGACACGCTGCCGTGGCTGAAAAGCCTTTGCAGGAGCAGCAATTCGTGCGGGCGTTTGCCGTTCAGCAGCTCGAGCGTGAGGAAACTCAGCAAGGCATTCGCCGCAGGCGTCGGGACGTGGTCGACCAGCTTGATGCGTCGCAGCAGATTCCAATAGTTGTCCTGCTTGCCGGCCAGAACGACGGGATCGGCAGTGTCGAACCGTGCGAAGTCGAGCAATGCCGGGGTCGTACCCAGGCGGTGGGACAGCTCGATGACCGTCTTCTTGAGGTTCGCCATGCTGTCGAGCTTTGTCTGTGCCAATGACGCGAAGACGCGCTCGCGAGAGATCTTGTCGAAGTTCACGCTGGAGAGCCCGGCGATCGAACCGGCCTCCTGCGCGTCGATGATCCGTCGCCGGATGGAGTCCTTATTGAGCGAGCTGTCCCCGAAGAGCGCGATCGGGATCAGGTAGTTGTTCGCGTAGTTGCCGATGAAGTCGATGACCACGAGGTAGTCCTTGCCGGCCGCCTTGCGCAACCCGCGACCCAGCTGTTGGGTGAAGACGATGCTGGACTCGGTCTGCCGGAGCATCACCACCTGATTGACGGACGGGATGTCAATGCCTTCGTTGAAGACGTCGACCGTGAGGATGTAGTCGAGAGATCCCTGCTCGAGTCGCTGAACAACCGTCTCGCGCAACGTGATCGGATCCTCCCCGGTGAGCACGGCGGTGCGCAGCGCACGACCGTGGACAGTGCGCCCGTTGAGGAGTTGCGACAGACGGTGCGCCTCGGCGGTCCGGCTGCAGAACATCAGCCCGCGGACGGGCGTGCCTGCATGGCCGTAGGTCTCCAGGGCACGCACGAGATGGTCGGCGCGCTCGTCGGACGCGAGCAGTTCGAGTTGCGTGGTGTCGTCGACGACCTCGCCGTCCTTCTCGAAGTCGGTGACGCCGTAGTAGTGGAACGGCGCGAGCATGTCGTCCTCGAGCGCCTGCTGCAGACGGATCTCGTAGGCCAGGTTGAAGTCGAAGAGCTCGAAGACGTTGAAGCCGTCGGTGCGCTCGGGTGTGGCAGTCAGGCCGAGGAAGAAGTGTGGGTCGAGGTGATCGATGAGTCGGCGGTATGACGCCGCGCCCGCACGATGCACTTCGTCGAGCAGAACGTAGTCGAACGCGTCAGGGGCGATGCTGCCCAAAGTGTCTGCCCGAGTGAGGGATTGGACGGTTGCGAAGACATACTTGCGATCTAGCTCGCGGGTCGCTCCGGCGAACTTCCCGAAGTCCGATGCTGGGGCGTCCAGGACCCGGCGAAATTCCTCGATGGCACGATCCAGGATCTGCTCCCGGTGCACGACGAAGAGCATCCGCTCGGGGTTGACGGCTCGCACGTCCAACGCGGCGAGGATGGTCTTGCCGGTCCCGGTGGCCGACACGACGATCCCACGACGTTCACCTGCCGTCCGCAGTTGTGCGATCCGATCCAATGCGTCCACCTGCATCCGGTTGGGAACAACTTCACCGGGCTGCTGGAGCGTCTCGGGGTCCGGCTCCAGTGCGTAGCGACGGGGCGGCGGCCGCCAGGTCTCGGCATACGCATCGATCCACTCGTGGGTGAGCGGCTCGGACTGCGCGAGTTGCGCCTCGACGGCCTGGCCGAGTTGCTCGACGACATCGCCGTCCGGGAGCGCGGAGAACCGGAGGTTCCACTCGGAGTTGAGCAGCAGTGCATTCTTGGTGAGGTTCGAACTGCCAACGATGGCAGTGGTGTTGGCGCCTTGATCGAAGATGTAGCCCTTGGCGTGGAACCCCGACCGTCCCGACGGATGTAGGTGGACGTCGACGCCGGGGAGGTTGAGCAACTCCCGGAACGCCGCGGGGGAATTGAAGTTCTGGTAGGTCGAGGTGATGATCCTGCCGGTCCCGGCAAAGTCGAGAAGGGCCTGCTTGAGGATCGCCACGGCATACGGCGTGACGAACGCGACCGAGAACGTGAAGCTGCTCGATCGCTGCAACTCTGCCTGGATTGCGCGCACCATGGTGTTGCCGTCCCGGTTGGAGACCAGCAGTGGGTGGAAGAGCTGGTCGGCGGCCAGGCTCTTGTCGAGGAAGCCGAACGCGGTGTCATCGCGAAGCTGCTTGGTGACGGGGTGCACGATCGGCTCGTGGTCAGTCGGTCAGCGTCTGGATGGTGCGCTCGACCGCCGGTATGTCGGCGGGCGCCCACTCGACGCTGCGCAGGTCTGCGACCGGGATCCAGCGCAGCTCGGAGTGCTCGGTCGCGCGCGGCTCGCCCGATGTCAGGGTCGCGAAGTATGTCGTGAGGGTGACAACGCCGAAGTCGTATTCGTACGAAGTGGTTTCGACGTGATCACCGACCTTCACGGTGCACAGCAATTCTTCCTGGAGCTCGCGCTCCAGGGCTTCTTGCGGCGACTCACCGACCTCGATCTTGCCGCCGGGGAACTCCCAGTGGCCGGCCAGCGCCATACCGGGCCCGCGCTGGGCCGCCAAGACCGTGCCGTCACGCACCAGAACCGCTCCGACGACATTGATCTGCTTGGCCATGACTGCCTTTCCCCTGAGATGACCGGTGTGCCGGCAGTGTATGGCGCCCGGCCGTCGTGCGGTCGGGCCGACGCGCACGTGTGCGGTCGAACAGGGTGCGTGACGCGATGGAGCGACCGACATGAGAAAACCCCGATCGCATCCGATCGGGGTCTTGTGCACTGTCTTTGGCTCAGTACGTGCACCCGTAGGGATTCGAACCCCAAACCTTCTGATCCGTAGTCAGATGCTCTATCCGTTGAGCTACGGGTGCTTGGTGTGCAGTCGCCTGCACAACGCGGAGTTACTCTACCCGAGCGGGTGCCCAGGTGCGAAATCGACTGGGTCGTCAGGCCCCGAACGGCGCGACCGGCAGCCCGCCGACGCCGGGCTCGACGGCGAATACCGCTCCGGCGAGCGGTTGCTCTCCCTGCGGGACGTTCTCCCGGGTGGTGGTGATGTAGAGCGTCTGCAACATGTCGCCACCGAACGTGCACGCGGTCACATTGGTCACGCCCGGCACCTCGACGACCTCGCTGAGCTCACGGTTGACGTAGCGGTGCACGGCCGAGCCGCCATACAGCGCGACCCAGACGCCACCCTCCTGGTCGACCCAGAGGCCGTCCGGGCTGCCGGCCACGTCATCGGGCAGGTGCACCCAGGGACGGCGCTCGGTCAGCCCGGTCTTCGGCTCCCAGTCGAACGCCCAGATCGTCCTGGTCGGAGTGTCGTTGAAGTATGCCGTCGTCCCGTCCGGTGACCAACCGATGCCGTTGGCGATCGTGAGGTCGTGCAGCACGGGTTTCGCCATACCTTCGACACTGAGCAGGTAGAGCGACCCGCCGCCCTGATGCTGGTCGTAGGCCATCGTGCCGCAGTAGAAGTTGCCCATCGGGTCGCAGCCGCCGTCGTTGAACCGCACCGACGGGTCGTCCCAGATCGGTTGCATGACCTGCAGATCGGACAGGTCGTTGCTCTGCGACAGGGCGAAACCGCGCTCGACCGCGACCAACGCACCGCCGGCGCCCCGCGGGCGGATGGCAGCGGCAACCGTGCCGACGTGGATGCGCTCGACGTCCTCACCGCGCGCGATGAGCACGTCACCGGCCATCATGTCGACATACCGGAGCTCGCCCGGGCCCTCGAGTGACCACTCGGGCCACCAGACAGGCCCTTCGGCGTGGAAGGCGTGCGGTTTCGCGATCGGTTCGGCGCGCATGGCCCAAGACTATTTCATTCGCCGACAGGCCCCCCAATGATCGAGAGGACCGCGGATTCGGGCCGAATCCGGCCCGAATCCGCGGTCCTCTCGGTGAACGGGGTGCCTCTCGGCGAATGGGTTGCGGCGTCGGTCCGGCGTGTGCCTGTGGGGTCGGAGAGGTGGTCTAGACCTTCTCGGCTTCCTGGGTCTCGGGATCCCACTTGGTGACGTGAGCGGCGGCCCAGCCGCGGGCCTTCATCGCCTCACGGGCCTTGCCGCGGTATGTCGGGGTCAGCCTCTCGACATACAGCTTGCCGTCGAGGTGATCGGTCTCGTGCTGCAGGCAGCGGGCCAGGGTGCCACCCGTCGCTTCGACGACGACCTCGTTGCCGTCCAGGTCCGTGCCGGTGACCTTCGCCCAGTCGGAGCGGGGTGTCGGGAACCACTCACCCGGCACCGACAGGCAACCCTCGGCGCCGTCCTCGGGCGAGGGGTCGCCGGCAGGGACGGTGCCCTTCTCGAGCGTTGGGTTGATGACGACGCCGCGTTGTGCGACGTCCGAGCCGTCGGCGCAGTCGTAGACGAAGATGCGCAACCGCACACCGACCTGGTTGGCAGCCAGGCCGGCGCCGTTGGCGGCGTCGAGGGTGTCGAACATGTCCTGCACCAGGGTGCGGATCTCCGGCGTGACCTCCTTGACCTTCTTGGTCGGCTGGTGCAACGCCTTGTGCCCGATGACCGTAATCGGTCGGACTGCCATAACTTCAACTCCTGCCGCACGGACTGACTTGACCACGAAGATTATCCGCCGGTGCCGTGCGTCACGACTTCGGGAGAGTGGGTGAGCAGCTCAGTCGTCGCGCAGGTCGCGTGGTTTGCGACGTCGGACGGGTTCGTCCTGCTCCCAGCCGACATCGCCCTCGTGGCCATAGGCCTGTGGCGGAGTTTCCTTGGCACGGCGCAGGATACGGCCGCGCAGTCCGTTGCGGCGGGCGCGTTCGGGGCGTGGCAGGAAGCTGCCGATCGGCCGCACCGGGATGTCGGTCGGGTCGTGGGCGGCGTCGTCGCCGGACTCACCGGTCGGGTCGGGCAGGCCCACTTGCTGATAGGCCCGGCGGGCGCCGGCGAGTTGCAGGTGCAGGAAGGGGTCGGTGTCGTCCTCGCGATCGCCGTCCTCGTCCTCGTCGGCTTCCGCGTCCGGGTCGTTCTCGCCGAAGATCTCCCCGACGATCGCCAGGTAGGTCCCCTTCGCGTCCTGGATGAAGTCGATCCGGCGCAACGCCTGCTCGCGCCCAGCGCTCTCCAGCACGAACTGTCCGTAGCCCAGCACCTGTCCCAGCAGGGTCCGGTTGAACGACATGTCGGTGACCTTGGCCAGCGGCATCATCGCGACGCGTCGCTTGATCACGCCATACATCATCAGCAGCCGCTTGTCGGTGGCCACGAACCAGTCGAAGCGCCACATGACGATGCGGATGGCGGCATACGCCAGCAGGATGAACCACAGCTTCCAGGCGAGGTCGGTCAGCACGCCGAGCTTCGGGGGTGCGGTGAAGCCGGCCAGCAGTGCCAGGAAGAAGCCGGCGACGGCCATCGCGACCGGCTGCGCGACGGCGGCCCAGTGCTGACGCTGCGCGACGACCAGGGTCTCGTCGTCGAGCAGGAAACGCGCCA
Source organism: Flexivirga sp. B27 (assembly GCF_052905685.1). Taxonomy (NCBI): domain Bacteria; kingdom Bacillati; phylum Actinomycetota; class Actinomycetes; order Micrococcales; family Dermacoccaceae; genus Flexivirga; species Flexivirga sp. B27. Next base: position 79,282 of record NZ_JBPYUM010000005.1, on the reverse strand, counting down.
TCGCCGACTCGGCGCCTGGATCGACTCGATCCATCGCCGCTCGGCCTAGCCGTTGAGGATGGTGTCGAAGAACTTGCCGATCTGGTCGAAGCCGTTGGTGATGATCGACCAGATGTTGTGGACGATGTCGGCTGACCGACTCGGCGACGTGAAGATCGCGTAGGCGATGAAGGCGACGACCAGCCAGATCACGACCTTGCGGACCTTGTCCAGGGCCATCATTCCTCCGGCCTCGTTGGGATACGGCGTGCGGTGGGCACACGTGCGTTGAGTCTGATTGTGACAGATGTGACTGTTGTGACTGGGCGTTGGTGCCCATCGGGTGTGTCGTATGGCGCCAACGGCCCGTCCACGGTACTGCGTCCGTGGCCGTCGCGCTGGCCTACGATGTGGGCCGTTCCTGTATGTCGCACCCCGTGAGGTCCCGCCATCCCCGACTCGTCGCGTCCGACCGGCCTGCGGCTGCGTGACGCCCTCGACGCGGCCGCAGCGGGGGCGTCGCGTCCGGCGCTCGCCGCGTCGGTGGAGCGACTGATCGAGCGTTACCGCCGCGGCGGAGCAGCGTCGGCACCCATCCTCGCCGGCCCGACCGACGTGCTGGCGTATGCGCTCTATCGCATGCCCGCGACGCTCGCGGCGTGCTCGGCGATGCTGGCGCAGAGTGCGGCGCGACTGCCGGAGATCACCTCGGTCGCCGACCTGGGCGGCGGCACCGGTGCGGCCGCGTGGGCCGCCTGCGAGCAGTGGCCGGGCGCACGGATCGAAGTCCGTGACCAGGTCGCTGACGCGTTGCGGCTTGGCCGGGCATTGCGCGCGGACGAGGGCGACATGGTGAAGGACACGGTGAATTTCGTGCAATGGCAGGTGGGTTCGGCAGTGCAGGCCGCCGATCTGGTCACCGTCTCGTATGTCCTGTCCGAGTTGGACGAGCGCGCGCAGGCCACTCTCGTGAAGTCCGCCATGGATGCGGCGCGGCGCGCGGTCGCCGTCATCGAGCCCGGCACGCCCACCGGTCACCAGCGGATCCTGGCGGCGCGGACGCTGCTCCTGGAGGCCGGCTGGCAGCTTGTCGCTCCGTGTCCGCACCAGGCGGACTGCCCTGTGCGGCAACCCGATTGGTGTCACTTCAGTGCTCGTGTCGAGCGATCGTCGATCCATCGGCAGCTCAAGGGCGGCGAGCTCGGGCACGAGGACGAGAAGTTCTCGTATGTCGTGGCGGTGCCGCCTGGGAGCGACGTCGTCGTGGGAGAAGCGGAAGCCCGGATCCTGCGACATCCGGTGAAGCGCAAGGGACTGGTCGAGCTGCAGCTGTGTCGACCGGACGGCACCGCCGGGCGTGCGATCGTGACCAAGCGGCAGGGGCCGGCATACAAACAGGCTCGGGGTGTGCGCTGGGGCGACATCTGGCAGTCCCCCTGATCGAGAGGCGCACCAAACGACCGAGAGGACGAGAAAAATCGGCATTCCTAGTACGCCTCTCGGTCACTATGTACGCCTCTCGGTCAAGGAGAGGACTGCCGACCTCACGACCACCAAATAAGTCTTTGACAGTGGAGGTCGCGGCGCGCCATACTTCCAAACATGTCTTTGGAGGATGAAGCGCTCAACGATCTGCGGGCGACCGCACACCCGGTGCGGCTGCGCATGCTGTCGTTGCTGACCGGCGCGGCGATGAGTGCCGCGGAGCTGGCACGGGAGCTGGACATCACTCAGGCGAACGCCAGCTATCACCTGCGCACTCTCGCCAAGGCCGGCCAGGTCGAGGTCACCGAGACCGAGTCGGTGCGTGGGGGCCGGGCGAAAAAATACCGCTACTGCTTCGCCGAGGCCCGCGTCCCGAAGCCGTCGCCGCGCAACGCGCCCGAGGCGTCCGACGCGGTCACTGATGCCGATACCGATGCCGACTTCCGGCAATATCTCGAGGCATTGCACCACGAGCTGATCCGCCGTGCGGCGCACCGCACCGCGGGGCCGGGGATGAGTAGCGATGCCGAGGTCTGGCTCGACCCGGACGTATGGCGCCGCGTGCGCGAGTTGGTGATGGAGGCGTCGGACCTCGTCCACGGACACGCCGTTCGGCCGCATGCGCCGGGCACCGTGCACGTCAACTTCCAGGCCGAGTTGTTCCCGATGCGCGACCGCAAGGATGAGCCGGAGGACGAGCAATGAGCAGCACACCCAGCGCGTTGGAAGTGTTGCGGCTCAAGGACTTCCGCTGGTTCTTCCTGTCCCGGTCGGTCAACATCGTCGGCAGCATGATGACGCCGGTGACGATCGCCTTCGCGGTGCTGCACATCGACAACTCCGCGGAGTCGCTCGGCGTCGTGCTGGCCGCGCAACTCGGCGCGAACGTGCTCTGCCTGCTCTTCGGTGGCGTGATCGCCGATCGGTTACCGCGTCGCGCGGTGATGCAGGCGTGCTATCTGGCCATGGCTGCGGTCCAGGTGACGATGGCCATCGGGTTGGACTTCGGGTGGGCGACGGTCCCGCTGATGGTCGTCCTGGCCGCGCTGTCCGGTGGGGTGAGCGCCTTCTCGATGCCGGCGCAGCAGGGTCTCATCCCTCAGCTGGTGCCGAAATCGCAGTTGCAGCAGGCGGATTCGCTGATGGCGTTCGTCCGCAATGGCGCGACGTTCATCGGTCCGGTGATCGGCACGACGCTGGTGGTCGTCACGGGCCCGGCATTGGCGCTCGCGATCGACGGATGCGCCTTCATGGTCGCCGCGGTGATGCTGGCGAAGGTCGCGCTTCCGGAGAAGATCGCCGGTCCGAGCACTTCGATACTGACCGAATTGCGTGACGGGTGGGGCGAATTCACTTCGCGAACCTGGCTCTGGGTGGTTGTTGCTGTCTTCGGCGTGCTCAACGTCATACACGTCGGTGCGTGGGTGGTGATCGGGCCGGTCATCGCCAAGAACAACGACGCCGTGGGCATCCAGGGGTGGGGATTCGTCGTCGGATCCGAGGCCGTGGGGATGCTCGTGATGTCCGTCATCCTGCTGCGCTGGCGGTTGAAGCGTCCACTTCGTGCCGGCATGGTTGGTATGGCGTGCTTCGCAATCCCGGTGTTGTTGTTGGGGATTCACCCGGCGACGGTGCCGCTGATGGTGGTGGCGTTCGTCAGCGGGATGGGTTCGCAGACGTTCAGCACGGGCTGGACAGTCGCAATGATGGAACGCATCCCGAGCGAGGTGCTGTCGCGGGTCTCGAGCTACGACATGTTGGGGTCATTCGTCGCCATACCGATCGGCAGCCTGATGTTCGGCTGGCTGGCGACCAACGTGGACGTCGAGACGGTGCTGGTGACGGCCGGGAGCGTGTATGTCGCGCTCGCCCTGCTCACGCTGCTCGTGCCGTCGATCCGACGCCTCGGCAGGGTCGAGGACGAGGAGGACGAGATCGTGATCGCGGCCTGAGTCGGCTCAGACCACGCCGTAGAGCCGGTCGCCGGCGTCGCCCAGGCCGGGCACGATGTAGCCGTGCTCGTTGAGGCGCTCGTCGATCGCTCCGGTGACGAGGGTGACCGGGATGTTCAGGTCGGACAGCTGGTCCTCGACCGCCTTGATGCCTTCGGGAGCGGACAGCAGGGTCACTGCGGTGATGTCGTCGGCACCGCGCTCGGCGAGGTAGCGGATGGCCATCGCGAGCGTGCCGCCGGTCGCGAGCATGGGATCGAGCACGTAGCACTGCCGGCCCGACAGATCGTCGGGTAGGCGGTTGGCGTAGGTGATGGCCTCGAGCGTCTCCTCGTTGCGCTGCATGCCCAGGAAACCGACCTCGGCGCTGGGCAGCAGGCGGACCATGCCCTCGAGCATGCCCAGGCCGGCGCGCAGGATCGGCACGACGAGTGGCTTGGGGGAGGACAGCTTGATGCCGGTCGTCGGCGCGACCGGCGTCTCGATCTCGAAGGGCTCGACCCGCACGTCACGGGTCGCCTCATAGGCCAGCAGCGTCACCAACTCCTCGGCGAGCCGCCGGAATGTCGGGCTGTCGGTGCGCCTGTCACGCAGGTAGGTCAGCTTGTGGGCGATGAGGGGGTGGTTGGCCAGCTCGACACGCATGGCGCAAACTCTAGTCGTGCCGACGCCCGATGCTCACGACCAATGGATGTCCCTCGCCCTCGAGCAGGCGCGTATGGCGCCCGCCACCGACGACGTGCCGGTCGGTGCAGTGGTGCTGGACTCCGCCGGCGCAGTCGTGGGCGCGGCGCCGAACCGCCGGGTCGCCGACAGTGACCCGCTCGCGCACGCCGAGATCGTCGCGATCCGCTCCGCCGCGGAGACCTTCGGGCACTACCGGCTGGACGACTGCACGATGGTGGTCACGCTCGAGCCGTGTCTGATGTGCGCGGGCGCGATCATGCAGTCCCGGATCACCCGCATCGTCTTCGGCGCGTGGGATCCGAAGGCGGGAGCGTGCGGCAGCGCGTGGGACGTCGTGGCGGACAACACGAGTCCGCATCGGTTGGCGGCGGTCGGCGGCATACGGGAGCAGGAGTGTGCGCAGTTGCTGACCGACTTCTTCCGGGCGCGGCGGGCCAAGCGGGTCGAGTGACGCGGAGGGTCAGCGCTTCCGGCCGATCGCCTGGATGGCGACGTAACCGACACCGAGCACGATTGCGGCAGTGACGGCGAGCCAGACCAGCTTGAAGATCGCGGGCACGACGATCAACAGGATCAGCAGAACGACGACGACCTTCGCCGAGGTGGGCCAGTCACTCATGGGGACTCCTTGGTGGATGCTGCCTCAAGTCTCGCACACCGACCGTGAACAGCATTGCTGTCCAACGAGATCGGCAATCGCTCAGTCGTCCTGGAGCCGCGGGCGTTGCGCGAGGACGTAGGCACGCTCGGTCGGGATCTCGACGCCGGGGTGCGGCAGCCGGGTGGTGACCGAGACGATGTCGAGACCGGCTTCGGCGATCTCGTCGATCACCTGGTCCGGCTCCAGGAAGTGTCCGGTGATGTCGACGGTGTGCCCGAACCACGTCTCCAGGTGCTGGGTCTGGCCGGCGGCGAACTCCTCGCTGCGGATGTGGAACGAGACCAGCGCGATGCCGCCGGGTTGCAGCGCGCGGAAGACCTGGGCGAATGCCCGGGCGCGCTCGGTCGGGCTGAGGTTGATGATCGCGTAGAACATCACGACGCCGGCCAGGCTCTGGTCGAGCTCGGTGAGGTCTGTCATCGACTCGACGCGGAAGTCGACACCGGGGTTCTCGGCTCGCGCGATCTCGATCATCGCCGGTGAGATGTCGATCCCGATCGGGTTGGCGCCGATGGACGCCAGATGCCCCGCCACATGTCCGGGACCGCAACCGATGTCGGCGATCCGGCCGCCCTCGCACATCTCCACCATTGCCGCGAGCAGTGCGCGATCGAGTGGCTTGCCGGCCAGCTCGTCGCGCATCGCCTCGGCATACTCCGCGGCAACTGCGTTGTATGCCGCTGCGACCTGGCTGCTGCTGTATGCCGACAGGTCCGGGGCATCGGAGGGGGACTCGCTCGTCATACCACTAAATCTAAGTGGTGGCGCCGGGCGTGGACACGGCGGACGGCGACGGGGCCTGCTGAATCACGGTGGTCACGGTGCGTGGTGCCGCAGTCGGGCGGCCTCGCCCAGCAGGTGCTTGCGCTCGAGATTGTTCGTGGCCAGCCGTGCGGCGTCGGCGTAGAGCCGTGCGGCTTCGGTGCGGTCGCCGGCCTTCTCGTGGAGGTATGCCGATGCCGCGGTGTGGCGCGGCACCGACGAATCGACCTCGGCCAAGGCGGCAAGACCGACTGCTGGGCCATCCGCCTCGCCGAGGGCTACCGCTCGATTCAGTTGCACGACAGGGGATTTGGTGAGTGCGAGCAGTTCGTCATACCAACTGACGATCTGCACCCAGTCGGTCTCCTCGACGGTCTGTGCGTCGGCGTGCAGCGCGGCGATGGCGGCCTGCGCCTGGTATTCGCCGACTCGATCGGCGGCGAGTGCCTCCTGCAGCATGCCGACCGCCTGCGCGATCTGACGGGTGTCCCACCGGCTGCGGTCCTGCGCGCGGAGCGGCACGAGCCGGCCGTTGTCGTCGATGCGGGAGGGGCGACGGGCGTGGTGCAGCATCATCAGCGCGAGCAGCCCACGAACCTCGGGTTCCGTTGTGAGGGAAGCGAGTTGGCGGGTCAGGCGGATCGCTTCCGCGGTGAGGTCGAGCTCGCCGCCATACCCTTCGTTGAAGACGAGGTAGAGCACCCGCAGCACGGTGGCGAGGTCGCCGGGGGTGTCGAGTCGGGTGTCGCGCAGCTGCCGTTTGGCGCGGCTGATCCGTTGCGCCATGGTCGCTTCGGGCACCAGGTAGGCCTCGGCGATCTGTTTGGTCGTGAGGCCGCCGACCGCGCGCAGGGTGAGCGCGACGGCGGAGGTGCTGGTGAGTGCGGGGTTCGCGCACAGGAAGTAGAGCTGCAGCGTGTCATCGCTGGCTGGTGCGGTGCCGGGCTGCGGCTGCTCGACGACCCGCAGCTCGCGCGCCCGGCGCGAATCGGTCGACCGGAGCTGGTCGAGGAACTGTCGCCAGGCCGCGGTGATCAGCCAGGCCAGCGGGTCACGCGGAGGCGAATCCGCCCAGCTGTCAATGGCTTTGATCAGTGCTTCCTGCACAGCGTCCTCCGCCGACGCGAAGTCGGCTCCGCGTCGGCAGAGGGCACTGATCGCTGCGGGCACCAGCTCCCGGAGCAGCTCGTCGTCCATGGTCGGTCCGTGCGGCCGGGACTATTCGGTGGTCGCTTCCGGCTCCCAGCCGTAGACGGGCCGGAACTCGAGCCACTCGCCGAGCGGTTTCCCGTTCTTGCCGGGAGCGGCGGACAGGCGGCCGGCCAGCTCGAGCGCGCGCTCCTTGCTGTCGACGTCGACGATCATCCAGCCGGCGATGAGGTCCTTGGTCTCGGCGAACGGGCCGTCGGTCGCCGGCGGCTTGCCCTCCCCGTCATACCGGACCCACATGCCGTCCTCGGCGAGTGCGTCGCCATACACGAACTCACCGGAGCGCTGCAGCTCGACGGCGAAATCGTCCATGTACTTCATGTGCGCGTCGACCTCCTCCGGAGTCCACTGGTCCATCGGGACGTCGTTGGTCGGGGCCGGCGCGCCGCGGTAGTGCTTCAGCAGTAGGTATTTGGCCATGGTCGTTCCCTTTCCTCAACTCGGACCATTGTGGTCGCGATATGCAGGGGACGGAGCCGTTGGCGAGTTCTCGACATCGTGCGCCGAAATTCATTGCAGCCAGCTGGTCGAGTGCCGGAGCGGGGGAGGTGTATCGAGGCCAGCGTGGCCGGACAGGCGTATCGAGACCACGTGCCGAGACACGTGGTCTCGATACGCCTCGCCCTTGGGGGCTCGGCTACTCGACCGACGTGTGCGGCGGCTCGTCAGACGAGGCCGAGGTGCGCGGCCAGCCGCAGCACGCCGGCGCTGGTGTCGTCGACGGAGTCGGTCAGCCAGGCGATTGCCTCCCGGACCGGCAGATGCTTGACCGCAGTGATCTGCTCGGCGCCGTCGACACCGGTCGGCGGTGCGTCGATGACCTCGGTCGGCACGACGGCGAACACCCACCACATCACCGGGTGCGGCACGTGCTCCATGTATGGCGCCGCGTTGCGGCTGTGTGCCACGTGGCTGAAGAAGGTCTGCATCGGGCCGGTGGGTCTCGACCCGGCCTCTTCGTACAGCTCTCGGGCTGCGGCGGATTCGAGACTCTCGCCTGGTTCGAGTCGGCCGCCGGGGAGGAATCGCCAGCCTTCGATGGACTCGCACACAGTCACGATGCCCGCCTCGGGCACGGCGACCAGGTGGATGCGGTGGACCAAGTTCGGTGGTGGCGAGTCGAAGGTGCCGACGACGTCTGCGTTCGCGTAGTCGACGTACGCACTCTCGAAGAGCGACTCAAAGCCCTGCGGTGTCCCCATGCCTGGACGCTAGCAAGCGAGTCAGTCGCCGGGCGATGTGCGATAGGTGCGGCCGGACGGGCTGGTCCAGGTGCACACGCCGTCGGGCGTCATCGCCACGGACCACCCGGTCTCGTGCTTCGCGCGATGGTGATGGCGGCACAGACAGTGCAGGTTGGTGGGCGTGGTGCTCCCGAGCGGCCATGGCTCGACGTGGTCCAGATCGCAGCGAGCCGCTGGCACGCTGCAGCCGGGGAACCGGCAGTGCTGGTCGCGGGTCGTCACGAAGTGCCGAATAGCCGCGGTCGGTCGATATTTGCGGGTCGTCGTTGCCAGAGTCGTGCCGGTGGTGGGGTCGGTCAACACTCTGGTCACCCGGGTGCCGACGGCGCGGGTGAGTTGCGCAACCTCCGCGGCCGGTATGACGCCCACGCCGGGCACGACCACATCGTCGAAGCAGCTGTCGGCATTGGCTTTTCGGAAGAAGCTGTCGCCGAGTGGTCGCGTATCGGCTGTGGGAGGTTTGGTGGCGACCGCGGTCCCACCGCGATCGAGCGCCGAGGACTGGCGGCGGGCTTCGCACAGCAGTCGGTCCCAGTCGACGTCGGGGAACAATTCGTCGTAATCATCCAGGTCGCCGGGCCGCTCGGCCTCGAGCAGCCACGAGGTGTCCCACGGCGCATCGGCATCGACATACGTGGCAGGGTCGTCGGGCGAGGGGCAGCGCCCGAGCACACCGTCCAGCAGTGCGTTGAGCTCGTCATCGATCGGGTCGCCTGGACCGGTCGAACGTTCACCGAATGTGCCCGGATCCGTAGGGCTTTCGCAGCCGTCGGGGCGCACCGGCAGGTGGAACACAACGGTGGTCTCGACACTGGCGTTGCGCAGCAACAGATCGATGAAGGCGTCCGCGCGGCACTCGGCGAGCGTCTTGTCGGTGGTCGAGTCGGCGTGCAACTGACGCGCGTGCTCGTCGATGGCGCGCTGGGCTGCCGCGACGTCCCCGGTCGGGAGTATGGCGACCAGCTCGGCCAGCCCCGGCTCGTGGTGCGGCCGGGTGAAGACACCGATCTGATCGCGGCGGCGCTTCTCGGCGGCGGGTGTGACGGCAGCCGGCTCAAGGGATGCCAGCAGCTTGGTCAAGCGGCGTCGCAGCTGTGTGGTGGTCAGACCTGCGATGCCCTGATCGAGCATGGCGCGCTCGGCCTCGCGATATGTGCGACGGCCGGCGCCGGCGAGTTGGTCGGTGACGACGCCGATCTTGGTCGGATCGAGGCTGCCGGTGCCGGCTTCGGTGAGCAGTCGCGGAGCGCGCGTCACGGCGTCGAGTGCGTGTTGGACGCATGTGCTCGCCTGCCGCGTGCCGAGGCCGAGCAGCGGCGCGATCTCGGTGTCGATCCACTCGTCGGCGAAACCCAGGTGATGCCGAATCGTCCTGGTGTCAGCGATCTTCGGGTCGAAGACGTCTTGGTGTGCAGCAGCTTGTGCGACCCGGACGGCCTGCGTCGCCAGCGCCGAATTGGCGACCTGCTGGCTGGCTGCGACCTGTGCCAGCAATTCGTCCTTGGTCAACGGATCGCGGTCGGTGCGTGCGCTGTCGAACGCCGTCGCAGCCAGAGTCAACGCTGCATCGAGCAGGTCAGCACTGCTGGCGCGTGTCAGCTCCTCGCGGGTCGGGAGAAGCTTGGTTGCCATACCATAATGATACGTGTGTTCGATAACCAGCGCAAGACATCATCGCATAAAACTGTTGAAAGCACGCTATTTCAAGCGATTCGACGGTCCTCCGGCGGTGGATCATCAGACCGGAGCGGTGGATACGGAAAGTTGGGGCGCGCTACTCCTGCGGAAGGGCGAAGCGGTATGGCGCCGCACCGCCTACTCGCGGAGCAACGCTTCCACGTCGTCCGCCAGATCACGCACCGGGCGCCGGCCGTCGAGCTCGAGGGTCGCGGCCGCTCGCAACAACGGCTCGACCGTCTCGACATACCCGGCGATCTCGGCACGTTGAGCCGCAGTCCGGCCGTACGGATTGTTCGTGCGTATGGCGACTCGCGCCAGCAGCACCTCCAACGGCGCGCTGAGCAGGACCACGTGATCGAAGTCGAAGTCGCCCTGGTTGCGGACCGTCCCGCTGACAGCGATCGTGTCGTGGCTGGAGAGGAGTTCCGTCATGCGAGGGACATCCCACAGTGCGCCAGGCAACTCCCACCCGTCGTAATCCGTATCGACAGTGGGGAATTCGCGCTGACTCAGCTCATCGAGCAGCGTTGTCTTCCCGGCGCCGGACATCCCGGTGATCAGCACCCGCGCCATGAGCTGCTCAGCGTGGCTCCGGCGCCGCGCTCGCCTCTGCCGCGATCCGCTCGAACTGCGCACCCATCGCCTCGGCCAGTGCCTTCGCACCGGACAGTGGGCGCACCATCACCGTGAAGTCGTCGATCAGGCCGTCGTCGTTGAGGTGCAGGAAGTCGCACCCGTTGACGGTCGTGCCGCCGATCGTCGCCTCGAAGACCAGCGCGTGGTCGCGGCCGTCGGCGCTGTGAATCTCTCGCACATAGCGGAAGTCCTCGAAGACCCGCAGCACTCCTCGCAGGATCGCAGCGGTGATGGGCTTGCCGTCATACGGCTTGAATGCGACAGGGCTGGTGAACCGCACGTCGTCGGCGAGCAGCGCCTCCATCGCCTGATCGTCACGCGCCTCGACGGCTGCTCGGAACTCACGCATGCGGCACACGGTAGGCCATCGAAAACCCGTTGCGCCCCGAAAGTGGCCGTCCTAGCCTGCCCGCCATGAATTGCTTCACGACGATCATTCGGACCCGTCGCAGTTAGCGGCGCGGATCCACTTCAGTAGCAACCGCATTCGCGCCGCCTTCCGGCAATTCCGCCGGGCGGCGCTTCATGCTGCCCGGCTCCCTTTCGCCATCCGAAGGAGCCGCACATGTGTGCACAACCGCGTCCGGGCCGGCACGAACTCGGCCAGAACTTCCTCGCCGATCGACGCGTGATCGGCCGTGTCGTCGAACTCGTCGATGACAGACTCCGCCAGGCACCAGGCCCGATCGTCGAGTGGGGCACCGGCGACGGCGCCATCACCGAACGACTCACACTCCTCGGTCGCCGGATCGACGGCATCGAGATCGACCGACGCCGGGCCGCGCAGCTCCACCGGCGCCTCGGGCCGCCTGTGTGTGTCCGGGCGGGCGACATCCTGCGTCACGCGCCACCGGCCGGGTCGATCGTCGTCTCGAACGTGCCCTTCCACCTGAGCACGCCCGTCCTTCGACACCTGCTCGGGCAGCCCGAGTGGCGCAGCGCCGTCCTCGTCCTGCAGTGGGAGGTTGCCCGCAAGCGGGCGGGTGTCGGCGGCGCGACGCAGCTGACGGCGCAGTGGTGGCCGTGGTTCGATTTCCAGTTGGTGCAACGGATTCCAGCGTCCTCGTTCCGTCCCCGGCCATCGGTCGACGCAGGGCTCCTGGCGATCGATCGTCGCGCGAGACCGCTCGTCGTCGCGCGCCGGCGAGCGGCATACCAACGCTGGGTCGGCTCCGTCTTCAGCGGTCGCGGGCGCGCACTGCGCGAGATCCTCACGCGCAGCGGGGTCCCGCCCGAGGCAGCCACCCGGATCGTCGCCGGGCTGCCACGCGGTCGACGCGCGCCCTTGCCGCGTGACCTCGGGGCCGAGGAGTGGGCCGCTGCGTTCGCGAGCGTGTGCAGGCCCCGATGACTGCCATCCGAGAGAGCCGCGCCGACCAGGGCCAAGCCGAGGTTACTGTTCGGTAGGGTCGCTGTATGGCGCGATCCCACACTCCACGCTGGCGCCGCCCGCCCACGTCGCGAGACGGCAGTTTCGCCAATTGGGCGCGCACCGAGAGCTCGACACCCGCACGGTGGGTGTTGCCGGCGACCGAGGAGGAGGTCGCAACGATCGTCCGTCAGGCGCACGCCGACCAGCGCCGGGTCCGGTGCGTCGGAGCCGGCCACTCGTTCAACGGCATCGCGGCGCCGAGCGACATCGCGATGTCGCTCGACAAGCTCCGCGGCATCGTGGCGTATGACGACTCCACCGTCACCGTCCTCGCGGGCACCCGCCTGCGCGACCTCAACGCGGCGCTCGCCCAGCGCGGGCTGGCGCTGCCGATCCTCGGGTCGATCGCGGACCAGTCGGTCGCGGGCGCGATCGCCACCGGCACCCACGGGTCGAGCCTGCAGCACCGCAACCTCGCCGGCCTCGTCACCGGCATGCGGCTGGTCGACGGCACTGGCGAGGTCCGCGACTATGCCGAGGGCGACGAATCTCTTGACGCCGCAAGGGTGTCCATCGGTGCGCTGGGCGTCGTCACCCGGGTGCGCGTGCGTGTCGTCCCGGCGTTCCACCTGCGCGAGCGCATCGACTGGCTTCCGGTCGACGAGATCGCGGACGCGTTGCCGGAGATCGCGGGCAGCGCGGAGTTCGCGAAGGTCTGGTGGATGCCGCACACCGCTCGGGCGCTGGTGTTCCGTTACGACCGGGTCGCCGCTCCGCGCACCATTCTGCCCACCGTGCTCGACCGGTTCGTCGATGAGAAGCTCATGCACGGCGGGCTGCTGCCCGCTGTCTACGCGGTCCAGGACCGGCGGTCCGGCTGGGTCCCCAGCTGGAATCGCGTTGCCGGACGCACGCTGCACAAGCCAAGTCGAGTCGGGCCGAGCCCGATGATCTTCTCCACGCCGATGCCGGTGCGGCATACCGAGACCGAAGCGGCGGTGCCGCTCGAGAGCGGCGGAGCCGCCTGGGATGCCGCAGTGCGCACGGTTGACGCGTGCGGCGCTCACGTCAACTTCATCACCGAGTTGCGCTTCGTCAAGGGCGACGACGGCTGGCTGAGCCCTGCGTATGGCGCAGATGTCGTCCAGCTCGGCGCCTACACGGCGGTGCTGTCGCACCGGGACCGCTACTTCGAGGAGTTCTGGCGGCACATGCGGGAGTTGGGCGCCCGCCCGCACTGGGGCAAGGAAATGGACCACACCGCGGAGGAGTTGCGCGGGCTCTACCCGCGGTTCGACGACTTCGTCGCGCTGCGCGACCAGCACGACCCGGACCGGACGTTTGCCAATCCGTTCCTTGACCGGGTGCTCAGACCCTAGCCCCGTGCCGGGTTCGCCGGCCTCGAGTTCGACATCACGTAGAATCCGGCCATGAGCAAGCGGGAGCGAGGTGCACTGCGCGCGGACGTGTTGCGTCGGCTGTGGGCGGCAGAGACACCGCTCACCGCCAATGCCTTGCGTGACAGCTTCCCTATCGCCGAACGCCCAGCGCTGACAACGCTGTTGACCGTGCTCAGCCGACTCGAAGCAGAGGACCTGGTGCACCGCGAGCAGCAGGGACGCGGCTCGGTGTTCGCCGCGACCCGACCGCAGGCCGAGCACTTCGCCGACCGGATGACCGAGGTGCTCGGCGCCGCGGCCGACCGGCGGGCGGTGCTGCAGCAATTCGCCGGCGGCTTGTCCGGGCGCGACCTGCAGGCGTTGCGGGACGCCCTCGACGACTGATGCTCGCCCTCCTGGCCTGTATGACGGCCGGCATCCTCTGCGCGACCGCGGGGCCGTGGCTGCTGCGCGGGATGAAATGGCAGGTGGCGCGTCCCGCAGTGGCGCTGCGGCTGTGGTTCGGCCTCTTCGCCGCCGGCCTTGCCGCACTGCTGGGCAGCGTCGTCGTTGCGATCGTCCTGGCGACCACGGCGAGTGAACGCTCGGGAGGGGTCGCGGCGACGTCCGCGGTGCTCAGCGGTTGGCTTTTCCTCCTGGCGCTCGGCGCGTCCATCGGCCTGGTCGGCCACCACGCCGGTCCGGTCGTCGAGGGCCGCCGATCCGGTGGGCTGTCGCTGCTGGTCCTCGTCGCTCGCGACGAGATCCGGCGCACCATGGTTGCCGGCTCCCAGGTGTGCGTGGTCGAGGCACCAACCGCGTTCGCGGTCGCGGGGCGTGGCTGCGACGTCGACATCGTCGTGTCACGGCCGCTGGAGGCCGCGTTGTCGGCGGACGAGCTCCGTGCGGTGGTCGAGCACGAGGCGGGCCACTTGCGTGGCGGGCACGCGATGCTGCGGACTGTGTCCTTGGTGGCCAGTGCGATCGCCCCGAAAGCACGCTGTGGCAAGGACTTTGCGCACACTGTGCACCTGCTGACCGAGTTGGCCGCGGACGATCACGCAGCCTCCAGATGCGGTGTGGACGTCACTGCATCCGCCCTGCGCACCGTTTCCGACATGACGGGAGCACCTGGCCCGTCGCTGCGCGCGCAGCGCCTCAGCCGGCGAGCTGGTCCCGTCGCCGGGTGAGGTACTTCCGCGCGGCAGGGTTGCCGGCCAGCTCGATCGCCCGGTCGTATGCCGCCCGCGACTCGGCGCTGCGACCGAGCCGTCGCAGGAGGTCCGCGCGTGCCGCGTGCATCGCGTGGTAACCGTCGAGTTCCGTTGCAATCCGGGATATTTCGGCCAGCGCGACCTCCGGCCCGTCGAGCTCCGCGACCGCGACGGCGCGATTCAGCCGCACCAGCGGAGAGGGGTCGATCCTCGTCATACGGTCGTAGAGCGTGACGATCTGTGACCAGTCTGTGTCGCGTGCCGACGGCGCGTAGGTGTGCACCGCGTTGATCGCTGCGAGCAGCTGGTAGCGGCCCGGCGGTCGGCCACCGGCCGCAACAGCGGCCAGTCGCTCGCGCACCAGCGTGTGCCCCTCGTCGATCAGTGCGCGATCCCATGCGCCGCGATCCTGCTCGTCCAGCGTCACGAGCTCGCCGGTGCGTGAGACGCGTGCCGCTCGCCGCGCATCGGTCAGGAGCATCAACGCCAGCAGCCCGGTCGTCTCGCCGTCGTCCGGCCGCAGGTCGTGCAGCAGTCGGCCCAGGCGGATGGCCTCGTCGGTCAGGTCGCGGCGCAACGCGTCCTCGCCGTCGCCGGCCAGGTAGCCCTCGTTGAAGACCAGGTAGACCACGGCGAGAACGCCCGTCAGCCGCTCCCCGATGTCTGTCGTCGACGGCACGCGGTAGGGGATGTGGGCCGCCTTGATCTTCGCCTTGGCGCGGGTGATCCGCTGGGCCATCGTCGTCTCCTGCACCAGGAACGCGCGCGCGATCTCGGCCACGGTCAGGCCGCCGAGCAGCCGCAGGGTGAGGGCGACCCGTGCCTCCATGGACAGCGCGGGGTGGCAGCAGGTGAAAATGAGGCGGAGCCGGTCGTCCTCCACGGGACCTGTTGGGGGAGAAGGTGTTTCGTCATACATCAGGTATGCCGCCTGGTGCTTGGCGTCGCGTCGCGACTCGCGTCGCAACCGGTCGATCGCCTTGCGGGCGGCGGTGGTGGTGAGCCACCCGCCCGGGTTCGCGGGTATCCCGTCCCGCGGCCACCGCTCGACGGCCGAGGCGAAGGCCTCCGCTGCCGCGTCCTCCGCGATGTCGAGGTCGCCGAAACGTCGCGCAAGTCCGGCGACCACCCGGGCCCACTCCTCGTGGTGGACCCGGGCGATCGCGTTGTCGGCCGACGGTGCGGTCACGAGTCCAGCAGCGCCTGGATGTCCCGGGCGGTGTGGTAGGGACGCACCTCGACCTTCCCGCGGCACGCTTTCGAGCCTTCGGCGGCGAGGGCGAGTGCCTCGTCGAGGTCGGCGGCCTCGATGACCCAGAAGCCGCCGAGGTGTTCCTTGGCCTCCAGGTGGGGGCCGTCGGTCACCACCGGCTTGTCGCCCGTGCCGTCGACCGACAGCATGTACTTGGGCATGTCACTCAGTCGTCCTTCAGTTGTCGTCCAGTTGCAGGATTTCTTCTCGGCTGGGGAAGCGGTGCACTTCCTGCGGCCACTCGAGCGCGACCGCAAGCCGTCCGGCCCAGTGACGGGCCGCCTCGTCGTCGGCGACCTGGACGACACAGAATCCGCCGAGGTGTTCCTTCGTCTCGACGTACGGTCCGTCGGTGAAGACGGCCTCCCCGTTCCTCGACTCCACGCTGCACAGCGCGGTGTCCGCGCCGATGCCGCCGTCGCTGAAGACGAACACACCCTCGCGCTTCATGTCGTCGACCACGCGCATCGATGACGCGCTCTTCGCGCGCAACTGCTCGATGGTGTGGTCGCCGACCCACTCGTCGTTGAATGCGATCAAGTATTGCGGCACGGCCGTCTCCTCTCGGTCAGGACCGCCCGGGTGGCGGTGCTGTCAACGCCACGAACGCGAAGCTCTTGATACGACACCCGCCGGAAAAATTCTTCAGGCGACCGTCGCCGCGCTCACCTCCAGGCTCGCACGATCTTGCGCAGCGTGACCGTGAAAACCGTTGCGGTGACTCCCAGGTAGGGCCCGTAGAGCCGGCGTATGACGGGCCGCAGCGGCCGCTCGGCGACCAGGATGCCGGCGGCGCAGCCCGCCATACGAGCACCGCGCTCGGCAAGGGTCGCTGCGGCGAGACGGACGGGCGGCAGGTCCAGCTCGCCGGCAGCACGGCCGTAGACCTTCACCGGTATGCCGCCGAGCGCCTGGTGCCAGATGCCGGATGCTCCGGAGCGCAGGTGTTTTCGGGCGGCAGCGTGCATCCGCGGGGTGGTGAGCGGGGCGGGTGCGCGCACACCGCGGCGAGCGAGTGCCGAGGTGACCAGCACGCCGCACACCGACCCGGCGGTGATCGATGCGGCGAGCGTCGGGATGCGACGAGGCTCGGCGACGCCGAAGAAGACGAGCACCATCTCCGCCATGATCGGCCAGCTGATCGCCTCGGCGAAGCCCCAGGCGAATCCGATGGCGATGCAACGGTTTCCGGAGATCAGCCGCCGCACGGCCTGCCAGGTCGGTGACCGCCGGACCGCGACCGGCCCGGCGTCGAGCAGGTCGGTGACCGCTTGCCGCAGCTGCGCTGCGTCAAGCACCTCCGAGGCACCGATCGGTGTGCCGAACCGGACCTCCATCGGGGTGGCCCGGAATTGGCCGTGTTTGGCGAGGACGTCGCCCGTCCCGAGCATGCCGACCGGCACGATCGGCACACCGCAGTCACGGGCGAGTCGCGCTGCGCCGGAGTGAAATTCACCGACCGACCCGTCGGTGCTGCGCGTTCCTTCCGGGTAGATGACCACCGTGCGACCCGCTTCGAGAGCCGGGCGGGCGGCCTCCACCAGCTCGGCATACCCACCGTGCTCACCCCGGCGGACCGGCAGGCCGCCGGCGAGACCGGAGATCAACGCGCGGCGCCACCACACGTCGAACCAGTAGTCCGCAGCAGCCGCGAAGACCGGACCGCTGCGCGCCGGTATGGCGGCCAGCAGCGCCGCCGTGTCCGCGTGCGACGCATGGTTGGCGACCAGGACCCTGCCGCCACCGGACCGCCACTGACCGGTGACGGTCAGCCCGCCCGCGAGCGAGCACACGGCGCGCCAGAGGCTACGTCGAAAACCGTTCATCGATGCCATCAAGTCCCTCCTAGGTCAGTGCCACGGCGGCCAGCGGCAGCACCAGCAGCAGCGAGTCGATGCGGTCCAGCAGACCGCCGAAGCCGGGCAGCCATTCGCCGGCATCCTTGACGCCCGCCTGCCGCTTGAACATGGACTCCAGCAGGTCGCCGAGCACGCCACCGAGGGCGACTGCCAGGAGCAGCCCGGCCGAGATCGTGCCGAGCAGGGTCAGCACGACGAACGCTCCGATCACCGCACCGGCCAGGCCGCCGACGGTCTTGTTCGGGCTGAGTGGCGACAGCGGTCGGCGCGCCCAACCGAACCGCCGAAAACCCTTGCCACCACACCACGCCGCGACATCGGTGGCCGCTGCTGCGAAGCAGACGAGGAAGGCGTCCCGCCAGATGAGCACCATGCTCGCGAGCGACCAGCAGATCCACACCGAGCCGAAGCCGGTGAACGCCGCGCGCCGAATGCCGTGCTCCAGATCGCCGGCCAGCACCGACGGCAGTGCGCACAACAACACCAGGACCGGCACGAGGTGCAGCAACTCCGGTCGCTGCCACGCCGCGAGCGGGTAGGCGATCGAGAGGGCGTAGAGGATCGCGGTGTCGATCGGTGGCAGGTCGATCAGCCGGGTGTATTCGCGGACGGCGATCAACGAGAGCACGATGCACAGGACGGCGGTGGGTCCGCGGCCGATCCAGATCGGGATGCCGACGACCGGCAGGATCATCACCCAGGTCACCCATTTGGTGACGAGTTCCTTCTTGCGAGAGGCGAATACAGCGATACCGGCCAACGCGAGGATGCTCAGCGTCACCCAGAAGAAGAACACACCACGGCCGGTGATGTGCAGGTGCACGAACCACACGTCGAGGTCCAGGCGCATCGACCGGCGGTCCAGATGCAGGATCCGCAGGTAGGCGTCGACCAGCTCGTGGGGGAGCGAGTCGCTCATGCCGCGACCCCCTCGGTGAGCTCAGCGTGCGCGGCACGCAGCCGCAGTGCGGCAGTCAGCAGCGAGCCGGCGATCACGACGGCGCACACCCAGCCGAGGATCCCGGGCAGCGCGGTCGCGACGACCATCGCCAGGCAGCGCTCGGTCTTGCCGAACGGTCCGCCGTTCCGACGGGTCGCGCCGGCTCCGGCAGCCGCCAGGGAGGCGAACGTCGGGAGGGTCGCGGCGGCCGCAGTGACGACCACCAGCAGCGCGGGCGTGCTCGTCATACCGTCAGTGCGGGCGGCGAGCGCGAAGAGCCCGCCGAAGACGATCAGGTCCGAGGAGCGATCGCCGATCTCGTTGAGGACGAAGCCCCACGGCCGGCTGACGCCCCGAGCACGCGCTACAGCTCCGTCGAGGTTGGCACCGCCCAGCCGGACTCCGAGCAGTAGCAGCGCCGGCAGCCACCAGCCGAGCGCGACCGCACCGGCCGCGAGCACGGCGCCGCCGATGCCGACAAGGGTGAAGACGTCGGGTGAGATGCCCTTGTCGACCGCCCAGGTGACGATGCGGCCCAGCCGACGGCTGTACCACGGTTTCAGCGCATAGAGCCCTTGCACAGCGCCCTCCCTCGGTCGATCGTCCGCCATACGTGACGGGTATGACGTGACGACGAAGCGACAAGTTTCGCCCAATTCGGCACCCGGGGTGCCGATTTCGGTCTCAACCGCTGGAGGGAGCCGATTCCCACCTGAGGGGGAATCGCCCGAATGCCGATGCTTCTAGCTTCGATGCACGCCCGGACCTCCGGGGTCACACCACATCGAAGGAACGTCATGCACTCGCGCATCGAATCGCGTTCGGCATCGCGCATGGAGCCGCGCAGCCGGCCGGTCGCTCTCTGGATCGCGGCCGCCGCTGTGGCGCCATACATCACGCTGAAGTTGCTGTGGCTCGGCGGCTCCACGATCGGCCTGCGGACCACCGCTGCGACGGACGAGCTGCACAGCACTCGGATGGTCATCGGCAACGGCGTCACCATCGGACTCGAGGCGCTTGCCATCCTCCTGGTGGTCGGGCTTACACGACCGTGGGGCAGGCGGGCACCCGCCTGGATCGTGCTGGGTCTCGCGGGCGGAGCGACCGGACTGCTCGCGCCGATCCTGCTGGGACTGCCGGCCGGTGGGATCCTGCAGGTCGCGCTTGACGGCAACCTGCACACCAGCGGCATGGACGAGATGGCCTGGTGGGTCTTCGCTTTGGTGTATGGCGGCTTCGGCCTGCTGGCCGTCGTGATCGCGGTGCTCGCGTGGCGCTACTTCCTCATCCGATGGGGTGAGGTGTTGCAGCGGGCCCCCCGCCGTCCGCAGGCGTGGGTCGTCGCGGTCGGCGCCGTCGGCATGCTGCCCTTCGCGGGCGCGATGCTCGGGTGGGGTGTGTTCGGCCCGGGCACTGACGGGCCGCCGCAGATGCAGGAGGTCGCGCAGCGGCTCGCTGTCGCAGTCACCGGCGTCCTCGTGGCCATCGGGTATGCCGCCCCGCTGCTGCGTCGGTTCGCGACCCGTCGTCCGCGTGCAACCTGGCTCGCGGTCTGGACCGGGTGCACCACCGCGGCGCTGCAGGGCCCGACCGAGGTACTGCTGGCCAACCATGGACAGCCCTCCGTGGCGATGGTCGTGCTGGGATGCGTCGCCCCGCCGGCTGCAGCCGCGTTCGGCTGGTCTGTGCTGCGCGGCAGCACGGCAAGCCGGCCGATTTCGGCGCCCGGTGTCCGTGCCTGCCGCTACGGTCGAATGCATGCCCGAGTTCACGTGGCTCCCGGCGAATGACGCGACGCCCGACGACGTCGAGGCGGTCTTCGCCGCGGGCGGCGCGCGCAAGTGCCGCTGCCAGGCGCTGAAGGTGCCCGGCTGGATCTGGCGGGACAGCACACAGGAGCAGCGGGACGCCGCGTTGCTGGAGCAGACCGCGTGCGTCACGGACGGCCCGACGTCCGGGCTGATCGGGTATGTCGACGGCGAGCCCGCGGGCTGGGTTGCGGTCGAGCCGCGGGAGAACTACCCGCGCATCTGGCAGCGGAAGCAGCCGTGGATGCGGATGGACCCCGAGCTCGAAGGTGTCTGGTCCGTGACGTGTTTCGTCGTGGCCAAGGGTCACCGCAAACTGGGTCTGACCTATGAGCTCGCTGCGGCGACAGTCGAATACGGCCGACAGGTCGGCGCCCGCGTGCTGGAGGGTTATCCGATGGAGCCGCCCCCGGGCAAGAAGGTGATCTGGGACGAGGCGTCCGTCGGGCTGCTACAGGTCTTCCTCGAGGCGGGCTACGAGGTGGTCGCCTCGCCGACCCTGCGGCGGCGTGTGGTGCGACTCGAGCCGGCTCGGAGCTGACACCGGTCCGACGCACAGGTCGCGTCGTAGAGTGCGGCCATGCGCAAACAGGATCCTCGTGTCCCGGCTGAGGTCGAGGACTATCTGGTCGGGTCCATCGCGGATGCCGGCGCGATGGGTGGCTCCATCGGCGGCGCGATCGGTGGCGGCGGTGCCGGTGCGGCAGGTGGAAGGCGTGGCGGAGCCAGTGGCGGGTCGCGGACTGCCGCACGAATGCGCACCGTTGTCGCGGATCGGGCCGGTGTTGCCCCGGTCGACAAGGAGACTGCGTGGGCGGCGATCAGCGCAGCGTTCCCTCGGGCGTTCGCACTTGCCGCTGACGAGCCGATCCTGCGAGTTGTCATACCGCTGGGCCGGACCGGCCTGCAGCATGTGGTTGCCGACGTGGCGGTCGGGCGTCATCAGCCGCAGCTGCCGTCGGTGCGGACATACGGCAAAGAGGGGTTGCTCAACCGGAAGCCGACCGCGCGCACCGCCGACGAGATCGTCAGCGCACTGCGAGGGTAGAACGAGGGTAGAAGTTGCCGGAGCACTTGGCCCTGCACATCGCGCGCCATACCGAATGCTCTGTCGAGACGTCTGGCCCTCCGGCAACCGCGTTCACGAATCTCGCACGCGCAGCTCAGACTTCGATGATTGGTCCGGCGCCCGCGACCGATGAGTAGCCGGCGGCCATGCAGCCTTGGCACAGGTTGCGATACTCGTCGCCGTGAAGATCCGAGAGGCGACCGACGCCGACATCGAAGGTTTGGCCAGGCTGCTGTGGCTCGACACTGTGGGCAAAATTCCGGACTCGGGACCGGCCGCCGCGTTCACCAGCGAACTCACCGCATGGTGGGCAGCCCACCGGCACACTCATCATGCCTTCATTGCTGAAGATGGAGAGCAGATCGTCGGGATGGCGTGGGTCGCGGTCGTGCCCCGTATCCCTCGCCCCGGGGATACGAACCGCCTGGCAGCGGACATCCAAACGGTGTATGTCGAGCCGCAGCATCGAGGCTGCGGTCTCGGTTCGGCTCTGGTCGACGCAGCCGCACGGTGCGCAGAGCGCGCCGGCGCCATACGCGTGACGGTCAACTCGGGGCACAGAGCGGTTCCGATGTACCAGCGGCTCGGCTTCGCCTCGACTCGTCAACTGCTTCATCGGTCCGCACGCACCGACCGCCGCGGCAAGTGAGCGTTTCGCCGATGCCAACCGGGAGCTCTGACTCCCGTTTGGCATCGGAATCCGGGAACGGAACGCGATCGGCACACGGATTTCCGCGGAACGACGGCAGGTGACGAGCCCGCCGGAAAATTTCCGCCACCCGGGAATCATTCGACCAGGTTGAAAGTTGAGTCTAGTGAGCGCAACTTTGGAGTCGTCGGTTTGACATGGCCGCGACGCCGGAGTTGAGTCGGATCCAGTCAACTTCGCGGGTATGACGCGGGGCTGCTCTGTGTCCGGCGTGACACGACATACGCACCATCAACCAAGGGAGAAACGAACATGGGACGTGCGGTAGGTATCGACCTCGGCACCACCAACTCCGCGGTCGCGGTCCTGGAGGGCAACGACCCCGAAATCATCGCCAACGCCGAGGGCGGGCGCACGACGCCGTCCGTCGTGGCGTTCGCCAAGAACGGTGACGTGCTCGCCGGCGACATCGCCAAGCGCCAGGCCGTCACCAACGTCGACCGCACGGTCCGCTCGGTCAAGCGCCACATGGGCACCGACTGGAGCACCGAGGTCGACGGCAAGAAATACACCCCGCAGGAGATTTCGGCCCGCATCCTGCAGAAGCTGAAGCGCGACGCCGAGTCCTACCTCGGTGAGGACGTCACCGACGCGGTCATCACCGTGCCGGCATACTTCGACGACGCCGAGCGCCAGGCCACCAAGGAGGCCGGCGAGATCGCGGGCCTCAACGTGCTCCGCATCATCAACGAGCCGACTGCTGCGGCGCTGGCCTACGGCCTCGACAAGGGCAAGGAGGACGAGCTCATCCTGGTCTTCGACCTCGGTGGCGGCACTTTCGACGTGTCCCTCCTCGAGGTCGGCAAGGACCCGGAGGACGGCTTCTCCACCATCCAGGTCCGCGCCACCAGCGGTGACAACAAGCTCGGTGGTGACGACTGGGACCAGCGCATCGTCAACCACCTGGTCCAGCAGGTGAAGAACCAGACCGGTGTCGACCTGTCCAAGGACAAGATCGCCATGCAGCGTCTGCAGGACGCCGGTGAGCAGGCCAAGAAGGAGCTGTCCGGCGCGACGTCGACCAATGTCAGCCTGCAATACCTCTCGATGGGCGAGAACGGCCCGATCCACCTGGACGAGTCCATCACCCGCGCGATGTTCGAGGACGTCACCAAGGACCTCCTGCAGCGCACGAAGGGCCCCTTCGAGCAGGTCATGAAGGACGCCGGCGTCACCGTCAAGGACATCGATCACGTTGTGCTCGTTGGTGGTTCGACCCGTATGCCGGCCGTGACGCAGGTCGTGAAGGACCTCACCGGCAAGGAGCCCAACAAGGGCGTCAACCCGGACGAGGTCGTCGCGGTCGGTGCGGCGCTGCAGGCCGGTGTGCTGAAGGGCGACCGCAAGGACGTGCTGCTGATCGACGTCACCCCGCTGTCGCTCGGCATCGAGACCAAGGGTGGCCTGTTCACCAAGCTGATCGAGCGCAACACCGCCATCCCGACCAAGCGCTCGGAGGTGTTCTCGACCGCCGAGGACAACCAGCCGTCAGTCGAGATCCAGGTCTTCCAGGGTGAGCGTGAGCTCGCCAAGGACAACAAGCCGCTCGGCAACTTCGAGCTGTCCGGCATCGCACCCGCCCCGCGTGGTGTGCCGCAGATCGAGGTCACCTTCGACATCGACGCCAACGGCATCGTCCACGTGTCCGCCAAGGACCGCGGCACCAGCAAGGAGCAGTCGATGACGATCTCCGGTGGCTCCGCGCTGCCGAAGGAAGACATCGACCGCATGGTCAAGGACGCCGAGGAGCACGCGGCCGAGGACAAGAAGCGGCGTGAAGAGACCGAGGCCCGCAACACCGCGGAGCAGCTGGTCTACTCGACCGAGAAGTTCCTGGCCGACAACGGCGACAAGGTCCCGGACGACTCCAAGTCCGAGGTCGAGTCGGCCCTGACCGAGCTCAAGGACGCCCTCAAGGACGAAAACGCTTCTGCCGAGGACATTTCCGCCAAGACCAACAAGGTCAACGAGACCTCGCAGAAGATGGGCGCCGCCCTGTATGCCGCCGAGCAGCAGTCCGGCGAGGCCCCGGCGGGCGACGCAGCGGGCGCCGGTGCCGGTGACGCCGCGGGCGAGTCCGCCTCGGGCGCCGACGACGACGTCGTTGACGCCGAGGTCGTGGACGACGAGGGTGACTCCAAGTGACGGACCCCACTCAGGGTGCGCAGCCGGGCTCCGATCTACCGGAGCCCGGCCGGCGGCCGGAGGAAGAGGAGCAGGCCACCGGACCGGTGATCCGCGACAAGCGACGGATCGACGAGAACGGCGACCTGCGCAGCTCAGCCGAAGGCAGATCGGAGGACAAGGTGACGGACGAGACCGCCGCCCCGGGCGCGCAGGAGCGTCCCACCGCCGAGGAGCCGACCGCGTCGGCGGACGCAGGCGACGGCGCTGCGGATGGCGTTGCCGACGGTGAGGAGCACCCTGACACGGCGCTCGCCGCCGAGCGGCTCGACGCTCTGCAGCGCACCCAGGCGGAGTACTTCAACTACAAGAAGCGCGTCGAGCGCGACCGCGAGGCCCAGAAGGACGCGACGACTGCGCGCGTGCTGGAGTCCCTGCTGCCGGTGCTCGATGACATCTACCTGGCGCGTGAGCACGGCGATCTGGAGGGCAGCCCCTTCGAGAAGATCGCCGACAAGCTGGACACCACGCTCACCAAGCTGGGGCTGACCGCGTTCGGCGCCGTGGGTGAGGCGTTCGACCCCACCCACCACGAGGCCTTGATGCACATCGAGGCCGAAGTGCCGGAGGGTTCGGAAGGCACCACCATCGTGCAGGTCATGCAGCCGGGTTACCGGCTGGGCGACCGCATGGTCCGACCCGCACGCGTCGCGGTCGCGGACCCGTCCTGATGCAGCCCGAGTCGTTGGTCGAGTGGGGCGTGCATGACGAGAGCCCCACTCGATCAACGACTTTCAACTTTTTAGGAGTGATGCATGGCTAGTCAGGACTGGCTCGAGAAGGACTTCTACAAGATCCTCGGCGTGTCGCAGGACGCGTCCGAGGACGAGATCAAGAAGGCCTATCGCAAGCTCGCCCGCAAGTGGCACCCGGACCAGAACCCCGGCGACGCCGCGGCGGAGCAGAAATTCAAGGACATCGGCGAGGCCAACTCCGTCCTGTCCGACCCGGCCAAGCGCCAGGAATACGACCAGTTGCGCCAGATGGTCGGCGGCGGTGCACGATTCACCGCAGGCGGCCCCGGTGGCGGCGGTGGCGCAGGCGGATTCGAGGACCTCTTCGGCTCGATGTTCGGCGGTGGTGGGGGACAGAACGTCCGCTTCTCCACCGGTGGAGGCGGGGAGCAGATCAACCTCGACGACATCCTCGGCCAGTTCGGCGGTGGTGGCTACGGCTCGCCATACGGCGGCTATCAGGCCGGCCCGCGCAAGGGTGCCGACCTCGAGGCTCGCACCAAGCTCAGCTTCCGTGATGCGGCAGCGGGCGAGACCGTGTCGCTGCAGGCCGCCGACGGGCAGACCATCAAGACGCGGATCCCCGCTGGGGTCAAGGACGGTCAGACGATCCGGCTGCGCGGCAAGGGCCGCCCCAGTCAGAGCGGTGGACAACCCGGTGACCTGCTGCTGCACGTCACCGTCGAGCCGCACCCGGTCTTCCACCGGGACGGCAACAACCTGCTGATCGACCTGCCGGTGACCTTCGCCGAGGCCGCACTCGGGGCGACCGTCTCCGTGCCGACGCTCGGCGGCAAGAACGTCAAGGTCAAGATCAAGGCGGGCACCCCGTCCGGTCGCAAGCTGCGCGTCAAGGGTGAGGGCATCCAGGCCAAGAACGGCGCGGGTGACCTGATCGCGACCGTGCAGGTGGTCGTCCCCGAGAAGCTCACCAAGGAGACCAAGCAGGCCGTCGAGGCGCTCGCCGAGCAGGACCGCGAGCGTGGCGTCGACCCGCGCACCGAGCTGAACGCGAAAGCTGCGCAGTAATGGTCCGGTCATCCTGGCGCGGCGCCTCGCCGCCACCGCCGGATGCGCCGATCTACGCGATCTCCGCGGCGGCGCAGCTGGCGGGCATCCATGCCCAAACGCTGCGCCAGTACGACCGATTGGGCATCGTCACGCCGTCCCGCACACGGGGCGGCGGGCGGCGCTACTCGATGCACGACCTCGACGTGTTGCGCGAGGTCCAGCGACTGTCGCAGGAGGAGGGGGTGTCGCTGGCCGGCATCCGCCGCATCCTGCAACTGGAGGACCAGATCGGTGCGCTGCGCTCCCGGGTGCGCGAGCTGTCCGACGAGTTGGAGCGGGAGCGTGCCAAGGGTCTCGGACGGGTCTTCGCCGCTGCCCCGGACGGCCAGATCACTCCGTTGCGGCCCGGCGAGCGGGTCACCCCGGCCCGCACCGAACGCGCCCTGGTCGTATGGCGTAAGCGCGGCTGAGCACTCCGCTCTGGCACAGTGGTGCCCGTGATCGAGTACCTCATGGTCTTCCCCGAGCGCGATGCCGCGGAGGAAGTCGCCGACGAGCTCCGTGACAACGACGAATTCACTTCCGTGCGAGTGGTTTCCGAGGCGCTTGCCGGCGAGGATGACGCAGAAGACGTCGACTGGGCGGTCCACGTCATGCAGGACACCATCGACGATCCGACGGGTGCCGTCGCCCGCGCACTGGCCAAACGCTTCGATGCCCTCGCCGAGGAGCACGACGGTTGGCTCGACGAGCACCGTTCGAGCGGCGAATGACACAGCGAATGACACAGGAAAACCGCCTACGACCGAACGGCCGTAGGCGGTTTCGCTGTAGGTAACGCGGTGGTCCGGACTCAGAGCGGCGTGCGAAGGGTGCACCCGACGCGCACGTTCGAGCCGAGAGCCTTCTCCGTCATCTGGATGACACGGGGTGAATACGCGAGCTGCAGGTGATCGCTGAAGTCGATGGCACAGCCGTCCTGCAGAGTGATGTTGTGCACCGTCGCGCCGGGACCCGCGGTCAGGAACGTCCGGGTGTATGGCGTGGTGACCTCGTCGTACTTCGACCCGATGATCGTGTAGTCGATCCCCGGCATCGTGTCGCCGTCGGCGTTGAGCTCATTGAGATAGTCGGAGCCGATCTCCTGGTCCACCGCTGCTTGTCCCAGTGTGCTCGGCAGTGCCGGGTTCAGACCGAACGCCTTTGCCACTGTTGCCAGTCCGGACAACGTGGTGCCGTGGTTGGTGGCGCCATACGTCACGACATTGTCGACCTTGTTGGCGGCGGGAATCGACGGATTCGCGCCGCCGAAGAACTTCAGGTAGCCGCGCGCCACGATGCCACCCTGTGACCAGCCGACCAGATCGACCTTCTTCGCCCCGGTGGCCGCGAGCACCTTGTCGACTTCCTGGCTGAGCTGCTTGGCCGAGTCCTTCACCGGACCGGTCAGATATACACCGGGGAACTTGCTCAGGATCGCGTCGCTGCCGCCGAGGTTCTCGCCGAAGACGCAGTAGCCCTGTTTCTTCAGCGCGGGGGACAGCGCGGCAAAGCTGTCGTAGCGGCTGGACCAGGTGCCCTGCACCAGCACGACCGGATTGGGGTGGGCGGCAGACGGCTTGCATGACCAGTCATTCATCCCCTGCGGCAGCGCCGAGGGTGATGCGTCGCAGAGAGGACATTGCGGCTCGCTTTCATCGAGGTGTGAATCGAGATGTGATCTGGCTCACTCAGGAAATCTTACGGATCGGTAAGTTGGCGCGTGCGGAATCGGCACGGCGGAAATCGGTTGCCGCCCGGTGAGCGGTTTGCCTAGCGTGCTCGACGTGATCCGACTCATCGACCCGAGTGACGACGCCGACATGCGTGCGGTCTTCGACGTCGGCATCGCAACCAAGTCCCATGATCTGCCGTGGTTTTCACCCGTCAGCTACGACTCGTGGGTCATCCAGATGCGGGACCCGGACCCGGAGGACGCGCAGGCGCTCTACGCCTCGTTCGACGCGGACGGCACCTGCCAGGGCACCAATCTGTTGTTCATCCCGCTGGAGGACAACACCGACAAGGTCTATTCGATCGTGGATGTCGCGCCGGCTCACCGCCGCCAGGGCGTCGGCCGTGCGCTCGTCGAGCACGGCCTCGCTCGGGCGCGAGCACTGCGCCGGACGCAGGTCTTCGCGGAGACACTCGTCCCGGGCTCCTTCGACGAGCAGCACGGCTTCGTGCGATTCGCACGTGCTGCCGGCTTCTCGCACGGGTGGGACGACATCACCCGTCATCTCCCGCTTCCCGTTCCGCAGGAGAGGTTGATCCGGCTCGCGGAGTCGGCGTCGGCGAAGTATGCCAACGACTATCGCGTCGAAACGTTCGTCGGTCGGGTGCCGGAGGAACACCTGCCCGGACTCGCCGAACTGATGCGCCTGCTGGCGGTCGACTCACCGTCAGGGGAGATCGACTTCGACGCCGAGGCGGTCACTCCCGACCGACTGCGGCGGATGTATGACCGTGAGGCAGAGCAGGGACGAATTCACCTGTCGACGTTGGCCATCCACAACGCGTCGGGTGCCGTCGTCGCCCAGAGCGACCTGGTCATGGAGGGGACGGTCGATTTCGCCGTCCAGCTCGGGACCTACGTCCACCGTGAGCACCGCGGGCATCGCCTCGGTATGGCGGTCAAGGTCGCCAATCTGCAGCGGCTCCAGCGGGATCACCCGGAGCCGACCTTCGTGCGCACGATGAACGCCGAGACCAACGCGCACATGGTCTCGGTCAATGTCGACCTCGGTTTCGAGGTCGTCGAGACGTCGACCGAGTGGGTCATCGATCCGACGAGGCCGTAGTCCGGCGATTACGCAGGATCACGCACTCGTCGTGTCGTCGATCTCGCCGACGAGCTCCTCGAGGATGTCTTCCAGAAACACCGCACCGTTGTGTTCTGCCGGACCGGTCACCTGCGCCACATGGGACCCGGTGCGCCGCAGCCTCGTCAGCGCGTCGTCCAGGTCCATCTCCGGCTCGAGGCTGATCAGCGGCCGGATCCGCTCGGCCGGGACGGGTTCGCGGAAGTCCGTGGGGCCGGTCAGGTCCAGCACGTCCTTCAGGTGCACATAGCCGGTCGGCTCTCCGTCGGGATCGGTCAGGACGTAACGGGAGTAGCCGTGGTCGACCACGACCTGCTGCAACCGTGCCGGAGTGACGTCGCGCGGGAGCAACACCAGGTCGCCCGTCGGCACGGCGAGGTCGGAGACCGTCTTGGCGGGGAGGGCGGTCACGGCACTCAGCGCGCCGGTGCGGTCCTGCACCGTGCCCTCGCGTTTCGACTCGGCCACGATCGTGGCCACCTGCTCCCGCGTGTATTCGCTGGTGGCTTCGTCCTTCGGCTCCACCCCGAAGAGGCGCACGACCGCGTTCGCCGTGGCATTCAGTGCGACCACCACGGGCTTGACCAGCCGGGCGACCGCCACCAGTGGCGGCGCGAGCAGCAGCGCCGCACGGTCCGGGAGCGAGAAGGACAGGTTCTTGGGCACCATCTCCCCGAACACCACGTGCAGGTAGGTGACCGAGACCAGAGCGGCGAGGAACGCGATGATCGTGATGGATTCGGCGCCGACTCCGACCTGGTCCAGCAGCGCTCCGAACAAGTGATGTATGGCGGGCTCGGACACGTTCAGGATCAGCAACGAGCACACCGTGATCCCCAACTGGCTCGTCGCCAGCATCAGCGTCACGTGCTCCATCGCGAACAGGGTGGTTCGCGCCGACTTGCTGCCGCGCTCGGCCCGCGGCTCGATCTGCGAGCGGCGCGCCGAGATCACCGCGAACTCCGCCGCGACGAAGAATGCGTTCCCCAGCAGGAGCACGACCAGCCAGATCAGGCCCGTGTAGTCGGACATTTATGCCGTCCCGTCGGTCTCGCCACGGCCGGCCACGTCGTCCGGGGTAACGGCCACATCATCGGGAGCCAGTGTCTTCGGGCTGGACTTCGGGATGAATCGGATGCGGTCGATCCGCATCCCGTCCAGGCGCTCGACCTGCAGGCTGCCATCGTCGAACTCGACCCGGTCACCCAACTGCGGGATCCGGCCGAGGCGCTCGATGACGAACCCACCGACCGACTCGTAGGCGTCACCCTCAGGCACCTGCACCCCGGCCAGCTCCGCCAGCTCATCGGGTCGCAGGACGGCATCGAAGGCCAGCGAGTCTCCTTGTCGTTGCACGGAAACCACCGACTTGTCGTGCTCGTCGCGCACCTCGCCGACGAGCTCCTCGACCACGTCCTCCATGGTGACCAGCCCGGCCGTGCCGCCATACTCGTCGATCACGATGGCCATCTGGAATCCGCCGCTGCGCAGCACCTCCAGCAAGGTCCCCACGCTCACCGACTCCGGCAAGCGGTCCGGCTCGACCATCAGCTCCTCGGCCGTGACGTGCGTCCAGCGGTCGACCGGGACTGCGAAGGCGTGCTTGACGTGCACGACCCCGACGACCTCGTCGGCGTCTCTTCCGATCACCGGGAAGCGAGACAGCCCGGTGCGTCCCGCGAGGTCGGTCACCGTCGCGGCGGTGGTGTGGGGGCCCACCGTCACCATCCGCACCCGGGGCGTCATCACCTCGTGCGCGGAGCGACCGGCGAACCGCAGCGCCCTACCCAGCAGCCGGGCGTGGTCCTCCTCCAGCGCTCCGTGCGCCGCCGACCGGCGCACCAGCGAGGACAACTCCTCGGCGGTTCTCGCCCCGGACAACTCCTCCTTCGGCTCGACGCCGACCTTCCGCAGGAGCCCATTGGCGGAGTTGTTGAGTGCCGAGACCAGCGGCCGGAACATCCGGGTGAACGCCGCCTGCAGCGGCACCACCACCTTCGCAGTGTGCAGCGGCGTCGCCAACGCGAAGTTCTTCGGCACCAGCTCGCCGAACAGCATCGAGAAGATCGTCGCGATCACCAGACCGACGACACCGCCGACCGCCGGCACCGCACTCCCCGGCAGGCCGATCGAGCGCAGCGGTGACCCGAGCAGGGAACTGACCGCCGGCTCGAAGGTGAAGCCGGTCAGCAGGGTCGTCAAGGTGATGCCCAGCTGTGCGCTGGACAGGTGCGTCGAGGTGATCCGCAGTGCCCGGATCGTGTGCCCAAGACCCTTCTCGCCGGCGCGATCGCGGTCCTCGAGCTCGCTTCGGTCCAGGTTGACCAGGGCGAATTCGGATGCGACGAACACGCCCGTGCCGAGTGTCAGGACCAGGCCCACGCCGACCAGCAACCACTCCGTCAGCACGTGACATCACCGTCCGTGTCGGCGTCCGCTGACGGAGCACGGGGCGGAGGGTCGTCCATACACCGCGATCCTAATGGTCGGATCGCGTCGCTCCTCCGGGCGCCGGGCGGAGTCAGGCCCCGCCGATCGTGCGCAGCAGGTCCAGGGTGCGGCGCACTGCCGGGCTGCTCGCGGCGGCGTCGCGCACGTGCACCGCGATGCCGCGGCTGACGTCCGCGTCCTCCAACGGCACTGCGCGCGCCTTGCGAGGCAGCGAACCGAGCGTCAGCCGTGGCGCCATCGTCACGCCGATGCCCGCGGCGACGAGCGCGAAACTCGTGTGGTGGTCCTGGCACTCGGCCACCACCCGGGGACGGACGCCGGACTTGTTGATCGCGCGCTGCAGGATGCGACCGCAGGTCTGTGCCTCGTCACTGTCGTCGATCCACGGGTATTCGGCGAGCTCGCTCATCGTGACCGACTCCCGGTCGGCGAGCGGGTGCTTCGCGGGGACGACCGCGACATACTGCTCCGTCATCAACTCGTGGCGGGTGTAACCCTTCAGCCGCACGGGCGGCTCGCTCAGGTCCTCGGTGCGTATGTCGAGGTCGCACTCGGGTCGGAATGCCTCGGAGTGCTCGTTGAGGTCGACCGTGATCAGGACGTCCGCGAACTCGCGCTGCAGCTTCGCGACGAGCTGGGGGACCCATTCCTCGCCGGCGGAGGAGAAGCAGGCGATCGACAGGCTGCCGGTGCGGCCCTGACGAAGGTCCGTCACCACGTCGTCGAGCCGTGCGAGAGCGCCCATGGCGTCGTCGCTGTGCTCGGCCAGCAGGCGCCCTGTCGGAGTCGGGCAGATGCCGCGGCCGGCCTTCTCGAAGAGGCTCAAGCCGGTCTCGCGTTGCAGCTGGTTGATGTGCTGGCTCACCGCCGACGGCGTGTAGCCCAGGTTGGCGGCGGCGGCCTGCACCGACCCGCTGGCGACGACGGACCGGAAGACCCTCAGGCGGTGTATGTCGAGCATGCAAACAACACTACAGCAAGTCTTAACCATCATAAAGCAATCACAGCTTGTGCTGAACAGTTAAGTTCGGCAGCATAGATGTCATGAACACGACACAGGGACTGAACAACAAGATCCAGCACAACGACCGGGGTCGGGCGTCGCTCGGCTTCAGCAGCAAGGTCCGGGCGTTCTGGCGCAGTCAGCAGGACGCACAGGAGCTGCTGATCGAGAAGCAGACTCCTTGGCTCAGCCGCCACTGATGCCGGCCTCCTCCGACGACACCGCCGGCGACACCTCCGAAGAAAATCACGACATCCCCTGACCCAGTTCCGTTCGGGTCAGGGGATGTTCGTCGTGGGGATTTAGGCGAGCGGGTTCTTCAGCAACAGCTCCGTGTTGCGATCGGCCGTGCTGCCGTTCCGGTCCGGGTCGCGATAGATGTCGTTGTAGGACAGCTCCCGA
Source organism: Flexivirga sp. B27 (assembly GCF_052905685.1). NCBI lineage: Bacteria > Bacillati > Actinomycetota > Actinomycetes > Micrococcales > Dermacoccaceae > Flexivirga > Flexivirga sp. B27. The sequence goes on along the minus strand of NZ_JBPYUM010000005.1, from coordinate 46,739 downwards.
TAGAGCGACGCAAGCGCCGAGGGCGACCCGTCGTCATACGCGGCCTGGTAGGGCGCGGCGGACTCGATCAGGGTGGTGAAGAGCGACAGCGTGCCGTCGGTGTTGTCGCAGACGTCGATGATCCGCGCGTGCTGGGGGAAGTCCACGTGTGACGCGGTGTTGATCTCCCAGAAGCTGCGCGTCGGGTCGTTGTGGTGGTGCGGAGTGATCTTGTTGTCGTGGGTGTGGCCGTTCACCCAGGCGACCACGTTGGGGTAGCGCTGCAGCGTGCTGACGAGTTCGCTTCCGCTGTGGCGGATTTCGAGCTTGTCCGGCGCGAGCAGCAGGTTGCCCATCGTGTCGCTCGTGTGGTGACTGAAGAGCACGAAGAGCTGATCGGTGACGTGTTTGCGGTGCTCGATGCCCCAGCCGTCGTAGTAACGGCTCGACGACGCCTCGAGCGTGCGCTTGATCCATCGGAACTGCGCGTCGCCGATCGAGCCGTCGGTGAAGCCGGCCCGGTTCGTGGAGTCCATCGAGATGCCGACGACGCCCGGCGCGATCTGGAAGCTGTAGTAACCGATCCCGTCGGCGACCGCGTCGGCGGTGAAGCCGTGGCCGTGCGGCCCAGGGCCGTCAACGGCCGGGTCGAGGTGTGCGGCCATGAATTCGCGTGGGCTGAAGGGTGCCCGGCGCTCGTCTGCGGTCACCTCCCAGTCGGAGTCGGTCAGCTTCGCCGACTTCGGGATGGCGGACCGCCCGCCGACCGCGGAGGTCCGCAGTGCACGGGTCGCGCTGGTGTTGTCGAAGCCGGTGAACTTGAAGCGCCCGGTGTAGAGGTCGGCGAGGATCGGAGTGTCGGACGGCAGCGTGCCCTCGATCGAGTCGTCGTGGTTGCCGAAGACGCTGTACCACTTCGTGTCGAGACCGTCGCTGGTGTGAGTCTTGGTCGCCCGGTCGAAAAACCCTGGGAGAGTGGGGAATCCAACCTTCTTGTAGGTGTCCTGGGCGTTGGACTCGGGCAGGTAGTAGAAGCTGTCGCCGGCGGTCTGCACGCCTTCCCAGGTCTTCGACCCGGTGTTCGCGGTGATCGCGCCGCCGCTCATCATCGCCAGGAACCAGTCCAGCTCGACCTTCTCGTGGTTGTCGGAGCTGTCACCGGTGGTGACGACACAGTCGAAGGCCCGGCCGCTGAACGGTCCCTTCCGCAACGCGTTGACCCGGCGGACCAGTTCGGCGCCGCCCTGGGTGCCGAGCGCCTCGTGCGGCCGGAAGGCGGACCCGGTGATCTGGTGCAGCCACTCGAAACGCACCGGTGACTGCGCGTCGATGACATGGACGTCGGTGAATTGCACGATCGACGCCTGGGCCTGCCGGGTGTCGTCCCGCTTCGGCTTCGCCGGGCTCAGGTCGGTGCGCACGACGAGCGGATAGCCCGGTCCGGCGACCAGTCGGGTGTAGCCGCCGGTGGTCGCCGGGGCGGCGGCCTGCTCCAAGGTCGTCCCTTCCGGCAGGAGCGCACGGCTCAGTCCTCGATGTCGGCTCGCATCGAAGCCGGTGTCGAACCTGGAGTTGAGGCCGGAGTCTGTCGCCTGGGCACTGTGGCTGCTCAGGGCTGTTGCTGCCAGCCCGCCGATGGTTCCGCCGAGCACGGTGCGGCGTCGCAGGGAAGTCATGTCGCTCCTCGGTTACTTGGACGTGCGTCCATCATTGCGGTCAACGGCGACCGTGTGGTGACTCCGAGTCGACGAATTCAGGAAATCTCGGATCTTCACGAAATCTCGGATCGCGTCACGCGAGCGGGTTGCGCAACAGCAGCTCGGTGTTGCGATCCGCGGGAGTGCCCATGCGCTTGGTCACGTGCTGATGTATGTCGTTGTAGGCCAGCTCGCGGTAGAGGGAGGCCAGGGCGGATGGCGACCCGTCGTCATACGCCGCCTGGTATGGCGCGGCGGACTCGATGAGGGTGGTGAAGAGCGACAGCGTGCCGTCGGTGTTGTCGCAGATGTCGATGATCCGCGCGTGCTGCGGGTAGTCGACGTGCGATGCGGAGTTGATCTCCCAGAAGCTGCGGGCCGGATCAGCGTGCCGGTGCGGGAGGATCCGGTTCTTGTGCAGGTGGCCGTTCACCCAGGCCACCACGTTCGGATAACGCTGCAGCATGTTGACGAGTTCGCTTCCGCCGTGGCGTTTTTCGAGCAGGTCCGGTGCCGGTGCCAGGTTGTTCATCGAGTCGCTCGTGTGGTGGCTGAAGAGCACGAAGAGCTGGTCGGTGACGTCCTGCCGGAGCACTGCGCCGCGCGCGTCGTAGTAGCGACTGGAGCCCGCGCGCAGGGTGCGCTGGATCCAGCGGAACTGCGCTTCGCCGATCGAACCCTCCACGAAACCAGTGCGATTCGTGGAGTCCATCGCGATGCCGGTCACGCCGGGTGCAATGGCGAAGGAGTAGTAGCCGATGCCCTGCGCCAGCGCGTCGAGGGTGAAGCCGTGGCCGTGTGGTCCCGGGCCGTCCACCGACCGGTCGAGATGGGCGCCCATGAACTCGCGTGGCGTGAAGGGTGCGCGACGCTCGTCGGCAGTCACCTCCCAGCGCGATTTCGGGAGCTTCGAGGTCCCGGAGATCGCCGCGTGTGCCCCGTCCACCGCGCGTCGTAGTGCCGTGTTGCCGCCCGCGTCGGCGAAGCCGGTGAATTTGAACCGCCCGGTGTAGAGGTCGGCCAGGACCGGACTGTCCGACGGCATCATGCCGCCGATGGCGTCGTCGTGGTTGCCGAAGACGCTGTACCACTTCGTGGCCAGCCCATCGCTGCTGTGTGGTCGGGTTGCGCGGTCGAAAAACCCTGGGAGCGTGGGGAATCCAGCCTTCTTGTAGATATCGGGCGCACCGGTCTCGGGCAGGTAGTAGAGCGTGCTGCCGGCGGACTGGACGCCCTCCCAGCTGTCGCGGGCGCCGGTGTTGGCGGTGATCCGGCCGCCGCTCAGGGTCGCCAGGAACCAGTCGAGCTCGATCTTCTCGTGGTTGTCGGAGCTGTCGCCCGTGGTCACGACACAGTCGAACGCACGGTTGCTGAAGGGCCCGATGCCCACGTCGTTGATCCGGCGGACGAGCTGGGCGGCGCCCTGAGTGCCCAGCGCTTCCTGCGGGCGGAAGGCGGACCCGGTGATCTGGTGCAGCCACTCGAAACGCACCGGCGACTGCGCGTCGATGACGTGCAGGTCGGTCACCTGCACGATCGAGGCGCGACCGGTGCGCGTGACCGAGCGCCGCCGCTTCGCCGGGCTGAGATCGGTGCGCACGACCACCGGATAGCCGGGCCCGGCGGTCAGCCGGGTGTAGCCGCGTGTGGAGACCGGTCGCGCGGCTTGCGCAAGTGTCGTGCCTGCTGACCGCGCCGCGCTGTGCTCTTCCGGGTCGGCCGCGATTCCCGCCGCGAGGTCGCCCCGCGGTGGGCTGGCCTCGGTCCGGGCGGCACCTGCGAGTGCGGTCGTCGCCGCTCCCGCGACCGCTGCGCCGAGCAGGCTCCGACGTCCGATGGGGGACATGTCACTCCTGGTTGTGTGGGGAGGTGCAGACGCGACCAGATTTGCGGCGTTCGGCGGCGCCGAGGTGACGGTCGGGCGAGGTCCTGGTGAAGACGTTGCGGCGGACAAACTTGAGCGGAATAGACTCAACTTTGTGGTAGTTGTCCCTACCGAGACGTATGTCGTGCTTGCCCCGCCCCGCGCGCCGCGCTTGAGTGGGTGGCAGCGGTGCGGCATACCCGATGACCTGATTTGACGACCCGACAGGGAGGACCAACCGACGTGGCTCTACAGCTGACCACCAAGGCGCAAGAGGCTGTGTCCAACGCAGTGCAGCTTGCGACCACCGCCGGCAACCCGCAGGTGGAGCCGGCCCACCTACTGCTCGCGCTGACCGAGCAGACCGACACGACCACTGGTCCGCTGCTGGAAGCGGTGGGCACCACCGCACAGGCCACACGTGCGACAGCCGAGCAGGCGCTGCGCACCCTGCCCGCGACGCAGGGCGCCTCGGTTGCTCAGCCGACGATGTCCCGCACGCTCGCCAACGTGCTGGAGCAGGGCCGGCAGGCGATGGAGTCGATGGGCGACACCTATGTCTCCACCGACCACTTGTTGCTCGCGCTCGCCCAAACCGGTGAATTCGATTTGAACGCAGATGCTTTGGCGGCTGCCATCCCGCAAACGCGCGGTGGCGGCAAGGTGACCGGCCCCGAGCCGGAGGGCAGCTTCGACGCGCTCGAGAAGTACGGCACCGACCTGACAGCGGTCGCGCGGGAGGGCAAGCTCGACCCGGTCATCGGTCGCGACTCCGAGATCCGGCGCGTCGTGCAGGTGCTGTCGCGGCGGACCAAGAACAACCCCGTGCTGATCGGTGAGCCCGGTGTCGGCAAAACCGCCGTCGTCGAGGGCCTCGCGCAGCGCATCGTCGCCGGTGACGTCCCGGAGTCGTTGCGGGACAAGCGACTGATCTCGCTCGACCTGAGCGCGATGGTCGCCGGCGCGAAATACCGCGGCGAGTTCGAGGAGCGGCTCAAGGCCGTGCTGGAGGAGATCAAGGGCTCCGACGGCGAAGTCGTCACCTTCATCGACGAACTGCACACCGTGGTCGGCGCGGGCGCCGGCGGCGACTCGTCGATGGATGCCGGCAACATGCTCAAGCCGATGCTGGCCCGTGGCGAGCTGCGGCTGGTCGGCGCGACCACCCTGGACGAATACCGCGAGAACATCGAGAAGGACCCGGCGCTGGAGCGTCGCTTCCAACAGGTCTATGTCGGCGAGCCCTCCGTGGAGGACACCATCGCCATCCTCCGTGGCCTGAAGGAGCGCTACGAGGCGCACCACAAGGTTGCCATCTCCGATGCCGCGCTCGTGGCGGCGGCGACGCTGTCCGACCGCTACATCACCGCCCGGCAGTTGCCCGACAAGGCGATCGACCTGATCGACGAGTCGGCGTCCCGCCTGCGGATGGAGATCGACTCCTCACCGGTCGAGATCGACGAGCTGCGTCGCTCCGTCGACCGGCTGAAGATGGAGGAGCTGCACCTGCAGAACGAAACCGACGACGCCTCGAAGGAGCGGCTGGCCAAGCTGCAGTCGGACATGGCCGACAAGCAGGACGAGCTCAGCGCCCTCACCGCACGGTGGGACCAGGAGAAGGCCAGCCTCAACCAGGTCGGCGACCTGAAGGCCGAGATCGACGAGCTGCGCACCAACGCCGATCGCCTTCAGCGAGAAGGCGATTACGCCGGCGCGTCGAAGATCCTGTATGGCGAGCTGCCCGCCCTGGAGACGCGCCTGGAGGAAGCGCAGGCCGCCGAGTCGACCCAGTCGACCGCCGGTGGCGAGGCGCCGATGGTCAAGGAAGAGGTCGGACCCGACGACATCGCGGACGTGATCTCCTCGTGGACCGGCATACCGGCCGGCCGGCTGCTGGAGGGTGAGACCGAGAAGCTGTTGCGCATGGAGGACTGGATCGGCGAACACGTCATCGGTCAGAAGAGTGCGGTGCAGGCGGTGTCGGATGCGGTGCGTCGCACCCGTGCCGGTGTCGCCGACCCGGACCGGCCCGCGGGGTCGTTCCTCTTCCTCGGCCCGACCGGTGTCGGCAAGACCGAGCTGGCCAAGGCCGTCGCGGACTTCCTCTTCGACGACCCGCGCGCCGTCATACGCATCGACATGTCCGAATACTCCGAGCGGCACGCGGTCGCCCGGCTGATCGGCTCGCCTCCCGGCTACGTCGGCTACGAGGAGGGTGGTCAGCTGACCGAGGCCGTCCGCCGGCGCCCCTACTCGGTGGTGCTGCTGGACGAGGTCGAGAAGGCGCACCCGGAGACCTTCGACATCCTCCTGCAGGTGCTCGACGACGGGCGGCTGACCGACGGTCAGGGCCGCACGGTCGACTTCCGCAACGTCATCCTGATCATGACCTCCAACTTGGGCTCGCAGTTCCTCGTCGACCCGACGCTGGACCTGAAGCAGAAGCACGAGTCGGTCATGCAGACCGTGCGGCAGTCGTTCAAGCCGGAGTTCATCAACCGGCTCGACGAGGTCATCATCTTCGAGGCGCTGACCAAGGACGAGTTGACCCGGATCGTCGACCTGCAGGTCGACGCGATCGCGCTGCGGCTCGCCGACCGGCGGATCACCTTGTCGGTCACCCCGGCCGCCAAGCAGTGGCTGGCCGACGAGGGCTACGACCCGGCATACGGTGCTCGGCCGCTGCGCCGGTTGGTGCAGAAGCAGATCGGTGACCGGCTGGCCAAGGCGCTGCTCGGCGGCGAGGTCCGCGACGGCCAGGACGTCACGGTCGACGCGGGGCCCGACGGCGACGGCCTGACGCTCGCCCCGGCCGGCGCCCCCGCCCCGGCAGCCTGACCCCCGTCACCGAGAGGACACAAAACGCATCGAGGGGACACGCAATTTTGGCCCGTGAAGGCCGAATTGTGTGTCCTCTCAGTGCGTTACGTGTCCGCTCGGTAAAAGGGCGTCGGGTCGGTTGGGGGTGTGTCGGGCTCGGGTGGCAGGATCGCAGCCGTGGAACGCGTCGCGCTGATCTCCGATGTCCATGGCAACCTGACCGCGCTCGAGGCGGTGCTCGCCGACATCGAGCGGCGGGGCATCACCCGCATCTGGAACCTCGGCGACTACGTCGGCAAGGGACCGCGCGGCCGGGAGGTCGTCGACATCTGCCGTGAGCGCTGCGAGGTCAACATCCTCGGCAACTGGGACGACTTCCTGCCCGACCCCGACCGCGAACCCGGCAGCGAAGCTTTGGTCTGGTGGCTGGATCAACTCGGCCCCGGTCAGGGCGAGTGGCTGCGTGCGCTGGACTTCAGCCACGACGAGTGGGTGAGCGGTCGGCGGCTGCGGGTCTTCCACGCCAGCGAGGAGACCGTGCACCGGCGGGTGCGTTATGTGCGCAGCCAGGACGAGTTCGAGGCGCTCTTCACCAACACCCCGGCGACCGGGGACGGGCCGCTGCCGGACCTCATCGGGTATGGCGACACGCACGACCCCCACTACGAGGTGCAGCTCGGGGCGCGCACGGTCTTCAACACCGGAGCCGTCGGCAACTCGATGGGTGACCCGACCGCGATGTACTGCATCCTCGAGGGGGAGTGGGGCTCGCAGGAGACCGCGCCGTGGTCCGTCGCCTACGCCCGCGTCCCGTATGACGTCGAGGCCGAGCTCGCCCACGCGCGGTCGGTCGGGATGCCCGACTACGCGGGGTACGAGCTGGAGCTACGGCACGGGGTCTACCGCGGCAACATGGCCGAATGGCAGTCGGGGGAGAAGCTCACCGGCTACCACGAGCGCGCGGTCTGACCCGCGGATCAGACCGATTCCGAGGCGTTTTCGGCGATCGCGGTCGCGAACGACGGGGCGAGCGGCAGCAAGTCGCCGACCAGCAGGCACGTCTGCAGGGCGTGGTAGACGTCCGGCTTACCGTCCCAGGTGCCGGCCGCCGGTCGGTTGTGCTCGTCGAGCTCGTGGCGCCACGACCCCCGCTCGGTGTCGATGAGGTGTTCCTGGGCATAACCCCACCACTCGAGCAGCAAATCGCACCAACGCTTTTCGCCGGTCACGCCCCCGAGGGCGTATGCCGCGCCGATCGCCTCGCACAGCACCCAGTGCATGCGTGCGCGCACGACCGGCCGGCCCTCCCAATCGGTGGTGTAGACGAAGCCGTCCGCGCCGTCGACCGCCCAACCGTCGGTCACCGCGCGGGTCGCGAGTTCCGTTGCGGCAGTGACCAGCTCACTCCCGTCGTATGACCCGTCGACGCGTCGACGGCTCGCGCGCACCGACAGCGCCAGGCGCGACCATTCCAGTCCGTGGCCGACCGTTGCGCCATACGGACGGAAGGGGTCGGCCGGGCTCTCGCGGTTGTAGTCGGGCAGGACGGCGCCGTCGGGCTCGAAGTGCTCGGCGATCCGCCAGTCCCGCTCCTGTGCCCAGCTCGCCACCTGCCGGGTCATCGCTTCGGCCCGGTCGAGGTAGCGCCCGTCGCCGGTCACGTCGTGCACCGCGAGGAATGCCTCCACTGTGTGCATGGCGGCGTTCACGCCCAGATAGGGCTCGACCTCGCTCCAGTCCGCCAAGAAGCTCTCGTGCACAAGGTTTTTCGACTCGATCCAGAAGTGCTCGTCGTGCACGGCCTGCGCCGACGCGAGCAGCTGCGCAGCGCCCGGCCGACCGGCGACGACGGCACTGCTCGCCGCCAGCAGCACGAACGCGTGCGGGTAGCCCTGTTTGCTGTCGTCGATGGGCGAGCCGGACGCGCTGTCGACGGCCGCGAACCAGCCGTCGTTGACCGGGTCACGGAACACCGAGGACAACGACTGCACACCGTGATCGACCAGCGGTGCGAACTCGTCCCGCCCGCGCAGCAACCCGAGGGCTGCGACGTGGGTCATCCGGCAGGTCAACCACAACTCCAGTGGCCGGTCGGTCAGCTGCCCGTCGTCGTCCAGCCAGCCGAAACCGTGCGTGGTGCGTGATCGCAGGGCGAAGTCGAGCAGCCGGTCCGCCTCGTCACGAAACTGTCCGGCCGGCAGCGCGGCCGTCATCGGGACAGCTCCTCGATGGCCTGGGCCACGTCGGCCGGCGCCTCCCACTGCAGCATGTGGCCGAGCTCGTCGAAGGTCGTCAGCTCCGCCTGTGGCAGGCCGGCAGCGATGCGTTGCGCGAGCTTCGGCGGCGTGAGCCGGTCCCGCGAACCGACGAGCACCTGCGCCGGCACCGTCTGCAGATCGGCAAGCGCCGCCACCTCGTCGTGCTGCATCAGTGCGTCGTAGAAGCCGGCGAAGACGCTCACCCGGGTGCCCCGCGCAATCACGGTGGCCTCCTGCACGTCGGCCGGGTCGGCGCCGGGGCCGAACGCCGCAGCGCGGTGGCCCTTCTCCGTCATACCTCTGCCGAGGCGGAGCGGCAGTCGGCGCATCGCCGCCATCGCCTGGCGTTCGCCCGGTCGACCGGTCCCGTGCAGACCGCCCGCGGCCGTCGACACCAGCGCCATGCCGCGGACGCGCCCGACGAACTCCTGCGGCGCGAGCCCGGCATACGCCAGGATCGTCATCCCGCCCATCGAGTGCCCGCCGAGCACCACCTGCTCGCCGGCCGGCACGAGCTCGTCGGTGACCGTCCGCAGATCGGCGCCCAGCCGGCGGATCGACTGCGGCCCGACCTTGCGGCTGCCGCCGGCGAGCGTCGACGTGCCGTGTCCGCGCTGATCCCACAGCACCACCCGCAGCGACGGGTCGAGCGTGCGCAGCACCGGCAGCCACGAGCGGTGATCCAGGATCCAGCCGTGGCCGAGCACCACGGTGCGCGTCACCGGGCCGCTCGGTTCGCGGATGTATGCCGACAACACCGCCTCGTCGTCGGTGCTGATGCGGTGCACGTGAAGTCCTGCCATGGCGCCATTCTCCCCGACCGGTCGGTGGCGCGGGCCTCCGGGAACCGCCCGACGCACCCATACGTCAACATGGGCGTCCACCCGTCACCCCCTCGGGAAAGATAGGTTGCTCCACATGCGACGTACCCTGACCGTCACCAGCTCGCTCGCGATCACGGCTGCTCTGGCGTTGGCCGGCTGCAGCAGCGGCAGCAAGTCCTCCGGCGAGGGGACCTCTGGCGGATCGGACGGCGGCAAGACCCCGCGGTCGGTGCTGGTGCAGGCTAAGAAGACCCTCGACGACACCTCGGGTGTGCACCTGAAGCTGACCTCGGACAAGATCCCGCCGAAGGAGAACGGCCTGATCAGCGGCGAGGGTGACGGGTCGCACGCGCCGGCATTCAAGGGCAAGATCGGTGTCCGGATCCCGGCCGCCGGCACCATCTCCGTGCCCGTGGTCGCCGTCGACGGCAAGGTGTGGGCCAAGACCCCGCTCAATCCCAAGATGGCCAAGATCGACCCCAAGCAGTTCGGCGCGCCCGACCCCGCACAGATCTTCGCCAAGGAGGGCGGCTTCTCCAGCCTCCTCGTGGCCACGAAGTCCCCGAAGTTCGGTGACAAGAAGCGCGACGGCAAGGACATCGTGCAGACGGTCACCGGCACGCTGCCGGGCAAGGCGATCAAGCAGAGCCTCAACTTCGGCAACGCGAACAAGACCTATGACGCCGTCTACCAGATCACCGACAAGGGGGAGCTGCGCTCGGCCGAGCTGACCGGCGCGTTCTACAAGGGGTCCAATGACACGTCATACACCGTCGAGTTCAGCAAGTACGGCCAGAAGGTCTCCGTCAAGGCGCCCTGAGATGGGTGAGCCGGTCGTGCAGGACACCGCAACCGGGGCTGCCGTCGAACCCCGTGCGAAAGCTCTGCTCGCGACCGCGTCCGTAGCCGTCGCGCTAGCCGCCGCCGACACCTACGTCGTCGTGCTGGCTTTGCAGGACATGATGAACGGCGTCGGCCTCGGCGTCGACTCGCTGCAGAAGGCGACGCCGATCATCTCCGGCTTCCTGCTGGGCTACATCGCGGTGCTGCCGCTGATCGGCCGGTTGGCCGACCTGATCGACCGGCAGCGCATCCTGCTGTGGTGCCTGGCGCTCTTCGTGGTCGGCTCGGCGGTGACCGCGATCTCGGCCGAGCTGTCGGTCATGGTGACCGGGCGCTTCCTGCAGGGCGTCGGCGGTGGCGGCCTGGTGCCCGCGACGCTGGCATTGGTCGCGGACCTGTGGCCGCCCGGCAAGCGCGGCACGCCGCTGGGCGTCGTCGGCGCGGTCCAGGAGATCGGCAGCGTGGTGGGGCCGTTGCTGGGTGCTCTGGTCCTGGCGGTCTCCGACTGGCGAATGATCTTCTGGCTCAACGGTTCTGCCGGGATCGTGCTCGGCTTGTGCATCGTCGCCTGCGGCGCACCGGGCAGGCGGGAGCACATCGGGTCACCGGTGCCGCGGTGGTGGCGCGGGCTGACCGGCGTCGCGGCGCTCGCGACCGTGGTGCTGCTCGGGCTCGCCCTGTGGGCACCCGACTCGCTCACCACGTCGATCCGCTGGGGCGGCCCCTTCGTCCCGTATGGCGATCACACCTCCCGCATGCTGACACCGATCGGCGTCTGGGGCCTCGTCGCACTGGTCGTGCTGCTCGCGCTGTCGGTGCGCTTCTGGTGGCCGGTGGCGCGCAGCGTCGACGTCATCGGCGCCCTGCTGATCGCCGTCGCACTCGGTGCGCTGGTGCTGACCTTCGCGGCGTCCAACCCGGAGAAGCAGGTGGTCGGGCCGCTCGGCTGGTGGCTGTTGCCGGTCGCAGTGGTCGCCGCCGCCCTTTATGTATGGCGCCACCGGTCCGCCAGCAATCCGTTGATCGCCAAGGGTGTTGTGGTGGGCCGGGTCCGGCCGGCGCTGGTGGTCTCGATCTGTGTGGGCACCGCCATCGTGGCGGTCGTGGTCGACATACCGGTGCTGGCGCGGCTGACGGTGACCGACTCACAGACCCAGGCGGCGCTGGTGCTGCTGCGTTTCCTCGTCGCGGTGCCGGTCGGTGCGCTGGCCGGTGGTGCGCTGTTGCGCCGGTTCGGCGCGGCGATGATCGCGGCGCCCGGGCTGCTGGTCACGGCGCTCGCGCTGTTCCAGATGTCGACCTGGGACGCCGATGCCCTCGACTCGTGGTGGCTGCCGACGCTCATGCTGGTGCTGGCCGGCCTCGGGGTCGGCTTGGCGATCGCGCCGGTCAACGACGCAGCGCTGCACGATGCGCCGCAGACCGCGCACGGTGTGGTGTCGTCGTTGCTCGTCGTCGCCCGGATGGTCGGGATGGTGGTCGGCCTGGCGTTGCTGACCGCGATCGGGTTGCACCGGTTCTACGGGCGGGTGCAGTCGCTGACCGACCCCACCAAGACGCAGGTCACCGACGCGGGCGTGCTGCAGGTGCAGACGGTCTTCCTCGGCGCGGCAGTGGTCGCGCTGGTCGCGGCCGCCGTGGCGCTGCTGCTCGGGACCCGGGTGGCACACCCGGTCGAGGAGGACTACGAAGCGGAGCCGGTGAACTCGTAGTCCACGAGCTCGGGCTTGGCCAGCTTGCGTTCGTATTCACCGACCGTTCCCGGCCACAGCACGCGGTTGCGGCCCCGGTCGTCGAGATACCAGCTGGTGCACTGCCCGGCCTCCCACACCGACTGCGCGCTGCGCTCGTCCAGCTGTTGCATGTGCGCCGGCACCACCTGCGGGCGCACCTGCACCGCTGTCGCGCCGCGTTCGTCGCGCGCGTCGAGCAGCTTGCTGACCAGCCCGATCTGCGCCTCGATCATCAGCACCACCGAGGTGTGGCCGAGCACGGTGTTGGGGCCGAGCAGGAAGAAGAGGTTGGGATAACCGGGTGCGGTGACCCCGTAATAGGTCTGTATGTCGTCGGACCACTCCGAGTCCAGGGTGCGCCCGCCGAGGCCGGTGATGCCCAGGTGCCGGTAGGACCCCGTGACGTCGAAGCCGGTCGCATAGACCAGCACGTCGAGGTCGTATGACGTGCCGTCCTCGGTCGTCACCGAGGTGCGGTCGGCCTCGCGGATCGGGGCGGTCTCGACCGTGACGTGGTCGGCGGCCAGCGCGGGGTAGTAGGTGTTGGACATCGTGACCCGCTTGCAGCCCATCGTGTAGTCGGGCGTCAGCTTCTTGCGCAGTGCTGGGTCCTTGATCGCCGAATGCATATGCGCCAGTGCGGCTTTCGAGGCAGCCTTGAGTGCCTTGGGCTGTTTGGTGAAGCCACCCACCCGCACCTCGCCGGCGGTGCGCAGCTTCGCGCGGTGCGCCTTCATCAGCCAGGGGCGCTTCTCGTATTGGTCGATCAGCCAGTCGGGGTATGCCGGGTCGATCTTCGGCAGCACCCACGTCGGTGTGCGCTGGAAGACCGTGACGGACCGCGCGTCCTCGGCCAGCGCCGGGATCACCTGCACTCCGCTGCAGCCGGTGCCGATCACGCCGACCCGCTTGCCGACGACGGTGGTGCCCGGGTCCCACTCGGCGGTGTGCAGCAACTCCCCGCGGAACTCCTCGATGCCGGGGATCTCCGGCATCACCGGCTCGTGCAACGGCCCGACGCCGAGGGCGACCGCTCCGGCGACGAGCTGGTGGGTGCCGTAGTTGTCCGTGACGGTCAGATGCCACGCGGCCAGGCCCTCGTCATACGTCATCCGCTCGACGATGGTGCCGAAGCGTATGTGCTCGCGCAGGGCATATTTCTCCACGCAGTAGAGCAGGTAGTCCTGGATCTCGTCGGCGGTCGCATACGCCTTGGACCAATAGGGATTCAGCTCGAACGAGAAGGAGTAGAGGTGACTCGGCACGTCGCACTCGCAGCCCGGGTAGCGGTTGTCGCGCCAGGTGCCGCCGATCTCTTCGGCCTTCTCCAGCACGACGAAGTCCCGGCCCTTGTTGCGGGCCGCGATCGCCATACCGATGCCGGAGAAGCCGGAGCCGACGATGACCAGGTCGTGATCGACGCGCGCGTTCATGCGGGTGCCCATGGCGTCAGGTTACGTCGGCGTGTCGGCCCGGCCGACCGGCAACGCCGCGCGCGTCCGGATCAGCGGTAATAGTGCTGCTGTGGCGCCTGATTGACGACCACGACATTGGTCTGCTGATCTGTCCCGCAGGCCATGACGAGCGCGATGACCCAGCCGATGAAGGACCAGCCGAGCAGGAAGTTGAGCGCGAAGATGCCGCCCTGGTTGGACTTGTTGCGAGTCGCGGCGATAGCCCACGGAAACAGGTAGAAGAACGTACAGACCGCGAGGATCCAGGCGATCGCGACCACTGCGCCGGACGGGCCGGGTCGACCGGTCATCACGACGGAGTTGTATGCCGGGGGCGGCCCCACGGGCCGTGGGGCGTAGGACTGCATCGGGTACTGCGGCGACGGCCCCTGGGGCGGCAGGAACTGCGGGTGGGCCGGTGAGGCGCTCGGCGGTGGCGATCCGTAATGCTGCGGGGGCGTGGAGTAGGTGCTCGGAGCCGGCGGCTGTTGGAAGCGCTGCGTCTCGGGCGTCGTCGGGATGCGCTCGGTGTCGCTGCGCCGGTCGTCCTTGTGCAGCCGGACCGGCCGGGTCGTGTCGTCGGATGAACCTGCGTGATCAGTCATGCGCGCCCCCTGCTGATGAACTCCCTGCGGCCACTGTAGGGCCGCGGGCGCACAGGGCGCGAGGGTATGACGTCAGTCACCGAGCGTGACGACGACCGGCGCGTGGTCGGACGCGCCCTTGCCCTTGCGCTCCTCGCGGTCGATCGATGCATCGACCACGCGGGCCGCCAAGGTCGGGGACGCCAGCGCGAAGTCGATCCGCATGCCCTGCTTCTTGGGGAAGCGCAGTTGCGTGTAGTCCCAGTAGGTGTAGGTCCCGGGCCCGGGGGTGAAGGGACGGACCACGTCAGCGAAACCGGTGTCCACGACGGAACGGAACGCCGCGCGCTCGGCGTCGGTCACGTGCGTCTTGCCGTCGAAGAACCCGATGTCCCAGACGTCCTCGTCGACCGGTGCGATGTTCCAGTCGCCGGCCAGCAGGATCTGGGCGTGTGTGTCCTCGGCGAGCCACCCGGCCGCGTTGTCGCGCAGCCGGGCGAGCCAGTCGAGTTTGTAGGAGTAGTGCGCATGCCCGACCTCGCGGCCGTTGGGCACGTAGAGCGACCACACCCGCACGCCGCCGCAGGTCGCACCGAGCGCGCGGGCCTCCTGCACCGGTGGTTCGCCGAACGCCGGCATACCGGGGAACCCGACGCTCACGTCCTCCAGCCCGACCCGCGAGACGACCGCGACACCGTTCCACTGGTTCAGGCCGTGCATCGCGATCTCGTAACCCGCTGCCCGCAGAGGCATCTCGGGGAACTGGTCATCGCGACACTTGGTCTCCTGGATCAGCAGTACGTCCAGGTCGTGGCGGTCGAGGACATCGACGACGCGGTCGATGCGGGAGCGGATGGAGTTGACGTTCCAGGTGGCAATACGCACGACGCCAACCTACGTGGGCACGCGAGACGACGGCCAGGGCGGTCGGATGCCCGAGCGAGCGTGCGAGCTGGGCAGCCGGCCGGTCTGCGAGGAGTCGAGCCCAAGAGTCAATTCGCGACGGTGAAGCGCGCCCGCCGGTGCTTCGGCTGCTCGAGCTCGTCGGCGATCGCGACGGCGAAGTCCTCGGCGGAGATCCTGTCGCCTGCCGGGGTGTCGTCTGCGGTGCGGTAGGTGCCGGTGCGTTCGCCCGGGGCGATCTCGGGGGCGGGGGACAGGAAGGTCCAGTCGAGGGACTCGGGCGCCTGCCGGATCGTCTCCAGCGCCTGCGCCGCGGTGAGCGCCTCGGCCTTGTAACCCTCCGGGAAGTCGGGTAGGTCGACCAGCCGCGTCCCGTCGATCAGCAACGAGCCGGCGCCGCCGATGACGAAGAGCCGGGAGTCGCCGGCGGACTGCTCGGCGGTCTGCAGCGCGTCCAGCCAGACCTGGTGGTCCTCGCCGGTGCGGCTCGGCCCGGTCGCGGACAGGATCACGTCGTGGTCCGCCGCAAGCCGGCCGACGAACTCGGCGTCTCCGAGGTTTCCGGCGACGCTGGAATTCGCGCCGGCCACCTCGGTGCCGGAGCGCGTGACGGCGGTGACGTCGTGTCCACGCTGCGCGAGTTCGCCCACGATCCGCGACCCGACCATGCCGCTGGCGCCGATGACTGCAACCTTCATGACTACTCCTCAATACCGTTGATGTTGCATCAACAGTAACCATTGGTATCTTGGTACCTCAAGGTAACTAAAGGAGTGTGTTCGTATGACGTCGGCAACAGCGGCCTGGGTCGGCGACGGTTACGACCCGGAGTGCCCCACCCGCGTCTTGTTGGACCGGGTCGGCGACAAGTGGACCGTCCTGGTGATCGGGGCGTTGGCCGACGGCCCGATGCGGTTCTCCACGCTGCGTGATCGCGTGGGCGGTGTCTCCGGCAAGGTCCTCACCGCCACCCTGCGTGCGCTCGCTCGCGACGGACTGGTCACGCGCACGGCATACCCGACGATCCCGCCGCGGGTCGACTACGAGCTCACCGAGCTCGGCCGGTCGCTCCAGGACCCGCTCGACGTCATCCGGGACTGGTCCGAGCAGCACATCGCCGCCGTCATCGCACACCGCGAGAAGTTCGACCTCGCGCCGTCCTAATACACTCGGCGCCCATGGCCACCGCACTTGTCACCGGCGCCAGCGCCGGCATCGGGAAGACCTTCGCAACCCAACTGGCCCAGCGCGGTCACGACCTCGTCCTCGTGGCGCGCACCGAGGCCCGGTTGCAGGAGCTGCGCACCCAACTGGAGGAGCGCTACTCGGTCTCCGTCGAGGTGCTGCCCGCCGATCTCAGCGATCGCCTCGACATCCAGCTGGTCGCCGACCGGCTCTCCGACGCAGCGCGCCCGGTCGACCTGCTGGTCAACAACGCCGGCTACGGGCTGAAGAAACCGTTCCTGCGCAACGAGATCCGCGACGAGGAGGAGATGCTGACCGTCCTCGTCCGGGCGGTCGCCGTGCTGTCACACGCCGCTGCGCTCGCGATGCGGGAGCGCGGACGCGGCGCGATCGTCAACGTCTCCTCGGTCGCGGGCTTCATGGCGTCGGGCACCTACTCGGCTGCGAAGTCCTATGTCACGGTCTTCACCGAAGGGCTGGCGAGCGAGCTGCGGGGCAGCGGCGTGACCGCAACGGCGTTGTGCCCGGGCTTCACGCACACGGAGTTCCACGACCGGGCAGGCATCAAGGGCAACGGCGGGCTCCCCGACTTCATGTGGTTGCAGGCGGATCCGCTGGTCAAGGAATGCCTGGACGACGTCGACCGCGGGAAGGTCATCTCCATCCCGAGTCCGCAGTACAAAGTGGCCGCGACCGCGCTGCGCGTGCTGCCTCGTCCGATCGTGCGGATGGGCAAACTCACCCGCAGGCACCGACCGCAGTGACATCCCATACCGCGAGCAGCGAGGAGTTGGCCTTGGCCAGTCAGGAACTGTTGGAGCACATCAAGTCCGAGGCGATCGTCCGCGGCAAGGTCACCTTGTCGTCCGGCAAGGAGGCCGACTACTACGTCGACCTGCGCCGGATCACGCTCAGTGGCGTGGCGGCACCGCTGGTCGGCAAGGAGATGCTCGACCTCACCGCCCACCTCTCGTATGACGCCGTCGGCGGCCTCACCATGGGCGCCGACCCGGTGGCCACGGCGATGCTGCATGCAGCAGCCGCCCAGGGCCGCGCGCTCGATGCGTTCGTCGTGCGCAAGGCCGGCAAGGCGCACGGCCTGCAGCAGCGCATCGAAGGTCCGTCGATCAAGGGTCGGCGGGTCGTGGTCGTCGAGGACACCTCCACGACCGGTGCCTCCGCCCTCGAGGCGGTCGCCGCGGTGCGGGAGGCCGGTGCCGAGGTCGTCGCGGTCGCGGTCATCGCCGACCGGTCCACCGGTGCGCGTGAGCGGATCGAGGCGGAGGGTGTGTCCTATCTCACGGCATACGGTCTCGCCGACCTCGGGCTGGCCTGAGTCGGCACCCACTCCTTCGAACGTGACGGAACCACGCCGAAATCCGGTGTGTGACCGACGCGGTCTCTCATCGCCGCGCGCGACCGGAGAGATCACTGTGACGCGCAGGTAACACGACGACGTCGTTCTCCGAAACATGCCGTTCCTAGCTTCGTGACCCGGTGCTCCACCCGGGAGTGCCGCTCACGGAGGTGGAGATGGCACTCGCGACAAGTCGGGAAGCGCACGCCGGGACGACGGATGACGCCGGTGACCCGGAGGTCGGCCGTGGCCGCTGGATAACCGGCTGGGACCCCGAGAACCCCGTCCAATGGGCGCGATTCGGACGACGCACGGCACAGCGCAACCTCCGCATCTCGGTCTACGCCGAGTTCCTCGGTTTCGGCGTGTTCGCGATGTGGAGTGTCGTGGTGCCGCTGTTGCCCAAGTACGGCTACAGCGGCTCGTCCGCGATATCCGACACCCAGCAGTTCTGGCTGATCTCGATACCCACCCTGATCGGCGCCACACTCCGACTTCCGTACTCGTTCCTGGTGTCCCGCCTCGGCGGACGCAACTGGACAGTGTTGTCGGCGCTGCTGTTGCTGCTGCCGACGATCGGCTTGGCGGTGGCGGTTGCTCGGCACGCCGGCTTCCCCGTGCTACTGGTGATGGCCGCCCTTGCCGGCCTCGGCGGCGGCAACTTCGCCTCCTCGATGACGAACATCTCGTTCTTCTACCGGGCGGCGGAGAAGGGCAAGGCGCTCGGGATCAACGCCGCCGGAGGCAATCTCGGCACCGCAGCCGTGCAGTTCACGGCGCCGGTGATCGTCACCATCGGCGCGGGCTTCTCGACCGCCCGACCCGACGTACCGGTCATCGGCTGGGTCTTCGTCCCGCTGGTGCTGCTCGCCGTGGTCCTTGCCTGGTTGCGGATGGACAACCTTGCCGATGCGCGGTCCGAGCCCGGCACGTATGCCGCGGCGGTCCGCTCGCGGCACACCTGGATCCTGGCATTCCTCTACTTCGGGACCTTCGGATCGTTCATCGGTTTCGCCGGCATCTTCCCCAAGCTGATGAACGACTCGTTCGCTGGGCACGGTACGTACGCGATCTTCGGCGTCGCGATGACGCTCGCCTTCCTCGGTGCACTCGTCGGCTCGATGTCCCGGCCGTTGGGCGGCGTCGTGGCTGACCGGCTCGGTGGATGGCTGGTGACGATGCTCAGCTTCGCTGCCATGGCGCTCGGCGCCGCGGGTGTGGTGATCTCGTTGCAGGACAACAGTTTCGGCGGTTTCATGGTGAGCTTTCTGTGGATGTTCGTCTGGACCGGTGTGGGCAACGGATCGATCTACCGGATGATCCCTGCCGTGTTCGCTGTGACGGCACCCGGTGACGGGAAGGGGGACCAGGCCGCCGCCCGCAAGGTCGCGGCGGCAGCCATCGGCATCGTCGGCGCGGTCGGTGCGTATGGCGGCTTCGTGCTCCCACAGGTCTTCGCCGTGGCGAAGTCGGCGACGCACAGCGCCCAGCACCCGACCGGGACAGTGATCCCGGCACTCTGGGCGGTGCTGGCGTGCTACCTGGTGATGGCGGCCGTGACGTGGGCGGTCTACGGGCGCCGCCGGACCGGCGGGGTGACCGCATGACGACGGTCGACACCCACTGTCCCTACTGTGCGTTGCAGTGCGGCATCCGCATGAGCGCGACGACGTCGGGCGAGGTGAGGCTGGAGCCGCGTGACTTCCCGACCAATCGAGGGGGTCTCTGCCAGAAGGGCTGGACGGCCGCGCAGCTGCTCCGCACACCCGATCGGCTCACGACCCCGCTGGTCCGCGACGCCGACGGGGAGCTCGTGCGGGCCACCTGGGACGAGGCGTACAGCCGAATCGTCACGGCAGTGCGCGATGCGCAGCGTGCAGCTGGACCGGATGCCGTCGCCGTGTTCGGGGGTGGAGGGCTGACCAACGAGAAGGCATACACGCTGGGAAAGTTCGCCCGGGTCGCACTCGGCACGTCCCGGATCGACTACAACGGCCGCTTCTGTATGTCGTCCGCCGCCGCGGCCGGCAACCGCGCCTTCGGCCTGGACCGCGGGCTGCCCTTCCCCCTGACCGACCTCGGTGGAGCCGACGCGGTCCTGCTGGTGGGCAGCAACCTCAGCGAGACGATGCCACCGGCCGTGCAGCATTTGTCCGGAGTGCGTGAGCGTGGTGGCCTGATCGTGGTCGATCCGCGCCGCACGGCGACCGCTGCACTGACCGAACCGGACGTCGGCATACACCTGCAGCCGGTGCCGGGGACCGACGTCGCGGTGCTGCTCGGGCTGCTGCACCTGGTGTCCGTCGGCGGCGCGACCGACGAGGACTACCTGAGTCGTCGGGTGACGGGCTGGGAGGCGGTCGGCGCTGCTGCCGCCGGCTGGTGGCCGGAGCGGGTCGAGCGGGTGAGCGGCGTGCCGGTCGACGAATTGCGAGCTGCAGCAGAGGTTCTCACCGCCGCCAGCCCACAGGCGGGTGGTGCGGGCGGGTATGTTCTCACCGGCCGCGGCGCGGAGCAGCATGCGCACGGCACCGACACGGTCACGGCCGCCATCAACCTGGCGCTGGCCCTCGGGCTGCCCGGTCGCCGGGGTTCGGGCTACGGATGCGTCACCGGGCAGGGGAACGGCCAGGGCGGGCGGGAACACGGCCAGAAGGCGGACCAGCTGCCCGGTTACCGATCCATCACCGATCCCGCGGCCCGGGTACACGTCGCGGGCGTGTGGGGGATTCCGGAGAGCAGCGTGCCGGGACCTGGCCTGCCGGCAGTGCAGTTGCTCGACGCGATCGGCGAGCCAGACGGTCCCCGCGTCCTCTTCGTGCACGGCGCGAATCCCGTTGTCAGTGCACCGGACTCAGCACGGGTTCGCCGCAGGCTGACGGACCTGGAGCTGCTCGTCGTGGCCGACTTCGTGCCTTCCGAGACAGCGCTGCTCGCCGACGTCGTGCTGCCCGTGCCGCAATGGGCCGAGGAGGAGGGCACCATGACGTCCCTGGAGGGACGGGTGCTGCGTCGGCGGCGCGTCGTCGGACCGCCCGACGGGGTGCGGGACGAGCTGCGCATCTGGCACGACCTGGCCCGATTGCTCCACGCACCAGTTGATTTCGCGCACTCGCCGGACGAGGTCCTGGCCGAGCTGGCGCGAGCGAGCGGCGGCGGAGTCGCCGACTACGCCGGTGTCGACCTGCCTCGGCTCGATGCGGGCGAAGCGCTGTACTGGCCGTGCCCCGAAGCTGCGCACCCGGGCACGCCGCGCCTGTTCCTGGAGCGCTTCGCGACTGACGACGGGCGAGCCCGGATGATCCCGATCGACGCGTCACCCGTCGACGACGACGTGCGTCCCGATGCCCCCATCTACCTGATCACCGGTCGCATCCTGCAGCAGTACCAGTCCGGGGCGCAGACCCGCCGGGTCGCCGAGTTGCTCCGCGGCGAACCGCGGCCGTTCGTGCAACTGCACCCGGCACTGGCGACGACCCTCGGCATCGAGGAGGGGGACACGGTGCGCGTCACCTCTCGCCGGGGCAGCGCCTGCGGCGCCGCGCGGCTGTCCGGCGACATCCGGCGCGACACGGTCTTCATGCCCTTCCATTACCCCGGCGCCGGCGCGGCCAACACCGTTACCAATCCGGCGACCGACCCGATTTCGGGCATGCCGGAGTTCAAGGTGTGCGCGGTCCGGATCACCCGGGTGGACACCGAAGGAACGGGCGTATGAGTCGCCGCATCGTGGTCGTCGGGCACGGCATGGTGTCCGCGCGACTGCTGGACGAGCTCGGCCGGCTCACCGCGGACCTGTCCGAACCACGGCTGGACGTCACCGTGATCGGCGAAGAGCCGCATCCGCCGTACAACCGGCTGTTGCTCAGCGAGGTCGTCGCCGGCCGCGCCGACCTCGGCAGGCTCACCCTGCCGGCCCCACCGACCGGTAACGGTATGACGGTGCGTGTGCTGCGAGGCGTCGCGGTGACCACACTGGACCGGGAGCACCGCGTCGTCCGGTGTGACGACGGGAGCGAACACCCCTACGACACGGTCGTTCTCGCCACCGGAGCGGCGGCACGCCGGCCACTCCCGGACGACTCGCAGCAGGGCGTGCGGGTGCTGCGGACCATCGACGACTGTCGCGAGCTGCTCGCAGCGTGCTCCTACCCGCGGCGGGCCACTGTCGTCGGGGGCGGTCTGCTCGGCCTGGAGGTCGCCTGCGGGCTGGCCACCCGGGGCGCGGACGTGCACGTCCTGCATCGCGGTGGCCACGTGCTGGACCGGCAGCTGCCGCCCGAGGCCGGCGCCGTCGCACGTGCCGCACTGGCCGAGGCAGGCGTTCGAGTGCTGACCGACGCCGAGCTCGAGTCGGTCCGGCACGACGACGGTCGACCGGTCGGAGTGCGGCTGCGCGACGGCCGGGAGGTCCCGACCGACCTGATCGTGGCCAGCGTGGGTATATCGCCGCGCGTCGAGATCGCAACGGCCGCAGGCCTGCCCGTGCGTCACGGAGTGGTCGTGACCGACGAGCTGCGCAGCCCTGCCGATCCCTGTGTCGCGGCCATCGGGGACTGCGCCGAGCCACCGTCCGGCTGCAGCGGCCTACTCGCACCCGGTTGGGCACAGGCCGATCAGCTCGCACGTGACCTCGCGGCCGGAGCGCCACCGGACGACCCGGGGCCGGCCGCGGGCACCGGTGCGGTGGTGAAGCTGAAGGCCGTCGGTGTCGACGTCGTGACGATCGGTGACGGGCCGGAACCACCCGCCGGCGCGCGCACCGTCACGTTGCACGACCCCGACAGCCGGAGGCACGTGCAGGTGTCGGTGTCCGCCGGCCGGGTCGTCGCGGCGTGCTGCGTCGGCGCGAAACGCGTGGCAGCGGACCTGACGGCGGCATACGAACGACGCACCCCGGTGCCCACCGACCCGGCGCTGTTGCTCATCGACGGCCTGCCGGGCGCCGGCGTGCCGGCCACTGACGACCCGACGACGATGCCGTCCGGGACCACGGTCTGCCGCTGCAACGGGGTCACGAAGAAGGACATCGTCGACGCCCACGTGGCGGGTGCATGTGACCTGTCCTCGGTGGCCGAACGCACGCGGGCGACCACCGGTTGCGGCGGCTGCACCGGCCTCGTCCGCGGGCTCCTCGAGTGGATGGACGACGTCAACCCGCCGAATGGCGTTGCAGAGCCGAAACATTCACGAAACGACCCCGGAAACACACGGGACGTAGCGTCCTGCACAACACAGAAGGAGATCACCCGATGACTGCCAGGATCGACTCTTCGCCGCAGCAGAACGTCGTGGTCGTAGGTGCGGGAATGGTCGCCTACCGCTTCGTCGAGGCGTTGCGGTCCCGCGATGACGCGAACCGGTTCCACGTCACCGTCGTCGGTGACGAGCCGCGACCGCCGTACGACCGGGTCGCGCTGACGACCTATTTCACCGGGCGGGACCCGGAGGACCTCCACCTCGGTGGTGAGGACCTGTGGCACGACCCGCACGTGACCCTGCGCAAGGGCACGACCGTCACCGCGATCGACCGCGACACCCGTCGGGTGCACACCGACAGGGGCGAGGACGTCGGCTACGACCACCTGGTGCTCGCGACCGGTTCGTATGCCGCCCGCCCGCCCGTCGACGGCCGCGACCTGCGGGGCTGCTTCGTCTATCGCACGATCGACGACGTCGCGGACCTCCGCGGGTACGTCGAGACACTGCGCGTCGACCAGCACGACCGGCCACTGCGCGGGGTCGTGGTCGGTGGCGGCCTGCTCGGGCTCGAGGCGGCCGGAGCCCTGCAGGCGCTCGGTGTGCAGAGCACGGTGGTGGAGTTCGCACCACGGTTGATGCCACTGCAGGTCGACGACGGCGGTGGTGCCGT
Organism: Flexivirga sp. B27; assembly: GCF_052905685.1. NCBI lineage: Bacteria > Bacillati > Actinomycetota > Actinomycetes > Micrococcales > Dermacoccaceae > Flexivirga > Flexivirga sp. B27. The sequence goes on along the minus strand of NZ_JBPYUM010000005.1, from coordinate 23,366 downwards.
GCTGCGCCGGCTGATCGAGGACCTCGGGGTGACCGTGCGCGCCGGCACGGCGACCGCCAAGGTCCTGGGCGCCCGCCGTGGCGTGGTCGAGGGCATGCGTTTCGCCGACGGGGACTCGCTGCCCGCCGACGTGGTCGTCTTCGCGACCGGCGTCCGACCCCGGGACGAGATCGCCCGGGACGCAGAGCTTCTCGTCGGTGAGCGGGGCGGTGTCGTCGTCGACGACACCTGCCTGACCGACGACCCCGCGATCAGCGCGGTCGGCGAGGTCGCCTGCATCGACGGGCGCGTGTGGGGACTCGTCGCCCCGGGCTACGCCATGGCCGAGGTCGCCGCTGACCGGCTGCTGGGCGGGCGCTCCACCTTTCCGGGCGCCGACTCGTCGACCAAGCTCAAGCTGCTCGGCGTCGACGTCGCGTCGTTCGGGGACGCGTTCGGGGCGACACCCGGCTGCCTGGAGGTCTCCTACGCCGACGCCGTCGCCGGTGTCTACAAGAAGCTCGTCCTCTCCGACGACGCCCGCACGCTGCTCGGCGGGATCCTGGTCGGTGACGCCTCGGCGTACGCGGCGCTCCGCCCGATGGTCGGACAGGCGCTGAGCACCGACCCGAGCGCCTACCTGGTCCCCGCGACCGACGGTCCGCCGCCGGGCGACGACCTGCCGGACGACGCGACCGTCTGCTCCTGCAACAACGTGACCGCGGGTGCGATCCGTGCAGCCGTCTCGGACCAGGGCTGCTGCTCGGTCGCCGACGTCAAGGGCTGCACCCGTGCCGGCACCAGTTGTGGATCCTGCCTGCCGCTGGTCAAGCGGCTCACCGACGGGGCCCTCGAGGACGCGGGCATCGCGGTCGCGGCAGGCATGTGCGAACACTTCGAGCTGACCCGCGCCGAGCTGTTCAACGCGATCCAGGTGACCGGGCTGCGCACCTTCAGCGACATCATCGGCCGGCACGGACGCGGCCGCGGCTGCGAGATCTGCAAGCCGGTGGTCGCCTCGATCCTCGCGAGTCTCGGCACGGGCCACATCCTCGACGAGGACCGCGGGACCCTGCAGGACACCAACGACCACATGCTGGCCAACCTGCAGAAGGACGGCACGTACTCGGTCGTGCCGCGCATACCCGGCGGCGAGGTCACCCCGGAGGGCTTGATCCAGATCGGCCGGATAGCAAAGGAATTCGATCTCTACACCAAGATCACCGGGGGGCAACGGATCGACCTGTTCGGAGCGCGGGTCGAGCAGCTGCCGCTCATCTGGCGGCAGCTCGTCGACGCAGGTTTCGAGAGCGGTCACGCCTACGGCAAGTCGCTGCGCACGGTGAAGTCCTGCGTCGGCAGCTCGTGGTGCCGTTTCGGCGTGCAGGACTCGGTGGCGATGGCGATCCGGCTGGAGCTGCGCTACCGGGGCCTGCGGTCGCCGCACAAGCTCAAGCTCGGTGTGTCCGGGTGCGCCCGGGAGTGCGCGGAGGCCCGCGGCAAGGACGCAGGTGTGATCGCCACCGACAACGGCTGGAACCTGTATGTCGGGGGCAACGGCGGATTCACCCCGAGGCACGCAACACTGCTGGCGGAGGACCTGGACGACGACGGCCTGATCCGCACGATCGACCGCTTCTTCCTCTACTACATCCGCACCGCAGACCGGTTGCAGCGCACTGCCGCGTGGCTGGCGGAACTGCCCGGCGGCGTCGAGCACCTGCGCGACGTCGTGATCGACGACAAGCTGGGCATCGCCGCGGACCTGGACGCGGCGATGGAGCGGCACGTGGCGTCCTACCAGGACGAGTGGAGTGCGGTGCTCGACGACCCGGCGAAGCTGGCCCGGTTCACCTCGTTCGTGAACGCGACCGAGAAGCCGGACCCCGACCTGCGCTACGAGACCGAACGCGGTCAACGCCGTCCGGTGCTCATCTCCGGCGACCGGATCGAGGTGCGGTCATGACGTGGGTCACGGTGTGCACGCTCGGGGACATCCCGCGTGACGGCGCGGTCGCGGTGCTGGTCGGCGACGAACAGGTCGGTGTGGTCCGGCTGGCCGACGACACACTCTTCGCGGTCAGTCACCGCGACCCGGTCAGCGGCGCGAACGTCATGGCCCGCGGACTCGTCGGATCGGCCACTGTCGACGGTGTCGAGGTGCCCACGATCACCTCGCCGATGTTCAAGCAGACCTACGACCTGCGCGACGGACGGTGTCTCACCGATCGGTGTGCCCTGCTCACCACCTGGGACGTGCGGTTACATGGAGGGGACGTCCAGATCGGTCCGGCGCGGGTCGCGACCGACCGGGCGGCCGCGACAGACGACCCCACGGACTCCGAGGTGACGACATGATCCAGAACGTCTCGCTGGAGTTGGGCGGACGACGAGTGGTCGTCGTCGGTGGTGACTCGAGCGCGGCACGGCGCGCGTCCGCCCTGCTCGGGCAAGGAGCCGTCGTCAGGGTCGTCGCGCGCACGGTCGGACCCGACATGCGGCGCCTGTATGACGTCCACCACGACGCCGTCGACCTGCAGGTGCGGGAGGTCCGGGCGGGTGACCTCGACGACGCCTGGTGGGTCACCGCCCCCGGTCTGCCCGCGGCGGAGCGGGCACGCGTCGCCGCCTGGGCGGACGAGCGCCGGGTCTGGTGCGACGGCGCCTCCGCACACGTCGACGACACACTGGTGCCGGCCGACGGCTCGTCCCCGCGGCGGGACGGCACCGGCCGCGTGGTGCTGGTCGGTGGCGGACCCGGTGCCGACGACCTGATCACCGTGCGCGGCCTGCGCGAGCTGTCCAGGGCGGATGTGGTGGTTACGGATCGACTGGTGCCGGTCGATCTGCTTTCCGCGCTGCGTCCCGACGTCGAGGTCGTCGACGTCGGCAAGACACCGCACCATCACCCGGTGCCGCAGGACGCGATCAACGGCCTGCTCGTCGAACACGCCCGGCGCGGGCAGCACGTCGTCCGGCTCAAGGGCGGCGACCCGTTCGTGCTCGGCCGCGGCGGCGAGGAGATCCTCGCCTGCCGCGCCGCCGGTGTTCCGGTCGAGGTCGTGCCGGGCGTTACCTCGGCGTTCGCCGCGCCGGCGGCGGGTCGGGTGCCGGTCACCCACCGCGGGGTGTCCCGCGGAGTGCTCGTCATCTCCGGCCACGACGCCCTCGACGTGCCGTCCCTGGTCGCGTGGCAGCACACGATCGTCGTGCTGATGGGCATGCGCCGGTTGCGGGAGCTCACCGCAGGGCTGATCCGCGGCGGCAAGGCGGCCGACACCCCGGTCGCCGTCGTGCAGAGCGCCTGGACCAAGGACCAGCGCCAGGTGACCGACTCGCTGGCCGGGATCGCCGACCGTGTCGACCTGGAGGGTCTCGGCAACCCTGCGGTCATCGTCATCGGCGATGTCACGTCGGTGCTCGCGACCCATCCGGATCAGCCGTGAGACCTCCCGGAGACCAACTGCTCGGGTGCCGCGTGGTGCTGACCGGACAACGCCGCTCCGCCGAGCTGGCAGCAGCACTCGAGCGGCGGGGCGCGACCGTCAGCCACGCACCGACCCTCTCGGTCGTGCCGCACGCCGACGACGCCGAACTCCTCACGCGCACCAAGGAACTCATCGACCGGCCGCCGGACACGGTCGTCATCACGACCGGTGTCGGGTTCACCGGTTGGGTCGAGGCCGCCGACGCAGCCGGGCTCGCCGAACCGCTGCTCGCCTTTCTCGGGTCGGCCCGGCTGATCGCGCGCGGCCCGAAGGCGCGGGGCGCCATACAGGCGGCCGGGCTGAACGCCGACTGGGTCGCCGAGTCCGAGACGAGTGCCGAGATCCGCGACTTCCTGCTCGTCGAAGGGGTGGCGGGCAGCCGGATAGCGGTGCAGCACCACGGATCCGGCGCGGACGGGCTGGACGACAGCTTCCGCGAGGCCGGCGCCGACATCTGCTCCCTCGTGGTCTACCGCTGGGGACCGGCGCCGGACCCGGACGCTGTCCGAGCCGCGGTGCATGCCGTCGCGCGCCGTGAGTGCGATGCCGTGACTTTCACCGCCGCACCCGGCGCGGCAGCCTTCCTGCAGGCCGCATGCGACGAAGGCGTGCTCGCCCCGGTCGTCGCCGCGTTGTCCGATCGGGCGGGTGTCGTCGCCGCGGCGGTCGGTGACCTGACTGCGGCACCGCTTCGTGCCGAGGGCATCGAGCCGCTCGTGCCCGATCGGTTCCGGATGGGTGCGCTGGTGCGCGCACTCGTCGCCGAACTGGCCGACCGGCACGCTCTCCGGATCGACACGGCCGCCGGTGAGCTACGGGTGCGTGGCGGTGCTGCTCTGCTCGACGGGGAGGTCCTGGCGTTGGCTCCGTCCGGGCTCGCGGTCCTGCGGGCGCTCGCGACGGCGCACGGTGCTGTCGTCCCCCGGCACGAGCTGCTGGCGGCGCTGCCGGGCGACTCCACCGATGCGCACGCCGTCGAGGTCGCGGTCTCCCGCCTGCGGGCGGCCGCACGCGGCCGACCGCTGGTGACTACGGTCGTCAAACGTGGCTATCGACTCACCGCCTCCGGCACGGATTGACCGCGCCCTGGTGCTCGTGGCGCACGGCACGGACAATCCGTCCGGCCGTGCCACCGTCACCTGGCTGCGTCACCGGGTCGCGGAGGAGCTGCCGACGGCCCAGGTGTTCGACGCGTATGTCGACGTGCAACGACCGACACTCGACGAAGTCGTGGATTCACTGGTGCGGCAAGGGATTCCGACCGTGATCGTGCCTGCGCTGCTGTCCACCGGGTTCCACGTCGAGGTCGACATCGCCCGGGCCGTTGGGCGATCGGAGCTGGTGACGGCCACACTACCGTTGGGGCCGCACCCGATCCTCGCCGAGATCCTCGCGACACGGTTGGGTGAGGCGGGCGTCATACCCGAGCAGCCGGTGGTGCTCGCCGCTGCTGGGTCCTCCCGTGCGAGCGGGGTTGCCGCGGTGCGGCGGCAGGCCGAGCTGCTGTCGGCGCTACGCCGCGGGCCGGTGACGGCGGCGTTCATCTCCGCGGCCCGACCGACCGTGGACGAGGCGCTGGCGGCCGCGGGCTCCGCGACCCCGGGCGACGTCACGGAGCCTGCGGTCGCGGCATACCTGTTGGGGCATGGGGTTTTTCACGATCGGCTGCGCGACCGGAGCGCCGTCGTGAGCGAGCCGCTCGGCGCGGATCGTCGACTCGCGGACGTCGTCGTCGCGCGCTTCCGGGCCGCCGTCGCGCAGGCGGATTGAGCGCACCGCGCGAGGCCGGCCGGGCGGAACGTGTCCACCCGGCCGGCTTCCGTGGCCTGACGCGGCAGCTTACGGCTGCGCGACCAGGTGCCGATAGGCGTTGATCGACGTCGGGGCGTCCGGCTTCACCAGCTCCGGCAGCACCTTGTCGAACTTCTTGGCCAGCCGCATGCTCGGCATCACCTTGTTGGGGTTGTTCGAGAAGGCAACGGTTGCCGCACCCCACGACGACGCTGCACGTCGCTGGTTCGGTGTGCCGTGGTGGCCCGGTGAGTCGAACGAGCAGTCGCCGACGTCGTAGAACGATTCCTCCACCTTCAAGATCTGGACCGGCTTCATGCCCAGGCCCTTCTTGTGGGTGGCGAAGTAGGTGCCGAACGCGTCCGCCATCAGCTCGGTGCGACGGGTCGCTTCGGCGCCGGTCAGCGGGCTGTCGAAGAGATTGTCCTCGTATTGCACGTGGTGCGACATCTCATGGCTGAGAACGGCTTTCGGCCCGACCTTGTTGAGTCCGATCGACTTCAGTGCGTCCAGGATCCCGTCTCCGAAGACCATCTTGTCCTTCAGCTTGCGCACGACCGGGTCCGGGTCGCCCTCGCCGGAGAACGCGAACGCGTTGAGCGTGAAGATCGGGTTGTCCCCGTTGTTCAGCGCCGGGTCGCTCTGGACCATCGTGATCAGGTCCTTGGCGATGTCGACGGCGTCAGCGGGCCCGACGCCATACATGAACTGGACGACGGAGGTGACCCGGTTGACGTCGGTCAGCATGCCGCCGTGCATCGCCATCAGCTGCACGTTGTTGAGCCGCACGTCCCAGAAGCGCTGCGCCGTGCCGAAGGTGTTGGTCAGCGGCGCCTTGTATTCCGGCAGCAGTTGGAAGCCGGCGCCCTTGGGAGTGCCGTTCAGGATGGCGTCGTATGTCGGGATGTCCAACCCGCCCAGCAACTGGATGAAGAGCAGGTTGAACGTGTCGACCGGCTCCAGCAACTTGTCGACGTAACCGTCCAACTTGGTCGGGCCGCACTCGTAGTCGGACGGGTCGATCGTCTGGGCCGAAACGCCCTTCGCGGCATACGCCTTGGTGAGTTTCGTTCGCAAGATCGTCGTCACGGGGGACTGCTCGATCCCGACACGGGCGCGCGCTGCGTCGCGTCGCGCCTGCCAGTCGGCGGGCAGCTTCTTGACGATCCGTTCGTAGATTGCCTTGCTGTCGACCTTCTTGCTGTCCAGAGCCCCCTGGTGCGTGCCGACGGATGCACGGTTGCCGGTGGCGGAGGTGGCGGATGCGCTCGCACTGACTGCTCCGGACAGCGAGACGGTCAGGACGGACATGGTGGCGAAGGCGCAGATACGCGTCATTTTCACAGTGTGTTCTCCCTCTGACGGGCCACGACGGGGTGTGCGTGGCCGCGTGCTCATCGTCAGAGCGACTCACCGGTAGGTTGCATCGCCTTACCAAACAATTCCCAGGTTTTTACCAGCGAGTGACCAGGAGTTGGCGAGGAGCTTTCACTCGCGGGGCAGGTTGAGCCAGTAGATGTCGCGCTTGCGCGCGCCCGGCGGTGCCGTTTTCGGGTCGTGCCGGTCGTCGAAGCGTCCCAGTGCATCGGCCACCAGCTCGTCGAGCTCGGCAGCCTCCTCGTCGGTCAGGTGGATACCCGACGTCTGGCTGATCGATGCGTGGTCGTCCGGGTTGTCGCGCTCGATCATCTTGGTCACGGTCCGTGTCACACGCTTGATGAAGTTGCCCAGCAGCGAGTTCGCAACGCTCGCAGGCATTCCCACGCCTGCCGCGTCACTGATCTTGATCGATTCGGCGGCCATCCGCCACGGCCGCTCACGCCCGTCGGCACTCTCGACCCGCTCGACGATGCCCCAGCGCTCCATGGCCCGCAGGTGGTAACTCATCGCGGACGGAGTGATCCCGCAGCGCTTCGCGGCCTCGGTCGCGGTGAGCACCTCGCCGCCGCTCAGCTCGTCCATCAACTGCTGTCGGACCTCGTGTGCCAACACCCGTATGGCGCGTGGGTCCGTCAGCGTCAGGGTCCGCCGCTCGGTCATGCGGTCCATCGTGCCGCACGCGAGAGCGAACGTGCCTTACGGTCGAGCACGTGGAACGCGTGGTGGTGCAGATCGATGCGGATGCCACGCTGCCCTTCTGGCGCGGCGCGCAGGTCTTCCGGTTCGCATCGGTGGCCTACGCGATCGGCGCACAGATCGTCTCGGTCAACGCCGAGGCACCCGCGAACTCGGGCATCCAGGCATACAGCCACCCGCTGATCAGTTGGTTCCTGATCGCGCTGCTCGTGGTCTGGTCGGGTGTGAGCGGCCTGGTCTATGCCTTCGAGCTGCTGCCGCGGCCGCCGATGGTGATCACCGAGCTGGTCATCACCGTCCTGCTCATCGCCTCCACGATGTGGGTGGTGCGCCCGGAGTACTACCACCATCACCAGAGCCTGCCGTCGACGTTCTGGGTGACCAACGCGGTCGTCTCGGTCGCACTGCTGCGGGGGCCGATCGCCGGAGGTGTGACGGGTGTCGGGCTCTCGTTGCTCAGCCTCGGCGTCGAGGAGCAGTTCCACAACGTCGTCACGGACGCCACCACCCCGATCCTGCTGACCGTCGGCGTGACGCTCGGCATCGGCGCGCGGATCGTGACGCGCGCACAGCAGGAGTTGTCGGCGGCGGTGCGCATGCAGGCCGCGACCAAGGAGCGCGAGCGGCTGGCCCGCGAAGTGCACGACGGCGCTCTGCAGGTGCTGGCCCTGATGCGCCGCCGGGGCGCGGACCTCGGTGGGGACGCGGCGGAGCTGGGCCGGCTGGCGGGGGAGCAGGAGCGAGCGCTGCGCAGCCTGATCAGCGAGCAGGCCGCGGTGCCCGTGCCCGGCATCGACGAGACCACCGAGCTGCGCGGTCGGTTGCAGGCGGTGCTGCCCGCCGACGCTGCGTTCTCCGGGCCGGCCGAGGCGGTGCACCTGCCCGACGCCACCGTCACCGAACTCGTCGCGGTGGTCAGCACGATCCTGGACAACGTCGCCCGGCATGCCGGTGACGGCGCCCGGGCGTTCGTACTGCTGGAGGACCTGGGTGACGAGGTCGTGCTGACCGTCCGCGACGACGGTGTCGGCATACCCGACGGGCGACTGTCGCAGGCCGAGGCCGAGGGGCGGATGGGCGTCAGCAAGTCGATCCGCGGCCGGATGGCCGACCTCGGCGGCGAGGCGTTGCTGGAGACCGGGCCGGACATCGGCACCGAGTGGGAGCTGCACGTGCCGCGCGCGAAGGAGGCAGGATGACCGACGTGACTGAGCAAGCGAACTCGGCAGCGACCTCGACGAGGGTCATGGTTGTCGACGATCACCCGATGTGGCGCGACGGCGTGAGTCGCGACCTCGAAGCTGCCGGCTTCCGGGTCGTCGCGACGGCGGAGAGTGTGGCCACGGCGGCGACTCGCGCGCAGGCCACCCAGCCGCAGGTCGTGCTGATGGACATGCAGTTGCCGGACGGCAACGGTGCTGAGGCGACGGCGCGGGTCCTCGACGCGGCACCGCAGGCCAACGTGCTCGTCCTCTCGGCCTCGTCCGAGCGCGACGACGTGCTGCAAGCGGTCAAGGCGGGCGCGTGCGGCTACCTCGTCAAGAGCGCATCCGCAGCGGAGCTGCTCGAGGCGGTCAACGCCACCGCCGACGGGCAGGCGGTCTTCACGCCCGGTCTCGCGGGGCTGGTCCTCGGCGAATACCGCCGTATGGCGAGCGAGCCCACACCCGCCGGCTCCGAGCCGACGCCGACGTTGACACCACGCGAGCTCGAGGTCCTGCGGTATGTCGCAAAAGGCTTGAGTGCCAAGCAGATCGGGCGCAGATTGGACGTGAGCCACCGCACGGTCGAGAACCACGTGCAGGCCACCCTGCGCAAGCTGCAGTTGTCCAACCGCATCGAGCTGACCCGCTACGCGATCGAGCACGAACTCGACTGAGGCCGGCGACGGTCGGCCTGTCAGCCCGCGGTCGGATCCGTGCCGACCTGCACCAGCAGCTTGCCGAAGTTGCGCCCGGTGAGCAGTCCGCGGAACGCCTCCACGGTGCTCTCCAGACCCTGCACGACATCTTCGCGATAGCGCACCGAACCGTCCGCAACCCACCCGGCCATGTCGCGCAGGAAGTCATCGTGATGTGTCGGCACGAACTCGCTCTGGATGAAACCGCGCACCGTCAGACTCTGCGTGAGGATCATGCCCAGGTATGCCGGCAACTGGTCCGGACCGTCCGGCGCCTGCGTCGCGTTGTAGTTCGCCACCAGCCCGCAGACGGGGACCCGTGCGTAGAGATTGAGCCGCCGGGTGACCGCAGCACCGACGGGGCCGGCGACGTTCTCGAAGTAGACATCGACACCGTCCGGGGTGGCCGCAGCCAGGTCCTCCCGGAAGGTGGGGGACCGGTGATCCACCGCGGCGTCGAAGCCGAAGTCGTCCAGTAGGGCGCGGCACTTCTCCGGTCCGCCGGCGATGCCGACGGCGCCGGCGCCCTTGACCTTGGCGATCTGACCCACCGCCGAACCGACCGGGCCGGTCGCCGCCGCGACTGCGACGGTCTCACCCGGCTGGGGGCGGCCGATGGCCAGCAAGCCGGCGTATGCCGTGAAACCCGGCATCCCGAGCACGCCCAGCGCTGTTGAGATCGGTGCGGCCTGCGGGTCCAACCGCCGGGTGGCGCGCGCGTCCGCGGCGGCATACGTCTGCCATCCGGTGTAGGCGAGGACGATGTCGCCGACGGCGCGGTTCGCCGCGCGTGACTCCACCACCTCGCAGACGGTGGCGCCGACCATCACGTCGCCCACCTCCACCGGGTCGGCATACGACTTGGCGGCGCTCATCCGGCCGCGCATGTAGGGGTCGAGCGACAGATAGATGGTGCGCAGCAGCACCTGTCCGTCGGCGAGTTCCGGCACCTCGGTCGTGGTGAAGTCGAAGTCCGAGTCCTGCGGCTCGCCCACCGGGCGTGCGGCCAGTCTGATCTGCGTCGTAGATGTCACTCGTGAAGTGAATCAGAGCTGACACAGGTGAGTCTGCACAGGCCGGCGTTGCCGAGAACCCTCACTACTGATGAGTAGTAGTACTCATGCCCGGGCGCCCGCCCCTCGACAGGGTTGAAGGCATGAACACGACACCGCAGAACCCAGGCTCTCAGGGCCCGCAAAATCAGGGCCCGCAAAATCCAGGTCAGTGGCCGGGCGCCCGCCCGGCCAACCCGTTCGCAGGTCCCGCGCCTCGTCAGCAGTACGGCGCGGGGCCTGCCATGCCGCCCCCGGCGCAACCGCAGCACCCGGGCCGGCCGCCATACCAGCCGCACCCGCAGCAGCGCATGATGCCGCAGTACCCGATGCAGCCCGCGGTGATGAAGCCGCAGCGTGCGCCGTGGTGGCAGCGTGAGGGCGTCGTCAGCAAGCTGCTCGTCGTCGCGGGTGGGGCCATCACGCTGATCGGCGTGGTGATGCTGCTGGTGATCGCGGCGCGAGCCGGCCTGCTCAACCCGCAGGTCCGCGTCATCGGCGGCGGTGTCCTGTCCGCCGTGCTGATCGCCGCCGGCCTGCGCGTCCACGGTCGTCCCGGCGGCAGCATCGGCGGCACCGCGCTCGCGGGCACCGGCATCGCCGGACTGTTCATCATCACCGTCGCGATGACCAGCTTCTACGAGTGGATCCCGTCCGCGGCCGGGCTCGCCCTCGCCGGTGGAATCGCTGCAGCCGCAGGGGTGCTCGCGGTTCAGTGGCGTTCCGAGCTGCTCGCGGTCGCGGTCACCGTCGCCGTCGCGGTGCTGGCCCCGGTGCTCACCGGCGGTGTGACCCTCGCGTTGGTGTGCTTCCTGATCATCCTGCAGGCGGCCGGTGTGTGGCCGGAGCGGATCTGCAACTGGCACTTCCTCGGACTCGTGCGCACGCTGCCGGCCGTCATCGCCGGCGTCCTCTTCTTCACCGACGCTCAGTCGCTCACCTCGTTGACGCCGGCCCTGGCGATCGCCGGGATCGCGCTCGCGTCCCTGGTCATCTCCGCCGGTGCGGACGACGAGCTGCACGCGGCGACCTTCGCCGTCGCCGTCCTGCCGGTCGCTGCGCAGCTCAGCTATCTGGACCGCTCGATCGCGATCGTCGCAGGCGGGCTGACCGCCGCGGTCCTGGCCGCTGTCGCCTTCCTCGTCCCGCAACTCGGCATCGTGCGACGGGTCACCGTCGGTGGCGTCGCCGCCACGCTCGCGATCGAGTCGGCCTTCGCCTTCACCGAAGGTTCGTGGCTGCCGGTGCTGTTGCTCGTGCCTGGCGTGCTGGTCAGCGCGGTCGCCCTGTCCACCAAGTCCGCGGTCAGCACGATCATCGGTCTGGCCTTCGGCGCCATCGGCGGCGCGGCATACCTGACCTTCGCGGGTCCGGCCGCGCTGACCTTCGCCGGCCGCGCCGACGCGGACCTGTCCTACGCAACGATGCTCGGTGGGGCACTGCTCGCCGGGTGGGCGGTGCTCACCGCGCTGGCGTTGGTGCGTACTACCTCGCAGGTGACCCCGACGGTCGCCGCCGTGGGTGCCGGCATCGTCGGTCTGTATGGCGCGACCGCGGCGTTCGTCTCGTTCGGTGCGGCCGTGGGCGGCACGGAGGGCTTCCGGTCGGCGCACCTCGGCGTGACGGTCCTGTGGATCTCGGTTGCGATGGTCCTGCTCGCCCTCGGCATCCGCCTCCCGCGGTATGGCGCTGCGACGCTCGGCGCCGGACTGCTGTTGACCGGCTGCGGTGTGGCGAAGTTGTTCCTCTTCGACCTGCAGGCTCTCGGCGGCGCGACCCGTGCGATCGCCTTCATCGTGGTCGGCCTGGTGCTGCTGTTCGCCGGCTCGCGTTACGCCCAGGCCTATGCCCGGATGCGCAGCGAGGGTCAGCACTCGCAGCAGAGCGGTCAGCCGCAGCCTCCGGCGAGTCCCATGCCGCAGCACTGATCGCGCGCGGCGGTTGTTGCTCCGCATTGCTCAGTGAATCTCTCAGGGGCCCGAGGCGGTCCGACCTTTCAGGGGGAAGGTCGGACTGCCTCTTCGCGTGCTCTTGCGGCCAGAATATGTGAAACGGTACTTTCATAGTTATGAAGGAAATGTTTCAAGAATCGGTATGGCGGCACCGCGACGTGCGGATCGTCGTGCCCGGGCGGGCGCTGTCGGTGCTCGGCGACGGGATGCTCACGGTCGTGCTGCTGCTGCACCTGCACGACAGCGGACACGGCGCGCTCGCCGTCACCGCGCTGCTGGTGATCGATGCACTCCCGCTCGTGGTGCTGCTGGGCGTGGCCGGGCGGCTGGCCGATGCAATCGACTCGCGCCGGCTGCTCGTGGTGGCGCTCGCCCTGCAGGCACTGGCCTGCCTCGCGATAGCGACCGATCCTTCGCTGCCGCTGCTCTACCTGCTGGTTGCGGTGCTGCAGAGTGCGCAGGCGGTGGTCTCGCCGACGTGGTCCGGGCTGACACCTCGCCTCGTCGGCGAGGACGAGGTGGGTCGGCTGGTCGCGCTGCAGCAGGGCCTCGCGCAGACACTGCTGCCGGTCGGCGGAGCGCTGGGCGGGCTGGTCTACGGGTTCGCGGGGATGCGAGCCGCGGTCCTCACCGACGCGCTGACCTTCGCGGTGCTTGCCGGGGCGGCATACAGCGTGCGGACGCGGCGCGGCGGCGAGTTGCGCACGATCGGCGAGCGACCGGACTGGCGCGACGGACTGCGGGTGTTGCGGGCGGACCCGATCGTCTGGCCGTTGTTGCTCGCGACCATCCCGATCGTCGGAATCCTCATGGGCACCAACGTCATCGAGGTCTTCCTGGTGCGTGACGACCTGGGCATGTCGGCGGGATGGTACGGCTTCGCGGACCTCGTGATGGTTGCCGGCGTGGTGCCGGGCTCGGTCCTCGCGGGACGCATCGCCTCCGACCCCGGACGGGTCCGCGCAGTGCTGTCGAGCTTCCTGGCGATCGCCTGCCTGGTTGTGGTGAGCGGGCTGACGCCGTGGTTCTGGCTCTTCCTGATCGCCGTCTTCGGCTTCGGCGTGGTGACCGCTGTGATGAACTCCTGCTTCGGCGCGCTCTTCATCCTGCGCAGCGCCGAGGAGTTCCGCGGTCGGGTCAGCTCGGCGGTCAACGGTGTCATCCAGGCCGCCAGCATCAGCTCACTGGTCGTTGTCGGGAGCGTCGCGGCTGTGCTGGGCACGCGAGGGACCTTCGTGGCGGCGGGTGTTGTCGCGACCGCGGTCGTGCTGGTGGCAGCGCCTCGGGTGCTGGGGCGGGTCAGTCGCCCGCCGGTGCCGCCGCGCTCTTCTCGCGACGGTGCTTCAGATATTCGTAAGCCATCGGAATCACCGAGAGTATGACGACCAGCATGATCGCCACGTCGATCTTGTCGCCCAGGCCCGGGAAGGTCCGGCCGAGGACCACGCCGGCGGTGACGACGATGCCGACCCACAGCACGGCACCGACCGCGCTCCAGGTGAAGAAGCGCTTGCGGTCCATCCGGCTGGCGCCGGCCACCAGGGTGATGAACGTGCGCACGATCGGCACGAAACGGCCGATCACCAGCGCCTTGTTGCCGTATTTGTCGAAGAACTCGTTGGTCTTCTCGAAATACTCCTTCTTCAGGATCCGCCCGTCGCGCTCATAGATCGGCTTCCCGACGGCGCGGCCGATCTCATAGCCGACGACGTTGCCGGCGAAGGCGACGATCATCAGCAACGGCACCGAGACGTAGAGCGGCACGTGGAAGCCGTACTTCGCGCTGGAGCTGAACAGTCCGATCGCGAAGAGCAGCGAGTCGCCGGGCAGGATCGGGAAGAGGACGCCGCACTCGATGAAGACGATGAGCAGCGCAATGACGAAGAACGCACCCCCGAACTGATCGAGCAGGTACGTCGGGTCCATGAAGCTGGGTCCGAGGGAGTGCATCACGAGCGCAAGAGTACGTGAGCGCTGCTGAGGGGACGCTTAGCGCGGTGGCGCAGCGGCGCGGTCGTCAGCGGACAGCTTCTGTCCGCTGATCGTGAAGACTGGTGGGTATGGCGACAACGACGGCACGACTGCTGCAACTGCTCGGTCTGCTCCAGGCACAAGCCGTCTGGACCGGCGAGGACCTGGCGGACCGGCTCGGGGTGACCACGCGCTCGGTGCGCCGGGACGTCGATCGATTGCGCGAACTCGGCTATCCGGTGCAGTCCAGCCGGGGGAGCGGCGGCGGTTATCAGCTCGGCGCAGGTCGTGCACTGCCGCCGTTGTTGCTGGATCAGGACGAGGCGGTCGCGGTCGCGGTGTGCCTGCGGCTGGCTGCGGGCGGGACCGTCGCCGGTGTGGGGGAGGCCGCGTTGCGCACGATGACGAAGCTGGACCAGGTGATGCCGGCCGCCATACGCGCGCATGTGGCGGCGGTGCAGGAGGCGACGGTGACCGTCGACTACCAGGGCACCACCGTCGACTCCGACGCGCTGCTCGCGCTGGCCCGGGCCGTGCGGGAGCATCACCAGGCGCGTTTCGACTACACCGCACGCGGCGGTGCTGCGTCATACCGGCGGGTGGAGCCCTACCGTTTGATCGCGACCGGAAGACGCTGGTATCTCATGGCTTTCGACCTCGATCGGGACGACTGGCGGTCCTTCCGGCTGGACCGGATGAGCGAGGTGCGCGCTTCGACGTTCGGCTTCACCCCGCGTGAGGCACCCGATGCGGAGGAGTACATCCGGCGCTCGGTGCACTCCGGTTGGGAGTTCGAGGCGACGGTCCGGCTGCAGTGCCCGATCGACGAGGTCGACGAGTATGTCGCCCGGTGGGGGAGCCTCTCCGCGGTCGACGACGGGCACTGCGACCTGCGCGTCGGTGCGCAGAATCTCGACACGATGGCATGGTGGTTGCTCCGGATACCAACGGATTTCGAGGTGCTCGACAACGACGAGCTGGTGGCGGCATACCGGCGGCTGGCGACCCGGACGGCGGCGCTGGCGGGGAATGCGGTTGGCTGAGGTCCGTGCAGGAAGAACCCGAGGTGGCCGAGGAGCGAGGAACGAGCGTCTCCCACGAGGTGGCCGAGGAGCGAGGAACGAGCGTCTCCCACGAGGTGGCCGAGGAGCGAGGAACGAGCGTCTCGAGGTCCCACGACGTCGGCGTCGGGCCGTATGCCGGGCCGTGGCCGACGCTGCCCGACGGCACTGCGGACCCGCGGTTCGATCAGGAGCTGCTGGCAGCCGGTGACCGGCGCAACGTCGAGGACCGGTTCCGCTACTGGACACACGACGCGATCGTCGCCGACCTCGACGAGCATCGGCACGACTTCCACGTCGCGGTGGAGAACTGGGGCCACGACTTCAATATCGGCTCGGTTATCCGCACCGCGAATGCCATGGGCGCCAAGGCTTTTCACATTGTCGGCAAGCGCCGGTGGAACCGCCGCGGTGCGATGGTCACCGACCGATATCAGCACGAGCACCATCACCCGGACGTCGCATCGCTGACTGTCTGGGCCGAGGCTGAGGGGCTGCCGCTGATCGGGATCGACAACATCCCCGGCAGCAGACCGATCGAGACCTACGACCTACCGCAACGGTGTGTGCTGGTCTTCGGGCAGGAGGGTCCCGGGCTCTCGACGGAGGCACAGGAGGCGTGCGTCGACGTGCTGCACATCGAGCAGTTCGGGTCCACCCGGTCGATCAACGCCGGCGCGGCGGCTGCGATCGCGATGCACGTGTGGGTGTTGCGGCACGTGCACGGACTCGAGGTTCGCCGCTGACGGTGTGTCGGACGCCGCTTCTACGCTGGCGTTGCATGAGCACCGATGTCGTCAGCCGGCACGTCAGCCAGGTCATCCACGCCGATCCGCGGGTCATCTACGACTTCGCCTCGGACGTGCGCAATCTCCCGCGATGGGCGGCCGGTCTGGCGAAGAGCCCTGTCGTCATACAGGGTGATGAGCTGGTTGTTGAGTCGCCGATGGGTGCGGTCACGGTGCGGTTCGTGCCGACCAACGAGTTCGGGGTGCTCGACCACGACGTGACTCTGCCGTCGGGGACCACCGTCAACAACCCGGTCCGGGTCATCGCGCACCCGGATGGCGCGGAAGTGATCTTCACCGTCCGGCAGATCGAGCTGACCGACGAGGAGTTCGAGCGCGACCTGCGAACCGTCGGCGAGGATCTTGCCCGCCTGAAGGATCTGGTGGAGGCGAGTTAGCGCGTCAGAATCCGCTGAGCTCGACCGGCCGGTCCGGTGTGCCGTGCTCACGCAGCTCCCGCAACAGTGCGGCGAGGGCGCGCGGTGCGAATGTCGCTGATCCCGAGGAAATTTCGTCGGGAGACCACCAACGGACCTCGTGCACGTGCTCGGCGGCGAGCTGCTCGGGTGACATCTCCGGCGCGGGGTCGAAGTGCTCGACGCGGTGCAGGTGGATGTGGTCGACCTGTCCGTCCCAGTCGGCCATCTCGAAGTGTGCGGTCTTGGTCCAGAGCTCCGGGCCGAGGTGGTCGACGTAAAGACCGGTCTCCTCCCGCAGCTCTCGTTGTATGGCGGCGAGGCGTGTCTCGCCCGGCTCGATGCCACCGCCCGGATTCGCCCAGAACCCGCCGTCGAGGTCGAGCCCGTCCCAGTCGAAGCGCACCAGCAGCACATGATCGTCGGGATCGACGATCAGTGCGCGCACGCTCTCCCGCAGCTTCATGGCCTGGTGACCGTATCGGAGTGCTTGCCACCGGGTGTCCAGCGCATCTCGACCTCGTCGTCGTTGGTGCCGACAGCCACGAAACCGAGACGTTCGTAGAGGCGGCGAGCGTTCGGATTCGTATGCTCCACACCCAGATCCAGCACACCTCCCGCAGCGGAGACTTCGTCCTGCAAGGTGCGGATGATCGACGTGCCGACGCCCCGGTCCTGGACGGCCGGTCGCAGCTGCAACCCGGAGAGCGTGACGCGAGGAAGTTCTTCGCCGTCCACCGTCCCGGTGTCGCGTGCCGTGCGCAAGCGTCCGACGGCTGCGCCGTCGATCTCGATCACCTCCAGACGGCCCGGCCCATCGGCGGCATCGACGCACTCGCGGCTCCACTCGGCAAATCCCCTCAACCACTCGGCTTCGTCGTCGTCGGACATCTGCGGCCACCGCCCTTGGTCCTTGGTGGCTTCGATGACGATCTCGCCGAGCAGGATCGCGTCGTCATACGTCGCTGTCCGCAGTGACCAGTCCGGTGTGTTCATCCGGTCGATCCTTGCGGGAGGGCTCGCGCGGCGCGACTCAATTTTTGACCTCGACAGGCTCGGCCACCTCGGGGTAGCGGCTCGGCCACCTCGGGGGGCAGAAAAAATTTCGCGGAGTTGTCGATATCGGTCCGGCCCGCACGTCATCGTGCTGTCAGAGGATGTGAAGCAGACCGAATGGAGAGGGTCAGCATGACTGAGTACATGATCGCCATCGTCGGGGACGCCGACCGCTGGTGGACGACGATGTCGGCCGAGGAACGCAAGCGCGGGTATGCCGAATACGGCCGGTTCACAGAGGAATTGGGGCGCCGCGGACACAAGATCACCGGTGGTGCGGAGCTGCACTCGACGCAGGAAGCCAAACGTCTCGCGCCCGGCACCGGCGCCGTGACCGACGGACCGTTCGCCGAGACGGCAGAGCAGCTCGGTGGCTTCTTCGTCGTCGACACCGAGGACGTCGACGACGTCGCCGACTGCTGCAAGATCCTGACCGGGATCGGCGAGGGTGTCGAGATCCGACGCGTCGTCCATCCGGAGGAGCGGGCGTCATGACGAAATATCTCGTCCTCATCGCCTACGAACCGGGCGGCTGGGCGAACGCATCCGCCGAGGAACAGCAGGCCTTCCACGACCAGCACCATGCGTTCGACACCGCGGTCGGCGCGGGTCTCCTGGCCGGCCAGGCTCTCGACGGCCCGGAGACCGCGACGACACTGCGGCACGTCAACGGGGAGCCGGCCCTGACCGACGGCCCGTTCGCGGAGACGGCCGAGATGATCGGCGGCTTCTATCTGGTCGAAGCGGCCGACCGTCGCCAGGTGGTGGAGTGGTGCAAACTGCTGCCGCCGTCATACAGCCTGGAGATCCGTGAATGCGTCACGATCGAGGGCTATGACGAGGAGGCGTCGTGACGAAGTATCTGATCCTGCTGGCGGGCATCGAGACCGAGTGGAACGACGCCGAGCAGGCCGACCGCGACCGGTGGCACCAGGACCACATCGCCTTCGACCGGGAGGTCGGCGACGCGATGCTCGGCGGTGAGGCACTGGACGGCACCGACACGGCGACGACACTGCGCCGCCGCAGCGGCACCGTCGAACTCACCGACGGCCCCTACGCCGAAACCGCCGAATACCTCGGTGGCTTCTACCTCGTCGAAGCACCCGATCTCGACCAGGTCGTGAAGTGGTGCGCGCTGCTGCCGGAGATCTATTCGATCGAGATCCGCCCCTGCATCCGCATCGAGGGATCGACGGCTTGATCTCACCGCTGGAGGACGTATGGCGCGACGAGTGGGGCCGGTTGCTCGCCCTGCTCGTCGCGCACACGCGCCGGCTCGACCTCGCCGAGGACGCGTTGGCGGATGCGTTCGAGCACGCCGCACGTCTGTGGACCGAGGAAGGTATGCCGGACAACCCGCCCGCCTGGCTGATGACCGCCGCCAAGCGACGGATCCTCGATCGGTTGCGGGCGGAGGCGGTGGCGGCCCGGAAGCAGCTGTTGCTGGCGGTTGAGGAGGTCGCACGTGGTCTCGATACGCTCCCCCGCTCCGCTCCTCCGCTACTCGACCGACGTGCGGGGGAGGACGAGGACCTGCTGCGGCTGGTGCTGCTTGCCGCGCACCCGTCGCTCAGCGAGGAGGCCGGTGCCGCGCTGACGTTGCGGCTGGTGCTCGGCATCTCGACGGCGGACATCGCGCGGCTCTTCCTGGTGCCGGAGGCGACGATGGCAGCCAGGCTGACCCGTGCCCGGAAGAAGGTCGTGGCGGCGGGCGTGCCGCTCGCCATACCCGATGACGAGGTGTTGCCGCAGCGACTGGAAACCGTTGCGCGCGTTGCGTATCTGGCGTTCACCGCCGGCTACGCGCCGGGTAGCGGCGAGGACGTGGTGCGTGCCGAGCTCGCGGGGGAGGCGATCCGGTTGGTGCGTCTGGTGCGGGCGACAGGCCGCACGGCGGCGACGAGTCCGGCGCTGCAAGCACTGCTCGCGCTGATGTTGCTGCAGCATGCCCGGCGTGATGCGCGTGTCGCCGTGGACGGGTCGCTGGTCTTGTTGCCGGACCAGGACCGTAGCGCCTGGCACCGGGACGAGATCGGCGAGGGGCTGGAGTTGCTGGCGGAAGTGACCGGCGGGTCTCGACACGGGCTCGTCCCTCGCCCTACTCGACCAGCGCCTGAAGCGGACTCGACCGGCGTGGCTGGAGGAGTCGCGCTGTCGAGCGCACTTGCCGCGGAGTACGTGCTGCAGGCACTGATCGCCGCCGAGCACGCGCGTGCGAGACGGCCCGAGGACACCGACTGGCTGACGATCGCCGACTACTACCGGCAACTGGAGCAGCTGACCGGATCGCCGGTGGTGCGGCTCAACCGCGCGGTCGCGGTCGCCGAGGCCGGTGACCTGGCCGCCGCGCTCGGGCTGCTCGACGGGCTGGACGAGCAGCTCCCGCACTCGCACCGGCTGCCCGCTGCGCGCGGCGAGCTGCTGGGGCGGGCCGGGCGGCAGACCGAGGCGATCGCGGCATACGACCTGGCGGTCGAGAGGTGCCAGAACGACCCCGAGCGGGCGCAATTGCGTGCGCGACGGGACAGGTTGCGCGTCAGTTGACCAGTGGCCACCCTGTCGGATCCGGCACGGGTGGTTGGATAGTGGAAACCCAACGTTCGACGCCAACAGGAGGGCCTCCATGCCGATCGCGACCCCCGAGAAGTACGCCGAGATGCTCGACCGGGCCAAGAAGGGCGGCTTCGCCTACCCGGCCATCAACGTCTCCAGCAGTCAGACCCTGAACGCCGCGATCAAGGGGTTCGCCGACGCCGGCAGCGACGGCATCATCCAGGTCTCCACCGGCGGCGCCGAGTATTTCTCCGGTCAGGGCGTCAAGAACATGGTCAGCGGCGCGCTCGCGTTCTCCGCCTTCGCGCACGAGATCGCCAAGGCGTATGACGTCAACATCGCGCTGCACACCGACCACTGCCCCAAGGACAAGCTCGACGTCTTCGTGCGCCCCCTGCTCGAGGCGTCGACCGAGCGCGTCAAGCAGGGCGGACTGCCCTACTTCCAGTCGCACATGTGGGACGGCTCCGCGGTCGAGTTGCACGAAAACCTCCAGATCGCAGAGGAATTGCTCGGCAAGTGCAAGGAAGCCAAGATCATCCTGGAGATCGAGGTCGGTGTCGTCGGCGGCGAGGAGGACGGCGTCGAGGGCGCGATCGACGACAAGCTCTACTCCACGCCGGAGGACGCGATCGCAACCGCTGAGGCGCTGGGCACCGGCGACCAGGGCTACTACATGACCGCGCTGACCTTCGGCAACGTGCACGGCGTCTACAAGCCCGGCAACGTCAAGCTGCGGCCCGAGGTGCTCAAGGCCGCCCAGGCTGCCGTGCACGAGAAGTTCAAGACCCCCGATGACAAGCCCTTCCACCTGGTCTTCCACGGCGGCTCCGGCTCCGACCCGAAGGAGATCGCCGAAGCCGTCTCCTACGGCGTGGTCAAGATGAACGTCGACACCGACACCCAATACGCCTTCACCCGCCCGATCGCCGGCTGGATGATCGGCAACTACGACGGTGTCCTCAAGATCGACGGCGAGGTCGGCAACAAGAAGCAGTACGACCCGCGCGCCTGGGGCAAGGCGGGCGAAGCCGGTATGTCGGCACGGGTCGTCGAGGCGTGCGAGAACCTCGGCTCGGCAGGCCAGCACTAACCCCACGAAGTTTCTCCCCCGCTTCGCTCCGCCGAATACTTCGCGGGGGCCCCGATCTCAAGAACGGTTGCATCGCAATGACTGAAAACCTGCTCGGCATACCCGAGACGAAATTGCCTGAGGATCCTGCGAGTTCGCCGTTGGAGCAGGGCGTCGACCCGCGGGACGTCGCGCGTTCCTACCCGAGCTCGTCGCTCGCCTGGGCGACGCTCGCCGAGGACGCGATGGCCGACGGTGACGTCATCGAGTGCTACGCCTTCGCTCGCACCGGCTACCACCGCGGCCTGGACGCGCTGCGCAGGTCCGGCTGGCGCGGCCAGGGTCCGGTGCCGTGGGAGCACGAGCCCAACCGTGGCTTCCTGCGTGCGCTCGGCGCGTTGGCCAAGGCTGCCGGCGAGATCGGCGAGGTCGACGAGCAGCGCCGCTGCGCGGACTTCCTGCGGGACTCCTCGGCGACCGGCGCCCGCGAGCTGGGTCTCTGACCCGAGGCGGGTCATGGACGGTCGGCTGGGCGTGCTCGGCGTGGGGGCACAGGGCGAGGAGCTCTATCGCCACGTGCTGCGCACGCCCGGACAGACGCTGGCGTCGCACGCCGCGCAGCTCGGCTGGACCGACTACGAGGCCGAGCACGCCATCGAGCAGTTGCGGGCCCGCAGGCTCGTGCGGCTGATCGGCTCCGGTGAGGTGGTTGCCGACCACCCGCGGGCGGCCCTGGAGCGGGTCGTCAGCGCGGAGGAGGCACGGTTGGCGACCCGGCGCCAGGACCTGGCGCGGGTCCGCGACGCGATCGACAGCTTCGTCACCGATCATCGTGCCGGGCAAGAGCTTTCGACTTCCGAGCTGCCGCTGCGCGAACGTGTCGATCAGGCGGTGCTGCCGTCGGTCTTCGAGCATCTGGTGGCGTCGACCGTCGGCGTCATACGCCAGGCGGTGCCGGGTGCCCCGCGCCCGCTGGACGACTACCCGACGGTGCGTCAGCAGCTGGCGTCCGGGCGCGAGCAGCGTGCGCTCTACCTGCCCGACGCGCAGAGCGAGCACGCCGACACGCTGGCGGCGTGGGCGGAGCTGGGTGAGCAGCAGCGTATGGCGGGCACGCTGCCCTCGGAGTTCGTCGTGTTCGGTGAAGAGATGGCGATCGGCACGACCGAGTGGGGCCGTGGCGGCGGTGATTACGTGCTGTTGCGCGACCCGATGGTCGTCGCGGCGTTCATCGAGCTCTTCGACCGGCTGTGGGCGGCGGCGACGTCGGCGGAGCACGGCGGTGACCAGTCGGGCAACGCGCTGGTCCACTGGATGCAGCAGGGTCTGACCGACGAGGCGATCGCACGTGCGATGGGGGTGTCGCTGCGCACCGTGCGCCGCCGGATCGCCGCGATGATGCAGGAACACGACGTGAGCACGCGCTTCCAACTCGCGTTGCGGATCGCGGAACGTCGCCACAAGCCCTGACGTCTGTGTTGCGAAGATCGTCGGCGGCGCGCACTGCGCGTGTGAGGATGACCCTATGACGACCCAACTGACCAAGGGATCGAACACACCCATCGATGCCGGGCAGCTCCGGATCACGCTGCACTGGAGCCCGGGGCCGGGCGTGCCGGACGTCGATGCGTCCGCGCTGTTGGTCGGAGAGAGCGGCAAGGTCGCCTCCGACGACGACTTCATCTTCTACAACCAGCCCGAGCACCCGAGCGGTGCAGTGCGGCACCTCGGCAAGCAGCCGGGCGCCGACGCGCTCGAGGTGGACCTGGCCCGCCTGCCGCAGTCCGTGCCCAAGGTGGTGCTGGCCGCGTCCGCCGACGGCGGTGCCTTCGGTCAGGTCCCCGACCTGCGGCTGGTCGCGTCCGACGCCGCCAGCGGAGCAGAGTTGGCTGTCTTCGTGATGGACGCGGAGAACGAAACCGCCTTCGTCAGTGGCGAGATTTATCAACGCAACGGCCAGTGGAAGCTGCGTGCGATCGGCCAGGGTTACAGCTCCGGGCTGGCAGGCCTGGCAACGGATTTCGGCATCTCGGTGGAGGGAGACCCGGAGCCTCCGGCGCCCGCGCCGATGCCCGCTGTGCCGCCACAGGGCGCACCGCCTGCGCCGATGCCGGGTGTGCCGCCGCAGGGTGCGCCGCCGGCGCCGATGCCGTCCCCGATGCCCGCAGCAGGTCCGCCCATGCCGCCGCCCCCGAGCCAGCCCGCGCC
>NZ_JBPYUM010000004.1:0-313246 GCF_052905685.1 Flexivirga sp. B27 | reverse complement strand
CCTCGACGTCTACCTGCGGACCGACGCGCCCGGCCGACCTACACCCTCATCTGGGAAGAGCCGTTTTGCCGTCCTGCGCCACCATCGGCGTATGACGACGCGGCCGCTCTGGTGGGACAACACTCCACCGACGACGCGTCATGTCCTGACCGACGACACCTCGGTCGACGTGTGCATCGTCGGAGCAGGTTTCACCGGCCTGTGGTCGGCCTACTACCTGCTGCAGACCGACCCGTCGTTGTCGGTGCTGGTGGTCGAGGCCGAGCACGTGGGCTTCGGCGCGAGCGGTCGCAACGGCGGCTGGGTGTCGGCGCTCTACCCCACACCTCCGGAGCGGCTCGCCGCGGCGAGCGGTGACGCTGCCGCTCGGGCGCAGTATGCCGCCCTGCGCGACAGCGTGGCCGAGGTCGGCCGAGTCGTCCGGACGGAAGGCATTGCCTGCGGCTTCCACCAGGGCGGCACCGTCGTCGTCGCACGCACCGAGGCACAGCTGGCCCGAGCACGCGCAGAGGTCGCGCACGCCGAGCACTGGGGGCTGGACGTCCGCCTGGTCGACCGTGCCGAAGCGGCTGAAAGGCTCTCTGCCACAGGCACTTTGGGCGCAACCTACAACCCGCACTGTGCCCGCGTGCAGTCGCGCCGGTCTATTCACTGATCGTCGCGACGGCACCGCTTGACGACGAGCAGTGGCAACAGATCGGACTGGCCGACGCCGAAACCTTCAGCGAGCACCGGCACGTCATCGTCTACGGGCAGCGGACGGCCGACGGTCGGCTGGTCTTCGGCGGGCGCGGTGCGCCATACCACTTCCGATCGGGGATCCGGCCATCCTTCGATGAGGACCCGAGGGTCTTCGAAACGCTGAAAACGTCACTGCGCCAGATGTTTCCGATCCTGCACGAGGTCGACTTCACGCACGCATGGGGAGGCCCGCTCGGCATCCCGCGGGACTGGCAGCCGAGCGTCGGCCTCGACCCGGCGACCGGCCTCGGCTGGTCCGGCGGGTATGTCGGCGACGGTGTCGCGCTGAGCAACCTCGGCGGCCGCACCGTCGCGGAGCTGGTCACCGGGCAGCGCACCGAGATCTCGGATCTGGCCTGGGTGCAACATCATTCGCGGCGCTGGGAGCCGGAGCCGCTGCGCTGGCTCGGCATCAATGCCGGGCTGCAGGTCGCGTCGTGGGCCGACCGCGAGGAGCAGCTCACCGGGAAGCCGGCGAAGCTCGGCAAGGTGCTGTCCCTGCTCACCGGTCACTAAGAGATGGCCGAGGAACGAGCGTCTCGAGGTCTCGCCCACCGCAGCGGCGCTGATTTGCCCGCCGAACACCGGTGTGAGACCTTGTGATTGGGCCACGATCCCGGCCCCCGGACGATGGCGCCGTACCCGGACAGCGACAAGACGGCCAGTCCGAAAGGGTGGCCGTCATGGCATGGATCGTGCTCATCGTGTCCGGTGTGCTGGAGGCAGTCTGGGCGACTGCTCTGGGCAAGTCCGAAGGTTTCTCGCGTCCGGTTCCCACTGTCGTCTTCGCGGTCGGGCTGACGGCGAGTATGGCGGGGCTGGCTGTCGCGATGCGCAGTGTGCCGATCGGCACCGCGTATGCCGTCTGGGTCGGCATCGGCGCCGTGCTCACCGTCGTCTACGGGATGGTCGCCGGGACCGACTCGGTGTCGCCGCTCAAGATCGCGTTCCTGCTCGGCATCGTCGGCTGCGTGGTCGGTCTGAAACTCAGCCACTAAGGCGGGGGCCGACGGTCACAACCCGAGGACCACGGTCGCGATGCTGAAGTAGATAACCAGGCCGGTCGCGTCGCAGAAGGTCGAGATGAAGGGGTTGGAGAAGACCGCCGGGTCGGCCCGCAGCTTGGTGGCCAGCAGCGGCATGATGCCGCCGACCACGGCGGCCATCGTGCAGACAGCCAGCAACGTCAGGCCGATGACCACCCCGATCTGGGCGGAGAAGACCAGGCTCGCGATCACCCAGCCGAGGCTGCCCAGCAGTGCACCGAGCAGGAAACCGACGCGCAGCTCGCGCCAGATCACCCGGGGCAGATCGCGGATCCGGACCTCTCCGGTCGCGAGCGCACGGGTCACGGTGGTGGCCGCCTGGTTGCCGGTGTTGCCGCCGGTGCCGGTGAGCAGTGGGATGAACAACGCCAGCACGACGACCTGGTCGAGCCGGTCCTCGAAGATGTCCAGCACCTGCACCGTCAGCACCGCAGAGACGGCCAGCACCAGCAGCCAGAGCGCACGGCTGCGCACGATCTGCGCGATCGAGGCCGACAGGTAGGAGCTGCGCAGTGGTTCGGCGCCACCGGTGCGGGCGGCGTTCTCGGTATCCTCCGCGTCGATGATGTCGTTGGCGTCGTCGACGGTCAGGATGCCCAGCAGGCGGTCCTCGAGGTCGACGATCGGCATCGCCAGGAGCTTCTCGGACCGGAAGCGGCGGGCGGCCTCCTCGCGATCGTCGATGGCTCGGGCGAACTGCGCCGGCTTGGCGAGGTCACCCACCCGCGCCGCAGGATCGGCGGCCAGCAGGCTGCGCAGCCCGATCACCCCGGTGAGCCGGCGGCCGTGGTCGATCACCGGCAGCAGGTAGACGGTCTCCGGCTCGTCGATGTGGGCACGCACCCGCTCCAGTGCATCGCCCGCGCTCAGGTCCTGGTCGAGCGGCAACACCTCCGGCGACATGTAGCGGCCGATCGCGTGCCGTGAGTAGCCGAGCACGGTGGTCGTCATCCGCCGCTCCGCCGGGCTGAGCCCGGTGATGAGCTGGTCGGTGACCGTCGCCGGCAGCTCGTCGAGCAGCCGGGCACGGTCGTCCGGGTCCAACTGCTCGATCAGCTCAGCGGTCTCGCTGCTGCGCAGGGCGCCGACCAGTGCCGCCTGGTCCCCGGGCGGCAGGACCTCGAAGACCGCCAGCGCGGTGTCCTTGTCCAGCACCCGGAAGAGCACCGCGCCGTGCTGCGCGTTGGTGGTGCGGATCAGGTAGCTGAGCTCACGTGCCGGCAACGGCCGCGCCTGTGCGGCCAGCTGCTCGAGGTCCGCCTCACCACGCGGACCGCGACGCACGAGGGTGGCGACCGCTTCGACAGCGTCGGAGACCGGCGTCGTCATCAATGACCCCTCTCGCCGGCGTCAGACCAGGTAGCGCAACAGCGGACTGTCCAGCGGGATCGGCTCCACGACCAGCGGCGACTCCTCTGCGCGGTCGAGCAGGGCGTCATACGACCCGGGGTCACCGAGCTCGACGCCGACCATCGCCGGGCCGAACTCGCGGTTGTTGCGTTTGACGTATTCGAAGAAGGTGATGTCGTCGTCGGGCCCGAGGATGTCATGCAGGAAGCGGCGCAGCGCACCGGGCTCCTGCGGGAAGTCGACCAGGAGGTAGTGCTTGCGGCCCTCGTGGACCAGCGCCCGCTCGATGACTTCGGCATACCGGCTGACGTCGTTGTTGCCGCCGGACAGGATCGCGACGACGGTCGCGTCCGGCGCGACGTCCCGGCCCTCCAGCGCAGCCATCGCCATCGCCCCGGAGGGCTCGGCGATGATGCCGTCGACCTGATAGAGCCGCAGCATCTCCTGGCAGATCGCACCCGTCTCGACGGTGGTGACCTCGACCTCGGCTCGGCGGATGATCCCGAAGGGGTGCTCGCCGACCTTGCGCACCGCGGTGCCGTCGGCGAACGTGTCGATCTCCCCCAGGTCCAGCGGCTGACCCGCGTCGAGCGCGGCCTGCAGGCTCGCCGCTCCGACCGGCTCCACAGCCACGACCCGGCACCGATCGGCCTCGAACTCCGGCGGCGCCTCGGCGAGCGCCAGCAGCGCACCGGCCAGCAGTCCACCGCCACCCACCGGCACCAGGAGTATGTCGGGAGCGTGACCCAGGTCCTGCAGGATCTCCCGGGTCACGGTGCCCTGGCCGGCGATCACCCGCGGGTCGTCGAACGCCGGTGCCAGCGTCGCGCCGGTCCGGGACGCGTCCAGCACTGCGGCCTTGGAGGCGTCGTCGTAGGTGTCGCCGTGCAGGATCAACCGGACGTGGTCGCGACCGAAGTGCGCCACGCGGTCCCGCTTCTGCCGAGGAGTGTTGCGGGGCAAGTAGATCCGCGCCCGGACGCCGAGCTCGGCGCACGCGAGCGCGACGCCCTGGGCGTGATTGCCGGCGCTGGCACAGACCAGGCCGTGCTCGCGCTCCTCCTCGCTCAGGCCGCGGATCAGGTTGACCGCGCCGCGGACCTTGTAGGACCGCACCGGCTGCAGGTCCTCCCGCTTGAGCAGGACGTGCGCGCCGACCTGCGTGCTCAGCCGATCGTTGTGCTGCAACGGAGTCCAGGTGGCCAGCCCTTCGATGTGCGCAGCAGCCTCCTGCACGACGCCGGCATCACCGGCATGCTCACGCGCCTCCGGTGTGCGGTGTGCGGTGGCGGACACGCATTCCTCCCCTTTGTCGGCGACACAATCTCGGTGACCTGCTGACCGGGACCGCTGGCTGTCTTCTCAATCTACGCATCGAGACACATGTTGAGATGACGTTCTCGCCGACTGGACAGGTGCGTGGACTCGCCAGGCTCGGCCGCCTCTCCCGAGATGGTTGAGCCTGTCGAAACCATCGGCTCTCCCGGAGATGGTTGAGCCTGTCGAAACCACCGGGACCTCGACAGGCTCGGCCACCTCAGCCGAGGCTGTCCCGCAAGCCGCGGACCCGGCGCAGCGCCTGCTTGAACTGGCCCGGGTTCAGTCGACCACTGCGCAGCGCCGCGGTCACCGCGGTGACGGCGTCGGTGCCCTGGGCGACGTCGCGCCCGGAGCACAGCAGGATGTCCATGCCGGCGGCCGCGGACAGCACGGAGCGTTCACCGGTGTCGCCGAACGGCTCGAGCGCGCCCGCCTCGAGCGCGTCGGTGATCGTCACGCCGCTGAACTTCTGGCGGCCGCGCAGCTCCTGCTCGACGAAGATCTTCGACAGCCCGGCCGGGTAGTCCGGGTCGATCGCGGGGTATGTCGCCCACGCGGTCATCACCAACTCAACACCTGCGGCGATGACCGGTGTGAACGCGGCCTCGTCGACGGCGCGGATCTCCGCCGCGGACTGGTGCAGCGTGACAACGCCGAGGTCGGTGTTCTCCGCACGGGTCGCCCAGCCGAGCCCCGGGTAGTGCTTCGCCGTGGACGCGACACCGGTCGCGTGCTCGGCCTCGACGAACGCCGCACCGAGCCGGCCGCACACGGTGGAGTCGTTGCTGAAGGAGCGACCCCACTGGTCGTCGAAGTTGCCTTCCTCGCGATAGACGTCCTCGACCGGGGCGAGGTTGAGATTCATCCCGACGGACTTCAGGGCCATGCCCGCACCGCGGCCCGCCTTGGTGGCCTCGCCGAGCGGATCCGCTGACGCACCAATCTGTTTCGCGGACAGGATCGGCTCTTGCCCGCGCAGCCTGCGGACGACACCGCCCTCCTGATCGGTCATCATCAGCAGCGGCGAGTCGCTGGTCGGGCTCTGCGCGTGCGCAGCATTCAGCTCGGAGATGACGTCGGCGATCTGGGCGAGGCTCAGGATGTTCTCGCCGAAGAAGATCAACCCGCCGACCAGGCCGTCGCGAATCAGCTGGAAGACCTCGTCGGACGGCGTAGCGCCCGGGTAGGAGAAGATCACCCGCTGCCCGACCTGCTGCTCCGCGGACAGTTTGGCGTGCCACGGCGGGTCGGCGTGCGCGGCGGGCATCGACGTCATACCGAGGGCGAGGCCTCCGCCGATCACCCCTCCCGCGCGGAGAACGTTGCGCCTGCTGACCGGGAACTGCGAAACCATCACGTGCCTCCTCGACGTGCGGTGCCAGGGGAGCACCGCACGTAAACGACTATCCCAGCCTCAGCCGTGCACGATGGGCGTTTTACGCGAAGGCAATGAGGTTGAGTGATGGTGCCCCTGGGGCGCTCAGCGTGAAGGTGATCGGCGCCGGGTCGACGCGCGGATCGTCCGCATAGTGTTGGCGCAGGCGGCGGAAGCGATTTCCCGGTCCTTGCGGCCGTGACCGCGGCGGCGCACCCGGCAGCAGATCGGCCGAGAGGATGAACATGCAGGTCACCACGACAACCCTGGAGATGCTGCGCGCGCCGACGGAGCCCGCGGCCGCGCTGCCGGGCGGGGTGCGGCTGGACCGGGCGAGCGGCATATCGCCCGAATATGCCCGGTTCCTCTACGGACTCGTCGGCGGGCCGTGGCTGTGGACCGACCGGCTGGACTGGTCGCGCGAGCAGTGGGTGGCGGAGCTGTCGGTGCCCGGCACCGAGTTCTGGATCCTGTATGGCGAGGGCGTGCCGCTCGGCTACGTCCACCTGCAGCCGCAGCCGCACGAGGACGGCACCCAGGTGGAGGTCCGCTACTTCGGCCTTGCCGAGACGGCGATCGGTCGCGGGCTCGGCAAGCGCTTGCTCGAGCACGGCATCCGGGCCGCGTGGTCACTGCCGGAACGTGCCGATCTGCCGACGGCAACCCGTGTGTGGTTGCACACCTGCAGCCTGGACGGGCCGGCCGCGCTGGCCAACTATCAGAGTCGCGGGTTCGTCGTGTGCGGCGTCGAGCACGGCGAGGAGGAGAAGCCTGCGGAGGCGTTCGGGGCGTGGGTGTCCACCGGTGGCCCGGCACCTGCCGCCGGAAGGTCCGCCGCCCGATGACCGCCGGCTCGCTGCTGCTGGACCTGCTCCTGGTCCTGCTGCTCATCGGGTATGCCGTCGGGCACTACCGCACCGGGCTGGTCGCGGGAGCCTTGTCGCTGGCCGGGTTCCTGACCGGCGGATTCCTCGGATTGTGGCTGCTGCCAGGGGTTTTGGAGGACTGGTCGGCGACGGCGGACAGTCCCGTGCGGCAAGGGCTGCTGCTGATCGTCGGAGTGCTCGCGCTGGCGTCGATCGGTCAGTCACTGGGCGCGTATGCCGGGGCGCACGTGCGATCCCTGGTGCGCATCCGGCCGGCGCTCAAGGCCGACTCGGTGCTCGGAGCGGTGGCTGGAGTGCTGGTCTCGGCGATGCTCATGTGGTTCATCGCCGGCGCCGTCCAGGGCGCGTTACCCGCGCGGGCGTCGGACGCGATCGGCCAGTCGCGGATCCTGCGCGGCATCGACCAAGTGATGCCATCGCAGGCCGACCGAGTCTTCGCCGGCGTGCGTCAGTTCGTCGACGACCGCGGCATGCCGGACCTGTATGCCGGTCCCATCGCGCCCGTCGACCCGCCGCCGACCGACGCAGCGCACAGCCGCGGGGTCGAGCGTGCTGCCGCGTCGATCGTGAAGGTGACTGGTGTCGCGGACAACTGCGGCGTCGCACAGGAGGGCAGCGGCTGGGTGACCTCTGCGCACCGGGTGGTCACCAATGCGCACGTCGTGGCAGGGGTCGACCATCCGCGGGTGCAGGTCGGCGGCACCGGCCGCACCTATCCGGCGACGACGGTGGCGTTCTCGCAGGACCGGGACATCGCGGTGCTGGCCGTGCCGGATCTCGACGCACCGGCGCTGCCCACCGGCGGCGACCTGTCACGCGGTGACGCCGCCGTCGTGGCCGGCTTCCCGCAGAACGGCCCCTACCGACTCGACGGCGCCCGGGTCAATTCGCGACTGCACGCACTCGGCACTGACATCTACGGCCAGCGCGCACCCGCTCGGGACGTCTATGCGATCACCGGCCGGGTGCAGCCGGGCAACTCCGGCGGTCCGTTGCTGTCGACGACCGGTCGGGTCGTCGGCACCGTCTTCGCGAAGGCGGCCCGCGGTGCGCCGACCGGCTACGTGCTGACGCTGGACGAGAGCCGGCCGGTGATCGAGCAGGCGCGTCATTCGACAGCCCCAGTGTCCACCGGGGCCTGCGTAGAGTGAGCCGGAAACCACGGCGTCAGCGAAACAACGACAAGCTGGTCGAGTAGGGCGAGGAACGAGCCCGTATCGAGACCAGCAAACCCGCCGTCATGCGAGGGGACCCGATGCAGACCACCGATTACGACGCGTTCGCGGAGAGTTACGCACGCCAGAACGAGACCGGCCTGCTGCACAAGTACTACGAGCGGCCGGCCATGCTCGACCTCGCCGGAGACGTGCGGGGGCGGCACATCCTCGACGCCGGCTGCGGGTCGGGGGCGACGTCCGAAGCGCTGCAGGAGCGCGGTGCTGTGATGACCGGGTTCGACCTGAGCCCCGTGATGGTCGACATCGCCCGGCGTCGTCTGGGCGCGGACGCCGACCTGCACGTCGCCGACCTGGGTGCACCACTTCCCTTTGCCGACAACGCTTTTGACGATGTCGTGGCATCGCTGAGCCTGCACTACCTGCAGGATTGGGCACCGCCGCTGGCGGAGCTTCGCCGGGTGCTGAAGCCGGGCGGACGGTTGCTGCTGTCGGTGCCGCACCCGACCGTCTACCTGGTCAACTACATGGACGACCCGGAGCGCAACAACTACTTCGCCGTCACGCAATACTCCGAGACCTTCGAATTCGACGGCCAGGAGGGGACGCTCACCTACTGGCACCGGCCGCTGCATGCGATGACCGACGCGTTCACCGAGGCGGGTTATGCGATCAAGGTGCTCGCCGAGCCGCCATACGCCAAGGACACTCCCCCGGAGCTGCTGCGACCCGAGTTGCGGGAGCGCTCGGCGTTCCTGTGCTTCATCTTCTTCGTGCTCGAAGCGGTGTGACGTTCGGGCAGCAGCAGACCTGACCCCGAACGGGGATCGGCAGCCACGGACTGGCGAACACTAGCCGGCGTACACCGATCAGGGCCCGCCTACATCGTTGACCCGCTGAGTGGGTCAACGATGCAGGCAACCCCGACCACCACCGGTTGTCGGTGCCGACAACCATCCTGAGTCCCATGTCCACCGAGCCGAGCGAACCCACGCCGCAGTCCTCCCATGCGTTCGACCAACCGCTCGACGACCCGTTCGACGTGGCTGGCTACCTGATGCGAGCACGCCGATCGGCCGACCTGAGCCAACGCGAGCTGTCCGCCATGATCGGCGTGTCCCAATCGGCACTGGGCCGGTGGGAGGCGGGCACCTCGTCGCCCCGGCTGGGCGAGTTCGTGGCTGCACTCGCGTGCGCGCACCTCCGACTCCAGGTTGTCGACGAACACGGCGCGGCCGTCCAGCCGTTCGGCCGGGACGGGGTACGCGACAACGCGGGCCGCCGATACCCGGCACACCTGGATGTCCTGCCGCCGGACCTGCGCACACCGGATCCGTGGTGGGGAGCGCCGAGCAACCTGAAACCGTCGCCAGGGTGGTGCGTTCAGCGGCGTTCCCGAGACCTCCTGCGCAACAGGACGCCGCCCTCTGCCGATCACCCGACAGGGCAGGAGCTGACGATCAGGGCCGCACACCTCGCCCGACGGGAGGCCGAGAGGCGGGCCGAGCAGAGCGCGGCCATTCGCGCA
Organism: Flexivirga sp. B27; assembly: GCF_052905685.1. NCBI lineage: Bacteria > Bacillati > Actinomycetota > Actinomycetes > Micrococcales > Dermacoccaceae > Flexivirga > Flexivirga sp. B27. The sequence continues at coordinate 303,824 of NZ_JBPYUM010000004.1, read as the reverse complement.
CGGCGCTCGCCACGACCGGAGCCGGAGCCCTGTTTCTGCCCGGAGCGGTGCATCGAGGTCGGCCTCTGCGTGCCGGAGTGTGAATGCCGTTGTGACTGACCGGCGGAGTGCTCGCGCCCGGGGTCAGCTGACCGTGGCGGGTGTGAGCGGATTACCGGCCGGGATGTGCCCACAGTCCGAGGGCGCGGTCTTGCCGGCGAAGCGATCGTTGAGGTAGCCGAGCGCGGTCGGCGCCCACAGCGTCGCCGCCACGACATGGCTGGCCAGGTTGTATTGCGTGTATTTCACCGCAGGCGAGCCGGTCGCGCAGTACTGCCGCGCAAGGGTGCGCACATCGCCGGCGATCATCACACCGTCGCCGGCTCCGATGCCGGGCTTGTTGCCCGGGGTGCCTTCCAGGAAACCGCCCGCCCCCTGGCCGATGAAGCCGGGAATGGTCGGCGTCGGTCGGGACCCGAGGTTCAGCTTGTTGACGACCTTCACGAACTCCGGGATGGAGCTCGGGTCGGCATACTGCGGCTTGACCAGGTCCTTCCAGCGCAGGCCGGGGTATTGCAGGAGCACGTTGGTGATCGATGCGTTCTGCATCTTCGTCGTGATCTGCTTGCCGCGGTCGCTGAGGTAGGGCTGGAAGTCGACGCCGTAGGCGCGGGCTGCGCCGACGATCGCCATGGGTGCGATGCCCGCCCAGGTGACGCTGCCCTCGACATACGACAGGTTGTGGATCGGGTCGACGAGGAGGCCGCCCTCGGCATACCCGACCAGGCGCTTGTTGACGTCCGGCGCGTATTTCGGCGCGAGCGCCGCGGCCCAGTTGGTCGCGATGGCGCCGCCGGAGTAGCCGAGCAGACCGACCTTGGTCGAGGGGTTCATGCCGGTGTCGGACGAGGCGGACGCAGCCCGGATGGAGTCCAGCGTCTGCTGGCCGTACTCCGGGCCGGCGACGAAGTCGGCGGTCTGGCCCTCGGTGTCGGCGACGACCACCGAGTAGCCCTGCGCGAGCAGCGGGGCGATGAAGATCGTTTCGACGTTGTTGATGATCCCGCCGAAACTCACGTCGCCGGCGATCGACCGGGACGGGCTGTCGGCTGGGTTGAGCGAGTCGTAGAACGACTGGTAGGCAACCGCCTTGCCGTTGCCGCCCCCAGCCGGCTTGAGCACCGAGGTGACGCCCGCGACCGCCCGACCCTGCGCGTCGGTCGTGCGATAGACCAGCTGAACCGCCGTGACCGGGGTCGGGATGCCGAGCACGTGGTACTTCAGGGTGCGGGTCTTCAGCACTGCACCAGGTTTGTATGACGACAGCGGCTTGCTGCCCGAGTAGGTGTAGAAGGGATCGGTGGTGGCGGCGTCGGCGGTGCCGGCGGTGACGACCGACCCCGACACGGCGGCTGCCGCGACGACGGTTGCGGCGGCAAGGCGAACGGCGGAACGAACCATGGTGGATGCCTCCAGGGCAGGGCGGTTGTGATCTGGCTCACGACTCGTGCAGTTGTAGGTTACCGATGCGTAACCACTGGTGTGCCGGATCGCTCCGGTCAATGTGCGGACCCGATCGGGCGGCCGGGGATGACTACCCTTGGCAACCATGAGCGCTGAGCCTGCCGACATCGAGATTCGTGACGAGAGCATCCGCCTCGGGCAGCTGTTGAAACTCGCCGGCCTCGTCGACGACGGCGCCATGGCGCGCGAGGTCATCACTGCCGGTGAGGTCACCGTCAACGACGAGGTCGACACCCGGCGCGGGCGTCAGGTGCGCCCGGGTGACGTCGTGTCGTTCGCCGGACAGCAGGTGCGGGTGACGTCCCGGGCGTAGGTCTGCTCGGACGGGCAGCGGAACCTGCTCATTCGGAGGGTGTCAGCCCGCCAACTGCCCAGTAACGTCGAGACCATGGCAAAACCAGTCGCGCTCCCGTCGGACGAGTCATCGCTGGTGCAGCCGGACGTGCGGGTCCGGGGTGCGCGGGAGCACAACTTGCAGGGCATCGACCTGACGGTGCCGCGCGACGCGACAGTGGTCTTCACCGGGGTGTCCGGGTCGGGCAAGTCCTCGCTCGCCTTCGGCACGCTGTATGCCGAGTCGCAGCGCCGCTACCTGGAGTCGGTGGCGCCATACGCACGACGTCTGATCGACCAGGCCGGGGTCCCCGACGTCGACGCGATCACCGGGATGCCGCCCGCCGTCGCGCTGCAACAGCAGCGCGGCGGGCGCAGCACCCGCTCCTCGGTGGGCAGCATCACCACACTGTCCTCGCTGGTGCGGATGCTCTACTCGCGCGCCGGGGACTACCCCGACGACCAGCCGATGCTGTATGCCGAGGAGTTCTCGGCCAACACCGTCGAAGGCGCGTGCCCGCGATGCCACGGGATCGGCCGCGTCTATGAAGTGACCGAGGACAAAATGGTCCCGGATCCCTCGCTGACCATCCGCGAGCGCGCGATCGAGGCGTGGCCGAGGGCGTGGCACGGGCACCAGTTGCGTGACGTCCTCGTCGGCCTCGGCTATGACGTCGACGTTCCCTGGAAGGACCTGCCCAAGAAGCACCGGGACTGGATCCTCTACACCGACGAAACCCCTTTCGTCCCAGTGCATTCCAGGCTCAGCCTGCAGGAGGCACAGGCCGCGATCGCGGCAGGTGAGGAGCCGACGTACAAGGGCACGTTCGTCGGTGTGCGGCGCTACGTCTTCGACACGTTCGCCAACACCAAGAGCGCCTCGATGAAGCGCCGGGTCGCGCAGTTCCTCGACGTCACCCCGTGCCCGTCCTGCGACGGCAAGCGCATCAAGCCCGAGGCACTGACGGTGACCTTCGAAGGCATGGACATCGCCGACTTCTCCCAGCTGCCGCTGCACGAGGTGCGCGACCTGCTCAACGGCGTGCTCGACAGCGCCGACTCCGAAATCGCAGCTGCCGCAGCCCATTCCGACGTCACCGACAAGCACGCCCCGAGCCCGACCGAGCAGCGGGCCGCGGCGGTGCGCCTCGCGGGCGAGCTCGTCGAGCGCGTGCGGCCGATCATCGACCTCGGTCTGGGCTACCTGTCGCTGCACCGCACCACCCCGACACTGTCCGGCGGCGAGTTGCAGCGTTTGCGGCTGGCGACGCAGCTGACCTCGGAGCTCTTCGGGGTCGTCTACGTGCTGGACGAGCCGTCGGCCGGCCTACATCCACAGGACGTGACGGCGCTGCTGGGCATCCTGGACGGGCTGAAACGCCGCGGCAACAGCCTCTTCGTGGTCGAGCACTCGGTCGACGTGATGCGGCACGCCGACTGGCTGGTCGACATCGGACCGGGCGCGGGCGAGCACGGCGGTCGCGTCATCTACAGCGGACCGACCGAGGGTCTGGCCGACGTCGAGGAGTCCGTCACGCGGGGCTATTTGTATGGCGACGCCGGCCTCCCCCCGCACACGCCGCGCGACCCGGCCGGGTGGATCGAGCTGACCGGCGTCACGCGCAACAACCTGCACGATCTGTCGGTCTCGCTCCCGTTGGGTGTCTTCACCGCGGTGACCGGGGTGTCCGGGTCGGGCAAGTCCAGCCTGGTCAGCCAGGCGCTGCCGGTCCTGTTGGGTGAGCGGTTGGGTCGCGGCATACCCGTCGAGGAGGAGTCGGAGGACGACGAGCTGCTCCTGGCGGACTCCCCGGAGCGACTCGAAGGCACCCTGGAGGGCGAGCTGACCGGGGTGCGCCGGGTCGTCACCATCGACCAGAAGCCGATCGGTCGCACACCGCGCTCGAACGTCGCCACCTACACGGGCCTGTTCGACCACGTGCGCAAGCGTTTCGCGCAGACCGACGAGGCGCGCGAGCGCGGCTACAAGCCGGGGCGGTTCTCCTTCAACGTCAACGGTGGTCGCTGCCCGACGTGTGAGGGCGAGGGGTCGGTGATGGTCGAGCTGCTCTTCCTGCCGTCGGTCTACACCGAGTGCCCGGACTGTCACGGCACGCGCTACAAGGACAGCACCCTGGAGGTCACCTGGCGGGAGAAGAACATCGCCGAGATCCTCGCGATGAGTGTCGAGGAGGCGCACGAGTTCTTCACCGGCGAGGACGACACCATCCGGTCGCTGACGGCGCTGATCGACGTGGGGCTCGGCTACCTGCGGCTCGGGCAGCCGGCGACCGAGCTCTCCGGTGGCGAGGCTCAGCGAGTCAAGCTGGCCAGTGAGCTGCAGCGCGCCCAGCACGGCGACACGTTGTATGTGCTCGACGAGCCGACGTCCGGCCTGCACTGTGCGGACGCCGACCGGCTGATCACCCACCTGCAGACCCTTGTCGACGCGGGCAACACCGTCGTCGCCGTCGAGCTGGACATGCGGGTCGTCGCCGTCGCCGACCACGTCATCGACCTCGGCCCCGGCGCCGGTGACGACGGCGGCACCGTCGTGGCATCCGGCACCCCGCAGGAGGTCTCCGCGGCGGGTGTCGGTGCGTCGGCGAAGTACCTCACCGCTGCGCTCGACGAGTCGGCGCACCCGACCCGCGAGCGAGGCACTGTATGACGTCGCGCTGCACGAGCGCGTCAGTCGGCGATGTCGGCGAGTTCGGCAAGGAACTGCACCGACGGCACGAAGAACGTCGTGCCGGTGACCGGCGTGGAGTAGTCGAGGATCCGGTCGTGCAGCGGCGGCGGCGCTCCGACATACATCCGCTCGAGCATGCGCTCGATGACCCACAGGTGCCGCGAGTAGCCGATGAAGTAGGTGCCGTATTCGTTCTTGCCCGGCGTCGCGAAGGGCATGTTGTCGCGGATGATGCCGTGCTCGCCGTCCTCGTCCTCGATGGTGCTCAGCGTCTTGTGCGACTTCTGCTCGTCGGCACCGGCATCGGGCAGCTCGACGTTGTCGAACTTGGTGCGCCCGATGATCTCCTCCTGGGTCTGCGTCGACTGGCCGCGCCACGCGCCCAGGTCGTGCAGATACTTCTGGGTGACGACATAGCTGCCCCCGGCGTATGCCGGATCCTCTTCGCCCACAACGGTGTTCGCGGCAGTCTCCGGGCCGCTCGCGTTGGCTGTGCCGTCGACGAACTCCAGCAAGTCGCGCGTGTCGAAGTAGCGGAACCCGGCGGTGTCGTCGACCGCGGTCACGGCGTCACCGAAGGCCTCGAGCAGCAGCTTCTCGAACTCCACGATCAGGCCGAGGTCGTCGGCGCGCAGGTGGAAGAGCAGGTCGCCGGGCGTCGCGATCGCGGTGTGCTTCGCGCCGCTGATCTCGGTGAAGGGCTTGAGCTCCTTGGGCGCCGGCTTGCCGGTGAGGTCGGCCCACACCCGGTGCCCGATGCCGACGTTGCAGCTGAAGAAGTTGCGCGCGGACCGGATGCGCACGTCCTTGATCAGGTCGTCGATGCCGGCCACGACCGACCGTGCGGCGCTCATCGCGTCGTCGCCTTCGTTGATCGTCAACACCAGGAACGCCGCCGACTTGGTCAGCGGGGTCGCGACGTCCTGTGGCTGGGGTGTGCTGGCTGAGTCACTCACGCGGCTCACGATAGTGACAGAGCCGCCGGAGATCTTGCGGTAGCCGTTTGGCTCCGGCATCAATAGCACCGGATTCCCCACTGGGGATGTCATAAAAGGGAGAGTTCAATGAGTGAGAAGTTGCGGTGGGGTGTTCTGAGTTGCGCTCGCATCACCCGCAAGACCATTCCTGCGCTGCAGCAAACGACCAACGGTGAGGTCGTTGGCATCGCTTCCCGGACGGAGGAGAAGGCACGGGAGTATGCCGACAAGCACGGCATCCCCCACGCGTTCGGCTCCTACGAAGCACTGCTCGCTTCCCCAGAGATCGATGCGGTCTACATTCCGCTGCCGAACGCACTGCACCTCGAGTGGATTGTGAAGTCCTTGGACGCGGGAAAGCATGTTCTGTGCGAGAAGCCCTTGGCGATGAGCGCTGCGGGGTGCGAGGAGATTGCACGCAAGGCCGAGGAAACTGGCCTGAAGGTCCTCGAGGGATTCATGTACCGCTTCCACCCGCGCTTCGAGAAGTTGCAGGAGCTGCTGGCACGCCAGGTGGTAGGGAAGCTCACCTTTGTCCACATCGCCCACACCTTCGATGCGGGCGACGGTGACAATATCCGTTGGTACACCGGTCTCGGTGGCGGCGCACTTTTCGATACGGGCTGCTACTGCGTCAATGCCGGCCGGATGGTCACCGGTCAGGAGCCGGACCACGTTGCCGCCTACGGCAACTACCGTGCCGCCAGCGACGGAGGACAGATTGAGGTCAGCCTGGCCGGCATGCTGCGCTTCCCCGACAATGCAACCGTGCTCTTCGATACCGGAGTCAACCTCGAGCGCCGAAACTACTTGGAAGTCACCGGCACGGAGGGGCGGCTCTATCTCGACAACCCGTTTGGCCTCCTCGAGGAAGACTCGATCATCGAGGAGCACCATTTCGGGCAGGAGACCGTCTACCACGAGATCGCCGGCGGCAAAAACCACTTCGTGCGCATGGGCGAGCACTTTGCCGACAGCGTTCTCAACGGCACGCCGCTGCGCTACGACCTCGCGGACGCGGCAAGCAATGCCCGCGCCTTGCAATCGCTCGACAGAGAGGCCGGAGCAACTTCTGGAGCGGAGACGTGTCCCCGCAACTAACTCGAGTGGTTATTGAAGCCCTACTCGGAGAGCACCGCGCGATTCATCACTGTCAGTCTGCGGCGACAGCGGTCCGGGTCGACCGCGCCATACGCGGCACGTCGTGCGGGAATGTTGCCCTCGCTGCGGACGCTGCACTGGAGTGGCAGCTGCAATCGCGCCGCGACATGCATGCGTCGCGACGCCGACGAGTGAAGAGGAGCGAGACGGATGACGGCACAGGGCAAGAAGGCACTGATCCTGGTGAGCGACTTCGGCGTCGAGGAGCCGGAGCTGTTGCGCCCCGTCGAGGACCTGAAGAAGGCCGGCATCGACGTGACGGTGGCTTCGGACAGCGGCAAGACCGTGCAGACGGTCACCGGGGACAAGGACTGGGCGTCGACCTTCGAGCCGGACACCTCATTGGAGGCTGTCTCCGCGGACGATTTCGACATCGTCGTCCTGCCCGGTGGCACGGTGAATGCCGACACCCTGCGCGGCAATGAGAAGGTCCAGACGCTGCTGCAGGCCACGAGTGCAGCGGGCAAGCCGATCGCGGCCGTGTGTCACGCGCCGTGGTCGTTCATCGACGCTCGCCTTGCCTCGGGCAAGACATTGACGTCATACACGAGCGTGAAGATCGACCTGGAGAACGCCGGCGCGACCTGGGTGGACCAGCAGGTCAAGCGCTGCCCCGCCAACGGTTGGGTGGCGATCACCTCCCGCAACCCGGGTGACCTGGACGCGTTCGACCAGGCGATCGTCGAGGAGCTCGCGAGCGCCTGACGCCCGAGCTGCCCGCCGACCGCGGGCTCAGGCGTGCGGCTTCGTCCACGCGATCGTGTGGCGGAAGCCGAGACCACGCCGCAGGACCCCTCCGGGCAGCTCCACCTCCAAGGCATCCCGCATCTCCGCGATGCTCAGCTGCGGGTCCGCGACCGGGAACGGCGCACGGTCCGGCGCTTCCGCTGCGGGCCAGGGGTGCCGGAGGTAACCGATCAGCGGGTTGGTCACCATCGAGGCAACCTCCCAGGCCTGGTCGACCGCGGACTCCGGCCGGGCGAGGCCGACACTGAGGAACCTGCCGCCGGGGCGCAGGATGCGCCGGACCTGGGCCAGCGCGGTGTGGATCTCGAGGTGGTGCAGCACGGCGATCATCGTGACGAGGTCGGCGTACCCGTCGCCGACCGCGCTCAGCTCGGTGGCGTCGACAGTGACGTTGGGCAGCCCGGCGCATCGGGCGGCTGCCGCCGCGCGCATCGTCTCGTCGGCGTCGACGCCGTGCACCTGGTCGAAGTGCCCGGCGAGCATCGCGAGCAGCTCGCCGTGACCGCATCCGACATCCAGCACGCGGCCACGGCCCTCGGGAAGCTGGGTCGCGATCCACGGGTGGTAGGCATCGTTGTGGCTCCAGGGATGCCGATCGTTGAGTCTGCCCAGTGCGTCCGCGGCCGGGCGGCCAAGATGAGTCGTCGCTGCATCCCTGATGTTCATGCCCCCACCCTCCCAAACGTCAGTCATTTGCGCGGGCGGAGCGCGCCCCGGCTACGCGCTCAGCAGTCCCCGCAGGCACAGCCGCCGTCAAGGTCTGGCACGAAGGTGCCTGGTCGCGGCTGCTGGTGTGGTCCGTAGGGATAGCCAGGATCCTCCGGGAAGGCGCCGTTCACGTCCCAGGTCAGCTGGTATGCCGGCACTGACGAACTCGATGACCGCTGATAGAACCGGTTGGCCGCGTAGAGCGCGTCGCCCGGATTCGGGAACTCTTCGACCCGCGCTCGGCCGCAGTCGTTGCCGAAGATCAGGACCTCCCCCGGCATCAGATCCTCGCCGTCCCTCACCCGGGCGAAGCACCAATTGAGCATCCCGCAGGCGGAGCTCTGGTCCAGCCCGAAGACGATCAGCTCCGGATGCCCGAGGCCGAAGAAGCCCGTCGAGTAGCAGAAGCTCGTTGACGTCGGCGCTGGACTGGCGAACACGTATTGCAGGAAGCAACCATGCTTTCGCACACAGTCGCGCACCATCGCGTCCTCTTGGTCCAACCATGCCTGGATTTGTATGTCGGTCATGTCAACGCCCTCCCTGGTTGTGTATGACGCGACCGTACAGGTGTCCTATGACAGGCTGACTCGCCTACCCGACACCGACGAACGAAGCCAGCTGGCGCGTCCGGTTCCTCATGATCCGAGCCTCACATAAAAACGAGAGCCGCGAGCACCCATCCTCACGAACCCGTCTCGATGGCCGATCGTCGTTCGAGACCGAGCTCAGCGAAAGTCAGTTGCCCGCACCTGAAGTGACTGCGAGCATGCCGCGGTGACGGGTTCGGTGCTGTATTTGATCGTCGGGCTCCCTGGCGCCGGAAAGACGACGCTGGCCCGTCGCATCGCTGATGAGTTCGGCATACTCCGTCTTACACCCGATGAGTGGATGGCTCCGCTGTTCAACGAGAGTGATGCCGACGGACGCAGAGCCATTCTGGAAGGACGGATGATCTGGGCCGCACACGAGGTGCTGCGAACTTCGTCGGTGATCCTTGACTTCGGTTGTTGGTCGCCGGAAGAGCGTTATGCCATTCGGGCGATCACCGAGTCTGTCGGGGGTCGCTTCGACCTTCAATACGTCAGTATCGACGAGGCCGAGCGTCGCGCACGTGTGAGATCTCGATGGGACACCGCCCCTGAGACCACGTTCGCGATGAGCGACGCTGACCAAGATCGTTTCCTTGCATTGTTCACCCCGCCATCGGCAAGCGAACTCTCCTACGATCCGATCCCGGATCCTCCCTATGGCTTTGTGAACTGGTTCGAGTGGGCAAGTGAACGGTGGCCGTCGCTGCCACATCTCGATTCATAGCCAACCGCTGTTCCTGAGCCACAACGGAGCATGGACCACTGTCTCAATTGACGTTCCACAAGCGGTAAGCCCGCACGCGAGGCAGCAGTCCAGCCACCGGCGTCGCGACGCCGTAAGACCCTTCCGGACGTAGTCACCGGACAGGGACGTCGTACGGCTACTCCGGGCTGAACACTCGATGCTCCACCCGGTCAGGCCTCGACGGATCTCGATTCCGTTGACCTCCCTGGCCTCAGAGAATCGCGCACGGTGTGACACGGGGTTCGTTTTCACAGCAAATACTGCGAAGTAACTTGTGAAGTGAGAACTGGTCGCAATAACGGGCCGCTGACCAGCACCGATGCCAGAGCCGGCCCGCCAAACGTGAGCGGGAGAACAGTTCTCATTAACGATTTCGCCTCGTCGGGCCCCTCCGACGACCGCCAGACGCCCCAAAAGTCACCGAAGACTGTTCAAAACGCGATCTGAGCAGTCTTCGCTGCATCTCGACAGCTCCCTTGTGTGCAGGGTGTCGAGATGCAGCGAAGACTGACCACGACACGCCTTGAAGATTGACCAAATCGGACTCGTTTTGGCGGTCGGTCAATCTATCCCGACGGCCGCGTGTCCGCTTGACAAAACTCGGGCTCTCCGAACTCGGAGGTTCTGATCGATCGCCGAGTAATTCGATTGGTTCGGAGCCTCAGGTCGTCAGCAGGGCCACGCCTGATCTGAGTCCTATGCGTGCCCGCATAGCAACAGCTGCCTGACGAACCCCAGGGGCGCCCCGGGTAGGCAAAGGTCGAGGATCGTGGCATCACGGGTGCTCGGCCAGCCCGTTGGCAACAGCCCCCACAGCACCGGCTTCTTCGCGGAGAACCGCGAGAAAGGCGTGTCGCTGAGGCTGTCGGGCGAGCGCATTGAAGATGTCTTGCGCTGCGGGGATCGTCGGGTTCTGGGCTCGTTAGCTTTCACACGTACGACCAGCCCGCCGAGGGCGAGCGACCGGAGACCCGTCCCAACCGGAGGTCGCGGTCGAAAAGCGACCGCTGGAACTCAACCGAGACACAGTTGGCGCGGATCGCCTCAAAGTGTATCCCTTGATGGTTCACTCGGTGCATGCCACTGCCACCAACGCGCCTCAACTTTGGGGCCTTCGACTCGATCGAGGAGACGGGCATCACCAGCTTGCAGTCCGCCGTGTTTCCGCTGGTGGTCGTCACCCCTACGGAAGTAACCGGTATCGGCACGGCGTTCTGTGTCGCGGGGGCGGGTGTCTTAGCTACAGCTCGTCACGTCATAGATGCTGCCAACAGGTTGGTGGCTGAAGCGAAGGCGACACATGCGGACCAAGCTTGGTTGGCGGCGCTGTGGTACGGCGACCCTCCTGGCGATGCGGAGGGAGTCCTTTCCCTGCTGGTTCCAATCACGGATGTCTGTAGCCATCCCGATACACGGTTTGACTTCGCCCTGCTGACTGCGGCGGTGCCGTCCTTGAACAACGAGAGAATCCGATTCCCGAGCCTTCAAATCAACTTCTCGATGCCTCGCGTCGGCGACGAAATCATCATGCTCGGATACACGGGTTTTCAGTGTGAGAGAACTCAGGACTCACTGAAAGTCGAACAGACGTTGAGGGCGTCGCGGGGAGTGATTAGGGACCGGTACTACCCCATGAGAGATCGGTTGAGCGCACCGTTTCCCTGTTTCGGGACAACCGCTAGGTGTGATCCCGGGATGAGCGGCGGGCCCGCGATGCACATCAAGTCGGATGGTGCCATGTCAGTTGTCGGTCTAAATTTCAGTGACTATGACGACACCGATGCAACCGAGCATGCCTCCTTCGCCACCGCAGTAAGAACCCTCCTACCAATGGAAGTTGCCATGGTCAACTACGATGGCGATCGCATCACGCGTTCGCTACTTGACCTCGGTCGCGACGAATACATCGTATCTGACACAAATTTCGACAATTGGAGACTGGAGATGACCGAGCACGGGGTTACGGTGGCTGTTCATTCCAACGATGGTCTGCTCGGCACCGAGACCTGACGGTTACAGCGTGGTGATACCGGACTCCACCCGACTGCGACGTGGAAAGTGGCTGCCTGTACAGGACTGCTGCACAATCGGTGGCACTGTCCACGCAGCTCCGAACGTCACATGAGGAGCCGAACCTGGCCCTCAAGATCTGTCCCGGGCAGATCCGTGATCTCCCCGGGGACGCTGACCAACGCCCTAGTGTGCGACACGTCGGCGACGGGTGACGAAAATCCAGCTTTGCGACGCAAAGTCCGTCCGTTCTGCGACCGAGGCGACCAAGCCGTAGATTCTGAGGCATGAGCGAGATCGAGCCGGCCCCGTCAACGAACGTTCCGGCGACCACCGACAGCCGGACAGACCTCGAACGGTTTGAGGTCAGCGTGCACGGAATGCTCGACGACTTCGGCCTGCCTAGCGAGAAGCTCTTCGTCCCGGTCTCCGAGCGCGCGGCAATGGTCCAGAACGTCCCAGGGGTCCTGCGAGAGCTTGATGGACCGGGCCTGGCCCGGTCGTACTACGTCTCGAAGATGATCGCGGCCGCAACGGTCGGCCTGTTTGACGCTGCCCTCAACTACCTTTGGGATGAGCTTGTCAGCGAGCTTCGGGCCAGGGTGGTCGGCTTTGACCTCAGCTACTTCTTCGACATCGCAGCCGGCAATAACGCCGACCTTCGCAAGGGCCTCAAGGTCCAAGAAGACCTGCCGAAAATCGACGACGCCCACCTGCTCCGAGCAGTTCTTAACATCGGACTGATCACCGACGTCGGATACAAGCGACTTGACCACATCCGGTATATGCGCAACAACGCGAGTGCCGCGCATCCGAACGAGAACCAACTGACTGGTCTTGAGCTCGTCACGTTTCTCCAGGCCTGTGTACGAGAGGTCATCAACGTCCCAGCCGACACGGTCACAGCGCACACCGGCCGACTCCTGACCAACATCAAGAAAGCGCTGCTTGACCAAGCAGCTGTGGATGAAGCGGCGGCCTTCTTCGACCAATTGCCCCGTGACCGCGCCGACACCCTCGCGAACGGCCTGTTCGGTCTTTACACGGCGCCGGACCGCACGCCCGTTGTCGCCGACAACGTCCGCCTGTTGTGGCCGAAGGTGTGGCCATTCGTCACCGAAGCGACCCGTAGCAGCTACGGGCTACGCCAAGCCCGTGCAACAGCAAGCGCGGATACGGCTCTTGCAACCGCTTCACGCGACCTCCTCGACCTGGTTGATGGAACCGCTTACCTTACGCCCGCAGTGCGAGCCATCGACATGAGCGAGGCTCTCCAAGTATTGAGCAGTGCACACCACGGAATGAACAATTTTTACAACGAACCCGTGCCCGCGCGGCGGGTGCTAAATCTCGCTGGGGAGCAGGGCGATGTCCCCGTCAGCATTCGGCAGGCGTACGTTCGCACCGTCGTCGACTGCTACTTGGGCAATGGTTACGGGGTGAGCAGCTCCGCCCTCCCGCACTACCAGCAGATGGTCGCTCGGTTTTCGTCGCAGGACGCCGGCAATGCGCTCCTGCTCTGTATGGACCCGATCTATTCATCGCTGCTCGGTACCACTGTTGGCAAGCGACAGTGGAACGAGCTCCTCGATGCTCTCGAGCCGAAGCTGACAAGCACAACCGACCGCAACCTCATGGCCGGTATCCGGTCCTTCACCGGGTCGCCCGACCAGCTACGCCTCGACAGCACCATGAAAAAGCTCGCTGCGGCGGCTGAGCTCTTGTAGCCCGTCGTGTGTTTAACCCGTCCTGGCGACCGTGTAGCCATCACTACTGCTCGGACGGTGCGCCCTTCTGGACGGAGCAACAGGTCCCATCGGAAGGTTCCACAAGCGGTGAACCCGCCTGCACGTCAGAAGGCGGTCTGGCCCGGGCGCGCGACGCAGTTCCTGTATGACCGTCAGGACCTCTTCACCGCGACAGCGCGTCGTGACCAGTGAGGCGAGCCAATCGGACAATTCTTGGGTCTGCGGGGCGGGTGATAACAGTAAATTCGCCCAACGCGGTTCGAGTGGGTCGGCCCTGCTCATGAGCTCTCATCGTCCGATACCGGTTGCAGTGGCCACGACCACTGCTCCCCTGGTGCCCATGGTGGTGTCCTATCCCCCCACGGTCCGAAAGGAAATGCCTTCTTACTTTCCCACTTGCTTTCCCACACGCTGTCCCGCTCGTCTTCCCAGCGTACGGCTTCCTGCAGGCTGTCTGGAAAATCCCTACCGAAGGGGACGGTGAGACCAGTCCCGCGGAAGGAGACGGTGCCACCAGTCGCGTGGAAGACCACGCTGCCACCGGAGAAGGTTGCCTTGCCGAAGTGCACGGTGCCACCGGAGAACATCGCCTTGTAGTTTGCGTCCCACACCCTCTGTCCTTGTAGGAAGGCCACCTCGCCGCCGGAGAACGTCGACCCAACGAAGGACACGTCGCCGCCGGAGAACGTCGACCCAACGAAGGACACGTCACCGCCGGAAAACGTCGCTTCATAGAACGACAGACGGGCTTGCTCGGTGAACGTTGCCCAGTCGAAGGACACCCGACCACCGGAGAACGTCACCTCGTCGAAGGACACGTCATGGCCGGAGAACGTCGCCCCGTCGAAGGACACCCGACCGCCAGAGAACGTCGCCCCGTCGAAGGACACCCGACCGCCGGAAAACGTCGCCCCATCGAAGGACACCCGACCACCGGAGAACGTCGCCCCTTGAAAACTGTATGTACCGGCAAAGGTGGCGCCCCTGTAGTCCAGGTCAAAGCCGGTCCAGCCGGTGGAGGCATGCTTGCGGAGGTGGTCGCGGGTGATGCGGATGATGGTTTGGCGGACTTCGAGGTCGGCACGTTGCTCGATATTGGAACCGGGATCACCATCTAGATCGGGAGCGGCAGGGCGGTCCCCGGGGTAGCCGCGCGACGTGCGGATGTATGCGCACAGCACGTCGATACAGGCCTGCGCATCGGAGTCCCAATTGACGGCTTTCCCTGTCCCCGGCTTCAGTTTGGTGATGTCGTCGTGACGTTGGATCCAATCATCGGCCAGAGCGGCCATCGCGTAAGCGCCGGCCAACCGGACCGCGGCATTGTCGTCGCCGAGTTGCCGGGCGGCTTCGGTATAACGGGTGCGCAGCGCAGTGACCCGGTCGTACTCGGTGCGTCGTTGATCCAGACGGACAGTCGTTTCAGTCGATTTCTGCCGGCGCAGCGCGACCGCGACCGCGGCGGCGCCACCGAGGATCCCCGCAACTCCCACGGATGACCGCGCCAGGTCGTACATCTGTGGCTTGTCGTGCACGCCTGGCCATCCAGGGTGCCCAGAGTAGATCCAGCCGAGAACCCAGAATGCTGCGGCGTACAGCAGCATCGCCGCGGCCACCCAGCCGACTACCTGGGCAAACAGATTGCCCTCGTCGTCGCTGCCACGTTTGGACACATGCCCGGTGGGCGGCGTCGGAGACTCATTCCGCGAGGAAGTCATGCTCCGCACCTTAGCGGCACTAATCGAGATGGGTAGGACTATTTCAGGTAAGTATCGATGATACTTCGATACTTACCCATTCTCCACCATGCGACACATACTCGGCCTTTTCAATTTTCGAAATTCCCCCTTTTTTCGCTTACCTCGGTAGGCGTAATGTGATCCGATTATGTGCTGTTGAGCGTGCGACCGAGGCAGGAAATCCAGCCTCTTGCTCTGACCAATTTCGACGCCGTGCTCTCGGGCAGATGCCAGTCCACCGAACCACGCTTTCCGACGACCTTGCGTTTCCAATGCATGTTGTCGTCCACCCGGCGACGGTAAGGCTCGGCCAAGACCACCGCGAGTGGTTGCGGTTCAAGGCCAGGGCGTCGGTGCCGTTGGTGTCACTCGCAGGCAACACCGTCTCCGTCGCGGTCCAGCTTGCGGCTGTACCCAGGGTCTCCGGCATGGATGGGGGCTGCTCGGGCAGCGCGGACCGCGGTGCAGTTGGCGTAGTAAACGACGGCCGGAGGCTGCACCACCGGTGCGGGAGCCGTCGGTTTAGGTGCCGGCGGGGCCGTGGTCGTCTTGGGTGCGGGCGTGTGGGTGCGCGGCGGCTGCGCGCTTGTCGCGGCGGTCCCCCGTGGCGGCAGCGCGGTGCCGTCGCAGTTCGACAGCACCCGGACCATGGCGTCGTGCTCGGCCGGAGTCACCCACAGGCCGTACTTCTTCTTGACGGTGACCTGCCGTGCCACATAGGTGCATCGATAAGCCTTGTTCGGCGGCAACCAGGTCGCCGCGTCACCGTCACCTTTGGAACGGTTCGCCCCCGCATCCACCGCCAACAGCTCGACCGGGTCGTTGGCGAACGCCAGCCGCTTACTGAATGGCCAACTCGCTGCGCCCTTCTGCCACGCATCGGACAACGACACCACGTGGTCGACGTCAATCTCGCTGGCCCCGCCGACCACGAACCGGATCGAGCTACCCGTGTACGGGTCTTTCGCCAGTGTCCCGGCCAACACCTTGCAGTAGTTCTTCATCGACCGGTCGGTCAGGTCACGGCGCAAGATGTCGTTCCGGGTGTCGCAACCGTTGCGGTCGGCGTCGAACCATGATGGCCCGAACGCCTCCCGGCTGTACCCGGTCTTGGCCGCGCGGCCTTTCACCGTCAGGCCCGTGACAGCGGCCAGCGCCGTGCCCGCCTTCGCGACCTGCTTCTTGGTCGCTGCAGGGACCACCGCCGAGCTGGTGGACGTCGGCGCAGGCGAATGCCCGGTCGAGGACGGGACGGTCTTTGAGGTCGTGGATGCGGGCGGGATCGTCGAGGTAGCCGTGCCCGACGAGGCTGCACCAGCGGCGGTGCTGGTGCTGCCGTGCGTGGGCTGGGACCCTGCGTCGGCGCGGGTACCGCCGACTGCTCCACCGACACCCAGCATCGTGAACGCCGCCACGGCGCCCACGAGTGCAACACCCCGGCTACGCAGCCGCGCCCACGACACCCGACCCCGCACGAGGGCAATGACTGCGACGACGAGCGCGTACATGCCCGCCATCATCAAGACACCACCGACCGCGCCCCTGCCGCCGCCATCGGACGCTCCAGCTGCCGCGCCAACCGCGACCAGCAGAGCCAGACCACCCCAACCGCACCACCAGGCGACTCCCTTACGGTCACGACCGTCGTGCATCGAAATCCCCACCCCTGCAACACAATTCGCGCACGTCCCCTACGACGCTGCGGCCACCGGTACGCGGAGTGTAGCCGCGAGCACCACCAGAACGCGCAAGTTCCGAACGATCTTGCAGCGCCGCATCCAGCGAGCAAGCAGCCCCAGCGAGAAAGCCGCCATACTCACCGCATGGTTCGACCCACTGCCATCGGCCTAACCGTGCCGTTATCCCGCGCCAAAGACCTCACACCCCTGGCCTCCGCGCTGCACGTGCTCGGCACTCGTCCACGGTTGGAAACACTGCAGGCCCTCATGGACGGGCCAAAGCTAACAGCCCAACTGCCCGCCCGCGTCGATGAGTTGCGGATGCTCGAAGAGATCGGTGTCGTCACCTCTCAGCTTGTGGATCGGCAGCTGGCGTGGACGCTCTGCCCGAACGCGCTCGAGCGGGTCGCCGACAGCTTGACGGGCTGACGCTCATGGAGCCGCAGAAGTGGACCACCATGCAGGTCGCCGACTACCTGGGTGTGCATCGCAAGACCATCAGCGCCTACCGTGCACGCGGTCAGATGCCGGCCGAAGACGGACGCGACGGGCCGCGCAAACCATGGTGGTGGTCCTCGACGATCATCGAGTGGCAGGACCGCCGCCCAGGGATGGGGGTCGGCGGCGGGCCGAAACCAAGGAAGCAGGCATGAGCTGGTGACACGACACGAAGTGACGCGCGTGTTCACGTGAAAGTGCATGCTGGGGTGGTGAACCTCGGCGACCGCGACGGGCACGGGCACTACGGCGTGCTCGACGAAGACAGTGACGGCCTGCTCTGCCACGAATGCGGCCGACGCTTCACCCACCTCGGACTGCACGCCTGGAAAGGCCACGGAATCACCGCCGCCGACTACCGCCAGGAACACGGACTAGCGCGCAGCCGCGGCCTGGTCGCCACCAGCACACGGAACGCACTCACCCACAACGCGCGACGCAGCTTCGCCACCAAGAAGGCGTTCCTGACAAACCGGGATCCAGCCGCTGCGACCGCCGCGCGGCTGAGCAACAACGTCGGGATGTCACCCGCCGGTCTTGCCGCCAGCCGGAGCCGACCCGGCCAAGGACGACTGGGCACCGTCGTCGTCTGCGGATGGTGCCAATCCCAGTTCTGCCCCCTCAGCGGTGCGAGGCGACGACGCTTCTGCTCGAAATCCTGCGCGAGCAAGGCAACCCGGGCAACCGCCTGGCGGCAGCTCAAGAAGTAGCTCAACAGATTCCCTAGCGGTTGGCGGCACCCGCATATCGAAGCGGTGTGTGGTGGTCCCGTCGCAGCCCGTATGTCTCAGCGCCACGCCGAAGCACCTGTCGGGCGTTGCCGTCTCATCCGATGTCGGTGAGTGCCCGAGAGCCGTGGTCCCCTTGGCGTGGGGCGCTGCCCTGCGTGGCTGCCACCCGGTAGTCGTGGCACCCATCGTCCACCCTGTTGCCAGCTAGCTGCAGAGGTTCGGAGACGTCACATTCCGCGGTGCTCATGGAGACGGTTAACGGCCTCTGCAAGGTCCCGCTTGGACAGTCGCGGTTCGAGCTGGCAGATGGCTCGTTCGACGTATCTACGGTGCCTGTCGGGCAGCTCCTGGTCGGCGGCGCAGTACAGGTCGGCCAGCACCCAGATACGCATCTCCTTGTTGAACGTCGCGTTGAGATAGTTGTTATGCATCGTGCGCAACAACGCTGGGATGCCAGCGCTGACCAGGTAGACCGGTACCAGGTGTGGGACGGACGCGAAGACGCTTGGCGCGCTACCGACGTTGTTAGCGGCCTTCAGAACAGAGGCGACCCCTTTGCCGTTGCCGTCGACGCCGCGCAGTGAGGGGTGCTTTAACCAGACGCCAGAGATCACGCAGTCGTGATCGTGCCCCAGTGCGGCCTGCCACTTGTCGTAGCGTCGTTCGCCCGACCGGACACGTTTCCACAGCGTGGTCGCCGTCAGGTAGACAGACCAGGCGACGACCGCGGTGCAGACACCCCAGATCGTCCACCAGACACCGTTGTTGGTCTCCTCGTTGCTCGCGAAGAGGCCGGCAAACAGGGCACTCAAACTCACCCCCAAGGCACACAACCGCAGCGAGCCGGAGTCGCTAGCAAGCCGCCCGAGAGCGGTCCTTTCCATTGCCTTCATCAGCAGTCTCGCCCGGCAGCACTGACCTCACACATGATCAACCTTGCGTGATTGCTTTGCTGGCCGCCACCGCGGAGTTCAAGGTGTCGTGCACGAGGAGTTGGTCCAGCAATGTCCAGATCCTCCCGGAGGCGTAGGTCTTGGTGGTGCGGATCTGCGGGATGGGTATGTCTGGTCCCAACTCGTAGATGATGTGCGCGCCGCCTGACATCTCGTCGGAGATCTCCGGCCACCGGTGCCCTAACTGGGGCACGACCTCGAACGAAGTGACCCTGTTGACTTGGCGGACCTGTCCACCCCAGCGGAAACAGAGGAAGTTCGGTGGCCGCTTCGGCCAGCCGTTACTGCCGCCATATGGGTGAAAGTAGACCCTCTCGTCGTGCACCCATTGCCAGAAGGTGTGCCGCCCGAACTGTCTGCGGGACACCACCACACAGAAGACCCATTGGTCGGCCAAGTCCCGGGTCGAAGTCATCCCGCCCATGTACGTCTCCCATTCGTCCAGCCAGAGTCGTTGCGTTCCACGGGCGTGGATCCTGCTGCGGTGCACCAAGGTCCGCAACAGATCCCACGGCACGTGAACTACCGGCACGTCACCGACCTTGTCCGCTAGCTGCGCGTGCGCCCACTGGGTTGAGGAGTCCGACAGGCTCACCAGCAGCGCGTGCTGAAAGCCAACGAACCGGCCGGCGTACTGGCCCAGTTGGGACTCCCCCGGTACCAGCCACCCACGCTTGGCTTCGATGACAATCTTCGTGTTTGAGCCGACCAATTCAACATCGGTGCGGCCCTCCGCGTCTGCGACTTCCAACAGCACGTCCACGTCACCGCCGGTCACGAACCCCAGTTCCTCCAGCAGTGCGCGTCTCAATAGTGGTGAGCAATGCAGCGTCCACCCCAACGCAGCAGTCAAATCGACCTCGTGGTGCCCCACGAGGTCGAACACTGAACTCACGTCCGTGCCATACCGGCTCAACGACGCCGTGCGTGTCTCGACCATCGCTGACTCCCTGATCCCTCTTCCTACGGTCAGTCCAGGAAGTCATATCACCGTTACGAGTCCGATCCCTCCCGTTCCGGTGAGCCTGCCACAGCCGTGACGCAGTTCAGTCCTTCTCCCAGCTCGTCCAGCAGTTGCCACCGCCAATGGATCTCCCTTCATCTGCGGGATCGCCGCATCGGCGTTGTGCTTCCAGGTGCAGTGAGCGCCGTCGCGACGGGGTTGTCGGCCGACCCTGCTCCTCGCCGACGGCCGCAGCTGGAAAGCTCGGCGCGGATCCATGGCTCCATATACGGGGCGGTTTCTATATGGCCGTATATGGACGGCTGCGCGCTCCGTGACAGCTCCGTGTGCCCCAGGCTTGCGCGACACGAGGGTCTGGACCGACGGATGCGGTGATGACTCGTCATGAGACGGCCAGAATCGGTTCCGCGCAGTCTCGGCGCATAACTGCGGATAACTGCGGATGACTGCGGCGAGTTACACCCAGCTACACCAGCCCAGCACTCGCGGGACTGCTCACGAGCTGTCTGGTGTACCGCGCGTGATCTGGTCGGTCGCGGTCACGAGCGCCCGCTCATGGTGAGGCTGCAACGCCCCGGCGAACTGGGTATACCGGGCAAGGAATCGACGAGTAGTGATCACGACGGGCGGAGCCGCGGCGTGGTGCCCGGCAGCCCAGTGGTCCCAGACCCAGCGCCAAATCAGGTCACGGCTACTGGCGCGCGTCCCCGGCCGGGCCGCCTGTAGTGCGTGCAGCAGGTCGTTCAGTGCTGCCCGCCCGAGTCCTCGAACGACACTTTCTCGCGCGCGGTAATCGACCCTTTCGATCGCCAACTGGCGGCCCACCTGCTGCAGACGATCGATCCACGCGTCGGTACCAATAGTCAGGTGTGCGCTGGAGGTACGTGCCAGATCAACACCGATCGGACCTGGTAGCTCAAGCAGTGTTGCTGCGTCTGCCCACGAACCGGTGCCGGCCTGCGCTTTCGCCAAGCACAGGCTGGCGAAGCCGCGCGCCGACGCCGCACTCAACCCGCACCCGTCGACAAGAGGACTCAGCTGTGCGGGGAGGCGTTGTGGGATCCACTCCGGTCGCAGCCGTAGACACAACTCGTGAGGTAGCCGGTGGGAGAGGCGTTGCCGCGGTGTCGACGCGGCGAGCAGGATCCGGGTGAGGGTCGGGTCGGCGTGGGTGTGGTCCGCTGCCCAGGACACGCGCCCCGCCGAGGCGGGTGGGATGGCGTCGAACCACGGCATGAACACGGCCGCCGCGTCGTCAAGGGAGGCCGCGAAGACGATGCGGTCGGCGACTGCGAACACGGCCGCCCGGGTGATCGGGTCGCGGGGCGGGTGCAACCACCACCGCCGCGTTCCCCACTCCTGCTCGCGTAGATCGAATCTGGCCGGTGGGTCCGGTGAGGCAGTGTTGATGTGTAGGAGCAGCACGGCCATGTTGCGCACCGTGTCCCGGTACGACGCCACCGTGGTCGGCTGCCCGAGCACCATCACTGGTCCGGTGCCTGATTGTTGCGCGCGGGCCTGCTGCTCCAGCACCTCGTCCGGCGCGGGCGTTGGTGGGAGCTGGGCGAGGTCGGTGTCGCAGCGTGGGCCAAGCCCCACCGACAGAGCGTTGTCACACAAGGTGCCGGTCCCGGCCGGGCGCAGTGGCCGGTGTTGGGTGTCTTTCACCGATCGCCGGCGCCCGGGGCAGTCGGTGATCAGGTAGCAGCCGTGGGTCAGGCAGACGGTCACCATCGGGTCATACCAAGCGTGGCGCCATGCGCCGTCGGTGGCGAGGCAGGCCGCGCACGCCTGGGTAATCGCGCCGGGGTCCCAGCCCTGCCGCCTCGGAGACGTCGCCTGTACCGGTGTGTTCCTGGCGGCTGCGTGCCGCACTCGCCCCACCGACCGCAGCGACGGATCACTGGGGAGGGTGGCGGCCGCGAGGTTGTTCGCGGCCGCCACTCGTTCGGCGTAGCTGTCGGCGGCCTCACCTGGCACCGGATCCACCGTCACCGGCAACGCGCTCAGGTCCGGCCGGCGTGACGGGTCACCGCACGTTCGCCTCCCCCACCGCCCCGGTCCGACGCCGCTCCGTGGAGGGTAGGTCGTCGCCGGCCATCAGCTGGGTCGCCCATTCCCGCATCGCCAGAATGTCTTCGGCGGCAGCTTTCTGGGCGGCTTCTGCCAGGTCGTGACCGAAGGCTGGCGGGCCGTAGCTGAGCGTCCTGGGCAGGTGCCCGGTCAGGTCGATCCACAACAAGTGAGCCACGAGCTTCGGATCAACCGTGGCCAGCGTGGACCGGTCACCCAGGGTCGTCAGCGGGTAGCGGCGCAGGGTCGGCCACCACGACCGCAACACCCGATCCTGCGGCACCGAATCGCCTCCGGTGGCGAGTGCGGCGACCTCGAGGAGCACGCGACGGCCGACGTCGGTGGCCAGCAGCCGGCACGCTTCGGTGGCGTATGGCGGCGGCTCGCGATCGTGGTACCCCCACAGACCCAGCGGTGCTACGGGTTCAACTGGCTCGGCAAGCCGCTCCGCCGCACCCTGCAATGCACGCCGGGTCCACGCGGTCGCCGGATCCTGGTGATGCCGCCACGATTCCATCGCCACATCCGCGACGTGAACGGCGTACACCAGGTCCCGCGGCCAGGATCGCAACGCCGGCACGCTGAACGGACCCGGTAACGGCCCGTCACCCGCGCGCACCCTGATGTGCGGGGGCAACTCGCCCTCACCGGTCGGTGATCTCGGATTCTCCGCCGGCGGCCACTGCGCGGCGGCCGCCCGGAACGCGGCACCGATCGAACCGAGACCGACGGTCTCGGCCGAGGTTGCCGCATGTCGCCACGTGTGTGCCGTCAGCAGGTCACGTGCCACCGGGGTCCGCGATCGCAAGGACGCGACCGTTCCGAGGTACGTGTGGTCCCACAACGCCGTCAGCGCATAGCGGCGCACGAGCGGCGTCCACTCCTCGATCCGCCCGCGCCGGGTGTCGTCAGCGAGCACCGCGGCGCGGTCGTCCAGCTCGAACGACGGATGCGCCGGCCACGACGCGGTCAACTGCGGCAGCAACGCCCGCGCGAGGCCAGTCAGCAGGTTCAGGCGAACTTCCGGCCAGCTCGTGGTGCGTACGTCGTCACGGATGCGGCGCCCGTCCGGGGTGTCTGGCAGGCGCTCGACCCACAGATTCGGGTTCGTGCCGTCCGGTTCGACCCACCCGGTGAGGGCGTGCCGCTGCACCACCGGTCGGTACTGTCGTGGTTCCTGAGCGAACACCTCCACTGGCTCACCGGTCAGCGCGCTCAACCGCTCCGACAAGCCACGATCGACATACTGACAACCATCCACGGACACGACGTCGTCACCCATGATCTCGGCGAGGGTGTAGCCGTTGCAGGCAGCTAGCCGCTGCGCGAACCGGCGCAAGTCCTGGCCCGGCTCCCACGCCACACTCACGGACAACGGGATCTGATCGTGTTCGGGTCGCCAGGAGAATGGAGCGCTCGTGTCGAGCGTTCGGCATCACGCGCCCGCACCCGCTCAAGAACTGCAGGGTTGGCCGACCTCGACAGTGTCATCGCTGTGCCTGCATCGTCAGGGCGCGGTGTGATCGCGGGCAGGCGTCCAGCACGTCCCGGGTGATCTGCCCGACTCTGGTCTGCACGGCGATGATGACCGCGCGTTTGAGGATGTCGATCAGTTCACCCAGGTACCCGCCCGTCATGGCATGCAACGGTTTGGCGAGTTTCTCGAGGCCACCGGCGTTCGCGGCCGGTAAGGCCGGCAGGAGTAACGGTTCGACCGTGCGGATGACGTCCCGCCACGCACTGGCCTCGTCGACGGTGGCGGCCGGGTACGGGTCCAGGCGGTGCAGGTGCAGCCGGGTCGCGATCTGCGGGTCGCTGATCAGATCGGTGTGTTCCAGGTTCGCGAGCCTGTCAAGATTTCTGTGTAAGTGATGCGGTCGGTGTTGNTGCAGGTGCAGCCGGGTCGCGATCTGCGGGTCGCTGATCAGATCGGTGTGTTCCAGGTTCGCGAGCCTGTCAAGATTTCTGTGTAAGTGATGCGGTCGGTGTTGGGTTAGTTGAGGTAGGGCTCGACGCGGTCGGGGTAGCTCAGGAAGAGCTCGTTGATCGCTTGTTTCCAGTTCGTCACGACGGCTCCTTCGACTAGGCCGGGCACTGATTGACGTTTGGCTCCGCGGCCGGATTGTTTCGCGCGTTCGCGGTCGCGTTTGTCCTCGATGTTGCGGATCGCGAGCCATAGCAACTTGATTGCGGCGTCGTCGGAGGGGAACTGGCCACGGTTCTTGATGATCGTGCGTAGCTGGTCGTTCAGCGACTCGATCGAGTTGGTGGTGTAGATGACCCGTCGCACGGCCGGCCCGAAGTCCAAGAACGGGGTGAACCGCTCCCACGCGGATGTCCACGTCGCGACCGCCGCCGGGTACTTGGCCCCCAGCGGTGACGCGGCCAGCTCGTCCAGCGCCGCACGCGCTGCAGCCTCATCGGCCGCGGTGTAGATCGGCTTCAGCGCCTTGGTGAAGGCCTTGTAGTCGCCGTAGGCCACGAACCGCATCGACGCCCGGATCAGGTGCACGGTGCAGGTTTGCACGACACTGCGCGGCCACTGGGCTTGGATCGCTTCGGGCAGCCCGCTCAGCCCGTCGCAGCAGATGATCAG
Organism: Flexivirga sp. B27; assembly: GCF_052905685.1. NCBI lineage: Bacteria > Bacillati > Actinomycetota > Actinomycetes > Micrococcales > Dermacoccaceae > Flexivirga > Flexivirga sp. B27. The sequence goes on along the minus strand of NZ_JBPYUM010000004.1, from coordinate 279,374 downwards.
CACGTCCTTGACGCCACGGTTGGCCAACTGGGCGCACACCCCAGCCCAGAACTTCGCACCCTCGGCGGCCTGGATCCAGATGCCCAGCACGTGCTTGACGCCATCGATATCGACGCTGACCGCGACGTGCGCGGCACGCCGCGACACATGCCCGCCGTCGCGGATGTTGATCATCAACGCGTCCAGGTAGATCACCGGATAGAACGGCTCCATCGGCCGCGACTGCCAGGCTTTGACCTCCTCGCCGATCGCGTCGGTCAGGTTGCTGATCGTGTCGTGCGACAAATCAGCGCCGAACGTGGAGACCAAGTGATGCTGGGTATCGCGGATCGTCATCCCCCCGGCGTACAAGCTGATGATCATGTCGGCCAGCCCGCCCAATTGGCGGGCATGTTTGGGCACCAGCGCCGACGCGAACGACCCGGCACGATCCCGCGGCTGATCGACCGTGACGTCGCCGACCTCGGTCGCCACCGTCTTGGGCGTGGTCCCGTTCCGTGCGTTCGTGCTGCCCTCGGGGCGACGTTCGTGCTTGTCGTAACCGAGATGATCAGTCAGTTCGACATCCATCCCGCGTTCGAGCGTGGCCTTGAGCAGCTCGCCCATCAACCCGTCTTTGCCCGTCAACGGCACACCCTGCTCCCGCGACCGGGAGACCATCTCGTCCACGAATTCCTCGCTGAACAAGGCCCGCCCGAGCTTGCTCGCCTCCGGTTCCAGATCCTGCCCGTCCGTCTTCGGCTTCTTCGTCACAGTCATCAGTCTTCCTTCCGGATCAAGACCGATCACTTACACAAAAGATCTGACACCCTCCGCCAGGGCTGGACTCGGTACTCCCGCCACGCCCGCGCGACCGTGGCATCACCGATGCGCAGATGCCGGGCCAGCAGCCGGGTCGACCAGTGCGTCACCCCGTACTTCTTCGGCGGCGGCGCCAGAGTTGCCGCGACGATGTCCCGGTGATCGATGTGCCGCGGCCGACCCGATCGTTCCTGGTCGACCAGACCGTCAATCCCCTTGTCCTGATACCGGTTCCGCCAGGAGATCACCGTCGGCCGAGACACCCCGGTCTTGTCCGCGATCACCGTGTTCGGCACCCCGTCCGCGGCCAGCAACACGATCCTGGCCCGCTGCGCCAACCCTGCACGGACCGTCGACGACCTCGTCCACCGGGCCAGCTCCTCCCGGTCGCCATCACGTAAAGACAACGCCGGAGCAGGTCGATTCGCCATGCCCCAGTTTCTCAAACCAAACCGTCAAACAACTAACGACGCGCCGCACTAGTGCAGCGTCCGGGCTGTGACCCTGAACCATCAGAGTCGCAGGCCTCCCCGCCAACTGACCGCTACGTCAAGGGATGGCCGATTCCGGGCGTTCAGCCGAGTTTCGACCCGACGGCGTGAGGGCCCGCCGTGGGGAAGCGACGCTTCCTCCTATTTTGACACGCAGTAGCAACTAGCTGCCTGTACCCGGCCCCCGCGCATGCTGAGTCCGCACCCGCGCGGACGATCGGCGACCGGCAGGATCAACCGCAACGTCCAGGTGTCGACCATGCCGTCATCGAACCCATCCGACATGGACACGCGCCCGACCGCGCTGAGTGGACTCTCACCGCCCATACGTACAAGACAGCGCCACAGACCGAAGTGTTGACTGCGGGGAGCATCCACGAGTTGGCGGCTTGGTAGTCCCGAGGACGTCCTATGCGAATCCTCCAGACTCGGCGACGTCGAGTGCCTCCAGTACTTCAGCGGGACCGCGGAGATACAGGACATCGATCGGCCGCGCACCGTCCAGATACGAGTTCGCTCCCCATAGCCAGTCGTTGACGACAGCACGGTCCCAGACCTGCGCGGCTCGCGTGACCACGATCTGGAGGTCATCGTCTCTTACCGGACTTTCGTCCTGGCGTGGTTCGTGGATGTCATCCATGGGCGCTCCTCGACACCTCGTCTTCGTACGAGCCTAGCCGCGCGCAACCAAAGTGCGTCGTACTCCCCCCTGGAGCCGCCCAGGCTGTCGCCAATGTCGGGGATGGCGTCGAGGCGCTCGTAACGTCGGAGTCGCGGGAGTGGTGAACATCGATGATGACGTTTCGCAAGTGTTCCTTATTCCGGTGGCCGAGGGAGTGGGCGAACTGACGGTAGAGCGCTCGTTGCCGGCCGGTGGGTGGAGTCGTCCATCCAGGGCTGGTCGCAAGGTGTCCGTGTGCGACGTTGAGCCAGATCCACGTGATTGCGTACCCCTTCGAGCTGGCTCTCGTGCCGGGCCGGTTCGCGGCGAAGACTTCGAACCAGCTTCGTCCACGACGAAGCCCGCGAACACGCGCCTCGACTTCCCTTCGGTTAGCTGTCGGTAGATCTCGGGCGACAGCAGTCAGTGCCTCAACGACTCGTTGGGGTTTGACCAGCGCGCGAGCGCTGCAAGCGCGCGCGGTCCGCTCAGCGGTGCCCGGCAGTAGGCCGAGCAAGGCGCCTGCATCAGCCCACGACTTGGCCTCAGTGTCGGTACGAGCCAGGCATATTGCGGCAAACGACCGCACCGTGTCCGAAGTCGAGTCGAACAGCATGTGCAGATGTCGTTGATAGAGGTCGTCTGGGATGACTTGCGGCACATATGCCGCCGGGGCGAGCGTTCCGGTCTGGTCCAGCAGATGCGACAGTCGCCGATGGGGCGCGTGCGCCTTGATGATGAGGGCACTGACTGTCTCGGTCATCTGCGTCCGATCCGCCAGCCACCCGAGCACACCCTCAGGAACGACCGGAACTCGATCGAGCCACTCGGTCAACCGTTCGGCTGCAGCATCCAGATCCGGTTGGCCCAGAATCGTGTCGGCGACAGTGAAGGCTCCGGCGCGTGCGACCGGGTCGTCCGGTGGGCGGATGCCCCAACGCGGCCCGCGGTCGCCCGTTCGATCAACTGCGGCGAGCCGAGTCGCCGAGACCCAGGCGGGCTCAAGGTGCAATCCCGGTTGGGTCGCAAGGTGGAACAGCAAAACGGCGAGTGCGCGCAGCTCTCGCAGGTAATCGCGGCCGGCTAAATCATTGCCGAGCGTCACTGTCGTCGCACCATCCATGGCGGCGTCGATGCGCCGCTGCGCTGAGACCTCGTCGTCTCGCGCACACACCGCAGCGAGATGAGCGAGGTTGGTACAACAGTGTTTTCGCGGACCCGCGTCGATGGGGTTTCCGCACTCGGTACTGGCGCCGACCGCGCGCAAGGCTGAGTGCCGACCGTCTCGGAACGGCCTCCTGCAGCCGGAACATTCGGTCAACAGATACGTCTCGTGTTGAACACAAATCGCGGAGTATGGCGTGCGCCAGCACAACCGCCAGACTCCGCCTGAAGCGATGCACTGCGGACAGATCTGCGACCCGTGGACGGCAGCCCACCCGCGAGCTGCAATTCTGCGGTACGTGTGGCGATCCCGCGCGTCGAAACCAGATAGGTCCACGACCGTGCCTTCGATACCTGCCAGCGTGGCCGCATCAACATCGGCGTCTGCAAGGCCGGTGAGGGCAGCTAATCGTGTTGCAACGGTGCCGCTCGGCTTCAGCACGAGGAAGTGGTCGGTGTCTGTCCCGCGAATCAAACGCAACAGCATCGCCGTCGTGAGGTAGTTCGCGTCAGCGACGCGTTCGAGGTAGCCGTCAAGGGCTTCACCGACCGCGAGTTTGAGGGTCACCGGGAGTTGATCAGCCGGCGTCACGAGCGAGCCCGTTCTCCAGCCGACCGTGACCTCCGGCGAGTGCTGCGATGTCGGCAGCCGAGGCGTCGAGTTCACCAAGTCCGTACTCCAGAAGGACGAGTCGTCCCTCGGCGGTGAGCGCGTCGTGGAAGCGCGGAATGAGCTTCTGTGCCCCTCGCAGGTCGCGGTGGCGGACACGTAACGTGCCTGCACCGGTGGTCATGAGCCAGAGCCACGCGGCTGCTGCTTGGTTTGCGTTCGGGACCTCGCGGGCTGCATGAGGCAGTTTGCGCAGCACGTGAGGCGGAATACTCGTTCGATGCTTGAACGTCTCAACTGCGCGATCGCGATCGAGCAGACCCTCACGGTTGAGTGCAGCCACTGTGTTCGTGAGCAGACGGACAGTCCAGTTGTCGTCCATTGGCCACCGTCGGCATGGACCCAGAATTTGAGCGCGCAGGGTTGACCTGATTCCGGTTGCTGCAGTGACTTGTTCTCGCAGAGTCCTAGCCCACGCTTGCCGATGTGTCTGGTCACGCGGATGGATCAGCGGTATCTGCTCGCCGAGAGTGATCGCGAGGGGGATGTGTCGCACCTCCACGCCCAAGGCACGAATCGTCATGTGTAACCGCTGGACCTCATCGCTGGGGTCGCTCAGGGGCTCCGGCTGCAGGTCTTCGACGCGTGGCCACCAACCGGTGTTGTGACGGGCAAGGACTACAGGGTCGGACTCGACGGCTGGGTCGAGTGCCCGGGCAAGCAGAATGGCGAGCACCGCTGGGTTCGTGGCTCGCGGGTTTGCTGCCAGCAATTCAAGCGCGTGCTGTCGCCGTGCGATGGGTTCGTGCGCAGGCGGGGTCGGCCAATCATGTCGCACGGTTGGCCGCAGCCGTTCTATTCGCTCCTTTAGCTCGGTGAATGTCGCTGCGTTCTGGGCCTGCTCGACAACCGCGTGCTGCAACCGCTCCAGGTATGGGTCAACGTCCTTCTCGGTGTAGCCGGTGCCGTCGTCCAAGAGACGGCCGCATCTGCCGCAGAGCGGCGCCATGCTAAGCAGCGAGGCCAACCCTGCCTTGTTTTCACAGTGTGGGCACTGTGCTTCGCCGGGATCGCGGGCCTCGTCGGCCACGACCGAACCAGCGAGAAGAGTGAGGCCCGGGAATCGTCCCGCCAGCGTCATCCGGGTGAGTTGGTCTATTGGGATGCCAGTGACATCGTGCAGTCGGTGCACCTCCTCAGCGTGTGCGCGCAGGTCGAGACGCTTCAACATGATCGGGTGGGCCGGACGTTGCATGACCTCGTGCACGCTGATCCAGTTGTCGGTCGCGAGCCGGCCCACCCAGGCGCTGAGGCGCTCATCATCGCCCGGGCGGGGGACTACCGGCAGGCGCCTATCCGACACGTTGTTGCTTCGTTCGGGCGACACGCTGTCGACGGACCATCTCTTGCCATCCGTCCTGTGCTCGCTGACTCACCCGCACACCATCAAGGTGGTCCAGCGTCAGCGCGGTGTTATCCGTGATTGCCAAATGAGCTGCGTCAACCAGCAGATGGACGGTGTCGCCGACATACCCTTGGGTGCGCAGCCACAGGTATTCAGCGTGCTGTGACGCAAACAGTCCAGGTTCGCCTCCCGGCAGGTACGGCAGCAGTGCTCGTTCGCATGCTTTGAGGAAGCGCTGCCAATCGCGACGTTCATCGATGCTCGCTATGGCATACGGATTCAGGTCGTGCTCGGCGAGCCGGGTGCGGATCTGCGGGTCGGCCAGTGCTTCGCCGTCGGACAGATTCGCCCCCACCAACACCAGACAGCCGCCAACTTCACCGAGCTCGGTGTTCAAGTGCTTGACCGCATTCAACGTCGCACGGCCGGTAACGGACGCTGTGCGGAGCATGTGCGCGTCATCAATGATGACGAGGCGAACGCCGTGAGTAGACAGGGCCCTGACCGCAGCCAACGCGATGGTGCGCTCTGCCCCGGATATCTGATAGCCCATGAAGTTCAGCACCTGCGCGAATAGGTCTTTGCTTCTGGACTCCGATAACAAGGTCAGGTAGATGACTGGCACCAGGTCCGCATTGCGTTCCTCGTCCGGGTCCCAACGCGGTCGCGTCTCGTTCACCCGATGGCCGAGCCATTCGCGATGCTGCGTCGCCCCCCAGTCTTTGGTGAGCGTCGACTTGCCGATCCCCCACGGGGCACTGACCGCCAGGATGGTGCGCGCTCCCGGTGGTTCGAGCAACGCCGAACGCAAGTCAGCAGTCAACTGGTCGCGCACGGCGTCGTGTAGCGGTGATGCGATCGGCACCTGACGAAGTACGGTGCGAACACTGTTGGCATACGCGGCGCGTTCCGACGGTGACATCGCGGTTAGCTCTGCTGCGCCCGCAGGGGCCGGCGGGATCGGAGGATTCGCAGTGGACTGCCGGTGCCATTGTCCAAAGTCCATATCAGTCGCCGACCTGGTCGTAGTCCGGCCAGGGCTCCCCAGCAGTAGCTAGCGATGGCTCGCCCGGAGCGTCGGCGCGCAGCGGGATGACTGGTGCGACACGGTCATCGTCTGTGGCAGCTGCCGCAGCGGCTTCGGCATGGTCGATAAGGGCCTGCTCATGACGGATGTGCGCCCGTCCCAACTGGGTGTGCCACTCCTCAGCACCGCCCGGGCTTGTCAGGACGGTGATAGCTTCGACAATCTCACGCATCGTCTTGCGTCGCGACAACGCTGCGTTGCCGCCTCGCGCGTTCATCAATTCGGCCGCGCGACTCACGACCCAATCGGTCATTGGGGCGTGGACGAGGTGGGAGTCGCGCCAAACCAACTCATGTACCCGGTCGTCAAGTCGACTGCGGTGCCAAATTCGATTTCGGTCGCGTGGATCGATCAGGAACGGAATCTTGTCGTCCTTATCGCGAAACGTACGCGGCCGAAGTCCTCGTAGTTCGTCGACAATCGGCCCGTCATACGTGAGGTGCCGGTATGTGACCCCGCCGTTGCCGGGAGTCAGCCATCGCACCGGGAGGAACTGATAGAGCAGGTCTGGGTGTTGCGGGACCAGAAGACGCCCCGTTGTCTCTGACCTGATGTCGAACATCTCCAGTGGCGTGAGCTTGACGTCCTCCAGGTCCGGCACAACCAACCCGCTGTGATGATTTCGGTGATAATCCAATGCGATAAACCGATGGAGATGCTGCTGCAGCTCTCGCGCGGACAGTAGGGGTTCGTCGGCGGTGGTCCCGACATACCGACCTCGTTCGCGCACATGTCGACCTTTGAACCCTGGCACCGCTTGGTATGCGGCCTGCAGGGTTTCGTGCCACCGTTCGATGTGCGCGTTATCCAATGGGCGCCCGACTCGCGATGGCAGCGCATCTACACCGAATTCGGCAAGGATCCGTCGCAGGTGTTCGCTGAGGAAGATGCTCCCGTTGTCGGCACGCAACGACTTGGGGGCCACTCCGGGCTTGATATGCGTGCCTTCGACTTCTCGATCCGTCTTCAAGTGCGGGGTCGGCGACTGTGGCGGAAATGGAGCGAAACTCAACGATGCGGGTATACCGCACCAGCGGAAGTCGTTGATCGTGGTGCCCTCGACGACCATCGAGAACGGGCGCATCGCGTCGTATAGCGCCAGCCCGGCCTCGACTGCGTCAGCGGACTGCGGCACCACACGGCAGGCGACGATGACGCGGGTGGGCACTGAAATAACGGAGATGATTTCGACCGAAATCGGTCGGCCGACGGTGTCGCGAACCAGGTTGTCCGCGCGGGTGACGTCGGTCGCCAAATGGCCAGGGTGCACGTCGGGATAGTTGCGGTGCCCAGATCGCTGCCGCATCTTGGCACTCTTATGCCCCCGAGTCGTCGTGCCCAGGGCTGCCTGTCGGCTCGACAAGTACTGCTGCATGAGGCGTTGCGGCAGATGGACGTCAGTGGCACCGGCCTCTTTGAGCCGCACCAAGATCCGACGTTCGATCTCAACCAGATTGACGCCGCTACGACCGCCATCGAAGACGGCGAACTCCTCCTCAGCGATCCGCATGAACCGCGGGTCCAAGGCGTCGAATCCTTGCTTACCCCTGGTCTTCCGCCCATCGACAAGACCCCGCAGCCCTTCCTTGCGGTACGACCGGATCCAGAGACGAACCGTCAAATCGCTGACGGTGGTCGATTGGAGCTCACCTGCCCGCACACGCCGAATCAAGGACCTGTCGGCGCCGCGTTCGAACGACAATTGCCGTGCCATTGCCTTGGTTCGCCTCGTAACGCTGACACCGAAGGCCTCGCCGAATGGGTAGAAGGGTTCACCCTCGTGGGCAAGTTCAGGAATCCCGTCTCGATACCCGGTCAAGACTTCCAAGACGACCTCCAGCTTCACCATCGTCTCCCGCTGAATGGCCTCGTCAAGGCTGCTCCACCAGGGTTCCAACGCGGTGTGTATGGCGGCTATACCATCCGCTGTGACCGGTTGCACGGTCAGGTGATCCCACCGAATGTGCTCCTCGGCACCCGTTGCCGTCTTCACGCACACACCGTGCCGTTCCAGAGCTGCCACGACGGCCGGGCCAGTGGAGAGCATCAGCCGAGCACCAACGTGCAGGTCAATCGCGCTCCCGGTCATTTACCCACCGCCGCCTCCGGCGAAACCTGCACCTGGGTGCCGCCAACGAATGGCGCATCAAGGTCTGAGCGGATCTCTCCCGACCAGATGGCGTGCCACATGGCCGACAGAATGTGCCCGGCGCCACCATCCAGTTCCCGCAGCTGCCCCATCGTGCCCCCGGTCGGCAGCGCCTCACGGATCGCGGCAAGTCCAGGCTCGTACCAGGGCATCGGGCGTCGGAAGCCGTCCAACCACATCAGGTTCAGCCGCCGAATCGGAGTGATTTCGGCGAAGACCTCATAACCCCAGCCCACCTCCCCGCACGCCTCACGGGTCCATTCAGAGTCCGCGATGAATTCTTCGTCCTGCATCTCCGCCGGCCGAACGTCCCAGACGGTGACAGCACCTGCGTTGTCCATCGACAGCAGATCCGGGGTGTGTTTATCCACAGGCTCACGCGGGCCGGGCCACTCCAACAGCAACGGCTGCGCCACCAACGTCGCGATCTCCGCTCGGCGGTCGAGGTCGCGGAACAGATCGTGCTCCAGCGACGACTCCAGCCGCACGTGACCGCCCATCGTTGTCGAGTACGCCCACCGTGGAACATGCCCCTGCCTCGACCTTGCCCGCTTGATCTCACGTACCGAGAGAAGCGTCCGCGGGTCCGGCGGAGACGACCAGTCCCACTCGTCCAAGACACCGCCGACGTTGAAAAGCCAACGGGCAACAGGTCGCTCTCCGCGCAACCGAGAACTACAATCAGGCACGACGAATCCTTCGCTTAGTAGGCGCATCAGGAGTCGTCCCGAGGGCGTGCCCGTTGCAACCGGGCGCGCCCTCACTTATTGCCGTCCGGGGAGCGGCTCCATGATCGAGCGTAGCCCCGATACTCAGCGCAGCACAATGGAAGCGCACACAAAAAGCGATTCCGCGGACGCGTCAGTGAAGCACCTAAATGCACCAAGTCGAACGCTTACTGTGCACAAATAACGCTTGTTGCATCGAACGGATTCTGCTTATCCTGAGTCGTCGCCTGGGGTTGCGAGGCCGCACCGACGGCCACGCTGTGTTCGGAACCCAACGCGAAAGGTGCGCCCGTGTCGCGTGAACGATCGAGTGCGGCGAGCACACAGGCCAGACGCCGATGCGACAACCCCGACTGCACCTCGTTCGTCGAATGGCCAGGCGGGGCGAGCCGACCGCCTCTCTTCTGCAGCTCGGCCTGCCGCCAGCGATGCCGAGCGGCATACGACCGACTCACAAAGGAACGCGCTGAGCTAGAAGCCGAGGCGGAAGCCGAGGGGCTCCGATACGTCGACCGTCGGGCACTCCAGTCGAGGATTGCGATGGTCGACTGGCTCTTGTCGGCCTACCCCTATGCCCGGCGTTGAGTGACGCGACCTGCCTGCGAGAACCGCTACAGGGTGGACGAAACTGAGGCAGTCTGTTGGGACAACATCCTTGGGAGGAATGCGTTGAGCAGTCTGGGTAATTTCGTGTGGTCGATCGCGGACCAACTGCGTGGTGTCTACAAGCCCCACCAGTACGGCGACGTCATCTTGCCGATGACGATCCTCCGCCGCCTGGACTGCGTGCTCGAACCAACCCGCGAGCAGGTCCGCGACATCGCGTATGTCGAACCCCGGGACGAGCTGCGTGACATGAAGGTCAAGAAGGCCACCGGGCTGAGCTTCTACAACACCTCACCGTGGACGTTCGCCAAGCTGGTCGGCGACCCCGACGGCCTGTCCGCGAACCTGACCGACTACATCTCGGCGTTCTCCAAGAACATCGACGTCTTCGAGCGTTTCCGATTCGAGACGCAGATCGCCACCATGGCGGAGAAGAACCGACTCCTCATCGTCGTGCAGAAGTTCGCCGAGGTCGATCTGCACCCGCACACCATCAGCAACGCGGAGATGGGCGACCTCTACGAGCACCTGATCCGGAAGTTCGCCGAGGCATCGAACGAGACGGCCGGCGAGCATTTCACCCCTCGCGACGCGATCCGGCTCATGGTCGAGCTCCTCTTCGCCGGCGACGACCAAGCACTTACCGAGAAGGGCGTTGTCCGCAGCATCTACGACCCGACCGCGGGCACGGGCGGCATGCTGTCCATCGCCGAGGAACACCTCATCGGCACCCCCGAGAAGCCGGGCCTCAACCCGGATGCCCGCTTGCAGCTGTACGGGCAGGAAATCAACGACCAGTCCTACGCCATCTGCAAGTCCGACATGATCGGCAAGGGCCAGAACCCGAAGAACATCAAGCTCGGCGACACCCTCGCCGACGACCTCTTCGCGGGCACCACCTTCGACTACTGCCTCTCGAATCCCCCATACGGGTTCGATTGGAAGGCCTCCGAGAAGGCCGTCAAAGCCGAGATCGCCCGAGCCGGCGAACACTCCCGCTTCCCCGCTGGACTGCCGTCGATCGGCGACGGGCAGATGCTGTTCCTGCAACACCTGGCGACCAAGATGCGTCCGGTCAAGGACTGCGGCGGCCGGGCCGGCATTGTCCTCAACGGCTCACCCCTATTCACCGGAGCGGCCGAGTCGGGTCCCTCGAAGATCCGACAGTGGCTGCTGGAGCGCGACCTGGTCGACGCGATCGTCGCCCTGCCGACAAACATGTTCTTCAACACCGGCATCGCGACCTACGTGTGGGTACTGGACAACAACAAACCCGCCGACCGGGTCGGCAAGGTCCAGTTGATCGACGGCACTGGCTTCTACGCCAAAATGCGCAAGAACCTCGGCGCCAAGTCCCGCGAACTCTCAGCTGCTGACCGCGACGCGATCGTCAAGATGTATGCCGCCTACGCACCCACCGAGCACTCCAAGATCTTCAGCGCCGACGAGTTCGGCTACTGGACCATCACTGTCGAGCGTCCGCTGCTCGACGATGCCGGCAACCTGGTCACCGACCGCAAGGGACAGCCCAAGCCGGACACGAAGTTGCGGGACACCGAGAACATCCCCTTCACGTATGCCGGAAACACCGCTGGTGACGACGGCCGCGACGTAACGATCAAGGCGTATGTCGACGCCGAGGTCCTCCCGCACGTCCCCGACGCATGGGTCGACCACAAGAAGACAAAGGTCGGCTACGAGATCCCGTTCACCCGACACTTCTACGAGTACGTGCCGCCGCGACCACTCGAAGAGATCGACGCCGACCTCAACAAACTCGTCGCCGAGATCATGGACCTCCTCCGCGAGGTCGAACAATGAGTCGTCCTCCAGCAGGCTGGCTTAGCAAATTGCCGGATCGGTGGACGCTCACACCGGCAAAGGCCCTGTTCAGCGAACGTCGTGAGCCCAGCAGCCGCGATGATGTGCACCTCACTCCGTCCCAGACCTATGGTGTCCTTCCCCAAACGGAATACATGGCCATCACCGGCGGTCGGGTGGTTCTCAACCTGGCGGGCAGCGACAAGATGAAGCACGTCGAGCCAGACGATTTCGTGATCCACCTCCGGAGCTTCCAAGGCGGCATCGAGCACTCGTCTGCGCGTGGCAAGGTGAGCGTGGCGTACACCGTGCTGACACCACGCCCAGGCGTCGACTCGCGTTACTACCGATGGCTGCTCAAATCAGATGCGTACGTTCAGGAACTGCGCACCACGACCAACCAACTTCGCGACGGCCAATCCATCAAGTACGGCAACTTTGCACAGATTGCGCTCCCGCGGCCGCCAGACCCTGAGCAACGGGCAATCGCGGACTTCCTCGATCGCGAGACCGCGCGCATCGACACCCTCATCGCGAAGCAGGAACAGCTCATCGCCACCCTCCGAGAGCGGCGAATTGGAGTGATCCGTGCCTCAATCACGGGCATTGATTCTGGACTCTCTCTCAAGAACACTGCCCATTGGTTTGGCGCGCTGCCGGCGGCCTGGACTGCAGCTCCGATCCGCTACAACTTCTCAACCGTCCTCGGCAAGATGTTGAACTCTTCGAAGCCCGACAGCGACGCTGTCGGCTACATCAAGGCGCCATACCTCGCGGCAGGGTCCATCCAACCCGACGACCTCTTGTTGGACGAAACGAGACAGATGACATTCAGCCACGCGGAACTCGAGCGGTACTCGCTGCGTGCCGGTGACGTCGTCGTAGTTGAGGGGGGCGCCGGTTACGGCCGAAGCCACTTGATTCGCCGCGACCTTGAAGGCTGGGGCTTCCAAAATCACGTCGCCCGCATCAGGCCATCATCCGGGCGAGTCACGAGCGAATTCCTTACGTACTGCCTCAAGGCGTGCCTTGCCAGCGGCTATATCGAGGCGAACAATCGAACCGCTACTCTGCCATCGCTGTCCCGCGATGTCCTCGGCGCGATCCAGATACCTATGCCACCGGTGAAAGAGCAAAACCGAATCTCCAACTACCTCGACGAAAAGACTGCCAGGATCGGTGCACTGACTGCGAGGACGGAGCGGTTCATTGAGTTGTCGAGAGAGCGGCGGTCCGCGCTGATCACGGCCGCGGTGACCGGTCAGATGGATGTGCGTGGGGAGGTGGCCTGATGGCGGTCGAGCACGAGAAGGCGTTCGAGGACGAGATCTGCGCGCATCTCGCGGCGAACGGCTGGCTGTACTCACCGACCGATGACGGATACGACAAGCAGCGGGCGCTGTTCCCGGAGGACGTGTTCGACTGGCTGCAAGAGACGCAGTCCGACGAACTGGCAAAGCTCATCAAGCCGACGACGTCCGAGCATGAACAGGCACAGTCACGCGACCAACTGCTGGACCGCCTGATCAAGACCCTCGACGCACCGCTCGACGCTGGTGGCGGAACCTTGAACGTGCTGCGGGGTGGGTTCAAGAAGACCCCGGCCCGGTTCTCGATATGTCAGTTCAAACCGGCGACCACGCTGAACGCCTCGGCCTTGGAACAGTATTCCGCGGTCCGGGTTCGGGTGATGCGGCAGGTGCACTACTCGGCGAAGAACAGCAACAGCATTGACCTGGTGCTCTTCGTCAACGGTCTTCCGGTCGCGACGATTGAGTTGAAGACCGACAACACCCAGTCGATCCAGGACGCCACGGCGCAGTACCGGCTGGACCGGGACCCGCGCGGTGAGCCGTTGCTGGGGTTCGCGAACCGATGCTTGGTGCACTTCGCCGTGTCCAACGACGAGGTCGCAATGACTACCCGGCTCGCCGGGAAGGCAACACACTTCCTGCCGTTCAACATCGGTCACGACGGCGGCGCGGGAAACCCGGTGAACCCGGGCGGCGCGGCGACGTCATACCTGTGGGAGCGCGTGCTGCAGCGAGACGCCTGGTTGCACATCATCGGGCGCCTGCTGCACTTGGAGACCCGCACCGACATCGACCCGATCACGGGCGAGGCGACCCGCAAGACGACTCTGCTATTTCCGCGATTCCACCAGTGGGAGCTGGTCACCAAGCTGCTGGAAACAGTCCGCGCCGAAGGCACCGGACACCGCTACCTCGCGATGCACTCGGCCGGGTCAGGCAAGACGAACTCGATCGCCTGGACCGCGCACGGACTCGCCACACTACATGACGAACAGAACCACCGGGTCTTCGACACTGTCATCGTCGTGACTGACCGGACCGTTCTGGACGACCAATTGCAGAAAGCGATCAAGCAGATCGAGGGCGTGGACGGCACGGTCGCGCAGATCAACGCCGACGAGGTCCGAAACGCCGGTAGCGACGACATCAAGTCCAAGTCAGGGCTGCTTGCTGCGGAACTTCTCGCCGGCCGGCTGATCGTGATCGTGACGATGCAGACGTTCCCGTTCGCGTTGCAAACGATCCGGGAGAACAAGGGTCTGCAGGGGAAACGGTTCGCGATCATCGCCGACGAGGCGCACTCCTCCCAGACTGGTCAGGCATCGAAGAAGCTGCGTGCGGTCCTCTCGTCGGAAGAGCTGGAGGCGCTGGCTGATGGTGGCGATATCGACGCCGAGGCAATCCTCGCCGCAGACATGGAGTCCCGGGCAGAGTCACCGAACTTGTCGTTCTTCGCGTTCACCGCGACTCCGAAGAACAAGACATTGGAGTTGTTCGGTCGGCCAGGCGCAGAGGGGCGACCGGAGCCGTTCCACACCTACACGATGCAGCAGGCGATCGAGGAGGGCTACATCCTCGACGTGCTGCGCAACTACACGACCTACAAGACCGCCTTTCAGATCGCGGAGAAGTCCAAGCGGCATCTGGAAGAGGTGAAGCTGGTCGATGAGACTGAGGCCACCAAGGGGCTGATGCGCTGGGTCTCGCTGCACCCCACGAACATCGCCCAGAAGGTCCAAATCATCGTCGAGCACTACCGGGCGAACGTGCGGCACCTGCTCGACGGGCACGCCAAGGCCATGGTCGTCACCTCATCTCGCGAGCACGCCGTGCGCTACAAGGAAGCGATCGACGCCTACATCGCCAAACGCGGCTACCCGCTCGCGACGCTGGTCGCGTTCTCCGGGTCGATGACCGCCGAGCAGGTGTCTGGCGTGACGTTCGCCGGCGTCCAGCCGCCTTACTCGGAGTCCAACCTCAACGGCGGACTACGCGGCCGAACCTTGCCTGTCGCGTTCGGGACCGACGACTTCCAGATCCTGATCGTCGCGAACAAATACCAGACTGGGTTCGACCAGCCGCTGCTGAGTGCGATGTATGTCGACAAGCGTCTGTCCGGTGTGACAGCCGTGCAGACGTTGTCTCGGCTCAACCGCACGTATGCGGCGGGCGGCAAGGACACGACATACGTGCTGGACTTCGTCAACGATCCCGACGAGATCCTTGAGTCGTTCAAGCCGTACTACCGGCAGGCCAGTCTCGAAGATGTCACCGACCCCGACATCGTCCATGACCTGCAGGCCAAACTCGAAGCCGCAGGGATCTACACCGATGGAGAAATTGAGGCATTCACTACCGCCTACCTCAGCGGGAAGCACGGCGCCATCAGCGCACCGTTGAAGTCGGCCGCTGATCGGTTCAACGACCAGTACGCGGCAGCTCTCGCAGCCCAAGACAAGACCGCAGCCGAGCAACTCGACCTGTTCCGCAAGGATGTCGGCTCGTTCGTGCGGCTGTACGACTTCCTGTCGCAGATCATCAACTACCAAGACACCGACCTGGAGAAGCGATCGCTGTTCCTGCGGTTCTTGCAGCGGCGACTGACAGGGCGGACCGGAGCGGACGCAGTCGACTTCAGCACGGTCGAGCTCACGCACATCAAGCAAGCCCGATCAGGCGATCACGACCTTGACCTGGCCGGTGGCGAAACTCGTCACTTACAGCCGGTCGCGGCAAGCGGGACGGGAACCGCACGAGATCCGCGGATGGTGCGCCTGGCCGAGGTGCTGGCTAAGGTCAACGACCTGTTCGCCGGCGAAGACTTCACCCCCGCCGAGCAGCAGTCGTGGGTCGAAGGCATCGTCACCGTCCTGCTCGACAACGACACCGTCACCACGCAGGCCCGCGCCAACAGCGTTCGCCAGTTCGTCGAATCACCCGACCTGACCGACGCTGTCACCGATGCCGTCGCCGGCAACCAGACCAGCCACAACAAGATGGTCGACTACTTCTTCACCGACGAACGCGTGAAGGTCCAGATCGTCCGACTCCTCGGCGAGCTAGTCCACGAGAACGTCAAGGCAGAAGGCTGACCATGGCGAAGGCGATGAGCACCGACCCGCCGCCGTCCTACCTGGATGCGTTGATAGCTGAGCTCGATGCGATTGAGCGCGACATGATTGCGCTGCTCAAACAGTCCGAGATCAGGTACGTGAACCCAAACGCGAACGGCAGCGGGATCTACTTCGTCGGAGCTGCCGACTTCGGCTGGGGAGCGAGTGACCCAGGACTCGAAGCCGAACGGATGGCGCTGTTGCGCACCGTCCGCGAATGGGTTCCGCGGTTCGAGCTGCTCTTTCCACACCCCACACCTGAGGTCGAGGAGCGTCATCACGAGGCAACCAGATTGCTGGAACGCTGGCTTGTCCGATCTGGAGGTAGCGACCATTCAATACCGCGGACAACGCACGAGGCGATTCAGGTTGTCCGCGCACATGTCACCGCGCTTCGCGGCTCACAGGCACTGTTACCCGACGACGAGTACCCGTCTCGACTGGTAGTCGATACCAACACGATCCTGGACAACCCGGACCTCAGCGCGCACGTCACGACTGTTGGCGATCGGTATATGGCCCACTTGCTGCCGGTTGTGCTTCGCGAACTCGACGATCTGAAACGCAGCGGCCGGAATCCGGAGATCAGGGAGGCCGCACGCCGAGCCGACCGCAGGTTGAAGGGTCTGCGAACAAATGGTGATGTCAGCGTCGGCGTGAAGGTTGCCGGCCGGGTGTGGGCGCGGTTCGACCACATCGAGCCACGAGACGATGGGCGGCTTCCTTCGTGGTTGGATCTCGCTGTCCCGGACGACCGGTTGGTCGCTTCAGCACTGCTACTCCAAAGCGATCATCCGGGGGCGCGCCTCACCGTCGCCACCGGTGACCTGAACCTACAAACCAAACTCGCGGCGGTTGGCCTTCCGTTTGTCGAGCTGCCGACCTGACACTTTCGGTGCGCCATCGGGCCAAACACCGCGGACCGAAGCGCGACGCGCTAACCAGCAGGCCGGTGATCGACCCCAGCGCGAAGGTCACGCAAACGGATGAACTCCGTGACCAGATGCATAGCCTCCAGCGTCGGATAGAGCGCCAGCGCCGACGAACTGCTCAGCCGAATCTCGCGCACGCCAGAGGTATCGCCTACTTGGGTCTCTCTCGTCAGCGCGCCGAGGTATGCCCAGGGTCGTCCGTGCGCCAGACCGGAGCAGACACGCCACAGGAAAAGCAGCGGTAGGCGCGTCTCTTCCTCGACCTCCCGGATGATCGAGGTGGCATATAGCCGACTGGTGACCTCCGCCCAGTCCAGGCCACGGCGATCCGACGCTTCCCTGATCTTCTTCCTGACTTCAGCCTCGGTTGCCCCACCAGCATCAGCGATGCCCTTAGCCGCTTCCTCCTGGTCGTGTGCGTTCCGCAAGTACCACCGAAGCGCGCGGGTCACACGCTCATCGCGTCTCCGCGGCATCAGCATCCAGTAGCCCGTGGCGGCATTCTCGATGACACCGCGGGCGAGAGTCGAGGACGCCGCGAGGTGATGAAAACCTGCATCGGCGACGAGAACCTTCGCAGCATGCAAATGATCAACAGCCGCTGTCAGGCACAGACTTGCCGCGTGGGACACGGGGTACGCCGCGCACGCCGTTTCGTCCCCGGCTAGGGCGCTGCCCGCAAGAACTGGAAACTCATCAGGCAGGCCCAAACGCTGAGCAAGTCGATCAACAAGTGGGTTCATCTCCGCCCACTTCGCAACGATCTCCTCTTCGGAGACGGTCCGGGAATCTGGGTCGAAACCATCCGGAGTCATCCCGACAGCGTCCCTTCACCCACGGCTGCGGCCGATGCGTCCTTATTCGAACCATCACTCCTCGTCATCACTCACCGAATGTTCATAACTCCGAGTAATGATTAACTACAAGGGGCGGTTGGTTAATCTTCGCTGCATCTCGACACAGGGTCAGAAGTTCTGCGCCATGTTCGTGAACCGCGAGTAGTGCCCCTGGAACGCGACGGTGATCGTGTCGGTCGGACCGTTACGGTGCTTGGCCACGATCAGGTCGGCTTCACCAGCCCGCTCGGACTCGCGGTCGTAGGAGTCCTCGCGGTGCAGCAGGATCACCATGTCCGCGTCTTGCTCGATCGATCCTGATTCGCGAAGGTCGGACATCTGCGGGCGCTTGTCGGTCCGCTGCTCGGGTCCACGATTGAGCTGGCTGATCGCGATCACCGGCACGTTGATCTCCTTCGCCAGCAGCTTCAGCGCACGGGAAAACTCCGAGACCTCCTGCTGCCGCGACTCGACACGCTTGCCCGACGTCATCAGCTGCAGGTAGTCGATGACCACCAGCTTGAGGTCGTTGCGCTCCTTGAGACGGCGGCACTTGGAGCGGATTTCCATCAGCGACATGTTCGGCGAATCATCAATGAACAGAGGCGCATCCGCCACCTTGCCCATCGTCGTCGCCAGCCGGGTCCAGTCCTCGTCGCGCATCGTGCCCTTGCGCATGTGCTGCAGCTGTATGCCGCCCTCTGCGGACAGCAGTCGCATGGAGATCTCGGTCTTGCTCATTTCCAGCGAGAAGATCGCCGACGCCATACCGGCCTTGATCGAGCACGCACGGGCTATGTCCAAACCCAGGGTCGACTTGCCAACAGCCGGTCTGGCCGCGAGGACGATCATCTGCCCCGGGTGCAAGCCGTTGGTCAGGGCGTCCAGGTCGGTGAACCCGGTGGGCACTCCAGTCATCTGCCCGTTGGTGCTGCTGGCGGCGTCGATCTCGTCGGCGGTCTCGGCGATGACCTCACCGAGGCGCACGTAGTCCTCGGCCTCCTTGCCGGCCGTGACGCCGAAGACCTCGGCCTGGGCCGCGTTGATGACGTCGACGACGTCGCCACCGCCGTCGGCATACCCCATCTGCACGATGCGGGTGCCCGCGCTGACCAGGCGACGCAGCACGGCTCGCTCGGCGACGATCTCGGCGTAGTAGCCGGCGTTGGCCGCGGTCGGCACGCCCTGGATCAGCTCGTGCAGGTAGGCCTGCCCACCGATGCGGCTCAGCTCGCCGCGCTTGGTCAGCTCATCGGCGACCGTGATGGCGTCGGCCGGCTCGCCGCGGCCGTAGAGATCGATGATCGCTTCGTAGATCGACTCGTGCGCCGGCCGGTAGAAGTCGCGCCCGTCGACCGACTCGGCCGCGTCGGCGATCGCGTCCTTGGACAGCAGCATGCTGCCGAGCACCGACTGCTCGGCGGGCACATCCTGCGGCGGAACAATGCCGCCCCCGTGGCCACCGTCGTCGGTGTAGTCCGGGGGAAGTTCAGCAATTGCCACGCACGCACTCCTTGCCGCCGTTTTCGAACATGTGTCGACTGCACCACAAGGGTGTGACAAGGGGGTCGATCCGGGGTGCGTGACACGCGAAGTGGCCACGCTAGAACCCTTCCGCCGCGCCCGCAAACCCCCGCTCAGATGTGCTCTGGACAACCTGTGGACAACGTGTGGAGATGTGCGCTTCCGTGTGTGCACACCCTGGGGACACCGCTGTGGATATCTTTCTTGATGTATGTCGCATAGGCCGCTGACCTGCGCAAACGTGCCTCTGCGGCTGTGCACAAGAAAAAAATTCAGTGGATCTGTGACGAGAGTTACCCACAGGGCGACGGTGATCGCCCGAGTCTGTGTCGGCGGTTACGCACTGGTCAGTAAGGATCTGGTCAAGCCGCCGTCTCGTCGACGTCAAGGACGCCGGCTGCACCCGTGGAGTGGGCCGCCCACACCATCGTTTTCTGGCGCCGTGATGTCCGACTGCGGAAGACGACTCGCGCCGTCGGCGCCTCAACGGACCAGGCGGCCCTTGGCCTCCAGGATCTGGATCGTCTGAGTCGGCCCCGTGATCGTCGCCGTTCCAGGCAGATCGGTGAACTTGCCGCCATCGACGGCGAATTGCCCGCCATAGACAGTCGTGACCGAGACGCTCGCCGAGCCACGCTTCTTGTATGTGTGCTTCACGTCGCCATCCGGGTAACCGCCGCCTCGCGAGGTCGTCGGGCCCAATGAGGCGCCATCACCGAAGTGGAAGGTGTTGGACTTCAGGACTGGCTTGATCCGGACCTTGTGGCCGAGCAGCGTCACGGTGCGTACCTCGTCTGGCCCGTAGCCAGCGCCAGAGAAATCTGTCGCAAAGTAGTTGGGAAGGTTGACCAGCGTTCGATTGCCAACAGGCTGCATTTTAGCCCTCGGCTTGGCGAACGGCGTCTTGATAAACGCGGATTTAATCATCGCAACAGTCACGCGCGGCTTTGTCTTCGCCCCTGGCACCAACTCTGGCCAACATGTCATACCCATGAATTTCCACGGGCCCTCTGTCTTCTTCGTGATCACAGGACGCTGGTAAATGTAGGACAACGGCCCCGTGGCATTCTTCACATCAACACATGCGGACTCGGCGTAGCCGTCACAGCCGAAGTCCTTATCCGGACTCGTGTTCTTTCCACATGCACGCGTCACCCCGTATTCGTACGGGATTGTTTCCTTCCCCTTTGGTGGGTGCGGACTCGGGTTAGGACCCTCCGTCGGAAGATTCCTCGTCTCACTTTGGCTGCGTCCGCCGTACGAAGCGCCACCATCCTCGACGCACTTCCCGTGCTCAATCCGCTCACAGGCGAAAGAAGACGGCGTCAGTGCTGGCAACGTGAACTGAACACCTATACAGACCGCAACGAGGGATGCAGGGAGGACCTTACGAGTCATCTTGCTGCACCTCGCTGGTACGCCATCCATTGGACGTCCAGTCCAGTTCAAAAACAACCTTGTTTACGTACGGGTCACCCGGAAAAGTGATCTTTCCGGACTTCGATCGCACATTCGCGTTGGTCTGTTTCATGCCAAAGAATAGATGGTATTCCTTTGGGGTTATTTGAACTACTTTTACAGCTTTGGGTTTTTCGAAAAGACTTCCGTCATAGTGTTCGTTGTTCTTAACAAGTATATTGAGCGCCTCTGTCCATTCAGCGCAGGTCTTGCATCCCGATTCAGACACGTTCTTTAGGGGATCTCTCCTCGGGTGTAGGCCGGCCTCATTTATGGTTGCAACATAATGACGGACGAATGCAACGGAGCCCGCGTTCGTGTGCTGGCGCGCGGCCTCAGGTACGCCGGGCGCTCCGGCAGCGGTGCCCTTCGAGCTCGAGGTCGGCTTCGCGGAGGACGACGCTGACATCGTGGAGGACTTCGACGTCTTGGCGGGAGTCGGCTCACCGGAGGCGATGCCTGACTTCGACGTGTGCGTTGCGCTGGGAGCCGACGTGGAGGACGACCCACCACTCGATCCGCCGCAGCCGGACGCTGCCAACACTGCAAGCAGTGTTGCGGTGGCGCCGATGGCGCGTGTCGTGTGCATGGGTGGTGTCCTCCCCTTGTGGATCCTCTGTGCCCCGGTGATTATGTGCGACCTCTGACCGCCCAGGTGAGACAACTCCTTAAAGTTTTGGTCAAGAAGCCAGTCGTTGTTCGGGTGACTGACCCCCGGGATCATGCCAAAACTGTTGTCCCGGGCGCAGAAGTTATCCACAGGAGGGATTTGGGGGGGCGGGGCCTCGAGACGCTCCTTCGTCGCTCCTCGGCCACCTCTGACGGCTCGGCCACCTCTGTTCCGGGGCCTCGAGACGCTCGTCCCTCGCTACTCGGCCACCTTCAGGACAGCTCGTCGGCCACCTCGCGACATACAGAACGCGGCCACGGGCACTCCGGAGAGTGACCGTGGCCGCGCGGACCGGATCAGTTGTCTCAGCGCAACGTGCCGTACCCCGTCGGGGTCGTCCAGATGCTCTGCTTCTTGACCACGTCACCCGGCTTGGGTGCCGCGATCATCATGTTGTTCCCCAAGTAGATGCCGACGTGATACGCGGGCGAACCGAAGAACACCAGGTCGCCCGGCTGCGGGCTCGAGGTGCGCTTCATGTACGACTGCTGCTGGCTGGCGGTACGCGGGATGTACATGCCGGCCTGCTTGTAGACGTATGACGTGAGCCCGGAGCAGTCGAAGCCCTGCGAGGGAGTCGACCCGCCCCACACATACGGCACCCCGAGATACTTCTCCGCGATCGAGATCACGGACGAGGTGCTGCCGCCCGAGGGCGGAGGAGGCGTCGGGTCCGTGCCACACGGGTAACCGCCCAGCGCACCCCAAGTCCGCGGGCCGACGATGCCGTCGACCGCCAGGCCGTGGGCCCGCTGGAACGACTTCACGCGCGACAACGTGGCCGCACCGAAGACGCCGTCGACGGCCAGCCCACCCAGCTTGCGCTGTGCACTGGACACCAGGGCGCCCTGGGAGCCGTAACGGATGACGGTGACCTTGCACGACGGCGTCGGGTCGGGCGGAGTCGGGCTCGTGCCGGGGAAGCCCCCGAGCGCGCGCCACGTCAACGGGCCGACGATGCCGTCCACCGCCAGGCCGTGGGTGCGCTGGAAGGACTTCACCTTCGCTAGCGTCCGCGTCCCGAAGATGCCGTCCACCGCCAGACCGCCCAACCGCTGCTGTGCGGTCTTCACATAGCTGCCTCTGGATCCGTAGCGCAGGTAAACCACAGAGCTCGGCGAAGCCGCTCGCACACCGCTGCTCGCCGTAGCGGGGCTGCGTTGCGCGGCCGCTCCAGTGGTGCCGCTGCCGGGATCGGCATACGACGGAGCGGCCTGCACGAGGCTGGCGGCAGTTGCCGGCACGCTCAGCAGCGTTCCGGTCACCACCAGTCCCTTGTGCGAAGTGATCGCCGGGGCGACCTTGGCGGAGAGCCCAGGCCGTGGTTTGCGATGTCTCGGAGTAGTAATCGTGGTCATGTGACCCTCTCGGTACTCAGTCCAGTCCTGAAACGCGCGCAAGGGGATGCCACGTGCACGTGGCATCCCCCGATGTCGCCTACTCCTTCCCCGAAGAAGGCGCTGCACGAGCACTGACTATGCCGGTGTCCGAGGGTCTGTGAAAGGCGCGAAATCTGGGCACCAATGGGTCCATGTGACGGTTGTGACTCGTGTGATTAATGGGCATTTGCGGGGCTGGCGGAGCGGAAGTGCACGGGTGTTGCAATTTCAACGATCCAGCCGTCAGATCGCTCGCGCGTAACATTGGTGTGGCGCCATACGTTCGAACGACACGCCGAAATCAAAGTTCTCGCCGAAAATCTCACTATATGAGATGTTATCTGCGTCTTGGCACTATTCGCCCGCGCGTCGGCTGGACAGCAGAGATCGCGGCGTTACCGTTCGCGCCCACGATCACCCGGTAGTCAACGAGCAATCCCTCGAGCAGGCAACGAGCGTGGCCCAGGGACCCGACGACGACAGCGTATGCCGCCGGGTATGACGAAGCCCCGCCGGCCTCCGCAGAGGACCGACGGGGCTTCCGTCAGAGCCGTATGGCGCTGGGCGAGCCTCAGGCGCGCCCGAAGTAGTGGCTGCCCCAGAGGTTCTGGATGCTGACCACGGTGCCCGGCGTGCGAGCGGCGATCATCTTGCCGTTCCCGAGGTAGATGCCGGTGTGGTATGCCGGGGAACCCCAGAAGATGAGGTCGCCGGGACGCGGGCTGGACACGCGCGTCGTGGCAGCGGCCTGTGCCGAAGCCGTGCGCGGGATGCTGATGCCGGCCTTGCGGTAGACGTACTGCGTGAAGCCCGAGCAGTCGAAACCCGACGGCGATGCGCCACCGTAGCGGTAAGGCACACCGCGCAGGCTCAGCGCGATCGAGGTGACCGAGGAGTTGGCCTTCGGAGCCGGCGCCGGCGCGCTGCCGTAGCCGCCCAGCGCGGTCCAGGTGTGGCGGCCGACGATGCCGTCGACGACCAGGTGGTGCGAGCGCTGGTAGGACTTCACCTTGGCGCGGGTCAGCGGGCCGAAGATGCCGTCGACCGCGAGGCCGCCGACCTTGCGCTGCACAACCTTCACCGCGGTGCCGCGGGAGCCGTACTGGACCGTGGGGCCGATGCGGACGGCGGTGGAGAGGTGGCCTGCGGCCTGCACGTGGCCGGTGGCCTGGACGTGCCCGGTCTGCGACAGACCGGCGCTGGGAGCGGCGGAGGCGCTCTCCATGCCTGCCAGCGGCACGACACAGGCGCCAGCGGCGGCGACGGCCACGCTGCGGCGACCGAGCTTGTTCATAACTTTCGGCTCACGCTTCAGGTGGCGCGGGGAGTACGAACCCATGAGACGAGGGACCCTTCAGTGGACTTCAGTGACAAATGGGTGTGGGCGCCGTTGCCCCGGGACCAGTGCCCCACCCAGTGCGCCTTGACTCCCCGAAGTCGCTGGCACGGTCACCGACTATGACGCACCGAAGGGTGTTCCCAAAGTCGTTCGCGGATATCTGTGGACAACCGTCCAGCCGTCCACAGGGCCTCGGACGGGCTCCGTCGCCTCGGCCCGCCGTAATCATTCCGTGATAATCCGCGGGATTCCGCGGCTATCACAGATCGGCATCACCTCGCGGAAAACTGCATCGACCGTCTTTGTAGCCCGCCAACTCTGAGACACGCAAATCTCATGATGCAAGACACTCCTTACGCGGCGTTCAGCCTCCGACCAGCGACGTCCTCCCGCGCAGCGGGCGCCGTACGCTGATCCGGTGCCTGTCCGCCCCCTCGACGATCCGCCCACCGGACCCGCGTCGGTGCATCGGCAGATCCTCGCCCTCGCGGTCCCGGCATTCCTCGCGCTGGTGGCTGAGCCGCTCTTCCTGATGGCCGATTCGGCGATCGTCGGACACCTCGGCACCGACCAACTCGCGGGCCTCGGCGTCGCCAGCGCCGCTCTGCTGACCGCGGCCAACATCTACGTCTTCCTCGCCTACGGCACCACCGCGCTCGTCGCGCGCCGGCTCGGTGCCGGGCAGGACTCCGCCGCCATCGGCGCCGGTGTCGACGGCATCTGGCTCTCGCTGCTCCTCGGCGCGGTCACCACCGTGGTCGTCGCGATCTTCGCCGGACCGATCTGCGACCTCTTCGGTGCGTCACCGGCGGTCGCGGACGAGGCGACGATCTACCTGCGGATCAGCGCCTTCGGCATACCGGGAATGCTCGCGGTGCTCGCTGCCACCGGAGTGCTGCGCGGCTTCCAGGACACCCGCACACCACTGATCGGCGCGACGGTCGGCTTCGCCGCCAACCTCGTCCTCAACGTCGTTCTCGTGTATGGCGCGGGCCTCGGCATCGCCGGCTCCGCGCTCGGCACCGTCCTCGCTCAGACCGGGCTGGCGGCCGGGCTGCTCACCGTCGTCCTGCGCCGCGCCCGCCGCCTCGGGACCCGGCTGCGGCCGCACCCGGCCGGCGTCCTGACCGCCGCACGCACCGGAATCCCACTGCTGGTGCGCACCCTCGCGCTGCGCGCGGCGATGCTGGCCAGCACCTGGGCAGCGGCCGAGCTGGGCGACGTGCCGCTCGCCGCGCACCAAGTGGCGATGACGATCTTCGGCTTCCTGGCGTTCGCGCTCGACGCACTGGCCATCGCGGCGCAGGCCCTCACCGGTCGCACGCTCGGCGCGCACGACATCGACGGCACGCGGGCGGCGACCCGGCTGATGCTGTGGTGGGGCTGGTGGATGGGCGTCGCGCTCGGCATCCTCGTGGCGGCCGGCCACACCGTGCTGCCGATCCTGTTCACCGGCGACCAGTCGGTGCGGGACGCCCTGTCGGTCGCGCTGCTGATCGTCGCGATCGGGCAGCCCGTCGCCGGCCTGGTCTTCGTGCTCGACGGTGTCCTCATCGGCGCGGGCGACGGCACCGTGCTCGCGTGGCTGCAGGTGGCGGTGCTGGCGGCATACCTCCCGCTGCTGTGGCTGGTGCACGTCCATGCCGACAGTCTGCGCGCCGCCGGGCCGAGTCACGCGCTGCTCATGCTCTGGTGGGCGTTCACCGGCTTCATGGTCTTCCGGCTGATCGGCCTCGCGCTCCGCGCGCGCTCCGGGAGGTGGATGGTGACCGGGGTCTGAGCGCTGTAGGGACGGGTCGCGCGCACAACCCGCGACCGTTGAGGGTTATGCACACGAAACGGCCGGATCCCGCACACAACCCGCAACCGTTGCCGGTTATGCACGACATACCGGCACAAACCCGTACCCAACCAGCAACCGTTGCCACTTGTGCGCGCCATGGCCGACGCGCGCACACAACCCACAACCGTTGAGGGTTGTGCACGTAGAACAGCCCACACACGCGAAAGAGCCGGCCACCCACGTGGGGTGACCGGCTCTTGGTTGGTGCTGGTCCGACGCTGAGTCAGCGCCAGGTCGTCACTTGGCGGGGACGACGTTCAGCTTCAGCTTCGCCTCGACCTCGGGGTGCAGCTTGACGCTGACCTCGTGGTTGCCGACGTTGCGGATCGGCTGCGCGACCTGCACGGTGCGGCGGTCGATCTCGCCGGCGCCGGCGGCCTTGACGGCCTCGGCGATCTCGGCGGTGGTGACGGCACCGAAGAGGCGGCCGGACTCGCCGGCACGCACCGACACGGACACGACGGACGCCTCGAGGTTGCCCTTGAGGGACTGCGCGTGCTCCAGCGACTGCACCGCACGGGTGGCCCGCGCCTTGGTGATCGCGTCGACCTGCTTCTGGCCACCCTTGGTCCACGGCGTCGCCAGCTTGCGCGGCAGGAGGAAGTTGCGGGCGTAGCCGTCCTTGACCTCGACCACGTCACCGGGCGCGCCGAGACCGGCGACCTCGTGAGTCAGAATGATCTTCATAGTTGTTACTTCTTTCAGCGAGCCGACGAGGAGTAGGGCAGCAGGGCCATCTCGCGGGCGTTCTTGACCGCAGTGGCGATGAGGCGCTGCTCCTGGACGGAGACGCCGGTGACCCGACGGGCGCGGATCTTGCCACGGTCGCTGATGAACTTACGCAGCAGCGCGACGTCCTTGTAGTCGATCGACTCAACCTTCGCCTGCTTCAGCGGGTTGGCCTTCTTCTTGGGCTTGCGAATGACGGGCTTAGCCATCGTGGTGCTCTCCTTCGTTGTCGAGAGCCCGAGTCAGGACTCGGGATGGGGTTGTTCTGTGTTGTATGTCGAGGTGCGTGGTCTCGATACGTAGCTCGCCTAGCGGCTCGTTCCTACTCGACCGACGTTCCTCTAGAAAGGGGGCTCGTCGTATGACGGGCCGGTGCTCCAGCCGCCGGACTGCGGAGCCTGCTGCCCCCCGCCCTGCTGGCCGCCGGGGCTACCCTGGCCACCGCCGGTCGCCCACGGGTCGGACTGCTGTCCGCCACCGAAGCCGCCCTGCTGACCACCCTGGCCGCCCTGCTGACCACCGAAGCCGCCACCCTGCTGGCCGCCGCCGAAACCGCCCTGGCCACCGCCGCGCTGGGTCTTGTTGACCTTCGCGGTTGCGTAGCGCAGCGACGGGCCGACCTCGTCGACCTCCAGCTCCATGGTGGAACGCTTCTGACCGGTCTCCTTGTCCTCCCACGAGCGGGACTTCAAGCGACCGGAGACGATCACGCGTGCGCCACGGGTGAGCGTCTCGGCGACGTTCTCCGCCGCCTCGCGCCACACGGAGCAACGCATGAAGAGCGTCTCGCCGTCCTTCCACTCATTGGTCTGCCGATCCATGTAGCGCGGCGTCGACGCAACGGTGAAGTTGGCGACGGCTGCCCCGGACGGCGTGAACCGCAGCTCCGGGTCCTGGGTCAGGTTGCCGATGACTGTGATGGGCGTGTCGCCTGCGGCCATGTCTGAGCTCCCTTGGGGTTGGTTGCGAGTCTCAGGCGTCCACGCGCAGCAGCTTGGTGCGCATGATCTGCTCGTTGAGCGACAGCTGACGGTCGAGCTCCTTGGCGGTAGCCGACTCGGCGGTCAGGGTCACAACGGCGTAGATGCCTTCGGACTTCTTCTTGATGTCGTAGGCAAGACGACGACGGCCCCAGATGTCGGTGCCGTCGATCTTGCCGCCTTCGGCGGTCACGACCTTGAGCAACTTGTCCAGCGTGGGCTGGACAACGCGCTCGTCGAGCTCGGGGTCGATGATCATCATCAGTTCGTACTGACGCATGCGTTAACCCACCTCCTTCGGTCTCAAGCGGTCACGGTCTCTCCGTGACAGGAGGGTTGCAGCGTGGCCCGCACCCCCGGTCGTCACCGCTTCCGGTGCTCCCGATGAGTATGCCGTGCGCCACCGACAGGCAGCAGCCGACAACAGGCCGTGGGCGAGTTTATCGGTCAAGCGGCGTCGGGCGTTAATCGAGGCGCCGGGGCCGGGGGCTTCGGGGCGGCATACGGCTCGACGGGGTCCCTCGGGAGGTCTTCGGAGGACTCCCACGACGCCCACGCGATGCCGACGTAGGCGATCACCCGGATCAGCAGGAAGAAGGAGTATGCCGCGCCCGGCATCGCCTTGGCCTCGTTGCTCGGCCCGGCGATGTACATCCACGTCATCACGAAGTAGACGATCTCGACGCCGGCCCACATCAGGTGCTCGCGCCACCGCAACGCGACCAGCCCCATCAGCGGCAGCACCCACATGCAGCTCTGGACCGACATCGACCTGCCGGTCAGCATCACGATCACCAGCATCGTCAGCGCCAGCGGCGCCAGCTGGGTGCGCACCGGCGGCCGGCCGGTCAGATAAAGGCCGAGCAGGAACGCCACGACCCAGCCCAGCACGGCGATGATCGACAGCGAGGCCGCCGGCAGCGACGCGTGCGCAACCGTCAGCAGGTATGCCGGTGCGCCATACCCCGCGTCCTGCTCCCACCAGCCGCGGTAGGGCTCCAGCGGGTCGCCGCCCATCGCGTAGCCCAGGCCGAGGCACGCGACGATCGCGGCCGCGGCGCCGCCCAGGCAACGCACCAGCGGGCGGCGTGCGTCGTCGCGCAGGGCGATCAGCGTGATCGCGCCGAGGATGACCAGCGGGTAGGTGCGTGCCATCGTCGCGGCACCGAGGCAGATCCCGGCCGCGACCGGATGCTTGCGCGCCCACAGCGCCATACCGACGGTGGCCAGGGCGACGCCGAAGATGTCGAAGGAGACCAGCGCCGACGTGATCAGCACCGGACTGAGCGCGACGTGCGCCGCCAGCCACGGTGTGCCGCGCACCATCGACGCCGTCGCGACGGTGGTCAGCGCGATCAGCAGCACGATGACCACCGTGCCGATCGCGAAGTAGATCTGCTGCGTGGCCAGTGCGCTGCCGCTCGGCGTCAGCTGCTTGACCAGCCAGTCCAGGATCGCGGTCAGCACTGGCTGGGTGTGTCCGGCGCCGCCGGCCGACCACGGGGTGCCGCCCTTGGGTCCGCCGGACCCGACCGGCAGGTCGGAGTAGCACGCCCGCCACAACGCACCGGGTGATCCCCAGCCGTCGCGGACGCAGTGGTTCTTCTGCAGCACGCCGAGCGCGACCAGCACCGACGCGAGCGCGGAGAGCGTGGCGGCGGCATACGTCCAGCCGCGGCGGCCGATCGCCGCGAACCGGCCGACGGGTCCGCCGATGATCCCGGTCGCGAGAGCAGCAGGCTCCTCCCGGCGACTGGGCGCGGTCAGGCGTGTGGACGTGGGCACGAGCGCGAGCCTAACCCGCGATCCCTGGCCGCTGCCTGTATGGCGTCACGACCCGACGTCTCACGGAGTTGGCTGGGGCTCGCTCTGCCGTGGCTCGCCGCGGGCGGGCGGTGGCGTGTTGGGCAGCGTCGGGCGGGTCGGCGACGGGGTGGACGTCGGAGTCGGCGGCTCGCTCGTCGTGGTCGTGGTCGTCGTCGTGCTGGTCGGCGACGGCTCGCTCGTGGACGAGGTCGTCGAGCTGGTGCTGCTGGTCGAGGAAGACGTCGTCGAGCTGGTCGAGCTGCTGCTGGTGGACGACGGCGTCTCCGACGTGGACGTCGGCGCCTGCGTCTGGGTGGTGACCGGCGGCGGCGAGTAGGTGGTCGTCTGCTTGACGTGCTTGGTCTTCGGCAGCTTCGCGACCTTCTCGCCCTTGAGCGCGGCCTGCATGAAGTCCTTCCAGATCAGCGCAGGGGTGTCGCCGCCGTAGAAGTCCTCGTTGTGGGTCGCCTTGTCGAGGCCGACGGTGCCGTCCCCGGCATACATCCCGACCGAGGCGGTGAGCTGGTCGGGCGTGAACCCGGTGAACCATGCCGACTTGTAGAAGCTCGAGGTGCCGGTCTTGCCCGCCGCGGGCCGCTTCAGCTGGCCGGCGGTGCGGTGCGCGGTGCCGTCGGAGTCCTTCAGCGGACCGGTCATCCCGTTGACCAGGTTGGCGGCGATGTCCTTCGAGATCGCCTGCTTGGTGTCGACGTGCGCGTCGTAGCTGTAGTCACCGGCGACGCTGGTGACCTTCTTGATCAGGTAGGGGTCGGCCTTCTTACCCTCTGCGCTGATCGTGTTGAAGGAGTTGGCCACGTCGACGACGCTCGGGGCGGCGCTGCCGAGGATGTCCGTCGTGCTCGGCTGGTCCATGCCCGGAGCCGAGGCCGGTATGCCGAGCTGCTGCGCAGCGGCCAGTGTCTTGCCGGTGCCGAGCGCCTGGTTGAGCCGCACGAACGCCGTGTTCGACGACACCGCGAAGGCACGCTGCAGGGTGAGCATCCCGAACTGCTCGTGGCCGTCGTTGTAGATCTTCGTCGGCTTTCCACCGGGGCCCTTGTCCAGCAGGAGAGGTGACGATCCGCTGAACTTGGTCTCCATCGTCATACCGTCCTGCAGCGCCGCCGCCAGGCCGTAGGCCTTGAAGGTCGACCCGCCCTGCAGATGCGCGGCAGTGGCCGCGTTGACCGCGGACTTGGTGATGTCCTCGCCGCCATACATCGCCACGATCGCGCCGTCCGGCTTCTCGGCTATCAGCCCGGTGTGCAACGCCTCCAGTCGCGCGGTCTGGGTGGGGACGTTCTTGTGCACCGCCGCGACGGCGGCCTTCTGCGACTTCTTGTCGATCGTGGTCGTGATGCGCAGCCCGCCGCGGTCGATGTCCTCCGGCTTGAGCTTGAGCTTCTTCTCCAGCTCCTTGCGCACGTCGTCGACGATGTAGCCGCTCGGCCCGGAGACCTGCTGGGCGTGCGGGTCGTATTTCTTGAACTTCGGCATGTGCGCCTTGGCCCGCTGCGCCTTGGTCATCCAGCCCTCCTTGACCATGCCGTCCAGGACATAGGTCATCCGGGCGTTCGCGCGGTCCTCGGCCGCCTTGCCGTACTGCGGGTCGTAGAGGCCAGGGGCGTTGATGACCGACGCGAGGAACGCACCCTGGCTGGCGTCCAGCTTGTCGACGTCGACACCGAAATACGCCTGCGACGCTGCTTGTATGCCGTAGGCGCCGCGCCCGAAGTAGATGTTGTTGAGGTAGGCCTCCAGGATGTCGTCCTTGGACAACTTCCGGTCGACCTTCAGCGCGATCATGATCTCCTTGACCTTGCGCTTGACCGAGCGGTCCTGGGTCAGGAAGTTGTTCTTGACGTATTGCTGGGTGATGGTCGAGCCGCCCTGCTCCTGGCCACCGGACAGCGTGCTCCACATGGCACGCAGGGTGCCGCTGACCGAGACGCCGGAGTTCTTGTAGAAGTCGCGGTCCTCGGCGGAGAGGAATTCGTAGCGGACCTGTTTGGGGACCTTGTCCAGCTTGACGTCCTCACGGTTGACCGTGCTGAAGCGGCCCAGCTCGGTCTTGCCGTCGCTGTAGTAGACGATCGACACCTGCTTGCTGGAGTCGGCGTGCGCGGGTGGGATCGGGGTGCGCAGGTAGATGATCACCAGCGCGATGAGGCCGATCAGGCACAGGCCCGCCAGACCGAGCACGGTGCGCCAGAAGACCTTGTAGGCCAGGCCGTGCTCCTTCTTGCGGCGACGGCCTCCATTTCCACCGCGTTTCCCCCCACGGGTAGTGCCCCCGCGTGAGCCACCGCCGGCGGCCGCGCGTCCCGGCAGCCTGGCCGAGCGGGCACCGCCGGTGTGCCGGTCACCGTTCGGAGCAACCCCGTCCTGCTCATCTGTCACCGATGCAGGGTAACCGCCCGACCTTTCGATGCGGGAATGAAGCGGGTATGGCAAACGGTATGGCGAAGGCCGCGTCGACACCGTGCCGCTAGTGCGACGGCACTGCGACGCGCCATATTTCGACGATGTATCGAACCGATACATCGAATGCGCTATGATCGCCACCACACCCAGGACAGAACCAAGCTGTACGAGATCGAAGGAGGCCGCTCATGTCACGTCGGGGCGCCATACTCGAGCTCGCGATCCTGGGCCTGCTGCACGACCAGCCGTTGCACGGCTACGAGCTGCGCAAGCAGCTGTCCGGCGTGCTCGGCGCCTTCCGCGCGGTGTCCTTCGGCTCGCTCTACCCGGCTCTTCGCGGCCTGGTCGAGCGCGGCTGGATCACCGAGCGACCGGACGGCGACCAGCCGGACCGCGCAAGCGCCGGTCTCGGCGGCAAGCGCAGCAGGATCACCTATGAGCTGACCGCGGAGGGCAAGGAGCAGTTCCAGACGCTCATGGCCCAGACAGGGCCGGCGTCATGGGAGGACGAGAACTTCGACGTCCACTTCGCCTTCTTCGGCCGAGCCAGCAGTGATGTGCGGTTGCGCATCCTGGAGGGTCGCCGGAGTCGACTGGAGGAGCGCCTGGACGAGTCGCGGGAGCAGTCCCGCCAGCGTCGCGAGCGCACCGACAAATACACCGCCGAGTTGCACCGTCACGGCCTGGAGTCCACCGAACGCGAAGTTCGGTGGCTCAGTGAGCTGATCGAGACGGAGCGCTCGGCATACCGCACCACCAATCCCGGCACGGCGGCGTCAGCCGACCGGCCGGTCGACGGGGAGACACCGGAGGAAGCCTCCGACCCCAGCGAAATATCCGACAAGGAGTAGGAAATGGGATCCATTCGCGTCGCCATCGTGGGCGTCGGCAACTGCGCGAGCTCGCTCGTGCAGGGCGTTGAGTATTACAAGGACGCGTCGGCCGACACGACCGTCCCGGGTCTGATGCACGTGAAGTTCGGCGACTACCACGTCAACGACGTCGAGTTCGTCGCCGCGTTCGACGTCGACGCCAAGAAGGTCGGCTTCGACCTGTCCGAGGCGATCAACGCCAGCGAGAACAACACCATCAAGATCGCCGACGTCCCGCCGACCGGCGTGACCGTCCAGCGCGGCACCACCCTGGACGGCATCGGCAAGTACTACGCCCAGACGATCACCGAGGCCGACAGCGAGCCGGTCGACGTCGTCCAGGCGCTCAAGGACGCCAAGGTCGACGTGATGGTCTCCTACCTGCCGGTCGGCTCTGAGCAGGCCGACAAGTTCTACGCCCAGTGCGCCATCGACGCGGGCGTCGCGTTCGTCAACGCCCTGCCGGTATTCATCGCCTCCGACCCCGAGTGGGCCAAGAAGTTCGAGGACGCCGGTGTCCCGATCGTCGGTGACGACATCAAGAGCCAGGTCGGCGCGACCATCACCCACCGCGTCATGGCCCGCCTCTTCGAGGACCGCGGCGTCACGCTGGACCGCACCTACCAGCTCAACGTCGGCGGCAACATGGACTTCAAGAACATGCTCGAGCGCGAGCGCCTGGAGTCCAAGAAGGTCTCCAAGACCCAGGCCGTGACCTCCAACCTGTCCGGCCCGCTGGCCGGCATCAAGGACGGCCGCAACGTGCACATCGGTCCGTCGGACTACGTGCAGTGGCTCGACGACCGCAAGTGGGCCTACGTCCGCCTCGAGGGCCGCGCGTTCGGTGACGTCCCGCTGAACCTGGAGTACAAGCTCGAGGTCTGGGACTCCCCCAACTCCGCCGGCATCATCATCGACGCCATCCGCGCCGCGAAGATCGGCAAGGACCGCGGCATCGGCGGCCCGCTGCTGTCGGCCTCGTCCTACCTGATGAAGTCCCCGCCGGAGCAGCGCGAGGACAGCGAGGGTCGCGCCAAGCTCGAGGCGTTCATCGCCGGCGACGAAGCGCGCTGATTGCTGGTCGAGTAGCGGAGGAGCGAAGCGGGGGAGCGTATCGAGACCTGCTCTGACTCCTCGCAAGACTGAGGGCCAGGTTCACCGAGCGAGCTCGGGGACCTGGCCCTCAGTCATTCCCCCGGGTATGGCGGGAGCGGCCGGCTCGGTTCGAAGCGTCCCGCGTTGGGTTGCGGCTGGGTGCCGTCGAGGTCGGTGACGCCATACGCAATGGCGAGCTCGCCGACATCGACGACCTGGCCGCTGAAGCGTTGGACCTTCGGGTCGGTCGCGAGCGCGACCATCACGCGCGCGGCATACCGCGGTGTCTCGGTGTTGCCGGCCAACTCCTCGGCAGGCACTTTCGCCTCCATCAGCTCGGTGCGCATCCAGCCGGGAGCGACCGCGATCGCCGGAATCCCCTTGGGTTGCAGGTGATAACCGAGCGCATAGACCAGCCGGTTCTTGGCCGCCTTGCTCGACTCGTAGGGCAGCCAGGCCGGTGGCTCGGGCGTGTGCCAGGTCGAGGTGAGGATGAGTCCGCGGCCGGCCGGCGCCATCGCGAGTTTCAGCGTCAGCATCGACGTCACGAAGTCCGAGTAGGCGCCGCCGAGCAGCATCGCCCGGAACTGGTCCATCGGCTCGTCCCACACCTCCTCGCCGCCGGGCGCGTCGTGGTGGTCGTGACCGCCCCACGCGTTGTTGACGAGTATGTCGATCCGGCCGTGCCGTTCGACGATGTCCCGCACCAGGTCCTCGACCTGCACGGGGTCGGTGTGATCGCAGCGATGCCACTCACCCTTCCCGCCGTGCGCCTCCACCTCCTCGAGGGTCCGCTCCAGCGTGAGATCGGCGGGCTGCGGGTGGGTCGGTGCGTCGCGGGTGCTGCGGCCGGTGCAGACGACATACGCTCCGGCAGCGCCGAATTCGATCGCGCACGCCCGGCCGAGGCCACGCGATGCGCCGGCGATCAGCACGACCTGTCCGGCCAGTGATTCGGTATCCATCGTTCGACAGTGCCGCAGCGGTCCCGCGGGCGGCTTGATCGCGATTGCGCTGTTGCTGCTGCGGGTCCGGTTCCGGCAGAACGTGGGTGAGCAGCTGCCGGCGCTGCTAGTTTCGAAAGGTTCGTCACCGGGAGGGTGCGACGTCAGCAGATCGGAGCAGGCACAGTGAAGCGAACTCTCGTCGGCACGTCCCTCTCGTTGCTCACCGCGAGCACAATCTTCGCCGGAGCCTGCGCGCCGGCGCACGCGGCACCGAGCGACTCCTTCTATACCTACACGGGCAGCAAGCCGCTGGCGTCATACGAGCCGGGTGCGATCCTGAAGAGCCGCACGCTGCCCTACACGATCAACGGCGGCTCTGGGTCGGTCGTGCAACTGCTCTACCGCTCGACCGATGCACAGGGCGTGGCGAACGCCGCGGTCACAACCGTCTTCGAACCGGCGAATCCCAAGGCAGGAGCGGCAATTTCGTACGAGTCGGCATACGACTCGCTCGACCCCGAGGACGGTCCGTCACGGCTGGTTGCGGCCGGCAAGAGCTCCTACGAGATGACGCTGATCGGCATCTTCCTGCAGCAGGGTTACACCGTCATCGAGCCCGACTCGGAGGGCCCGACGGCCGACTTCGCGGCCGGGCCGGAGTACGGCACCGTGTCGCTGGATTCCATTCGGGCGGCGACACATTCGAAGGACACCGGCCTCAACGCCGACACCAAGATCGGGCTCGCCGGCTACTCCGGCGGCGCCATCGGCGCGAACTGGGCGTCCGTGCTCGCGCCGACCTACGCGCCGGACGTCAACAAGAATCTCGTGGGTGCCGCCGAAGGTGGCCTGCTCGTCGCGCCGGCGAGGAACCTGCGGTATGTCGACGGCAGCCAGAAGTGGGCGGGGATCACGCCGATGGCACTGATCGGCGTCGCTCGGGCCTACGGCATCGACTTCGATCGCTACCTGTCGCCATACGGCAAGAAGGTGATGAACGAGTTGCAGCACGCGATCATCGGTGACGTCACCGGGCACTATCCGGGGCTGACCTGGAAGCAGCTGGTCAAGCCGGAGTATGCGAACCCCGACTCGATCAAGGAGTTCGTCACTGCGGCCAACAAGCTCAACCTCGGCAGCCAGCCCACTCCGAACGTCCCGATGTCGATCGTGCAGGCGTCGGGCGCGGACGAGGAAGGCACCGTCGGCAACAAGCCCGGCATCGGCCCCGGCGACGGCGTGATGATCTCCGGCGACGTGCGGTCGCTGGCCCGGCAGTACTGCAAGACCAACAACGCCATCCAGTACCAGCAGATCGAGAACACCGGGCACACCGGCGCGGTGACCACCTGGGCGACCAGTGCCATCGGCTGGCTGGGCGCCCGATTCGCCGGAGCGGCGGCGCCGTCGAGCTGCGGGAGCATCAAGCCCGGCAACTCGCTCGCGCCGGAGAAGTACGTGCCGCCGAGCACGCCGCCGACTTCCCCGACATCGACACCGACATCGCCATCAACATCGCCGTCCAGCACGCCGTCGTCAACCGCATCAGCGTCTCCGTCGAGCACACCGATCTCGACCGGCCCGGTCGTCATCACCGACGGTGACACCGGTTCGCCCGGCAACGGCGCGGTCGGCACCGGCATCGCGGCTGCCGCGCTGCTGATCGGCGCCGGCGGTATGGGCGCGGGGTGGCGGCTGCGCCGGCGGCGCCGCTGAGTCGTTCAGTCGCCCCGCAACGCAGCGGCCACTCGCGCCGCTGCGGTCA
Organism: Flexivirga sp. B27; assembly: GCF_052905685.1. Taxonomy (NCBI): domain Bacteria; kingdom Bacillati; phylum Actinomycetota; class Actinomycetes; order Micrococcales; family Dermacoccaceae; genus Flexivirga; species Flexivirga sp. B27. The sequence goes on along the minus strand of NZ_JBPYUM010000004.1, from coordinate 242,826 downwards.
GCACGTCCTCCTCGGTCGCCGGTGACTCGACCGTGTCAACCAGGTGGGCGGGTCCTTCGTGCGGTGACGTCGGCCACCACGGGATGAGCCAGACGTGGAAGTGCGGGTATGCCGCCATGGTCGACCACTGGTAGACGCGCTCGCAGCCGAGTGCAGTGCGCATCGCGGCGACGACGCTGCCGATCGCCGGAATGAACGTGATCGACTCACGGGTGTCGAATCCGGCCTGGTCGAGGACATGGCGGCGGGCTTCCAGGATCAGCGTGCCGGCCTTCGCCATACCCACGGGGGCGGCGCCGGCGCGCCAGATGCCGTCGTCGAGCAGCCAGCCGCCGGGTGGTGGGTCGATGCGTTCTTCGTCGTTGCAGAACCAGCAGTCCCGGTGCGATGAGTCGACGTGAGCGGGATACGTGATGGGTGTCGTGTTCATGCGGTCCAGCGTGGTCGTCACTCGAAACGCCCGCTTGATCGAAATAGCTGTCGTCACAGTCACGTCGGGCCGGTCGGGTCACCGCCGAACCAGTGCTTCGGGTCGCCATACCCGAGATCGGTGATGCCGTGGAAGCGCAACCGGTCGAGCGCGAGTAACCGGTGGTGCGCCGAGAAGGTGAGCACATGCGCGACCATCCCGGCATACGTGACGACCTGCGGTGGACTGGAGAAAGCGTCGACAAACGTTTCATCCCAACGGTGTTCGGCATCGACCGCCGCGACGGAGGTGACGAACTCCGGACCGACGCGAGCAATCCTGCGGCGCATCGAACTGCACGACTCGGCATCTTCGACGGTGAAGTCGTATTCGCGGTCGTTCATCGCCGCGAGCCACATCTCCATCTGCCCGATCAGCCGAGAAAGCAACCAGCGCAACGAATCCCCGTCGATGCCGTCGATCTGCATCGGCAGTTGCGCGTCGAGCTGCGCGTCGGTGAGGCGAGTGGCGCGGTCGACGAGTTCGCCGACCAGCCAGGCGTGATGCCGCACCGACTCCTGGGTCACGTCCAGCCCGGCGGCACCGGAGCGAGCGGGCAGCCGGAGACCGGCCGGCGGGTGGAAGTGCACCTCGTTGGGGCCGGGCAGCTGGAACCTAGTGGGTCGCTCACGCCAGCGCGACGGCGGCATCCCGTAGGCACGATCGAACGCGCGGGTGAACGCCGCGTTGGACGTGAAGCCCGCCTCCTGCGCGACGTCCACCAGCGTGCGATCGGTCCGGATCAGTCGGTATGCCGCTCGTTCCAACAGGATGCGACGCCGGAACACGGTCGGGGTCTCACCCGAGATCGCCGACACCATCCGCTCGAAATGGAAGCGGGAGTAGTGCAGTTCGGCCGCGAGCTCGGTGGGCGGCGCGGTCAGGGACTCCGGGTCCGCCGCCAGCAGCGCGACGAGTTGCTCGAACGCGTCGCCATCGGACACGACTCACCTCCGTCGTCTGCCCCCGGACTTCCGGCAGCTCAGAGTGAGCCTAGCGAGGTATGCCGCTCAGGCCTTGGCCGCGAAAGTCGGCAGGTAGGCGTTGGCGTGACCTTCGGCGGTCGGGTGGTAGGACTTCTCGAGGTCCAGGAAGTTCACCGAGTGCAGCCAGCGGTTGCTGTCACAGATCTCGTGCCCGTCGAACGCGCCGCGGACGTCGGCGAAGCTGAAGCCGGCCTTCTCCGCGGCCGTCTTGGTGATCGAGTCGAGCAGGTCGATGCCGCCGTTGATCGCGATCCGTGACTCCTGCGCGATGCCGGTGCAGTTGTTGGCCAGGTCGTAGAAGTCCGGGTAGCCGAGGACGACCACGTGAGCGTTGGGCGCCTTCGACTTGATTGCGCTGTAGACGTTCGCCAGCTTGCCGGGCAGGTTGGCGGTCGCGTTGGCCTTCGCAGCGTTGATCTCGCTGACGCAGGTCGAGCTTCCCTTGAGGATGCAGTCCTGCATGATGCTGCTGAAGCCGACGTCGTTGCCGCCGATCGTGATGCTGATCAGGGTCGTGCTGCTGGACAGCGCACCGAGCTGATTTGCAAGGACATCAGTGGTTTTCGCGCCCGAGCACGCGACCGAGGTGTATGATGTCGGGTTGTGCTGCTGGGCCCAGAGCGCCGAATACGAGTTGCTGCTGCGGTGGCACGATCCGCTGCTGTCGATGTAGTCGCCGGCGCCCACGCCCGAGGAATAGGAATCGCCCATCGCGGCATAGTTCACGCCTCCGGCCGCGTTCGCCGACAACGCCGGCACGAAGGAGAAGGCCAACGCCGTGGCGCCGACGCCGAGCTTGAGGGTGAGTGACCTGCGGGACATGGAGGCTCCTAACGGGGTGCGGCACTGTCTGCCACCTCCGGATAGTGGCCCGGTTCGCACCGTCGCGGGGCGTTCGGTTCCCTCCTCAAGCAAAGCTTTGCCGCCTGCTTGCCGAACTCGTACCACCGCGATGGAAAGTGTTTACAGTTCACCTCCTGTCGGGTGAAATCGGCACAGTCACGACGTGAGGTCGTTGAACCGCACCCAAGAGGTCGTTGAACCGCACCCGTGAGGTCGTTGAGCTTGTCGAAACGACGCCCTGACCTCGACAAGCTCGGCCACCTCAGGAACAAGCTCGGCCACCTCAGGCGGCGAACTCGTCGATCGCAGCGGCAAGATCGTCCTCGAATTCGTTGGTATCAGTCGCGGGCGCTGGCCTACGGTCGCCGGTATGACGTCCGTGCAACTCGTGCGATCCGACCAGTTGGCCCCCGCGCCCTACGCGTATGCCGCAACTGCCCCGACCAACAGCCGGTTGATCCATCTGGCGGGAGCCTGCCCGTTACGTCACGACGGCTCGACAGCGGCTGTCGGAGATATTGCCGGTCAGGCTCGAATCTGCCTGGAAAACATGGAGATTGCGCTCGATTCCGCGGGTGCGTGCCTGACCGACGTGCTCAGCACCCGGGTCCTCGTCGCGACAAACTCCCGGGCGGACCTTGTTGCCGCGTGGGATGTCGTGGCAGCGCACTTCGGCGAGCACGACGTGCCGAGCACGCTCGTCGGCGTCGCGGTGCTGGGCTACCCCGACCAGCTCGTCGAGGTCGAGTCCGTCGCAGTCGTGGCCGGTGACCAGTAGTCCGAGGTCGTTGAGCTAGAGCCTGAGGTCGTTGAGCTAAAGCCTGAGGTCGTTGAGCTTGTCGAAACGACACCGTGACCTCGACAAGCTCGGCCACCTCAAAGGGCCAGTTCGGCCACCTCGTGTCGAGGTCCTTGAGGAGCCCGTGAGGAACGAGCGGGCGTCTCGAAAGGACCGAAGAGTCAAGCCCTATTCATAACTCAATGTGTTATTCAGGCAAACAATTGCATCATTGTATTATGTCTACTTCCAAGGCACTGTATGCGCAGACGCAGTCCGACACGAAGGAACGACAATGTCTTTGGCAGGGGACACCGCCACCACGAGCCCGGGGAGCACTCCCGGGATCGAGATGATCGATCGGTCCGACGGCGCCGAGCGCGAGTGGCTCGACCGGGCCATCACCGCGATCACCGCCGAGGCCAACCGCTCGGCCGACACCCACCTGCTGGCGATGCCGCTGCCCGAGGAGTGGGGCATCGAGCTCTATCTGAAGGACGAGTCGACCCACCCGACGGGCAGCCTCAAGCACCGGCTGGCCCGCTCGTTGTTCCTCTACGCACTGTGCAACGGACAGATCCGCGAAGGCACCACGATCATCGAGGCGTCCAGCGGGTCGACGGCGGTGTCGGAGGCCTATTTCGCGCGGATGCTGGGGCTGCCGTTCGTTGCCGTCATACCGCGCAGCACCAGCTGCCAGAAGATCGCGCTGATCGAATCGTATGGCGGCAGTTGCCATTTCGTGGATCGCGCCGACCAGGCGCACGAAGTCTCGTGCGAGCTCGCGCGCGAGACCGGCGGGCGATTCATGGATCAATTCACCTATGCCGAGCAGGCCACCGACTGGCGCGGCAACAACAGCATCGCGGCGTCGATCTTCGAGCAGATGGCCATGGAGCGGCACCCGATCCCGGAGTGGGTGGTCGTCGGCGCCGGCACCGGCGGCACTAGCGCGACGATCGGCCGCTACCTGCGCTACCGCGGCCACCACACCCGGTTGTGCGTGGCCGATCCGGAGCGGTCGGTCTTCTTCGACGCCTGGAACGAAAGCGACTGGCAACGCACGTCTTCGGAGTCGTCTCGGATCGAGGGCATCGGTCGCCCGAAGGTCGAGGCATCGTTCATCCCCACGATCGTCGAGCGGATGGCGCGAGTGCCCGACGCGGCCTCGATCGCCGCGATGCGCTTCCTGGAGAGCCGGATCGGCCGGCACGCCGGAGCATCGACCGGCACCAACCTGTGGGCGGCGCTGCACCTGGTCGCCGAGATGCGGCAGGCCGGTCGCAGCGGCAGCATCGTCACGCTGCTGTGCGACGACGGCAAGCGGTATGACGACACCTATTACAACGACGACTGGTTGCGCGAGCAGGGCCTGGACATCTCCCCGTATGTCGCTGCGCTGCAACGCTTTTCGAGCACCGGGCAATTGCGGGTCAGCTGACTTCGACGGCGCAGTCACCGCAGGCCCGGCGCCGATCCGCCGGCAGCAGCGCGGCGGCCGCGGCGAGACCGATGCCTGCGACCACGGCACTCGCCCAGGGTGCGGCATTCAGGCCCAGGGTTGCAACGACCACCCCGCCGAGGGCGGCACCCGTGCCGTCGGCCAGGTTGAAGACACCGACATTCGTCGCGACCGCGAGGTTCGGTGCGTCGACGGCGAGCGCCAGCACCCTGCCCTGCAGGACCGGCACGGTCGCGAACGCTGCTGCCCCGAAAGCGAATACGAGCACGCTGGTGGCCGTCACCGAGGTGAGCGCCGGCTGCAGCAGTGCGGCCGACAGGCACAGCAGGCCGAGAGCGATCAGCAAGGTCTGTTTCGGGTGTGCGTCGGTCCGCCGCCCGGCGGTGTGACTGCCGACCAGTCCCCCGAGCCCGAAGACCGCGAGCACGAGTACGACGGTGTCCGGCCCGCGCTGGTGCGACTCCAGCAACGAACCCAAGTAGGTGAAGGTCGCGAAGACGCCGCAGTATGCCGTCAGGGTCAGCCCGAAGCAGGAGATCAGCTCCTTGCCGAGCAGCGACCCGATCTGCCGGTCCAGTGGTGCCTGGGGTGAGGCCGGCTCGGGCGGCGTACCGGCGGCAATGACCACCAGTGTTGCGACACCGAGCCCGAGAAGCACGAGAAATGTTGCGCGCCAACCGATCTCGCGTCCCGCGAAAGTGCCGACCGGCACCCCGATGACCGTGGCGAAGGCGAGCCCGGAGGACACCGCGCCGATCGCCCTGCCGGCCTGCTCGGCCGGGAAGAGCGACACGGCGACGACCAGCGCGACCGCGAAGAAGGTGCACTGGGAGGCCGCGGCGACGACGCGGCAGACCAGCATGATCCCGTAGGTCGGCGCGAGCGCGGTGCCGAGAGTGCCTATGCAGAAGAGGGCGGTCATCGCGAGGAGCAGCGACTTGGGTGACCTGCGCAGCGTCAACGCGGTGATCACCGGGCCCGCGAAGGCCACGGTCAGTGCCCAGGCGGTGGCCAGTTGGCCCGCTGCGGCGACGCTCACCCCCAGGTCTGACGCGATCGCGGGGAGGACGCCCGCGACGACATACCCGCTGGTGCCCGCGGCGGTGACACCGAGGATCAGGCCGGTCAGGATGAGCCTGCGGTGGGTCGTCGTGGCTTGGGCTGGGGCTGCAACTTCTGTCATCACACTGCGGGACGCTAGAGTCTGACACTGGTGTCAGGGTCAAGACTCGAGTCACCTCACGTTTCAGGGAGCAGTCATGCGGATCGGCGAACTGTCCGAGCGGACCGGAGCGAGCGTGCGCTCGTTGCGGCACTACGAGCAGCGGGGTCTGATCACCGCGCGGCGCACGACGGGCAACTATCGGGACTTCGCGCCTGAGACCGTCGACGCGGTGGCGATCATCCGCACGCTCATCGCTGCCGGGATCAACACCGCAACCATCGAGCGCCTGCTGCCGTGCGTCGCACTCGTCGGTGGCCGCGCGACGCCGTGCGCGGACCTGCGCACGGAGTTGGAGGTCGAGCGTGACCGGCTGGAGCAGTGCCGTGCGCAACTGGACACGTCGCTCGACATACTCTCCGGCGTCATCGCCGCTGCCGAAGCAGCACCTGTCGGCTGAGGTCAGGCTCTAAGGTCGGCACATGAGCAGGCAGAGAGTCGCGGTCTACATCGACTTCGACAACGTCGTGATCTCCCGCTACGACGCCGTGCACGGGTCCGGCCGCTGGCACAAGGACGGTGCCCGGCACCACCGGCCGAGCACGTCGGGTGACGAGGTCGCCCAACGGCTCGACGAGGCGGAGGTCGACCTGGGCGCGATCATCGACTACGCGTCGTCCTTCGGCACCGTCGCGCTCACCCGGGCGTATGCCGACTGGTCGGTGCCGGCGAACGCGGCATACAAGCAGCAACTGGTCGACCGCGCGATCGATCTGGTGCAGCTCTTCATGACGTCGGGGACCAAGAACGGTGCCGACATACGGCTGTCGATCGACGCCGTCAATGACCTCTTCCAGCACGACGACATCACGCATGTCGTTGTCGTTGCTGGCGATTCGGACTACATCGCGCTAGCGCAGCGCTGCAAGTCGCTCGGCCGCTACGTGGTCGGCATCGGCGTCACCGGTTCGACCAGCCGGGCGCTGGTCGCCGCGTGCGACGACTTCAGCTCGTATGGCGACCTGCCCGGCGTCGCGGACGAGCAGGCCGACAGCGATGGCAACGGGTCCGACGGGAACGACGCCGAGGTGACCGACCGCGGTGCGGCGCCGGCGAAGCCTGCCAAGAAGACCGCGAAGACCAAGGCGCCGAAGCGCCCGAAGACCAAGCAGGAGCAGGCCACCGCCCTACTGCGGCGTGCCCTGCAGATCGGAGCGGAGAAGAGCGACGACGGCTGGCAGCACTCGGCGAGCCTGAAACCGCAGATGCAGCGGCTGGATTCGACGTTCAAGGAGAAGTCGCTCGGCTTCTCGTCGTTCCGCGCGTTCCTGGAGAGCCGTGACGACGTGGTCGAGACCAAGCAGCTCAACGGGCAACTCTCGGTCCGGCTGCGGTGACGGAGCACGACCGCACAGGTCGCCGGACTGACGCTGAGCGACATACAGGATTCGAAGGACCCGGTGCCGCACGTCATCTACTCCTCGCGTCCCCTCACGAGCTGACACTGGGTCAAGATATGACCGGCTCCGCCCCTCCGAACCAGCCACAGATCGACACTGGGTCGAGATATGACCGGGACCGGGTGCTCCGGGACGTCCGATTGGCCGCCGAGAACACACGTATGGCGCGGCCCCCGATGCCGCGCCATACGTCGTCGTCGCTCAGATGGTGAGCTCCGAGTCCCCTCCGTGTCCGAACTTCTCGGTGAGGAAGCGGTGGTTGGCCAGCAGCTGGTCACTGCCGAGCCGGGCCGCGCGATGCAGATGTGCGGAGATCTGCTCGAGCAGCAGGTCGAGCTGCTCGACGATCAGCTGGTGCCCGGTCTTGCCGTCGAGCACTTCGGTCGTGTCGGCGGTGCCGGGGGCCAGCGCAAGGTAGGAACGCACGGCCTGCGGCCCGAAGTCGGTGTGGATCTGCTCCACCTGGAAGACCTGCTCGGTCGGTGCGCCGTGCTCGCGCAGGTAGGTCAGCGTGCTGACGCATTCGCGGTCCAGGCGCTGGGCACGCTCACGCACGTCGGCCGGCACACGCGGCGAGGCGGCCAGGGTCGCCAGCGACTCCTGCGGGGCCGCAGCAGGTGCCGGCTTGCTCAGGTCGACGGGCCGCTGCTGCGCCGGTGTGTGCTGCCGGTCCCACTGTCCGCGGCGGGCGTCATACCGCTCCTGCCGGTGCTCCAGGCGCTCACGCCGGCGGTCCAACTTGCGTGTGCCACCGCACGAGCGGGAGAAGCCGCCACCGATGAAGATCGTCAGCAGCACCATCGGGAAGACCAGCCAGTGTCCGACGATGCCGACCAGCACCCACCCGAGCGGGATCAGCAGCCACCACTGTGACCGGTGCAGACGGATCGATCCCATTGCCGTGCCCTTTCTGGCGTGTCCTCGACGATGACATCCACGGTATGCCGGGACCGCCGCCCGCGCCCGTGCCGAATGTCACGACTCGGCCCGTCGTTCGATCACGGGCGCACCCGCCATTGACGCAATTGACACCGACTGACGCAGTTGCAACTGCGTCAGTCGGTGTTTATTGCGTCAGTCGACGAGCGCGGTCAGGCGTCCTCGCGCAGTTCGTGACGCAGCTCGGCGAGCTCGTCACCGCCGGACATCTGCTCGGTCAGCTGCTGGACGGTGATCTCGTCGCGCTCTGCGTCCAGCGACATCTCGCCGAGCTTGAGGATGACGAAGTGGTCACCCACGAGGTAGGCGTGATGCGGATTGTGGGTGATGAAGATGACGCCGAGGCCCGAATTCGCGGCACGGGCAACGTATTTCAGCACCACCCCGGACTGCTTCACACCCAGCGCCGCGGTCGGCTCGTCCAGGATCAGCACCTTCGCGCCGAAGTAGATGGCCCGCGCGATCGCGACACACTGTCGCTGCCCACCGCTGAGCGAGCCGACCGGGCGATCGACGTCCGACAGGTCGATGCCCATCTTGGCCAGCTCCTCCCGGGTGATCTGCTTCATCCGGTCGGCGTCCAACAGGCGCAGCGGACCCTTGCGGAGCTCGTTGGCCAGGAAGAAGTTGCGCCATACGGACATCAGGGGTGCGAGGGCGAGGTCCTGGTAGACCGTCGCGATGCCCGCCTCGACCGCTTCACGCGGGCTGCCGAACTTCCGTGGCTTCCCGCTGACCAGCATCGTGCCCGACGTGTGCTCGTGCAGCCCGGCCATGATCTTGATCAGTGTCGACTTGCCGGCGCCGTTGTCGCCGAGCACGCAGGTCACCTCGCCGACGCGCACCGACAGGTCGATGTCGGTCAGCGCGCGGACGGTGCCGTAGGTCTTGCAGACACCGTCGAGGCGTATGACAGGAGTGGTGTCGTCGGGGGTCTCGGTAGGGCCCGTGGTCTCGATACGCGGCTCGTCCCTCGCCGCTACTCGACCAGCTTGGGTGTCGTCGCTCGTCGCTACTCGACCAGCTTGTTTGTCCTCCGGCACTCGACCAGCTTGCTTTTCGTCAGTCATCGGCGTTCCGCCTGTCGTCGTACCCACATATTGATCAGCGTCGCGAGCACCAGCATGATCCCGAGGAAGGTCTTCAGCCAGTCGACGTTCCAGCCGGCATACGTGATGCCGAGGTTGGTCATGCCGTAGATCAGCGCGCCGATCGAGGCGCCGATCACCGAGCCGAAGCCGCCGGTGAGCAGGCAGCCGCCGACGACCGCGGCGATGATGTAGATGAACTCGTTGCCGACGCCCTGGTTGGACTGCACGGTGTCGAAGTTGAGCAGCGTGTGTATGCCGAGCAGCCACGCGCAGAAGCCGACGAAGAGGAAGAGCCCGATCTTCGTCCGCACCACCGGCACACCGCTGGCGCGGGCGGCTTCGGCGTCACCGCCGGCGGCGAAGATCCAGTTGCCGGCGCGGGTTCGGGTCAGCACGACCGCCGCGATCGCCGTCACGACGACCCAGAAGAGCACCGACACGTTGATCGTGATGCCCTCGAAGGAGTCGGACTTGAAGAAGGTGTGGCTGGAGGCGAAAACCGCGTGGGCAGAGTCGAATCCCTCCATGTCGTCGATCTTCGGCGAGGTGACGTTGTTGTCGATCAGCCGTGGCACGGCGAGGTTGGCGCCCTGCAGCACGAAGTAGGTGCCGAGGGTGACCAGGAAGCTGGGCAGCCGGGTGCGGTGCAGCAGCCAACCGTTGGCGAAGCCGACCAGCAGCGAGACGCCGAGCGCCAGCAGGATGCCGACCCAGACGTTGAAGTTGAACTCCCACGCGAGCATCGAGGCCGCGAGCGCCGAGCTGGTGACGGCGACGCCGGCGGACAGGTCGAATTCGCCGCCGATCATCAGCAGCGCGACCGGGACGGCCATCAGGCCGATCGCGGACGACTGGTAGAGGATCGTGCCGACGTTGGCCAGCCCGCGGAAGGCCGGCGCGACCGACAGGAAGAGCACGCAGACCGCGATCGCGCCGATCAGCGCGCCGATCTCTGGCTTGCCGAGCAGCGCCGCGATCGGCGATCTCGGTGCCGTGCGGGTGTCGGTGGTGGAGACCGCGCTGGACATCAGCGGGTGCCCTTCTTGGCGTAGTCGGCGATCTTGTCGACGTTGCTCTTGTCGACGAACGCCGGGCCGGTCAGCGTCGGCTTGCCGCCGCCGACGGTGTCACCGTTGTTGCGGTAGAACCACAGCGCGTCGATCGCCAGGTAGCCCTGCAGCCACGGCTGCTGGTCGACCGCGAACTGCACCGTCCCGTCCTGGATCGCCTTGACGATGCCCGGGTTGGTGTCGAATGTGCCGACCTTCGCCTTCGAGCCGGTCGACTTGACCGCCTTGACGGCATTCAGCGAGACGTCACCCTGCAGGCCGACAATCCAGTCGATCTTCTTGTTCTCCTGCAGCGTGGCGGTGATCGTGGAGCGCACCGAGGGCAGGTCGGCGCCGTTGACGTAGACGACCTTGGTGCTGGGCACCTTCTCCTTGACGCCCTTGCAGCGATCGTTGAGGCCGACGTTGCCCTGCTCGTGGATGATGCAGATCGGCTGCTTGGCACCGGCCTTCTTCAGCCGGTCGCCGGCGGCCTGGCCGGCGACGAGTTCGTCCTGCCCGAAGAAGCCGATCAACCCCATCGGGCCCATCTGGTCGGTGCCCGAGTTGAGCCCGTCGACGGGTATGCCGGCCGCGGTGGCGTTCTTGACGGCCTTCCGCAGCGCGTTGGGCTTGGCCAAGGTCACCGCGATGCCGCCGACCTTCTTGTCGACCGCGGCCTGCACCAGGCTCGCCTGCTTGGCGGCGTCCGGGTCGGAGTAGTACTCCAGCTTGATGTTGTCCTTGTCCGCGGCCGCCTGCGCGCCCTTACGGACCATGTCCCAGAAGGTGTCGCCCGGTGCGGAGTGGGTGATCAGCGCGGCGGTGAAGCGCGGCGTGTTGGCGTGCCCGCCCTTGGCGTTCTGCTCCTCGGTGGCCTTCTTGCCGCCGGTGCTGCTGCACCCGGCCAGTGCCATGGCGCCGATGACCGCCACTGCAGCCAGCCGCACGTGCGTGCTGTTCGTCCTCACGAGTCCTCGCCCTTCCATGGCATCCGCATGACTCGACATGTATCGAGTTGATATATCGCGCCGATGTTACTCGGCGTGTCCATCAAGCGTGAGTATGCCGAAGAATCGGCGCCATACAGCGGCGCCACGGCGGATGACTCAGTGAGCGCCGTCCGCCCGAGCGAGATAGCCGTCGGCGAGAGCGACCAGGACCGGCAGTGCGGCAGCCAGGGCGGCCCGGTCGTCGGCGGTCAGCTCCTCGATCCCGGTCGCGAGCTCGCCGGTGCCTTCGCGACGTAGTTTCTCCAAGGTCGCAGCGCCCTGCGGGCTCAGGCTGAGCAGGCTGGCGCGTCCGTCGGCCGGATCCGGGGCACGCTGCGCCCACCCGCCGTCGAGGAGTATGTCGATCAGCCGGGACGCGCTGGCGGCGGTGATGTCGAGGCGTTCGGCCAGGCCGCTCGGACGCAGTGGCCCGTGCTTCTTCAGCACCATCAGCCCGGCCAGCCGGGTGGGCGTGATGCCGTCCCGCGCAACGGGCGTGCGCAGCGCGTAAGCCAGCCGGTTGACGACCGTGCGCAGTCCCCCGGCGAGCTCGCCCACCGAGTCGGCGGTCACCGGCGGCTCCGCCTTGGTCACTCCGCGCCCTCGGCAAGCAGTTCGGCGGGGGTCTGCGAGTCGCCGTCCAACGGTTCGTCGTCGTCCTGGTGGACGTACTTGCCGCCGCGGAACGCCGAGGCGAACGCGGCGATCAGGCACGCGGCGATCGCGAAGGTGAAGGCCACCCCGAGGCCGTCGGCGAACGGCCCGGAGATCAGCGACGGGAAGAACTCGTGCCCGGTCAGGTGCGCCTGCGTCGCCGGCGGCAGCTGGTGCAACGTGTGCGGGCCGAGCAGCGACTCGATCGGGTTGTAACCCAGCAGGGACGCGAAGAGCACACCGACCGGCGGCAGCGAGGCGACCTGCGCCGCGGAGTCGTGCGGGACGCCGTTCTCGGTCAGCCCGTGCATGACCGCGTCGGGCAGCGAGCCGGACAGGCCCGCGATCATCAGCGAGAAGAAAATGCCGATCGACAGCACCATCGCGGAGTTCTGGAAGACCGTGCTCATGCCGGCGCCGACCCCGCGCTGGCCGGCCGGGAGACTGTTCATGATGCCGGTGCGGTTCGGTGCGGCGAACAGGCCCATGCCGAGGCCGTTGATCAGCAGCGCGAGCGCGAACTGCCAGTAGTCGAAGTTGACCGGCAGCGCCCACAGCCAGACGAAGCTGCCTGCCGCGACGACCATGCCGCCGGTCGCGAAGACCCGCGCACCGAAGCGGTCGGACAACCAGCCCGACACCGGCCCCGCGACCAGGAAGCCGATGGTCATCGGCAGCATGAAGATGCCGGCCCACAGCGGTGTCGACTCGAAGCTGTAACCCCGGCGCGGCAACCAGATGCCCTGCAGCCAGATGATCAGGATGAACATCAGGCCGCCGCGGCCCAGTCCGCCGAGCAGGCTGGCGAAGTTGCCGAAGGTGAACGCCCGGATCCGGAAGAGATCGAGCCGGAACATCGGCTCAGCGACGCGTGTCTCCACCCAGGCGAAGATCGCGAGCACGACGGCACCGCCGATCAGCGCGGCCAGCACCCACGGGTTGGTCCAGCCCATCGTGTGCCCGGCATACGGCTGGATGCCGTAGGTGATCCCCACCAGGACGGCAATCAGGCCGACGGCGAACGTCGCGTTGCCCCACCAGTCCATCGTCGCGTGCTTGCGCACACCGGTGTCGTGCAGGCGCAGATAGGCCCAGACCGTGCCGAAGAGCCCGATCGGCACGGACACCAGGAAGACCAGGTGCCACTCGACCGGAGCGAGCAGGCCGCCGACGATGAGGCCGATGAACGATCCGGCGATGCCGGCGACCATGTTCAGGCCGAGGCCGAGACCGCGCTCGTTGGAGGGGAAGGCGTCGGTGATGATCGCGCTCGAGTTGGCCATCAGCATCGCGCCGCCGATGCCCTGCAGGATGCGCATGGCGATCAGCCACAGACCCGCGGCCGTGCCGTGCATCCAGGTGATCGACAGCATGATCGAGAAGAAGGTGAAGATCGCGAAGCCGGCGTTGTAGATCTTCACCCGGCCGTACATGTCGCCGAGTCTGCCGAGCCCGACGACGAGCACGGCCGTGACGACCATGTAGCCCATGATCAGCCAGAGCAGCAGGCTGGTGTTGCCGGGCGCCAGCGGGTTGATCTTGATGCCGCGGAAGATGTCCGGCAGTGCGATCAACAGGATCGAGGAGTTGATCGTGGCGATCAGCACACCGAGCGTGGTGTTGGACAGGACGATCCATTTGTAGTGCGGGCTGGCGGTCTCGCGGGCTGCTCGCTCGGCAGCCTTCGCCCGTCGGGCCGTGCGTTGTCCGGCGGATGGCTCATCGGCCATGCGTGTCTCCTCAAATACTTACTTAGCCTTTGCTAATCAAATTTACACCGCTGGTCTCGCGGGGTCCCACGGTGTGCTACCCATCAGGCATGACGTCACCCCCGCGGGCGGGTTGCCTGCTGCTCAGCGATCGGACTGTGGTCGACCTGGCCCGGTCCGGGTCGATCGTGCTCGACTCCTGGCACCTGTCCGATGGCACGGGCATCGGGATCGACCGGCACCGGACCCGTTTCACGGCACATGTGCGCGAGGTCTTCGGGATCGACCCGGCCGAGTCGGGGGCGGCATACGACCACGGCCTGGGGCACCTGCCGACCACCGGCTCGTGGTTCCCTGGGTTCGTCTGGACCGCCGACGGCCTGCGGTTGCTGGTCCGGCCGTTTCCCGTGGAACGGCTGCGGACCAGCACGACGCTGCTGCTGGCGGGTCTGCGCGACGCGCGAAAACGCCCGGACATCAAGGGGTTCGACTATCTCTCGCAGCAGTATGCGCATCAGCAGGCGACGGACGCCGGGTATGACGACCAGGTCCTCTCCACGCCCGACGGCTCACTGAGTGAGGCGGTCTTCGCCACCGTGGTCATCGCACAGCGCGGTGAACTCGTGGTCCCCGACGCACCGCGGCTGGACAGCGTCACCTTGGACGTGCTGCGGGAGTATGCCGACCGGCCGGTCCGGCAGGCCACCGTCACCGCGTCGCATCTGCTGGCCGCACCCGCCGCCTACACGCTGTCCGCGCTGCACGGCGTGCGAGTGGTGGATCGGGTGAACAGCACGACATACCAACCGAATCCGCAGCTTCGTGACCGACTCCAGGCCGCAATCGAGCGTGCTCGCGGACCTGTCAGTGCGTTGCTGCCGGAGGGAATGCGGCTTCCGTGCGCGTCCTGCTGATCGACAACCACGACAGTTTCACCCACAATTTGGTGCAGCTGATGCGCGAATTCCCGGATGTCACAACGGAAGTCGTGCGCAATGACAACCCGCTGCCACTGGGTTGGACATCCCGCTTCGACGCGGTGGTGATCTCCCCGGGTCCGGGGCATCCGGCGATCGCGTCCGACGTCGGCTCGTCGCGGGAAGTGTTGCAGCACAGCGACATGCCGGTGCTGGGGGTGTGTCTCGGGCATCAGTTGCTGGCATTGCTGCACGGCTGCAACGTCGCGCAGTCGGCCCACCCGGTGCACGGCGAGGTCTCGACCGTCGAGCACACCGGTGATGCGTTGTTCGACGGAATACCAACGGAATTCGAAGTTGTGCGCTATCACAGCCTGGCGGTCTCTTCGGTCGTCGCGCCTATCGTGCCGCTGGCGTACGCCGCAGACGGCACGCTGATGGCGCTGCGGGTCGCCGGGCGGCCGCGGTGGGGCGTGCAGTTCCACCCCGAGTCGATCGAGAGTGGCTTCGGCTCGACGCTGATCGGCAATTTCCTGCGGCTCGCCGCGTCGGCCGACGATGCCGCGACGATCCCGATGCCGACCCGCCAGCGGTCGGTCCGGCTGGCGGACCGGCTGGCGCCGGAGGCGGTCCTTGAGCGGTGCGAAGGGACGCCGGACGTCGTGCTCGACGGCATCGTCGGCAGCAACGGACGACCGTACACCGTTGTGGGGTGGGCAGATCCGCACTTCTCCCACCGGTTGAGGAGTGTCTGCGGGCGTGGGGTCCGAGTGCTGCGGGGCGGCGCGTCCACGCAGCTGCCCACCGGCATCCTGGACACGCTGCAGCGGCGAATCCGGGCAGCGATCAGTCGGGTCGACCGCGTCGGAGATGACCCCGGCCTGACGCTCGGGTATGCCGGCTACTTCGGCTACGAGCTCGGCGTCGAGCAGCTCGGCCTCGACCTGCCGCACCCGCACGGGTCCGACGAATGGCCCGACGCCTGGTGGGTGCTGATCGACCGCGCGGTCGTCATCGACGACGAGAACCGTTGCTGGCTGGTCGGACTCGATGATCCGGCGGACGTTGGCTCGGTCGATGTGCTGGACGGATGGTTCTCGGAGACGGAAGCACTGTTGCGTGGCGGCGAGGGGCCTGCCGACATATCGGCGAGGGCTGGCGCCGCTCAGCCGTCTGTTGAGGAGGTGGCCGGACGTGCCGAATATCTGCGGCTGATCGGCGAATGCCAGGAGGCCATCGCCCGTGGCGAGTCCTACGAGTTGTGCCTGACGCGGCGGATCTACGGGACGTTCGCCGGCGACCCGTTGCGACTCTTCACCGTGGTGCGCGCGTCCGGTGCGGTGCCGCACGCGGCATACCTGCGCATCGACGACCAGCGGGTGATCGTGTCCGGCTCGCCGGAGCTCTTCCTGCAGGTCGACGCGCTGGGTCATGCACGCAGCGCTCCCATCAAGGGCACCCGGCCGGCTGTCGGCGACGCCGCCGCAGATGCCGCGAGCGCCGCTGAGCTGGCAACCGCACGTAAGGACCGTGCCGAGAATCTGATGATCGTCGACCTGGTCCGCAACGACTTCAACCGGGTGGCGGTGCCGGGCAGCACGAAAGTCACTGAGCTGTATGGCGTTCGGCACTTCCCGACCGTCATACAACTGGTGAGCACGATCGAGTGCGACCTGCCCGTCGGCACCGATGCGCTCGATCTGGTGCGCGTGGCATTCCCACCCGGATCGATGACCGGTGCGCCCAAGGAGCGGTCGGTGCAGATCCTCGGCCGGCTTGAGCCGGAGCGACGCGGGGTCTACTCCGGCTCCATCGGGCTGCTCGGACTGGACGGAGCCGCCACGCTGAGTGTCGCGATCCGCACAGTGCAACTGACCGGCGACCACTTCGTGCTCGGCGTCGGCGGTGCGATCACCCGACTGTCCGACCCCGAGGCGGAGTGGCAGGAGACGCTGGACAAGGCGCAGTCAATGCTGCGTGCCATGGCCACGGAGTGAGGTTTCGAGACGCGGCTCGTTCCTCACCGCTCCTCAACCAGCTCCGTGCAGCTCGTCCCTCACTGCTCCTCAACCGCCATTTCGCGGCGCACCGAAGCGCAGGCCGTCGTAGATCAGGTCGACGACGGCGAGAGAGGTCTCCTGACCCTCCGGCGTGGACGACGCCAGGCAGACGCCGCCGAGGGCGCGGGTGAGCTCGGCCGCGGTGGCGTCGGGGCGGACGACACCGGCATCGATGGCCGGCTGCAGGACGCGCTCGGCGGACTCACGCATCCGGTTGCGGGCCGACTCGAAGGTCTGCGGGTTGCCCTGCATCATCGAACGCAGCAGGTTGATCAGGCCCATCTTGACCGCGTAGTAGCCGACGAAACCGCGCATCCACTCGTGCAGCGCCTCGCCGGGCTCGAGCTCCTTGGGCAGGTCGTAGGAGCGCTCCTCCAGCGCGGAGACCTGGTCGCCGTAGACCGCGAGCACCAGGTCGCAACGGGTCGGGAAGTGCCGATAAAGGGTGCCGATGCCGACCCCGGCACGCTTGGCGATCTCGTCCAGTGGGGTGTCGACGTCGTCGGTGAACGCCTTCGTCGCGATGTCGATCAGCTTCTGCCGGTTGCGTGCCGCGTCGGCGCGCAACGGCTTGCTGCACGCCGCCGGCGCCGACAAATCAGTCGAATCGGGCGTGCGCACAGTGGTTTCCGCGGGTTCACGCACTGTCTTGGACGTGCGTTTCGCCGCCGTTGCCGAGCCACTCGTGGCCATTGATCTCACACCTCATGGCATATCCGGTTGCAAAACCGGAGGATGCCTCCGTATAGTTCTAAACGGAGATCAACTCCGCTTCTATTCATGGTACGCCTCGCACTCGCGAAGGACTCTCACTCGTGACCATTCCTACCAACTCACACCGCTCCACTGTGCAACAAATCGATCTCGATACACCTTCCCTGTCCGGTCCTCGGCGCTCGGCCGATGGCGGCCGGATGCACGGCATACGCCGGATCCGAGGCATACGACCGACGACCGGTGCAGGCGACGCCAAACGCTGGGTGCTCGTCGCGGTCCTGGTGACGCAGCTGATGCTGGTCCTCGACGCCGCGATCGTGAACATCGCGCTCCCGGACATCGGCGTCGATCTGCAGATGAGCTCCACCTCGCTGTCCTGGATCGTCAACGCCTACACGCTGGCCTTCGGCGGCCTGTTGCTGCTCGGTGCACGCGCCGGCGACATCCTCGGCCGCCGGGTCACCTTCCTGGCCGGTATGGCGGTCTTCGTCACCGCCTCCCTCATCGGCGGAGTCGCCCAGGGCGAGGCTCTGCTGCTGGCGGCCCGCGCACTGCAGGGTGTCGGTGCCGCCTTCGCGGCGCCATCGGCCCTGGCGATCCTGATGTCGCTCTACCAGCCGGGCAAGGAACAGACCCGTGCCATCGGTTGGTACACCGTCGTCTCGGCCTCCGGAGCAGCCACCGGGCTGCTGGCCGGCGGCATACTCACCTCACTCGCGTCCTGGCGCTGGATCTTCTTCGTCAACCTCCCGATCGGCGTTGCCGTGCTGGCCGCCGGCTACCGCGCACTGTCCCGTGACAAGGGAGTCAGGGGCTCGGTCGACGTCGCGGGCGCATTGCTGGTGACCTTCGGAATGACCTCTGTCGTCTACGGATTCATCCGTGCGGCATCGGACGGCTGGACCGACACCGGCACCGAGATCGCCTTCGGCGCCGGAGTCGCACTGCTGGCCGGTTTCGTGCTCGTGCAGTTGCGAGCCGCGTCGCCGGTGATGCCGCTGCGGCTTTTCGCCGATCGCGACCGGGCCACGCCATACATCGCCCGCCTGATGCTGGTCGCCGGCTCGCTCGGCTCGTTCTTCTTCATGAGCCAATACATGCAGATCGTGCTCGGCTGGTCACCGCTGCAGTCGGGGCTGGCGTTCCTGCCCTTCCCGGTGACGATCTTCCTCAGCTCGCAACTGGTCGCCCGGGTGATCAGCAACCACTACTCGACACGCACCATCGCTGCGGTCGGCACGTTGCTGTCGACCATCGGCATGCTGATGCTGACCACACTGACCGCGCACACCAGCTATGTGCAGCTGCTGCCGGCATTCGTGGTCTTCGCACTCGGCAACGGCATCGCGTTCGTGCCGCTCACGACGGCCGGGTTGTCGCGAGTCCGCACTTCCGACGCCTCCGTCGCATCGGGTCTGGTCAACGTCACCCAGCAGCTCGGCGGCGCGCTCGGACTGGCCGTGCTGGTCACGGTGTTCGCGACCGCGGGCAAGGATCCGGCGGTTGCTCCCGGGGCGAGCGGGCACGCCATACAGACGTTCGTGACCGGCGCGAACCGCGGCTTCGAGGTCGGCGCGCTGCTGCTCTTCATCGCGTTCCTGCTGGTGATGCTCGTCATGCGGCG
The DNA here is from genome assembly GCF_052905685.1 of Flexivirga sp. B27. NCBI lineage: Bacteria > Bacillati > Actinomycetota > Actinomycetes > Micrococcales > Dermacoccaceae > Flexivirga > Flexivirga sp. B27. Next base: position 223,914 of record NZ_JBPYUM010000004.1, on the reverse strand, counting down.
GCCGGTGCGCGACGCGGTTGAGGTCGTCGAGCCTGAGACGGTTGAGCTCGTCGAAACCCAGGCGTGACCTCGACAAGCTCGGCCATCTTGGGGGTGAGCTCGGCCATCTTGGGGGGAAGGCGGCTGCCGGTGGCATAGGAAACGAATATTGTTGGTGGGGTGGACATGACGACGAATTGGTCCCGATGAGACTCCACGGCAGATTCGCCCTCGTCACCGGCAGCAGCGGCGGGCTCGGCGCCGAGATCGCGCGCGCACTCGCCGACCACGGCGTGCGCGTGGTCGTGCACGGCCGCGACCGCGAGCGCACCCGGGCCGTCGCGGACGAGCTCGGTGCCGCGCCGGTCGTCGCAGACCTGGCCGACCCGGAGCAGCTGGTCCGCCTCGCCGAGGAGGCGACGGCGGCATACGGCCGGCTCGACCTGGTCGTGCACAACGCCGGCATCGGCTGGCAGGGCGGCTTCGACCGGATGCCTCCCGACCGCATCCCCGACCTCGTCACGACAAACCTGGTCGCGCCGATGACCCTCTCCCGCGCGGTGCTGCCGGCGATGGTCGAGCGAGGGCGGGGTCACCTGTGCTTCGTCACCAGCATCGCCGGCCGCACCGGTGTCGCGGGCGAGGCCGTGTATGCCGCGACGAAGGCCGGCCTGGACACCTTCGCCGAGTCACTGCGTCTCGAGGCCGCCGGCACCGGCGTCGAGGTGAGCACCTTTGTGCCGGGCGTCGTCGACACCGACTTCTTCACCCATCGCGGCACGCCATACGCCCGCAGCAGACCGCGCCCGAAATCCGTGGAAACTGTTGCCCGACAAGTTGTTTCGCTGATCGCCTCCGGGCGCCCCGAGCGGTATGCCGACCAGGCTCTGCGGGTCGCGCCGGTGATGCGGTCGGCGTGGCCTGCGGCATACACACGGCTTGCCGAGCGTTGGGGTGAGCAGACCCGGTGGGGAGGCGATCGCTGAGTGCTCTGGCTGGTGCTCCTGCTCGCCTGTGCGGCCGCCTTCGCGTTCGCACTGTCCGCGATGCTGGAGCAGCGCGCCGCATCCCAGGCCACGGAGCAGCACAGCCTCGCCACGGTGCACGGCTTCTCGGCGTTCGTCCGGGCCCTGGTCCGGCGCAAGCTGTGGCTGACCGGATTCGTCATCAACAACGTCGGCTTCCTGATCCAGGCGGCGGCGCTCCATCTCGGCAGCGTTGCGCTCGTGCAGCCGGTGATGGTCAGTCAGGTGCTCTTCGCGCTGTTGCTGACGGGGATCGGGGTCGCGGGACCTCGAGACGCTCCTTCGTCGCTCCTCGGCCACCACGGGCGGCTGCGTCCCACGCTCAAGGACTGGATCTACGTCCTGTGCATCTGTGCCGGCCTGATCGTGCTGCTGTCGGTCAGCGGTGCCGCGCCGCTGCACGGCACCCCCAACCGCGAGCAGGTCGTGTGGGTGCTGCTGGCCATGACCGGCCTGGTCATCACCCTGGTCATCACCGCCCGCTCCCACCCGGACCCGCGGGCCACCAGCCTGCTGCTCGCGATCGCGGCAGGGGTGTGCTTCGCCGGCAACGCCGTGCTCACCAAGCTGACGACCACCGACCTCTTCGGCCCGGGTGTGCTGCACACCGCGCTGGACTGGCCCGGTTACGGCCTGGCCGTCGCGACCGCGTCCGGCCTGCTGATCGAGCAGGCGGCCTTCGCCGCCGGCACCCTGCCCTGGGCAGTGGCGGCGATGAGCATCACCAACCCGGTCATCAGCTACCTGGCCGGGATCTTCGGCTTCCACGTCACGGTGCCGCACACCGCGGGCGCGCTGGCGGCGGTGTCCGTGACGGCAGTGCTCATCGGTGTCGGCATCGCCGGGCTCGCGCACTCGCCGCTGTCCCGTGGCCAAACCACGGCCGATTCTCAGGTGGCGGTGTCATAGTGAGACATGCCTTCGCGACCGGCGGCACAGCAAGGCGCCTGTGCCCTGATCATCGACCGGGAGTTCGTGCGCACCTCCGCGTTACGGGCGGGACGCATGTTGCTGGAGGCCGTCGTCATACCGGCGCTGTTGCTGTATGCCGCGCTCGCCACCGTCGGCCAGGTCTGGGGCCTGATCTCGGTGCTGGCGTGGTCCGGGCTGATCGTCGCCGTGCGCCTGCGGACCCAGTCGTCGGTGCCGCGCACCCTGCTGCTGGCGGTGCTGATGCTGGTGGGGCGCACATCGCTGTCGCTGGCACTGTCGAGCATCTACATCTATGTGCTGCAGCCGATCGCCGGATCGTTGCTGATGGCGCTGATCTTCCTGGGCAGCGCGGCCATCGGCAAGCCGATCACCAAGCACCTGGCCCGCGACTTCATCGCGTTGCCGCAGATGCTCTTCCACGACAAGCGGGCGCACCGGATGTTCACGCAGGTGTGCATCCTGTGGGGCGCGTCGCGGCTGATCGACGTCGGCATGAGCATGGGGTTCCTACAGCTCGGCGCCCGCAATGCACTGCTGTCCCGCGGGGTCTTCAGCACTGTGCTCACCCTGCTGACGGTCGGTGTCTGCATCGCCTGGGGTTGGAGTCGGCTGCGGAAGATGCCGGACTTCACCATCTCGTTCGCCTAGTTCACCCCACGAAGTTTCTCCTCCGCTGCGCTCCCCCGAATACTTCGCGGGGCCCCCGGCCCGAGGACACGGTCGACACTCGGCCAAGCGGAGGTGACCGATGAGCGCCACTCACCCGCACCACCACCTCGACCTGCATCTGCCGTCGCTGCGGCTCCCCGCCGTGCCGCGGGTGCCGCGTCCCCGGTTGCTGACCGAGTTGGTCGGCGGCCTCGCGCTCTTCGGCATCTACCTGCTGGTGGACGCGCTGTCCGGTCCGTCCCGCAGCACCGCCGCCCGGTCACACGCCACGGGCGTCATACAGCTGGAGCAGTGGGCGCACCTGGACGTCGAGAGCTCGCTGAATGCCTGGCTCGCCGGGCATCCGGCGCTGATGACGGCGGCCAACTACGAATACGCGACCACCTACATCGCCTCCGCGGCACTGCTCCTGGTGATCACCTACGTGTGGACGCCGGACCTCTACCGGCAGGCGCGCAACTCGTTCGTGGTGCTGAACCTGCTGGCGTTCGCGTGTTTCGCGTTCTATCCGCTGATGCCGCCCCGGATGATGCCGGGCTTCATCGACACGGTGGCCGACGGCGGCACGGTCGGGTCGTGGGGGTCGCCGGTCGTCGCGAGCGCTAACCAGCTCGCGGCGATGCCGTCGCTGCACATGGCCTGGGCGCTGTGGGTCAGCGTGATGCTCGCCCGTATGTCGCACGCGCGCTGGCTGCAGGTCGTCAGCGCGATCCACGTCGCGCTGACGTTGTATGTCGTGCTCGCGACCGCCAACCACTACGTCGTCGACGTGCTCGGCGCCGCGGTCGTGGTGGTGGCTGCGGTCGCGGTGACCGAGTGGTGGGGCCGGCGCCATCCGGGGGTGGCGTTGCCGACGTCCGACGCGTTCTTCCTGGACGTCGAGACGCCGGGACACGCGCAGAATGTCGGCGGACTCGCGCTGCTGGGGGCACCGGCACCGAGCTACGCACAGCTGCGAGACACGTTGGCCGAGCAGCTCGACAAGTTGCCGCACTTCACCGATCGTCTGCCCGCGCCTGGGTCGCCGCGCTGGGTCGCGGCGGACCCGATCGACTGGCCGCACCACCTGACCGAGCTGTCGCTCCCGGACGGCGCCGGACTGTCCGAGCTGGATGAACTCGTGGGACAGCTGACCGCGCAGGAACTGCCGCGAGACCGGCCGTTGTGGCGGGCGTGGCTGATCCGGGGCGTCGGTGACGAGGTGGCGTTCTGCATCGTCATGCACCACTGCATGGCCGACGGGATCGGCGCTGTCGCCAAGTTGCTGCACCTGCTGGAGCCGCCCTACGAGTTGCCTCTTCCGGACCGTGCGGGGCCTTCGGTGCTACAGCGGGGCGCGGGCGTCATACAGGGACTGGCGCAGTTGGCGACCGACGGCAAACCTGCTGCGGTGCTCCCCACCGGGAGTTCACGACGGGGTTTTGCGACGTTCGAGATGCCGTTGGACGCGGTCCGCGATGCGGCCCGTGCGCGCCGGATGCGAGTGACCGAGTTGCTGCTGGCCGCAACGGGTTCCGCGCTGGCGACCGTCGACCCCGACCTCGCGCACGGCTGCGCCGACCGGCTCCGCGTCTCGGTGCCGGTGATGCTTCGGTCACCCGGCTCGGACGACGGCGGGAATCTCACCGGCGCAGTCATCCTGGACGTGCCTGCCCGCGATGCTCCACTGGCCGACATACGGGACGAGGTATGCGGGCTCAGTAGTGCGTTGCGCACGCCGACGCGGGCGCTCGCATCGCGTTGGGTGATGGCGACGGCGCTGCGTGCCGTGCCGCACGGTGGACGACGCTGGTTCGCCCGAACTGTCTACGGCCCCAAGTATTTTCAGGCGATCGTGTCCAACATGCCCGGGCCGGCTGAGCGGTTCACGCTGGCCGGCAGCCCGGTCGAGCGCGTGCACCCGATCCTGCCGCCCGCCCCCGGCATACCGCTGACCGTCGGTGCGCTCAGCTGGGCCGGCACGCTCGGCATCACGGTCGTCGCCGACGCCGAGGTGCTCGATGCGCAGGCGTATGCCGCGGCGCTCGAGAGGCTGCTCCTCGCTGACCTTTCGCCGGCCGACAACCGCCTGCACCAGTGATGCAGCACCAGTGCAGCACCGGTGGCCGCTGACGCGTGGTCCTTCGTACGGTCATGCCGAATGCACGCTCCCCGAGCTCGCCACGAACACAGCGGATGAGCCCGTGTAGGTGCGCGTGCCGTCATACGGCGGGAGGGCATCGGCGAGACTCGGCGCGTAGCTCGCGAGGTAGTCACGCGCCGTTGCATGGTCGGCGACGGCGCGACCGCTGGTGCGGTGCACCTCGACGTGGTCGAAGTATGCCGAGAGCTTCTCCTCACCGTCCTCGACCATGAATTGCGTTGTGGCTTCATCCAATCCGACAGCCGCTCGCAGGTCGGCGAGGTGCCGGCGTCCGTTGGTGACGGCGACGAACACACCGCCCGGGCGCAGCACCCTGCGGACCTCGCTGAAGGTCTGTGCCAGGTCGGGCACGTGATAGAGCATCCACATCGCCACGACGCCGTCGAAGGAGTCGTCATCGAAGGGAAGGTGCCCTGCGTCCGCGATCATGGCTGGGACGTCACGCGCCGCCGCTGCCACGACCATCGCGGGCGACTGGTCGGTGGCCAACACGTCCGCGTTCAGCTCACGCTGCATGCGCTGCGCGAATTGCCCCTGACCGCAACCTATCTCGAGAATCTTCCGGCTTCCTCCCGTGCGCAGCGCGGCGATCGCGACGTCCTGCGGTGACTCACCTGGCGGCGACGGCGCCCAGAACGACGCACGCGTCGCCAGGCGGGACCCGTCGGCATACTGCCGCCGCACCGTCGAAGGGTCGTTGCCGATCGTCCAGTCACTCATGCGATCGATGATGCCGGATCCGGGCAGAGCCAGCCGCGCGCCGGAAGCTGACCGCGCGCGTCGAGGTCGCCCTGCCGCCACGCGTCCGGGATGCCGTGTTCGGTCGTCATACGTCCGGCGGGGCTCCCCAGACGAGTGCGAGGAAGAGCTGTGCGCGTTGCGCCGGGTCGTCCAGCGCGTCACCGAAGACCTCACGCAACTGGTCCAGGCGGTAGCGGACGGTCTGCGGGTGGATGTGCAACTCGGCCGCGACCGCCTGCCGTGAGCCGAAGTGCCGCAGCCAACTCGTCAGGGTCTCGGTGAGCCGGTCGCGGCTGCCTTCCGGCATACGGCCCAAGGGGGCGAGCACACGAGAACGCAACGCTGCCAACAACTCCGGGTTCCGATGCACCAGCAGGGTGTCGATGTGCTCGGGCACGAAGATCAAGGTCGTCGGCAGTGCGCCCGCGTCCTGCAGGCGCCGCGCACCGCGCGCAACACGCATGCTGCGCCGCGCTTCGGTGACCGGCACCGGCGGGCCGATCACCGCCGGCACCTCGGCGAGTGCGCGCTGCAGCCGCGCCTCGATGCCTGCCACCCACGGCACCAGCCAGCCGACGACATCCCCGACGTGCACCACCAGCCACTCCGGATCCAACCGCGGCCGCGACGTCAGCGGTGGATCGTCCTGATCGCGCAACAACACGAAGGCCAGCTCATCGGGCACGGCCCACCCGGCCTGGTCGGCGGCCAGCAGCACCGCGTTGCGATCCGGCAGCGTCGACATCAACAGCCCGGCGAGCTCGCTGCGTGCCCGGTGCGAGACCAGACCGCGCTCGGACTGCTCTCGCACATAACCGTCCGTCGTGCGCGCCGAGATGTCGTGGGTGAGCATGAAGAGCGTCTCGGCGAGCCGCGACAACCGTCGCGTGTCGAGGCCGACCTGCATCGCCTCGTGGGAGATGTGCGCCCAGGCCACCCGAGCACCCGCCTGGTATGCCGTGAGAATGCCGTTCAGATCGCGACCCTGCTGAAACTGTGCCCGGCCCAACTGGTCGAACATCGCGACCAGCAGCGGGTCCAGCTCCGGGGTCGTGACCGGCAGCGGCAGGGCGTCCCGGGCGGCGGTGGCCAGGAGTCGGGACACCACCTGGTCGGCGGTGTCCGCCAACTCGGTCCCGCGCCCGGCGGTGAACTCCAGGCACGCCGGCCAGAGCACTTCCAGCTCCTCGGCGACCGCCGACATGATCTGCGGAAACCGGGCCACCAGACGCGACTGCAACAGGCGCAGCTCGGGCGACCCTGGCCCGGGCACGTCAGCAATGCTTGACGTTGACCCCATGATCATCAGGTCTATCACTTGGTGACAAAGGCGCGCTTCCAATGCCACACATTTTGGTGCAGCGCATGGCGATCCGGCAGGGGCAGGCTGGAAGGCAAATGTTCGCTGCGACCACCCCCACCGGCGTGACCACCCACACCGCCGCCCCCGACGCGACGACCGAGAACTTCCCGGTTGCCTTGCGGTTGTTGCCTTCTCGGCACCGCCAGGTGTTGCTCGCGGTCTACGACGTCGCACGACACATCGACCAGCTCGGGGACGCACTCGAGGGTGATCGGACGGCCGCCCTGCTCACCTTCCGCGCAGATCTGCACCACGCGGCCGACGGAGCGACCCCGCAGGATCCGACGCTGCGAGCCCTCGCGCCATACCTGCGGGAGCCGGGCCTGCCGGTGGCCGCGTTCGACGATCTGATCGAGGCCAACCTGCGCGACCAGCACATCAGCCGCTACCCCGACCTCGACGCGCTGCTCGGCTACTGCGCGCTGTCCGCGCACCCGATCGGGCGGCTCGTGCTGGGTGCCTTCGGCCAGGCGACACCGCAGCGGATATCGCGCAGCGACAGCGTCTGTGCCGCACTGCAGATCCTCGAGCACTGCCAGGACGTCGTCGAGGACCATCGAGCCGGGCGCATCTATCTCCCGCAGGATCAGCTGTATGCCGCCGGCCTGACCGACACCACCATGCTGCTCCCCGAAAGCGCGGCGGCGCTGCGGTCCGTCGTGCTCGACCAGGCGCTGATGTGCCGCGAAATGCTCTCTGCCGGAGTCGAACTCGTCGGCTCGTTGCACGGCTGGGCGCGCATCGCGGTGGCGGGATACGTCGCCGGCGGGCTGGCCACGGCGGACGCACTGGATCGTGCCGGCGGTGAGGTGACCGACGGCCCGACGGTTCGCCCGCGCCGGATCGACCTGCTACGACACGGGATCCGGCTCCTCCTGACCGCAGGGAGGAGCTGAGATGACCCTCGATCCGACGCTGATGGAGGCCGAGCGGATCACCCGCACCGAGGCCCGCAACTTCTACTACGGCATCCGGCTGCTGCCGACCGACAAGCGTCAGGCCCTGTGCGCGCTCTACGCGCTCGCCCGCCGGATCGACGACATTGGCGACGACGACGCACCGCTCGAGACCAAGCGTGAGTCGCTCGCTGTCGTCCGCAAGCAGCTGTCGGACATCGACGCGTCCACCGACCCGGTACTCGCGGCCGTCGCACGGACGGCGCACCGCTTCCCGGTGCCGCTGGAAGCCTTCGAGGAGCTGCTCGACGGTGTCGAGATGGACCTGCGCGACACCACCTACGAGACGTTCGACGACCTGCGCGTCTATTGCCGCTGCGTCGCCGGATCCATCGGCCGGCTGTGCCTGTCGATCTTCGGGAAGGGCAGCGACCCGCGGGCGCCACTCTTTGCCGACCAACTCGGGATCGCGTTGCAGCAAACCAACATCCTGCGCGACATCCGCGAGGACCTGCTGCTCGGCCGGGTCTATCTGCCGAGCGAGGAGCTGGATCGCTTCGGCGTCCGGCTGCAGTTGGACGACTCGGGCGCCCTGCACGACCCGGACGCGCGGCTGGCCGCATACATCACCTTCGCGGCGGACCGCGCGCAGCACTGGTACGACCTCGGGTTGCGCCTGCTGCCCCACCTGGACCACCGCAGCACGGCGTGCTGCGCCGCGATGGCCGGCATCTACCACCACCTGTTGATGCGCATCCGGGACAACCCGACCGCGGTCTACGAACGCCGAATGTCGTTGCCACCACGCGAAAAGGGCCGCGTCGCGCTGAGTGCCCTCGCCAAGGCGGTGTTGCCGGTATGACGGGGCAACCTCGCCCCTCCGTCTGCGTGATCGGCGGCGGACTGGCCGGGATCACCGCCGCGCTCGACTTGGCGGACGCCGGCGTCGAGGTCACGCTGCTCGAATCCCGTGCCCGGCTGGGCGGATTGACGCACTCCTTCCGTCACGGTGACCTCTGGGTGGACGGCGGACAACACGCCTTCCTGCGGTGTTGCACGGCATACATCGGCCTGCTCGAGCGGCTCGGAGTGCGACACCTGACCTATCTGCAGGACCGCCTCGACGTGCCGATCGCCAGTGAGAAGTCACCGGTGCGAACTCGCCTGCACCGCAACGACCTTCCCGCACCACTGCAGCTGAGCGGCTCCCTCCTGCGGCACCGCTGGATGTCGCTGCGGCAGCGCTTGCTCGTCGGCCGGGTGGCGCTCGCACTCGGCCGCGTTGACCCCACGGACCCCGACGTCGACACACAGTCCTTCGGCGGCTGGTTGCGCAAGCACGGTGCCGACGACCGGTCGATCGAGGTGCTCTGGGAGCTGATCGGCAAAGCCACGCTCAATGCCGACGCCGACGCATGCTCCCTCGCGCTGGCTGCGACCGTCTTCCAGCTGGGCCTGCTCAACGACAACGGGGCATCGGACCTCGGGTGGTCGCGAGTCCCGTTGCAACAACTGCACGGTGACGCTGCCGGGCGGGCGCTGGATGCGGCAGGCTGCACGGTGCAGCTGCGGGCGAAGGTCAGCGCGTTGCTCCCGGAGAGTTCGGGCGCGCGGGTGGTCCTCGCCGACGACGAGCAGGCGTATGACGCGGTCGTGCTCGCCATACCCCCAGCAGCACTGGAGCGCGTCGTCGACCCGGCCGCGCTCGGTCTGCCCGCAGATCTCGCGGACCGGCTCGGGGTGTCGCCGATCGTCAATGTCCATGTCGTGTTGGACCGCCCGGTTCTCGACACCGATTTCGTTGCCGCAGTGGACAGTCCGCTGCAGTGGGTCTTCGACCGCACAACCGCGGCCGGGCTGCAGGACGAGCGCCAGTACCTCGCCGTGTCCGTGTCCGCGGCGGATGACCTGATCGGGCTGACCACCGCGCAGCTGCGTGACTGGGCGCTGCCGCACCTGCGGAAGCTGTTGCCGCGCATGGCAACTGCGGAGGTGCTCGACTTCTTCGTCACCCGGGAGCCGGATGCGACGTTCCGCGCAGCGCCGGGCAGCGGTCGGCTGCGGCCGCACGCCGAGACCACCCGGCCGGGCATCGTGCTCGCCGGTGCCTGGACCGCCACCGGCTGGCCGGCCACCATGGAAGGTGCTGTGCGCAGCGGATATTCGGCTGCGGAGGTCGTGCTCGCCCGACCCGCCGGTCTCGAACCCTTCGAGACGCCCGCTCGTACCTCACGGGCTCCTCAGGGATCTCATCGCGTCGCACGAGCCTCTCAGGGATCTCATGGTGCCGAACCGGATCCGCAGGGATCCCCCACCACCGACGAGCTCGTGAAGGCACAGGAGCTGACCCGCGCACTCGTCACGCCCGCGCTGCGCAAGGCGGTCGACACGCTCGACGGACGAGAGCACCTCGTCGTCGCATACCACCTGGGCTTCGTTGACCGTCACGGAGATCCGGTGCACGAGGACGGTGGCAAGAAGCTGCGTCCGATGGTCGCGCTGCTGGCCGCACAAGCGGTTGGCGCCGACCCAGCACAGGCAACCCCCGCAGCGGTGGCGGTGGAGCTGGTGCACAACTTCTCGCTGGTGCACGACGACATCATGGACCGGGACCGCACCCGCCGACACCGGGAGACCGTCTGGTCGGTGTGGGACGACGCGACCGCGATCCTCGCCGGTGACGCGCTGCAGGCACTCGCCTTCGAGGAACTGCTCGGCGACGCCGGCCCACACACCGCCGACGCCGGGCACCTCCTCGCGATCACCACCCGGGAGCTGATCCGAGGCCAGGTGCTCGACATGGAATTCGAGCAGCGCCAGCAGGTTTCGCTCGCCGAATGCCGACGGATGGCAGCTGCCAAGACCGGTGCGTTGCTGCGCTGCAGCACCGAGCTGCCAGCAGTCCTCGTCGGGTCGACACCAGACCAGCGCCGGGCCCTTGCGACATACGGCCGCGGCGTGGGTGCGGCCTTCCAACTGGTCGACGACGTCCTCGGCATCTGGGGAGATCCGGCCGTCACCGGCAAGTCGAACCACTCCGATCTGCGGGCGAAGAAGCACTCGCTGCCGATCGCCTGGGCACTGGACCAACCCGACGTCGCCGATCTGACGACGTGGTTCCACGAGGGCGAGACGACATCAGCCGAACTCGACCGCATCGCAACGCGATTGGACGACATAGGCGCCCGTGCGTGGTGCCGGGAGAGCGCCGAGAGCGCCATACAGCATGCAGTCGACGCACTGCACCGGGCCGATCTCGACGAGACGGCCGTCTCCACTCTGACCGAGGTGGCGCGCTACGTCGCCGGAAGGGACATGTGACCGCATGCCACAACTCGCCCCCCAGCAGGCCGTTGACACCCCAGTCGACCGCACGCGCGAGACCCTCGAACGCGCCACGCGTCGACTGCTCGACCTCCAACTGCCGTCCGGTGCCTGGAAGGGTGAGCTGCAGACCAACGTCACCATGGACGCCGAGGACATGATGCTGCGCGTCTTCCTCGGCATCGACACCGCGGACACCCGCGACCAAACCGCGCGGTGGATCCGCAGCCAGCAACGGGCGGATGGCAGCTGGGCAACCTTCGCCGGCGGCCCCGGAGATCTGTCCACCACCGTTGAGGCCTGGATCGCCCTGCGTATGGCGGGCGACAAGCCCACCGCAGAGCACCTGGCCCTCGCACGCGAATTCATCGTGTCGGCAGGCGGATTGGAGCAGACGCGTGTCTTCACCCGCATCTGGTGTGCGCTCTTCGGCTGGTGGGACTGGTCCGACCTGCCCGCCATGCCGCCCGAGCTGATGTATCTGGGCAAGCACGTGCCGCTCAACGTTTACGAGTGGGGCTGCTGGGCCCGCCAGACCATCGTCCCGCTGACGGTCGTGTGCACGCTGCGTCCCAAGCGCCGGATGGAGTGGGACCTTGGTGAGTTGAGAACCGATGGCCGCACGAATCCAGCGTCCACGGGTCTCGATACACCTCCCCCGCTTCGCTCCTCCGGCACTCGACCAGCGCCGAGTGTCCGCGAGCGGTGGATTCCGGCGGCGTTCAACGGTCTCGACAGGGGCCTGCACGCCTACCACCGGCACGCGATCGGGCCGGTGCGGCGCCACGCGCTGCGCAGGGCGGCCGAGTGGATCATCGCCCGCCAGGAGGCGGACGGCGGGTGGGGCGGCATCCAACCGCCGTGGGTCTACTCGATCCTCGCGCTGCACTCCCTGGGCTACGCGCTGGACCACCCCGTGCTGCGCGCCGCCGTCGACGGACTCGAGGGATTCTTCATCTCCGAGGACACCCCGGACGGACCGATCCGGCGTCTGGAGGCCTGCCAGTCGCCGGTCTGGGACACCGGTCTGGCAGTCAACGCGTTGCTGGATGCCGGTGTGAATCCTCACGATCCGGCGCTCCGCCGCGCTGCCGACTGGCTGATGGCCGAGCAGATCACCGTCCCGGGTGACTGGAAGGTTCGTCGCCCCAAGCTGCCGCCGGGCGGGTGGGCGTTCGAATACGCCAACGACAACTACCCCGACACCGACGACAGTGCGGTCATCGTGATGGGGCTGCAGCGGGTGGCCACCACCCACGGCCCGCTGCAGGAGCAGGCTGTGTCCCGCGGCATCGCCTGGACCGCCGGCATGCAGTCCAAGGACGGCGGCTGGGGAGCATTCGACGCCGACAACACCAGTCGCTGGCCCTCCCAGCTGCCGTTCTGCGACTTCGGTGCCGTGACGGACCCACCGTCGGCCGATGTGACCGCGCATGTGGTGGAAATGCTTGCGGCAGTGGGTCGTTCGCGCGGTGCGCGCTGCAAGCGTGGTGTCCAGTGGCTGTTGGACCACCAGGAGGCTGACGGCTCGTGGTTCGGACGCTGGGGCGCCAACCACGTCTACGGGACGGGCGCGGTCGTCCCGGCGCTCGTCGCCGCAGGCACCTCACCGCGCTCCGGTGCCATCAGGGCCGCCGTCCGCTGGCTGGAAGCACACCAGAACGCCGACGGTGGCTGGGGCGAGGACCTGCGGTCGTATGACGACCCGGCCTGGATCGGCCGCGGCGACTCGACACCGTCCCAGACAGCTTGGGCACTGATGGCTCTGGTCGCCGCGGGCGAGACCGGCGAGGCAACGTTGCGCGGTGTCGACTATCTTGCGGAAACCCAGCAACCCGACGGTGGTTGGGCCGAGGACAAATTCACCGGCACCGGCTTCCCCGGTGACTTCTACATCGCTTACCACCTCTACCGGCTGATCTTCCCCGTCTGGGCGCTCGGTCGCGTCGTCCGTGCCCTCGACGGGCCGGAGAGTCACACGCACCGAGACCTCGGGCTCACCCCACGGACAGCGCCATGACCACACGCGCGAATGCCCAGGTGGTGACGCCCTTGCGCGTCGAGCGACTGGCGCTCGAGCGCGGAATGCGCACGGCGCCACACGTTTCGGGGCGTGGACCGGCCGGCCGGGCGGGACGCGTGGGTGTCCCGACCGTGATTGCCGGTGTCGCCGGAGCGCTGGCACCACAGGTGCGTCCCGGTGATCTGGTGGTCGCGGACCGACTGCACGGCAGCAGCGGCGAGGTCGTGCTTCCCTCGGCGCCGTTGCTTGCCGGCGAGTTGCGGCGCGCCGGACTGTCGGTCCACGTCGGGACCATAGAGAGTGCCGACCACGTAGTCACCGGCGCCGAGCGGACCGAGCTCGCCGCGGCGGGCGGTCTCGCGGTGGACACCGAATCACGCTATTTGGCAACGCAGTTGGATCCTCGGCAGACCGCCGTCGTGCGCGCTGTGGTGGACACCGCCGACGATCCGCTGATCCACCCGGGCACCATCCGGCGCGGTGTGACGGCGCTGCGCGCGCTGCGCCGCGCGGCGCCCGTCCTGCAGAGCTGGCTCGACGCGTGCGAGCACCGCACCGTGCTGCGCGCCGAGCCGCAATCGTTCTGCGCAGGTGTGGAGCGAGCCATCGAGATCGTGGAACGCGCTCTGGCACAACACGGTCCGCCTGTCTACGTGCGACGCCAGATCGTGCACAACACCCACGTCGTCGCCGATCTGGAGCGGCGTGGCGCCGTCTTCGTGCAGGAGCTGGACGAGGTACCCGAAGGTGCATTGACCGTGCTCGCCGCGCACGGTGTCGCGCCATCGGTCCGGCTGCAGGCGAGCGAGCGACGGCTGCGGGTCATCGACGCGACCTGCCCGCTCGTGGCGAAGGTGCACAGCGAAGTGCACCGCTTCAGCGCCGCCGGCCGCACGATCTTCCTGATCGGTCACGCCGAGCACGAGGAAGTCGTCGGCACCCGCGGCGAGGCGCCGGACAACATCGTTGTCGTCGAGTCGATCGACGATGCGCGAAGTGTGGAAGTGCCTGACCCGTCACGGGTTTCGTACGTCATGCAGACAACACTGTCGGTCGAGGACGCCGATCGGATCGCCACCGAGCTGCGTGCTCGCTTCCCCGCACTGCAGGCCCCCCGGCGCGACGACATCTGTTACGCCACCAGCAATCGGCAGCACGCACTGCGCGATGTCGCCACCGCCAGTGACCTGGTGCTCGTGGTCGGCTCGCAGAACTCGTCGAACTCGATGCGGTTGGTCGAGGTCGCCGAGGACGCGGGCACCGAGGCACACCTGGTCGAGGACGCCTCCGACATACGCCTGGAGTGGCTGCGCGGCAAGCGCACCATCGGGCTGAGCGCCGGCGCGTCCGCGCCCGCCACGCTGGTCGACGAGCTCATCGGCGCCCTTGGCGCACTCGGCGGAGTCGACGTGACCCGCCGCGGCACCATCACCGAGACCATGCATTTCTCCCTGCCAAGAGAGGTCGTCTGACCATGCCACACATGCCATTTCGCCAATCCGTGCGTCTGGGCACCTATCTCGCGAAGCAGAAGCTCGCGCACCGCGACAAGTACCCCTTGCTCGTCGAGCTCGAGCCACTCTTCGCCTGCAATCTCAAGTGCGTCGGCTGCGGCAAGATCCAGGAGCCGGCTGCGACGCTCAAGCAACGGATGCCCGTCGAGCAGGCCGTCGCAGCGATCGAGGAGTGCGGTGCACCGATGGTCTCCATCGCCGGCGGCGAGCCACTGATGCACCCGCAGGTGCACGAGATAGTCCAGGAACTGCTGGACCGCAAGAAGATCGTCTTCCTGTGCACCAACGCGCTGCTGATGGAGCGGCACATCGACAAGTTCACCCCGCACCGCGACTTCGCCTGGATGGTTCACGTCGACGGGATGAAGGAGCGCCACGATGCATCCGTCAGTCACGAGGGCGGCTTCGAGAAGGCCATCGACGCGATCAAGCTGGCACAGTCCCGCGGATTCCGGGTGATGACGAATACCACTGTGTTCAACAGTGATTCGCCACAGGACGTGATCGACGTGCTCGACTACCTGAACGACGAGATCAAGGTCGACAACATGCAGATCGCCCCCGGATACGCCTACTGGAAGGCGCCGGATCAGGAGGGGTTCCTGGGCGTGGAGGAGACCCGCGCTCTGTTCTCCAAGGCCTTCGCCCAGGGCCGCCGCAAGAAGTGGCGACTCAACCACTCTCCCCTCTTCCTGGACTTCCTGGAGGGCAAGGTCGACTACGAGTGCACGCCGTGGGCGATCCCGTCATACAGCCTCAAGGGCTGGCAGCGGCCGTGCTACCTCCTCGACGACGGCTGGGTCTCCACCTACGAGGAGCTGATCGAGGACACCGACTGGGCGGCATTCGGTCGCGGCAAGGACGAGCGCTGCGCGAACTGTATGGCGCACTGCGGCTACGAGCCCACCGCGGTCATCGCCACCACCAGCTCGCTGCGAGAGACGATCCGGGCGGCGGTGGCCTGATGTCCGCGCCGGAGCTGCTGCGTCACGTCACCTCCCCCGGTGACCTCAAGGTGCTGCCGGAGACGCAGCTCCCTGAGCTGGCAGCGCAGATCCGGCGGCGCCTCATCGACGTCGTCACTCGCACGGGCGGGCACCTGGGTCCCAACCTGGGCGTCGTCGAGCTGACCATCGCGCTGCACCGCACGTTCGACCCTCCCCACGACGCGATCGTCTGGGACACCGGGCACCAGAGCTACGTGCACAAGATGCTCACTGGGCGCAGTGAACGCCTCGGTGAGCTGCGGTCGACCGGCGGCCTGAGCGGCTATCCGTCCCGCGCCGAGAGTGACTGTGACATCGTCGAAAACTCCCACGCCTCAACGGGTTTGTCGTATGCCGACGGGTTGTCGCGCGGCTTCGAGCTCACCGGGCAGGGACGTCGAGTGGTCGCCGTCGTCGGCGACGGCGCACTCACCGGGGGTATGGCGTGGGAAGCCCTCAACAACCTCGGTGCCAGCAACCGGCCCGTGGTCGTCGTGCTCAACGACAACGGCCGCTCCTACGACCCGACCGTCGGGGCGCTCGCCCGCCACCTCAGGGAGTTGCGCGACGGCACCGCAGCGTCGAATCTGTTGGAGCTGTTGGGATTCGACTACATCGGTCCGGTCAACGGCCACGACCTCAAGGCCCTCCACCGGGCACTGGGTGCGGCTCGCTCACACACCGGCCCCGTCGTCGTGCACGTCCTGACCCGCAAGGGCAAGGGCTACCCGCCCGCCGAGCAGGACGAAGCGGACCGGATGCACAGCGTCAGCCCGGCCAAGCCACCGGCACCGGTCACCGCTGAAACCCGCGCGAATCCCCGATGTGAAGCGTGGACAACGGTTTTCGGACGCGAGCTCTCCGCGGTCGGCGAGGAGCGAGCCGACGTCGTCGCGCTCACCGCAGCAATGCGACTGCCCACCGGCCTCGGGCCCTTCGCAGAGCGATTCCCGCACCGGATCGTCGACGTCGGCATCGCCGAGCAACACGCCGTCACCTGCGCTGCCGGTCTGGCCACTGCAGGTCTGCACCCGGTGGTCGCGATCTATTCGACCTTCCTCGGGCGAGCCTTCGACCAGGTGCTGATGGATGTCGGATTGCACCGGCTGCCAGTCACTTTCGTGCTCGACCGGTCGGGCATCACCGGTCCGGACGGTCCCTCGCACCACGGCATCTGGGACGTGTCGATGTTGCGCGGCATCCCCGGGATCCGGATCGCCGCACCGCGTGACGCCATACGCCTGCGAGAGCTGTTGCGAGAAGCCCTGGCGCACGAGGGCGGGCCGACCGTCGTGCGTTATCCCAAGGGCAGCGCGCCGCAACCGGTCAGCGTGCATACCCGCGTCGGTCCAGTCGACCTGCTGACGCCGCACCGGGCGGACGCGCAGGTGTTGCTGGTCTCCGGCGGCGCGCTGGCGACCGTCGCGGTGGAGGCGGCCGGACGACTCGCGGAGCTGGGCATGTCGGCGACCGTCGCAGACCCGCGCTGGATCCACCCCGTCGCGCCGGAGTTGATGACCCTCGTCGCGCAGCACCGCGTGGCAATCACGTTGGAGGACAACGCGATCGGCGGCGGGCTCGGTGCAGCGCTGTCCATGGCGGTGCACCGGGCGGGGCTGGCGACTCGCGTCATACCGATGGGGTTGCCGGTGGAATTCGTGCCCGCCGGCGAGCGCGCGACCCTGCTGGCCGACTACGGCCTGGACGTCGACCACGTCGTGGACGAGGTGCTGGCCGCGCGCTGGCGCCGCAGCGGCAAGCAATCGGCGCAGTCACCCTCGACCCTCGTTGCCACCTGACCCCGCACACCGCGCCCTCCTTCATGCCGAGAGGCCCACCGAACACCGAGAGGACCCCCGATTTGGGCCCTCAGGAGACCGAATCGCCGGGCCTGTCGATGATCGAGCGGCCTCTCGGCGAAATGGTCGCCGGTCAGTCGGTCGACTCCGGCTGGTCGGCCCACCAGCGCAGCAGCTCGTCGCGCGCGGCGTCCTCGCCGACCAGACCGTTGTCGAGCCGGAACGCCAGCAGGTGCTTGTAGGCGCGGCCGAGCACCGGACCCGGTGTGATGCCAAGGGTGTCGGCGATCTGGTTGCCGTTGAGCTCGGGCCGGACGGCGTCCAGCTCCTCCTGCTCGCGCAGCGCCGCGATGCGCACCTCGAGGCTGTCGTATGCCGCCGACAGCGCTGCCGCCTTCCGGCGGTTGCGGGTGGTGCAGTCCGACCGGGTCAGCAGGTGCAGCCGGGACAACAACGGCCCGGCGTCGGTGATGTAGCGACGCACCGCCGAGTCCGTCCACTGCGAGTCGACCTCACCCGACGCGTCCCGGGACGGCACGCCCGGCCCGCCATACCCGTGGAACCGCAGGTGCAGCTCGGTCAGCCGCGCCACCTGTTTGATGGTGTCCTTGTCGAAACGCAACGCCCGCAAGCGCTTTCGCACCAGCTTCGCCCCGACCATCTCGTGGTGGTGGAAGGAGACTCCGCCGCCGGACTCGAAGCGACGGGTCGCCGGCTTGCCGATGTCGTGCAGCAATGCGGCCAGCCGCAGCACCAGGTCGGGACCGGGCACCAGCTCCGGCGACTCCAGACCCGGCACCACCCGCTGCCCCTCCAGCGCCATCGCCTGCTCCAGCACGGTCAGCGAGTGCTCGTAGACGTCCTTGTGCCGGTGGTGCTCGTCGACCTCCAGGCGCAGCGCGGGCAGCTCGGGCAGGACGTGGTCGGCGATGCCGGTGTCCACCAGCAGGGTTAGCCCGGCCCGCGGGTCCGGGGCCAGCAGCAGCTTCACCAGCTCGTCGTGCACCCGCTCGGCGGAGATCATCTCGATCGAGTCGGCCAGCTCGCTCATCGCCTGCCGCACCCGCGGGTCGACCGCGAAACCCAGCTGCGCGGCGAAGCGAGCGGCCCGCATCATCCGCAACGGGTCGTCGCCGAAGGACACCTCGGGCGTCGACGGCGTCATCAGCGTGCGCGCCGCGAGCGCGCCCATGCCGTCATACGGGTCGACGAAGTCCAGGTCCGGCAGCCGCAGCGCCATCGCGTTGACCGTGAAGTCACGCCGCACCAGGTCGTCGGTCAGTGAGTCACCGAAGCTCACCACCGGTTTGCGGGTCTGCCGGTCATAGGCGTCCGCACGGTATGTCGTCACCTCCACGATGTCGTCACCGCGACGGGCGCCGATCGTGCCGAAGTCCCGGCCGATGTCCCACGTCGTGTCCGCCCACGGCTTCAGCAGGGCCTCGATCTGGTCCGGCCGCGCGGAAGTGGTCAGGTCCAGGTCGTTCGAGGCCCGACCCAGGAACGCGTCGCGCACCGGCCCGCCGACCAGCGCGAGCTCGAACCCGGCAGCGCCGAAGAGCCCGCCGAGCTCCTGCAGCAGCGGCAGCACGGGCGCCAGCTGGGCCACGGCACGCCGCTGCAACTCGCCGAACGACGAGGAATCTCCGGGGTTCGCAGGATTTTGCACCCACACAGGGTAGGTCTCGCGCGGCCGCCCGCCGAACCGTGCCGGGCAGCACCTGCTCGTCATACCGAACCCCGCCGCGGCAGCGGCTCTATTCGCCCGATCGCTGCAGAGTCCTCACGAGACCGGTTTAGAGTGTCGAGATGACCCTCCACCCACCGCGCGCCGACCGCCCCTTGCGGCGGCTGCCCGCCGTGGAGGAGACGTCGGCCGGTGGCGTCATCATCGACGTCGCCGGTGGTTTCGCGTGGATCGCGCTGATCGCCCGGCACAACCGTGCCGGCCGGCTGGAGTGGTGCTTGCCCAAGGGTCACGTCGAGCCGGGCGAGACACTCGTCGAGACGGCGGTTCGCGAAGTCCACGAGGAAACAGGCATCATCGGACGTGCCCTGGTCACCCTGGGCACGATCGATTATTGGTTCAGCACCCCGCAGCTACGCATCCACAAGCGGGTCCATCACTACCTGTTGGAGGCACTCGGTGGCGAGATCAGCATCGAAGGCGACCCCGATCACGAGGCCGTCGACGCACGCTGGTTCCGCCTCGACCGTGTGCAACGGAAGCTGACCTTCCCCAATGAGCGACGCATCGTCCAGACAGCCTGGCAGCACCTGGTCCCTGCATAACGGTGGCCGGACGGCCGCAGCACTGCTGGCGTTCGTCCTCGCGTTCGCCTCGCTCAGCCTCACCCTCGGCGCACCGTCCGCGACCGCGGCCGCCTCGTCGACGGTCCGCGTCAGCCTCAATGCCAACGCACCGGCCGTGTCCGCGTCGGGCGAGGCGGTCAGCGTCTCCGGCACCATCACCAACACCGGGTCCGCGATCGCACACCCCGTGGTGCACGTCTCGGTCAGCAGCCGGCTGCTGGACACCCGCAGCACCGCCGAGAGCTGGATGTCCGGCAAGCTCGACCTGCCGATGACCGAGGTCGCCTCGGCGGAGGCGTCACCGCTCAGCTCGGGCAGCAGCACGTCGTTCGCCGTCGACATCCCGGGGAAGTCGCTCAAATACGACTACGGCATGGCCTCGTTGCCGCTGACCGTGACGGTCACCGACGGCAAGTCGTCGACCGCCTCCGGCATACGAGGTATGGCGCGCAGCACCTTGCACCTGCAGAACGGTCCGGTGCGGTCACCGCTGCAGATGAGCATCGTCATACCACTGACACTGCCGGCCGACACCGACCTCTTCGGGCCGTCCGGGACTGCCCGTGCCGAGGCGTGGGAGCACGCGATCGGCCCCGACTCGCAGGTGCAGCGCACCCTGGACGCGTTCCAGGGGCAGCCGGTGACCTTCGCGGTCGATCCGGCCCTCATCGACCCACCCGCCGCCGCGGACAACAACGTGCCCTCCGCATCCGCGAGCCCCAGCTCGAGCTCGTCCGGGTCCGGTTCA
Organism: Flexivirga sp. B27; assembly: GCF_052905685.1. Classification (NCBI taxonomy): domain Bacteria; kingdom Bacillati; phylum Actinomycetota; class Actinomycetes; order Micrococcales; family Dermacoccaceae; genus Flexivirga; species Flexivirga sp. B27. Next base: position 203,458 of record NZ_JBPYUM010000004.1, on the reverse strand, counting down.
GGCTCCGGCTCGGGCACGGAGTCCTCGGGCTCCGCCCCGTCCGACTCCGCCGGCACCAGCAACAGCACCTCCGGCGGCGACCACAGCTCGGACCCCGGCAGCGACACCGCGACACCGAACCCGACCAGCACCGCGGCAGGCACATCGGGCACCACGGACGACACCGACAGCTCCGACGACTCCTCCGACAGCAACAGCGACAACACCGGCGGCGCCACGGACGGCGCCACGGATCAGGACAGCCAGAGCCCGTCACCGTCGGAGTCCAGCACCACCCAGCCGACGACTTCCCAGGGCCGCATCGACGCCGCGGTCGACGACCTGACCGACCGGCTCACGTCCCTGGGCGACGAGCAGGCGGTCTGGTGGCTGCCCGACGACGACCCCGACCTCAGCGCACTGCAACGCGCCGGCGCACCGGGCAAGGCACTGGCCCGCCGGGACTTCGCGCGCCCGCTGCCCGATGCGGTCAAGGACCTCGGCGACACCCGGCTGGTCTGGCCGTCCGCCGACCTGTCCGCGTCGTCGATCACCACTTGGGCAAAGTCCCTGGCCGCGCGCAGCAAGGGGGACGCCGTCGCGCTGCTGCCCGGACGCTCGGTCGGTCAATCACAGACCTCCACCACCACGCACCGGGTCTCCGGCACCTCCGGTGTCATCACGTATGACGAGAGCCTCTCCCGCATCTTCAGCAAATCCACGACCTCCCCCGGCACCGAGACCAGCCGCCTGCTGACCCAGCTGATGGCGCTCTATCTGCAGTCCCCGGGGACGGCGCGGTCGTTGACCCTGGTCGCTCCACGGTCCGGCGGGGCGAACCCGGTCCAGCTGGCGGCGCAGGTCGGCGCACTCACCGAGGCCGACTGGGTGTCGCTGCGCTCCGGGCGGCAGACCGCTGAGGCGCTGCGCACGGCGCCCAAGACGTCGCTGCTGTCGCAGCCCCGCAAGGGCACGCCATTCCCGAAGCCGCCGGCCAGGGCGATCACACCGGCCGAGCTGGCCGACCTGTCGCGGTCGCGGTCGCGACTGTCCGCACTGCAGAGCGCACTGGTGGGCGGCGACGACGTCATACCGCAGCGCAAGCGCGGCCTGGACATCGTCGGCTCGACCCGCTGGCGCGGTGCCCCGGCGAAGCTGGCGGAGGTCGCCGACCGCGACACCGACGCCGTGTCGTCGATGCTGCGCAAGCTGTCGATCCGCTCCTCGACGATCAACTTCTTCGCCGACTCCGGGGACATCAGCGTCACGGTGTCCAACGAGCTCAACCGGCCGGTGCGCGACCTGCAGCTGCACCTGCTGCCGCGCACCTTCCTCATCCGGGTCACCGACGACGTGCAGCAGGTCGACATCGACGCCGAGTCGCGCGCCACCGCCCACTTCCACATCGAGGCCGTCGGTGGTGGCACGGTCCCACTGGACGCCATGCTGATCGCCCCGAACGGCACGCCGTTGACCGACAAGGACGCGCCGTCGCAGGTCAAGATCAACGTTCACCCGACGTCCGGGTGGATCATGTGGGTGCTGGGTGTGCTGGCCGGGCTGATCCTGCTCATCGGCCTGTTGCGCGCCGTGCGCCGTGGCCCCCGCACCGCTACCGAGCCGGTCGCCGCGGACACCCCCACGCCGAACGACGCCATCGTCGACGCGGGGCAACGCAGGCCGCAGAACGACGACCAGCACGACGACGACCACGACAACGAGCACGACAACAACGAGCACAACGACGAGGGCACGGACACCGACGATGACTGACGAGAGCCGACCCAGCCTGGGCCAGCTGTACGCCGCGTCCGACCCGCGTGCCCGGATCCCGCAGGGCGCCTCGGACAACCAGGGCAGCCTCGGATCGATGTATGCCGCCTGGATCGGCGAGGACTCCGGCTACCTGCCGATGCCCGACCCGGCGGTGATCCGCGCCCGCAAGGACGCGATCGCCCGCGGCGAGGACCCCGACGCAGTGGCACCGGCACTGGCCGAGGCGGCAGGCCCGGCCGAACCCGTCCAGGAGGGCGGCATCGGCCGCGCCAGCGTCATACTGGCGCTGGGTACGTTGACCTCGCGCGGGCTGGGGTTCCTGCGCACGATCTTGCTCGGCGTGCTCGTCTACGGTCTGGCAGGCAACGTCTGGGACACCGCGAACAAGCTGCCGAACATGATCTACCTGCTGCTCGCCGGCGGTGTCATCAACGCGGTGCTGGTCCCGCAGATCACCCGGGCGCTCAAACACGAGGACGGCGGGCAGGCCTACACCGACCGCATCCTCACGCTCGCCATGTCGATCCTGCTCGGCGCAACGGTGGTGCTCACCATCGCTTCGCCATTGATCTTCAAGGTGTTCTTCCTCGACGCCAGTGGGGACACCTGGAAGCTCGGCATCGCCTTCACGCTGCTCTGTATGCCGCAGCTGTTCTTCTACGGCCTCTACACGCTGCTCGGCGAGATCCTCAACGCACGCAGCAGTTTCGGTCCACCGATGTGGTCGCCGGTCCTGGCGAACCTCTTCGCCATCGCGGGCATCGTCTGGCTGCTGCTGCAATATCCGCACCACCCGATCACCGACCCATCGGCGTGGACGATGCCGATGATCCTGGTACTCGGTGGATCCACGACCCTCGGCATCGTCGCCCAAGCGCTGGTGCTGGTCATTCCGCTGCGCCGGTCCGGCTACTCCTGGCGGCCGAACTTCTCCTTCCGCGGGGTCGGATTGCGCAGCACGTCGACGGTCGCCGTCTGGGCCTTCTTCGCGGTGATCGTGCAGCAGGGCGGCCTGCTGGTCACCAGCAACATCCTGGCTCCCGTGCCGTCGGCGAGCCAGGCGCAGACCAACGCGTTCCTGTTCTTCATGCTGCCCCACTCATTGGTGACGCTCAGCCTGATCACCGTGCTGTTCACCCGGATGTCACGGGCTGCCCATGAGGGGCGAACCCGCGCGGTGACTGACGACTCCGAACTGTCCCTGCGGCTCTCGGCGGTCGCCACCATCCCCGCAACGATCGGCATGCTCGCGGTTGCCGGCCCGCTGTGCCGCTTCTTCTACCCCGGGTTCGCGACCGCCGTCGAGCGGCAGAGCATCGCGTTGCTGATCGGCCTGGTGCCGTTCACGGTCTGTGTCGTCGTGCAGCGGGCGTTCTTCACCTACGAGGACGCCCGGACACCCTTCGTGATGCAGGTGTGGTGCACGATCATCACGGCGGTTCTCGCGCTGCCGTGCCTCCTTCTGCCGGACCCGTGGATCGGCTTCGGCGTCTGCTTGGCGGGCTCGATCGCCTACTTCGTGGAGGGTGCCCTCGGTTACCGCTGGCTGCGTGATCGACGACTACCGGAGCTGAGGATGGTCCGTGTCGCCCAGACCTGGGCCCGGTTGGCAGTGGCGTCAGTCCTGGCGCTGGCCGCGACGTTCCTGATCCGCTTCGGCCTGACCGAGCTCATCGGCACCGACTCGCGGGCCACGAACCTCGCCGTCCTGCTGTCTGCCTCCGTGGTGTTCTGCGCCTTGTATGTCGTCTTCTCCCGCCGCCTGCACGTGCAGGAGATCGAAGAGCTCATCACCTCGGTCAGCAGCAAACTCGGCGGTGTTCGCCGGCTGATCGGTCGCTGACCCGTACCAGGCTCGGCGGCGCGGGAGGCACCGAAGTCCCGGCGGATCGGCCAGACTGGCGCGTGTCCTCGCGGGGCCGCGCACGCCGCCTTCTAGGATGTGGCCGATACGTGACTGCTCGCAGCGGCCACGCATCACCAGCGGCGCCCGTGTCCACGCGGCGCACCACCGGCGAACAGGGAGCCTGGAGTCAGTGCAAGCCATCGGCGAGAACACCGTGTTGGCGCAGCGCTACACGTTGACCCGCAAACTGGCGGGTCGCCAAGAGCAGGAGCAGTGGCTCGCGACCGACTCGACCCTCGGTCGGGAGGTCACCGTCACCGTCTTCGAGGCCGACTCGACGCACGCCGAGGCCGCACTCGACAGCGCCCGCCGCGCCGCCGGCGTGGAGGACCGCCACCTGCCTCGCGTCCTCGACGTGGGCAGCGAGGACGGCACGGCATACGTCATCACCGAGGCACTGCACGGGGCCGAGTCGATCGCCGCCATGCTGCAGTTCGACCCGCTGCCCGCCGAGGAGGTCCGCCGGATGATCGGCGAGGCAGCCAGCGGACTCGGCGCGGCCAGCGCCCGCGGGCTGCACCACCTACAACTCACCCCGCACGACATCGTCACCTCACCGGACGGCGCGGTCTCCGTGCTCGGCCTGTCGACCGACGCGGCACTCGCCGGCGCCGACGACCTGTCCTCGGAGGAGGCTTCCCGCGCCGACACCGTCGCGCTCGTCCAGGTCGCGTATGCCGGGCTGACCCGCCGCTGGCCAGGCGACGAGCCGGTGCCCGGCCTGGAGAGCGTCAGCCGTCGGGCCGACGGCGAGTTGCCCGCACCCAGCGAGCTCGCCCACGGCGTGCCCGGCGACCTCGACACGCTGTGCCGCACGACCCTCGGCGCCGACGAAGGACCCCGCACACCCGGCGAGCTGGCCCGCCAGCTCGCACCCTGGTCGTCCGAGCGGGTCACGACGTCCACCCGGCGCACTACCGGCTCCGGCGGGGCGGCCGCCGCTACCTTGAGCGCCGTGCCCGGCGGTGACCACGGTTCGGTCGACGCACCGGCGGACCCCGACGCCGCCTCGGATGACGCCACCCGGCCGATCGCCCGCGAGCCGGAGTCCGCACAGCCCGCGGTGCCCGCGCGCACGCCACTGCCCAGAGCCGCAGCGCCGGCCGGTGACCCCAACGATGACACCGCGCAGATCTCCACCAGTGACGTGCGGCGCGCCCGGCAGCGCACCGCCGCGGCACACGGCACGGAAGCCGCCGGCTCCACTGACACCGACACTGACATCGAGGACGACGACTACGACCCCTCGTTCAGCGACCTCGAGCCGCCGGTCCCCGGCCTCGACGGCCACTTCGAGCCCGACCACCAGAGCAGCCGGCTGGCGCTCCTGCTGGTGGCGCTGCTGGTCATCGTCGCGGTGATCTTCGCGGCCATCGGGCTGCGCGGCATCGGCGGCTCCGACGAGCCGTCCGACGCCGCATCGTCGGCTGGGTCGCCCGCGGCGAGCGGCTCGGCGAAGACATCGAAGTCGACCTCCTCGAAGCCGAAACCGACGGCCAAGCCGCTGCAGATCGAGCGCACCACGTCATACGGCATCAACGGCGGCGACAACTCCGGGCTGGCCGCGAAGGCCACCGACGACGACACCGACTCGGCCTGGACGAGCTTCGACTACAACACCGAGGACGGACGTGGCGGCGGCCAGGGCACCGGCCTGCTGCTCAACCTCGGTAGCGTGAAGTCCGTGGACAGGGTCAAGATCACCACGACCGGCGGTCCGTCGACGATCAAATTCTTCGTCAGCGACAAGATCGAGCCGGTCAGCTCGCGCGAGCCGGAGACCACCCTGAACGGCAAGGGCACCCAGACCGCGCAGCTGGACGGCGTGGACGCGCAATACATCACCATCTGGGTGACCAAGCTGAGCAAGCAGTCCAACGGCAAGTTCCAGGAACAGATCACCGACATCAAGGTCTATTCGTGACTGATCTGGCCGAGACCAGCGACCGCGAGCTGCTCGCGGCGCACTGCGCGGGTGACCCGGACGCCTTCGGGGAGCTCTTCCGACGGCACAAGGACCGCATGTGGGCGGTGGCGCTGCGGACCACGCGCGACCCGGAGGTTGCCGCCGACGCCGTGCAGGACGGCTTCATCTCGGCGTTCCGCCGGGCCGACTCCTTCCGCGGCGACGCACAGGTGACCACCTGGCTGCACCGCATCATCGTCAACGCCTGCCTGGACCGGCTGCGCCGGATCAAGCCGACGTCCGAGCTGCCCGAATACGACCTGGCCGACCGCCACGACGCACACTCCAGCACCGTCGTGCGCCTGGACGTGCAGGAAGCCCTCGGCCAGATCCCGGAGGGCCAGCGCCTCGCGCTGACCCTGGTCGACATGCAGGGTGTCCCGGTCGCCGAGGCGGCCGAGGTCCTCGGTGTCGCCGAGGGAACCATCAAGTCGCGCTGTGCGCGCGGCCGCACGGCACTGGCCGAGCTGCTCCGTGACAAACACGGGGACGGCTACGTCGGCGGCACCTGATGTCGCGCGTTGCCCGATCCGATGGAACCCACGGGCCGGCCGGCTCGTCCGACCCACGACTGATGTTGGTCTCCCCACACTCCAACTGCACCCCCGCAGGACGGAACCACCACCTGGCATTCGTCGTCTCAGCTACTGAACCGATTGGAGGAAGCCGTGACGACACCTCCCGATGACTTCGAGGACGACCCCACGGGCATGCGCGATCTGCTGCGCTCGCTGCCCGACCCCGGGCCGATGCCGCAGGACGTCTCGGACCGGATCACCGCTGCGCTGGCCGAAGAACAGACCAAGCGCTCGACCGACGACCACAGCAATGTGACGCCGCTGACCCGGACCGGGCGCACCACGAGCCGGCCCGGGCCCGGCCGCCGGGCGATGCAGGCTGTCGGCGGACTGGTCGCAGCCGCCGCCGTGGCTGCCGTCGCGGTGGTTGGCGTCAACTCGCTGCAGGACGACAAGGTCCCCGCGTCCGCCGTGCCCTCCGGTGGCTCGCACCACTCGGAGAGCTCCGCCGAGCTGGCCGAGCGCGTGCAACTGGACAGCACCGGCACCCGCTACACCAAGGCCTCGTTCAACACGCAGGCCGCGAGTATGGCGGCCGGCACCAACCGCGGGCACATCCCCGCACAGGACCTGCTGTCGCAGTTCGGCTCGCTCACCAAGCCGAGCGCGATCATCAGCTGCGTCCGGTCGGTCGGTGGCTCGCTGCTGGACAACCCGTCGAGCATCAAGGTCGACTTCGCCACCTACGACAACAAGCCGGCGCTGGTCGTCGTGGTCACCAAGGGCAGTCACAAGACCGCCTTCGCCGTGTCGACGAGTTGCAGCAAGGACAGCACGCCCTACGCCGCGCCCCGGTCGGTCTGACGCTTCGCGCACACTCGTCCCGTGTCGGGCGCGCTCTGTGCAGAGCGCTCGGCACGGGGAGACTTGTGTGGGATGACCCGGATGGACCGCACATGTATGCCTCGGAACATTCCCGACATACCATCTGTTGTGCTCTACGAGCCCGCCACGCGGCTGGGCCGACCGTCGATCTGAGCGCAGCACCGACCCACCGCCAAGAGTAAGGACAGTCCGTGAGCGAGCCTCGCAACCTGATCATCATCGGTTCCGGGCCGGCCGGATACACCGCCGCTGTGTATGCCGCCCGGGCCAACCTGCACCCGCTGGTCTTCGAAGGCTCGGTCACTGCCGGTGGTGCGTTGATGAACACCACCGAGGTGGAGAACTACCCCGGGTTCGCCGACGGGATCATGGGTCCCGAGCTGATGATGCAGATGCGTGAGCAGGCCGAGCGGTTCGGCGCCGACCTGGTCCGTGACGATGTCACCTCGGTCGAGCTGACCGGCGACGTCAAGCGGGTCACCGACGGTGAGGGCAACGTGCACGAGGCCCATGCCGTGGTCCTGGCGATGGGGTCGGCATACCGCGAGCTGGGTCTGGAGGACGAGAAGCGGCTGTCCGGCCACGGCGTCTCCTGGTGCGCGACCTGCGACGGAGCGTTCTTCCGTGACCAGGACATCATGGTCGTGGGCGGCGGCGACTCAGCGATCGAGGAAGCGACCTTCCTGACCCGGTTCGCCAAGCAGGTCACGGTCGTGCACCGCCGCGACGAGTTGCGGGCCTCGAAGATCATGGCCGACCGGGCACATGCCAACGACAAGATCGACTTCGCCTGGAACAGCCAGGTCACCGGCATCCACGGCGACCCCAAGGTCTCTTCGGTCACGCTCACCGACACCGGCACCGGGCAGACCCGCGAGGTCGACACGTCCGCCGTCTTCGTCGCCATCGGGCACCTGCCGCGCAACGAGCTTGTCGTGGGTCAGGTGGACACTGACGACGAGGGATACGTTCTCGTCGGAGAAGGCACCACCGCAACCAACCTGCCCGGTGTCTTCGCCTGCGGCGACCTGGTCGACCACACCTATCGGCAGGCCATCACCGCTGCCGGCACCGGTTGCGCCGCAGCCCTCGACGCCGAGCGCTTCCTCGCCGCACGCGACGAGGCCGGGGCCCCCGACAAGGACGCCGCTCAGACCGTTTCGGCCTGAGCGGACCGCTGGATTTCCTTCATTCCCAACGCCTTTCGGCATACACCACAAGGAAAGGAGCATCCGAGATGGGTGCGAACACCAAGGACACCTCCGACGCGACCTTCGAGGCCGACGTTCTCAAGAGCGACAAGCCGGTGCTGGTCGACTTCTGGGCGCCCTGGTGCGGGCCGTGCAAGATGATCGCCCCGATCATCGACGAGATCGCCGCGGCCAACTCCGACAAGCTGACCGTCGTCAAGCTCAACACCGACGACAACCCCCGCACGTCCGCCAAGTACGGCATCACCGGCATCCCGACGCTGAACGTCTACCAGAATGGCGAGGTCGTCAAGAGCATCGTCGGTGTCATGCCGAAGCCGAAGCTCGTCAAGGAGCTCGAGCCCTTCATCGGCTGAGCAATCTACTCGCTGCACAGAGCGGTGTCCTCGAATCTCGTTCGGGGACACCGCTTTTCGTATGTCTTACAACTGTGGTGAGTCGGGTCGGTGGCTGGGTTGTGGGTGCGCCGAGCCCGTCGTGGCGCCGGTCTCACTCCGTTGCACTCCGCTAGCGCTCCGTTCCACTGCATAGGCCCGGCGCCACGACGAACTCACCACCCCTTGCTGCTTACCTTGCCCCGTCGGCCAGCGGCCCCGATCGGGACTGACCTGGAACGGACGCTGGGTGAAGTGCTCTCCGCTCGGCGATCGGACACGCCGAGTGGGTAGACGCGTGTCCGCGTGCCACACCTCGGGGCGCGTCGCAACACAGCGCGGCAAGACTCGACGAGACGCGGCCATTCGGAGGCACGAGGGACGACGACCAATTCGTGGCACGTGGCACGTGGGACCAAGGAGGACTCCGGCTCCACGTCGTCGTGGTCTGACCACGTCCCGGATCGGGCGTATCATGAATGTCGTAGGGGCCGTTTCGTGCGAGGCCGATCAGGCTTCGCCTACCCTGCGTCGTCGGCCACGACTCGTGTCGACGGACGCGCGTTCATCAGCTTCCCCTGGTGTATGTCGCCGACAACAGCTCCACTCTCGCGCACGCCGAATACCGTTCTGGTAGGGGCGCATTCGCTGCTGATTGCCGGGTCTCTCCGGCCGTCTCGACTTTCCAGATTCACCTCTTCTGCAGCTCCCGAAGGGAGCACATCATGTTCACGACACCCATCCGCGTGGTCGCCTGCTGGATCGTTTATGGCTGGCCGACACTGACCGGGCCGCGGTCCCCAGCACACCCGAACACACCACTAGGACCATCACGTAGCGGAGTGTGGTCCTGATGACTGCCGCACCGGTCGCACCGTCAGTCACGACCATCCGGTGGAGCCTGAGCGGCACCCGCGGCACAGGTCCTTCCGATGGCGCGTGGTGGCCACACAGTACGGACCTGGGCGCCGAGATCGCCGACCTTGACGTGGCGGTGCACGATCACTTCCACGAGCGGATCGCACGGGTCTCATACACCCAAGGCCAATGGCCACCAGCACCCCGCAAGATCCACACCACGCTCGGTATCACCAAGCTCGGCTGGTTCACCCACGCCCGCTACCCCGAGAACATCATTCTCTCCCTGACCGGGTACACCCGACTCGTCCTCACCGTGATCCCATCCGACACCGACACACACTTCGCGAAGATCGTCCTGGCGGGCTACGGCACCGTGATCAACGACCCCACCGAAGCCCCTGACAACGCCGCCGCATCACCCGAAGAAACCGGCGCCTGGGACAACGAAGGCGGCCACCCTGATACCCGCAGTACAGCCCGCTACGGGCACCCCTTCAACTGACCTCTCAGCAACAAGGCCCCAGCGCAGGAAAGGCGGTAGCCATGGGTAACGGGACATCACCTCGTGTCTCTGGCTCCGCCCAAGGACCGGACACCGAGGGCATGGCGGGTGTGATCACCCCGCACTTGCGCGGCTGGTTTCACCTGGTGATGACACCCCTAGCGATCACCGCCGGGATCGTGCTGATCATCCTGTCACCGGACACGCCAGCCCGGATCGGTGCGATCACCTTCACCGTGACCGCCGGACTGCTGTTCGCGACCTCGGCCGCATACCACCGCGGCACCTGGACCCCAGCCGTGCAACGCCGGCTCATGCGCATCGACCACTCCAACATCTTCTTGATCATCGCCGGCACCTACACGCCCTTCGCGCTCATGCTGCTGAACCGGACACAAGCCACCGCCCTGCTGTCCCTGGTCTGGGGCGGTGCGATCCTGGGCATGGCGTTCCGGGTCTGCTGGATCGGCGCACCCCGCTGGCTATACGTGCCGATCTACCTCGCGCTCGGCTGGGTCGCGATCTTCTACATCGGCCCATTCGCCCGCACAGGCGGGCCCGCCGTCATCACCCTCATCGCCATCGGCGGACTCCTGTACACCCTCGGCGCGATCGTCTACGGCACCAAACACCCTGACCCATCACCACAATGGTTCGGCTTCCACGAAATCTTCCACACCCTCACCACGACCGCATTCATCACCCACTACGTCGCCATATCGATCGTGACCTACACCAACCCCACTACTTGAGCTCGGCCGATTCGGACCGAGAGCAACCGGCGAACGGTCAACCGCGTGGGGCCAACTCGAACCGTCACGGTGGGGCCAAACCAACTTGCCATAGGCAGGTATTGGGGGCTCGACCGAGCTCAGTGGCCATGTCGGGCAACGGCATGCAACCGATCAGCCAGCAACAGAGAACAACAACAGTACACAGACGGAGGTATGCGGCGAAGGCGGCGGGTGCGTCGTCGACCCGGGCCTATGAGCGAGCGGAGCGCTAGCGGAGCGAGGGAGTGAGACCGGGGCGGCGGCGTGGCCGCCGCCCCACCAAGGCAACCACGTGAAACATGTCGCGCATCAACGTGTTTCACGTGCAACCTCAGTCGCGCTGAACGCCCAACTGATCCATGATGCGGTTCAGGTCCTCGACGCTGGCGAACTCCACGGTCAGCCGGCCACGCTTCTTGCCGAGGGCGATCTTGACGCGGGTGTCGAGCTGATCGGAGAGGTTCGCGGCCAACGAGTCGAGTTGCGGGTGGTGCTGCCCGGCCCGCGGGGAGCGGCGCACCGACTTCTCCTTGTCGCCACCGAGCGCGACGATCTCCTCGGTGCTGCGGACGGACAGGCCCTCGGCGACGATCCGTTGAGCCAGTCGCTCCATGGCGGCCGCGTCGGCCAGGCCGAGCAGGGCACGAGCGTGTCCGGCCGACAGGACACCCGCCGCAACACGGCGCTGAACCAGGGCGGGCAGCTTGAGCAGTCGCAGCGTGTTGCTGATCTGCGGGCGGGAGCGACCGATGCGGCCCGCGAGCTCCTCATGTGTGCAGCTGAAGTCGTCCAGCAGCTGCCCGTATGCCGCGGCTTCTTCGAGTGGGTTCAGTTGTGCACGGTGCAGGTTCTCCAGCAGGGCGTCGCGCAACATGTCGTCGTCGCCCGTGCTGCGGATGATCGACGGGATCGACTGCCTGTCTGCTGCCTTACTCGCGCGCAACCGACGCTCACCCATGATGAGTTCGTAGGTGACGCCTGCCTCGGCGGCGTCGGTAGCGGACAGGCGGCGGACCACGATCGGCTGCAGCACGCCGATCTCCCGGACACTGTGGACCAGCTCGGCAAGCTCGTCCTCATCGAAGACGGTGCGTGGTTGTCGCGGGTTCGGACGGATCTGGTCGATCGGCAACTCAGCGAAGGTTGCGCCCGGCACTTCCCGCAGCTCCTCGACGGCTTCATCACTCGTCGAGTCGGTCGTTATGTCCGATGCATTGCTCGTCGTGTCCTTCGGCAGCACGGTCGATTCGTCGGCCGCTCCAGACGCCTCAGCCGTCGTCTGCTCGATTGACGCGGGTTTCGGCCCGGTTTCTGTCTGCTCGGCGTCGGTCGCTTTGGTGTGCGGTGCGTCCGCTCGCTCATTGTTTCCCGTGAAACGTTCCTCACCGGACGGGGTCGTCGGCTTCGCCACCCGCGATCCCTCAGGGAAGAAGACGTCGGAAGGTCGGGGCGCTCCGGGGGTTTGTGCTGGTGCTGTCGGGATCAAGGCACCCAGGCCGCGCCCGAGTCCGCGTCGTTTTTCGCTCACTCGTCGATCTTAGTGTGTTGCATCGCCATCTCTTTGGCAGCCTCGGCATACGACAAGGCGCCGCTGCTGGACGGATCGTAAGTGAGGACCGTCTGCCCGTGGCTGGGCGCTTCGGAAATGCGGACAGACCGCGGGATCGATGCCTTCAGTACCTGATCGGTGAAGTGCGCCCGGACCTCGTCGGCGACCTGTGCCGACAGGCGGGTGCGCGCGTCATACATCGTCAACAGGATCGTCGACACGTGCAGCTGCGGGTTGAGGTGCGCCCGGATCAGCTCGATGTTCTTCAGCAGCTGGCTCAGTCCCTCAAGGGCGTAGTACTCGCACTGGATCGGGATGAAGACCTCTTCGGCAGCAACGAACGCGTTCACGGTGAGCAGTCCGAGACTCGGCGGGCAGTCGATCAAGATGAAGTCGAATCGTCCGGCCGGACCCGGCTCCTGCTGGTAGTGCTCAATCGCGCGCTTGAGCCGTGATTCACGTGCAACCAGCGAGACCAGCTCGAGCTCTGCGCCGGCCAGGTCGATGGTGGCTGGCGCGCACCACAACCCGGCGATGTCCGGGCACTCCTGCAGCACACCGGCAAGTTCGTCGTCCTCGACGACTACGTCATACACGCTCGGGACCTCAGCGTGGTGCGGTATGCCGAGCGCGGTGCTCGCGTTGCCCTGCGGGTCGATGTCGATGACCAGCACCTTCAGGCCGAACTGCGCAAGCGCGGCGGCGACGTTCACCGTCGTGGTGGTCTTGCCGACGCCGCCCTTCTGGTTGGAGATTGTGAGCACGCGGGGACGCTCCGGAGGAACGACCTTTCCCTCGGACAGCCGTGCGCGGCGGCGCGCCTGGTCGGCGAGCTGGTCCGCCAGCGGCGAAGAGACTAGAGTCTCGTCCACCAGGGCCGGCTCCGCCGGTTTCGCAGGAGAAGCCGTTTCACGGGAAACCGGGCGCTCGTCACCCTCTGCGCCCGCGTCGCTCACGGCGCGCGTTTCACGGGAAACGTCCGTCGCATCGTCCGCTTGCGTGACGTCATTCGTGGCTCCATCGACCGGGACCGCTCCCGCGGGCAACGGGTGCAGCGGGCCGATCTGGACGGTCGGCTCCAACCTCGCCGCATTGCGCCAACCGACGGGTTCCCCACTGGCGGTCGTGCTCGCGGAACCTTGCCAGCCTGTGGGCAGCGACGTTGTGCTCACCGTTCGCCTCTTCCGTTCGTCGTTCAGATCCAGCGGCCGAGAGCGACCGTTGGTGGACGTCAACCGGTCTTCCCGGCCCCGCCGGGTCGATTGCCGTGACTCTTGCGTCGTTTGCCGGATTTGGTCGATCTGGCGACCTTCGCACCGGTCTTGCTGAGGCGCTGCGGTGAACCGACCGCAAGTCGGGCGACTGTGGTGGGTTCATCCAGCACCCCCACCCCGCATTCGACCACATCGATGTCGGTGACACCGGCCCTGTGCAGCAACGCTCTGCTCTGGTCGATCTCCTCGCCAACGGAGGCGCCCTTCATCGGCAGCCACCAACCACCGGGCCGGACCAGCGGCATCGACCAGATCGCCAGCGTTTCCAGCGCTGACACCGCACGCGATGTGACGACGTCGGCCGGTGGGAGCTCGTCCCACAAGGCCTCCGCCCGACCGCGGACCACAGTGACGTTTGTCAGCTCGAGTTCGTCGATCACTTCGTCGAGCCAGCGGACCCTGCGCAGCAACGGTTCCACCAGGGTCACCGACAGGTCCGGCCGGCGGATCGCGATCGTCAGGCCGGGCAGGCCGGCCCCGCTTCCGACGTCGATGACAGACGACTCCGGCTCGATCAGCTCTGTGATGACGGCACAGTTCAGGATGTGACGTTCCCACAGCCGCGGTGCCTCACGCGGCCCGATGAGTCCACGGATCACCCCGGATCCGGACAGCACCTCGGCATAGCTGATCGCCACCGGCAACCGATCGCCGAAGATCTCGCGCGCCGCCGCGGGCGCAGGCGGGACCTCAGCGGTCTCCAGAGCTGCAGAGCCGTGCCCCACCCACTCCGACCGGTCCGGGTCATCCTGTTTCACGTGGAACGCCTCAGTCGTCGGCGGGCAGAACCACCACGAAGCGTCGCGGCTCGGCACCCTCCGACTCCGAGCGCAGCCCGCCAGCGAGCACTGCGTCGTGAACGACCTTGCGCTCGAATGCCGACATCGGGTCCAGCGCGACGCGCTCGCCGTCGGCCTTCACGGAGGCAACCGCGTCCTCGGCGACCTTCACCAGCTCGGCCCGACGGTCGGCGCGGAACCCCCCGACATCGAGCATCAGCCGGCTGCGGTTGCCGGTCTCGGCCTGCACCGCGAGGCGGGTCAGCTCCTGCAGTGCATCCAGCACCTTGCCGTTCGGCCCCACCAGACGGCGCGGCACCCGACCCTCCTCGGAGTCCACTATCGACACCGACGCCCGGTCGCCATCGACATCGACATCGATGTCGCCGTCCATGTCGACGATGTCCAGCAGCGTCTCCAGGAAGTCCGCCGCGATCTCACCCTCGCGGTCCAGGTCAACGGTCTTGTCCGCGGCCCTGTTGCTCGTCTCGGTCTCCGCCGTCTCGTCGGCCGACACCGGATCGTACGTCGTCACGTCCGTCATTTTCTCTCCCAGTGCACTTGCTCGCGTTGATCTGTGGGGCGATTCGGATCAGTTGAACCGCCTGCAGCGGCCGGGATCTCGGCCGCTGCGACGAAAAAGGAAAGCGCTCAGCGTTTGCGCTTCTTGTTGTTGCGTTTGGGTTGGACGCGTTGCCCGCCGGCCTTGCCGGCAGTCCCACCGTCAGCAGTCACCAGACCAGGAGTCCCCGGCGGCGTCTTGGACTTGGCCAGCGACACGGACGCGTCCTCGGTCTCCGGCTCGTCACCGTCCTTGTGCAGCCCCGGGATGCTCAGCTTGGTGATCGGCTTGCCCTTGGCGGCCCGACGCTGCTCGAGCGCCTGCTCCGCGGCCGAGCCGGGCGCCGGCATACGGCGGATCGTGTAGAACTGCTGGCCCATCGACCACAGGTTCGTGGTGACCCAGTAGAGCAGGATACCGATGGGGAAGTTGGGGCCGGTGATGAAGAAGAACAGCGGCATCAGGTACATGATGTACTTCTGCTGCTTCGCCATCGGGTTGTCCAAGGCCGAGGCCGGCATGTTCTTGCGCATCAGCTGGTGCTGCGTGGTGAACATCGTCAACGCCATCAACACGATCAGCACCGTCGCCAGGATCCGCGTCGCCGCGACGTCCGATGCGCCCGGGTGCAGGAATCCCGCAGAGAGCTGCACGCCGAACAACGTCGACTGCTCGGCCTGGTGGGCCGCGGACTGGGTCATCCAGCCGATCGGATCGTGCTCGCCGCTGCCGATGTCCTTCAAGCGGTCCAGCACACGGAACAACGCGAAGAAGAACGGTGACTGGATGAGCATCGGCATACAGGACGAGAAGGGGTTGGTGCCCGCCTTCTTGTAGAGCTCCATCGTCTCCTCAGTCATCTTCTGACGAGACTCGGCGTCCTTCTTGCCCTTGTATTTCTTCTGGATCTTCTGGATCTCCGGCTGGATCAACTGCATCCGCCGCGAGGACTTGATCTGCTTGACGAACAGCGGGATCAGCATGATGCGCAGCACGAGCACCAGGCCGACGATGGACAACGCCCACGTCCAACCGTTGGCAGCGGGCAGCCCGACAGCGGTGAAGACCTTGTGGAACCCCACCATGACGAAGGCGACGAACCATTCGAGTGGGTAAAGGATCGTGTCGAAGAAGTCGTAGATGGCGGAGTCCTTGTTAGTGAACGGCTAAGTGAGCGGCTGCGGCGTAGGTGCGCCGCACTAGTGGAGCGGCGCCGGCGCCCGTGCGCCGGAGTCGTCCGCGGTGACACGAGGCGGAACGTGGTCGACGCCGCCAGGGTTCCAAGGGTTGCAGCGGAGCAGCCGACGCATCGTCAGCCAGCCACCCTTGAACAGCCCGAACCGGTTCAGCGCCGTGATGGCGTATGCCGAGCAGCACGGCGCGAACCGGCAACTCGGTGGAAGGAGCGGGGAGATCAGGATCTGGTAGAGCCGGACCAGCCATACCAACGGTCGTGCGAGCACCCGGGCGACAGCCATGAGATCACCGACGCCTCGAGACGGCCGTCTCGAGCAGGCCGTCGAGATCGTGACGCAACTGGTGGCCCGACGCGGACCCGGCCGCCGGGTTCGCGCGGATCACCACATCGACGTGCTCCGGCACGGTGGGCAACAGCGCCGCCATCCGGTGCCGCAGCACACGCTTGGTGCGATTACGCACCACCGCGTTGCCGACGGCCTTGGAGACCACCAGTCCGACCCGGTTGCCGTCCGCAGCGGACGTCGCGGCCGTCACGACCAAGCGTGGGCCTGCCGCCCGGCCCGAACGACGACTGCGCAACACCGCGGAGAAGTCCGCACTGTCACGCAGTCGATGGTTCGTGGGAAGCACTGTCGCCCGTTCGGACGCCGAGGGAAACCCTCAGGCCGAGATCTTGGCGCGGCCCTTGGAGCGGCGCGCCGACAAGATCGAGCGGCCGGCGCGAGTGCGCATCCGCAGGCGGAAGCCGTGCACCTTGGCGCGGCGGCGGGTGTTGGGCTGGAAGGTGCGCTTGCTCACTGTCGTCTCCGTCGGAAATGTGCGAACCCACGGTGGGTCCGAATCGTGCTCGGTCATAGGGTCTTCGCTGTGACCGGAAGTCCGGCTCGCCGAGATCGGCAGTCAGGACTGCTCGGCCACCTGCCGGAAGGAACCGTGCTGGTCAGGCAGGCGGGCGCGAAGAAAGCTCCCGGTTACGATACGGTCCGCCACTCCACAGGGTCAAACTGAGCAGCAGCGCACCCGCGACCGCGCCGGGCCACAGGTCGAACCCCTCAGTGAAGGACGTTCGGCCGGCACTGCCAAGTCGCCACGCCGGACACGGACGAAATTCTTCGCTCTCCGGGCTTGCCGGGCTCGCGTCCAAGTTGTTAGCGTCGGCGTCTTCCGGACGGTCCCGCCGCGGGCGGTGATATCGCCCTCACTCATTCACAGCCTGTGGATAACTATGTGGATTAACGGCGTAGCATGTCTGTCGGCGAGCTAACCTCGCCAGACCTCGTACGCCATTTGTCAGGGAGGACACAGCGCTGTGAGCGAACCGGATGTCGACCTCGCTCACGTGTGGCACGGCGCGATGCTCGGGATCGAGGACTCCGGGATCCCGGCCCGTGATCGGGCCTATCTGCGGCTCGCTCGGCTCTCCGGCCTGATCGGTGACACGGCGGTGCTGGCGGTGCCGTTTCCGCAGACCAAGGTGTTCGTCGAGACAACACTGAGTGAGCCGATCTGTCAGGCACTCGGTGAGCAGCTCGGCACCGACATACGCCTCGCCGTGACCGTCGACGACAGCCTGCGACCGGCCGATGACGACGTGCCCGAGGCACCCCGGCCCGCGGCGCCCGATCCACAGCCCGCCGCCGACGAGGACCTCTTCACCGCTGCGGCAGCGCGCCAGCGGCAACCCACGACCACCGAGCCGGTGCAGGATGCGCGGCTGAACCCCAAATACACCTTCGACACGTTCGTGATCGGGGCGAGCAACCGGTTCGCGTGCGCCGCCGCGCAGGCGGTCGCCGAGACGCCGGCACGGTCCTACAACCCGTTGTTCGTGTATGGCGAGAGCGGCCTGGGCAAGACGCACCTGCTCCATGCGATCGGCAACTACGTCCGCAACTACTACCCGCACATGCGGGTGCGCTACGTGAACTCTGAGGAGTTCACCAACGACTTCATCAACTCGATCCGTGACGACAAGGCCTCGAGTTTCCAGAAGCGCTACCGCGACAACGTCGATGTGCTGCTGATCGACGACGTGCAGTTCCTGCAGGGCAAGGACGGCACGCAGGAGGAGTTCTTCCACACCTTCAATGCGCTGCACAACAGCGAGAAGCAGATCGTGCTGACCTCGGACCAGCCACCGAAGATGCTGTCGGGGCTGGAGGACCGCATGCGGTCGCGCTTCGAGTGGGGGCTGACCACCGATGTGAAGCCGCCGGACCTGGAGACCCGCATCGCCATTCTGCGCAAGAAGGCCGTCGCCGACTCGATGCACATGCCCGACCAGGTGCTCAGCCTGATCGCGAGCAAGGTCCCCAGCAACATCCGTGAGCTCGAAGGTGCGTTGATCCGGGTCACGGCATACGCCTCGGTCTCCAACCAGCACGTCACCGAGGAGCTGGCCGGCCGGGTGCTGAAGGACCTGATGCCCAGCGCGAGCTCGGGGCAGATCAGCGCGACCGCGATCATGCGGCAGACCGCGAAGTACTTCGGCCTGTCCGTCGAGGAGCTGTGCGGCTCGTCGCGTTCCCGCACGTTGGTCAACGCCCGGCAGATCGCGATGTACCTGTGCCGCGAGCTGACCGACCTGTCGCTGCCGAAGATCGGCCAGCAGTTCGGCGGCCGCGACCACACCACGGTCATGCATGCCGACCGCAAGATCCGGCAGCTGATGGGCGAGCGCGCCAACCTCTACGAGCAGATCAGTGAGCTGACGACGCAGATCCGGCGCGCGACTGCCTGAGCATCCACCACCTCTCCACACCGCTGTCCACATCCGCTGTGGACAGCGGTGTCGTCTTGTCGGCGTCGACAACCTGCTCAGAACACGCTCCTGCGGCGGTCGAGATCGACGAAGATCGCTCCCGACAGCGCGCGACTGTGATTTCATCCACACCCTGTGGATAAAGGTGTGGGTAGTTTTCCCAATGTTCACCATGGGACGGGTGTTACGACGCGGTTCGTCCACACCGGGCGGTGTGCAGAACCCCTGTCAGCTGTGGAAAACCGCCGTCGCTGATGGCACCAACCTCTGGACAGCCTGTGGACAACGTCCTTCGTCCACTGACGACCCGAGTTATCCACAGGCACCGTCCCGAAGTTCTCCACACCCGACCTCGGCCGTATGACGCCGCTCGCGCGAGTTCTCCACACTTTCCACAGCTGCTACTACCCCTACCAACCGGAGAGAGATGGCGTTTTCGCCATTGCCCGCTGGGGATTCCGGCCCGCTCACCGATCCATCCACCGACATTCAGCTGGCCGACCTCCACCAACCCACGACGCGGCACAACCGGACCACCCGGCAGGTAGCGGCCGCTTGGACGCGGCGACTAGGGTCATGCTGCCCCGGGAAGGCGTCCGCTGCGCGAACGTCGACGCCGCGGACAACAGCGTTTTGCTCCGAGAAGCGTCTCGTCATACCGATGAGTGCTTGAGAACAAGGATGGTTTGTACGTGAAGCTCATCGTCGATCGCGATGTCCTGGCCGAGGCCGTGACCTGGGCCGTGCGCGGCCTGTCCAACCGGCCGCCCGTGCCGGTCCTCGCCGGTGTGCTGCTCGATGCGAGCACCGACGGTCTCACCCTCAGCGCGTTCGACTACGAGGTGTCGGCCAAGGTCACTGTCGACGCGCAGGTCGACGAACCGGGCCAGGTGCTGGTCCTCGGCCGTCTGCTGGCCGAGATCTCCCGCTCGCTGCCCAACAAGCCGGTCACCATCACCGCCGACGAGCACAAGGTCGAGCTGACCTGCGGGTCCAGCCGGTTCTCGCTGCAGCAGATGCCGACGGCCGACTACCCGACCCTGCCGACGTCGCCCGAGCCGACCGGTGCGATCGCCGGCGACGTGTTCACCACTGCTGTCTCGCAAGTGGCCATCGCTGCCGACCGCAGCGACACCCTGCCCATCCTGACCGGCGTGCGCGTGCAGATCGAGGGCGACAAAATCAGCCTCCTGGCGACCGACCGCTACCGGCTGGCGCTGCGCGAGCTGACCTGGAACCCCACCACCGCCGACACCGAGCAGACCGCGCTCATCCCTGCCCGCACGCTGCAGGACACCGCCAAGGCGCTGGGTGCCTCGGGGTCGGTCCAACTCGCCCTCGGTTCGGCCGCCGGCGGCGACGGTCTCGTCGGGTTCGAGGCCGGACAGCGTCGCGCGACGACCCGACTGCTCGACGGCGAATACCCGAAGGTCTCCTCGATCTTCCCCACCAGCGTCGACTCGGTCGCGGTCATCGAGACCGCCGTGCTGACCGAGGCTGTGAAGCGTGTTTCCCTGGTCGCAGAGCGCAATACCCCTGTGCGCCTTCGGTTCTCGGAGGGACAGGTCGCAATCGAGGCAGGTCAGGGCGATGACGCGCAGGCGTCCGAAGCGGTCGAGGCCACCCTCACCGGCCCCGAGATCGAGATCGCGTTCAACCCGCAGTTCCTGCTCGACGGACTCGGCGCACTCGGCACGCAATTCGCCCGTATGTCGTTCACCCAGCCCAAGAGTCCGGCGGTGCTGTCCGGGCAGGCCGAGGCGGACGGCGAAGCTGACGAGTCCTACCGCTACGTCCTGATGCCGGTCCGTTTCGCAAGCTGACCGGCACGGTCGTGCTGCAGGATCCGGAGTAGCGTTCGGGGCAAGTCCCGACATACAGCTCGCGACGTGCAGGTCGCGACATCGACGAAAGGCGTGGCATGCAACTCGGTTTGATCGGCCTGGGCAAGATGGGTGGCAACATGCGTGGCCGCCTCGAGGCGGCCGGGCACGACGTCGTCGGCTACGACACCAACCCGGACGTCTCGGACGTCAAGGACCTCAAGGAGCTGGTGAGCAAGCTCGAGGCACCACGCACCGTGTGGGTCATGGTGCCGGCCGGCAAGATCACCCAGTCGGTGATCGACGAACTCGGCGGCCTGCTCGACAAGGGCGACCTGGTCATCGACGGCGGCAACAGCAAGTTCACCGATGACGCCAAGCACGAGAAGGAGCTCGCCGACAAGGGCATCGCATTCGTCGACTGTGGCGTCTCCGGCGGAGTCTGGGGCAAGGAAAACGGCTACGGCCTGATGGCCGGCGGCTCCGACGCCGACATCGAGCGAGTCATGCCGATCTTCGACGCGCTGCGTCCCGAGGGCCCGCGCGACGAGGGCTTCGTGCATGCCGGCGACGTCGGCTCCGGGCACTACGTGAAGATGGTCCACAACGGCATCGAATACGGGATGATGCAGGCGTATGCCGAGGGCTACGAGCTGCTCGAGGCCAAGGAGATCGTCAAGGACGTGCCCGCCGCGTTCAAGGCCTGGACCCGCGGCACCGTCGTGCGCTCCTGGCTGCAGGAGCTGACCGCGGCCGCGCTGGCGAAGGACGGCGACCTGAGCGGCATCGAAGGCTTCGTCAACGACTCCGGCGAGGGACGCTGGACCGTGCAGGAAGGCGTGGAGTACGGCGTCCCGATGCCGGTCATCTCTGCGTCGCTCTTCCAGCGGTTCTTCTCCCGGCAGGGCACCTCCTCCCCTGCCATGAAGGCCGTCGCTGCAATGCGCAACGAGTTCGGCGGGCATGCCGTCACCAAGAAGGGCGAGAAGGGCATCGTCACCGACCACTGAGCTTTTGCTCTCCGCTCCTCGCAGGTGAGGTGGCGGCGCGGCTCGCGAGCTCGCTCGCGCAGCCACTTCACCTGGTCGTCGCTGCGCGGGGCGTCCGCTTGTCGTGTGGTTGGGTCGGTCATGCCTGTTGCTGTGGCCGAGTTCTCGTTCGGTCGAGTGGTCTTTGCCTCTCACCGAGCCCCGTTGTCGTTCAGTTGAGTTCGTCCGGCCCGTCACCCTGGCCGCGTTTATTCTGCTCCGAAGCCGTGCGGGCGTCGATCGTGTCGAGGTCGCGGACGGCATAGCGCAGGTGCTCCCACTCCTCCTCGAGAATGGTGTGCAGACAAGACAGGGTGGTCTCGGGATAGGCTGGCTCCCACGGGTTCTTGCGCGGGGTGCGCAACTCCTCGGCCGCCACGTCGGCGAGGAAGTCACGCACGAGTGCGAGGTGCTCGGCCCGGACCTCCAGCACTCGCTCGTATGACGGAGCCGGCTCGCTGAAAGCCGCGAGATCGCCACCGTCGGACACAAATTCGGCGTTCGGCTGTCCGACCGGGTGGAACGGCTCCTCGACACCGAAGATCGCCCTCCGCAGCCACACGTCGGTCGCCATCACCAGATGCCGCAGGGTCTGCGCGAAGGACCATTCGTTGTCGATCGACACGTCGACTGTCCCGGTCGGCATCGCGGCGACGCGGTCGACCGCACCCGCCCAGGCACCCTCGACCGCCGACCAGGCCGACCGCAGGGAGTCGGGGTCGGCAGCGTGCCGTTGCTCGCGACCGGGGAACCGCCGGTTGAGCTCGGCGTCGACGAACGGGCGCACGTCGACGCCGTTGACCACCAGCGGCTCGTCGCCGTCGAACAACCACGGCGCGTCGATCTCCGCTCCCGACACGTCGACAGCGCGGGCCACGACGCCGGACAGGTCGGACCGGACGAACTTTGCCCCTTGCAGGCTGACGTCCGAGAACCGCGCACCCCGCAGGTCGTCGGACCCGTCGAAACTGACCATGCTCACCACGATGCCAGTCGGGTCCGACAATCGTCGGCCCTACGGCAGCCCGCGCCTAGACTCGGGCAGGTGTTCGTGCGGCATCTGACTCTGAAGGACTTCCGGTCCTACGAGTCCGCCAACCTCGGACTCACCGACGGGGTCAGCACTTTCGTCGGCCTCAACGGCCAGGGCAAGACCAACGTCGTGGAGGCCGTCGGCTACCTGGCGTCCCTGTCCTCGCACCGTGTCGCGCAGGACGGGCCCCTGGTCCGCGCCGGCGCCGAGCAGGCGATCGTCCGCGGTGCCGTGGTGCGGGACGGCCGTGAGCAGCAGCTCGAGCTGGAGATCAATCCCGGTCGCGCCAACCGCGCCCGGCTGGGACGCTCCCCGGTCACCCGCCCCCGCGACATACTCGGCACGCTGCGCACGGTGCTCTTCGCGCCCGAGGACCTTGCGCTCGTCAAGGGCGATCCGAGCGAACGCCGCCGCTTCGTCGACGACCTGCTCGTCGCCCGGCAGCCGCGCTGGGCCGGTGCCCGCAGCGACTACGACAAGATCCTCAAGCAACGCAACGCCCTGTTGAAGACCGCCCGCACCGCGCCCGATCGGACGGCCGCGCTGGCCACGCTGCCGGTCTGGGACAGCCATCTCGCGTCGGTCGGCGCCAACCTGGTCTACGCACGACTGCGGCTGTTGCGGGACCTGCAGCCCTACCTCAACCTCGCGTATGACGAGGTCAGCGCCGGGCAGTCGGACGCGAAGGTCACCTACAAGAGTTCGCTGTATGACGAACTCGCCGAGCAACTCGCCGCCGGCGAGGTGCCGGAGGTGGCCGAGCTGGAAGCCGGGTTCGCCAAGAGCTTCGAGCAGCAGCACCGTGCCGAGGTGGAGCGCGGCCAGACCCTCGTGGGACCGCACCGGGACGAGCTCGTGCTGCGGCTCGGGACGCTGCCGGCGAAGGGCTACGCCAGCCACGGCGAGTCGTGGTCGTTCGCGCTCGCGCTGCGGATCGCGGCGTTCCAGTTGTTGCGACACGACCTGGGCACCGACCCGGTGCTCGTGCTGGACGACGTCTTCGCCGAGCTCGACGCGGGCCGGCGCCGGCGCCTCGCGCTCATGGTGGCCGACTGCGAGCAGGTGCTGATCACTGCTGCCGTCGACGACGACGTGCCCGAGTCGCTCACCGGCAGACAGTTCACTGTCACGCTGGGCAAGGTCCAGGCACAGGACAGCCGATGAGCGACCACGACCGGGAAGACCAGCAATCCCAGGATCCGCGGGACGTCGAGGAGACCGCGGACCCGCTGGATGCAGTGCGTGACGCCGTCCGGCGAGCGCGAGTCTCGGCGCGGGAGAAGGGTTTTCGTCCCGGCTCACCCGCCGGACGTCGCCCGCGCAAGGCCGCCGACCTCGGGACCGGCCGGGCACGCGACAGCAGCGGCAAGAGCGCCCGCGACCCGGCGATGATCGGCGACCAGCTGGACCGGCTACTCGTCGATCGCGGTTGGCAGGTGGACGTCGCGGCCGGGTCCGTGATGGGCCAGTGGGATGAGATCGTCGGTGCAGCGGTCGCCGCGCACGCGCAGCCAGTTTCCTTCACCGGTGGAGAGTTGACCATCCGCGCCGACTCCACTGCGTGGACCACCCAGTTGCGGCTGTTGTCCTCCACCCTGCTCGGCAATTTCGAGCAGGCGGTGGGAACCGACGTGGTGCAGTCGCTGCGCATCGTCGGGCCCAACGCACCCAGCTGGAAGAAGGGTCCGCGCACCGTGCGGGACGGTCGCGGCCCCCGTGACACCTACGGGTGACCGAAGACGCTCGGCAGTATCCGGACGCTCCCCCGGCCGGTCCACGTACAGTAGGGCGAGTTTTGAGCAGAGCCAACGACCTCTACTGGCAGGGAAAAGAGCAACGTGAGTCATGACCAACCCGGTCAGGGCGACCCGCGCGGGGGGCGGGACGAGTTCGACCACTTCTTCAGCGATCGGGGCAACCCGGACCACCCGGATGCCGGCTCCACCGATCCGGACATGACGGCGTATGCCGACCCGGCATACGCCGACAGCGACCGCACTCAGGCGACCGATCACGCGCCCTACGTGCGGCCGCCGCAGCCGCAGCACGACGAATACGCGGCGGCCGACCAGAGCGGTTACTACCAACCGCCTGCCTATTACGGCGAGCCGCCGCAGCGACGCGGCGCGATGTGGGCACCGGTGGCGGTCATCGTCGCGTCGCTGGCGATCGTGGCCGTCGTGATCGCCCTCATCCTGAACAACTCCAGCGGCAAGATGACCCAGGGCGCGTTCACACCGACGGCGACCGTCACGCAGACGACCACGCCACAGCCGACGCAGTCGAGCAGCTCGCAGTCCAGCTCCAGCACGTCGTCTTCTTCGTCGTCTTCTTCGTCTTCGTCGTCAAGCAGCTCCAGCTCGTCGAGCCATGCCACGAAGCTGCCGGCAGCGGCGGGTGCCTGCCCGGGAACGGACTCCTACGGCACGGGGCCGAAGACGTCGTGCAGTTTCGCCGGGGTCGTCTCCTCGCTCTACAACGCCAAGAAGGACAAGCACGGCAAGGCGTCGTTCCGGGCGAAGTCACCGGCGACGCACGACAACTACAAGGTCAGCTGCTCGGCCGGCTCCTACGTCACGTGTACGACGGAGACCGGCGCGATCATTTACATCCTGCGTAAGTGACGATCGATCCGCGCTGCCGATCGTGCGTCAACGCGTCGTGGACGCGCTGACGGCCCCGGTCGCGTGTGGGGAATCGCGAAGTGATGCGGTCGGCCCGCAAATCGGCGTTCACGGCACGGCAAACGTGGATTTGCCGTGTTGAGAGGGTATGCTGGGACCTAGTTTCTGAGCACCTGACACTTCGCACCTGCGGCTCGCCTCCCGGCGAGCCGCAGGCGTGCCCGGGCTCGGACTCCCATGCGTCTCATCTCAAGGAGCACTGTGTCCGACACCGCTGCGCAGCAATCACCCGACGAGCAGGCCCAGCCGACAGCCGGTGATGGCGGCGCTTCGACATACGGTGCCGACGACATCCAGGTGCTCGAAGGACTCGAGGCAGTCCGCAAGCGTCCCGGCATGTACATCGGGTCCACCGGTGCCCGAGGCCTGCACCACCTGATCTGGGAGATCGTCGACAACTCGGTCGACGAGGCGATGGCGGGCTATGGCGACCACGTCGAGGTGACCCTGCTGTCCGACGGCGGCGTCCGCGTGCGGGATCACGCGCGCGGCATACCCGTGGCGATCAACGAGGCGTATGGCGTCTCGACCGTGGAGCTGGTGCTGACCCAGCTGCACGCGGGCGGCAAGTTCGGCGGCGGCGGTTACAAGGTGTCCGGCGGCCTGCACGGGGTCGGCTCCTCGGTCGTCAACGCGCTGTCCACCAAGCTCGTCGCCGAGGTGCGGCGCAAGGGTCAGGTCCACGCGATGGAGTTCGACCACGGAGCACCCCAGGGCAAGCTCGAGGTCGTCGGCAAGGCCGACAAGGGCGACACCGGCACCACGATCACCTTCTGGCCGGACGCGGAGATCTTCGACACGGTCGACTTCGACTTCGACACCATCCGGGCCCGCTTCCAGCAATACGCCTTCCTCAACAAGGGGCTGGCGATCACGCTGACCGACGAGCGCGTGCAGCAGGTCGACGAGGGTGCCGAGGAGGAGGCGCTCGCCGGCGCCACCGCGGACGACGAGGTCGAGGACGAGTCGGGCAAGCCGCGCACGGTCACCTACCGGTATGACGACGGGCTCATCGACTACGTCAAGCACCTCAACGCCTCCAAGCGCAGCGAGCCGGTGCACGAGGACATCATCGCGTTCGAGCACGAGGACCCCGACCGGTTGCTGTCGGTCGAGATCGCGATGCAGTGGACCACGGCATACAGCGAGTCGGTGCACACCTACGCCAACGCGATCAACACCCACGAGGGCGGCACCCACGAGGAGGGCTTCCGCACCGCGATGACCTCCCTGGTCAACAACTTCGCCCGGACCCAGAAGTTGCTGAAGGACAAGGACGACAACCTCACCGGTGACGACATCCGCGAGGGCCTGACCGCCGTCGTGTCGGTCAAGTTGGGCGAGCCGCAGTTCGAGGGCCAGACCAAGACCAAGCTCGGCAACTCCGAGGTCAAGGGCTTCGTGCAGAGCTCGGTGCGTGACGAGTTCGAGCACTGGCTGCAGCAGCACCCGCGCGAGGGCCAGGCGATCGTGCGCAAGGCGATCCAGTCGGCCGCGGCCCGTATGGCGGCGCGCAAGGCGCGCGAGGCCACCCGCCGCAAGGGCCTGCTGGACACCGCGGCGATGCCCGGCAAGCTGAAGGACTGCCAGAGCAACGACCCGACGATCTCCGAGGTGTTCATCGTCGAGGGTGACTCGGCCGGTGGCTCGGCGGTGCAGGGCCGCAACCCGTTCAACCAGGCGATCCTGCCGATCCGCGGCAAGATCCTCAATGTCGAGAAGGCCCGCATCGACAAGGTGCTGGCCAACAACGAGGTGCAGTCGCTGATCTCGGCGTTCGGCACCGGCATCGGCGAAGAGTTCGACATCGAGAAGGCCCGCTACCACAAGATCGTGCTGATGGCCGACGCCGACGTCGACGGCATGCACATCCGCACTTTGCTGCTGACGCTGCTCTTCCGCTTCATGCGGCCGATGATCGAGTCCGGTTACGTCTACCTCGCGCAGCCGCCGCTCTACCGGATCAAGTGGAGCAATCGGGAGCACGAGTTCGCCTTCTCCGACAAGGAGCGTGACGGGCTGCTCAAGATCGGCCAGGAGGCCGGCGGCCGCCTGCCCAAGGAGAACCCTTACCAGCGCTACAAGGGGCTGGGCGAGATGAACTACCAGGAGCTGTGGGAGACCACGATGGATCCTGATCACCGCACCTTGCTGCAGGTGACCCTCGACGACGCCGCCGCTGCGGACGAGATCTTCGCGGTGCTGATGGGTGAGGACGTCGAGAGCCGTCGTGGGTTCATCCAGCGCAACGCCAAGGACGTTCGTTTCCTCGATATCTGATGCCTCGCTGGTCGAGTAGGGCGGAGCGCTGGCGGAGCCCGTATCGAGACCCGAGGCGCACGTGGTCTCGATACACCTCCTCCGCTCCGCTCCCCCGGCACTCGACCGACGTAAGAGCGCGTATCGAGATCAAGCTCCCCGCCATACAGAACTTGAACTGCATTGAGAATGAAGGAAACTCATGACTGACGACACCACACCTCCCGGTGGAGAGGGACCTCGGTCCAACGTCGACCCGATCGACCTCAACACCGAGATGCAGCGCAGCTACATCGACTACGCGATGGCGGTCATCGTCAGCCGAGCGCTGCCGGACGTGCGCGACGGCATGAAGCCGGTGCACCGGCGCATCGTCTACGCGATGTTCGACGGCGGCTACCGCCCCGACCGCGGCTACAACAAGTGCAGCCGCGTCGTCGGTGACGTGATGGGTCAGTACCACCCGCACGGTGACAGCGCGATCTACGACGCCCTGGTCCGGTTGGTGCAGCCGTGGTCGATGCGCTACCCGCTCGTCGACGGGCAGGGCAACTTCGGCTCGCCGGGCAACGACGGTGCGGCCGCACCGCGATACACCGAGTGCCGGATGGCGCCGCTGGCCCTGGAGCTGGTGCGCGACATCGAGAAGGAAACCGTCGACTTCGAGCCCAACTACGACGGCAAGACGATGCAGCCGACGGTGCTGCCGGCGCGCTTCCCGAACCTGCTGGTCAACGGTGCCGCCGGCATCGCGGTCGGTATGGCGACGCAGATCCCGCCGCACAACCTGCGCGAGGTCGCCGCAGGTGCCCAGTGGCTGCTGGAGCACCCGGACGCCAGCCGTGAGGAGTTGCTGGAGAAGCTCATCGAGATCATCCCCGGGCCGGACTTCCCGACCGGTGCGCTGATCATGGGCAAGAAGGGCATCGAGGACGCCTACCGCACCGGTCGCGGCTCGATCGTGATGCGTGCGGTGGTCAACGTCGAGGAGATCCAGGGCCGGCAGTGCCTGGTGGTCACCGAGTTGCCCTACCAGGTCAACCCGGACGCGCTCGCGGAGAAGATCGCAACCCTGGTGCGGGACGGCCGCATCTCCGGCATCGCCGACCTGCGCGACGAGACGTCGGGCCGCACCGGGCAGCGGCTGGTGATCGTGCTCAAGCGCGACGCCGTGGCCAAGGTCGTGCTCAACAACCTCTACAAGCACACCCAGCTGCAGCAGAGCTTCGGAGCCAACATGCTGGCACTGGTCGACGGCGTGCCGCGCACCCTGCCGATCTCGGCGTTCATCCGTTACTGGGTGGAGCACCAGGTCGAGGTCATCCAGCGGCGGACGACCTACCTGCTGCGCCGCGCCGAGGAGCAGATCCACATCCTGCGCGGCTACCTCAAGGCGCTCGACGCGCTCGACGAGGTCATCGCGCTGATCCGGCGCAGCCCGTCCGCGGACGAGGCGCGCGGCGGCCTGATGGAGCTGCTCGGGGTCGACGAGATCCAGGCGACCGCGATCCTCAACCTGCAGCTGCGGCGCCTCGCCGCCCTGGAGCGGCAGAAGATCGTCGACGAGCACGATCAACTGCAGCGCGACATCGACGACTACCGCGACATCCTGGCCAAGCCGGAGCGGCAGCGGCAGATCGTCAGCGACGAGCTCAGCGAGATCGTCGAGCGGTATGGCGACGACCGACGCACCCAGATCGTGCCCTTCGACGGCGACATGTCGATGGAGGACCTGATCCCGGAGGAGGACGTCGTCGTCACGATCACCCGGGGCGGCTACGCCAAGCGCACCAAGACCAGCGAATACCGCTCACAGCGTCGCGGTGGCAAGGGTGTGCGGGGCGCCAACCTGCGCGGTGACGACGTGGTGTCGCACTTCTTCACCACGACGACACACCGCTGGCTGCTGTTCTTCACCAACGCCGGCCGGGTCTACCGCGCCAAGGCCTACGAGCTGCCGGAGGGCAGCCGCGACTCCAAGGGCCAGCACGTGGCCAACCTGCTGGCCTTCCAGCCGGGTGAGCAGATCGCCCAGGTGATGGCGCTGACCGACTACGACGCCGCGCCATACTTGCTGCTGGCGACCAAGCGGGGGCTGGTCAAGAAGACCAAGCTGACCGACTACGACTCGCCGCGCACCGGCGGGCTGATCGCGGTCAACCTCCGCGACGGCGACGAACTGGTCGGAGCGGGCCTGGCCAGCTCCGACGACGATGTGTTGTTGGTCTCACGCAAGGGCCAGTCGGTGCGCTTCAACGCCACCGACGAGACGCTGCGTCCGATGGGCCGCTCGACCTCAGGTGTGACCGGGATGAAGTTCCGCGACGAGGACGAGCTGCTGTCGATGAACGTCGTTCCGGCGGGCACCGAGCGAGACCAGCTCTACCTGTTCGTGGTCTTCGAGAACGGCCTGGCCAAGCGCACCGATGTCGAGGATTACCCGGTGAAGGGCCGCGCCACGCTGGGTGTCAAGGTTGCCGCACTCTCCGATCGTGGGGGCGATCTGGTGGGCGCGCTCGTCGTCTGGCCGACCGACGAAGTGCTGGTCGTGATGGAGAAGGGCAAGATCGTCCGGTCCCGTGTCGACGAGGTCCGCGCCACCGGTCGGTCCACCCAGGGCGTGCAGTTCGCGACCCCGGACAAGAAGGATTCGATCGTGGCTGTCGCGCGGAACGCCGAACACGAAGTCGAAGACGGCCATGAAGATGGCGTACCGTCGGGCGAGTCGCCGACCGACGGCGACACGGACGCCGAGACCACCGAGACCGCCGTCGCGGACGAGTCGGTCGAAGCGGACGAGCAGACTCCGGACGAGCCGGGAGACGATGAGTGAGCACTGACGGATCCGACGCCAAGAAGGGCGCCGGGACGGCGACGGACGGTGGCGCAGGCGGGGCCGTACGTCTGCCGGGCGCCGCAGCCGGTGGCAAGAAGCGTCCCACCCCTCCCCGACAGGGTTCCCGTCCGGCGCCGCGCGCCGGTGGCAAGGCGGGGGCGAAGGGCCGGCCTGCCGGCTCGCAGCAGCGACGCCCGGCACCGCGTGGTGCGGGCGGATCGGGACGACGTCCAGGTCGCAGCACCCCGCGTCGGGTGCGGCTGACGCTGTCCCGCGTCGACCCCTGGTCGGTCATGAAGATCGCGTTCCTGCTGTCGGTCGCGATCGGCATTGCGATGGTCGTGATGATCGCGATGCTGTGGATCGTGCTGCAGGGCATGGGCGTCTGGGACAACATCAACGAGTTGTTGCGCACCTTGGAGACCAGCGGCAAGACGTTCGACATCATGGATTACGTCGGCTTCGGTCGGGTCGTGTCGTTGTCGGTGGTGATCGCGGTGGTCGACGTGCTGCTGATGACCGCGCTGGCCACGCTCGGGGCGTTCCTCTACAACATCTGTTCCTCGCTTGTCGGCGGCGTGCAGATGACCCTGTCGGACGAGTAGCACTCGTTTTGGTGCTGCCCGCTTCGGTGAGATAGTCTCGTCCGGCATCCACGGCATTCTGCCGTGGACGACGGACGGTGCACGGGCCTATAGCTCAGTCGGTTAGAGCGCTTCCCTGATAAGGAAGAGGTCACTGGTTCAAGTCCAGTTAGGCCCACCACCTCGTCCCTGCAGTCGATTCGGAGTTCCCATGTTGAAGAAGCTCGTGGTGCTGCTCGGCCTCGCCGGTCTGGCAGTCGCCGTCAAGGCCAAGCTGGACCAGAACAACGACGCCAAGGACCTGTGGGCCCAGGCGGCCGACAAGCCGGGCGACAGCACCAACTGACCTCCCGGTCCGCCCCGCGGACCGATGTCCGGGGCCATGGCGCAATTGGTAGCGCACCTGCTTTGCAAGCAGGGGGTTAGGGGTTCGAGTCCCCTTGGCTCCACCGGATGATCCCGAGTCGCATCGCGGCTCGGGATTTTTCGTGCTTGCTGACGAGGTCCGTGCGCACAACCCTCAACGGTCGCCGGTTACGCGCGGGTATGGCGAAAAACCTGCGCACAACCCTCAACGGTCGCGGGTTACGCACGCGAGCGGCGCCCCCCTTGCCGGCAGCCCTGCCGACGCCCGGGTATGGCGCGGCCACGACCCGACCTACCCGTGAGACCCCCGTCGAATAGCACTTCGAGTGGCGATCTTTCCGCAGACCAACCCGAAAGGGTAGTGGGAACCGTCACAAAATAGCGTTCCCACTACCCGTTTGTCCCCGCAGGATGGTCCTCAACTGAAGGAACGTAGCCATCCAGCCACCGCAGCGCGATGGTCGACTCGAAGGGACAACACAGTGACTTCACCAGCCACCCAGACCCGACCCGCGGGCGCAGCAGCCGACCTGGACTGGACCGACCTGGACAAGCGCGCCGTCGACACCGTCCGCGTGCTGGCCGCCGACGCGGTCGAGAAGGCCGGCCACGGCCACCCCGGCACGGCGATGAGCTTGGCGCCGGTCGCCTACCTGCTCTTCCAGAAGATGATGCGGCACGACCCGGCGGACGCCAACTGGTCGGGTCGCGACCGGTTCATCCTGTCCCCGGGCCACTCCTCGCTGACGCTCTACATCCAGCTCTACCTGTCCGGCTACGGCCTGGAGATGAAGGACCTCGAGGCGCTGCGCACGTGGGGCTCGCTCACCCCCGGCCACCCGGAGTACAAGCACACCGACGGTGTGGAGATCACCACCGGCCCGCTGGGTCAGGGTCTGGCCTCGTCGGTCGGTTTCGCCTACTCGCAGCGCCGCATGCGCGCGCTGTTCGACAACGACGCCGCGGAGGGCACCAGCCCCTTCGACCACACCATCTGGGTGATCGCGTCCGACGGTGACCTGCAGGAGGGCGTCACCGGTGAGGCGTCCTCGCTGGCCGGGCACCAGGAGCTCGGCAACCTGGTCGTCGTGTATGACGAGAACCACATCTCGATCGAGGACGACACCGACATCGCGTTCACCGAGGACGTCCTGAAGCGCTACGAGTCCTACGGCTGGCACACCCAGCGCGTGGACTGGACGCGCAACGGCGAGTACGTCGAGGACGTGGCCGAGCTCTACAACGCTCTGCTGGCCGCGAAGGCCGAGACGTCCCGTCCGTCGATCATCTCGTTGCGCACGATCATCGGATACCCGTCCCCGAAGAAGCAGAACACCGGCGGCATCCACGGCGCCAAGCTCGGCGCCGAGGAGGTCGCGGGCCTGAAGGAAGTGCTGGGCTTCGACCCGGAGAAGAACTTCGACATCGACGGTGAGGTGCTGAAGCACGCACGCGCCGTCGTGGAGCGTGGCGCCGCGACCCGCGTCGAGTGGGACCGCACGTTCGACCGGTGGCAGTCGGCCAACCCCGAGAAGGCGCAGCTGCTCAAGCGGATGGAGGCAGGCGACCTGCCCGCCGAGTTGGCCGACGTGCTGCCGGAGTTCCCCGCCGGCAAGGACGTCTCGACCCGTGCCGCATCCGGCAAGGTCATCAACGCCGCCGCCGGCGTGATGCCGGAGCTGTGGGGTGGCTCGGCGGACCTGGCCGGGTCCAACAACACCACCATCGAGGGAGCGCCGTCGTTCGTGCCGGCCTCGCGGTCGACCCAGACGTGGACCGGTGAGCCCGGTGGCCGCGTGCTGCACTTCGGCATCCGCGAGCACGCCGCCGCGTCGATCGTCAACGGCATCCACCTGGGTGGCCCCACTCGTGCGTTCTCCGGGACGTTCCTGATCTTCAGCGACTACCAGCGTCCGGCGATCCGCCTGTCCGCGCTGATGGGCGTGCCGTCCATCTACGTGTGGTCGCACGACTCGATCGGCCTCGGCGAGGACGGTCCGACCCACCAGCCGGTCGAGCAGCTGGCCACGCTGCGCGCCATACCGGGGCTCGACGTGGTCCGTCCCGGCGACGCCAACGAGGTCGCCGTCGCGTGGCAGACCGTCCTCGGCAACCGGGAGAACCCGGCCGGCCTGGTGCTGACCCGGCAGAACGTCCCGGTCTTCGAGCGCGGGGACGGCGCGGCGAGCGGAGACACCTTCGCCTCCGCGGCCGGTGTCTCCCGTGGTGCCTACGTCTTTGCCGAAGCGTCCCGCGACGGTGCGTCCGTGACGCCCGAGGTGTTGCTGCTCGCCACCGGTTCGGAGCTGCAGCTGGCCATCGAGGCCCGCGAGACCCTGCAGGCCGACGGCATTCCGACCCGCGTGGTCTCGGTGCCCTGCCTGGAGTGGTTCGAGCAGCAGGACGAGGCATACCGCGAGTCGGTGCTGCCCAGCTCGGTGACCGCACGGGTCTCCGTCGAGGCGGGCCTTGCCCTGACCTGGCGCCGGCTCGTCGGCAGCGCCGGCCGCTGCGTGAGCCTGGAGCACTACGGCGCCTCGGCCGACTACCAGCGCTTGTTCCAGGAGTTCGGGATCACCGCGGAGGCCGTCGTGGCGGCCGCGCGTGACTCCCTCGCCGCCGGCTGATCCGGCGGACCACAGTCTTCGGTCGGCGTTCCGTGCGGCTCCTCGGGGCGCCGACCGAAATCCACTTCACCTGATCCTCACCCGATCACCACCCGATCACTGCCAAGCACGTTTGATCACCACCCGTTTCGCAAGGAAGAGGCGAAAGCCATGTCGACCACAACTCCCACTGCCCAGCTTGCCGCCGCCGGTGTGTCCATCTGGTTGGACGACCTGTCCCGCGAGCGCCTGACCAGCGGCAGCCTCCAGCGTCTGATCGACGAGAAGAACGTCGTCGGCGTGACCACCAACCCGTCGATCTTCCAGGCCGCCATCACCTCCGGTGAGGACTACGCCGGCAAGATCCGCGAGCTGGCGGCGGACGGCTCCGACGTCGACCAGACCATCTTCGAGATCACCACCTCCGATGTCGCCGACGCGTGCGACCTGTTCGCCCCGGTCGCCGCAGCGACCGACGGTGTCGACGGCCGTGTCTCGATCGAGGTCGACCCGCGCCTCGCGTGGGACACCGACGGCACGATCGCCGAGGCCAAGCGCCTCTACGCCAAGGTCGGCAAGGACAACGTGCTGATCAAGATCCCCGCCACCGTCGAGGGCCTGGGCGCGATCAGCGCCGTGCTGGCCGAGGGCATCAGCGTCAACGTCACGCTGATCTTCTCGCTGGAGCGCTACCGCGCCGTCATCGACGCGTTCCTCACCGGACTGGAGCGCGCCAAGGAAGCCGGGCACGACCTGACCAAGCTGCACTCGGTCGCCTCCTTCTTCGTGTCCCGGCTGGACACCGAGATCGACAAACGGCTCGATGCACTCGGCACCCCGGAGGCTGCCGCCCTGCGCGGCAAGGCAGGCGTGGCCAACGCCCGCCTCGCCTACGAGGTCTACGAGCAGGAGTTCTCGACCGACCGCTGGTCGGCGCTGGCCGCGGCCGGTGCCCGTCCGCAGCGTCCGCTGTGGGCCTCGACCGGCGTCAAGGACCCGGCATACCCGGACACCCTGTATGTCACCGAGCTGGTCGCGACTGACGTGGTCAACACCATGCCGGAGAAGACGCTGACCGCGACGTTCGACCACGGCGAGGTCACTGGCGACACCATCACCGGGACCTACGCTGACGCCCGCCAGGTGCTGGACTCCCTTGCCGCACAGGGCATTTCGTATGACGAGGTCGTCGCGCTGCTGGAGACCGAGGGCCTGGACAAGTTCGTGACCAGCTGGTCGGAACTGCTGGCCGACGTGCAGAAGGCGCTGGCCACCGCCGACGCGTCCGCGCACTGAACGGTCGCCCACTGATCAGCCGCCGCTGTCGCTGCTCGATATCCGTCGTGAGTAATCCGTCGTGAGCAATACGTCGTCAGCAATACGTCGCGAGCAGCGACAGCGGCCGGCTCCATCGCCACCCGCCTACCCCACTCCCGAAAGGTCCGCCCTCATGTCCAGCAGCCCCCAGACCTGCCGCATCAACCCGAGCATCCTGTCGGCGGACTTCGCCAACCTCGAGGCGGAGCTCGGCCGGATCAGCAACGCCGACGCTGCACACGTCGATGTGATGGACAACCACTTCGTGCCGAACCTCACCCTCGGCCACCCGGTCGTCGAGCGCCTGCAGAAGATCAGCCCCGTGCCGCTGGACGTGCACCTGATGATCGCCGACGCGGACCGCTGGGCCCCGGCATACGCGGACCTGGGTGCGGCGTCGGTGACCTTCCACGTGGAGGCAGCCGCCGCACCGATCAAGCTGGCTCGGGAGCTGCGGGCACGCGGAGCCAAGGCCGGTATGGCGCTGCGGCCCGCCACCCCCGTCGAGCCCTACCTCGACATGCTGCCCGAGCTGGACATGCTGCTCATCATGACCGTCGAGCCGGGCTTCGGCGGCCAGTCGTTCCTCGACGTCACCGTGCCCAAGATCCGTCGTGCCCGCGCCGCCGTGGAGGAGGCCGGCGTCGACGTCGCCATCCAGGTCGACGGCGGCGTCACCGACGAGACCATCATCCGGGCCGCCGAGGCCGGAGCCAACGTCTTCGTCGCCGGCTCCTCGGTCTACGGCAAGGAGTCGCCGGCCGACGCGATCGAGGCGCTGCGTGCGGGCGGCCTGCAGGCGATGCCGCGCGCGGCCGCGAACGCGAGCTGACCCACCCCCCAACCCTTTTCGTCCCTCAGGTTTCCGCCTCACGTTCTTGGAAGGACCGCCCCCATGCGTGTTCACATCGCCACCGACCATGCCGGCCTGGAGCTCAGCGCCGCCCTCATCGAGACCCTCTCCGCCAAGGGATACGAGATGGTCGATCACGGACCGTCGTCGTATGACGCGGAGGACGACTACCCCGGTTTCTGCATCGCCGCCGCGCAGGCGGTCGTGCGCGACCAGGCGGAAGGCGTCGAGGCGCTGGGCATCGTGCTGGGCGGCTCCGGCAACGGGGAGCAGATCTCCGCGAACAAGGTCAAGGGTGTGCGCGCTGCGCTGGTGTGGAACGCCGACACCGCCAAGCTGGCCCGCGAGCACAACGACGCCAACCTGGTCGCCGTGGGTGGTCGCCAGCACACCGTGCAGGAAGCGACCGAGCTGATCGAGGCCTTCCTCACCGAGCCGTTCAGCAACGCCGAGCGGCACAAGCGCCGGATCGCCAAGATCGCCGACTTCGAAGCGACCGGTGAAGTGCCCGCCTGATCTGCGGGCGACACCACAACTTAACGACAACTCCAACAGGCCCCACCTGCCCGCGGTGGCCAGCAGCTCATCGACAAGCCAGCCAGACAGTTAGCGAGAAGCCAGCCATGCCCATTGCCACACCGGAGATCTACTCCGAGATGATCGACCGCGCCAAGTCGGCCGGTTTCGCCTACCCGGCGGTCAACGTCACGTCCTCCCAGACGCTGAATGCCGCCCTGCAGGGCTTCGCCGACGCCGGCTCCGACGGCATCGTGCAGGTGTCCACCGGTGGCGCGGCGTACTGGTCCGGCACCGGCGTCCGCAACATGGTTGCCGGGTCGCTCAACTTTGCGGCGTTCGCCCGGGAGGCGGCCCGCAACTACCCGGTCAACATCGCCCTGCACACCGACCACTGCCCTCAGGACAAGCTGTCGGACTTCGTGCTGCCGCTGCTGGACGCGTCGGAGGAAGCGGTGAAGCGCGGGCAGGACCCGATCTTCAACTCGCACATGTGGGACGGCTCCGCGGAGACCCTGGAGGACAACCTGCGCATCGGCCGCGAGCTGCTGGCGCGGACGGCCGCCGCGCACATCATCCTCGAGGTCGAGATCGGCACCGTGGGCGGTGAGGAGGACGGCGTCGAGAACGCCATCAACGACAAGCTCTACAGCAGTGTCGAGGACGGTCTGGCGACCGTTGAGGCGCTCGGAGCCGGCGAACACGGCCGCTACCTGACGGCGCTCACCTTCGGCAACGTGCACGGTGTCTACAAGCCGGGCAACGTCAAGCTACGTCCGGAGATCCTGCAGGAGATCCAGCAGAAGGTCGGCGCGAAGGCCGGCAAGGACCGTCCGTTCGACCTGGTCTTCCACGGCGGGTCGGGTTCCACCGAGCAGGAGATCGCCGACGCGGTGTCCTACGGCGTGGTGAAGATGAACATCGACACCGACACGCAGTACGCCTTCACCCGCCCGGTCGCCGGCCACATGCTGGCCAACTACGACGGCGTGCTGAAGGTGGACGGCGAGGTCGGCAACAAGAAGGCCTACGACCCGCGCAACTGGGGCGCCGCCGCCGAAAAGGGTATGGCGGCCCGCGTCGTCGAGGCCGCCACGCAGCTGGGCTCGGCGGGCAAAAGCCTCTGATACCGACCAGCCGCGGGTCACGACCGGCGCTCGTGAGAAAGGACGCGTCATGAAGATCGGCATCCTCACCTCCGGGGGTGACTGCCCGGGCCTCAACGCGGTCATCCGCGGAGCGGTGCTGAAGGGCGTCGCCGTGCACGGGCAGCAGTTCGTGGGCTACCGCGACGGGTGGCGTGGTGTCGTCGAGGGCGACGTCATCGAGTTGACGCGCGGCATGGTGCAGGGCATCGCGAAGTCCGGCGGCACGATCCTGGGCACGTCGCGCACCAACCCGTTCGAGAACGGCGGCGGCGCCGACGTCGTCGGCGCGCGCATGGCCGACCTCGGGGTCGACGCGATGATCGCGATCGGCGGCGAGGGCACGCTGGCTGCCGCGAAGCGCCTCAGCGACGCCGGGATCAAGATCGTCGGAGTGCCCAAGACGATCGACAACGACCTGGACGCCACCGACTACACCTTCGGCTTCGACACCGCGATCGAGATCGCGACCGAGGCCATGGACCGGCTGCGCACCACGGGCGAGTCCCACCAGCGGTGCATGATCGCCGAGGTCATGGGACGTCACGTCGGCTGGATCGCACTGCACTCCGGTATGGCGGTCGGCGCCCACGTGATCCTCATCCCGGAGCAGCCGGTCAGCATGGACCAGATCGCTGGCTGGGTGAAGCTCGCCGACGACCGCGGCCGGGCGCCGCTGGTCGTCGTCGCCGAGGGTTTCCGGACCGACGACATGCAGCAGGCACACTCGGAGCACGGTCTGGACGCCTTCGGTCGGCCGCGGCTGGGTGGCATCGCCAACCAGCTCGCGCCCGAGCTGGAGGCCCGCACCGGCATCGAGACCCGGGCGACGACGCTCGGCCACATCCAGCGCGGCGGCACGCCGACCGCCTTCGACCGGGTGCTCGCGACCCGGCTCGGGATGGCCGCGATCGACTCGGTGGTGAACGGCCAGTGGGGCACGATGGTGTCGCTGCGCGGGACCGAGATCGACCATGTCGATTTCGAGGACGCGCTCGGTCGGCTGAAGGACGTCCCGCAGCACCGGTATGACGAGGCCCGGATCCTGTTCGGCTGACCCGCTACTGACCGCTGGCTACTGGATGCCGTGGCTGTGCGCCAGCGCGATGGCCTCGGTCCGGGACGCGACGCCGAGCTTCTTGAACAGCTTGCGCACGTGGAACTTCACGGTGTTCTCGCTGATCCCGAGCGTCGTGGCGATGGCCCGGTTGCGGCGGCCGGTCGCCAGTAGTTGCAGGACCTCCATCTCTCGGGAGGCGAGGTTCCAGGAGGCGACGTCACTGGAGGGGACGGCGGGCGGATCCAGCGGGAGCGTCACGAAAACGTCCGCGCCCCAGCCGGACATGACCTCCAGTCGCAGCAGTCCGGCGAGGGCCTCCACCTGCCGGTCCAGCCGGGTGATGTTGGGCGCCGTCGCGGACAACGCACCGTTGCCGTCGTCGCGGATGTTGATCAGCAGGTTCTCCCCGTCGCAGTCCCACTGGGTGCGGATGCGGCTGATCTCGGGCTGCTCCATCATGGCGAGCACGAGCCCGCGCACGATCGCCCGGGCCGCGTGCGCGACCTCGCCGGGTAGGGCACGCCCGTCCTCCGGTGGCTCGATGAACTCCACGTCGATGCCGCTGAAGCGGGTCAACGGGCGCAGTTCCTCCCGCAACCGTCCGAAAGCATTGGCCACCGGCTCCTCGACCATCTCGGTCGTGCGGTCGTTGAGCGTGCGCAGCTCGATCAGCGACTTGGCCGTCAGATCGGTGACGGTCGACCGCGCGGTCGCGTCGTCCAGCGTGGTGGAACGCAG
Source organism: Flexivirga sp. B27 (assembly GCF_052905685.1). NCBI lineage: Bacteria > Bacillati > Actinomycetota > Actinomycetes > Micrococcales > Dermacoccaceae > Flexivirga > Flexivirga sp. B27. The sequence continues at coordinate 163,734 of NZ_JBPYUM010000004.1, read as the reverse complement.
CGCGGCCAGCAAGGTCTCCAACGTCGTGGAGTGCAGGTCGGTCAGCTCGGCGGTCACCCGGACCCGCTCCGCGGACGCGGCGCGGGACTCGGCGAGGTATGACGGCGGCGCGTCGGTCACCTTCTCGTGGATCCGCCGGGCAGCGAGGTGCCACAGGTAGGTCACGATCTCCAGGCAGTCGGGTGAGTCGAGCTCCTCCTGGTTCGGATCGGTGAGCACCAGCAACGCTCCACTTGGGCGGTATTTCAACGCCAGGACGGGCCTGGAACTGTCGCCGATGGTGGCCTCGCCGGTCCACGGCGGCTCGGGCGGGACGACCACCCGGAGCGCGTCCAGCTCGGCGATCGAGACCCGGGAGATGATGTCCTCGTCGCCGGCCTTCTTCTGCGGGCGGCCGGTGCAGTCCTCGGTGAAGATGATCAGCGCACTGTTGGACAGGTAGGGCGAGACCGCGTCCCTCAACCGGTCCGCGATCTGCATCAGCGGTGCATCCGCCAGCGCGGCCAGGCTGTTCAGGAGCGGCCAGTGCAGCTCATGGTCGACCATGTCAGTCCTTTCCGATCGCCGTTCGGCATACGGCGTTCACGGGCGATTCACGGGCTCCAGACGAGCACCGATGAGCGCACCAGGGTGAACAACCCAAAAGTGTAGTCAAGACCGTCAGAAAACAGTGTTGGACCCCTTGGCTTGATCCGAAAGGATGGCGTCAACGCCGCGGAAGCCGTCCCGGGCACCGCCGGCACCCCGACAACAAGACGCACATCACAACACGAAGGAGACATCTCATGAAGCTGCAAGTCGCCATGGACGTGCTGACCAAGGACGCCGCGCTGACCCTTGCCGGCCAGGTCGCCGAGCACGTGGACATCATCGAGCTGGGCACCCCGCTGATCAAGTCCGAGGGTCTGTCGGCGATCACCGCCGTCAAGGAGGCCCACCCGGACAAGGTCGTCTTCGCCGACCTGAAGACCATGGACGCCGGTGAGCTCGAGGCCGACATCGCCTTCAAGGCGGGCGCTGACCTCGTGACCGTGCTCGGCGCTGCCGACGACTCCACCATTGCCGGTGCCGTCGAGGCCGCCAAGAAGCACAACAAGGGCGTCGTCGTGGACCTCATCGGTGTTGCCGACAAGGTGACCCGCGCCAAGGAGGTTCGCGCCCTGGGTGCGAAGTTCGTCGAGATGCACGCTGGTCTGGACGAGCAGGCGCAGCCCGGCTACGACCTCAACGGTCTGCTCCGCTCCGGCGAGGAGGCCCGCGTGCCGTTCTCGGTGGCAGGCGGTGTCAACGCCGACACGATCGGTGACGTGCAGCGCGCCGGTGCTGACGTGGCCGTTGCGGGTGGCGCCATCTACGGGGCCGAGGACCCGGGCCTGGCCGCCAAGAAGCTCCGCTCCGCGATTGCCTGAGTCAGTCGCTTGAAGTAACTCGAAGTTCGAACATGGTGTCCCCGGGTCGGTGAGACTCGGGGACACCATCGGTTTTTGGTGCACGTTCCAGTGCACGTTCCGGTGCAAGTTGAGGTGTGGTGAGCATGGGTGACATCGATGCACGAGACCAGGGGCCGACGTCGGATGAGGCGTTGAGCCGGGAATTGGACCGGTGGGCCGACCTGCGCAAGGTCGTCGACGGACCACTGCCGACCATTGCCGCCCGATTCTCGACCTTCCTCGGTGCCAGGTCACACGACGCGCTGGTGATCTTCACCCGCGAGTGCACCGGGCGTCCCCGCAAGGTCGCCGGCCGCAAGGACATCGTCGACCTGGTGACGATCGAGGAGCTCGAGCAGGTCAAGGCGTCCTTGGACGTCGGCGTGAGCTGCGAGCAGGAAGCGGTCCTGGGCGGCTCGAAGCGCCGGATCTGGGCCGTCCGCGACGAGAGCGACATCCTGCTGGTCATGGTGCTGAAGACCACCCGCACCGAGACCCGACCCCTGGCGGAGATCGCGGCCGTCTTCGGCATCGTCGCGACCGCCATCCATCACCAGGTCGCCCAGGCGAGCCCGGACTACCTGGCCGAGTCCCGTGCCGCCTCCAGTGAGCGCGCGCGCACGATCGCCGAGCTGACCGGCGTCCACGAGGCGACGCTGTCGACGATCCTGGGCACCCTGCGCTCCCGGGACCTGGACGACCGGCGGGCCCGGATCACCGCCAGCGAGACGGCGTCGGCCGCACTGACCACGCTGCGCTCCACCGGCACCGTCGACCGGGAGCTGTCCGAGGAGGCCGTGACGACCGCGTTCGCCCGGTTGCAGGGCGAGCTCGGTCCGGTGCTGAAATTCCAGGAAGTGAGCGTGGAGTATGCCGCGCCGCCCGCGGACGGCCGTCCGCTGCCCGGCGAGGTTGCCTACGCCGCCCGCGCGATGGTCCGTGCCGTCGTGCTCGCCCTGTGCGCACAGTCCGAGCTGGACCGGATGCGCATCGCGTGGGACTGCGACGGCGAGAACGTCCTGCTGGAGATCCGGGACACGGGGCCGGGCTGGATCGACACCGACGCGCTGCGGTTGCAGCTCGCCGGGCGGTTGCAAACCCTGCGCGGTGACCTGCACATCGAGTCGATCCCCGGCTGGGGCCACTGCGTGAAGCTGACCCTGCCGCTGGACCCGCCGGTGGCTCGCCCTGGCGAGCACCTGCTGTCCAGCCTGAACCCTCGCGAGATGGAGGTGCTCTCTCACCTGGCCGAGGGCAAGCGCAACCGCGTGATCGCCGAGGAGCTCGGTGTCACCCAGAGCACCATCAAGTTCCACGTCGCGAGCCTGCTGAAGAAGCTCGAGGTGGCCAACCGTGGCGAGGCCGCCGCGGTCGCGATCCGCGCCGGTGTCGTGGCGACCGAGTCGACCGCCGCCGGCCACTGGGTCGCGGGCAGGGGCTGACCCGCCGATCTCACCTGGCCAGTGGACGAGCAGCTACTGGCCGCTGGACGAAGTGCAAAGCATCGACAACGCATTGAGACTGAGAGGTAGTCACCCCGCGGCTGGACGCGCCACCCATCCAGCGAAAAGACTTGGAGAGCAACGAAAGTGACCGTGTCACACGTCCAGGAGCGAAGTCAGCACGGCGGCCGGTCGGACCTACGCGAGAGCGTGGAGCAGGCCCGCCACAGCGGGGTGACCACCGGACCGGCCTCGATGGTCATCTTCGGCATCACCGGTGACCTGTCCCGCAAGAAGCTCATCCCGGCGATCTACGACCTCGAGCACGGCGGGCACCTCTCCCCCGACTTCGATGTGCTCGGGCTGACCCGTGACGCGTCCACCGTCGAGTCCCGCCTGCGGGAGGCGGTGATCGCCCACGCACGTGCCCCCTTCGACCCCGAGGTCTGGGGGCGACTGTGTCGCCGCATCCACTTCATCCAGGGATCGTTCGACGACCCGGCGTCGTTCACCGCGCTCAGCTCCCGGCTGGCCGAGCTGGACGTGCTGCGCGACAAGCCGGCCAACTACGTCTTCTACCTGTCGATCCCGCCGTGGGCGTTCGAGCGTGTCTGCGAGGGTCTGGCGGACGTCGGTCTCAACCAGCAGGTCGACGGCTGGCGGCGGATCGTCGTCGAGAAGCCCTTCGGGCACGACCTGGCCAGCTCACAGGTGCTGGAAGCCACCTTGGAGCGCGCCTTCGACCCGTCCGCCATCTATCGGATCGATCACTACCTGGGCAAGGAAACCGTCCAGAACATCCTGGCCCTGCGGTTCACGAACGGCATCTTCGAGCCGTTGTGGAACAGCCGGTATGTCGACCACGTGCAGATCACCATGGCCGAGAGTGTCGGTGTCACCGGACGCGGTGCCTACTACGACGGTGTCGGCGCGACCCGCGACGTCATACAGAACCACCTGCTGCAACTGCTCGCGCTGATCGCGATGGACCGCCCGGCCACCTTCGAGGCCGACAACATCGCGGCCGAGAAGAGCAAGGTCCTCGCGGCGGCGACGCTGCTCGGACCGCTGGAGGAGACGACCGCACGCGGTCAATACACCGGCGCGGTCCGTGACGGAGTGGTCCTGCCGGGGCTGACCGAGGAGGACGGGTTCCCGGCCGACTCGACCACCGAGACGTTCGCCGCGCTCACCGTCGGCGTCGACACCCCGCGCTGGGAGGGCGTGCCCTTCTACGTCCGCACCGGCAAGCGGCTGGCCCGGCGCAGCACCGAGATCGCCGTCGCGTTCACCGCGCCGGACCGTGGCGGACCGGCGACCCGGACCGCACCGGTGCAGAACGTCCTGGTCTTCCGAGTGCAGCCCGACGACGGGATCGAGTTGCAGATCGGCGCCAAGCGTCCCGGGGACGGTATGACGATCGACCCGATCAGCCTCGACTCGGACTTCGGTGCGGTCTTCGCGCCGGCACCGACCGCCTACGAGCGACTGATCTGCGACGTGCTGCGCGGCGACGACACCCTCTTCCCGCGACGCGCGGAGATCGAATCCTCCTGGCGTCTGGTCGATCCCGTGCTCGACTTCTGGGCCGGCGCGGGCCGGCCGGACGGCTACGAGGCGGGGTCCGAGGGACCGGCCTCGGCGGCCGCGATCATGACCCGTGCCGGGCGGATGTGGCGCCCGCTGTAGGTCGATGGCCATCGCTCGACCATCTGCCTGACCCGCTGCCTGCCCAGAAGGACCTGACATGCGTGACCTCGTCGACACCGTGGAGATGTATCTGCGGACGATCTTCGACCTGGTCGAGGAGGGCGTCGAACCGCGCCGAGCCCGCATCGCCGAGCGGCTCGAGCAGACGCAGCCGACGGTCAGCCAGACCGTTGCCCGCATGCGGCGGGACGGGCTGATCGAGCTGCGGCCGGACCGGCAGCTGGAGCTGACCGAGGAAGGTTTCGCGCTGGCAGCATCGGTGACGCGCAAGCACCGCCTGGTCGAGCGCCTGCTGGTCGACGTCATCGGCCTGGAGTGGGAGCTGGCCCACGAGGAGGCCTGCCGGTGGGAACACGTGGTCAGTGACCGCGTGGAGCGCCGGCTGGTCGAGGTCCTGGGCAGCCCGGCCCGATCGCCATACGGCAACCCGATCCCTGGCCCCGCCGGGGCCGCCGCACCGGCGCCGCAGGACCAGACCGACGGCGACCGCACTCCGGTCCGGGTGGCCGACCTGCCACCCGGGCCCGCCGTCCCTGCCGTGATCGCCACCCTGTCCGAGCGCCTGCAGTCGGACCCGGACGACCTCACCGAGCTGCGCGCCGCAGGCATCGTGACGGACGCGCGGGTCACCATCGAGGTCGGCGACGAGACGGTCACGGTGACCGGACCGGACGGGATCCGCTGCGAGCTGCCCGAGGAGACGGCACACGGGGTGCAGGTGCGACTGCTGTAGGGCGGCCGACCGGGTGCAGGATTGACGGTCAAGCAGACAAGACATCGAGAGCTGGAGGACGACAACCACATGTGGATGCGCGTGCTGGGATCGGCGGCCGGGGGCGGCTACCCGCAATGGAACTGCACCTGTCCGGCTTGCCAGGCCGTGCGCACCGGCGATCGACCGTGCGTCCCGCGCACCCAGTCCTCGATCGCGGTGAGCGCCGACCGGGAGAACTGGTTCCTGTTCAACGCCTCACCCGACATACAGGGCCAGATCGAAGCCTTCCCCGCCCTGCACCCGGCCGACGGCCGCGTCGTGCGCCTGCAGTCGGTGGTGCTCACCGACGCGGAGCTCGATCACACGCTGGGCCTGCTGCTGATGCGCGAGGGCCGCGGCCTGGAGGTGCACTCGACGCCGTCCGTGCGCGAGACGCTCACCAGCGGCACCGGTGTGCTGCGGACGCTGGAGGCCTACTGCCCGGTCACCTGGCGGTCGATCACCCCGGGCACCCCGATGGAATTGGGGGCGGGCCTGACGTATGTCGCGTTCGACGTGCCCACGAACAAGCGGATGCGCTTCGAGGGCGCGGAGGAACACGGCCGGGTGATCGGCACCCGCATCACCGACACCGCGACCGGCCGGAGCCTGGTCTACCTGCCCTGTGTCCAACAGCTCACCGACGACCTGCTCGCTGAGCTCGCGGACTGCTCGGCGCTGCTGATCGACGGCACCTGCTGGCAGGACGACGAGATGGCCGGTCTGGGCCTGGCCAGCAAGACCTCCCGCGACATGGGCCACGCGCCGATCGACGGGCCGGACGGCACCCTGCAGCTGTTGTCCGGGCTGCCGATCGAGCGCAAGATCTACATCCACATCAACAACACCAACCCGATCCTGCTGGAGGATTCCTCGGAGCGACGCGCGCTCGACCGGCACGGGATGGAGGTCGCCGTCGACGGTCTCGAGCTGCAGATCTGAGCCGCTCGGCCAGGGCGGCATACCGGCTTGTCCACAGGTCATAGCACCGTCACTGGCCAACCGGACAGGGAAGACAGGCCTTGCGACCGGGTGCCCGAAGGCGACCTTCTCGGCATGGTGAGTCAAACACCACAACCATGCACCGAGGAGCGAACATGACCATCACCGACCAGGACGCAAAGCGCACCGACTTCAGCGTTGGCCGGCGCATCGTGCTCGACGAGAACGCACGTCTGCTCAACTCCGTCCAGCCGGCGCAGTGGGACCGCGCGGGCCAGTTGCTCACCGGCGCGAAGGCGATCTTCGTGATCGGCAACGGCCGCAGCGGGCTGGCCATCCAGATGGCCGCCATGCGCCTGATGCACCTCGGACTCGAAGTCCACGTCGCCGGTGAGGTCACCGCTCCGGCGATCGGCGAGGGCGACGTGCTGCTGGCCGTTTCCGGCTCGGGCACGACCGGCTCGGTCGTCGGCGCCGCTGACGTTGCCAAGAAGGTGGGCGCGTCCGTGCTCGCCATCACCACCGCCCCCGACTCGCCGCTGGCGCAGCGCGCCGACGAGGTGCTGGTGCTGCCGGCCGCTGACAAGCAGGACCACAGCGCGTCAATCACCAGCCAGTACGCCGGGAGCCTCTTCGAGCAGTCGGTGTTGCTGGCCTCGGACGCGCTCTTCCAGTCGCTGTGGAGCCAGGTCGACCAGACCGCCGAGCGCCTGTGGGAGCGTCACGCCAACATCGGCTGACGCCCAGCACCCCTGTTCGAACATCCCGTAGCACCCCCGTAGCCGCTGAGGCTCCGGGTGCCCGGAAGCCGTGGAGAGGCAGCCTGATGACTGACACGCTCGATCCGACCGTCCTGTCGGTGGAGACCGACCAGTTGGCGGTGGAGACCCTGCGTTTCCTGGCGGCCGACATGGTCGAGGCGGCGGGCTCCGGGCACCCGGGTATGCCGATGGGTGCCGCTCCGATGGCGTGGACGCTGTGGAGCCGGCACCTGCGGCACGACCCGGCGGACCCGGAGTGGTCCGACCGTGATCGGTTCGTGCTGTCGGCCGGGCACGGCTCGGCCCTGCTCTACGGGCTGCTGCACACCTTCGGCTACAACCTGCCGTTGTCGGAGCTGCGCAACTTCCGCAAGCTGGGGTCGCGCACCCCGGGCCATCCGGAGTACGGCGACACCCCCGGTGTCGAGTCGACGACGGGACCGCTCGGCCAGGGCCTGGCCATGGCCGTGGGTATGGCGCTCGCAGAACGTATGACGAACGCGCGCTACCCGGAGCTGACGGGCCACCACACCTACGCCATCGTCGGCGACGGGTGCCTGATGGAGGGGGTCAGCCACGAGGCGGCCTCCTTCGCCGGACACCTCCGCCTCGGCCGGCTGGTGGTGCTGTGGGACGACAACAACATCACCATCGACGGCAACGTCTCGCGCTGCTCCAGCGACGACCAGCTCGCGCGGTTCGAGGCCTACGGCTGGCACGTCGAGCAGGTGCTCGACGGCACCGACATCGCCGCGATCGACGCGGCCATCACCCGGGCCAAGGCCGACCCGCGGCCGAGTTTCATCGCGGTTCGGACCACCATCGGTGCCGGAGCTCCCGGCGTCGAGGGCACCTCCAAGGCACACGGCGCCCCGCTGGGTGAGGCACTGCTGGCCGAGACCAAGGCGCTGGTCGGGTGGGATCACCCGCCATTCACCGTGCCCCTGTCGGTGCAGCAGGTCGCCGCGCAGTGGGTCCAGCTCGGCGAGCAGGCGCACGCCGCCTGGCGTGACGACTTCGCGGCACTGCGCAAGTCCGCGCCGGATCGCGCGGCGGAATACCGCCGCATACAGGCCGGCACCCTGCCGGTCGGCCTCGCCGAAGCGCTGCGCAGCGTCATCGGCGACGCACCGCGGGCGACCCGCCAGTCCTCCCAGGCCTGCCTGGACGCGGTCCGGGCCGTGATGCCGGAGCTGGTGGGCGGCTCTGCCGACCTGGCCGGCTCGACCGGCACCGTGTCCGGCGACGCGGTCACTGCGCAGGACTTCTCATCGAGCGCGATCGCGTTCGGCATCCGTGAGTTCGGCATGGCCGCGATCCTGAACGGCATCAGCCTGCACGGCGGCTTCCGCGTCTTCGGCAGCACCTTCCTGGTCTTCGCCGACTACCTGCGACCGGCGCTGCGGTTGTCCGCGCTGATGCACCAACCGGTCATCTATGTCCTCACCCACGACTCGGTGGCCGTCGGGGAGGACGGCCCGACCCATCAGCCGGTCGAGCACGTGGAGTCACTGCGGCTCATCCCGGGCCTACAGGTCCTGCGGCCGGCCAACGACGTCGAGACAGCGCAGGCGTGGCAGCAGGCGTTGGAGCGCACCGACGGCCCGACCGCGCTGATCCTGTCCCGGCAGAAGCTGCCGCAGGATCCGCCTGCCAGGTTCGACGGGCAACTGCCGGTTGCCGTCGAGATCGTCGCCACCGGGTCCGAGGTCGAGCTCGCCGTGAACGCCGCGGAGGCGTTGCGAGCCGACGGCGTCGGGGTGCGGGTCGTGTCACCGCTGGACCGCACCCGCTATGCACCCGACCCCTCAGCAACCGTCGTCAGCATCGAGGCCGGCAGCACTGCTGTCTGGCAGGGCATCGCCGATGTGGCCATCGGCATCGACACGTTCGGCGCAAGTGGCCCCGGCGACGATGTCCTCGCCCACTTCGGGCTCTCGACTGACGCGGTGGTCTCGCGCATCCGCGCGCACCTGGCGGGCACGGGCGCACGCCCGGGCGAGCACTGACGGCAGGAAGTGTCTCGCGCACCCGGGGCGAGCACTTCACCTCGTCGGACCCGCCGGTCCCACAACCCGGGTTGCTCCGTCCCGTCGAAGCGGACGGGACGGAACGAGTACAGCGAAGGCGGTCTCGGAAATGTCAACCACATATCGACGAAGACTGTCGGTCTCCGGCAGCCCTGCACGCAGGGACGTCTACGGCGCGTGGGAACGCTTCGTCAAGGGCGAGAACGACATACGCGGCATCCGGCCGGAGATCGCGATCTCGTGGCACCGATCCCGCGACGAGTATGGCGTGGACCCCTTCCTCCCGGAGGCTCCCGCCGCGGTCTCGCAGTTGGTGCACTCCTTCGACCAGGACGTCGTCTTCACCGAGCTCGGCTTCCGGGCTGCGGCGATGGCCCGTGAGTTGTCGAACATCGGTGGCATCGTGGTCGTCGCCGACGCCGGTGGTCGGGTCCTGGCCGAGTGGGGCGACCGGGACACCCGTGCCATCGCTCACGAAGGCGGTCTCGCGCCGTGGTACTGCTGGTCCGAAGGCGCCATGGGGACCAACGGCATGGGCACCGCGCTGGCAGCGCGCCAGGCGGTGATGATCCGCCAGTCGGAGCACTGGTGTCAGTCGTTCCACGACTGGTCCTGCGGCGGTGTCGCGATCCGCGACGTGGTCACCCAGGAGCCGTTGGCCGTGTTGAACCTCTCCTGCTGGCGCCACGAGCTGCCGCCGAACGCGCGGTCCTGGCTGGACAGCGTCGCCACGCACACCCACAACACCCTGCGCGGGCGAGCGCACAACGGCGGCGCCGAGCTGCTCGGCGTCTACACCAACGTGCACGGGCACTCCAAGCAACCGATCGTGGCAGTGGACACAGCGGGTGCGGTCGTGATCGCCGACGACGCGGCGAGTGTCGTGCTCGGCGTGCCCGCCAACACGCCCGCGGTCGAGGCCTCGGCGCGCTGGAAACCTCAGCTGCCGCCCTTCATCCACGCCGTCCGGTATGCGACGAAGCAGGCCGAGGCCGACCGCACCTGGACCGGATCCACCCAGATCCGCACGACGGTCTCCGACGAGCCGACCTCGATCGGCATCGAGCCGGTCTTCGCCCACGGCAGTCTGCTCGGGCACATCGTGACGCTCGGTTCCTTCGCCGGTGAGCAGTTCCGGCAGGCCGACGTCGGCGGCGACGGCGTCCGCGCGCAGCAGCGCCGGGTGGTCGCCCTGCGCGAGGAGAACCGCATGGTGCTGCTGGACTCCGGCGAGGTCTCGGTGGTGACGGCCGACCGGGACGGTGTCTGGCTGGGCACCGACGACGGCCGGCTCCGGTCCGCCCGGCAGACGCTGGACAGCCTGGAGACAGATCTCGCCGACACCGGGGACTTCCTGCGCGTGCATCGGCAATACCTGGTCAACCTCAGCCGGATCCGCGAGGTCGAGCGAGGTGAGAAGGGCGAGCTGGTCGTGGTGCTGTCCGACCCGGACAGCACCGCAGTGCCGGTGTCACGCCGCAACGCCCGGGCCCTGAGGAACGCCTTGGGGATCTGATCCGACCGCCCCGGGACCGCCCCGGAACCGTCACCCGAGGTCCTCGGCCTTCCTGGCTGAACGGTCAACCACTGCGGGTGGACGGTACGGCACCGCACGCGAGCGGTTCCTTTCCCGGGCCATACCGAACCCCGCAGAACCCACGTAGACTGTGAGGAAGCGCACACCGGGACCGCATCGCAAAGGCGGCCGGAGCTGCCGTGAGTCTCGGGACGTGGCCGATGGACATCCGGCCGAGCAAACTGAAAGAGGACTCTGATGACTGCCGTGCACCCAATTCGAGGAGGGACCGCCCGCCACACGCAGGTTTCGGTCCGGCACGCCTGGGAGCGCTTCGTCCAGGGCGAGGACGACGTGCGTGGAGTCCGTCCCGAGATCGCCGTCTCGTGGCACCGCTGCCGCGACCAGTACCGCGTCGATCCGCAGCTGACCGCGGCGCCGGTGGCGGTCGAAGAGCTCGCACACCCGCTCGAACACGATGTCGTCTTCGCCGAGCTCGGGTTCTGCGCGGCGTCGATGGCGCACGAGGTCTCCAAGATCGGCGGCATCCTGGTCGTCACGGACTCCGCCGGACGGGTCCTGTCCAAGTGGGGCGACAAGGTCACCCGGTCGGTCGCGGACGACGCGAGCCTGGCGCCGTGGTTCTGCTGGTCGGAGAGTGCTGTCGGCACCAACGGCATGGGCACCGCGCTGAGCACGCACAACCCGGTGGTGATCCGGCGGGAGGAGCACTGGTGCGAGGCGTTCCACGACTGGAGCTGCGCCGGCGTCGCCATACGTGATGCGGTGACCCGGGAGCCGATCGCTGCCCTGAACATCTCCTGCTGGCGCAGTGACCTGCCGTCGGCCGCCCGGTCCTGGCTCTACAACGCCGCCCGGCACATCGACACGACCCTGCGGACGCGAGCACGCGACGGGGGCGCCGAGCTCCTCGCGGCATTCCAGCACGCACGCGGTCGCTCGCTCGACCCGCTCGTCGCCGTCGACAAGGCCGGCAAGGTCGTCCTTGCCGACGAGACCGCCGGCGTGCTGCTCGGCGTGCCGAGCAACACTCCCGCGATCAACCCGGCGGTGCGCTGGCTGCCGCAACTGCCGGACTTCATGCACGCCGTGAAGTTCGCGAGCAAGCAGGCGGCATACGACCCGGGCTGGACCGGTTCGACCCAGATCTTCACCCACCTCACCGCCGAGGAGCCGTCGCCGATCGGCTTCCGACCGGTCTTCCTCTACGGCAACCTGGTCGGTCACCTGGTGACGTTCTCGACCATCGACGGCGAGCAGCTTCCGCAACCGGCCGACGTGACCGGATCACTGGTCACCTCACGTGTGCGACGGACCTCGGACCGGGTGGCCGGCCTGCGGGAGAACCGCACGGTGCTGTGCCGCTACCCCGAGATCCTGCTGGCCGAGGCGGCCGACAGCGAAGTCTGGCTGTCGACCGACCAGGGTCGGCTCCGGGCGGTGTCCGCCGGGCTGGACAAGCTGGACAACGAACTCTCCGGGGCGGGCTTCCTGCGCGTGCACCGCCGGTATGTCGTCAACCTGAACCGCGTCCGCGAGATCGAGCGACGCGACAAGGGCGAACTCATCCTGGTCATGGACGACCCGGACGCAACTGCGGTGCCGGTGTCGCGGCGGAACGCCTCCGCCGTACGCCAGGCGCTGGGTATCTGACCCGCGACCTCGCCCACCTCACCCACGGAAGGAGCATCTCGTGCCCGAGAATCCCGACACTCACGTCTACCGCACCTACGACAAGGTCGTGGGCGAAGGCAAGGTCGCCAGCGAACGGCAGGAGCAGCGGGGTGCCGAGCTGGAGGACTGGTGGCCCTCGCGCCTGGACCTTCGCCCGCTGAAGCAGCGTGCGGGCAGTCCGATGGACCCCGACTACGACTACGCGGCGGAGTTCCTGACACTCGACCTCGACGAGCTCGCGCGCGACGTCGACGAGGTGCTGACCACACCGCAGGAGTGGTGGCCCGCCGACTTCGGCCACTACGGCCCGCTCATGCTGCGGATGGCGTGGCACGCCGCAGGCACCTACCGCTCCAGTGACGGCCGCGGTGGTGCCGGCGCGGGTCTGCAGCGCTTCGCTCCGCTGAACAGCTGGCCGGACAACCGCAACATGGACAAGGCCCGCCGCCTGCTGTGGCCGGTCAAGCAGAAGTACGGCCGCAAGATCTCCTGGGCGGACCTGATGATCTTCGCCGGCAACCGCGCACTGGAGTCGATGGGCTTCAAGACCTTCGGTTTCGGCGGTGGCCGCTACGACGCGTGGGAGGCGGACGCGACCTACTGGGGCCCGGAGTTCAAGTGGCTCGCCGACGAGCGACACACCGGCCTGCGGGACCTCGACGCGCCGTTGGCGGCGAGCGACATGGGGCTGATCTACGTCGACCCGCAGGGTCCGGCGACCAACCCCGACCCAGTGCTCTCCGGCCGTGACATGCGCCAGACCTTCCAGCGGATGGGCCTGAACGACGAGGAGACCGTGGCGCTCATCGCCGGCGGGCACACCTTCGGCAAGACGCACGGCACCGCCGACCCCGCCAGTTGCCTGGGTCCGGAGCCCGAGGCCGCGCCGCTGGAGGCGCAAGGCCTGGGCTGGGCCTGCACCCATGGCACCGGGAAGGGCAACGACCTGTGCGTCAGCGGCTTGGAGGGCATCTGGACCCGCACACCGACGGAGTGGGACCACACCTACCTGGAGACCCTCTACGGCTACAAGTGGGACGTCGAGCTCAGCCCGGCCGGTCAGTGGCAGTGGGTCCCGCGGGACGGCGAGGGTGAGGGGACCGTCCCAGACCCGCACGACCCTGACAAGCGGCATCACCCGGTGATGCTGACCATCGACCTGTCGCTGCAGGAGGACCGGTTCTACGAGCCGATCTCACGACGGTTCCTGGAGCACCCCGAGGAGTTCGCGGACGCGTTCGCCCGCGCGTGGTTCAAGCTGACGCACATCGACATGGGCCCGATCGAGCGCTACCTGGGTCCGCTGGTCCCCGAGGAGCGACTCATCTGGCAGGACCCGATCCCCGAGGTCGACCATCCGCTGGTCGACTCCGCCGACATCGCGGAGTTGAAGGCGGAGATCCTCGACGCCGGGCTCACCACCTCGCAACTGATCCGGACCGCGTGGGCGTCGGCCTCGACATACCGCGACAGTGACAAGCGCGGTGGCGCGAACGGCGCCCGGATCCAGCTGGAGCCGCAGCGCAGCTGGGACGTCAACGAGCCCGAGATGCTGGGTGCGGTGTTGGATGCGCTGGGACAGGTGCGCGATGCCTTCAACGAGCGGCAGACTGACGGCACCCGGATCTCGATGGCCGACATGATCGTGCTCGGTGGATGTGCCGCGGTCGAGCATGCAGCAGCAGCCGGCGGTCACGCCGTCGACGTACCCTTCCGGCCCGGTCGCACCGACGCGACGCAGGAGTGGACCGACCCCGAGTGGTTCGCGCCGCTCGAGCCGCAGGCGGACGCTTTCCGGGACTACATCGCCAAGGGCAACGTGCTGCCGCAGGAGCACCTGCTCATCGACCGGGCGAGCCAGCTGACGCTGACCGCGCCGGAGATGACGGTGCTGATCGGTGGGCTTCGTGTGCTGGGCGGCAACCGCGGCGGATCGCCGCACGGCGTCTTCACCGAGACCCCGGGACGACTGACCAACGACTTCTTCATGAACCTGCTCGACATGGGCACCGAGTGGGTGGCGTTGGACGACGCGCTGGACGGCGATGACGCCCCGACGCCGACCTACGAGGGCCGCGACCGGACCACCGGTGCGGTCAAGTGGGTCGCCGGACCGGTCGACCTGGTCTTCGGCGCGAACTCCGAATTGCGAGCGCTCGCAGAGGTTTACGGCAGTCACGACTCGTCGGAGAAGTTCGTCCGTGATTTCGTGTCCGCGTGGGACAAGGTCATGAACCTCGACCGGTTCGAGCGGCCGGAAGCGACGCCCGGATCCGAGGAGAACGCCGACGAGAATCGGGCGAAAGTGTGATGCAGCTCTCATCGTGAGCGGCGGCTGGGGGCGGTTGAGCGGGCAGCCCTGACGGTCCGGTGGTCGCTCTGGTCGCGGCCTGTGCGGAGCGAATACGGTGCACGGCACTGCAGATCGGCCCGATTCGCTCAGCAGCGAATTGCCTTGTGGCACAAGGGGATCGCACGTGCGATCCCCTTGCCACGAGGGTGCACCGGCCGGTTCCGCCCAGGTCGTACCGACCGCGCCGGTCTGCGTCCCTACCCACATGGAGGACGCTCATGTCCGAAGCAACCATCGAAACCACGGCTCCTGCGGCCGCCCCGGCCGCAGTCAGTTCCGTGGGTGATCCGTTCCCGCTCGGCCTGATCTCGTTCGGCATCTCGTCGGTCGTGCTGGCCAGCGTCATGTCCGGCATGTTCGAGGCCACCGGCCTCACGGCCGTGCTGCCCGTGGCGCTCGCACTCGGCTTCCTGACGGAGCTGATCGCGGGCCTGCTGCACTTCGCCCGCGGCGAGACCTTCCCCGGGCTGGTCTTCACGATCTTCTCCGGGTTCTGGCTCAGCTACGCGCTGCTGGTGCAGTTCTACTCACCGCAGGTGGTGGACGCCGGCGGTGACCCCACCAACGTCACCGGGATCTACCTGCTGGCCTGGGGCATCATGACCGCCTACCTGGTGCTGGCGGCGCTGCGCACCAACGCAACGACGATCTTCATCCTCGGCCTGCTGGCCCTGGTCTTCCTGATCTCCGCCTGGGGCACGTTCGCGACCAGCACGGGCATCAGCGAGGCAGCCGGCTACGTCCTGTTCGTCGACGCCGCAGCTGCGTTGTACGCGTCCGCGGCGATGATCATCAACCACACCTGGGAGCGGAACGTGCTCCCGATCCCCTGAGAAGTGTGATGCACGTCTCAGCCGGACGGCGGCATTTGACCGGTGAACGGCAGGGAGCGCGCATCCGACGGTTGGGCCTGTTGAGCGAGTGCGCAACGGCCTACGGTCCTACTCATTGCCGGGTCGACCGATCGCTCCACGAGGGCCGTGAGGTCCGACCGAAACAACGGCGTACAGCACCACAACGTTCGCGGACGGAATGCCCAAAGGAACCGCTCTCGAGCGTCACGAAACGGCACAGCCGCTTCACCCAACGAAGTTCCACCAATCCCCCAATGAGGAGGTGACGTCCTATGACGACGACCGCTCAAGATCGTGAAGAGCTCCTGAGCAAGCTCGGACTGGACGGACAGAACAAGGCAACCATCGGTCGAGTGCTCAACACCGGCTCCGTCGGAGAGGCCACCGAGCGTCCCGACGGCACGATGGAGGCGACCATCCGGATCACCGAGGACTCAATGTCCTGGGAGCCGTCCATCCTGGTTCTGCCGCACGGTGGCACCTGCGAGCTGACGATCATCAACGATGACACCAACACGCACGCGTGCCTGTTGCCGAGCAACGGCGACAAGCAGTTCATCGGACTGCTGAACCACTCCAAGGGCACGGCCACCATCGAGCTCGACGGCCCGGGCTACTACTGGTACGGCTCGCCGGCCGGCAACGACGAGGGCCGTGGCCTGACCGCCGCCATCGTCGTCTCCGGAGACGTCCCGCCGGAGGCCAAGCTCGACCGACCCGCGCAGCCGCGGCCGTAGAAAGGAAGCTGAAATGACTACCATTCCGAAGCCTCCCACCGACTACGTTGACGCTGGCAAGGCGATCAACCACAACCGGTTGAGCAAGCTGCCGCACTCCGCCAAGGACGTCACCAAGGGTCTGAACTACGACCGGATCCTGAAGGCACGCGAGGCCGAGCCGCACAACTGGATCACCTACTAC
Source organism: Flexivirga sp. B27 (assembly GCF_052905685.1). Classification (NCBI taxonomy): domain Bacteria; kingdom Bacillati; phylum Actinomycetota; class Actinomycetes; order Micrococcales; family Dermacoccaceae; genus Flexivirga; species Flexivirga sp. B27. The sequence continues at coordinate 147,326 of NZ_JBPYUM010000004.1, read as the reverse complement.
GGTGCGTATGACGGCCAGCGGCACAGCCTGCTGGACCAGATCAACACCAGCAACGTCAAGAACCTCCGGGTTGCGTGGATCCACCAGGCCAGCTCCAGCGGTCTGATCGCGGCCACGTCGACCTACGCGTTCGAGGCGACCCCGCTGGTCGTCGACGGAGTCATGTTCGTCACCGGTTGGGACGGCTGGCTGTGGGCGCTCGACGCCACCACCGGTGAGCAGCTGTGGCGCTACAAGCACGCCGTGCCGTTCGACATCACCCTGTGCTGTGCCAACGTCAACCGCGGTTGCGCGGTCCACGACGGCAAGGTCTACATGGTGACCCAGAACGCCCAGCTGCTCTGCCTGAACGCCACCAACGGCGAGAAGATCTGGCAGAAGGCGATCGGTGACGTCCGCGCAGGTGAGAGCGCCTCGCTCGCGCCGCTGGTCGTCAAGGACACCCTCATCACCGGCTCCGCCGGCGGCGAGTACGGCGTCCGCGGTCACATCGACTGCTGGGACCTGGAGACCGGTGAGCAGAAGTGGCGCACCTACACCGTGCCGAAGCCGGGCGAGCCCGGCTCGGAGACCTGGCCGGACGACGGCGAGGCCTGGACGCGCGGCGGTGCGAACCACTGGGTCACCGGCACCTACGACCCGGAGCTCAACCTCTACTACGCGGGCACCGGTAACCCGGCACCCGACTTCGACGGTGAGGTCCGCCCCGGTGACAACCTCTACACCGACAGCGTTGTCGCGGTCGACGTGGACTCCGGCGAGATCAAGTGGCACTACCAGTTCACGCCGCACGACCTGTGGGACTACGACTCCACCATGGAGATGACCCTCTTCGAGCGTGACGGCAAGAAGCTGATGGCCCACTTCGACAAGAACGGCTACATGTTCGTCATCGACCGCACCAACGGCGAGCTGCAGCACGTCACGCCGTTCGTGGACCGCATCGACTGGGGCGTCATCACCCGTGACGGCAAGGTCACCCCGCGGAAGTACCCGGAGAAGGAAGGCGAGCCCGTGCACTTCTTCCCCGGCCCGGCCGGTGCCAAGGAGTGGACGCACGCCGCGTACAACCCGGACCACGACATGTTCTACGTCCCGGTTGCCGACGTCGGTGCCACCGCCACTCGTCGTCGTCGCGAGTTCAAGGAAGGCATGCCCTACTGGGGTGCTGCCGTTGAGGTCGACATCGACAACATGGCCGGCTCGGTCAGCGCGTTCGACTCGCACGGCGAGGAGAAGTGGCGCTACCGGATGGACATCCCGATGGCAGCTTCGGTCCTGTCCACCGCAGGCAACCTCGTCTTCGCGGGCAAGCCGACCGGTGAGTTCATGGCGTTCCACGCCGAGACCGGCGAGAAGCTCTGGGAGTTCCAGTGCGGTAGCGGTCACCACAGCAGCCCGATGACCTACGAGGTGAACGGCAAGCAGTACATCGCCGTCCCCGTCGGTTGGGGTGGCTGGCTCGAGGGCATCGTGCCCGGCATGTCGGGCCAGGGCAAGGGTGCTTCGCTGATCGCCTTCGAGCTGCCGGACTGATCCGCAGCCAATAAACACAATTTTTGATCGAGAGAGGTTCTCATGAGTTTCTTGGCTCTTGGACTTGACAGTTTCATCGCATGTTTCGCAGTTGGTGCGCTTCTCGGGAAGAAGGCATGGATCCCGTTTGCCCTGCTCTTCGGTGTTCTCGACGCTGGTGCGTTCCTGGCCGCCACGGCGTTCCACTTCGAAATCTCAGAAGCTGTCGGCACTGCCGTTTCCGTGTCGGCATTGGTAGCATTGGGTGTGTACCTGATCGGTGTCGCGGTCTTCTCCCAGAAGGTCGCCAACACCCGTTGGGTCTGGGCACTTCCGATCGCGTTGACTGTGGACAACATCAGCTTCGGTCTCGCCGAGGGCACCTCGTCGGCCGCGATGTCGTTCACGCAGCAGCTGGTCTCCAGCAGCATCCTCGCGTTCGCTGGTGTCATGGCGAGCGTCGCCGTTGTCCGCACGTTCCCGAAGGTGCAGGCCAACCGCGTGCTGACCTCCGGGCTCGCCGGCGCAGCAACGCTCATCGCGGTGCCGGTCCTGTTGGCACTCGACTGATCTGACCGCACCCCAATCCATCCGCATCCGAAGAAAAGGAGATACACACTATGAAGTTGCAGAAGTGGGAAGCACCGACCGTCACGGAAATCCGTGTTTCGGCTGAGGTGACCGCTTACGTGGCCACCCTCGACAAGTAAGTAAATAACACGGTTGGGCGCCGGACCGGCTTCGGTCCGGCGCCCAACTGGCCGTTTTCCATAAAGCTTGGAAAAAGCGTGGAACGAGAGAAGCGATGACCGACATACTCACCCCCGACGAATTCGAAGAGGCGCTGCGCGCGCACGCGAAGCAGTACCACAGCGAACATCCCTTTCATCAGCGGATGAACGAGGGTCAGTCGACCCAGGAAGAAATTCGCGGCTGGGTGGCCAATCGCTTCTATTACCAGATGAACATTCCCCGCAAGGACGGCGCGATTCTGAGCAGCTGTCCCGACCGGGAGGTCCGTCGCCGCTGGGTGCAGCGAGTCATCGATCACGATGGGACCGCCGAGGGCAACGGCGGCATCGAGTCGTGGCTGCGACTCGGCGAGGGCGCCGGCCTGACGCGCGAGGAGATGGAAGACGAGCGGCACATCCTGCCCGGCGTCCGCTTCGCGGTCGACGCCTACGTCACCTTCACCCGGACCAAGCCCTGGGTCGAGGCCGTCGCCTCGTCACTGACCGAGCTGTTCGCCCCGGATCTGATGGCGAACCGGCTCGCGGCATTCGAGAAGTACTACACCTGGATCGACCCGGAGGCCCTGGCCTACTTCCGGTCCCGGCTCACCCAGGCACCGCGCGACTCCGAGCACGGCTTGGAGATCGTGCGCAAGCACTGCATCACCGAGGACACCCAAGCGGCAGCGCTCGCAGCGCTGTCCTTCAAGTGTGACGTGCTGTGGGCGATGCTCGATGCGATCGACCAAGCCTATGGCAGTCACTGAGCCGATGGCTGTGCCACGGATCGTCCCCCATGTCCGGATGCGGTATGACGCCGCGCGCGGCCAGCACGTGCTGCTGTCGCCGGAGCGGATCGTCGTTGTCAACGACACGGCGGCCGCGGTGCTGCAGCTGTGCGACGGCAACCGCTCCGTCGAGGACATCGTCGCGGAGCTGCGCACGCAGTACGCCGACGTGTCGGTGGACGACATACACCTGCTGCTCAAGGACTTGAGCGCCAAACACTGTGTGGAGGTCAACGATGAATAACCCGATGGACAACCCCTACGGGCTGCTGGCCGAACTCACTTACGCCTGTCCGCTGCAGTGTCCCTACTGCTCCAACCCGCTGGAGCTGGACAAATACCGCCAGGAGCTGTCGACCAAGGACTGGCAGCGGGTGATCACCGAGGCCGCCGAGCTCGGCGTGCTGCAGCTGCACCTCTCCGGTGGTGAGCCGCTGCTGCGTCGCGACATCGTCGACCTGGTGCAGACCGCGAGCGACCTCGGGCTCTACACCAACCTGATCACCAGCGCGCTCGGCCTGTCCGAGCGCCGCGCCCAGCAGCTGCGCGACGCGGGGCTGGACCACGTGCAGATCAGCATCCAGGCAGACCAGCAGGAGCTGTCCGACCAGATCGCCGGCATCCGGTCCTTCGACCGCAAGCTCGAGGCCGTCAAGCTGGTCCGCAGTCTCGGCTGGCCGATCACGCTGAACGTCGTGCTGCACCGGCAGAACCTCGACCACATCGAGGGCATCCTGGACATGGCCGAGCGGGTCGGCGCCGACCGGATCGAGTTGGCCAACACCCAGTACTACGGCTGGGCCGGCATGAACCGCAGCGGGCTGATGCCCAGTCGCGAGCAGCTGGAGCACTCCGAGCGGGTGGTCCGGGAGCGCCAGGAGCGGCTCGGGGACAAGATGGAGATCATCTACGTCATCCCCGACTACTACAGCAAGTTCCCCAAGCCGTGCATGGACGGCTGGGCCAGTCGGCAGTTCACCATCACGCCCAACGGTGACGCGCTGCCGTGTCCAGCCGCGCAGTCCCTGCCGCTGCCGCGTGCGAATGTGCGGGACCACTCGGTGGCCTGGATCTGGCGGGACTCGCCGCTGTTCAACGAATACCGCGGCACCGACTGGATGCCGGAGCCCTGTCAGAGCTGCTCGCGTCGGGAGATCGACTTCGGCGGATGCCGCTGTCAGGCGTTCGCCCTCACCGGTGACGCGGCGCGCACCGACCCGGTCTGCCACCTGTCGCCCGACCACGGTCTGGTCGAGGCCGCGGTGGCCGAGGCCAACGACCCGTCACGGGCCAACGCCCCGGCACGGGCCGGCAACGGTCTGACCCCGCGCACCCGCCAGTCGAAGGTGCAGCACCGCCCGGTGACGGTGCCGACTCCCGCCACGACGGAGTGACCCGCCCCAGCAACGAAAGGTGAAGTGATGAACGACGCCGAACAGGGATCAGGTGCAACCGTGCTGCGCCCGCCGTGCCCGCGCTGCGGGCAGCCGTATCCCGAGGAGGACGCTGCTCGGCATACGGAGCCGGTGGACTGCGGCGGATGTCACCAGTGCAGGGGCATGCCCGCGTGCTTCGCGTGCGGGTTCATGTATTGCGCGTGCGACACGCACGAGCACGGCTGAGCCGCCGCGCGAGCGGGCGCTACTCGTAGACGTACTTCTGCGGGCCGGGGTAGATCCAGGACAGTCCGTCGCGCAGGCGGTCGCGCCAGTCCTCCCAGGAGTGACCGTCGCGGGCCTCGACATACCGCACCCGCATCCCGGCCCGCTCGAAGACCGGGACCATCGACCGGTTGGGCACGATCAGCGGCTCGTACGTTCCACATGAAACGAACATCCGCGCGGCGACCTTGGTCGGTTCGGCGCGGTAGCGGTTCATGAAGCGCACGACCGGGTCGAAGGCCTCTCCCCCTCCGTGGTCCTCGCCGATGTCGGTGAAGACGAACGAGCCGGACTGCAACAGCAGTGACCCGAACAGGTCGGGATGGCGGTATGCCGTCGACAGGCTCGCCACCGCACCGAACGACGCACCCATCAGGCATCGTCCGGAAGGCTTTGCCAGCAAAGGGAATTCGTCCTCCAGGCGCGGCAGCAGCTCCTTGGCGATGAAGCGCGCGTGCTGCACGGAGTTGGCGTATTCCTTGGTGCGGTCGCCCGGGTTGGTGAAGACCACGATGGTCTCGGCGACGTCGAGGCGGTGGATCAGGTTGTCCAGCACCGTCTGCATCGCGGCGTAGTGCAGGTAGTCGTCGCCGTCGTGCACGATCAGCAGCGGGTAGGTGTGCGTGGTGCGGAACCGCGCCGGCAGGTAGACCCGGCAGGCACTGTTGCGGCGCAATGCGCGTGATTGCACTGTCAGATCGACGATTTCGCCGGGTCGCGCGTCCGGGTCGGGGTGGATCCAGTCGGGCACGACATACCCGGTGGCCTGGCAGACCGACGACGATCCGACCGGGCTGTTGGCGACGTGCGGATTGAGCGGGTCGTTGCCCTCCTCGTGGTGCTCGCCGCGCCGCACCTCCAGCTGGTATTCGACCCGCGAGCCCGCCGGCAGCTCGAGGATGACGAACCAGAGCGACGTCCCGGGCAACCGACGCATCGGCACCCGCTGCGGCTGTCCGACGATGCGATGACGCACCCACACCTCGTCGGCCTCGCCGCGGTAGAGGAACGTGCACTTCTCGCCCTCCACGATCGGCACCGAGTGCTGCTGCAGGAATCGGTCGATCGCGTTGTCGTCCAACGGTTTCCGGGCGCGCAGCCGGTGTATGGCGAGCTGCCTAGCCATCGGTGGCCCCCCGTGCCGTTGCGGGGTCCACGGCGCGCGCGGCGAACGTGCTGACGCGTCCGTCCGGGTCGAGGATCGGGGCGTCCGCCGGCAGGCTGCCGTCCGGTGTGACGTCCACACGGGAGCCCGGATCCAGCGGCACGCACACCGCGGGCGCGAACCGCCTGGCCATCAGAGACATGCGCTCGGTGTTGTGCATGTGCAGTCGCTTGTGTGCCGACGGCAACACGACGACATCCCGCAGCAGGCCGAGCCCGTCGTCATACACCTCGGGTGCGCGGGGACCGCGAGAGACGTTGTCGTTGAAGAGAACAACGCGCTCGGTCAGCACCATCGCACCGGCCGACCAGGCGATGACCGGCAGGCGTTCGAGCCCGGCCGGGACGACGTTGAAAAGGTGCAGGGCGTCGAGCAACTCGCCCACGTGACCGCCGGTCATCACCACAGCCTGCGCGGCGCCGAGCAGGCCCGCGACCTCGCCCCGGTGGGCGGCGATCAGCGGATGCTCGTGCGGCCGCGTGGCCTCGTAGAAGCTTGCGTTGATCTCCCGCACCCGCTCCAGGTGTCGCCGGTCCAGTGAGCGCAGGACTTCCTCGGCGTCGCTGAGCGCGAATCGCTTTGCGCGCTCGGAGCGTTCGGTCTGCTCGCGCAGCTCGGTCAGCGCCCGCGAGGTGTGCCGAACACCGATCAGGTAGAGCTCCTGCAGGTCGGTCAGCTCGATGCGACGCCGACGGTGTGCTGCGGCGAAGTCGGGGTCGCGGTCGAGCACCTCTTGGCGTCGTGACCAGAGGGCGAGGTTGGTCGCATTGCTGCCGAGATGCTCGTCCAGCTCGTCGTCGGCGAGCTCACGCTCCTGCCAGCCCGCGGTGATCGTGGCGAAGGGGCCCTCCAGCTGCAAGCCCGTGACGACCTTGTCCAGACCGGGGCGACGCTGAGGACCGAGCAACACCAAGGGGGGTCGGGGTGGTGTCCCACCCTGGCTCTGGACCTCGTTCACTCCGCGTGCACCTGCACCGTCCGGCCGACGTCGTCGAGCATCCCGCGCAGCGCGTCGTAGTCGGGGTGCCGCATCCGCACCCACGCGTTGGCCATGTAACCCGCCTCGACGGGCTGGGTGGCCGAGCCGATCGGCAGGTGGGAGTCGAGGATCCAGTCGGCATACCTCTCGGCGATCTCGTCGAAGCCGGTGATCGACGTGATGGTCCCGTCGCGATCGGGGCGCAGCGCGATGATGCCGGCGGCGTTCGCGCGACTCGGGACGTGCCAGACGTGGTGGTGCACGATCGAGTCGGCCCACGCGCGGAAGATGTCGATGTCGTTGCCGGCGGCATACAGATCCCAGCAGCCGACACCGGGCGGGCGGGCGCCGATCTCGCTGAACCGCAGGCCTTTCGGGCTGACGAAGTATTCCATGTGAGTCGGCGAGGTGCTGATGCCGAGGACCTCGTTGACCCGCTCACCGAGCTCGCGCAGCTCGCCGTAGAACGGTGCCTCGTCGACCTGGTTGGTGGAGATGAACTGCGGGCTGATCCACCGCGTGCGCATCGCCTCGAGCACGCCCGGGTAGTAGTGCGAGGCGAAGTCGAGCGCGATGCGTCCGTCGACGCTGAGCGTGTCGTAGAAGCCCTCGTGGCCCTCGACGAATTCCTCGATCGACGCGGTGCCGCTGAATTGTGCTGCGGCGTCGACGAGTTCGCGGTAGGAGTCGACCCGCACGGTGCCCGCCGCACCGGCGCCGTCGCGGGGTTTGAGGATCACCGGGTAGCCGTGCTCGTCGACGAAGTCACGCAGGTCGTCGACGTCGTGCGCCGCGGCCGAGGCGGCGGTCGGCACGCCGGCAGCGCGCAGGGCTTCCTTCATGGCCGGCTTGTCCCGGCACAGCCAGGTGGTCCGCACCGATGTCCCCGGTATGCCGAGCGCCTCCCGCACGATCGCGGCTGGCAGCGTGTGTGCCTCGATCGTCGCCTCCATGCCGTCGATCCACGCGATCGACTGGAAGTGCTCGACTGCGGTGCGCAGTTGGTCGACGTCGGTGACCGAGCCGATCTGGTAGTAGTGGTCGACCCAGGACTGCAGCTGCTCGTCCAGCCACTCCCAAGGGGTCTCGCCGACCGCGAAAACGGTGGCTCCGACCTCGTGCAGCGCTCGCGCGAACTCGCGCTGATTGCGCGGGAAGTTCGGCTCGACGAAGACGATGTTCATGAGACGTCAGGCTAACGGCATTCCGGCGTCCCGCGCCATGAAGCAATCTGCGCGCTGGCCCTGCCGAGCCTGTTGGTGTGGCCTGCTGCTCTCCGGCGGAGAACTCCAACCCAGAGGGATCGAGTCGGGACACGCGGACGCGAAAACAGCCCGCCTGTTGGCATAGTGATCCATGTGGCCGACATTGACCTGCTTGGGACTGCGGTACGTGACGACCTCGGGGATCACACCCGGTGGTTCGAACCCGACGGGTACTCCAGCGTGGCGCTCTGCCTTATTGACTCGATCTACTCGACGGGAAACCGTTACGCCGGCGTGATCGACGCCGTGCGGAAGTATCGAGAGCGCCGAGGCATCAATGCCTCGGCGGACGATACGGCTTCAGATCTCGTGGCTGCGGTCAAGAGTTGGGGTGGTGCCGATGCACTTGCGGACACCACAAAGCATTGGCGGTGCTGGCCCAGCACGGATGCACCCTTCAAGGCGGACGCAGTCGTACGTGCAGCAGCGATTCTGGCGGCTCACCGAATTGAAACCATCGATGATGTCCAGGAACGGCTGGGCACCCCTGAGCAGCAAGACGAGTCGCCTGTCAAGAAGGAATGGCTGAGAATCCCCGGTCAACGGAGCGGTCTCACTTGGACGTACTTTCTCATGCTGGCGGGGGTTCCGGGCGTCAAAGCTGATCGCATGGTCGTGCGATACGTGTCTCGCGTTCTCCAACGCGACGTTCATCCGCGCGAGGCGGCTCGCCTCGTCAGCGAGGTGGCGACTCGGCGCAACCTTTCCAGGTTGAAACTCGACCACGCGATCTGGAGGTTCGAGTCGGGGCGCGAGGTTTACATCGACGCAGAGCGGCCTGATCACCTGCCCAGTCAGGCGCAAACCCGATAGCCCGCCTGTCACGTCTGATCTTCCGGGCTCCGTCTGTCCCTCGCGCGCTACTCGACCACCTTGTGCTGTCGGTGGGCGGTGCGAATATGTGCAGGTGGCAGAGGGCACCTTCCTGCATGCCGACCTCGACTCGTTCTATGCCAGCGTCGCGCAGCGCGACGATCCGTCGCTGCGCGGACGGCCGGTCGCGGTCGGTGGCGGCATCGTGCTCGCCGCTAGCTACGAAGCCAAGGCGTGCGGCGTGCGGACCGCCATGTCCGGGCGCATCGCGCGGCGCCTGTGCCCCGACCTGATCGAGGTGGCGCCTTCCTTCACTTCGTATGTCGAAGCCTCCCGGGCGGTCTTCGACGTCTTCCGCGACATCACACCGCTGGTCGAGGGCATCTCGATCGACGAGGCGTTCCTCGACGTGGGCGGGCTGGCCAGGCTCAGCGGGTCGCCGAGCCGGATCGGCGGTGAGCTGCGCCGGCGGGTCAAGGCCGAGGTCGGCCTGCCGATCTCGGTCGGCATCGCGAGCGCGAAGTTCCTGGCCAAGGTCGCCAGCGCCGCGAGCAAACCCGACGGCCTGCTGAGCGTCCCGGTCGGCGGGGAGCTGGACTTCTTGCATCCGCTGCCGATCGAAGCGCTCTGGGGCGTCGGCAAGGTGACCGCCGGCAAGCTGCACGCGCACGGCATCGGCACCGTCGGCGCGCTCGCGGCGGTCGAGGAGCAGACGCTGATCGCGATCGTCGGTCAGGGCAGCGGCCGGCACCTGCACGCACTCGCGCACGGTCGCGACCCACGCAGGGTGGAGACGCGAACCAGGCGCCGGTCGATCGGTGCGCAGCGGGCAATCGGCCGCGGTCGCCATACCGGCGCCGAGTTGGACGCCATCCTCGTCAGCCTGGTCGACAAGGTGACCCGGCGGCTGCGATCCGGCGAGCGCATCGGCCGCACGTTCGTGCTGCGGTTGCGCTTCGACAACATGACCCGGGCCACCCGTTCGCGCACGCTGCGCAACGCGACCGCCGGCACCGACGCCTGGTTGGTCGCCGGCCGCGCGCTGCTGGAGGAAGCGATGCCGATGATCGCCGACCGCGGGGTGACCCTCGTCGGCATCAGCATCACCGGGCTTGACGGCTCCGACGACGAGCAACTCGAGCTGCCGCTGGGTGATGCTGCCGGGCCGTCCCGGCCGAGCGCTGCGTTGGACGGAGCGCTCGACGCAGTCCGGGACCGCTTCGGCAGCGCCGCGGTCACGCGTGGAGTGCTGCTCGGTCGGTCTGAGGGGTTCAGCACGCCGCAGTTGCCGGATCACGGCTGATTTGCTGGGTCTCGATACGGGCTCGTTCCTCGCCCTACTCGACCACCTTGATTGGCCGGGGTTTCGAGACGCTCGTTCCTCGCTCCTCAACCACCTTGGCCGCGGTACCACTCCAGGGTCGTGCGCAGGCCGTCTGCCAGCGGCGTCGGCTGCTGCCCGAAGGTCTCCTCGAACGGCCGGGAGACCATGTTCTGCGCGATCCGGTGCTGGTAGAACATCTCGGCATACTCCGCCATGAACTGCTCGTCGAAGACCGCGTTCGGCGTCGGCTCCGGCAGCACCTGCGTGCGCACCGGCCGGCCGAGCAGGTCAGCGACCAGCTCGTGGATCCGCTCCGTGCTGACCGCGGGCACCGTCGGCAGGTGCCAGACCCGACCCAACGCGTCGGCGCGGTCGGTGGTGCCCAGCGTCGCGAGGCCCGCAGCGATGTCCGGGATGTAGGAGTAGCTGTGCGGCAGGCTGAGGTCGCCGAAGCCGAGCGCCGGCTCACCGGCGAGCGCGCCCGGGAAGAACGCCGCGCCGAGCGTGGAGTTGAGCACCCGCGGCCCGTAGAAGTCGGCCGAGCGCCCGAGCACGACCTCGGCCTCGCCGCGCCGATGCGCGTCGAGATACATCCGGTCCAGCTCCGCCCGCAGCCGGCCCTTCCGGGAGGTCGCCGCCCACGGCGTCTGCTCGGTGATCGCGTCGCCGTCGGCCTCGCCATACGGATAGAGCGTGTCGAGTATGACGAGCCGAGCGCCGTGGTGCGCTGCTGCGGCCAGGACGGCGCGACCGATGCCGGGCATGAGGTCGACCTGCAGGTGGTAGGGCACGTTGACCGCGTGGTAGATCGCGGCTGCGCCCTCGGTCACCGCCCGCGCCTGTGCCGGGTCGGACACGTCGGCCACCGCGGTCTCCACGCCCTGCGGCGCGTCCTCGATCGGTGACAGGTTGACGTGCCGGACCGACAGGCCGCGGCCGGCCAGCTGCTCGGCGATGGTGGAGCCGGCCGGACCGGCACCGAGGACGACGTGGACGTTCTTGGTGTTCATGATTCTCCTTGGTGAGTGATCAGTCATTCACTTTTGTTGGTATGCCGAAAACACCTCGGGCAGAGGTGGATTCAGACGCTGGTGTGGTCGATCCCGTTGGTGAGCGCGGTCGCCCAGGAGGCCCGCACGTCGAAGGCGTCGATCGAGGTGAGCAGGTGACACAGCATCCCGCGGGCGACGAACTCCTGGGCCTGCGCCGGACTCGCACCGACCTGCGTCAGCAGCAGGTCGACGAGGTTCGCCATACCCCGGCGCAGGGCGTCGGCGATCTCCGGCAGGTGCGCGTTGGCCTGCGCCTGCACCTGGATGAGCAGCAGGCTCCGGTCACCGATGAGCGCCGCGTAGCGGGCGCCGAGTGCGTCGAGCGTCCGGCGCACCGAGCGGCGCGGTTTGTCGTCGATCTCCTCGGCGAGCGCCGTGACGATCTGCTCGAACGCGAAGTCGACGGCCGCGATGAAGACGTCGACCTTCCGGGTGAAGAGCTTCATCAGGTATGCCGTGGAGATGCCGGCGTCCGCCGCGACCGTCGTCACCGGGGTCGAGGCATAGCCGGAGGCTGCGAACGCCTTCAGTGCGCTGTGTTGCACGGCCCGCTTGCGCGCGGCGAGCACCGGTGATTCGTCGCTCATGGTGAATGACCATACACTCACCAGCGAGACCGACACAACCGCGCCCGGGTCACCCAGTCAAAAGCCCCGAACCACAATGTGATTCGGGGCCTTCGAGATGCGTTGAGAGTGCGCGTCACTCCTTGGCGGCGTGCCGTCCGCGTCGCGAGCCGGAGACCGATGCGTCGACCTTCTTCTCCAGGTCGCCGACGGCGTCGTCGGAAGAGCTCACGGCCGGAGCACCCTCGGCGGCCTGCACGTCACGGCGCTCGACCTCCGGCACCTCGGGCGCAGCCTGCTTGGCGTCCTGCCGGTCGTTCTTCTGCTGGCCGCTGACGTAGAGCGCCACCGCACCGGCGCCGGCGAGCAGGCCAAGGGCGATCAGCACCTTGCCCTTCTTGCGCCGCTTCTTGGCCACCTGCGGCACGACGGTCTCCACGGTGTCGCGGGCGCGGTCGGGCAGGGCGGCATACGCCGAGGTGCCGGCCGCACCGGCGGCGGCGATCGCTTCGTGGACGCGCGGCATCCACTCGTCGTTGAACAGCTTGCGGGCCTGCTCGACGTCGAGTCCGGCGGCCTCGGCGCGTGCTGCCGCGGCCTGCTGAGCCTTGTGCAGCGACGCGGACGCCGGAGCGTTCTTGCGCGCCTGCTTGGCAGTCTTCTTCGCGGACTTCTTCGCCGTCTTGGCAGTCTTGCGTGCCTCCCGCTTGGCCTTCTTGACCTTCGGCGCGGCGTTGTTGGTCGCCTCCTCGGCGGCCCGCTTGGCCGACTTCTTGGCGGACTCCTTCGCCTCGGCCAGCTTCGGCGCGGCGGCGTCCGAGGCCTCAGCAGCGGACTCTTTGGCCTTGGCGACATGCGGTGCCGTGGCTTCGGATGCCTTGTTGGCAGCCTTGTCAGCGGCCTCCGAGAGCTGGCCGGTGACGTTCTCCACGACCGGAGCGAGCTTCTCGCGGCCCGCTTCCGCGGCGTCGGCGGCTGCCGAAACCAGCTCGGCAGCCTTGTCCTTGGCCGCGTCCTTGGGCGAGGTCTTACTGAGCACTGGAGCCCTCCTAGGCGTTGGGGTTCGCTTCATCCTGCCAAAAGGACTTCGAACCGGACCGGGTGCACCCGTGAGTATGCCGCCTCGAGGATGCGAGACTGGGCACATGATCGCAACCCTGCAGACCAACCACGGTGACATCAAGGTCAACCTCTTCCCGAACGACGCGCCCCAGACCGTCGACAACTTCGTCGGTCTCGCCGAGGGCAGCAAGGAATACAACGACGACGCAGGTCGGTCCAACCCGACACCGTTCTACGACGGCCTGACCTTCCACCGCATCATCCCCGGCTTCATGATCCAGGGCGGTTGCCCGCAGGGCATCGGCGTCGGTGGCCCGGGCTACGCGTTCGACGACGAGATCTCGCCCGACAAGAACTTCTCCGCGCCATACATGCTCGCGATGGCCAACGCCGGCAAGCGCGGCGGCCACGGCACCAACGGCTCGCAGTTCTTCATCACCGTCGGTGCGACGACCTGGCTGCAGGGCAAGCACACCATCTTCGGTGAGGTCGCCGACCAGCCCAGCCGCGACGTGGTCGACAAGATCGCCGGCGTGCAGACCGGTGCACAGGACCGCCCGGTCGAGCCCGTCGTGATCGAGAAGGTCACTGTCGAGAAGTAGTCGAGCGGACAACCGGGAAATGATCGCGAACTGACGTTCGTTCATCGGTCATGACCAACAACATGGGGGACCTCCCCACCTGCCCTCGCCACCCTGACCGGGTGGCGATGGTGTCTTGCCAACGGTGCGGTCGGCCGACGTGTGCCGAGTGCCAGCGGCCGGCCGCCGTCGGCGTGCAGTGTGTCGACTGCGTCGCGGCACACCGCAAGGAGAGCCGTTCGCTTGTCTCGATCTTCGGCGGTCGGGTGGCGCAGGGCCGCCCGATCGTCACCATCACGCTGATCGCGATCTGCGTCGTGGTCTGGATCGGGCAGCAGCTCAACGACAAGGTCACCGCTGACCTGCTCTACGCGCCGATCCTGTCCGGGCAGGATCCGTGGCGGTTCATCACTGCGGCGTTCGTGCACTCGCCGTCGTCGGTCTTCCACCTGCTGTTCAACATGTATGCCCTGTGGATCGTCGGGCAGTACCTCGAGCCGATGCTCGGTCGGGCCCGGATGCTGGCGCTGTATCTGATCTCGGCGTTCGGCGGATCGGTCGGCTATGAGTTGCTCGCGTCAACGCCGAGCTCGCCGACCGACTACCCGACCGGCTGGGTGACGCCCACCGTCGGTGCGTCCGGCGCCGTCTTCGGCCTGTTCGTCGCCGTTGTCGTGCTCAACCGGCATCTCGGACTGAGCAGCGGACCGATGATCGGCCTGATCGTCATCAACGGTGTTCTCGGTTTCATCGTCCCGGACGTCGCGTGGCAGGCACACCTGGGCGGTGCGATCACGGGCGGCCTGTGCGCCGGGGCCATCGCATTGCTCGGCCGCAACCGTGCGCAACTGCAGTGGGCGGCCCTCGCCGCGATCGCCGTGCTGCTGGTGGCCGCCGCCTACATCCGGTTCGAGTCGGTGCACCTGCCGACCGGCTGAGCACCTGCGGGATAGACCAGGTCACCCGCCGCAGTGCGCACCGGTGCTGCTCCCCACTGGCCGAGGACGTGCTCACGGGTGGGGCCGCCGGCCATCAGGTGTCGCACCGTCCATCCGCGGTCGGTGAGGATGTTGGCCAGCAACAGCCGGTGGCAGCGCCACGGCATCGGCTCGCCGCACATGATCGCGACCCGCTGCTTGCCGGCGAGGGTGGTGAGCTCATCCAGGCCGCAACGGAATTCGTCGGTCAGTGTGTAGTCGGCGTAGTTGCGGAAGCTGGTGTTCTGCCAGCCGGAGTTGATGTCGGGGTCGACATCGTCCGGCAGGTGCTGCCGACGTCGTCGACCGCCCAGCGCGGGCAAGTGCCGGTAGTCGATGCCGTGGTCGGGCAACCAGTCGGCCATCGCGTCGCTGCCGAACTGCGGGTTGCGCCGCGAGCCGGGGTGCGCACGCACGTCGGCGAGCAGCTCGATGTGGTCTGCGTCCAACGGCTCGAGGAAGTCCGGGATCGGGCAGGTCCAGTGGCCGATGGTCCAGATCAGGCGCTCACTCATCACTCGCGCGCTCGGACCGGCTGATCGTCACGCAGCAGTAGCCCGGTCGCGGAGCCAGCCGCGCGCACTCCGGGTCCTCGCCGCGACCCTCGAGCAGCCCGCGCAGCAGGGCGTGGTTGAGCCCGCAGACCAGCTCGACGTGACGTTGCGCGAGGTGGTGGAAGGGGCAGTTGTGCAGGTCGATCTCGCCGTCCACGGACTCGGGGTCGTAACCGCGCCGGCGCAGAGTGGTCAGCAGGTCACCGTCGTCGGCGGCCCTCCTGCCCTCCTCCTCGGCCGCGCTCAGCAGTGCGGACCGGACGTTGCCGGACGGGTCACCGTCGACGGCGTCGGCCAGCAGGCCGGCGAGCACGTCATAGGTGCGGGGCGGGACGCTCACCGAGACCTCGTCGCGAGTCGGCTCGTAGAGCTTGGCCGGTCGGCCGGCACCTGGACCACCGCGCCCGGCGGGACGGGCGTAGCTGGTCGACAACAGCCCGGCCTTGACCATCCGGTCCAGGTGGTATGCCGCCAGCGTCCGGCTGATCCCGGTCGCGTCCGCTGCAGTGTCCCGGCGGACCGGGCCGTCCTGGCCGGCGACGAACTCGTAGAGCCGGCGTCGCACAGGATCGGCCAGCGCCGTCAGCTCTGCGGTCGGCTCGTCCACGCGTTCGTCATCTGCTGTCATCAGGCTTTGATTCTATCACTAACAGTCCTTGACAAATAGGTCTCCGCGCGGGAATCTAAAGATAATCCACCTTGTCAATAGAGGAGGCCGTCATGGCTACCCACACAGAACACCCCCGAGAACACCTCGCAGTCGATACACCCCGGAGCGCCCAGGGGCTAATGGACGCAGTGCGCGCCGACCCGGCATACGGCGCCTTCTGGCTGTTGCGAGTGGGATTCGTCGTGTTGCCGCTGTGGATGGGCATCGACAAGTTCTTCAACACGCTGACCAACTGGCCGGACTACCTGGCGCCGTGGATCGTCGACCTGTTGCCGTTCTCGGCGCAGACCGCGATGTATGTCGTCGGTGTCGTGGAGATCGTTGCCGGCCTTGCCATTGCCGTTAAGCCGCGCTACGCCGCTTACGTGGTGACCCTGTGGCTGGCAGGCATCATCATCAACCTGCTGACCTACTCCGGCTTCTACGACGTCGCGCTGCGTGACTTCGGGCTGCTGGTCGCGGCGCTGACCCTGGCGTTGCTGTCGGCGAAGTACGACCGCCCCTTCCACCGGTCTGCACCCGCGGGCACCGGCGCGACGGCGGCCGACCGGTGACCGCGTCGGAGCTGACCGACGAGACGGCGGTGGACGCGCCCACCGCACGCCTCGCTCCGGTCGAGGACGTCATGGACCTGCCGGCTGCGGAGGAAGCAGCCGGCGCGTTCCTGCAGGCGCTCGGCATCGAGCTGGACTCGGAGCACCTGCGGGCGACACCCGGCCGGATGGCGCGGGCCTGGGCGGAGATGCTCACGCCGCGGCCCTTCGAGATGACGACCTTCCGCAACGAGGAGGAGTATGACGAGCTGGTGCTGGCTCGCGACATACCCTTCCGGTCGATCTGCGAGCACCACCTGCTGCCCTTCACCGGGCACGCCTGCGTCGCCTACCTGCCCGGCGAGCGCATCCTCGGACTGTCCAAGCTGGCCCGCGTCGTGGAGCACTTCGCCTGCCGGCCGCAGACCCAGGAGCGGCTGACCAAGCAGGTCGCCGACCTGTTGCAGGCCGAGTTGCAGCCGAAGGCCGTCGGTGTCGTGATGCGCGCCGAGCACTCCTGTATGACGCTGCGCGGCGTGCAGGCGACCGGCTCGAGCACGGTGACCTCGACGCTGCTGGGCAAGCTGCGCAGCGACCCGCGGTCCCGGGCGGAGTTCATGTCCTTGGCGGGTGTCACCGGGTGACGTTCACCGAACGCGGGTAGGTTGCAACAATGCCTGATCCCGTCGATATTTTCGGCCTGCCCCTGGCCGGTGCCGACCCGGTGAGCGACGACGACCTGCTCGCTGCCTACCCGTGGCCGGAGGCGCGGGCCTGGGTCCGCGCGATGATGGTGACGACCCTGGACGGAGCGGCTGCCGGCCCCGACGGACTGAGCGGGTCGGTCTCCTCGCGCGCGGACCAGCGGGTCTTCAACACCGTCCGTCGCGACGCCGACGCGGTGCTGATCGGTGCCGGCACGCTGCGCGCCGAGCGCTATACCCCGATGCGCGCCAAGGACGCCGACACCGAGCGCCGTGCGTCCGCGGGGCAGCGCCCGGCTCCGATCATCGCCGTCTGCAGCGGGTCTCTCGACCTGCCCTGGGAGCTGCCCGTATGGCACGAATCCACTTGTCAGCCAATGGTTCTCACCGCGCGTGGTGCCGATCCCGAGCGGTTGGCAACGGCTCGCGAGCATGCCGACGTGGTGGTGCTGGACCAGGTCACCCCGCAGGCGATCATCGCAGCGCTGACCGAGCGCGGCTTGCCGCGGATCGTCTGTGAGGGCGGGCCGGGGCTGTTGCGCAACCTGGTCGAGGCCGGCCTGGTCGACGAGGCCGACATCACCGTGAGCCCGGTCTTCGCCGGCACCGAGCACTCACCGTCCACCAAGGCACTGCCGCAGGTGACTTCCTTCCACCTGGCGCATGTCCTGTATGGCGAGCAGACCCTCATGCTGCGCTATCTCGCCGAGGGCGAGGGCCGATGATCTCCCTTGCCGCGCTGGCCGAGCTGGCCGAGCGACACCGCGACGACCTCGCACAGCCCGTGGCAGCACTGCAGCTGGGCGACCGCTCGGTCGACACCGACGAGCGGCCGGTGCTGATGGGTGTGGTCAACCTGTCCCGGGACTCGTCATACCGCGACAGCATCGCCGTGAGTACCGAGTCGGCGGTGCGCAAGGGTCGCGTGCAGGCGGCGGCCGGCGCGGACCTGATCGACGTCGGCGCCGAGTCGACCCGGGCGACCGCGGCGCGGGCCGATCTGGCGCAGCAGCAGGAGCTGCTGACACCGGTGGTGCAGCAGCTGGTCGCCGACGGCATCGCCGTGTCGGTCGAGTCCTACCAGGAGCCGGTCGCCCGCGCCGGGCTGGCGGCGGGTGCCCGCGTGCTCAACCTGACCGGGTCCGACGACGACGACCGGATGTTTGCGCTCGCGGCCGAGCACGGTGCGACCGTCGTGCTCTGTCACGTGCTCGGGCCGAACGCCCGGGCACTCACCGGTGAGTCCGTCGATCCCGACCCGGTGCCGCGCATGCTGGACCTCTTCGGCGCCCGGATCGAGCGTGCCCGGGAGCTCGGTGTCCCCAGCCTGGCGATCGACCCCGGTCTCGGCTTCGGCTTCCACCTGGACGACCAGCGGGCCCGGGCGCGCCATCAGGCGACCGCGCTGTTGCACACCTTCCGGTTGCGCCGGCTCGGTGTGCCGATCTGCCATGCGCTGCCGCACGCGTTCGACATCTTCGAGGACCAGTACCGCAGCGGCGAAGGATTCTTCGCCGTGCTGGCGCACCTGGGCGGGACCGGCATCTATCGCACCCACGAGGTGCCGCTGGTCGCCAGCGTGCTGGATGCGTTGCACTTCTTCGCGGCCGACCCCGCGCGGGCCGTGGACCGGCCGATCAGCTGATCGAAGTTACACACATGTAGTTATCCACGGGCTTGTGGATAACTCTGTGGACAAGTGAGTTCGGGGTGTGCCGGCGCGTCGCAGCAGTGTGCATACGCAGCGGAAAACCGCGGAATCACGGGGAGACGCGGCAGTCGAGCCGGGTGCCGGGTGCGCCAGTCCACATCTCCCGCGGCTGTGAACAACACCCGTGTAGTTTTCCACCGGCCTGTGGATAACCTTGTGGGTAATTCCGTGTCTCTGGGTGAAATGGCTCTTGGTCGGCTGCGTCACGGCCGCCGTCGCCCGCGCGATCTCGGGTCAGTCCGGGCCGGCGGCGGCCAGCGCCGCTGTCATCGACGAGAGCCCCGCACGGACCGGCGCATCTGCGCGTTCGACCGCGAACGGGAGGCCGAAGGTGGCGATCGACGCGATCCGCCGGACCACCTCGGCGGCTGCGTCGGCGCCCAGCCGGACCCGACTACGGGTGGCGCCGAGCGGCTCGACCAACTCCGGAAGGACGTATGGGAGAAGCGCGCGAACCTCGTCCGCCGACGCGTCGACGACGACTTCGGCGGTGTAGGCGAACGGTGTCCGAGCCAGGGTCGAGCGCAGGTAGGCCGCCGGATCCATCGGCAGCGGCCGTGCCGTGAAGCGGTGCCCAACCGGGACCGGGTCGTGCACACGGTCCAGCCGGAATGTCCGCCAGGCATCGCGGTCGAGGTCGAATGAGATGAGATACCAACGCAGGCGGGTCGCCACGACGTGATGTGGTTCGACCCGTCGGCCGGCCGCGGTCCCGTCGCGTCGCTCGTGCTCGAAGGTGAGGATCTCCTGGTCGCGGCATGCCGCGGCGACGGCGGCGAGCACGGCGAGGTCCACCCGGGCGAGGCCCTTCCGGCTCACCGTGGTTGTGGCGCTGGCGAGCGCGTCGACCTGGTTGCGCAGGCGGCGCGGCAAGATCTGCTGCAGCTTGGCGAGCGCCCGCGCCGAGGTCTCACTGGCATCCGTGCCGGTGCCGTCCGCGGCGGTCAGGAGGGCAGCCGCGATCGCGATCGCCTCGGCATCGTCGAGCAGGAGTGGTGGCAGGTCGTGTCCCGGCGTCAACCGGTATCCGCCAGCGGTTCCCGTGGTGCTCTCGACGGTGTAGCCCAGCGAGCGCAGGCGTTCGACGTCGCGCCGGATGGTGCGTGGCGAGACCCCCAGGCGATCGACGATCTCGGGGCCGGTCCAGGCCCGCCGGGACTGCAACAGGGACAACAGCCGGAGCATGCGGGTTGCCGGGTTCTCGGGCACGGGTCCATCCTCGCACGTCATTGCGGTCAGGATCTGACCACAACAGTCTCTACGGTCGTGCCCATGACTTCCACAGACCTGACCTCCACTGACCTGACCGAACTCTCCGGCCGCGTCCAGGGTGCGGTGATCACGCCGAGCGACACGGGCTACGCCGCACGGCGCACCGGATACCAGCTCCGGCTCGAGCACCGGCCCGACGTGATCGTCGTGGCACGGAGCGCGTCCGACATCCGAGCGGCCGTACGTTTTGCCGGCACTCATGATCTGGACGTCGCGGTGCGTGGAACCGGGCACGGCACGCCCGACGGGCGGACCGGGGGCATGCTGATCGTGACCGAAGGACTCGACGAGGTGAGTGTCGACCGCGAGCGCGCGACAGCCCGGATCGGCGCCGGCGTCCGCTGGTCGAGGGTGCTGCGCGAGACGGCGGCCCACGGACTCACCGGCCTTCCGGGCAGCGCTCCCGAGGTCAACGCCGTCGCGTACACCCTCGGCGGAGGTGTGAGTGTGCTCGGTCGCGCTTTCGGTTATGCCGCCGACTACGTTCGTAGCCTGCAGGTGGTGACCGCCGACGGCGAGCTGCGGCACGTCGACGCGAACACCGAGCCGGACCTGTTCTGGGCGCTGCGCGGAGGCGGCGGTGCGTACGCCGTTGTCACGTCCATGGAGATCGAGCTGGTTCAGCTCGAATCCGTCTACGGCGGAGGGCTTTTCGTCGATGCCGAGCACGTTCCGGCCATGTTGCGGGCCTGGCGCGACTGGACGCGAACCGTCCCCGACACGGTGACCTCAGCGGTCACCATGGTGCCGTTCCCCGACGTCGACGGGCTGCCCCCGTTCCTGCGCGGACGGCATGTGGCACATGTGTGGATCACCTCGGTCGGCAGCGAGGAGAACGGAATCCGTCTGGTGCAGCCGCTCCGTGAGGCCGTCCCGACACTCGCCGACACGCTGCAGATGCGGACCGCCGATGCACTCGGACAGATCACCAACGATCCGACCGAGCCGGCCGCGTTCACCGGCAGCGCCACCACTTTCGGCGTGCTCGACGACGACACGCTGGCGGCGCTGCTGCAGCATGCGGGGCCGGGGGCTCCCGGCGCCGGGATCGTCGACCTACGTCATCTCGGCGGTGCCATGAGCCGCCCGCAGCGGTCGTCGAATGCCGTCGGCCGGCGCGAGGCCGGCTACTCGTTGGGACTGCTGTCGGTGCTGCGTGGGGAAGCGAGCGTCGACGACGCCCAGGAGTGGCAGCGTGCCACCCTCGATGCGGTGTCGCCGGGCTCGCTCGGCGGCGCCGCACTGAACCTCATGGGTGACGCGGCCGCCACGGCAGCGGGCGCACGGCGCGCGTTCGACGAGGAGACATTCGGGCGGTTGCAGGAGGTGAAGGCGGCGTACGACCCGCGCAACCTCTTCAACCGCGGCACCTCGATCCCGGTCGACGCGCGCTGACGAGCGGTCGGGGTCAGCGCCAGCGGGTGGTCATGCCGAAGCCGATCAGGATCAGCACGAATCCGATGATCATGTTGCCGATCTTGATGTTCGGGATCGGATACTTCTCGCCGGTCAGGTAGTAGACGACCAGCCAGAACAACCCGACCACCATGAAGGTGCACAGGGTGGGCACCCACCAGCTCGGGCTCGGTGAGTCGATGGCCTGGCGCTCGCGCTTCTCCTGGCGCTCGCGCTCCTCCTCCTTGCGGCGGGCGGCCTTCTCCTCCTTGGCGGCGGCCTTGTTGGCCGCCTTCTTCGCGGCGGCGTCCTCGTCACCGGCAGAGACTGCACGTCGGTTGTCGGCGTTGTTGTCGGACATGCTCACGGCGTAACTCCCACGGCGGAAATGTCAGAATTGACTTCAATTGATGGACTGCGTTGATCGACCACACTATTTCACCCGTCCGCTGCAGTGACGGACGGTGACCTCGAGGAGGCCCGACATGTGGCGGATGCCGCAGGGAGCGCGCGGGCGCTGGGCGTATGCCGTCCCGGTGATCGGTGTCGCCGCCGGCCTGCTCTTCGGGGTCAGTGCGAGCACGTCCCAGGGCAGCGACCTGCGCCCGGGCACCCGTGACCTGGTGCAGGTCGTGCAGGACGGCAACCGCCGGGTGGCGGGTCAGGCGCAGGACGTGGCCGGCCTGCAGGCCGACATCAAGCGGCTGGGCAAACGCGAGGCGCCCGGCTCCAGCAGGCTGCGGACGGCACAGCGCACGGCCGACGACTATGCCGACCGGGCCGGGCTGACCAAGGCCACCGGCAAGGTCGTCACGGTCACCCTCAACGACTCCACCCGCGACCCGGCGACGCTGCCGGACGGCGCGACCCTGGACTGGATGGTGGTGCACCAGCAGGACGTGCAGGCGGTGGTCAACGCCTTGTGGGCCGGCGGCGCCACGGCGATGATGCTGATGGACCAACGGGTGGTCTCCACCTCCGCGGTGCGGTGCGTCGGCAATACCCTGCTGTTGCAGGGCCGGGTCTACTCACCGCCGTTCCGGATCCGTGCGATGGGTGACCCGGCAAAGCTGCGCAAGGCGCTCGACGACGACCCCACCGTGCAGAACTACAAGGCCTACGTGCCGCTGGTCGGTCTCGGGTATGACGTGCAGACCTCCGACAAGGAGACCTTCCCGGCATACCAGGGGGCGCTCGACCTGAAATACGCGAAGGTCGCGAAATAGCTGAAAGTGACGTGATGACAAGCATTCTGGTGATCGACAACTACGACAGTTTCGTCTTCACGATCGTCGGCTACCTGCAGCAGCTCGGCGCCGGGACGACGGTCGTGCGCAACGACGCGGTCACCCCCGACGAGGGTGCGGCATACGACGGGGTGCTCGTCTCGCCCGGCCCGGGCACGCCCGAGGAGGCCGGTGTCTCGACGGCGATGATCGAGGCGTGCGCGCAGCGTGAGCAGCCGATGTTCGGAGTGTGCCTGGGGCACCAGGCCCTCGGTGTCGTCTACGGCGCGACGGTCGGCCGGGCACCGGAGCTGCGGCACGGCAAGACCTCGCGCATCGTGCACGACGGGGCGGGCGTGCTCGAGGGGCTGCCGTCGCCGTTCACCGCGACGCGCTATCACTCACTGGCGATCGAGTCCGGCACCGTCTCCGGGGAGCTGGAGGTCACCGGCCGCACCGAGTCCGGCGTGATCATGGCGGTCCGGCACCGCACGCTGCCGTTGCACGGCGTGCAGTTCCACCCCGAGTCGGTGCTCACCGAGGGCGGTCACCGGATGCTGGCCAACTGGCTGGCCGTGTGCGGTATGCCGGACGCGGTCCAGCGCTCCGCCGGCCTCGCCCCGCTCGTGCACGCCTGACGCAACGCCTACGGCTTCTTGAACACGTCGTGGTCGCCGACTCGCCGCCATCTGCAACGCAACTCGCCATCGACGGTGACAAGTTCGAAGGTCGCTCGTCCGTCCGGGCTGGCGAACGACCAGGTCATTTCCAGGATCCCTGACGCTGATCGGACAGACTTCACGCGCAGGGCCGCTGGCCACGGCGTTGTCGGATCATCAGCGTAGGCATCACACGCGGGTGCGAACTTCTCGCGCACGACCGTCCTGAACGTGGTCGCGTGCTCGCGCTTGAGGCGTCGGTAGTCGCTGTCGAACGCCGGTGTGGTCTCGAACTTCACTCGGAGTCGAGTTCATCGAGATGGTCGAGGAAGTCCTCGGTCGACTCGTGAAGGGTGACACGGTCTGCTGCGACGTGGTCGTCGACCTCGTGCTCGCGCTCTTGCCACCGCTCGGTCCAGAACCAGCGTTGTTCTGCTGGGACGGGCAGTGCGGCCCGCAACTCGATGACACCGTCTGCCCGCTCAGTCATCTCCAGCTGTGCGCCCTGCTCGTCAAGGTGCAACCGGCGCCGGACATCGGCGGGCAGCGCAATCGTGCCGCGGCCCTGGATGCCGAGGTAGCGGTGCGTGATCGGTGCTGGCATAAGCACAGTCTACGTTCCGAGCCGCAAAGCTGTAAAGCTGTAAAGCAGCGAGGAGTGAGGGATATGCCAGGGACCTCGAGACGGTCCCTCGCGGTCGCTCGGACCTCCTCGGCCACCTCATCCAGGGTCGTTGAGCTTGTCGAAACGACGTTGTGACCTCGACAGGCTCGGCCACCTCCAAAGGACAGGCTCGGCCGGCGTGCCTGCCTACTCGGTCCCGCCACCACGGTGGGGGAAGGTGAGCGTCGGGTGCGGATGCGTCGGCGGCTCCGGACCGGTCTTGGTCGGCTTGGAGGTGGACGACTCCGACTCGGAGCTGGAGCTCGGACTGGAGCTCGGGCTCGACTCGGACGTCGACGTCGGGCTGGGCTCGTCGGTCGAGGTCGGGTCCGGCGGCCGGACGGTCACCGTCGTCTTGCTGGAGTAGTCGCCGATCGACAGGGTCACCTTGGAGTCCTTGGCGACCTTGCTGCCGCCGCCCGGTGACACGTCCTGCACCTTGCCGTCCTGGTCCGGGTCGGAGACCGGCACGCTCTTGAGCTCCGGCTTCAGATGCGCCTGCAGGATCGCCAGCTGTGCTTCCCCGCTGTCCTTGCCCACCAGGTCGCTGGGCACGTGCACCTTGCCGCTGCTGACACTGAGGGTCACCCGCTGGCTCGGGTCGGCCATCGAGCCGATCGCCGGGTATGCGGACACGACCTGTCCGGCACTGAACTCGGTGTCGTCGACCTTCTTGTCCGCGACCTTGACCTTCTGGAAGCCGTCGTTCTTCAGCGCCTGTTTCGCCTCGGCGACCGTCTTGCCCGACACGTCGGGCACCGAGGACAGCCCCGGACCGTCACTGACGTTAAGCAGGATCTCCTCGTCGGGGTCGATGTCGGTGCCGCTGGACGGGTCGGTGCTGGCGACATACCCCTTGGTGACGTCGCTCTTGACGGTGTTGACCTTGATGTTGTGGAAGCCGTGGTCGGCGAGGATCCGCTTGGCGGCGGCCGCCTTCTGCTGGACCACGTTCGGCACGGACTCGGTGGCCGGGTCCTTGCTACTGCCGTTCATCACCAGGTAGCCGATGCCGAGGATCGCCAGCAGTGCGACGACGCCGGCCACCACCCACAGCCCGGTCATCCGGCGTTGCGGCTCGCTGTCGTGTATGTCGCGGGTGTGGTCACGCCGTCGCGGCACCTCCGGAGCCTGCGGCTCGCGGTCCATCACCGACGGGGCGACGGCCGCCGCCGAGCTGCTGACCGCGGTCGCGCCGGCGCTCAGTGGTGCTCCGGTCCGGGCGGCCTGCAGGTCGGCCCGGAAGTCCGCAGCGGTCTGGTAGCGCTCGTCGCGACCCTTGGCCAGCGAGTGCAGCGTGACGGCGTTCATCGCCTTGGGCACCGACGCCTCGTAGGTCGACGGCGGCTTCGGCGGGTCGGTGATGTGCTGATAGACCAGCGACACCGCCTCGCCGACGAATGGGGTTCTGCCGGTGAGCAATTCGTAGAGCACGCAGCCGGCGGAGTAGAGGTCGGATCGGGCGTCGACGGTCTCGCCCTGCGCCTGCTCCGGGGACAGGTAGCGCGCAGTGCCGACCACGGCCTGCGCCGAGGTCATCGTCGCGCCGTTGTCGGCCAGCGCCCGCGCGATGCCGAAGTCCATCACCTTGACGCTGCCGCCCTTGGTCAGCATCACGTTGGCCGGCTTGATGTCGCGGTGGACGATGCCCTTGTCGTGCGAATACTCCAGCGCCGACAGGATGCCCATGGTGATGCGCGCGGCCTCGTCGGAGGACAGCTTGCCCTCGTCGTTGAGGATCTCGCGCAGGGTCTGCCCGTCGACATACTCCATGACGATGTAGGGCACGTCGATCGGCGCCCCACCGGTCTCGGTGAAGGTCTCCTCGCCGGAGTCGTAGACCGCGACGATCGAGTGGTGCGACAGGCCAGCGGCCGAGTGCGCCTCGCGCCGGAAGCGCGTCAGGAACGTGCTGTCCCGGGCCAGCTCGGCGCGCAGGATCTTGATCGCGACCGTCCGGCCGAGCCGGGTGTCGTGACCCAGATGCACCTCCGCCATACCGCCGCGACCGATGAGCTCACCGACTTCGTAGCGGCCGCCGAGAATGCGTGGCATGCCGTCGGTCACGACGAGGCCTCCGGGCTGTAGGTGATGATCGGGTTGTTGAAAGGACCGGTGTCGGGCGCCGTAGGCACCTGGGGTTCGCTGCCGCCCTGCGTCGCCAGTATGACGACCACGACGACCGCGATGACCAGCACGGCCAGGATGCCGCCGCCGATCAGCAGCAGCTTGCCGCGCGAGCGACCGGTCGGGCCGCCCGCAGCGACCGGCTGACCGCCGGACACCGGGCCGCCGTGGGACACCTGCTGCGGACCGGACCGTGCACCGGTCGGGCCGCCGGCCTGTTGCCCGGTCTTGGTCTTACGCTGCGCTCGCGAGGACGTCTTGTTGTTGCGGTTGGCCTTGCGGCTGCCACCGGTGGTGGCCGGCTGGCCGCCAGAGTGGTGACCCGCCTGCGGACCGGAGTGCGGCCCCGACGGCGGGCCGGGGTGCGCGCCGGACTGCGGCCCGGACGGTCCGCCCGGCGGCATACCGGTCATGCCCGGTGCCGGTGCGGTGGCCCAGATGTTCAGGCCCATCTGCTCGCTGTCGGCGACGGCCTGACGCAGCGCTCGGCCGTATTCCTGCGCGGAGTCGGGTCGTGCCTGCGGGTCCTTCTCCAGGCCGGCGTGCACGACAGCGCGCATCGGCGCCGGGATCTCCGTCGGCAGCGGCGGAGGTTGCTCGTTGACGTGCGCCAACGCAAGTGCGACGGCGCTGTCGGCGGTGAACGGCCTTCTGCCGCCGAGCATTTCGTAGGTCACCACGGCGAGGGAGTAGACGTCGGTCAGGGCCGTCGTCTCCCGGCCCATCGCGGCCTCGGGTGCGAGGTATTGGGCGGTGCCCATCACCTCGCCGGTCTTGGTCATGGCGGCCGAACCAACCGCACGGGCGATGCCGAAGTCGGTCAGCTTCACCACACCGTCCGGCGTCACCAGCATGTTGGCCGGCTTGACGTCGCGGTGGATCAGCCCGGCGCGGTGCGCGGCGTGCAGCGCGGCGGCAGCCTGGCCGATGAGGCCCGCGGTGTCGGCGGCGGAGATGGGCCCGCGCTCGTGCAGGATCTTCGACAGCGGCTTGCCGGGGACGAACTCCATGACCAGGAAGGCCAGGTTGCCGTCCTCGCCGTAGTCGTAGACCTGAGCGATGTTGCCGTGCGCGAGCGCTGCGGACAGGCGAGCTTCGTTGCGGAAGCGCTCGGTGAAGCCCTCCTCGTCGGTCAGCCCTTCCTTGAGGAGCTTGATCGCGACGGACCGGTCCAGGATCTCGTCCTTGGCCTGCCAGACCTCGCCCATACCGCCGGCCGCGATGCGGTTGGTCAGCCGGTAGCGGCCGCCCATCAGGTCACCTTGCTGGCTCATACTTCTCTCCACGTCCGCCCCAGCGGCCGGGTCGCGGACGTCACCTTCTCGTGTGGTTCGGTCACTTCCCAATCACTGCTTCCATCACTTGCTTGGCGATCGGTGCTGCCACCAGACCGCCACTTGCCTCTTGTCCGACCGTGCCGCCGTTCTCGACAAGGACGGCCACTGCCACCTTCGGGTTGTCCGCGGGTGCGAATCCGGTGAACCACACGTCGGCGTTTCGTCCCGCCCCGTGCTCGGAGGTGCCGGTCTTGCCTGCAACCTTGATGCCCGGAATGGCCGCGTTGGTTCCCGTGCCCTCGCTGACGACCGACTCCATCATGTTCGTCAGGTCCTTGGCGGTGTCCTCCGAGACCGGGCTGGAGAACTCCTTGGGGTCGGTGCTCTGGATGACGTCGAGATTCTTGTCCCGCACCGACTGCACGAGATAGGGCTGCATCTCCTTGCCGCCGTTGGCGATCGCGGCGCTGACCATGGCGATCTGCAGCGGCGTCGCGCGCACGTCGTACTGTCCGATCGCGGACTGGGCCAGCTGCGGCTTGTTGAGGTCGTTCGGGAAGACGCTCGGGGTGACCGACATCGGGATCGACAGGGACTTCCCGAAGCCGAACTTCGTCGCCATACTCCGCAGGTCGTCCTGGCCGAGCTTGAGCGCGAGCGATGCGAACGCGGTGTTGCAGCTGATCGTCAGCGCCCGCTTGAGGCTCACCTCGTCGTTGGCGCCGCAGTTGCCGGGGAAGTCGTTGGGCAGGTAGTTGTTCGTCCCCGGCAGGCGCAGCTTCGCCGGCCCCGGCAGCGTCGAGTCGGTGTCATATTTGCCCGACTCGAGCGCGGCGGCCGCGTCGACCAGCTTGAAGGTCGACCCCGGCGGGTAGAGGTTGCCGTTGATCGCGCGGTTCAGCAGCGGCTGGTCGGGGTCCTTGGACAGCTGGGTGAAGGACTTCTGCACGTCGTCCAGGTTGTGGCTGGACAGCTTGTTGGGGTCGTATGACGGGCTGGTCACCATCGCCAGGATCGCGCCGGTCTTGGGGTCGAGTGCGACCACGGCGCCCTTCTGGTTGCCGAGCGCCTTCTTGGCCGCCTCCTGCGCCTTGGCGTTGATCGTCAGCTGCACGCTGGCGCCCTGCGCCGACTGGCCGGTGATGATGTCGGTGAGCCGGCGGTAGAAGAGCTTGTCGGAGCTGCCGTTGAGGAAGTCGTTGTAGCTGCGCTCGATGCCGGTGCTGCCGTAGGTGAAGGAGAAGTAGCCGGTCACGTCGGCATACAGCGAGCCGTGCGGGTATTTGCGCAGCCACTTGTATTGGTCGTCGGTCTTGGTCGACACCGCGGCGGCCGAGCCGCCGACGAGGATCGAGCCGCGCTCCTTGCTGTATGACGACAGCAGCGTGCGCCGGTTGCCGGGGCGGTCGTCGAGGCTGCGCGCCTGCACGAACTGGATCACCGTCGTTGCGACCAGCAGCGCGCAGAACATCGTGGCGACCACGAGCCCGAGGCGGCGGATGGGTGCATTCACTTCGTCTTCACCACTTGGGTGTCGTCGGTGTTGAGACTGTCGGGCCGTCCCTCGGCGGTGGGCCGGCGGGCGTGGTCACTGATCCGCAGCAGCAGCGCGACGATCACCCAGTTGGCCAGCAGCGACGAGCCACCCGCCGAGAGGAACGGTGTCGTCAGACCGGTCAGCGGGATGACCCGGGTGACGCCGCCGACGACGACGAAGACCTGCAGCGCCATCGAGAACGCCAGACCGGTGGCCAGCAGCTTGCCGAAGCCGTCGCGGGAGGCCACCCCGGCGCGCAGGCCGCGCTCCACGATGAGCCCGTAGAGCACGAGGATCGCGCACAGCCCGACCAGGCCGAGCTCCTCGCCGAAGGACGGGATGATGAAGTCGCTGTTGGCGAAGTAGGTCAGCTCCGGGTGCCCCTGGCCCAGCCCGGTGCCGAACATCCCGCCGGCCGCCATACCCATCAGGCCCTTGGCGATCTGGTCGGACATTCCCGGCTGGAAGGGGTCCAGCCACAGCGACACCCGCTCCTGGAAGTGCGCGAAGAGCAGGTATGCGACATACGCGCCGACGAGGAAGAGCCCGAGGCCGATGATGATCCAGGAGCGGCGCTCGGTGGCGACATACAGCATGCCGACGAAGAGGCCGAAGAACAGCAGCGAGGTGCCGAGGTCGGACTCGAAGACCAGCACACCGAGCGAGGCGATCCAGGCGATCAGGATCGGGCCCATGTCGCGGGCGCGCGGCAGCGGCAGCCCGAGCACCCGGCGGCCGACCAGGGACAGTGCGTCGCGGGTCTGCACCAGGTAGCTGGCGAAGAAGATCGTGATCAGGATCTTGGCGACCTCGCTGGGCTGGAAGGAGAATCCGCCGACACCGATCCACACCCGAGATCCGTTGATGTTGCGGCCGATTCCCGGCAGCAACGGTGTCAGCAGCAGGATGAAACCGGCCAGTCCGAAGATGAAGGTGTAGCGCCGCAGCCGCCGGTGGTCGGGCACCGCCACGAGCAGCGCGACGGCCGCGATGACGGCGACGACGGTCCACATCAACTGCTTGGGTGCGGAGTTGGGGCCGCCGGGTGTCAGGTCGATGCGGTGGATCATCACCAGGCCGAGGCCGTTGAGCAGGGTGACGATCGGCAGCAGCACCGGGTCGGCGTATGACGCCTTCCAGCGCAACACCAGGTGGAACGCGAACGCCACGACCGCGAATCCGCCGCCGAGGGTGTAGAAGTCGACCGGCAACGACTCGTTGACGGCCAGCCCGACGTTGGCGTAGGCCACCAGCACGATCGCGACAGCGACCACCAGCAACACCAGCTCGGTGTTGCGGCGGGTCTTCGGTGCCTGGATCCTCGCGCGCACTCAGCAGCTGCTTCCGTCGGCGATCTGTGCCTGGCAGGCGACCATGTCCGCGCGGAGGTTCTCCACGATGCCGATGGCGGCGTCGCGGTCGCCGGCGGTCATGCTCTTGGAGGCCACCTTGTTGCGGTCGTAGCTGGGCAGGTCGGCGACCCAGATGTCGCTGACAGTGTTGACCGAGTGCAGCCGGATCGGGCCAAGATTCTGCGAAATGCCCTGGTAGACGGTCACTTTGCCGTTGTGCTCCGCGAGGTAATACTGCCGCTGGGTGGCGGCATACCCGAAGATGCCGACGACCGCGAGCACGGCGAGCACCAGCACGACGATCAACCCGCGCTTGAGCCAGGTGAAGCGGCGCGGGCCGCCCTCCTCGGCGAGCAGCGGTGCGGCGTCCTCGCCCAGCTCGTCGTCCTCGGCCGGCGCGGGCGAGTTGGCTGCGCGGCTGAGCGCCGCGGCCTTGGCGGCGGGCGAGCTGGGCGCGTGATCGCCGGCGGCGTCGTGGCTGACGTCGTGCGCGGCGGCTGCGCCGACGATCTGGGGGGAGGTCGGGTCGCCCGCGTCCTCGTCCCCGTCCATGACGTCGGCGACGATCACCGTGACGTTGTCGCGGGTGGCGGCCTTGAGCGCGATGGCGATCAGCGCGTCCGCGATCTCACCGGGTGTGCCCTCGGCGGTGACGATCTGCTCGATCGTGGAGTGTGCGACGTAGTCGGACAGGCCGTCGCAGCACAGCAGCAGCCGGTCACCCGGCTTGGCCTCCCGCAGCGACAGGTCCGGCTCGTCGTCCTCCCGGCCGGTCAGCACCCGGGTCACCAGTGATCGCTGCGGGTGGTGCTCGGCCTCCTCGGGAGTGATCCGCCCCTCGTCGAGGAGGGTCTGCACGAAGCTGTGGTCCTTGGTGACCTGGGTGAAGACTCCGTCACGCACCAGATAGGCGCGCGAGTCGCCGATGTTGGCCAGTGCCAACATGTTTCCGCTGCGCAGGAAGGCGATGAGCGTGGTGCCCATGCCCTCCATCTCGGGGTCGGCGTCCATCTCCGCACGCAGCCGGGAGTTGGCGTTGTGGACCGCGGTCGCCAGCCGGCGCAGTGCCTCGTCGGTGCCGTAGGACTCGCCGTCGAGGCTGAGCAACTCGCCGACGACGGTCGAGCTGGCCATGTCGCCGGCAGCGTGCCCGCCCATGCCGTCGGCGAGCACGAGCAGATCGGGTCCGGCATACGCGGAGTCCTCGTTGCGGTTCTTGCTGCCGAGGCCGATGTCGGAGCGCGCGGCATACCGCAGGGAGATCGACATGGGGGCGTTACTTCCTGACCTCGAGGACCGTCTGGCCGATGCGCACGCGGGAACCCTCGGTGAGCGGCATGCCCTGACCGATGCGCTCGCCGCCGACGTAGGTGCCGTTGGTCGAGCCGAGGTCGTCGATCATCCAGGAGTTGCCGTCGGTGTAGATCCGGGCGTGCCGGCCACTGGCGAAGTCGTCGGACAGCACCAGGGTGCACTCGGGGTTGCGGCCGATCAGCACGCCGTTCTCGGTCATCGGGACGCTGCCGCCGCGCATCGGGCCCTCGATGATCGCCAGGCGGGACGGCCCGCGCCGGACCGGCTTGGCAGGGCGCTGCGGCGCTGCGGGGGCGCTGCGGCGGTCGCCGGACTTGGAGACCACGTGGGTGCCGTAGAGGTCGCCGCGCAGCACGCTGACGATGCTGAAGATGAACGCCCAGAGCAGCGCCAGCAACCCAAGACGGATCGCGGTGAGAGTGAGTTCGCTCACCGGGTGCCGCCTTCGTGGACGATGAGGTGGGTGCGGCCGACGGTGATGCGGTCGCCTTCGGACAGGTGCAGGGAGCTGATCGGGTCGCCGTTGACGAAGGTGCCGTTGGTCGAGCCGAGGTCACGGATGGTGATCACCTGGTGGGGTCCGTCGTAGGTGATGCGGATCTCGCTGTGTCGCCGGGAGATCCCCGGGTCGTCCAGGACCACGTCGGCGTCGTCGTCGCGGCCGAGCACGGTGATCGCGCCGGAGAGTTCGTAGCGGTCGCCGTCGACGTCCAGCCAGGGCCGCGTGCGCAGCTTGCGCGGTGCCGCTGGTGACGGCCGGTAGTCGTTGCGGGCGGGCGCGGGCTGTGGCGGCGCGGTGCCCTGTCGCTGTGAGGTGGCCGAGGAGCCGGAGGAGCCCCCCGAGATGGCTGAGGAGCCGGAGGAGCGAAGCGGGGGAGGCGTCTCGAAGCCTCGCGGCCCGCCCGGCTCGTGTCCCCTCGGCGCGCGCGGGTCGTCGACGTCGCGGGCCGGCGGCATACGTTCCGGGGAGCGCTCGGGTGCGCGCTCCGGCATGCGGCGCATGCCGGGCTGGATCTGTCGGGCGGTCGACGGACGCAGCCGGAAGACGCCGGTCTCGAGGCTCTCGTCCTCGGTGAACTGCACGCTCACCGGACCGCCCGGCTGGTAGCGCTGGCTCTCGGCGTGCTCGGACGCGGTGGCGATCAGGTCGTCAGCGAGCTCTTCCTCGTGCTCGGTGACCAGACCTTCGTAGTCGGTGGTGGACAGCTCGACGACGAAGAGGTTGGGGACCGAGTGCCGCTTGCCCTTGCCGGCACTGACCGCGCGGTCGTCCATGGCTCGGCGCATGGCACTGGCGATCTCGACGGGCTGCACCTCGGAGCGGAACGCCTTGGCGAAGACGCCGTTGACGCCACGTTCGATACTGCGTTCCAGTCTGTCGAAAATGCCCACGGCCTCGCCTCCTTGCTCCGGTTGTGCGGGATCGCTTCTCGTGACGGCTCGAGCCGCGCACGCCATGGTAACTGTGTGGCGTATGACGTCTCGGCATACGCGCTCGGATCCTTCCGATTCGTGACGCCCTCCACCCAGAGCCTTCCATCGGCCAGTGACGGCTTCCTCGCCGAGTGACGGCTGTATGGCGCCGTCACTCGACGAGCGGACCGTCAGTCGGTGAGCACGGTGTGCGTTCCGACGCGGCCGAGCCCCGAGCAGGGGCCGATTTGGTGTTCAGCCACCGGACAGGGCACACTTGACCCCGCACTCGCGCGAGTGGCGGAACGGCAGACGCGCTGGCTTCAGGTGCCAGTGTCCGAAAGGGCGTGGGGGTTCAAATCCCCCCTCGCGCACCCACCCGAAACCCCGAACCTCTGGTTCGGGGTTTCGTCGTTTCCGCGGTCGGGTTTGTATGTCGCCCCGACCGTGGTGGCGGCTCCTCGCACGCGGTCGCACGCTGTGACATTCCGGTGAGTTGATTGGTTTCGGCACTTTCGTTCGGATGTCGATCTACCGTGAAGCGCGCGACGAGACGCGCTCGTCGCGCTGTCGGGGGCGGGGGTAAGGCGGCCCGATGGACGTTCGGTGAAGGGGAGATCTCGTCGTGAGGGTGGTCCATCGGCATACGGCTCGGTCCGGCACGGGTTGTCCGGCGTGAGGTGGCTGGCGAAGTTCGCCCGCGGGTCGCGGCGGGGCCAAGCCGTCCTCTTTGCGGTCACAGTCGGCCTGCTGGTTGCGGTGGTGGCCGTTGAGCCGTTACTGAGTCGCTCGTTCTCGCATGCCCTCGTGCAATATCACGCAGACGCCGAAGGCGTCGTTGGCGGTCGAGTGCAGCTGAGGGCGGTGGGCAATGGTCTGGTGCCGCCTTCAACGTTGGAACGTTGGGTGGACCCGCGGGTCAAGTCTGTTACCGGCAAACCGACGGAGTCGATCGCGGCCCTCGCTTCTTGGGCCGGCCCGGACTGGCTCATCTCGGTCCAATACACCAAGGACGCATGCGCGCACGTGCGCGTAGTCAGTGGCCGCTGCCCGCGTGCTCGTGACGAGGTCATGGTGTCCGCTTCGACTCGGACGCAGGCTGAGGTGCAAAAGATCAGTTTGCGGGAGCCGATCCGGCTACGGATGGCAAGCACGAAGAACGGCTGGACGATCTACGACATCAAACACACGGTGCGGGTGGTCGGGGTCTTCACTGCGTCAGGCAAGAACACCTTTTGGGGTGGCTCCAAGCCCGCGCGATTCGCGAAGAAGCCGGCTGCCGGCGACCCGCACGCAACCTTGTTGACGTCGGCTGCCACGTTCGCCGGTCAGGTCCCTAACAAGACGGCGGACGGTGTGTCTGGGAACCGGTGGAGCCAGGTCTCTACTTCAGTGTCTTACCCCATCCATGCGCAGAAACTCACGCCGCGGACCCTTCCGGCGGCTGTCGACGGTGTTCATCAGACCGCTGAGCACGAGATCCAGCTATACGAGCCGCTCTCGCAGATCGACGATCAAACGCGCAACGATCTGTCCCAGGTCCGAGTGATCCTTCCGTTCCTGCTGGTGCAACTCGGCGTCGTATTGCTGATCTTGCTGGTGCAGGTCTCGACGTTCCTGGCCACGGTGCGGCGGGGTGAGGCGGCCGTGCTGAAGATGCGCGGTAACGGGACAGTTGGTGTCCTACGGCTCGGGGCCGCCGAGTTCGCCCCGGGTGTGGCGCTGGGTGCAGCGGCCGGTTTGGTCATGGCGTATGGCGTGGACGAGTTGGTCCGTCGCGTGTGGTTACCGGGAAGTGTTGCGGCTCAATGGATCTGGAGCCCGTTGGTCTTGACCGCCGGTACGACGGCGGTGGCCGGAGTCGTGTGGTTTGCGTGTTGGTGGTTGATGGCTCGCGAGCCGATCAGCTCGTTGCTGCGGGCGCGGCCGCCCCGGCACCGTGCCCGCCTGTCGATGCCGGCTGCGGTGCTGGGCGCGTTGTGTCTGGCCGGGCTGGTGCTGACCACCACAAAGAGCCTGACCGGTGCACCTGTGCAGGTGACGCCGATGCTGCTGGCGGGGCTCGTCGCGATCGTCATCGGCGCGTTCCTCGCACCTGCTGCCGCACGATTGGTGCGCTGGTTGCTGAGGAGTCGCCGGCCTGCTGGTGCTCTCGCGGTCGCACAGCTGGGCAGACGGGCGGGTGTGGTCATCGCCGTGGCGACGCTGATCATCACCTCGGCGCTGCTGACGTTGAGCGTCAGCGTGTTTGCCCGAGGCGCCGATAACCGGGCTGCCCGGACCGCGGCTGACCTTGGCGCGACGACACTTGTGCACGTGCACACCGGCTCCGGGTCCCCGGACGGCTACGACCTGATCGACGCGGTGACCTCCGTTGACCCACAGCACCAGGAGTTCACACCAGCGGTGATGATCAGCGCGGTGACATCGACGAGTGACGCCGTGCTCGGGGTGATTCCATCCGACATGCAGCGGATCGGAAGCCGCACCGGTCTCCGGGATCGCGTGCCCTGGTCCAATCTGGGGAAGGGGACGAGCGCAGGGAATCCGGCCGCGATCATCTCCACCTGGACGACGAAAGGTGCTGTGGGATCGGTTGTTTCAGCTCCGACCATGGCGGACGTGGACGGCGACTTCACGGTCGTCGGGACCGCGCCATACATCCCGGGCGTCGGCGCCCGCACCATCGTGGTGGACCTGAAAACGATGCTGCAAGCCGGCGAGCGGCAGGACAACGTCGCTTTCCAAGTGTTCGCCTCGACACAGGACCGGGCCGAACTTGCCAAGCTCGAGACTGCGCTTCGGAAGGCAGGGTTCGCCTCCACTGATGTCGAGACCGAACGCCAAGTGCGTGCGGGGTATGACGCCACGGCCACGGCGTGGGCGATGAATCTGTCCATTGTGGTGNGGTGTTTTCGGCCACGCAGGACCCGCAGGCGCTCAAGCGCTTGGATGCCGCGGTCCGCAAGGCCGGCTTTGCGGGCACCGATGTGCAAACACTGGATCAGACGCGATCCGACTACGACGCCACGGCCACGGCGTGGGCGATGAACCTGTCCATTGTGGTTTCGGCGTTGTCGGTGCTGGCGGCGCTGGTCAGTGTGGTGCTGGTGGCGGTGGCTTCCCGGGCGGATCGGGAACGCGATCTGCGGGCGTTGCGCACCGGTGGACTGCCGCGCCGGGTGGTGCGTGCGGCGACGGTGGGTGAGTTCGTGCTGCTGGCACTCGTGGGCAGTGTGATTGGGGCGGCGACGGCACCGTTCGCTGCCTGGTTGACCGGGCGGACGATGTTGTGGTGGTCCACACCGCCGGATCAGCCACTGACCAAGACCGGGTTCCAATGGACTGCAGGTGTGTCGGCTGCCATCGCGTTGATCGTGGTCCTGGTGGTGGTCGCGACCGCCTTCGGCACGCGCATCGCCCGCTCGGCCAGTCAGCAGGTAAGGGGAAATGAAGTATGAGCGTCACCGATACCACGGCACCGCCGATCGTCAGCGTCGAAGGCCTGGTCCAGATCTACCGGATGGAAGGTCAGGACGTCGCCGCCCTGTCCGGGGTGAACCTGAGCGTGCAGCCCGGTGAGATCGTCGCGCTGGTCGGGCCGTCGGGCGCGGGCAAGTCCACGCTGCTGAGCGTGCTCGCGGGCCTGACCGCGCCCAGCGCCGGGAGAGTTCGGATTGCCGGGCACGAGCTCAGCGGCGATGACGTCGGACGCCTGGACGGTGTGCGCGGGACCGATCTGGCGGTGTTGTTGCAGGACGTCAGCAAGAACCTGTTTCCTTATCTGACCGTGCGGCAGAACATCGAGTTGGGCTGGCCGAAACGGCTCGCGGGCAGCATCGACGCGGACGCGGTGCTCGACATCGTCGGGATCGAGCCGGAGCTGAGAACCCAACCGGTGCACCGGATTTCAGCGGCCACTCGGCAGCTGACCGCGATCGCGGCGACGATCGCGACGAACCCGTCGGTGTTGTTGGCGGACGAGCCGACCAGCAGCCTGGCCGGGGTGGAGGTGCAAGCCGTCACCGACGCCATCCTGCGCGCCAACAAGGACCTGGGCACCACGGTCATCGCCGTCACCCATGACCTGGATGTGGCCACAGCCCTGGATGCCCGGGTGATCACCATCCGCGACGGGCGGATCCGGATGGACGCCCGCGGCGGCAGCACCCAGGTGCACGTCCGCGAGGACGGCAGCATCCCGCTCACCGACGACATCTTCAGTCAGTTCCCGGCCGGGACCCCGGTCACGTTGCGGCCGGGCGAGGATGCCGACACGTTTGTCGTCCGCCGCGTCGACGGAGGCGAAGCATGATCCGGCTGCACGAGGCCACCGCCCGAACCCGTGACGACATAACGATTTTCGCCGATCTGGACCTGGCCATCCCGGACGGTGCGGTCGGCATCGTCACCGGTCACGCGGGCAGCGGGAAGACCGCACTGATCGACGTATGCCGCGGCGAGTTGCCGCTCAGCTCCGGCACGGTCGAGCTCGGGGATGGGCGGTGCGGTGTCATCACCCAGAGCTACGACCTGTGTGAGTCGCTGACGGTCACCGAGAACATCGTGCTGCCGTTGACCGCGCACGACACGGCGTATGCCGACGCGCGTGAACGCACGGCGCAGGCACTCCGCCGGCTGGGGGTCGACGCCATCGGCGATCACCTGATCGGCGAGATCTCCGGCGGGCAACGCCAACGGGTCGCGGTCGCACGGGCGATCGTCGACGAGCCGGCAGTCATCCTGGCCGACGAACCGACGTCCGCACTCGACGCCGAGAACCGTGCCCTCGTGCTCGCCGAGCTCCGGCGGCTCGCCGACGGCGGCGCATCGGTCCTCATCACCACCAACGACGCACAACTGACCGAAACCGCCGACGTTGCACTCGATCTCGGCAGATTTGTCGCCGTGTAGTCCCGCGGCTGACGAGCCCCGGCGCCTGCAGCCGCGGCGCGCCGATGCAGCCGGACGCCGCCCGTCGAGCGTCTACTGTCAGCACCAGCCGGTATGCCGAGCCGCCGACGACAGGAGACCACCGTGCGACGAGTGCTTGCGGTGACTGCCGCAGCGGTCACTGCCCTGGGCCTGGCCGCCTGCGACTGGCCCGGCTCGACCTCCGCACACGCGCCGTCCACCAGTTCGTCGACCGGTTCGTCGATCAGTTCGTCCACGAGTGCGACCGTGCCCCGAGGCAGTCCCCCGCCGGTCACGCAGTCGCAGCGCTGGGACGTCAGCGTGTGCAGCAAGCTCGACCCGGCGAAGGTGGCGAAGGCCGCCGGCGACGACGTCACACCCCGACTGGTCCACAAACGTATGGTGAGCGTCGTCGGCGTCCCGACCTTCGACGTGTGCACCGTTGCGTTGCAACGCGGCGCCGAAAAGTCTAGCTACGACATCGGATTCGGGGTGTCGGTCGCAAACTGGGGCGTCTCTCAATGGTCGGCCAAGGTGCGGGGAGGTGCCGAGGCGGCCGAGCTGCAGGGCCACGACCTGCTCATCACCCGAAGCGCCACCGGGACGCGGTATGAAGTGCTGATCGGCGCAAAGGTGCTGACCGTCTTCGGCCCGCCCGGGCAGACCCGGCAGCAGGTCACCGCCGAGCTCAAGCTCGCCATCCCGTTCGTGCGGCAGGCGTACGCGGCGCGCCTTGCGATCACGGTCCCGGCCTGCGGTCGAGCCGACGCCGCCGCTGCGGATGCGTTGGGCCGGGCGGCGATGGTGCGGCGGGACAGCGGCACGGGTGGCGACCTCACCTGCGGCTGGTCGACGGAGACGGCATACGTGCGGACGTATGCCGACAGCGGGCCGGCCGACTGGCCGATCGTGGTCAAGGCAATCCTGAAGCGGCGGCCCACCTCCGAGCGGGTGTTCGGTGTCGGTGCAGACGCGGTCTACACGCCTCCGACGAGCGCCGAGCGGCCGACGATTCGGGTGGCGACGAAGCAGCGGCTGGTCTACATCGAGGGGTCGGCGAAGCGTGACGGCAAGCAGGTCGACAAGGCCGCCCTGGTCGCGGTGGCCAAGGCGATCATCGGCAGTTACTGACCCGCGACCCCGTCGGCTCCCGCTGTCTGCTGCGCCCGGGTCCACTCCTCGAGGCCGGTCGCGGTCAGCGGCAGTGCATCCGACAGGATCTCGATCCCCGTGTCGGTGACCAGCAGGTCGTCCTCGATGCGTATGCCGATGCCGCGCAGCTCCGGCGGCACGGTCTCGTCCGTGCCGTGGAAGTAGATCCCCGGCTCGACGGTGAGCGCCATACCGGGTGCGACGGCGCCGAGTTGGTAGTCCTCGAAGGTCGACTTGGAGCAGTCGTGCACATCCAGCCCTAGGTGGTGGCCCACACCGCACACGATGTAGCGCCGGTGCTGCTGACCGCCGGGTGACAGTGCCTCGTCCACCGACACGGGCAGCAGACCCCAGTCGTGCAGACCTTGCGCGATGACCTCCATGCAGCGGTGGTGGAAGTCGACGAAGGTGCGGCCCGGTCGGACGGCGTCCAGGCCGGCCCGGTGGGACTTCTCCACCAGGTCGTGCACCATGCGCTGCTCGGGGGTGAAGGTGCCCGAGACCGGGATCGTGCGGGTCACGTCCGCGGTGTAGAAGCTCTTGGCTTCGACGCCCATGTCGAGCAGCAGGGCGTCGCGCTCACCGAGTGCGGCGTCGCAGCGCGTCCAGTGCAGGACCGCGGCGTTCTCCCCGGTCGCGACGATCGTGCGATAGCCGACGTCGTTGCCGAAGGTGCGTGCGTGCCGGTTGAACGTCCCCTGCAGCCAGCGCTCGCCGCCGCGACGAGCCGCGACGGGGATCTGTCCGGCCACCGTCCGGAAGCCGTCGATGGTGGTGTCGACCGCGAGCCGCAGCTGCTCGATCTCCCACGCGTCCTTGATCATTCGCAGTCGCGAGAGGGTCTGGTGCAGGGCGGCGACCTCGCCGCGACGCACCGGGCCGAGGATGTCCTGATCGACGAATCCGGCTACCAGCACGTCGGATTCAGCGGACAATGAGCCCGCGAGCTTGTCGATGGTCTGGACCTCGAGCTGCAGCGCCGCCGCCCAGTCCGACAAGCTCGGCGAGGGCCCGGTCCACAACTCGCCGTATGCCGAGTCGGCGTAGAACCCGGCGTCGCCCGGTGTCTCCGGGGGCGTGATGTAGAGGGTCGCGGACGCGTCAGCGGAGCCGGTGCGGATCACGACGACGCCTCGCTCGACCGGCGCACCGACGAGCCAGAGGAAGTCCGAGTGCGCGCGGAATTCGTAGTCGTTGTCGTCGTTGCGCACCGGAGCAGCCCCCGCGCCGACCACGATCGTGCGGCCGGGCAGCGCCTCCGCCAGCCGCCGCCGGTGTCCTGCGGCGGCATCGGCGGCCCCGGCCACGACCGGCGCCTGCCGAGCGGGCCGCGCCCAACCGGTGCGGATGAAGTCCTGGAATCCGTCGGCGTCGCGCAGCGGCGGGAGGCCGCCCATGCGCAGGTTCGGAGAGGTCTTGTCGGCCATTGGTGCTGCTCCCGTGCTTCAACTGTGGGTCGGTCCTGTCGTCCATCGCATCACGAAGGCTCCGAGAGGTCCGGCCGACCCCCGGCTACTGCAGCACGTCGCGGGTCCTGCTGAGATACCACGCCTTGAGTGCCAAGGGACCGTTGGCGATCAGGCTGGCGAAGCCCGTGGTGCACAGCGACATGGACACCGACCGGCACACTGGGGGTTGGTCACGTATGACGAAGCCGCCCACGACCGCACGAAGGAAGCATGATGCCGCAGACACCGCTGGAACTCTTCTCCACCGACCAGCTGATCGGTGACGACGACCGCGAATTGCGTGACGCGGTGAGGTCGTTCGCGACCGACAAGATCAAACCGCACCTGGCCGACTGGTTCGAGGCCGGTGACCTCCCGGCGCGCGAGCTCGCCCTGCAGCTGGGTGAGCTGGGCGTCCTGGGCATGCACCTGGAGGGCTACGGCTGCGCCGGGACGTCGGCGACGGCATACGGCCTGGCCTGCATGGAGCTGGAGGCCGCCGACTCCGGCATCCGGTCGCTGGTCTCGGTGCAGGGGTCGCTGGCGATGTTCGCGATCCACCACTGGGGCAGCGACGAGCAGAAGGACGAGTGGCTGCCTCGTATGGCGCGCGGTGAGGCGATCGGCTGCTTCGGGCTGACCGAGCCCGACTTCGGCTCCAACCCGGCCGGAATGCGCACCCGAGCACGTCGCGACCCCTCGACAGGCTCAGGGAACGGCGGGGGCTCAGGGAGCGACGCGGACTGGATCCTGACCGGCAACAAGCTGTGGATCACCAACGGCTCGATCTCCGACGTGGCCGTCGTGTGGGCGCAGACCGGCGAAAGCGCCCGGGACATCAGGGGATTCGTCGTCCCGACGGACACACCCGGCTTCTCCGCGCCGAAGGTGCAGCACAAGCTGTCGCTGCGGGCTTCGGTCACCAGTGAGCTGGTCCTGGACGAGGTCCGGCTGCCCGCCTCGGCGATGCTGCCGGAGGCTCGCGGCCTGCGCGGACCGCTCACCTGCCTCGACGAGGCCCGCTTCGGGATCGTCTTCGGCGCGCTCGGTGCTGCGCGTGACTGCCTGGAGGCGACCATTGCGTATGCCGCGGACCGGCAGCTCTACGACAGGTCGTTGTCGGCATACCAACTCACCCAGGCGAAGCTCGCCGACATGAGCCTGGAGCTCGGCAAGGGAATGCTGCTCGCGCTGCAGCTCGGCAAGCTCAAGGACGCCGGAACTGTGCAGCCACAACAGATTTCGCTCGGCAAGCTGAACAACGTGCGCGAGGCGATCGCGATCGCCCGCGAGTGCCGCACCATCCTCGGCGCAGCCGGGATCACCCTGGAGTTCCCGGTCATGCGGCACGCCAACAACCTCGAGTCGGTGCTCACCTACGAGGGCACCAGCGAGGTGCACCAGCTGATCATCGGGCAGGCGCTGACGGGCGAGTCCGCCTTCCGGTGACGTCGCCCGCGGCATTGATTTCTACAAGTTGTAGAGTGATCGGGTGACCATATCACTGCGCGCTGCCACCGTCCGTCGCTCCGCCGCGGCGCTCGCCGTCTCCGGTCTGCTCCTGGCAGTTCCCGTCGCGGCGTCGGCCCACGTCACGGTCAACCCGGACACGGCCGAGGCCGGTTCCTACACCACGCTGGTCTTCAAGGTGCCGACCGAGAAGGCCAATGCATCCACGGTCAAGGTCGAGGTCGACCTGCCGACGGACCACCCCTTCACCTCGGTCTCCTACCAGCCGGTTGCTGGGTGGACGGCGAAGATCACCACCTCGAAGCTCGACAAGCCGGTGAAGTCCGAGAGCGGCACGATCACCGAGGCGTCGACCAAGATCGTGTGGACCGCGAGCAAGAGCGCGGCGATCAAACCCGGTGAGTTCCAACAGTTTCCGGTGTCGCTCGGAGTTGTCCCCGACGTCCCGTCGGTGAGCTTCGACGCGATCCAGACCTACTCCGACGGGTCGGTCGTGAAGTGGGACGACCCGACCAAGCCCGGCAAGGCCGAGCCGGAGCACCCCGCGCCCGTGCTGACGATCGGCGCGGCATCCGCCTCCCCCGCTCCGAGCAACGCGCCCTCGGTCTCCCCCGCGCCGCAACCGGCCGACGACTCCTCCGACGCCGGAGTCTGGTTCGGCGTCGGCGGTCTCGCCGTCGCCGTGGTCGCCCTGCTCCTCGCCCTGTATGCCGCAACCAGGCGATCGCGTTGAGCGCCATACGATTTCGGCTGACGTTGCGCCGCACCCTGATCGCGACGGTGGCGGTGCTGCTGGCGGTCTTCGGCGTCATACCGGCGGCGCAGGCGCACGACTACCTCGTCGGCAGCACCCCGAAGCTGGGCAGCACGGTCAGCACCGCACCGCAGCACGTGACGTTGAAGTTCAACGACATCGTGCTCACCAGCCCTGCACCGCCACAGGTGAGCGTCAAGGGTCCTGCCGGCCGCTATTACGAGACCGGATGCGGCAAGGTCACCGACGCCACGGTGGCCACCCCTGTCGCGCTCGGCGGCGCCGGCAAATACACCGTCACCTGGCGGATCGTGTCGGCCGACGGGCACCCCGTCTCCGACTCGCTGTCGTTCACCTACCACCCGAAGCCGGGCGCGAAGGCAGCCGAGGGCATCGCCGCCCCGAAGCCGTGCACCGACAAGACGAGCGCGCCCGCATCCGCAGCGCCACAGAAGTCCGACGGAGGCGCACCGACGGGTGCCATCGTCGCGGTCGTGATCATCGCGGTGCTCGGCGTGGGCGGCGTCGCAGCGATCCTGCTGACCCGCGGCCGGGCTCGACAGGCGGACACATCCGAAGACGAGGTCGACGAAGGCGACGACGACGAGGAATGATCGACCGGTGATGCGTGCCCTGGTCCTGGACGAGATCGCCGGTCCGCTGTGTGTGCGGGAGGTGCCGACGCCGACAGCGCCCGACGGCGGCGTGGTGGTGCAGGTGCGCGCGACCGGA
Organism: Flexivirga sp. B27; assembly: GCF_052905685.1. NCBI lineage: Bacteria > Bacillati > Actinomycetota > Actinomycetes > Micrococcales > Dermacoccaceae > Flexivirga > Flexivirga sp. B27. The sequence continues at coordinate 103,969 of NZ_JBPYUM010000004.1, read as the reverse complement.
TTGTGCCGCAGCGACTGGCACGCCTGGGCCGGTCACGACGACATCGCCGTGCCGCACGTGCCGGGTCACGAGTTCGCCGGCGTGATCGCCGACATCGGTGCAGGCGTGGGCAATTGGCGGGTCGGTGACCGTGTCACGACGCCGTTCGTGGAGGGCTGCGGTCGCTGCGAGTGGTGTATGTCGGGCAACGCCCAGGTCTGCCCCGACCAGCAGCAGCCCGGCTTCACCCACTGGGGGTCGTTCGCCGAGTATGTAGTGGTCCACGCGGCCGACACCAACCTCGTCGCGGTGCCGGAGGGCGTGTCCCTCGAAGCCGCAGCAAGTCTCGGGTGCCGGTTCGCGACGGCATACCGCGCACTCGTCGGGCGTGCGCAGGTGCGGACCGGCGAGTGGGTGACCGTCGTCGGCGCCGGTGGTGTCGGTCTCTCGACCGTGATGATCGCGAAAGCCCTTGGCGCACAGGTGATTGCGGTCGACCGGCACGAGCGTGCGCTGGCCAGGGCAACGGACTTCGGCGCCGATCATGTGTTGGTGGCGGACGGGCGCGACATACCCGCGCAGGTGCACGACCTCACCGGCGGCACGCATGTCGCGGTCGATGCCGTCGGCACCGAAAAGACCTGTGCCGACTCGATCCTCAGCCTGCGTCGACGCGGACGGCACGTGCAGGTCGGGCTGCTGCCACCCGTCGACGGGCACCCACGCGTGCCGATGGACCGCGTGATCGGCTGGGAGCTCGACGTGCTCGGCAGTCACGGCATGGCGGCCGTGGACTACCCGGCGATGCTCGCGCTCGTGCGGTCCGGCGGGCTAGACACGCAGCGGCTCGTCGAGCGCGTGGTCGGCCTCGAGGCGGCGGCGTCCCTGCTGCCCGCGATGGACACCGCCGCGCCCGAAGGCATCACGATCATCGACCCCAACCAAGGTCCTTGAGGAGCCCGTGAGCTGTGCCCTGAGGAGCCCGTGAGGGACGAGCGGGCGTCTCGAAGGGGAACGAGCGGGCGTCTCGAAAGGCCGCGTGTGGTTTCGAGACGCTCCCCCGCTACGCTCCGCCGCTCCTCAACCACCTGTGATGCTCAGGGCTTGATCGTCGAGGTGTCGATCACGTAGCGGTAGCGCACGTCACCGGCGACGACCTTGTCGTAGGCCTCGTCGACCTGGGAGGCGTCGATCCGCTCGACCGTCGCGCCGATGCCGTGCTCGGCGCAGAAGTTGAGCATCTCCTGGGTCTCCGGCAGGCCGCCGATCATCGAGCCGGCGACGACCTTGTTGCGGCCGATCAGGCTGCCCGGCGAGATCTCGTAGGGCTTGTTCGGCATACCGACCGACACGAGGGCACCGGTCGGCTTCAGCAGCCGCAGGTAGTCCTCCATCGGCAGGTCCGCGCTGACGGTGTTGAGGATCAGGTCGAAGCGGCCGGCGTTGTCCTTGAAGACGTTCTCGTCCGAGGTCGCGATGTGGTCGACCGCGCCGAACTCCTTGGCGTCGGCGGACTTTGCCGTGGTCCGGGACAGCACGACGACCTCGGCGCCGAGCGCAGAGGCGATCTTGACGCCCATGTGCCCCAGGCCACCCATGCCCACGATGCCGACGGTCGTGCCGGGACGCGCGCCCCAGCGCTTCAGCGGCGAGTATGTCGTGATGCCCGCGCACAGCAGCGGCGCGGCGACGTCCAGGTCGATGCCGTCCGGGATGTGGCAGACGAACCGCTCGGACACGACAACCTGCTGGGCGTAGCCGCCCTGGGTGATCTCGCCGTCGTAGTCCGTGGCGTTGTAGGTGCCGACCGAGCCGCGCTCGCAGAACTGCTCGAAGCCGTTCTTGCACTGCTCGCACTCGCCGCAGGAGTCGACCAGGCAGCCGACACCGACGCGGTCGCCGACCTTGTGCCGGGTGACGGCGGAGCCGACCTCGCTGACGATGCCGGCGATCTCGTGGCCGGTCACGAGCGGGAAGTTGGCGCTGCCCCACTCCTCGCGGATGGTGTGTATGTCGCTGTGGCAGATGCCTGCCCACTGGATGTCGATGCGGACGTCGTTGTCACGCAGGTCGCGGCGCTCGAGGTTGATCGGCGCAAAGCGCTCACCCGGGGCGGCAACGGAAAGGGCGGGTGTCGTAGTTGGCATGTAATCGACGATAGTCCCGGACGGTCGGGCAGTCGAAATTCCGGAAATCCGTTGTCGGGTAAGAATTTTCACAAGCAACGAGCGGAATAAGTGAAGGTTCTCCGTGCATTTGCGTCGCGCTGTGACCTGCGGCATACCATCAAAAGAGAAGTACCCCACACAGCGATGCGATATGAGGAGAGTCATGGCAGATCTCGACGGCAAGAACTACGACTACGTGATCGTGGGTGGAGGCGTCGCGGCGGCGGCTGCGGTCGACGGGATCCGCGAGCTCGACGAGAGTGGTTCGGTGCTGGTGCTCGGCGCCGAACCCGACGGTCCGGTCTACCGTCCCGACCTGTCCAAGACGTTGTGGCTGGACAAGGACTCCAGCCTGGACAAGATCCAGCTGCTCGACGGCAAGCAGGTCGAGCTGGAGACCAGCTCCCCGGTGACGGCGATCGACTCCGGCGCGCACACCGTCACCGTCGACGGCGGCGCGACCGTGACCTACGGCAAGCTGCTGCTGGCCACCGGGTCCAGCCCGCGCACCCTCGACCTGCCGGAGACCGACCGGGTCATCTACTACCGCACTGCCGGTGACTACCGCCGGCTGCGCGAGTTGGCCGGCCAGGACACGCCGGTGACCGTGGTCGGCGGCGGCTACATCGGCGCCGAGGTGACAGCGGCACTCACCCTGAACGGCGCCAAGGTCACCATGGTCTTCGACGAGAAGCTGGTGCAGCAGCGGCTCTTCCCCAAGTCCGTCGCCGAGCTGATCACCAAGGACTTCACCGACCGCGGTGTGCGCCTGCTCACCGGCGAGACCGTGGCCGCCGGTGCACTCGCCGACGACCGGGTCGCCATCAAGGTCAGCGACGGCACGTCCGTCGAGGCCGGTGCGGTGGTCGTCGGCGTGGGCGTCATGCCCAACACCGGACTCGCCGAGTCCGCGGGCATCACGACCGACAACGGCATCGTGGTCGACGACCACCTGGCCACCTCGACGGCCGACGTCTATGCCGCGGGCGATGTCGCCAGCTACGACGACAAGCTGCTGGGCCGGCGTCGCGTCGAGCACGTCGACAACGCCGAAGCCATGGGCAAGAAGGCCGGTCGCAACATGGCCGGCGCCGACGAGACCTACGACTACACGCCGATCTTCTGGTCCGACCTCTTCGACTTCGGCTACGAGGCCGTCGGGCAGCTCGACTCCAGGCTGGACACCGTCGAGGACTGGAAGGACGACCGCAGCAGTGTCGTCGTCTACTACCTCGACGGCGACAAGGTGCAGGGCGTGCTGCTGTGGAACGTCTGGGACTCCACGGACAAGGCCCGTGACGTCATCGCGAAGTCACGCGACGGCAAGCTGAGCCGCGACGAGCTGAAGGGTGCCATCCCGACCAGCTGACGGGTCAGCGGCTGGTCGGCAGGATCCGCAGCAGGTCCTGGTGCGTCCGCGCGACGGTCTCCTCGAGGTCCTGCCCGAGGAGATCGTCGCGGATCGCGCGCTCGCCCAGTGCATCGACCTGTGCGGCGAGCAGCTCGAAGGGCGGGTCGAAGCTCCAGCCGAGCGCCTCGTAGCGTCGGCGCACCGCGTCCAGCGCCGCGGCATACTCCTGCTCGATCTGGTCGGCATACTCGCGCAGCCCGGGCTCGAACTGACTCTGGTTGCGCAGGTCGAAGCGGATCCGGTGCAGCCGCCGGTTGGTGCGCAGGCTCTCGCAGAGACGGTCCGCCACGAAGCGCGAATAGGCCGTGATGTCAGATAAATTCGTTGTGCCCGGGGCGAAGATGTCGGACTCCCGCACCATCCGCACACACTCGGCGACCAGTGCGTCCTTGCTGCGGAAGTAGTAGTGCACCATGCCGTGTGAGAAGCGGGTGCGGCGCGCGACGTTGCGGACCGACACGTGGGAGTAGCCGTGCTCGCTCCAGGTGTGCAGGGCGGCGACGGCGAGATCGTGCCGGCGACCCGCGTGGATGTCGTCCTCGGACCGGACAGGGGCAGCTTCGGCCGCGTGCGCGAGTTGTGTCACGTCCTTATGGTCCCATCGTCGCGGAAACCGGATGTCGTTGCGGTGTAGGGAAATTCGCAAGATTTGGTAATGCGTTGGTCAAGTATGACGCGACGACTGGGCGCTGCCCGTCTCGGACCGTCGTATCGTGTCTCGCATGTCGAGCGGTGACCGAGCAACTCCTGCAGCCGCCGCGATCAGCACGGCCGGTCTGGCGGTGCTCGGGGTCGTCGCCGAGGGGCGCACCCACGGTTTCGCAGTCGCGACGCTCTTCGCCTCCGGCGGTGAGCTCGGTCGTGTATGGCGCATCCAGCGTGCCGTCGTCTATCGCGAGCTGGGCCGGCTCACCGACGCACAACTGGTGCGCTCGGTCGGAGTCGAGACGGGCGGGCCGGGGCCGGACCGGACGTTGATCGAGGTCACGGACGCCGGGCGGCGGCGCGCCGACGAGTGGCTCGCCGAGCCGGTCGGTCGGGCGCGCGACGCGCGGTCGGCGCTGCTGCTGAAGCTCGCGCTGCTGGATCGGGCCGGCCGTGACCCGGGGTCGTTGATCCGTGCGCAACGCGAGGTCTTCACCGCACGGGTCGCGGAGTTGCAGCAGGAGGTGCAGGCCGCCGATCCCGACGGATTCGACCGCACCCTCGCGCTGTGGCGGGTGAGCGGGACCCAGGCGGTCCTGGACTTCCTGGACACCTTGAGCAACTAGTCACATTGAAACTAGTTCGCTGATAGTTTCATCTTCCATGAGTGATCTCTCGCGGCGAAGTGTCCTGACTCTCGGCCTCGTGGGCGGTGCAGCGGCGCTCGCTGCGTGTGGCTCCTCCGGCGGCGGGTCGGCGAGTTCGTCCGGTGGCGGCACCGGCTCAGGCAAGGTCAATGTGCTGTATGCCGGGTCCCTCGTCGCGCTGATGGAGAAGCAGATCGGCCCGGCATACGAGAAGGCGACGGGCTTCACCTTCTCCGGCTTCAGCGCGGGCTCGACCGCGCTTGCAGCACAGATCAAGGGCAAGGTCCGCAAGGCCGACGTCTTCATCAGCGCCTCCCCGAAGGCGGACGCGGAGCTGATGGGCGCCGACAATGGCGACTGGGTGCAGTGGTACCTCAGCTACGCCAGCTCGCCGCTGGTCCTCGGTTACAACAAGAAGAGCAAGTTCGCGGAGAAGATCAAGGCCGGTCCCTGGTATGACGTGATCACCGAGTCCGGCTTCCGCGTCGGCACCACCGACCCGAAGGCGGACCCCAAGGGCAAGCTGGCCCACGAGGCGCTGGTCGATGCTGGCAAGGAGCACCCGAAGCTGCGGGAGTTGGCCACGAACGAGAAGATCGTCTTCCCCGAGGAGACTCTCGTCGCAGACCTGCAGTCCGGGCAGCTGGACGCCGGCTTCTTCTACTCCAGCGAGGCCAAGATCGCCGGCATACCGACCGTGGAGCTGACGGGGCAGGACCTCGAGGCGACCTACACTGCGTCCGTGGTCAAGGACGCTCCGAACCAGGCGGGTGCCGAGGCGTTCGTTGCCTACCTGCTGGGTCCGGAGGCCCGAAAGGTGTTGCAGAAGGACGGTTTCCAGCTCATCGACCCGCCCAAGCAGACCGGCAAGGGCGTGCCCGACAGCGTCCGGAAGGTGTTGTCCAGCTAGTGCTCACCCGGCGACGCAGCGGCCCGATCGCCGCCCTGGGGGCACTGCTCGCCCTCTATCTGGCGGTCCCGCTCGTCGCCTTCCTGATCCGCCTGGCCGGCTCGGACAATCGCGGTTTCGGACAGTCCGGGCTGCTCGACGCGGCTCGCACCTCCGCGATCAGCGCGACCATCAGCGCGACCATCGTGACCGTGCTCGGTGTGCCGCTGGCGCACTGGATGGCCCACTCCCACGGGGTCCTGCGCAGGATCGCCGGCGTGCTGGTGCAGCTGCCGCTCGCGCTGCCGCCGGTGATGAGCGGCATCGTGCTGGTCTACGTCGTGGGCCCCTACACGTGGCTCGGCGAGCACTTCGCAGGCCGGCTCACCGAGTCGATCGCCGGGGTCGTGATCGCGCAGACCTTCGTCGCGGCGCCCTTCCTGATCATCGCCGCGAGGTCGGCCTTCGAGGCGATCGACCCGCAGCTGGAGGATGTCGCCGCCACGCTCGGTCACCGGCCGCTCTCCCGCTTCGTCCGGGTCGACCTGCGGATCGCCGCGCCCGCCATACGGGCTGGACTGCTGCTGACCTGGCTGCGCGCACTCGGTGAGTATGGCGCCACGGTGCTGCTCTCCTACCACCCCTACACGCTGCCGGTCTTCACCTACGTGCAGTTCTCCTCGACCGGCATACCGACGACGCAGGCGCCGACCGCGATCGCCCTGGCGGTGGCCGCGATCGTGTTGCTGCTGGCGAGTTTTCAGCTACCGCGTGTGGTCCGGGACAAGCTGCGGCGACGTGCGCCGCAGGTGCAGCCCGCACGCCCGGTCGCGATCGAGGCGCGGTCGGTGTCCTTCGACATCGACACGCGTGTCGGGGACTTTCACCTGCAGGTCGCGCACACGGCCCGCAGTCCGCGCATCGCGGTGCTGGGTGCGTCGGGGGCAGGAAAGTCGATGCTGTTGCGCTCAATCGCGGGCCTGGCGGGGTCGAAGGTGGGCGAGGTCCGGCTCGGCGAGATCGACCTCGCCGGGGCGCCGGTCGAGGATCGCAAGCTGGGTTATGTGCCGCAGCAGCACGGGCTCTTCCCGAACCGAACAGCCTGGGAGCAGGCGACATTCGGCATCCGATCCGATCCGGCAGTGGCCGCCTGGTGGCTGCAGCGGCTGCAGTTGGACGGCCTGCAGGACCGGCTGCCACAGGAGCTGTCCGGCGGACAGCGGCAGCGGGTCGTGCTGGCGGCGGCGCTCGCCGGATCCCCGCGGCTGCTGTTGCTGGACGAGCCGTTCTCCGCGCTCGACTACCCGGTCCGCCAGGAGCTGACGGCGCTGCTACGACAGTTGCAGCGACGCGACTCGCTGGCGACGGTGCTGGTCACGCACGACCCGGTCGAGGCGGCGATGTTGGCCGACGAGCTCATCGTGATCGACCACGGGCGCATCGCGCAGGCCGGCACCGTGCGAGAGGTCTTCGACGCACCCGCGAGCCCCCGGGTCGCGCGGTTGCTCGGGCTCACCAACGTGCGCCGCGGTGAGATGGCCGCGGACGGCGTGCTCGTCAGCGACGGTGCGTGTCTCAGCACCACGTCGACGCTGCCCGCGGGGACGCCGGTGACCTGGTGTGTCCGGCCGGAGCGGGTGATCGTGGGTGACGTCGGCGACAAGGTGACGGTCGTCGACGTCGCGGACCTGGGCAGCGAGCTGCGTCTCGAGCTGGAGTGGGCTGGTGGGTTGAACCTGCTGGCGCACCAGCTGATTTCACAGCGCAACGGATACCGCCCGGGCGACACGGCGCTGGTCCAGGTCGCGCCCGACGCCGTCAGCGTCTGGCCCGACAACGCGGGTCGAGTGCCGGAGGAGCGAAGCGGGGGAGGTGTATCGAGACCCGTTGGCGGTCCCTAGCGGGCCCTCCTGAACTCAGCCCGGTAGCGGTTTCCCTCGGCATCCTGATCGATTCGTTGCAGGGCCAGGCCGTCGTCGCCGAACGCCTCGATCTCGTGCCGGGTCAGCCGCCACGGCGGTCCGTATGCCGGGTCGTGGTCGGCAGGCAAGACACCGCCGATGACCAGCAGCACGCCGCCGGGTGCGACGAGCGACCGGACAGCGGCAGTGGCATTCGCCCGCACGTCGCGCGGCATCGACTGCACGGTCATCGACTCCACCACCAAGTCGAAGGCGCCCTGCCACTCCGTGGGGAGCTCGAAGAGGTCGGCGACCTGATAGTCCACCGGGCTGTCGGGGTGCGCGGCCCGCACCTGCTCGATCGCGGTCGGCGCGACATCGAATGCGGTAGTGCGAAAGCCCAATGATGCCAGCAGTTCCGAGTCATGGCCGGGTCCCGCACCCGGCACGATCGCGGTCCGCCCGTCACCCGTCGCCTCCTCGGGATGCTGCGCGAACCACTCCGCCAGCAGCGGATGCGGAGCGCCCCGGTCCCACGGCACTTCGGCTTGGCCGCGCCCGGCGGCGTCATACAAGCGGTCGAACCAAGCGGTCGGGCTGCCGTCGGCGAGTGAGTCGTTCGCGAACTCCTGGGCGCGGTCGTCCGCGGATGATGCCTGGGTCATTCCTCCACCCTGCCACGCCGACGTAGGTCGAGTGGCGACGAAGGAGCTCTGCTTGAGGTGGCCGAGGAGCGAGGGACGAGCGTCTCGAGGTCCCGTACGAGAGAAGATGGTGCCGTGAGCCCTTCGAAGACGCGCATCACAAGTCGCAACGCCACCTTCCAGCAGTGGCAGGCGCTGCTCGGCAACCGGACGAAACGGCATCGCGCAGCCGAGTTCATCGTGCAGGGCGTACGCCCGATATCCCTTGCGCTGGAGCACAATTGGGACTTCGTGGCGCTGTTGCGCCCGGCTCGCACGCGTCCCAGTGACTGGGCCGATGGTGTATGGCGCACCGCGCCCGGCGCCCGCTACGAGCTCGCCGAGGACCTGCTCGCCGAGCTGGCCGAGCGCGACTCCGACGAAGCACCGGAGCTGGTTGCCGTGGTGCGGATGCCCGACGACGACCTCGATCGTCTCGCGCAACCAGGCCGGTCGTATCGAGACCCCGAAGCTCCGTTGCTCGTCGTCTTCGACCGACCGTCCGGGCCGGGCAACATCGGCACGCTGCTGCGCTCGATGGACGCGTTCGGCGCAACCGGGCTGATCGTGGCTGGGCATGCGGCTGATCCCTATGATCCGCGCGCCGTTCGGGCATCCACCGGCTCGCTCTTCGCGTTGCCCACCGTCCGTGTCCCCGCTGCATCCGACGTGATCACCTGGATCGCCGAGCAGCGTGAATCCGACACTGCTTACACGGTTTTCGGCACCGACGAGGGTGGTGAGACCGACCTGCGGAAGGTCGACCTCGCCGGTCCGACGGTCCTGGTGATCGGCAACGAGACCCGCGGGATGAGTCGCGCCTGGCGGGAGGCGTGCGACCTGATGCTGAGCATTCCGATGGTGGGCTCGGCCAGCTCGCTCAACGCCGCGACCGCCGGCTCCATCGTGCTGCACGAAGCGCTGCGCCAGCGACTGCCGTGAGGCGCGGGTCGAGTGCCGGTGGAGCGAAGCGGGGGAGGTGTATCGAGACCAGCGAAGCAGGAGCCGTCTCGAAACCCCGCCCGCGTGGCCTCGAGACGGTCCTCGCGTTCGCTCGGACCTCCTCGGCCACCTGCTCCCCCGTGAGAGGGAGCTGATTCCTCCGCGCGCGGGAAGAGCAGCACACGGCGGCGCCATACCTTCGATGTCATGTCACAACGAACACGGATCATCGGAACCGCCTTGGCCGCATGGAGTTTAAGCTTCGGCTGCGTGCATCTGGCGTGGGCGGCAGGGTGGCGTGGCGGGCTCGACGAGTCGTTCGAGTCGATCTTCGAGCGGCCCTGGTTCCTCGCGTATGACGTCCTGGCCGGCCTGTTGATGATCGCTGCGGCAGGCGGGGCTCTGCTCCTGGCATCGGGCTCCGGCACCGAACGGTTGCGGCGCGTGACGCGGGTCGCGTCGATCCTCGCGCTGCTGCGCGGCGCACCCGCGTTGGTCATGGATGCCGCTGCCGGGGACTTCGGCGTGGTGAGCTTCGGGGCGGATCTGTGGTTCACCGTTGCCGGGATTGCGGGGTTCCTCCTGTGGTCCAGCACCCGCTCAGATCAAGCGTTCTCACCGGTCGGCGCGAACGCCACGGAGGCGTGGTAGGCGCGCAACTGTGACTCGTCCTGGCTGCGCGCGATCCACCGGTCGCGCAGGTCGTTCAGCTCCTGCTGGAGCTCGCGTGCCTCGTCCTCGGTGATGCGCACGGTCCACATGCTCTGATGCGTCACGGCGCCCCGGTCCACCCCGGCGCGCGGCAAGCGGTCCTGGCTGCCGCGGGTCGGCGCCGACGCCCAGATCCGGAAGTCGCCGGCGATGACCCACTCGGGTGACCCCGCGAGCAGATCCTCGGTCATCTCGGCGTTGGACCGCCGCATCAGGCCGGCGAAATGCCCCTCCGGCAGGAACTCCGCAGGAATGATGAATTCCGTTGCAATTGCTTGATATCGCTTGATCGGGCGACCCTTGCGGCGCTGCTCGGCCACCACCTCGAGGATGCCGTCGGCATACAGGCTGCGCACCCAGTAGTGGACCCGGGCGAGCGGCAGCTTCAGCAGCGCCGCCGCCTCGCTCACCGAATGGTCCTCGTGCAGGAATGGCGCGAGGTAGGTCGCTGCCTCGTCGCGGACCAGCGATCGCACCTGAATCGGGTCGGTGATCTCCACCTACTCAGAATACGTGGTAGCGATCGAAGTAGCTCTGTGTTTACATTCCTCCTTGTGCAAGCTCTCGATATATCGCGTCTCACGACATGGGCACGGCGCTGGGTGGGTGTCGAGCGGCATTTCTGGCGGATGATGTGGCGCTCCAGTCGGCCGCTGGTGCTTGCGCTGCTGCTCGTCGTCGCCCTCCGCGGCGTCGGCATCTGGCTGATGGTCCACGCCAGCGGTCAGGCGCTCGAAGCGTTGACCGTCGGATCCGACCGAGTCTGGTTCTGGCTGGCCATGACCGCGATCGGCCTCGCTCTCGAGCCGCTCGCGGAGGCCTGGCAGAACAGCGCGGCATACGCACTCCAGGCGCGGCTCACCCGTCAGCAGGTGACCATGCTCGCCGAAGCGGCGAATGCCCCGCACGGCATCGAGCACCTCGAGGACCCAGCAACCAGAGCACGATTCACCGAGATCGAGAGCTACCTGCGTGGAATGTTCGGTGTCAACGCGATGCAGTCGGTCTGGGCTGTCCTGGGGTATGCCGCTGTCGGGCTCGGCGGGTTCGTCGCTGTCGCCCAGTGGTCGTGGCCGGCGGCGTTGTGGACGCTGCTCGCCTTCCGGCTGCTGCACGCCAGCTGGACGCGATACCTCGACGTGACCCTGCGCGATCTGGTCGAGGAGGGGAGCGTTGAGCGGCGGGAAGCCGACTACCTGCGGTCACTCCCACTCGATCGTGGGGCCGCGAAGGAGTTGCGCCTCTTCGGTATGACGCCCTGGGTCCTCCGGCGCTACTCCGAAGTCTGGACGATCGCCTTCACCGGCGTCTGGCAACGCCGTGATCGGGCCGTCCGCGGCGCGTTCGTCGGTGCGTTCGCCACTGCGCTGATGCTGATCGGGTCCTACGCGTGGGCCGGACACGCCGCATGGACCGGCAGCCTGGCCATCGGCGGCGCAGTGACGGTCCTGCAGGGGTTGATGCAGATGGCCGCGCTCGGCGCACTCGGCGACGTCAACGTGCAGGCTGTCCGAGCTCGGTTCTATGAGAACGAGATTCGTGAGCTGCGCGCCGACTTCGGCTTGCCCCCGCAGCTGGTCGAGGGCGGCGAGCAAGCTGGTCGAGTGCCGGAGGAGCGAAGCGGGGGAGGTGTATCGAGACCAGCAATGGTCGACATCACCGACGTCACCTTCACCTATCCGTCCCGCACGGAGCCGGTCTTCCGCAACCTCGACCTGCACATCCCCGCGGGCCAGTCCGTGGCGATCGTGGGTGTCAACGGCGTCGGGAAGTCCACCCTGATCAAGCTGCTGTGCGGTCTCTACCGACCCGACACCGGCACCGTGCGGGTGGACGGAAAGGATCCGGCCGAGGACGACGCGTCGCGGCGCCGGGTCGCCACGATCTTCCAGGACTTCGTCCGCTATCAGCTCAGCCTGGAGGACAACGTCGCACTTCCGTTGCTGTCCGACGCATTCGCCGCGGGCGACAGCGCCGGGGGTGTGGCAGAGCACCGGCATACGGCCGACACGGCGCTGCGCGACGCAGCCGGCACTGACGTGCTCACCCGCGTGGGCGATGACTGGAGCACCGTGCTCGAGCCTGGATATGCCGGTGGCACAGACCTTTCCGGCGGCCAGTGGCAACGCGTCGCGCTCGCCCGCGCGCTCACCGCAGTCTCCGCCGGAGCCGGTGTGCTGGTGCTCGACGAGCCGACCGCGGCGCTCGACGTGCGTGCCGAGGCCGAGATCTTCAGTCGCTTCCTCGAGGTGACGCAGGGCGTCACGACGATCTTGGTCAGTCACCGACTCTCGAGTGTCCGGCACGCTGACCGGATCGTCGTGCTCGGACCGGACGGCGTGGTCCAGGACGGCTCGCACGACGAACTGCTGGGCGACGGCGGACCCTATGCCGAGATGTTCCACCTGCAAGCGGCACGCTTTGCCGCCGCAGGTGCCGGAGCGACCGAAATGGCAGGTGAATGCTGATGATTCGCTATCACTGGCAGTCCATCAAGCTGATCGTGCACACCTCGTGGGGGATCAGCCGCAGTGCGACCATCATCGCGTTCCTGGAAGTGCTGGGTCGCATCCTGCAATACCTGCGACCGCTCTTCATCGGTCTCGCCGTCGGCGGGCTCACGGCCCACCGGCTGACACCCCTCGTGCTCGGCGTCGGCGGCATGATCCTGACCGAGGCGTTCGGTTTCATCCTCGGCATCTGCGGAGTGCAGGCCCGGATCGGGCTGAACGAGCGCATCGGGCAGCACTTCGATGCTCGGATCGGGCGAATCAGCGGCACGACCGCAACCCTGGATCACCTGCAGGACCCGCGCTATCAGGACCAGATGCACGCACTGCGCGAACGCATGGGCGCCCTCGGTATGGCGTACAACGCCATGATCAACGCCTGCAACAACCTGGTGGCGCCGGTGACGACCATCATCGTCGCGATCGGAGCCGACATACGCCTCCTGCTGCTCCTCCTCGTCGGCGCTCCCGCCTCCTGGTGGGCGAGTGCGACGATGCGCTGGGAGAAGGAGGCGGAGGACGAGTCGGCACAGGCCGGCCGCCGCAGCAAGCACTTCGCCGACCTGACGACGGACCCGGTCGCAGCGTCCGAGCTGCGCGTCTTCGGGGCGCGCGCCACGGTGCTCAGGCTGCTCGGGCGCGAGTCATGGGAGTGGCGGATTCCCTTTGCGCGAGCGGAAACTCGCGGTTCTCTCGCCTCAAGTGGGATCACCGTGCTGTATGTCGCCGCCGCGATCGCCATCCTTGCCTGGATGGCACACGACGCGCTGCACGGGCGGGTGTCCGCCGGACGCTTCGCGACCGGGATCCTCGTCGTCGGCCAGCTGCGCGACGTGGTCGGCAGCCTGCAGAACACCGTGCACTTCCTCGGGCGGACGCTGCGCACCGTCAAGCGTTACCGCTGGCTCGAGGAGTATGGCGAAAAGACCGCCGACGCCCACTCCGGCGCGCAACCCGCGCCGACCGCGCTGCGTGACGGGCTGACGCTGCAGGACGTGACCTTCCGCTACCCCGGCTCGTCCCGCGAGGCACTGAGCCACGTCGACCTACACCTGCCGGCCGGTGAGGTGATCGCGGTCGTCGGCGAGAACGGCGCCGGCAAGTCCACTCTCATCGGCTTGCTCACCGGGATGTATGACGTCAGCGCCGGCAAGGTTCTGGTGGATTCGACTGACCTGCAAGACTTTTCACTCGACGACTGGCGTCGCCACTGTGCCGGTGCGTTCCAGGATCACCTCAAGCTCGAGCTCACCGCGCGCGAAGCGATCGGTGTCGGCGGTCTCGATACACCCTCCTCCGCTTCGCTCCCCCGGGCACTCGACCACCTTGATGCTGAAGGTGATCGAGTAGCGAGGGACGAGCGTATCGAGATCGAGGGTCTCGATACACCCTCCTCCGCTCCGGCACCCCACGAAGTTTCTCCCCCGCTTCGCTCCTCCGAATACTTCGCGGGGACCCCGCAGCTCCCCCGGGCACTCGACCACCTTGCCCTCGGCCTCCCCGACGACATACGCCTGCTGGAGGCCCTCGACGCCGCCGCGGCCACCGACGTCCTCGCCGCGCTCCCGGAGGGGCTCGACACCCGGCTCGGCGCGTCCTGGCCGGGCGGGGTGGACCTGTCCGGCGGTCAGTGGCAGCGCCTGGCGATCGGTCGCGCGATGGTCCGGGAGTCACCCCTGTTGCTGGTGCTGGACGAGCCGACCTCGGCGCTGGACCCGGCGACCGAGCACAAGCTCTTCGACCGTTACGCCGCCGCTGCCAAGGAGACCTCGCGCGCGGGCGGGGTCACGCTGATCGTCACGCACCGCTTCTCGACCGTCGCGTCGGCCGACCGGGTGATCGTGCTGGCCGACGGCGCGGTCGCCGAGCAGGGCACGCACGAGGAGCTGATGGCCGCGGGCGGTCACTACGCGGAGCTCTACGGCCTGCAGGCCGCCGGCTACCGCTAGCCCGCGCTGATCGAGTGCCGGAGGAGCGCAGCGGGGGAGGTGTATCGAGATCAAGCGGTGGCGGGGCTCGTCCACGCCCGCGCCAGCGACTCCAGCTGTGCGTCGACCTCCGGCCACGGGAAGAGGCTCATCGGCTGCCGCAGCACCACCAGCCCGTGTATGCCGCACCACAGCTGCACCGCGCGCAGGTGCGCCTCCTCGGGTGAGCCTGCGACGTCCCGCAGCACCTCGGCGAGCAGCCCGAACTGTGCCTCGCCGGCGAACGTCATACCGTCGTCGACCGGGAGCTTCCACGCCGTGGTGAACAGCGTGCGGAACGCACCCGGGTGCTCGCGGGCGAAGGTGATGTAGGCGCGGCCGAAGGCCAGCACCTTGTCGTACGGCGTGCCGCCGGACTCCTGCGCCGCGGCCACCATCTGTGCCCCGAAGGCTTGCCACATCTGGTGTTTCGCGGCGAACAGGAGGTCCTCGAGCGACTCGAAGTGCAGGTAGATCGAGGTGGTCGCGATGCCGACGTGTCGCGCGACGGCGCGCAGCGACAGCTGCCACGGATCGTCGAGCTCCTCGACCAGCGTGACGGTCGCGGTGAGGATCTCGTCGCGCAGTTTCGTGCCTTCTCCGCGCGGCGCGACGGCGCGACGACGGGTCTTGTTCTGCGGCATGCGGCGATCCTCTCAGAAATATCTGTTGACGACTGTAGCGCTACGGATGTTCACTAAGTCACCGAACAGCCGTAGCCCAAGCACAGTCCACCATCACCGCACCAAAGTTCCGAGGCAGAGATGACCGCGAGCACGCTCACCCCACCCCACAGCGGCACGCCGGCCGCGCCCAAGCGACCGGGCGTCGCGCTGGCGCTGATCTGCGTCGCGATGTTCATGCTGATGCTGGACATGACGATCGTCGCGGTCGCACTGCCCGACATACAGGCCGACCTGCACGCCGACCTCGGCGACCTGCAGTGGGTGGTCGACGCCTACACGCTGCCGCTGGCCGCACTGCTGCTGACCGCCGCCACGCTCGGCGACCGCTTCGGCCGCCGTCGCCTCTTCTCCGCCGGTATGGCGATCTTCACGATCGGCTCGCTGGCCTGTGCGCTCGCGGTGAATCCGTTGATGCTCAATGGAATGCGCGCTCTGCAGGGAATCGGCGCCGCGATGCTCTTCGGGACGGCGATGCCGATCATGGGACACGCCTACCCCGACCTGAAGGCCCGGGCGAAGGCGATCGGTGCCTTCGGCGGCACCCTCGCCGGCGCGACCGCCGTCGGTCCGCTGCTCGGCGGGCTGATCGTCGACAACGCCGGGTGGCAGTGGATCTTCGCGATCAACGTCCCGATCGGCGTGCTGGCGTTCATCGGGGCACGCGTCGGGCTGGCGGAGTCGAAGGCCGAGACCCCTCGGTCGGTTGATGTCGCGGGCACGGCACTGTTGACGATCTCGTTGGCAGCGTTGGTCTTCGGGCTGATTCGCGGCCAGTCGGAGGGCTGGGGGTCCGGGCTCATCGTGGGCGCGTTCGTGGTCGCGGCGCTCGCGCTGGCAGCCTTCCTGGTCCGCTCCGCACGCGCCGAGCAGCCGATGGTCGACCTCGAGCTCTTCCGCCGCCCCGGGTTCGTCGCGATCGGCGTCACCGGCTTCATCGTCGCCGGAACCCTTGTCGCCGCAACCAATTACGTCGGTCTCTACTTCGTCAACACGCTCGGTTACACGCCCTTCGAGGCCGGTCTGCGGTTCCTCCCGCTGACCGTCACGTCGTTCGTCGCTGCGCCCGTCTTCGCGCAGCTGAACCACCGCATCCCGATCCTGTTCACCATCACCGGCAGCATGCTCGCCGTCACCGTCGGCCTCTGGTGGGCCTCCCGCATCGACGCGACCTCGGACTGGACCGCGCTCGCGCCCGGCTTCGTGCTCGCCGGCATCGGGTTGGGCGCGTCGAGCGCCATACTCTCCAACGCAGCGCTGGCGAGTGTCGAACCCGACCGCGCCGGTATGGCGACCGGGGTGGTCAACACCTTGCGGCAGGTCGGCACTGCAGCCGGAGTTGCAGCATTGGGAGCACTTTTCGCCGCTCGCACCGGCTCGCGCATCGCGAGTGACGTCGCCCCGGCGCACCTGCCCGAGGCCAAACTGGGTGTCCTGCAGGACGCGATCGCCTCCGGCGCGGGACGCCTGGTCGCCGGTGAGGCGCCGCCGCAGTTGCGCGGACAGCTCACCCACGCGGCCGTCGACAGCACGGCATACGGCATCCACACCATCCTGCTGGTGGCCGCGGTGATCAGTGCGGTCGCGACCGCGGTCGTCGCAGCCCTGCTGGCCCGAGCACACCGGACGGCCTGAGTCGACCGACCTGGACCAACCGGGCGCACAGCGTCTGGTTGAGTGGCCGGATGAGTGTCGATCAGCGCCGTGCTCGCGACTACGTCGACTTCGACGGCACGCCGGGCACCTGGAACGCCATCACCGACGTGCCGGGAGTCGAGGTCGGCTACGCGACCCTCGTCGAGGGGGAGGACGTCCGCACCGGTGTCACCGCGATACTGCCGCTGGGCAGCGACAGGGTCGGCACGGCGCTCGCGGCCGGGATGTTCTCCTTCAACGGCAACGGCGAGTTCACCGGCAGTCACTGGGTCGAGGAGAGCGGGTCACTCGCGCTGCCGGTCGCGATCACCAACACCCACGCGGTCGGTCCGGTGCACCGCGGGGTGATCGACTGGTCGCTGGCGCAGCGCCCCGCGCTGCAGGAGAGCTGGCACCTGCCCGTGGTCGGCGAGACCTTCGACGGCTACCTCAACGACATCAACGGCCGGCACGTCCGCGAGGAGACCGCTGCCGCGGCGCTCGACGCCGCAACATCCGGGCCGCTCGCCGAGGGCAGCGTCGGCGGCGGCACGGGGATGAACTGCTACGGCTTCAAGGCCGGCACCGGCACTTCGTCACGCCGTGTCACGGTCGGCGAGCAGGAGTATGTCGTCGGTGTCCTCACCCAGGCCAACTTCGGCGGACGCCGGCAGCTCACCGTCCGCGGTCGTCCGCTGGGGACGCAGCTGCTGGACGACAACCCGATGCAGGACACGGCACGCAGCGCCCCGCCGGGATCCGGCTCGTGCATCACGGTCGTCGCCACCGACGCACCGCTGCTGCCGCTGCAGTGCAAGGCGCTCGCCCGGCGCGTCACTCTCGGCCTCGCGCGCACCGGCACGACCGGCAGCCACTTCTCCGGCGATGTCTTCCTGGCCTTCTCCACGGCGAACCCCGGCGCGTTGGGCAGCGGCATCGGAGCCGCGCCGAGCGGCATACAACGGCTGGAGTTCGTGCCGTGGCCGGCGATCAATCCCCTGTATGGCGCGGTCGTGGAGGCCACCGAGGAAGCAGTGGTCAACGCACTCGTCGCCGCAGACACGATGATCGGCCGCGACGGGCACCGCAGCCCGGGCTTCCCGAACGACGTGCTGCGCGGGTGAGTCAGGTGATCAGGCCACCGGTGCGCAGCGCGCGCATTGCAGCGGCCCAGCGCAGCAGCTGGTCGAGCATCGCGTCCAGATTGCCGGCCTGATAGGCACGCGGCTGCAACTGCACGAAGTCGACCATGTCGTCATAGATCGACAGCGACACCTGCGCGCGCACCGTCGCGATCTGCACCTCGCCGAGCGTCGACTTCAGCTGCTCGCCCGAGCGCAGCCCGCCGCTGGAGCCGTAGCAGATGATGCCCGCGGCCTTGTCGTTCCACTCGGCGTACAGGAAGTCGATGGCGTTCTTCAGCGACGCCGCCATGCCGCGGTTGTACTCCGGCGCGACGAAGACGTAGCCGTC
Source organism: Flexivirga sp. B27 (assembly GCF_052905685.1). Taxonomy (NCBI): domain Bacteria; kingdom Bacillati; phylum Actinomycetota; class Actinomycetes; order Micrococcales; family Dermacoccaceae; genus Flexivirga; species Flexivirga sp. B27. The sequence goes on along the minus strand of NZ_JBPYUM010000004.1, from coordinate 85,725 downwards.
ATACGACTCGATCAGGCGGGACCAGCGCTTGGTGTGCTCCTGTTGATAGTGCTGTGCCGAAGCGGGTTCGGGCTCGTCGAGCAGGGGCAGCCCGACGTGCGCCAGGTCGATCAGGTCGTATGTCGCGTCCCTGCGCTCCGCCGCCCGCCCGAAGGCCCACTCGGCGATCGTCGGGCCGACCCGGTCCGGTCGGGTGCTGCCGATGATGATCGCGATGCGCAGAGAGGTCACGTCCGGGACTATAGGTCCGGACTCGACGGCGTGGAATCGTGCGGGCTGCTCGTTCGTTGGACGACCAGTGGAACGCCTGGCCATTTCGCGCGGTCGTATGTCCGGTCGTATGACGTGCAGGAGGTGCGGGGGCTGTTGAGCTTCGCGCACCAATACATAAGGTATGAGGAACACTCGGGGGTCCGCGGAACGCCCGCGGCAGCTAGGAGGCTCGCAACATGTCCAACCTCGATCTGAGCGGTGGGCTCGGTGACCAGTTCCAGCAGGGCAATGGGGGCCAGCAGCCGCCTGCGCCCCAGCAGCCCCCTGCACAGCAACAGCCGGCACCGCAGCAGCAGGCTGCCCCGCAACAGCAGGCTGCCCCGCAACAGCAGGCTGCACCACAGCAGCAGACCGCGCCGGCACCCCAGCAGCAGGCAGCGCCCGCGCCGGCGCCCGCTGCGACCTCGACCGGGCTGGTGCTGCAGGCGCCCGACGCCGTGCCGGTGATCCAGGACCAGCAGGCCGTGCAGGCGGTGCCGGTCGCGCCCGAGGCACAGACCGAGCTGGACAAGAAGGCCCAGGCGTTCGTCACCGAGCTGACCTCGATGGACATGAAGGCACCGGCCTTCAGCGAGAAGGTCAACTCGATCGTCAACATGGGTGACAGCGAGATCCGCCGCACCTCGGACGTGTCCAACCGGATGCTGCAGCGTCCGGCCGCCCAGGCGGGCAAGGACTCCGCGCAGTCCAAGGTCGGCGGCACCCTGGTCGACCTGCGCCGCACGATCACCGACCTGGACCCCAACCGCGCCGACCTCAAGGGCGCCAAGAAGATCCTGAAGTGGTTGCCCGGCGGCAACAAGATCGAGAACTACTTCATGAAATACCAGTCGGCGCAGAGCCACCTGGATGCGATCATCCGGTCGCTGGCCGCCGGTCAGGACGAGTTGCGCAAGGACAACGCGTCCATCGAGATCGAGCGCAACAACATGTGGCAGGCGATGCAGAAGCTGGGCGAATACAACCAGCTGGCAACGGCTTTGGACTCCGCGGTGGAGAGCAAGATCGCCGAGTTGTCGGCTGCCGGCCGCACCGAGGACTCCGACATCATGAAGTCCGACGTGCTCTTCGCGGTCCGCCAGCGGCGGCAGGACATCATGACCCAGATGGCGGTCTCGGTGCAGGGCTACCTCGCTCTGGACCTGGTGCGCAAGAACAACCTGGAGCTGATCCGCGGTGTCGACCGCGCACAGACCACCACGGTCGCAGCCCTGCGCACCGCCGTCATCGTCAGCCAGGCGCTCGCGCAGCAGAAGATCGTCCTGGACCAGATCACCGCGCTCAACACCACCACGTCCAACCTGATCGAGCAGACCTCCGAGCAGCTGCGCACACAGGGCGCCGAGATCAACAAGCAGGCGGCCAGCAGCACCATCGAGGTCGACAAGCTGCAGAAGGCCTTCGACAACGTCTTCGAGACCATGGACGCGATCGACAAGTTCCGGTCCGACGCGACGCAGTCGATGTCGCAGACGATCGGTGCCCTGGAGGGTCAGGTGCAGCGCGCCAAGCCTTACCTCGAGCGGTCGATGCGCTCGCAGGGGATCGACGCCAGGACGGCGGCCAGCTTCGAGCCGACCGGCAACCAGCAGTTGCCCCCCAACTCCGGGCAGCAGTTGCCGGGCGGCCAGCAGTAGGGCCGGGCAGCCGTGGGACTGTTGTCGCGCCTGTTCGACCCCGACGGTTCGTCCGGTCAGTTGCGCGGGCAGGCACAGGCCCGCTTCGACGCTGCCACGCAAGCCGTCACCGACCCGGCGGGTGATTCCGTCCAGTCGTTGCTGCGCAAGAACCAATCACTGGTCCTGGAGATCAACAGCAGCGCCGGTGACTTGCCGACGATCGGCGTGGTGCTCGCCCGCGCGGTCACCGACACGATCCGCGAGGTGTTGACGTCCGGTGAGGCCGATCGGCTGGACATCGGGGTGCGGGTCGCGATCAACGGCACGCTCACCGACTACCTGCCGGGGTCGATCAGGTCGTATGTCGGAGCCGTCCGCGCCGCCGACCCGGACGCGGAGGAGCGCGCGACCGACGCCCTGGTGGAGCAGTTGACGACGCTGCGGCACAGCGTGGAGAAGTTGGCCGAGGCGAGCCGGATGCGGGACATGCAGGCGCTGCAGGTGCACGGCCGCTTCCTGGAGACGAAATTCGGTGAGTCGGATCTGGACCTGTGAGGGACGGTCCGCGGGTTTCCGGTGCACAAGTAGCAACGGTCGCCGGTTGGGTCGGCATACGGGGCGATTCCGGTGCACAAGTAGCAACGGTCGCCGGAAATGCACGCCGACAGCACGCAGATCAGTGATTAAGTGACAACGGTCGCGAGAAGTTCGCGGTTGACGACGGATTCCAAGACGGATTCCAAACTGGATTCCAGGGTGGAGTCGAGAAAGGTGAGGGGCAGATCGTGAGCCCGATGGCCAAGGGCGCCAATATCGCGCTGCAGCGGGAGCTGCCGAACCTGACCGGTGTGGTGTTCGGCATCGACTGGGACACCGGTGGCGAGCGGGTGCTGGACGACAACCTCACCCTGCTCACGCTGCTGGTCGGTGCAAACGGTCAGGCGCTCTCGCCCCAGCACGTCGTCTACTTCAACCAGTTGGTCTCCGCCGACCTGTCGACGGCACAACTCGAGCAGGCGCTCGGCGGCGACGACGAGCAGGTCGAGGTCGAGCTGGACCAGGTGCCCGACGACGTCGCGAAGGTCGTCTTCGTCCTCTACCTCTCCGAGGGCAGCGGGAGCAGTCGCTCGCTGGGGCAGCTCAAGCGGCTCGTGGTGCGACTGCTCAACCTGGACGGCGGCGCGTCGATCATCTCGTCGGTGGACCTGGCCGAGGGACTGTCCGGGGAGAGCGCGCTCAAGCTCGCCGAGCTCTACCGCCACAGCGGCCAGTGGAAGCTGCGGGTGCTCGGCTCGGGATACTCCTCCGGGCTCGAGGGAGTGGCCAAGGAGTACGGAGTCAAGCTGTGAGCGAGGGCACCCGCACCGACCTGCCGTGGCTGCGTGCGCGCAGCCTCCGGTCGACGCAGCCTGCCGCCGAGCAGTCGCTCCCCGCCGGTCGAGTAGCGGAGGAGCGCAGCGGGGGAGCGTATCGAGACCAAGGAAGCGGCGGCACCTCGCTCGATCTCGATGCACCGTCCGCGTCCACGAGCGGTACCTCGCTCGATCTCGATACACCGAGCACGCCGGCATCGGGCAGCACGTCGCTGAGTCTCGATGGGGACGAGCCGGTTCTCGATACGCCTGGTGGTCTCGATACACCTCCTCCGCTTCGCTCCCCCGGCACTCGACCAGCATCTAGAGGCACGTCGCTGAGTCTCGATGGGGACGAGCCGGTTCTCGATACGCCTCGTGGTCTCGATACACCTCCTCCGCTTCGCTCCCCCGGCACTCGACCAGCATCTAGTGGCACGTCGCTGAGTCTCGATGAGGAAGAGCCCTCCGGCACTCGACCAGCATCAGCGCCGCCGGCGAGTTCGTCGCTCGACCTCGGAGCGCCCAGCGCACCCTCGACGCCGGCGTCGGGTGGTACGTCGCTGAGTCTTGACGAGGAGGAATCGGGTCTCGATACACCTCCTCCGCTTCGCTCCCCCGGCACTCGACCAGCATCAGCGCCGCCGGCGAGTTCGTCGCTCGACCTCGGAGCGCCCAGCGCACCCTCGACGCCGGCGTCGGGTGGTTCGTCGCTGAGTCTTGACGAGGAGGAAGCGGGTCTCGATACACCTCCTCCGCTTCGCTCCCCCGGCACTCGACCAGCTTCCTCGGGTACATCGCTCTCGCTGGACGCGCCGTCGGGTGCGCCCGCGCCGGTGCGGACGTCGCCGCACGGCCACCGGCGGATCCCCGAGCACGACCTGGGACTGCCTGCGATCAACGCTCGCGAACGCCGCCTGCTGACCGAGCACGAGCCGGTCGTGGAGCTGACCCGGATGCAGTCCGCGGCGGGTGCCCTCGAGGCCAAGGTCGCCGTCCCCAACCCGTCCGAGGTCGTCCTCGGCATGGTCTTCGAGACCAGCGACGGACGCCAATCCCTTGTGCTGCCAGGCCTTTCCCAGCAAGGACCCGACCCGCGACGGCCGATCTTCCGGGCCACCTCCAGCGGTGTCGCGGTCAACCTGCGCAGCATCACCTCTATCCAGCGCTGGCTGCTCTTCGCCGTGCCGACCCGGCCGTCCAAGCAGCTGCCGGGCGGCACCGTCACGGTGACGACATACGGCGAGTCACGACTGGAGCTGCCGCTGGTCGCGGGCCCGACGCTCGGCGCGCAGGCGCTGCTGACCGCGCACGCGGTCGAAGGCCGCCTCGTCATCCGCGCCGAACACGATCCCTACTCCGGCACCCTGCAGCAGGTCTGCGCGGCATACGGTTATCGGGAGATGTCCTGGCGCGACCCCTACACCCCGCTCGTATGACGAGCAGCACGACATGAGTCACGACAAGAGCTACGACAGGAAAGGAAACTCACCATGGCAGTGAGCCTCAGCAAGGGCGGCAACATTTCGTTGGCGAAGGCCGCTCCGGGTATGACGAACGCCGTGGTCGGCCTGGGTTGGGACCCGCGGACCACCGACGGTGCACCCTTCGACCTGGACGCCTCGGTGTTGCTGCTGGCAAACACCGGCAAGGTCCGGCACGACGCCGACTTCGTCTTCTACAACAACCTCACCGGCGACAACGGCGCCGTGCAGCACCAGGGGGACAACCGCACCGGCGAAGGTGACGGCGACGACGAGCAGATCCACGTCGCGCTCAACCAGGTCTCCCCGGACGTCGAGCGCATCGTCGTGGTCGCCTCGATCGACCAGGCGGACCAGCGCGGGCAGAACTTCGGGCAGGTCGCCGACGCCTACATCCGGGTGTTCGACGCCGACGACCCGAACAACTCGGAGAAGGGTCTGCGCTTCGACCTCGGCGAGGATGCCTCGACCGAGACCGCACTGATCTTCGGTGAGCTCTACCGGCACAGCGGCGAGTGGAAGTTCCGCGCCATCGCGCAGGGCTTCGCGGGCGGCCTGGCCAGCGTCATCACCCAGTTCGGCCTGCAGGTCGGATAAGTAACCCCACGAAGTATCGCGGCCTACTGATGGCCGACAGGGCCACGTCCGGGAACCCTCGGTCGTGGCCCTTCGTTGCCACTGCGGTGAAACCACCAGCCGGTCCCGGTCGTCATACTGTTAGCGATTTCTGTTCCCGTCACCCCGAGAAGAGCACCTGTTGCAAGCGCTGAAGCATTTTCGGATCGACTTCGTCATCACGTTCGCCGTGCTGGTGGTCGCATTCCTCTACGACAACTGGGCAGGCGTCGGGCTGACCGCGATCCTGATCGTGGTCGAGATCGTCTTCTCGTTCGACAATGCCGCGGTCAACGCAAAATACCTGACGCGCCTCAACCACTTCTGGCAGACCATGTTCCTGACCGTCGGCGTGCTCGTCGCGGTCTTCGGCATGCGGCTGGTCTTCCCCTTCGTCATCGTCTGCCTCTCCGGGTCGATCACGCCCTGGCGTGCCCTGCAGCTGGCGCTGGAGAAGGGCGACCCGCACACACCCGGCACCTACGGCTACATCCTCAACGAGGCGCACCCGGCCATCGCGGCATTCGGCGGCATGTTCCTGCTGCTGCTCTTCCTGGACTTCATGCTCGACGAGGACCGCGAGATCAGCTGGCTGACCTGGATCGAGAAGCCACTGCAGAGGCTCGGCAAGCTCGACGTGCTGTCGGTCATCATCGCCGGCACTTTCCTGCTGGTCGCCGCCGAGACGCTGACGCACGAGACGCACGTCCACACCGCGGTCGAGATGCGCTCGATCGTGCTCTTCTCCGGCCTGCTCGGCATCCTCGGATATCTTGCGGTCAACGGCCTGTCCACGATGATGGAGGAACGCGAGGCGGCCAAGGACCACGAGTTCGAGGAGGCCGACGCGCACTCCACGACCGGGGAGAAGGTGCTGCTGGCCGGCAAGGCTGCGTTCTCGATGTTCCTCTTCCTCGAGGTGCTCGACGCGACCTTCTCCTTCGACGGTGTCATCGGGGCCTTCGCGATCACGCCCGACCCGATCATCATCATGCTGGGCCTGGGTGTCGGCGCGATGTACGTCCGGTCGATGACGATCTTCCTGGTCCGCAACGGCACGCTTGCCGAATACCGCTACCTGGAGAACGGCGCCCACTGGGCGATCGGTGCACTCGCGGTGCTGCTGGTGCTCAGCATCCGGGTCGATCTGGGCCAGTTCGTGATCGGTGCCATCGGCATCGCCTTCATCCTTGCCGCCTGGGCCAGCTCCGTGCTGGCGAACAAACGTGATGCAGCGGCCGAGGGGGCCGACGCAGAAATCGAGAACGAGGGAGCACGCACATGAGCATCAGCCTTTCCAAGGGCCAGACCGTCGATCTGCGCAAGCAGGACGGCGGCGACCTCAACCGGGTCCGCATGGGCCTGGGTTGGGACGCCAAGGTCGTCACCAAGAAGAAGATGTTCGGTGGCACCAAGCAGGTCCAGCGCGACATCGACCTGGACGCGTCGGCCATCGTCATCGGCGGCGGCCGCGTGCTTGACACCGTCTACTTCGGCAAGCTGAAGTCCAGCGACGGCGCCATCCAGCACACCGGCGACAACCTCACCGGTGAGGGCGACGGCGACGACGAGTCGATCAACGTCGACCTCGGTGCGGTGCACGGCTCGGTCGAGCACATCGTCTTCGTCGTCAACTCCTACAGCGGCGAGAACTTCAGCGAGATCGACAACGCTTTCGTCCGCGTCGTCGACTCGATGGCTCGCGACACCGAGCTCGCCCGCTTCCAGCTGACCGGCTCCGGCACGCACACCGCGCTGGTGATGGCCCGCGTCTCGCGCACCCCCGGCGGCTGGAACTTCACCGCGATCGGCGCGCCCGGCAACGGCCGCACCGCGCGTGATCTCGAGCCGTTGGCGCTGAGCGTCCTCTGACCTCCTTCGTATGACGAAGACCGACCGCCCGCCGGCCGGCGTCAGCCTCGACATCTGGGGCACCCTGCTGGGCAGTGACCCGGCGTTCAAGCCCGCCCGCAATGCGATGCTGCGTGCCGCGGTGGCACCTGACGTGCCCGCCGACACCTTCGACAGTGCGATGCGGCAGGCCGACCGTGATGTCGACGACCGCTGTGTGCGCGACGGCATCGACGTCGGCTTCACCGGGCGGATCGAGGCCACTCTGGTGGCGCTCGGTCGCCCGACCGATGGCGTTGCCGCACAGGCTCCCCAGCTGTATGCCGCGCAGGAGGAGCTGGCGCTCGCACACCCGCCGCGGCCGTTGCACGTGGAACTCCCTGCGGCGGTGTCGGCCCTGCCGATGCCGGTGGTGCTGACCAGCAACACCGGCATGCTTCCGGGTGAGTTGATGCGCAAGCTGTTGGCGTTGGCCGGTTTCGGCGGGATCCCCGGTGTCTTCTCCAACGAGCTGGGCGTTGCCAAGCCGCACCTGCGGATGTTCGCGGCGGCGTGCGACGTGCTGGGCACGCCGGCCGCCGAGGTGCTGCACGTCGGGGACAACCCGGCCGCGGACGTCGTCGGTGCACAGGCGGCCGGGATGTCGGCGGCGCTGGTGCAGCCGGACGGAGCGTCGACCCTTCGGGTGCTGCAGGAGGTCGCATGATCACGCCGCTGACGCAGGTCGTCGCGCACCCGCTGACCGGCACCGCGGGCCACCCGGTCGACGCACGGACCGGAGCCGACTTCGACACCCGCACCTACTCGCTGATGAAGCACGGCGACCTGCCGTCGACGCACCGGCTCGCCGACGGGCTCGCGGAGGCGCTGATCGCGCAGGTCCCGTCGCTGCTGACCGAGCAACGACCGGTGATCCTGCCGGTCGCCTACCTGGTGGCACCGCCGGCCTGTCGCTACCTCGCCGACCGCATCGCGGAGCGGCTGACCGTCGCGAGACGCGTGTCCGGCACGGTCGCGCCGGAGGCGCGCGTCATACACGTGCGGAAGGACTCGGTGACACACATCGACTATGCCGCGTCGTCCGCACAGGACCGGCGAAACGACCTGGCATCCATCGGTTTCCGGCTCACCGGGCCGGTCCGTGACGCGGTCGCGATCGTTGTCGACGACGTGCGGGTGACCGGGCTCGCGGAGCAGGTGATGGTGGATCTGTTGCAGGACAACGGCGTCGGGCAGATCGTGACGGCATACGTCGCGACCTGTGACGAGCAGCTGGCTGCCGACCCGAGTGTCGAGGCCGCGCTCAACCACGCGCAGGTCGCCTCGATCCACGACATGCTGCCCAGCGTGCGGCGTGGTGAGTTCGTGCCGACGATCCGCTTCCTGAAGCGGATGCTGGCCGACCCGGACGTCGCCGACTTCCTGGCGGCCTGCCCACCGGAGCTGGTCGAGCGCTTCCGGGCGGACGCCGAGGCCACCGGCGCGGACTTCCTGGCCGGTTATCCCGCGGGAACCACCGCCCTGTTCACGGAGTCCGATTCCCGGTCAACGAACACTGTCGGAAGGAGCGCGGGATGAATCGCATCTGCCTGACTGAGCTCGACTCCGAGCACGGGCTCCCGCAGGCTGCGTTGGTCGATGCTCGCGGATACTCCCGGTTCAAGCACGGTGACGCGGCTGCCGGTCGTCGTTTCGCGGTCGCGCTCGCAGCGCTGGCCGCGCAGTGTCTGGACAGTCGGCCTGTGTTGGTCACCACGTCGGCATTCGCGCAGGTGCCGCCGGCGGCATACAGCCTGCTGATCCCGTTCGTGGAGCACCTGCGCTCGCTGCGCCCCGACCTGGAGGTCGGAGCGTTCCGGATCAACCGGCGCGGAGTGAGCAACGGCGACTACTCGCGGATGACGCCGGCCGACCGGCGCGCCTCGATCGGGTCCGCCGACCTGACGCCCGAGCGCGATGTCAGCGGCACCACCGTGCTCGCGCTCGACGACATCCGGGTCACCGGCAACCACGAGCGGGCGATGGACCGCTGCCTCAACGACGCGGGTGTCGCCGAGGTGTGGCACCTGTATGTCGTCGACGCCGCCGACTTCGCGCAGTGTCCGCAGATCGAGTCGGTGCTCAACGAGGCCGCGATCGACGGCGCGCAGGACCTGCTGGAGATCGCCGACGAGCGACGCTTCGTGCCCAACGCACGCCTGTGCCGCCGAGTGCTGGCACTGCCGCAGCAGCAGTTGCGGCACTTCGTCGAGCGGGCGCAGCCCGCGCTGCTGGGGTGGCTCGCCGCGGCCGTCGAGCATGACGACCTGGCCGCCGTTCCGGCATACACCTCCCGCGTGCAGACGTGGGACGCGGTTCTGGCGGAGGCCGGTCAGGAGATTGACGCCGGCGCGAGCTGAGCAGCGGGCGCAGATCACGACTTGATACCGAACCCGTGGCTCCCAGGGAGCTCACGGAGAGCTCCCATGACCGCTTCCTAGCGTTGCAATCAGTTGGTTCCACATCCCTGATCGGTCAGTCCGACCGAGGTGGCTCCGGGGGCAGCCGCGCAGCAGAGATGCAGTGGTGAACCGGCTCTCCCCGGCACGGCCGGGAAGTGATGACTAGGAGAATCACCATGCGCTGGACAAAATTGGCCGCTCTCACAGCCTCAGGTGCTGCCGCGCTCTCACTTGCTGCTTGCAGTAGCGGCGGATCCCCGAGCAGCAGCGGCGGGGGCGGGAGCAACACCGCAGCGGCCCAACAGACGAAAGCCGCTGTCGCTGCGACAAATCCGGACCTCAAGGGCCCGGCGCCGGCGGTCACGGGCGCCAAGAAGGGCGGCACCTTGAACATCGACGACGGCTCGAACCCGCCGACGATGGACCCGTCGGGGATCTACTACATCGACTCCAACGCCTACGCGACGCAGTATCTCTTCCGGACGCTGACGCAATACAAGATCGTCAAGGGCAAGCCGGTGCTGGTCCCCGACCTGGCCGAGGGCGTCGGCAAGCCGTCGGCGGACGGGCTGACCTGGACCTTCAAGATCAAGCCCGGCCTGAAGTACTCCAATGGCAAGCCGGTCAAGCTGGCCGATTTCGTCTATGCGATCAAGCGGTCGTTCGCGACCGAGAGCGTGGCGGCCAACGGCACCAACTACCAGATGGAGTTCCTCAAGGGCGGCAGCAGCTACAAGGGGCCGTTCCGGCAGCCGCACGCGAAGTTCCCCGGCGTGACCACCAAGGGCAGCAACACGCTGGTCTTCCACCTGTCCAAGAAGATGCCGTCGTTCAACTACTTCGCGTCGTTCCCGGAGTTCAGTCCGATCCCGCAGAGCGCGGACACCAAGGGCAAGTATCAGCTGCACCCGTTGACGACCGGCCCCTACCAGGTGGCGAACTACACCAAGGGCCAGAAGATGGTGCTGACCCGGAACAAGTACTGGGACCCCAAGACCGACCCGGTGCGCAACGCCTACCCGAACAAGATCAACATCAACTTCTCGATCCAGGACCTGCCGTCCCAGCAGCGCATCCTGGCCAACAGCGGAGTCGGCGCGAACACCATCAACATCGACGCGATCGACGCATCCCTGGTGAACAAGGTGACCGGCACGCAGAAGGACCAGTTCGCGCTCGGGCCGTCGTCGTGTGAATTCTTCGACGAGCTGGACTCGCGCAAGATCCCGCTGAACATCCGCAAGGCGATCGGCTACGCGTGGCCGTTCAACGAGATGCGCAAGGCAGCGGGTGCATCCTCGCTGAGCTATCAGCCGGCGACGACGTATGCCGCACCCAGCCTGCAGGGCTTCAAGAAGTATTCGCCGCTGCCCTATGCGACCGGGCAGGGCAACGGCGATCCTGCCAAGGCCAAGGCGATCTTGAAGAAGGCGGGCAAGCTCGGCTTCAAGCTGTCCTACTACTACGTCAGCGACAAGCCGACGAAGGTTGCCGCCAACAACGCCGAGAAGGCGGGGCTGGAGAAGGCGGGCTTCAAGGTCAAGGACATCCCGGTGTCCACCGCCGAGTACGAGAAGAAGATCTCCGACCCGTCCGCCCCGGTCAACATGGGGCAGGGGACGCCGGGTTGGTGCTACGACTGGCCGACCGGTGACTCGGTCTACCCGGTGCTGTTCAACGGTGCCGGCATACCCAACGGGCTGTCCGTGGGGCAGTTCAAGAACGCCAAGGTCAACGCCGAGATGGCCAAGATCGGGCAACTGCCCCCGGCCAAGGCGGCCCCGAAGTGGGCGGCCCTGGACAAGGAGCTGATGACGAAGTACTTCCCGTCGATCCCGGACGACTACTCGATGAACTCCGCGACCTTCGGCAAGAACATCGGGAACGTGGTGATGAATCCGTTGATCAGCATGCCCAGCCTGTCGCAGATCTGGGTGAAGTGACCCGTACGCGGCTGCGGGTCCGGCAAGACACAGCCACGCCGGATCCGCGGCCGCCGCTTCAGCCCGCGATCGCGCTCCAGCGACCGCGGCGACGGACGATCTCGATCGGGTGGTCGAAGCATTCGGTCACCCGGTCGGTGGTCAGCACCCGATCGACCGGTCCGGCGGCCACCAGCCGCCCGCCGCGCAGCAGCGCCGCGTGCGTCGTCGACGGTGGCAGCTCCTCGAAGTGATGGGTGACCATGACGCTGGTCAGCTGCGGGTGCGCTTCCGGCAGCTCGGCGATGGTGCGGATCATCTGCTCCCGTGCGGCGACGTCGAGCCCGGTCGACGGCTCGTCGAGCAGCAGCAGCGGCGGGTCGGTCATCAGCGCCCGGGCGATCAGCACGCGCCCGCGCTCGCCCTGGGACATGGTGTGCCAGCGCAGGTCGTCCTCGACGCCCATCGTCTTCAGCAACAGCGCGGCCCGATCACGCACGTGGTCCGGTGGTGTCCAGCGCGGCACCAGCTCGATCGAGCCGGTCTCACCGGTCAGCGCGATGTCGGCAGCGCGCATGTTGGAGCGCAACGGGTGCCGCGGGTTGACGAAGCCGATCGATCGGCGCAGGTCACGCAGGTCCACCCGGCCGAGTTGCGCGCCGAGGATCCGCACATTGCCGCGGCTGGGGAAGGTCACCCCGCCGCAGATGTTCAGCAGCGTGCTCTTGCCCGCTCCGTTGGGCCCGATCAGGGCCCAGTGCTCGCCGCGTCCGACGGTCAGGGTGATCTCGTCCAGCAGTCGCTTCCCGTCGCGGATGAAGGCGACGTCTTGGAGGTCGAGCGCGTTCTCGGTCATCGTGGTCAACTGTGGCACGACGCAAAATTCCGGAAGCAGGACGTGCCAGTAGGTCAGTCGGCGATGGTGACCTGTGCCAACGCCTCCTGCGGGATCGGCTGCTGCGCAGTGCCGACGGCCGCGCGGCCACTGGACTGCAACTGCGCGTCGGCCGCTTCGACGTCCTTGTGGAAGCGCTTGTGGACCCACGACTTCTTGCCGTCGGGCGACAGGTAGAGCGGTCCGCCCCACAGGCCGCTCACCGGTCCGAGCACGATGTCGCGTGGCAGTCGGGCCACCGCCTTCTTCGGCTTGCTGTTCATCCACCACGGGGCGCGGGCCACGACGATGCCACGATCCGTCACGGCGACGACGTGGTAGCGGTTCATGAAGACGACGAATGTCGTCAGGAACATCCAGTACGGGCTGGGGCCGGACTGCACCATGAAGACGTGGTGCACCTGCTCTCCGTCCTGTAGCAGGGGCTGCATCCGGCCGGCGAGCTTGTCGCGCAGAGCCATGAGTTCTCCATTTCGGTGGGGGATCGAGTGTGTGGTCGCCGAGGCGGCGCCGTTTGAGACGCGACGACTCGGTTCGCGGTTCCATCGCCAACGTAAGTGACTCACCAGTAGGTTGGTCGAGTGAGTGATCAGGAGACGAGCACGCGAGTCCACGCCTTCACCGACGATGCTCTGGGTGACCTCGATGCCACCGGGGTGGCCGAGCAGATCCGCAACGGCGCGATCAGTGCCGCCGAGGCGGTCGATGCTGCCATCGCGCGCGCTGAGAGGGTTGAGGAGTCGCTGCACGCGCTGCGGCATACCGACTTCGACCGAGCCCGACAGCGGGCGAAGACTCCGGGTGACGCCGAGTTCGCAGGTGTGCCGGCGGCATTCAAGGACAACATCAAGGTCGGCGGTATGCCGATGACAGAGGGGTCGGCCGCCATACCGCCGACCCCGCAGGCCAAGGACGGCCGGGTCGCGGCGCAATATCTGCAGACCGGGATCATTCCGATCGGCACGACGACGATGCCGGAGTTCGGCTGGACGGCGACGACCGAGACGCTGGCCGACCAGACGCACAACCCGTGGCACCTGGACTACTCCAGCGGCGGCAGCTCCGGCGGGTCCGCCGCGTGGGTCGCTTCCGGCGTGGTGCCGATCGCGCACGGCAACGACGGCGGCGGATCGATCCGGATCCCGGCCGCCGCGTGCGGGCTGGTCGGGCTGAAACCGACGCGCGGCAGGTTGCGGCTGACCGATGGCGGCGAGGCGATGCCGGTCCGGCTGGTGACCGACTCGGTGCTCGCGCGGTCGGTGCGTGACGTCGCGAATTTCTACCTCGCGGCGCAGCGGGTGCACCGCAATCGTTTGCTGGCCCCGATCGAGGGAGTGGACCGGCCGATCGACCGCCCGTTGCGGATCGGGATCATGCTCGACTCGCCGGTCGCGCCGCGCACCGACGACGCGACGCGGTCCTCGGTCGAGGCACTCGGCCGGTTGCTGGAGACGCTGGGGCACCACGTCGAGCCGTATGACGTGCCGGTCCCCGGGTTCTTCAAGGACGACTTCATCGACTACTGGAACTTCCTGGCGATGGCGGCACGGTCCGGCGGTGCACGGATGTGGGGCGCCGGATTCGACCCCGACAAGCTCGAGCCGCTGACCGTGGGACTCGCCTCGTCGGCGAAGAAGCGGCTCTGGAAGGCGCCGGTCTACATCGGGCGGCTGCTCGCGTCCTCCGCCGCGTCGCGACTGGCCTTTGCGAAGGGCCCCGACGTCGTGCTCACGCCGGTGTTGTCGCACACCACCCCCAAACTCGGTTATCTGGCCGCGGACCTGCCGGCCGACGAGCACTTCCGCCGGCTGGTCGACTACACCGGCTTCACGCCGCTGCACAACGCGACCGGTGGGCCGGCGATCTCCGTGCCGGCTGGCGCCACCGACGAGGGGCTGCCGATCGGCGCGATGCTGTCGTCGAACCACGGCACCGAGTCGCTGCTGCTGCGGCTGGCGTTGCAGATCGAGCAGGCACAGCCCTGGCGGCGGATCCAGGACTGAATCCTGTTGCCGTGAAATCGTGCTGCCTGTGATTTCTGCCGTCGCTGATGTCCGAGCTGCAACGCCTGCTGATGTTGCGGCACTGCTTGCGATGCGGTTGGGCTGTGAGAAGTGGCTGGCCGATCTCGGGGTCGAGCAACGGGGCATCGGCGAGGTGCCGCCCGCACAGGTTGCCGCGCAGGTCGATCGGGGCGAATGGTTCGTCGGCGTCGACGCATCGGATGTGACCGTCGGAGCGCTGCGCTATCTCTGCGTCGACCACGACGTGTGGCCCGGGGCCGCCGACGGTGTGCGCTATGTCCATGGACTGATGACCGAGCGTCGGGTGGCTGCGCCCGGAAGTGGTGCCTCGCTGCTCGCGTGGGCGGAGCGCCGCGCGATCGCTGAAGGCGTGAGTGTCCTGCGACTGGACTGTGTCGAGTCCAACCGGCGACTGCGGGACTTCTACGGCGCCCTCGGGTACCGAGAGGTCGGTCGGCGAGATTTCGACGGTGCATGGCTCAGCGCGACGTTGTTCGAGAAGTGTCTGGCGCTGTAGCGCGCCTCCGCCGCGTCCCCTCTCGTACGTCAGTGTGCTGAGAGAGGAGGTGCCCATTTCGTTCGGGCCGCCCATTGCTCGGCCAGTTCCATCAGGAGACGCCACGCCGGTTCTTTGATTGAGCCGTACGCGGCCAGGTCGTTCGCAGCGTGTGCGGCTGCAACCTTGAACCGTGCCCAGGTTTCGGTCTGCTGCGGATTCGCACGCAGCCGCCGGGTCCAGATCGGGGACGACGATCATCATGTCGAGGCAGTCCTTGGCGCTCATGCCCGGGATCGAGGTGGAACCGATGTGCTCAATCACGACTGCGGCCGGCACCAGCTCCCGCAAGTGGATCGCGAGTTCGTGCGCCTGGTCCGCCCAGTCCTGCTGATAGGGGTGGACCTGCACACCGTGCGGCATGAGTTCATCGGGAAATGGCACGCCCGGCAGTGTAAGGATTCAAGGCTCCCGTCGCGGCCGGCGAAATGGCTGCGGGTTGTCCACATCCCTATTCGCCGGCTGTGCACGACGCACACGGAAACGGGGGGATGTGGATAACATCTATCTCTGAAAAGTGTTGTGTTGCAGTGAAATTCGTGAAACAATCGAACACATGAGCGAGATGCAGTCAGACGTGAACGAGAACGTGAGTGACGTTCTCGACGTGGCTGCACTGCGCTCGTTCCACGATCGACTGGACGACGCGATCGGCACCGCAGACCCACTCGCCGAGCTGCGGGCGTGCGAGGAGCTCAAGAACGCCCTGTCGGCCCGGCAGGCGCGGCTGGCCGTGCAGGTGCACGAGGGTCAACGCGAGCGGGATGTTCCTCGTGGCATCAAGGCGGCCGACACCGCCCGGATGGTCGGCTCGCAGGTCGCGCTGGCTCGTCGCTGTGCGCCCCAGCTGGGCTCGCGACTGCTCGGCCTGGCGCACGCGGTGACGGAGGAGATGCCGCACACGCGCGCGGCGTTGGCCGCAGGGGTCATCACCGAGTGGGACGCCACGGCGCTGTGCCGCGAGACCGCGTGCCTGTCACGCGAGGACCGCGCTGCCGTGGACGCCGAGGTCGCCGACGAGCTCGGCACCGTCAGCCACCAGCGGCTGGTCGCCACGGCACGAGCACACGCCTATCGGCTGGACCCGGAGGCAGTCGCCGCCCGTCGCGCGCGGGCCGAGTCCGAGCGGCGGGTCACCCTGCGCCCGGCTCCCGACTGTATGACGCGACTGACCGCGCTCCTCCCGGTCAAGGACGGCGTCGCCTGCTACGGCGCGTTGGAGGCGGCCGCGAAAGCCACTGCTACTCCTGAGCATCCGCGCGGTCAGGTGATGGCCGACACGCTCGTCGAGCGCGTCACCGGCCGCAGCCCGGCCGAGGGGCCGGACGTCGAGGTCAACCTGGTGATGCCGATCGACAGTCTGATCGGCGACGTCCCGGCATACGTGCCCGACTACGGTCCGATCCCCGCAGACCTTGCCCGCGAGTGGGTGGCCGACCCCGAGCAGCAGGCCAAGGTGCGGCGCCTGTTCACCTTCCCGGGTTCCGGCGACCTGGTCGGCATGGAGTCGCGGTCCCGCACCTTCACCGGGTTACTTGCGAAGTTCATCAAACTGCGCGACCAGACCTGCCGAACACCGTTCTGCTCCGCGCCGATTCGGCACATCGACCACATCACCCGGTATGCCGACGGCGGCCCGACTTCCGAGCGCAACGCTCAGGGGCTCTGCGAGCGGTGCAACTACGTCGAAGAGCACCCCGACCACGACGTGGCGGGCGATGCCACCGGCGCGACCACTTCGACAGGCGGACTGGTCGCGACCAGCCACCCACCCGGCCCGCCGGGCATGCCACCGCCGACCCGATCGCACGTCGAACGCACCCTGATGGACATCACCTGGACGTTCCACTCTGGGGCGCGCGACCGAGGGGATGGCTAGCCCGAGCCCAGTCCCACGGGGATACCGTTCGGGAGGTGGACCTTGAAGTCGTTTCGCTGCGCCGCTATCCGGTCAAGTCGATGGGCGGCGAGCCGCTCAGCACCGTCGCACTCGATGAGCGCGGGGTGGTCGGTGACCGCTGGTATGCCGTCGAGGACGAGGAAGGACGCTTCGCCTCCGGCAAGAGCACCCGGCGGTTCCGCAGACGGGACGAGGTGTTCGCATACGCGGCCAGCACGACTCACTCCGGTGACGTGCTCGTGTCCAGAGGGCCGGCACGGTGGGAAGTCGGGGACCCCGCCCTGGACGATGAGCTCAGTCAGGCGATGGACGCCGCAGTGCGGGTCACGCCCGAGACGGCGGTGTCTCACCAGGACATGGGCGCGGTCTCACTCGTCGGCACCGCCACTTTGGAATGGTGCGCTGATCGATGGGGTGTTGTGCCGGACTCGCGCCGGTTGCGCGTGAACATCGTCTTCGCCTCGGACGAACCGTTCGTCGAAGAGCGCTGGATGGGAAGCCGAGTCTCGATCGGCGACGCCACGCTCCGCGTGGTCGAGCGCATTCCAAGGTGCAGGATGATCGACATCGACCAGGACGGAGCTCGGGTCGACGGCGAGTTGCTCCGCCCGCTGGCGCAGGAGCGAGACCTGCTCCTGGGTGCGTATGCCGACGTCATCACCACGGGTGTCGTCAGCGTGGGTGACACCGTGGTCGCGAACTAACCCTGCTGCCAACGGGTTTCGCCGCCGACAACGGTCTGCAGCACTTGCGTGTTGCGGATCCGCAGCGGCTCGTCGGCCAGGATCGCCGGGTCGGTGATGTCTGTGTCGACGGCGATGAAGTCGGCGAGCATGCCGGCGGTCAGCGTGCCGCGCCGGTCTGCGGTGCCGGTGAGCTTGGCCGGCCCGGTCGTGTAGCCGGCGATGGCCTCGGCGACAGTGATGCGCTCGTTCGGCTGGAAGCCTCCGTCGGGTGTGCCGTCACCGCGCTGACGGGTCACCGCGGCATGTATGCCGTGGAACGGATTCGCCTCCTCGACCGGAGCATCCGAGCCCAGCGCGAGATCGGCGCCGGAGTCCAGCACACTGCGCCAGCCGTAGGCGACCAGATCATGGTCGGGCAGCAGCGCGCGGACCAGGTCGATGTCGCTGGTGCAGTGTGTCGGCTGCATCGACGCGGTGATGCCCCACATGTGCAGACGCGCCACGTCATCGGGCTGCAGATATTGCGTGTGCTCGATGCTGAGCGGCAGCGTCGTGCCGGTGTCGCGGCGAAGCCGTTCGTAGACATCCAGCACCACGTGACACGCCTGGTCACCGATCGCGTGCGTCGCGACAGCGATGCCGGCATCGACGGCGGCGCGGCCGGCGGCATACATCTGCTGCTCGGTCATGACCGCCATGCCGAGGTTCGTGGCATCGTCGGCGAAACCGCGGCTCATGTGACAGGTCCGGGAGCCCAACGCTCCGTCGCTGAAGAGCTTCACCGGCCCGACGCGCAGCCAATCGTCCCCGTCGCCGGTGCGTCGCCCTTCGCCGATGGCCAGGTCGAGTGCCTCCATCGGGATGCCCTTGACGACGCGGATCGACAGCTCGCCCGCCTCGTGCATCGAGAGGTATGCCGCTCGCGCCTCCTCGCCGTTGAGGTCCGTCACGGCCGTCAGCCCGACCGACAACAGGTGCGTCTGTGCTGCCTTCAGCAACTCGCGCAGGTCACCGGAGTCCGGCCCGGCGGCAACATCACCGATCGGGTCTTGGGCGGACTCGCGCAGGATGCCGGTCGGGTTGCCCTGCGGGTCGCGCACCGCCATACCGCCGGGCGGGTCCGGCCAGGACGCGGTGATGCCAGCCCGGCGCAACGCTTCCGAATTGGCCCACATGGTGTGCCCGTCGATGCTGGACAACGCGATCGCGTGATCACCGCTGACGGTGTCGAGATCGGCAGCCGTGGGCTGCACCGGGTGCTCCCACTTGTTGCTGTCCCAGCGGCCGCCGAAGATCCACGATCCGGCGGGCAGCGCCTGCGCGTGCTCACGGACGCGCTCGAGGGCATCCGGCAATGAAGTGGCCGTGCGCAGATCGACCGCGACGAGCGAGCGCGCGATGCCTGCGGTGTGGATGTGCGCGTCGTGCATGCCGGGCAACACGAGTGCCCCGGGCAGGTCGACGACTGTCGACGGGGCGTGTTCCGCAGCGATCTGCGCACTTTCTCCGATGCCGATGATGCGGTCGTGATCGACCAGGATTCCAGTCACATAGGGCTGCTCAGGGTCGCCGGTGAAGACGCGCGGATGACGGAAGAGTGTTGACACGGCGGCCAGCTTAGGGAGGGATAGGAGTGGAATGGTGATCGGTATCCACGCCGGATGCCGTCATCCGTCGACGTTCTCCATGGAAGGAGTCGGTCAAAATGGTGTGGGTATGGATCATCATCGCGATCATCATCATCGCGCTGATCATCTGGTTCTTGGTCCGGGGGAGGGGTTCGAAGGGCGCCTCCGCCGAACGCCAGGGCCAGGTCGGGCGGCACGCGTCCGGCGACGATCGAGCGGACTCGAAGCCGGCTGACCGCGCGAGTGCAGACAGAGGCTCCGGCGGCAAGGCCGCCGCCGGTGCTGCTGCAGGTGGTGCAGCCGTCGCAGGCGGAGCCGCTGTCGCGGCGTCGCGTGGTGATGACGACTCGGACCGGGCCGGCGACAAGAGTGCGGCTGACCGGTCCGGCGCTGACAAGACCGGGACAGACAAGACCGGGGCTGACAAGACCGGGACTGACAAGACCGGGACTGACAAGGCTGCGTCCGACGAGCGTGGCGCCGAGACGAGCGCCGACGACAAGGCTGCTGCAGATTCCTCCGGCGGGCGGCACAGCGCGGGCAATGACAGGGCAGCCACGGACAAGACAGCCACGGACACGGCTGCTGCCGGCACGACCGGAGACACGCTGCCGGCCGACGGCGAAGGTGAGTTCTACGACGTGCACGACGCGGTCGACACCGCCGAGTCGCCCGATGGTTCAAGTGCTCGGCAGGCTGGCGGCGCACACGCTGCGGACGCGTCGCAGGACAACGCCGCGGCTTCGACGCGGCACGACGACAACGAGCTGCAGGACACTGACGTGCAGCGTCCGGCTGCGGGCACGATCACGCCGGAAGGTGCTGAGTCCTCAGCCGATTCGGCGGGTGACTCTGCCGGCGGACATGGTGCGGCCTACGCGGCCGCCGGTGGTGCAGCGGCTGTCGGTGGTGGTGCCGCTGCGTATGCCGCATCGCGGGATGACGACGACAAGACCGACACAGTCAGCGACGCCGACAAGGGCAGCACCGACGAGGCTGGCACCGCCGCAGTTGCCGAGCCGCAGAAGGTGTCCGACGCGCAGGACGTCAGCGGTGCCAACCTGGGCGGTGACGCCCAGACCGTGGGCGGCGCACCCGGAGTCGGCGGCCCGACCGGCGCCGACGCGGCACCCACCGCGGGCGCCTCATCCGCGGCGACCGAGGCGAGCCAGTCCAGTGCACCGGCAGCACCGACGGTCGGTGACCCCACGGCTGACACCACCGCTGGCACCGCTGGCACCGCTGGTGCCACTGCCGGAGACGGCGGCGGCGAGACAGTCGGGTATGCCGTGGGCGGCGCCGCTGCCGGTGGCGCGGCTGCTGCAGGTGCTTCGGCTGCAGGTGCTTCGGCTGCCGGCTCGTCCGGCGACGCGGGCGCAGCCTCGTCGAAGGACCCGATGACCGAGCGGTTCGGTGACGGTGCAGCATCGCCGAAGTCGGACGGCTCTGCCCCGGACGGCTACTCCATCAAGGGCAACGCCGACTCGATGCTCTTCCACACCCCGGACAGCCCGCGGTATGACGCGACGAGCGCCGCGGTCTGGTTCCGCGACGAGGGCGCCGCGACCTCCGCAGGGTTCGCCCACTGGAACAGGGACAAGCGTGGTGGGGCGGCTTCGGGTGGCGGCGCAGCGGGCGCCGGTGTTGCCGGTGCGGGTGTTGCCGGTGCTGCCGCAGCGGGTTCAGGTTCCGGCTCGACGGACGCCGCCGCACGCGCAGCGTCCACCGATGCCGGCGCCTCCGCTGCGGGCTCGCCTGCTGCTGGTGAGTCGGTTGCTGGTGAGTCGGCTGGTCAGTCGGCGGCCGGTTCGGCCGGCGCGGCGTCGAGTGACGGTGGCACGTCATACACCGTGGGCACCAGCCACACGGGTCCGGCAGTGACCGGCCTGACCGGAACTTCCGCTACGGGTCACGACGCATCCGGTGCAGCCGGGCAGCAGCCCGCAGCCGGAGCACCAGCCGACGCTGCAACACCCGACACCGCAACGTCCGGCACTGCAGCGCCGGACACTGCGGATGATGACCCGATCCGGGCGCAGTTCGGAGACGGCGCTGCCTCCCCGCGTGAGGACGGCAGTGCGCCGTCCGAGCGGCATACGATCAAGGGCAACGCCGACTCGATGATGTTCCACACGTCCGACAGCCCGCACTTCGACCGGACCGAGGCCGAGGTGTGGTTCACCGACGAGGAAGCCGCGAAGAAGGCCGGCTTCAAGCACTGGGACCACCGCAAGCGGTAATCCCCGGCTCTCCCCACACCCGACCCTGGGCGGCGCGACCTGCGCCGACCCAGGGTCGGGTGGTTATATGGCCGGGTGACGGCCCTGACGCGTGAACTCCGCACGTTGTGGCGCGGACCGCTCAACGTGCCCGCCACGAAGCTCCCGCCGCGCACGCTGATCACCGAAACCGTCCTACTGCTGTTGCTCAGCCTCGGATCGTCGGCGATCTACTCGATCCTGTCGATCATCAAGATGCTGCAGTCCACGACGGCGCTCAACCAGCAGACGTCGTCGCTGAACAACTCGCAGGCCAGCCAGTCCTGGCTCGACCTGACCTATCAACTGGTCGGTGTCGGGCTCGGAGTCGTGCCCGCGCTGCTGGCGATCCACCTGCTCGGCCGCGAGGTCCGGCGCCCGGCAAGCTTTCTCGGCATCGACCACACCCGCCCGGTCCACGACATCGCCTGGGGCCTGTGCACTTTCGTCGGGGTCGGCGTGCCCGGCCTGCTGCTGTATGTCGCGGCGCGCGACCTCGGCTTCAACACCACCGTGGTCGCTGCCGACCTCGGCAGCCACTGGTGGGCGGCGCCGGTGCTGCTGCTGTCCGCGGCGCAGAACGCCATCCTCGAAGAGGTCGTCATGGTCGGCTACCTCTACACCCGGTGGAGTCAGGCCGGCTGGAAGCTGCCGGTGGTGATCGTGGTGTCGGCCGTCGTACGCGGCAGCTATCACCTCTACCAAGGGTTCGGCGGATTCGTCGGCAACATCGCGATGGGGCTGATCCTCGGCACCGTCTATCTACGCACCAGGAGAGTGCTCCCGTTGATCATCACCCACGCGACCCTCGACGCGGTCGCCTTCGTCGGCTACGCGCTGCTGCACGACCACCTGGGGTGGCTGCAATGACGGCCACCGCACCCACGTTCGACCGGATCAAGGTCGACAAGGTCAGCTGCGTCCAGGGCGAGGTGACGATGCTGCCGCCGACCTCGCTGACCGTGAAATCCGGTGAGAACATTGCGATCCTGGGTGAGAACGGCGCCGGCAAGACGACGTTCCTGCGGGTGCTGTCGGGCAACCTGGCGCCCACGTCCGGCAGCGTCACGCTCAACGGCCAGCCGATCGACGAGCGCGACCCGGCGACCCGGCGGATCATCGCGCCGCTCATCGGTCCGGTCGCCGGCTACCGCGACCTCACCGTCGCCGACCACCTGATCCTGATCGACCAGACCTGGGGCGGTGACCGCGACGGCGCCGGCGAGCGCATCGCGGCCGTGCTCAACCGTCTGGACATCATGCGCTTCGGCAATCGCTTCCTGGCCGAGCTGTCCTCCGGTCAAAGGCAACTCGTCGAGCTGGCGATGGTGTTGCTGCGACCGTCGGCACTGCTGGTGCTGGACGAGCCGGAGCAGCGGTTGGACGAAGGCCGCCGTGCCCTGTTGGGTGAGGTGCTGCGCGAGCGCGTCGCCGACGGCGGGTCGGTCGTCTGGGTCTGCCACGACAAGGAGCTGGCCAAGTCCACCGCGACCCGCACCGTCCACTTCCCGCAGGGCGCCTGATGCCCAAGGCCACCAAGGAGGAGCGCGAACGCCTTTCGGACGCCTACGAATTGCGCTACCGCGGCGAGGGCGGCCCGATGTCGTCCGCGCTCTTCGGCGCCTACCTCGCCGCGCTCGTCGGCACTGTCTACGGCTCCGTGCTGGCGCACTACGTCTTCGAGGAATGGCCTGGTGTGCTGCGCTGGATCGAGCAGCAGCCGATCGGTGCTGTCGGAGTCGCCGTGCTCGTCATACTCATGGTGGCAGCCGTGGCGTTCAAGGTGGGCGGCGCTCGCGGACCGGTGTTGCCGGAGCCCGGGCACATCGAATTCGTTGTGGGCACAGACCTGCCCAGACGATTGACCCTGCGCGACTCGTGGCGCGGCAGCCAGCTGATGGTGATGACGTCCTGCCTGTGTCTCGGCGTCGCGATCCCGATCGGCTTCACCATGGCCGGCGGCTCGGCGGTCTCGCTGGCGGTCGGCATCGTGCTCGGCCTGCTGGGCGGCCTGCTGATCATCCAGAGCTGGCTGCGCGGGCAGGTGCGTGGCCACGCACCCCTCGGCGGTATGGCGAGCTGGCCCCTCGTGGAGGCACTGCCCGGCCCGGACATGCTGCGGCAGTCGCTGCTGTCCGAGGCGGTCACGTCCTCACTCATCGTGTCGGACACCAGACGTGCTCGCGCCCAGGCCTTCTCGCTGAAGCTGCGACACAAGCCGGCCCGGATCCGCGTGGCCGGACCACACCTGACGGTGATCCTCGCCGACGTGACGGGGCTGCTGCGCACCGGCTGGTCCTCGCTCGGCTGGGTCGTGCTCGAGTGCGTCGCCGTGGCGCTGACCGGGCTCAACGCCGTCCAGCACGCCGACTCACCGCTGCTGCTGCCGATCCTGGTGGTGCTCAGCCATATCGGCGCGGCCGGTCTCACCCGCGGCCTGCAGGGGCAGGCCGCTGCAGCTGGTGACCAGTCGCTGCTCGGACTGACCTGGACGCACGAGGCCGTGCTGCACCTGGCGCCGCTGGCGGTCGTGCAGTTCGTCCTGGTCACGGTCGTCGGGCTGGCGACGGGCAGCGGTGCGGACGCAGCGCCATACGGTGTGGCAGTGGTGTTGCTGATCGCCGGCGGACAGCTGCTCTATGCGCACAAGGGCCCGGCGCCGGGCATCTTCATGTCCGGTCCCGGCCGCGGCGGTGGCGTGCTCTGGGCCATGCACCCGGGCATCGTCGTGCTCGCCGGTGCGTTCGCGGCAACCCTCGGCGCCAGCACCGCGGTGATCGCGGGTGCGGCCGTGGCTGCGATCGGATATGCCCGCAGCTCAGCGGCTTTCGCGCCCGCCCGGGTCGACTGAGCCCGCGCGCCCTTCTGTCTGCACGGAGGACAGGTCGCGCCGGGCACGCGGCAGGACCTGCCCGTCCGGGAACTTCGCGGCGTATGGCGCGGGCGTCGCCGGAGGCACGCCGACGGCGGCCATCGTGGCGACCTGCCACCCCGGTGCGACGGTCAGCAGGTCCTCGATCGCGTCCCTGTCGAAGCTGCGGAACTGCCGCACGGACAGGCCCTGCGCCTGTGCCTGCACAGTGAGGTGGGCGACTGCCTGACCGAGGTCATACATCGCGAATTCGGAGTATTCGTAGTCGGATTCGTCGACATACCGATGACACAGGTTGACCAGCAGCAGGCTGGCACGCGGACCCCAGCGACGCGCCCCGCCGAGCAGGTTGGGGACCAGCCGCTGGTGCATATCGTCCCCGCGCCGGGCGGCGACGAACGCCCACGGCTGCGAGTTGCCGGCGGACGGCGCCCAACGGGCGGCCTCCAGGAGCGTGGCGACCGCGACCGGGTCCAGCTCATGGTCGGTGCGGAAGTCCTGCGGGCTCCACCGCTGTCGCAGCAGCGGGTGCAGTGGCTCCGGCTCGGTCACCCGATCAGTCCACCACGCGCAGACTGCGCGGTATGGCGCCAGGGTCCGGCAGCCGCAACGGCTTGTCCCCCGGGCTGATCCGACCCAGCACCCGCGGGGTGGTCGCGCCGGTCAGAGCGCGGCCGTCGGCGTCGGCCAGCACACCGGGGATGCCGTGCCACGTCAGGTAGCCGATCAACGCCATCAGGTAGCCCTCCTTGTCGTCGATCGGTAGGCCGAGCTGGTCGGTGGACGCAAGCTGGGCGGGTGCGAGCTGCGCGGCGAGCCGCTCCCGCAGCACCGGGTTGCGCATGCCCCCGCCGGAGCCGTAGACCTCCGTCACGCCGTAGGGGCGCAGCGCGTCGGCCACCGTCACTGCGGTCAGCTCGGTCAGTGTCGCGACCAAGTCGGCGAGCCCGACCACGGAGGTCGGTCGATCGCCGAACGCGTCGAGATAGTCGGTCGTGAACAGCTCCCGCCCGGTCGATTTCGGTGCGGGAAGGGCGTAGTAGGGCTCCTTCAGCAACCGGGTCAGCAGGCGCCTGTCGACGGAGCCGGAGGACGCGAGGCGGCCGTCGGCGTCATACGCCCGAGCACCGGAGGTGGCCGCGGAGACTGCCGCGTCGATGAGGCAGTTGGCCGGACCGGTGTCGAATGCGGCGGTCCCGTGCGGCGACACGACGGTGACGTTGGCGATGCCGCCCAGGTTGAGGAGAGCAGCCGCGCTTCGCTGGTCTCGATACGGGCTCGTTCCTCGCCCTACTCGACCCGCAAGCAGCAGCAGCAGATCCAGGGTCCCGGCCAGCGGAGCGCCCTGCCCGCCGGCGGCGATGTCACGACTGCGGACATCACTGACGACCGGCAGACCGGTGCGTTCGACGATCGCCGCCGGTTGACCGAGCTGGAGACCGCCGCGGGCGACTCCGTCCTCGACCCAGTGGAAGACGGTCTGCCCATGGCTCACCACCAGATCGGCCGTGCCGCCGGCGAAGTCGTCGATCGCTGCCTGCACCGCGTCGGCGATCTCCCGGCCGGCGAGGATGTCGAGGCGGCATACGTCGGCGGTGGTGGTCGCGGCGGGAGGCAGCAGCGCGAGCAGCCCGTCGCGGGTGGACGTCGACCAGGGGTGTGTCCGGGCGCCCAACGGCCGCAGCGTCAGGTCACCATCGGCCGCGCCGGCGAGGTCCGCGACGGCGACGTCGATGCCGTCGACCGACGTGCCGGAGATGCAGCCGACGACGATCATCGAACCTCCTGCAATATGGAGCCTTTTCCCAGGCGACTGGCAGACAATGCGCATCTTGTGGCGTTGCGTGGCCGGAACGCCGAGCAAGCGCTCACTATGTGTCACGCAAAGCCGCCGTCAGAATATGTCAATCTTTAACGGTCGAGGGTGCGCAGCTGGCACGAAGTTTTCACTCGATGGTTACAGTGAAGCCTGGTCGTTCAGGAATCAACTTCCTGACTCGCAACCAACACCTTGGGACGCCCGCGCCGAAGGTCGGAGCCGAAGGTCGGAAAGGGACGTCATGGATCACGGAACAGGTGACTCGACCGCAGACCCCACACGAGACGTCCTCGTGCGCATGCGTTCGGTGCTGCCCCAACTACAACCCGCTGAGCATCGCGTCGCCGACGTCGTGCTGCGTGACCCGGCAGCGGCCGCGCACCTGTCGATCACCGAACTCGCCGAGCGTGCGGCGACTTCCGTGGCGACCGTGGCACGGTTCAGCCACAGTGTCGGCTTCAGCGGATATCCGCACCTGCGGCTCGCGCTCGCCGGAGCCGCCGCCCGCGAGTCCGCGCTGGGCGGGCCGACCCGCAAACCGCCGCCCGACCTCGACGAGGCGCAGACGACCGATGACATCGTGGCCGGGATCGTGCACCACGAGGTGCGCGCGCTGCAGGAGACCGCCGAGCACCTCGACCTGTCGCAGTTGGACGCGGCCATCGCAGCCGTCGCCGGGGCTCCTCGCGTGGAGATCTTCGGCATCGGCGCGAGCGGCCTGGTCGGGACCGACCTGCAATACAAACTGATGCGGGCCGGCCGAATCGCCTTCTGCTGGACGGAGTTTCACGCCGCGATGACTTCGGCCGTGCTGCTCGACCCGTCGGTCGTCGCCATCGGCATCTCGCACTCCGGCGCCACCCAGGACGTCGTCGAGGCTCTCGCCGCAGCCAAGGAGACCGGCGCGACCACCATCGCGGTCACCAACTTCTCCGGCTCCCCGATCGTCCAGCACGCCGACATCGTGCTGACCACGGCCGCCCGGGAGACGACCTTCCGGTCCGGGGCGCTGGCCAGCCGCACCGCACAACTCGCCGTCGTCGATTTCCTCTTCGTCGGTGTCGCCCGCTCGTCCCTCGAGGCCACCACCGAGGCGCTGACCCGCACGCACGACGCGGTCCGCGAGGCTCAGCCGATCAAGCATCGCAAGCAGTCGGCAACGAAAAGGAAAAAGTAGATCGATGAACCTAGGTGACCTCACCACCGAAGCGCGCAACCCGCGCAGCGCCGGACTCGACGCGATGGACACCCAGCAGATGCTGGAGTTGATGAATGACGAGGACCAGACCGTCGCCGTGGCCGTCCGCCGGGTGCTGCCCGAGATCGCCAAGGCCGTCGAGGTGATCGCCAGCTCGCTGCGCGCCGGCGGTCGACTGATCTATGTCGGGGCCGGCACCAGCGGACGGCTCGGGCTGCTCGACGCCGTCGAGTGCCCGCCCACGTTCGACACCGACGAGAACCAGGTGACCGCGCTGCTCGCCGGCGGCCGGTGGGCGTTCGTCGAGGCGGTCGAGGGGGCCGAGGACGACACCGAGACCGCGGCAGCCGACATCGACGGAATGCAGGTCGGACCCAACGACACGGTCGTCGGCATCGCGGCGAGCGGGCGGACGCCATACGTCGTGGCAGGGCTGCGGCGCGCGGACGAGCGGGGCGCCCAGACGGTCGCCCTGGCCTGCAACGTCGGGTCGGTCATCGGTCGCGAGGCGAACATCGCGATCGAGGTCGCCACCGGGCCGGAGGTGCTGACCGGGTCGACGCGGCTGAAGGCCGGCACCGCCCAGAAGATGGTCTGCAACATGCTGTCGACCGGGGCGATGGTGCGCATCGGCAAGACCTTCGGCAACTTCATGGTCGACATGCGACCCACCAACGACAAGCTTGTCGACCGCGCCGGCCGGATCGTCGCCGCGGCGACCGACTCGGACGAGCAGACTGCGGCGCGTGCACTGACCGCGGCCGACGGACGCACCAAGGTCGCCGTGGTGATGCTGCTGGCCGGTGTCGACGCCACGGCGGCAGCGAAGTTGCTGGACGAGGGCAGCGGGAGCGTCGCGACGGCGATCGGCCGCTGAGGATCGGCCGCTGAGCGGCGCGGTTCACGGCATACTGCACGGCATACGCGCGCCGGGATCGATTTCGGCTTCCGGGTCGTTGACCGATTACCCGACCGCCGCGGAGCAACCGCTTCCGGCGGGTTGACGACACATAGAAATGCTATTTACCATTCGCCCATGCAGCCCGAATCCGCTGGTGAGTCCGTCGTTCCCGAAGGCGCCAGATTGCTCAGCGCAGTGGCGCGCCTCAATCGGTGGGCGACCCGGCATGCCGAGCTCCCGATCCCACCCGCGCAGGCCAGGTTGCTCTCGCTGATCGACGAGCTCGGCCCGGCGCGCATCGGTGAGTTGGCCAACGCCGACCACTGCAGCCAGCCGACCATGACCACCCAGGTGCAGCGGCTGGAGGCCGCCGGGTGGGCCAGCCGGTCCACCGACCCCAGTGACGCGCGGGTCGCGCTGATCGATCTGACCGTCGAGGGTCGCACCCAGCTGGAGCAGTTGCGCGCTTCGCGTGCGGCGGCGCTGGCGCCCGAGGTCGCGCGGTTGAGCGAGCAGGAGCGGGTGGCGCTGCGCAGCGCGACCGAGATCATCCTGCGGATAGTTCACCCGGACGACGATGACCAGTAGTCCCCCGCGGGCTCTAACCTGAGCACATGCCCAAAGCCCATCCCGCAGCACGCGCCGAGGACGCCGTCAACGGCATCGTGGCGCGCCGGTTGCGCAAGCGCGGCTGGCAGCAGCAGGTGCTGCCTTACATGGGGTATGCCGGTGAGGGTTTTGCACGCGTGCTCGCGCGTGTGGTGCTGGGGCGCGACGGTCAGCCAACGACCGCTCCTGCGGCAGAGGAAGCGCCGATCCGTCGTGGTTTCAAGGTGTTCTTCACCGCTCCGCTGGCCGGAGTCGACGTGCAGGTGCGGTTCGGAGCCGCGAGCGCCACGGCCACGACCGATCGAGGCGGTTACCTCGATGTCGAGCTGCGCGACCACGGGCTCGCGCCGGGCCGGCAGCACGCCACGGTGACCGTCGGTGACCTGACCGTCGAGGCTCCGATCGAGGTCATTGGACCGGAGACGCGCTTCGGCATCATCAGCGACGTCGACGACACCTGCCTGGTGACCGCGTTGCCCCGCCCGATGATCGCGGCCTGGAACAGCTTCGTGCTGGAGGAGACCGCCCGCAAGGTCGTGCCCGGCATGCCGGCGATGTATCGCTCGCTGCTGGCCGACCATCCCGGCGCGCCGATCATCTACCTGTCCACCGGAGCGTGGAACACCCAGCCGATTCTGACCCGCTTCCTGCGGCGGCACGGCTTCCCGCTCGGCCCGGCGCTGCTGACCGACTGGGGCCCGACCGACGACAGCATCTTCCGCAGCGGGCAGGAGCACAAGCGCACGTCGTTGCGGCGGCTGGCGCGTGAATTCCCGCACATCCAGTGGCTTCTCGTCGGTGACGACGGTCAGCACGACCCGGTCATCTACGAAGACTTCGCCGTCGAGCACCCCGACAACGTTGCGTGCATCGCGATCCGGCAGCTCACCGTGACCCAGCAGCTGCTGTCCCACGGTCACCCGCTGGTGCGTGACGAGCTGCGCGGTCGACCGCTGCGGATGATCGTGTGCGAGGGGCCGGACGGATTCACCCTGCACCGGCTGGTCCGGAAGGCCCTCGTGCAGGAGTCGGGCACGCGGAGTGATGCCGATGCCTGAGCTGCCCGAGGTGCAGGGACTGGTCGATTTCCTGCGGTCCCGCGTGCTCGACCTCCCGGTCGCGAAGGTCGAGCTGGGGTCCTTCTCGGTGCTGAAAACCTATGACCCGCCGGTGGATTCGCTGGGTGGCCTCTCCGTGACGGACGTGCGCCGGCACGGCAAATGGGTCGACCTGGACGTCGACGGCATCCACCTGATCTTCCACCTGTCGCGTGCCGGGTGGCTGCGCTGGTCCGATGCGCTGCCGCAGACTGCCGTCCGGCCGGGCAAGTCGCCGATCGCGCTGCGGGTGCGGTTTGCCGACGACTCCGGCTTCGACCTGACCGAGCAGGGCACCCAGAAGCGGCTGGCCGCGTATGTCGTGCGGGACCCTTCCGAGGTGCCCGGGATCGCCTCGCTCGGGCCGGATCCGCTGGACATCTCCCGGGCGGATTTCGCTGCGCTGCTTGCCGATTCGCGATCTCAGGTGAAGGGTCTGTTGCGTGACCAGTCGGTGATCGCGGGCGTGGGCAACGCCTACTCCGACGAGGTGCTGCACGCCGCGAAGCTCTCGCCATACACCGTGGCCGGGAAGCTGACCGAGGACCAGGTGACGGCGTTGTATGAGGCGCTGCGCGACATCCTCACCGAGGCGATCGCGGCGGCCTCGGGCAAACCGGCGAAGGATCTGAAGGATGCCAAGCGGTCCGGCATGCGGGTGCACGGCCGCACCGGCGAGAAGTGCCCGGTGTGCGGTGATGTGGTGCGTGAGGTGTCGTTCGCGGACCGGTCGATGCAATATTGCGCGACCTGTCAGACCGGCGGCAAGACGTTGGCCGACCGCCGGATGTCTCGGCTACTCAAATGAGTCAGGATGGAGTCATGGCTGATTCCACGACGCCCGACAAGCTGGCCGACGACGCCGTCGTGATTGACGTGCGCGAGCAGAACGAATGGGATGCCGGGCATGCGCCGGGCGCCATACACATTCCGCTGGGAGAGCTGCCGGCTCGGCTGGGTGAGCTGCCCGAGTCCGACGAGCGTGACCCGCTGCCGATCATCTGCCGGTCGGGCAACAGGTCCGGCCGCGCGGTTGCCTGGTTGGAGCAGCAGGGCTTCGACACGATCAACGTCCATGGCGGCATGAAGCAGTGGGCGTTCGCGGGCAAGCCGGTCGTCGACGACTCCGGTGCCGACGGTCAGGTGATGTGACCGCCCGAGGTGGCCGAGGAGCGAGGCACGAGCCCTTCGAGACGCCCGCTCGTCCCTCACGGGCTCCTCAGGAACCACGTCTCGAGGCCTACACTGCCGCGGTGAACATCCTGTCGATCCAGTCCTCCGTCGCCTACGGTCACGCGGGCAACAGCTCGGCGGTGTTTCCGTTGCAACGCCTCGGTTTCGAGGTGTGGCCGGTCTACACGGTGCACTTCTCCAACCACACCGGGTATGGCGAGTGGCGTGGCCCGGTCTTCGAGCCGGAGACCGTCGCCGACGTGATCACCGGCATCGAGGAGCGCGGTGTGCTCGGCGAGTGCGACGCGGTGCTGTCCGGTTACCAGGGCGGCGAGCAGGTCGGTGCGGTGATCCTCGAGTCGGTCGCGCGCGTCAAGGCAGCGAATCCGGCGGCGATCTACTGCGCCGACCCGGTGATGGGTGACGTCGAGCGCGGCTTCTTCGTGCGGCCCGGCATCCCGGAATTCATGCGGGACAAGGTGATTCCCGCCGCGGACATCGTCACGCCCAACCAGTTCGAGCTGGACTATCTGACCGAGTCCGAGGTGCACACGGTCGACGAGCTGCTGCAGGCTGTCGACGCGCTGCGTGAGCGCGGCCCTCGCGTCGTGCTGGTCACGTCCGTGCAGACCGACGAGACCCCAGCGGACTCAGTGCAACTCGCGATCGTGACCGACGACGGCGCCTGGCTGGTGACGACGCCCCTCCTGCCGATGTACGTCTCCGGCGCCGGCGATGCGACGGCGGCGATCTTCCTGGCCCGCTGGATGACCGAGGATCCAGCGAAAGCCCTTGCGGACACAGCTGATTCGGTCTACTCGATCATGGAGCGGACTCATCAGGCGGGCACTCGTGAGATCCAGCTGATCCAGAGCCAGGACGCGATCGCGCACCCGCAGGGGCGTTTCGAGGTCGTCCGGTTGCGCTGAGGCGCGTGCCGTGGCCTCGGATCGGGTTCGCCGATGCCGAACGGGAGCTATAGCTCCCGCGTGGCATGGGCGAAAGCGTCATCGGGGCTGAGGTTCATGTGTATGACGTGCGTCCGAGGCGAAGGCCTGCTCGTAGAGGTCATAGACGACGCCGGCTTTCGCGTCGTTGTAACGCACTTCTCCGGTCAGTGCGGATCGCTTCGCGGCGGCATACCGTTCTTGCGCTCCGGTATTGGCAGCCAGCCACTCTCGGAACAGCAGATGCCGTTGTGGCTCGATCGCGCCGGGCGACCATACGTGCAGATTGGTGTTCGGCTCGGCATACGTCAGTTGCCGGTGTGCGTCGCCACCGAAATCGTCACGGAAGATCAGCCGCCAGCCGATCGACTCCAGTGCGGGCAGGTAGTCCCCCTCGGCATTCACGTCGGGCACCGTCAGGTCGATGTCGATGACCGGTTTCGCCAGCAACCCTGGGATCGCGGTCGAACCGACGTGTTCGATGGCGAGCAGCCTCTCCCCGAGCGCTTCCGTTATCGCTTCGCGCAGTGCCGCGTACTGGGTGGCGAACCGCGCGTGTCCGGTTGCTGTCAGCGGCCCGATCTCCGACTGCCGGTGTGCCACCCGCTCGCCCTGACGTCGAGCATTGGCGCCCGGGTTGAAGGGGCGCCACAGCGGATGGATCGACATGTCGGAGAGTGTATTTCAGCATGTTCGGTGCATCGCGATCATGGAGGTCGTGCGGCTGCGTTGAGGCGTCATACGACCGGATCGTCCAGATTCCGCAGGTGGCGCACCGGGCTGCACAACAGCACGAGCGGTGAGCCGATGGTGACCGCGCCGAGCACGAAGAGCGCGGGTCGCAGTCCGAGCCAGTGCCCGAGCATTCCGGCGGTGAGCGCGCCGAGTGGTATCGCGCCCCACGACACGAAGCGGACCGTCGCCATCACTCTGGACAACAACTCCGGCGGCGTAGCGGTCTGCCGGAAGGTCCGGGTCGCGGTGCTGAGCACGACAACGCCGAGCGCGAAGACGATGTTGCCGACGGCGAAGAGGATCCACGCGGTCACGTGAGCGCCGAGCGGGATGGTCAGGGCGCCGACGACAGACACGAAGCCGTAGACGATGCAGGCGCGCGCCGATCCGAGGGACCGGACGATCCGTGGCGAGAGCGCTGAACCGATGAGCGAGCCGACGCCCTCGGCAGCGAGCAGAAATCCGACGAGGCCGGCGGGTGCGCGTGTCGACTGGACCAGGTAGACCGCGAAGAGGGCCAGCTGGCCGCCGCAGACGAAGTTGGTGATCGTGGCGTCCCACATGCAGGCGTTCATGACCGGGTGGTGGCGGACGAAGTCCCAGCCCTCCCGCATCTGACGGCGCAAGGAGCCGACCTCCGTCCGGTCGCCCGGTTGGCGTCGCTCGGGCAGGCGCTGCAGGAGCGTCGCGGACACGAGGTAGCTCGCTGCGTCGACCAGCAGCGTCGGCACCGCGCCGATCGCCTGCACGAGCAGTCCGGCGACGGAGGGTCCGCTGAGCTGGGTGGTCGCGTGGGTGCCGCTCATCAGGCTGTTGCGCGCGTGCAACTCGGACTTGGGCACGACCGACGGCAGGAAGGTGGAGTTGGCCACGAAGAAGAACACGTTCGCGAACGACACGACGAGGGCGACGATCACCAGGTGCGCGAGCGTGAGGCCGTCGAGCCACCACGCGAGCGGGATGCTGAGTATGGCGACGGCGCGCAGCAGGTCGAGGCCGACCTGCAGACGACGCAGCGCCAGCCACTGCACAATCGCGCCTGCCGGGAGCCCGACCACCAGCCAGGCGATGTCGCCCGCTGCGGTCAGCACGCCCATCTCGACAGCGCCTGCATGCAGAATCAGCACCGCGACCAGCGGCATCGCGACCGTGGTCATCGCGCTGCCGACGCCGGACGTGGTGGACGCGGACCAGTAGGTCCAGAAGGCGCGTGGATCGCCGACCTCCGGCTCGCCCGAGTCGAGTGTGTGCACCGCGGCCGTGTCGTTCTGCGCCATACGCGTCCTCTCATGAGTTCCAAAATGGAACTAACTACGTTCCAGGATGGAATCTACTACGCTTCTCGCGCGTTGGAGGTGACATGCGGCACGAAGATCTCGGCGACGCCGACTGCGGCATCGCGCAGACACTGGGTGTCGTCCGCGACTGGTGGAGCTGGCTGATCGTGCGGGAGATCTCTTCCGGTGTCACGCGATTCGACGTCATACAGGACGCACTGGGCATCAGTCGGCGCGCCCTCAGCGAGCGATTGGCGTCACTCGTCGACGACGGGTTGGTCGAGCGGAGGGCCTATTCGACACGGCCGCCCCGGCACGACTACGTGCTGACCCGACGCGGCGAGGGGTTGCTGCCGGTGCTGATCGCGATGCAGGAGTTCGGCGACCGCTGGCTCCTCGGTGACGGCTCGGTGGCGGCGACGTCGTCGGTGCGTTCCGCCGAGTCGGAGCGGGTGCACCGCCTCGTGGGCACCACGCTGCCGGACCTGACGCTGCCTGCGCACGACGGGTCGGACGTCGCGTTGCGCGGAGCCGGGTGGCGCGTCCTCTACTTCTTCCCCGGTGCGTTCGTGTCCGGCGTGCAGGGCCATCCGCCGGGCTGGGACGACATCCCCGGCGCACCCGGCTGCACCCTGGAGTCGCGGACGTATGCCGCTCGCGAACCGCGGTTCGACGCGATCGGGGTGGGCCTGCACGGCGTGAGCACGCAGCGGGCCGACCAGCAGAAGGCGTTCGCCGACGCCGAGAAGCTGCCGTTCACGCTGCTGTCCGATCCGGACGGCCGCGTCGCGGCGGCACTTCGACTGCCGATGTTCAGGGTCGCGGGAGCGGAGCGCTACAAGCGACAGTCGTTGCTCGTCGATCCTGGCGGTGTCGTGCGGTTCGTCCAGGCGCCGATCATCGACCCGGCCGGATCGGTGGACGAAATGCTCTCACAGGCAACGGAATTGGCGGGTTGACCAGTCGTCGGTCAGGGCGTGTGTTTCAGCATCTGCCAGGTCGACGCCGTCGCGACGACGATGATCAGCGCGGCGAAGCACACGACGAGCGTGACGGTCGGGACCCAGGTGAGCAGCACACCGCACGCGATGACCGGCACGGTGATCCCGGCGTATGCCGCGAGGAACATCCCCGCCACGGTCTCTCCGCGGTGGGCCGGGTCGGCCATCCGGTTCGCAGCGGCGATCGACGAGGCGAAGATGAGGCCGATGCCGGCGCCGGCGATGACGCCACCGAGGGCGAAGAGCGCGATCAGACCTGCCATCGTGCCCGCACCGACGAGCACGAGCCCGGCGACGATGAGCGCGATCCCGGCCTGCAGCTTCGGGCGTGGCCGCAGCGCGTAGAAC
Organism: Flexivirga sp. B27; assembly: GCF_052905685.1. Lineage (NCBI taxonomy): Bacteria > Bacillati > Actinomycetota > Actinomycetes > Micrococcales > Dermacoccaceae > Flexivirga > Flexivirga sp. B27. The sequence goes on along the minus strand of NZ_JBPYUM010000004.1, from coordinate 50,244 downwards.
GCCACTTGCGAGACCGAGGACGCGCCCATGGTGCCGAAGACGACGAGACCGGTGACCAGCCGTGACTGCTCGTGCATGACCTCGCCGAGCACGCTGCCGGTGAGCGAGGTGAAGAACCCGAGGACTGCGAACGACCCCGCCGCGGCCAGCCCGCTGGCGATGAATTCCGCTCGCACCTCAGGGGATACGCTCACGCGCTGCGGTTTGTATGACGGCCGCCGCGCCGGCACCTGCACCGTCTCCGGGGCGCGGAATGCGATGAGCCCGACCAGCAGAAGTGCGACGAGGAACGCCACGTAAGGGAGTGTCAACGGGTGCGGCAGCCACTCGGTGAGCATGCCGCCGATCAGCGGCCCGAGCGCGAGACCGCCGGTGTTGACCGCACTCGCGACCAGGCTGGCGCGACGCCCGTCCTCGCCCGGCGCGCCGACGCGGCGCAGTTCGGCGAGGTGTGCGGTGGCGGTCGACGTCACCGCACCGATGCCCGCCCCGCAGATGAACCGCGCGATGAGCAGGCTGGTGACGTCCTTGAGGAAGACGAAGATGAGGCAGGACGCCAACTCGGTGAGCACCGCGGCGAGCAGCACCCGCCGCCTGCCGAGGTAGTCCGACACGTGCCCGGCGAAGTAGAGCCCGCCCATCACCCCGAAGCCGTATGCCGCGAAGATCACCGTGATCATCAGCGTCGGGAAGCCGTCGCGGTCCTGGTAGAGCCCGTACATCGGCGTCGGCACTGTCGTGAACGCCATCGTCGCGGCGAATCCGGCGGCGATCAGCCAGAACGCACGACGGTGTCCGGCATCTCCGGACGAGGTGCGGGTGGTGTCCGGAGCGGCTGACGTCATACCTCCATGGTCCGCTGCGGGGCGTCCGGCGGCAGCAGCGGGGCCGGGCACCCCGGGAACACCCCTCGATGCCGATGTCTAACACTGTCTAGCGCGAGCGGCAGAAGACGCGATAGGCCGCAAGCCGGTTAGGTTGAGGTGATGGCACACCAACCGGGCCGCGTGCTCGTCACGGGCGCGAGCGGCTACATAGGGTCGCGACTCGCGCCGGAGTTGCTGGCGACCGGGCGGCACCTGTCGGTGCTGGCCCGGCATCCCGACAGGATCCGCGAGCGTGACTGGGCCCGCGACGAGGACGCAGTGCGGGTGGTCGCCGGTGACGCGACCGATCCGGACGACCTGCGGCAGGCGATGGAAGGTGTCGAGATCGCCTATTACCTGCTGCACTCGATGGACGGCGACGGAGATTTCCGCGAGCGGGACAAGCGTATGGCGCACCAGTTCTGCCATGCCGCAGCCGATTCCGGCGTGCAACGGATCGTCTACCTGTCCGGCCTGCACCCCGACGTCGAGGAGCTCAGTCCACACCTGGCCTCACGTGTCGAGGTCGGTGACATCTTCCTCGCCGGTGAGGTGCCCGCGACGGTGCTGCAGGCCGCGGTGATCGTCGGGTCGGGTTCGGCGTCGTTCGAGATGCTGCGGCATCTGACGCACCGGTTGCCGGTGATGGTCGCCCCGCAGTGGCTGAACAACCGCATCGAACCCATCGCGGTCCGTGACGTCCTGCATCTGCTGGTCGCGGCGGCCGAGCTTCCCGCCGACAGCAACCGCACCTTCGACATCGGTGCGGGCGAGGTGGTGACCTATCGGGGGCTGATCGACTGCTACGCGGCCGCGGCCGCGCTGGGCCGCCGGCGAGTGGTGACCGTCCCGGTGCTCACGCCCTGGCTGGCCAGCCAGTGGGTCGGCCTGGTGACGCCGGTGCCGACCGGTGTCGCCAAACCGCTCGTCGGCAGTCTCGTGCATGAGGTCGTATGCCGCGAGCGCGACATCTGGGAGCTGGTCGACGTGCCCGAGCCGATGCGCCTGGACGCGGCGATCGCAGCGGCACTCGATGGAGCGGGTCGCGGCTCCGGGCAGCTTCCCGAGCCCGGGCAGGCCGAGCCGGGCGGGCTGACCAGCGCCGATCCGCCGTGGGCGGGTTGAGCGTGACACGTCGGCGGATCGCGGCGCTGGTCGCCGAGGCGGCGACCCTCGCTGCTGGCGTGCCCGCGCTGCGCCGGGCCATCCGCAGCCCGCGCGGCGGGCCGGACTTCCGGCGGCGCACGGTCGAACTTGCCGTGATCTGGACCGTTGGAGCCGTGGCCGTCCGCGTCGCGACACCGGCTGAGCGCCGACCCTTCGACGTCCGGGAGCAGGTCCTCCGGCCTGCTGCCGTCGGTGCCGGCTTGGTCGCGGCCTTCGCGGCCGGCGGCGTCGTTGGGTCACGTGTTCCCTTGCTACGAAAGCAGATCGCCGACGTCGTCGATCACGCTCGGAAGGGTCCGCTCGTCCCGGTCGCCGCACTGGCGCTCCTCACCGGAGCAGCCGAGGAGCTGTTCTTCCGTGGGGCGTCATACGACATGGCGCGGAGCGTCGGCCTGCCTGCGGTGGCCGGCACCACCGCGTTGCACATCTTGGTGACCTCGGCCACCGGCAACCCGATGCTGGTGCTGGCGTCGGGGCCGCTCAGTGTGCTGGCCGGCTGTGAGCGAGCGCGCACCGACTCCGTCGTGGCGCCGCTGGTGCTGCACGTGATCTGGTCGACCGGCATGCTCTGCGTGCTGCCGCCGATTCTGCAGCGCCCCCGCTGATCGAGTGCCCGGACCCATGCTGATCGAGTGCCCGGACCCACGCTGATCGAGTGCCGGGGGAGCGGGCGGGGTCCCCGCGAAGTATTCGGAGGAGCGAAGCGGGGGAGAAACTTCGTGGGGTGCCGGAGCGGCGGAGGGTGTATCGAGATCAAGTGGGCGCCATCACCACTCGATGCCCGCCTCTACCAGTGTCTAGTGTGAATGCCAGAAGGCGCCATACACCCCAATGCGAAGGAGACGCGATGCGTGGAGTCATGCTGCACAGCCCCGGCGACGTGCGGGTCGAGGACCGTCCGGATCCGACGATCACCCAGCCGACGGACGCGATCATCCGACTCGCGGCGACCTGCGTGTGCGGCTCGGACCTGTGGTCCTACCGCGGCGCGAACGACTTCGACGGCCCGATCCCGATGGGCCACGAGTATGTCGGTGTCGTCGAGGAGATCGGTGACGACGTGTCCACGGTCGCACCGGGCGACTTCGTGGTCGGATCGTTCATGGCGTCCGACGGCACCTGCGAGATCTGTCAGGCGGGCTACCAATCCCGTTGTGCCCACGTGCAACCCGTCGGCCGCAGCGGCACGCAGGCCGAGCGTGCACTGATCCCGTGGGCAGATGGGACCCTCGTCGCCACATCGGGTATGCCGGACGCCGACCTCCTCCCGTCGCTGCTCGCCGCGTCGGACGTGTTGGGGACCGGCTGGTTCGCGGCGGATGCTGCAGCGGTTGCGCCTGGGAAAACCGTTGTCGTTGTTGGGGATGGCGCGGTCGGCCTGCTCGGTGTCCTGGCGGCGCGGGAGTTCGGGGCGGAGCGCGTCATCGCGATGAGCCGGCACGAGCCGCGGCAGCAGTTGGCGCGTGCCTTCGGTGCGACGGACATCGTCGAGGAGCGCGGCGACGACGGCGTCGAACACATCAAGGAGATGACCGGCGGGTATGGCGCACACTCGGTCATCGAGGCGGTCGGCACGCAGGAGTCGATGATGCAGGCGATCCGGTCGACGCGCGCCGGCGGTCATGTCGGGTTCGTGGGGGTCTCGCACGGGGTCGAGCTGCCGGGTCAGGAGATGTTCTACTCCGCCATACATCTGCACGGCGGGCCGGCACCGGTGCGCCGCTACCTGCCCGACCTGATCGACCGCATCGAGAGCCGAAAGATCAACCCTGGCAAGGTTTTCGACCTGACACTGCCGTTGGAGGAAGCCGCCGAGGGGTATGCCGCGATGGACGAGCGGCGGGCGATCAAGACACTGCTGACTGTGTGAGAAGAGCGGGCACTCTGGTCGAGTGCCGGAGCGGTGGGTCGAGTGCCGGAGGAGCGAAGCGGGGGAGGTGTATCGAGACCAGCGAAGCGGGGGAGGTGTATCGAGACCAAGTGCGCTCACCGCAGCGGCTTGCCCTCCGCCAGGTTCGCGAGCGTCTTGGCGATGCGGTTCTCCCGTGTCTCCGGCTTCTTGGCGCTCTCGATCCAGGTGACGTATTCCTTCTGCTTGGTATAGGAGAGCGACGCGAAATAGCTTGCCAGTGCTGGCTTCTCGGTGAGAGCGGCAGCTACCTCCGGCGGTAGCGTCACGTCTCGGGGCGCGGTGTCCAGCTCGAGGCCGACGGTGACCTCGTCGCCCGCGTGCACGCCGGCCTTGGCCCGGTGTTCCTTGTTGACGCCGAAGAGGAACTGCCCGCCCATGCGCGCGATCGACGTGCGGTACGTGTAGTCGCCGAGCGTCACGACGACCTTCGGACGCTTGCCACCGCCGAGCTCCTCGACGAGGTTGTCAGGCACGGTGATCCCGAGATTGTCCTTGCCGTGCAGCTGGATCGTGGTCTCGAACTCCATGTGCGCTCCTCCGCTGGTCACAGGTGTTCGATCGATCCTTGCACCGATCGATCATGCTGGTCGAGTAGCTCACTCAAGCTGGTCGAGTAGGGCGAGGCGCTAACCGAGGCCGGCTCACTCAAGCTGGTCGAGTAGGGCGAGGCGCTAGCCGAGGCCGTATCGAGACCAAGCGCGGAAACAGGAGGAAGAGCATGACAGTGACGGTGACCCGCTTCGCCGAAGCGACGACCATGCCGTGGCTCGGTGGCGGAGGCATCACGCACGAACTCGCCCGTCACCCGGCAGACGGCGACTTCGGATGGCGGCTGAGCGTTGCCGAGGTGGAGCAGGACGGGCCGTTCTCCCGGATCGATGGCGTGGACCGCGTGATCGTCCTGTGCTCGAAAGGTCGAATGACGCTGCACAGTCCGGATGCTGTGGAGTTGCAGCGTTTTTCGCCATACAGCTTCGAGGGTGAGACGGAGGTCGCCTGCACGGTGTCTGACGGTCCGACCCGTGACTTCAACGTGATGACCCGGCGCGGTGCGTATGCCGCGCACGTCGCGACCGTTGTCGGTGGCACGGCAATGGCGGAGGTGCTGCCAGGCGCGGAGGTCTTCGTCTTCTGCATGGACGGCACGGTGTCGTGCGGGGTCGAGCTCGGGCCCTTCGATCTGTCGCAGCTCGATACTGCGGCAACGGTCGACGCGACCGCCGGCGCGGCGATCGTCGTCACGATCACACACTGAAGCTGGTCGAGTAGCCCACGCAGGCTGGTCGAGTAGCGGTGAGGAACGAGCCGCGTATCGAGACTGCGATCCGCCTAGGCTGAACCGATGACCGAGACCGAGAGCGCCACTCCCGCCGGCGCGTACGGCAGTCGCATCAAGCTCAGCGGTCTGGTGACGATGCTCGCGTGGGACGTCGGACTGCCGCTGGTCGCCTACTACGTGGCGCGGGCTGCCGGGCAGAGCGCGTTCTGGTCGCTGGTGGCGGCGACGATCGTCTCCGGTCTGCGGGTCGCGTGGGGTGCGTGGCAGCACAAGAAGATCGACGCGTTCTCGGCGTTCATGATGACGCTCTTCGCGCTCGGCATGGTGTTGTCGGCGATCACCGGCGACGCGCGGTGGCTGCTGGTGAAGGGTTGTGTCGTCACGGCGCTCGCGGGTCTGATCTTCCTGGTCAGTGCCGTGCTGAAGCGGCCGCTGACGTTCACCGTCGGCAAACGCCTCGCGGCCAGGGACCCGGAGTCGCTGGCCGAGCTGGAGCAGGGTTGGCGCGAATCCGCAGAGTTGCGAGCAGGATTCATCCAGCTGTCGCTCCTGTGGGGCTTCGGGCTGGTGATCGAGTCGGTGGTGCGGTTGGTCGTCATCTACACGATGTCGCTGGACTTCTCGGTCGCCGCGTCGGCCGTCATACAGATCGCGGCGTATGCCGTGATGCTCGTCGTCACCATCGCGCGCATCAAGGAGATGCGCGCCCTCGCGGCCGAGTAAGCCACTCAAACTGGTCGAGTAGCGGCGAGGAACGAGCCGCGTATCGAGACCGCCCACCCAAGCTGGTCGAGTGCCGGGGGGAGCGCAGCGGAGGAGGTGTATCGAGACCACCGTCCTCGATGCCACCCGCTAGCGACGTATCACCCAACCCCTAGATACCTCTATACAGTCCTCGCGTGTAGCCGGTTTGATGGATCGACCTCTCGATGCGACACGCTAACGATGTATCAGCCAAACCCTAGATTTACTCATACAGTCCTCGCGTGGATCCGATACGCAACCCCTATGCGCCCGGTGCCGGGCAGCGCCCGCCCGAGCTGGCCGGCCGTGACGACGAGCTGCGCACCTTCGACGTGGTGCTGGAGCGCATCGCCCGTGGCCGCCCGGAGCGCTCCGTCGTGCTCACCGGTCTGCGCGGTGTCGGCAAGACTGTTTTGCTGAATGCGTTGCGGTCAGCGGCTGTTCGCGCGAAGTGGGGCACCGGCAAGCTCGAGGCACGTCCTGATCAGCGGCTGCGCCGCCCGCTCTCCTCCGCACTGCACCAGGCGGTCCGCGAGCTCGGCCACTCCCAGCAGGAGGACGTCGACCAGGTGCTCGGCGTCATCAAGTCCTTCGCCCAACGGGACGCCCCGGCCAACGCCAAGCTGCGCGACCGCTGGAACCCGGGCATCGATGCACCCGCAGTTTCCGGCCGCGCCGACTCCGGCGACATAGAGATCGACCTGGTCGAATTGCTCTCTGACGCAGGCGGATTGGCCGCCGACATGGGCCGCGGCATCGCGATCTTCATCGACGAGATGCAGGACCTCGATCCCGAGGACGTGTCCGCGCTGTGCGCCGCGTGCCACGAGATCAGCCAGGCGTCGCTCCCGATCATCGTCGTCGGCGCCGGCCTGCCGCATCTGCCGGCGGTGCTGTCGGCGTCGAAGTCGTACAGCGAGCGGCTCTTTCGATACGCCCGCATCGACCGACTTCCCCGCCAAGCCGCCGACAAGGCGTTGCAATCACCCGCCGAGGAGGAGGACGCGAAGTTCGACGACGCGGCACTCGATGCCATGTATGCCGCCACCGGCGGCTACCCCTATTTCATCCAGGCCTACGGCAAGGTCGCGTGGGACGTCGCACCCGGCTCGCCAGTCGGCGCCGCCGACATCGACGTTGCTGCACCTGCAGCTGAAGCCGAGCTGGCGGTGGGATTCTTCGGATCCCGTTACGAGAGAGCGACTCCCGGCGAGCGCGAATACCTCCGCGCGATGGCGGACGCCGCGCTCGACATACCCGACGACGACCGGGACGACGTCGAGTCGGTGCCGACCTCCGAAGTCGCCAAGGTCCTCGGTCGCAAGCCGCAGTCACTCTCGCCGGCGCGCGACGCCCTGCTGAAGAAGGGCCTGATCTACTCCGGCGAGCGCGGCCGTATCGCGTTCACCGTCCCGCACTTCGGGAGGTACCTGCGCAGCGTGAGCTAGGTCGGGCGGAGTCACCTCATTCTGACAGTGCCACTGATAGTGTTATTGCGACGAATCACATCCCCCGCGCACCGAGACTGACAGGCTGGGTCGACGCGCCGTATCAGGAGGGTGCTCCATGGCCGAGACTCCGCAAACCACCGACTCGCACGTCGCGCTGCCGTTGGAGGGCGTTCGCGTTCTCAGCCTGGCGATCAATCTGCCCGGCCCGGCAGCGGCAGCGCGGTTGCGTGCCCTCGGCGCGCACGTCACCAAGGTCGAACCCGTCTCCGGTGACCCGCTCGCGCTGGGCGTGCCGGCCTACTACGAGCAACTCGTCACTGGTCAAGAGGTCGTCACGCTGGATCTCAAGGCCGCCGATCAGCTCGATCAGTTGTGGGAGCGGCTGGCCGACACCGACCTGCTCATCACATCCTCGCGGCCGTCCGCGCTCGCGCGTCTCGGCGTCGACTGGGAGACGATTCACGCGAAATTCCCCCAGCTGTGCCAAGTCGCGATCGTCGGTCACCCCGGTGCGGAAGCCGAGATCGCCGGCCACGATCTGACCTACCAGGCGAGTGTCGGCACCCTCCGGCCACCGGGCCTGCCCACGGTGCTGGTCGCGGACCTGGCCGGTGCCGAGCGGGCCGTGGCCGACGGGTTGGCCGCGCTGGTCGGCTGCGGCCGCACCGGCGAGGGACAGTTCCGCGAGGTCGCCCTCAGCGAGGTCGCGGCGGACATGGCGCAGCCCGCGGCCCACGGCATGACCACGCCAGAGGGATTCCTCGGCGGTTCGCTGCCGATGTACCGGATCTATTCAGCAGCAACGGGATTCGTCGCCGTCGCGGCGCTGGAAGGGCACTTCTGGAAACGCCTGACCGAGGAGCTCGGTGTCGAAGGCAGCCAAGAGGACCTGGAGACGGCATTCGCCGAACGCACGGCCGAGGAGTGGCAGGCCTGGGCCCAGGAGCGTGACCTGCCGATCGCCGCCGTACGCACCCCATACGCACCCTGACGTCGTAGAAGAAATGTGAACCATGCAGCTCAGCAGTGCCTACCGTTCGCCGTGGATGGACGAAGACCTGGATGATCTTCGGTCCATGGCGCGCACCTTCTTCGAGAAGGAATCCATCCCCAACCAGGAGCGCTGGGCCCAGCAGAAGCAGGTCGACCGCGAGTACTGGGACGCGGCCGGCGCTGCGGGTCTGCTGTGCATCTCGATCCCGGAGGAGTATGGCGGCGGCGGTGGCACCTTCGCCCACGAGGCCGTGGTGATGGAGGAGCAGGCGCAGGCTGGCGATGACGCGTTCGGGAACAGCGTGCACAGCACGATCGTCGCCCATTACATCCTCAACTACGGCACCGAGGAGCAGAAGCAGCGCTGGCTGCCGAAGATGGCGACCGGCGAGCTCGTCGGCGCGATCGCCATGACCGAGCCGGGTGCGGGATCCGACCTGCAGTCGCTCAAGACGTCGGCGAAGCTCGACGGCGACCACTACGTCGTCAACGGGTCAAAGACGTTCATCACCAACGGTTCTCACGCCGACCTGATCATCATCGTGGTGCGGACCGGTGGGGAGGGCGGCGCGGGGCTGTCGCTGCTCGTCGCGGAGACCAAGGACTTGGCCGGCTTCGAGCGTGGGCGTGTCCTGGAGAAGCTGGGCATGCACGGGCAGGACACCCGCGAGCTGTTCTTCTCCGATATGCGGATCCCGACGGAGAACCTGTTGGGCGGTGAGGAGGGCCAGGCGTTCATCCAGCTGATGCAACAGCTGCCGCAGGAGCGGCTGATCATCGCGGTCTCCGCAGCGAAGGTCGCCGAGGTGGCCGTGGAGCTCACCTTTCAATACGCCAAGGATCGCAAGGCATTCGGCAAGGAACTGCTCAAATTCCAGAACACCCGGTTCGTGCTCGCCGAGTGCGCCACCGAGGCGCGCGCCGTGCGGACGCTGGTGGACCACTGCGTCATACAGCACCTCAAGGGCGAGCTCGATGCGGCGTCGGCGTCGATGGCCAAGTACTTCAGCACCGACAAGCAGGTCGAGATCATCGACCGTTGCCTGCAGGTGTTCGGCGGCTACGGCTACATGACCGAGTATCCGATCGCCCGGATGTACGCCAGCGCGCGCGTGCAGAAGATCTACGGCGGGACCAACGAGATCATGAAGGAGCTGATCGCTCGCACGCTCTGATCCGCCGCCGTGCCGGCTCGATCATGCGCCGGCGTCGTGCGTTTCCGCCGCGGCGCGCTTCAGGGCCGCATCCCGCTTGGTGTCGTTGACCGCGGACTCATAGGAGCGGATCAGCGCCGCAATCGTCAGGGGCTTGAATCGTTCGACGGTCTCTCGCAGATCGTCGGCGTCAACTCCGCCGTCGCGGTATGCCGGCCAGACGATGTCACGGAAGACCTCGGTGAGTTCCTCGGCGATCGCTCGCCCGTGGGCATCGAAGATGTCCTTGGCCTGCCGGGCAGCGGCGGCGGGCAGCCCGAGCGTGAGGATCGAGACGCCGATGGACAAGTGGGCGACACTGACGTCATACCGCCGTCCGGCGCGCCGGACGATCCCGAGGTCCTCCAGGATGCCCACGTCCTGCGGACTCAGGTCGCGCCCCGCGCGGGCGCTGAGTTCGGCCATCGACAACGATTCCGGCTGCTCGGCCATCCAGGGGGCGAGCAACGTGCGGTGCAGGGCGATGGTCTCGGGGGATGCGTCCGCCGGCACGCGCGCCAGATAGGTCTCGATGGCGCTGAGCGTGAACCCGTGCGCCTGCAGCTCTCGGATCAGCTCCAGCCGCACCAGGTGATCGGCCGTGTAGTGCGCGGTTCGTCCACGTCGGGTGGGCGCCGACAACATGCCGCGCCCGGTGTAGAAACGGATGTTGCGTGCGGTCACGCCGGAGCGGGCAGCGAGCTCGTCAAGGGTGAACTCGGCGGGGGCGCGACCTGGCATCTCGTCATACTCGCATACCTGCGACAGTCGAAGTCCGAGGGTGACACCGAAACTGTCACCGTATGGATGTCGCGTCGAGGTGGTTGCCAGCCGCGCCGGCTTGCCCGGCGCCGTCGCGGGCGCCAGTCCCAAGGCACCGACACCGGTTTCGGTAGGACTCGCGTGCTACTCGTGCAGGTCGTCCTGGCTCGCAGTCACCTGCGACTCTGGATCCACCCAATGCCCAGTCTGGACAGCCGACACCCACCAGCTGTGTGCACTGACGTTCGGAGGTATGAGGGTGTGGATCCATTGCAATGGATCCACACCCTCAACTTTCGCGTTCTGCACGGGACTCTGCGTATGGCCGTTCTCTCCGAGTCACCGCCAATGGGTTGCGCGTCCGGCTGTGCGATAAGGGAAGGCGCGCTGTGATCTGTACGTCTCGCCGGCCTCGATGCGTGCCTTGTTCTTCGCGTGGATCGCTGCAGCCTCTGCCAGCGACGGCACGCGCAGTGGCTTCGAAGCCGCGCCGCTCATGCCGTGCCCTGGGCGCGGCGAGCTGCATTCTTGGTTGCGATTTCTGCGATTTGGTTTGCAACCGTGATCACAATCTGAGTTGCGACCTGCTGCACAACGGGGTGCCGCGCAATGGTGATGATGCCGCTGATCATGACGTGTTCCCTTCCTGGTACCAAGTTAGTACTTAGTGAGTACACCGTTTGTATCGCCGTTAGTCGGTACCTGTCAAGTACGCAACTGGTACTATGGCGGACGATGAGTGAGGAAGAGGAGCGCCGGCAGAGCATCGGCGCGACGGTCAAGACGCTGCGTGAGGCTCAGGGCTTGAGTCGTCAGGACTTGTGTCTCTTGACCGGGTCGGATGATGTCAGGCCACTCAGCGTGGAGATGCTGGCCAAGATTGAGCAGGGACGGAAGGCGCCCTCAGCCACCACGCTGAAGCGGCTGGCTGTGGCGCTCGGGATTGACGCACCCGATCTCTCACAGCGCGCCAGTGCCTGGCAATTTCATAAGGCGCGCGGAGCTGATGATGCGACACTTCGCGCCGGAACCGTGAGCGGAGCGCTCGGGCAAGCCTTGGGTGCAGCTGCGGTTGGCGCACTTGTAACGCCCGCCCCAATCCTTGCGGCGGCCACCACGGCTGCAGTCCATCGCCGTCGACGTGGGCGCAAGCGTCTCGAGGCCGCACTCTCCGAGGCCCTAGCGAAGCTCCCAGAGGAGCAGTTGGAAGACTTCGCTACGGAGCTCGGGGTCGATGTGTCGGACCCCGCGGACTGACCACGGTGCGTCTGCACCGTGGGAGGGCCATAGGCGCCATCGCTGCAGCGAATGGGACCTTGCCGGGCGGGAGTCTATGGATGTCCCAGCATGTGCCAGCGATGTCGGCCGGTGAACCACATGCCAGTCTGACGCGATCTGCGGTATTGCCCAAGCCACCCGAACGGCTGGATGACCACGTCGACCCGCCAAGAGCGAGTCGACGACGGAAGTTTGTCTCCGCCATGCACGAGGTGCGCGTACCACCCGGGGTATCGGCTCGTGATCATGGTCGCGGTGGGCGGGTTCGACGTGGAGTTGGTGATCCATCGTGGAGGCTCAGCGCGGTCACACGAATAGTTGGGCAGCACAGGCACGGGCACGTGAAAAGACGAATGGAAGGGGTCCGATCCACCGAGGCAATGGTTCTGAATCCACGGGTGCTCTTCGAGCGCCGGGTTGCGCCGAAGTTGCTGAAACGGCTGCGAGGGAAGGCCACAGGCTTCGGAGACTTGCTCATCGAGGAGATTGAAGGCGGCGCAGTCAGGGTGCCCAGCCCAAGTCGTGATGAGTGCGATGTCTTCGCCCCACCAATCGTCGAGGAGCGCGAGTATCGGGTGATCCGTCGGGCGACCGAGTCCGATCCACGCAGCCAATCCGATGTCGGGGCGGCGCCACCCGAGGCCAAACATCGCAAGTTCCAAGACGCTGACGACGGCAGCTGCTTGCTCGATGTGGTCTGCCGTCTCCCGGAGCCGAGCGTTCCAGCGCGGGTATTCACCGCCCGGGTCTGCCAAGGAGCGCCACGCGGCCGTGTTCCAGCGAACCCACTCGTCGTCACGCCCGAGGAAAGCAGCCTGAGATGGTTGCGTGCGGCCACGGTCAACCGGGTTCACTGCCATCGGGAAGTCCATCCCACTGAGCCTTGGAAAACGAGCACGCCTAGACCTCCAACCCGGATATCCGGTAGGTCGCTGAGTCATCGATCTGGCTCAGCACGTCGGCGACATGCTCATCGGTCGGTCCATCGTCGGCGTCGTCGAGCGTCACCGATTGGAGCAACTCTCGCAGCACGGAGCCCGTTACCTCGGACTCCATCTCAGCGACGTTGAACCGGGTTGGCGTCATCTTGCCTGCCTGAGCGAGTTGGAACGCCGAGTGGAGGAGATCAGTGGCGGTTCCAGACATGCCGTCGTGAACGGTGAGAAGTCGCTCACCGGTGTCAGTGCTGATCCTGAAATCGACGGTCGTCACGCTGGTGTCCTCCCTAAGCGGCTGCGGCATCACGGAGTATGCCGGAACACCTCCCAGCCTGCTGCCAGATCGATGTTGGCGGGTTCCGTGTCTTGTTGGGTGCGCTGGGCGGCGGCCAACGACTAATCTCACGAGCGTGCCAGGAGTCGAGCGTTTCAACGACAAGGTTTCCTTCGCCGACGCTTCTCTGACGACGGTGACGGATGAGGAGTCTGAGCAGTCCGGGCATAAGGGCAGCGAAGCGGATCGGGGCAAGCAACACGATGACCCGCGCGAGCCGTTGTCGTCGATCATCGGCCTGCTCGACGAACGTGTCGGCACCGACCTCACCGAGACCGACCAGTTCTTCTTCGAACAAGCCCAAGTCGACCTGGCCGACAACGCCCACGTCATGGCGGTCGCGCAGCACGATGGCGAAGACCAGTCCATGTCCGTTTTGGACGGCTACCTCGGAGGCGCCATGATCGATCGTCACGACGTTAACAGCGACTTGGTGCAAGCGTTCCTCGACAAGCCCGACTTCCGCAGCGCACTCACTCAGATGATTGGCCGCGAGTTCTACAAGACCATCCGTGAATCAGGCGAAAGCGCATGACACTCGACGCCGACGACCCTGCTGGTACCACCGCGCCCTCGGCTCCCATGGGGGACGACCGTTTCTCACCGTTCGTGGCCAGTCAGCTGTCGACGTCGCTCGATGGCGCTGTTGCGCTCTCCGCCACTGAGTCGCGCGAAGCTGCCCTCGAACGCTTGGAGGCTGCCGAGTTCGACCAAGCTCCAGTGCAGTCCGGCGGCGACACCGTCGGGTGGGTGCACCTTCGCGACCTCAAAACTGGTGACGGCACTGTCGCCGGGCACCTGACTCCGCTCAGCCGCACTCCAATTGTCGCAGCGACGACATCGTTGTCGCGTGTTCTGCCAGCAGTGCAGAACGGCTTCGTGTTCACGGTCCATGGCGCCGGCTTGAGCGGGTTCATCGTGCCCAGCGATTTGGAGCGCCACGCAATGCGTGGGCACTTTTACCTGGCAATTGCTGAAATCGAGATGTGTCTGACCGACGTCATCGGCGCAGCCGTTCCCGACAAGGTTATCGAAGAGCTTGTGCGGAAGTCACCAGGAGCCAACCGCTTCAAGAAGGCACGCAAAGAGGGCACGGACACCAGGATTGTCGAGTATCTCGACCTGAGGGATCTTCTCAATGTGTATGTGAGCCGCGTGGATCAGGACGTTCCGGGTCCCATCTCGGAGACGATGGGTGAGCTCCCCGAATTTCGGAACGTGATCATGCATGCGACGAAGCCGCTGGTTGTGGAGTACCCGCCAGGTCGTCTTGCCGACCTTGATGCGCGCGTTCGTGAGGTCCGTGACTACGTGTGCAAGACAGTCGAAAACGTCGCGCCGAGAGGATGGTTTGGTGTCTGATCTGAAGCTCTTCCGTATCACGGATGGCGCAGCGGAGGAACTGGCCAGTTCCTCCGTAGCGCTGGAACGGTCCCTCCAGATGGTGATCGAACGGAACATGGAGACACTGTTCGGTGTACGGCTCCTGGACTCTGAGTTCTCCACTGGCGTCAAGCACGGTGGACGGATGGACTCCCTCGGTATTGACGAGAACTACAGCCCGGTGATCTTCGAGTACAAGCGCGCCGTCAACGAGAACGTCATCAACCAAGGACTGTTCTATCTCGACTGGCTAATGGACCACCGCGGTGACTTCACGATGCTGGTTCTCGATCGCCTCGGATCGGAAGCTGCAGCCGCCGTCGACTGGCGCAATCCGCGACTGATCTGCGTTGCAGGTGGCTTCACACGGTACGACGAGCACGCAGTGCAGCAGATGAACCGCAGCATCGAACTTGTGCGCTACCGCGACTTCGGTGGGGAACTACTGGCTCTGGAACTGATGAGCGGAACGAAGGTCGACAACACCGGGTCTGAGGGAGCGCCGGCAACGCCAGGACCCGGGACGGGCAGCGTGGCCTCGACCAAGACCGCGACTGAGTACCTCGCACAGTCATCGACGGAACTTCAAGACCTATACGAAGCGGTGGAGGCGTTCTGCATCGCGCTCGGCGACGACGTCACGAAGAAGACCTTGAAGAATTACTTCGCCTTCCGTCGGCTGAAGAACTTCGCTTGTGTGGAAGTTCATCCGCAGACACGGAACCTGTTGGTCTACCTCAAGGTCAACCCTGACTCCATCACACTGGAAGACGGATTTAGCCGCGACGTCAGGTCGATCGGACACTTCGGCACAGGTGATCTGGAGTTGCGTATGCGGGGACCCGAGGATATGCAGCGCGCGCAGGGGTTGATCGAGCGCTCCTACGAGGAGAGCTGATGGAATCTTGCCCGCTACTGCAATGGCATGAAGGCCAGCATGCGGTCACTCATATTTTGCCGGTGCCGTCAATCATGGTGGGCGTGGTGCTTCCGGTCGGTGACTTGAACGGCACGGGTTCGTGGACCCCTGCGGATGATGTCCCATGGGCCATTCGTAATGGCTGAGTCTGCGGGACCTGGAGCCCCATATGATGCCGTTTCGGCCCTCGTGGATTGGGTGCTGAATCGGCAGCGGTTCGGTCCGGTTCGAACTCGTCGATCGATCACGCTCGAGGAGTTTCGGCAGACTGTTCGACATAGCTCAGGCGGTGCCAGGCTCGGAGAGGATCTGCTCGGTTCGAAGCTGCGTTTGCCTCTCGCTACGACAGACCAACGATTTGGAGCATTCGCTGTCGCGGCATCGATGCAAATTGAGGTATGCCTGCTGTTGAGTCTGGCGTGGAGGGAAGGAGTGTCGAATGCCGACCGTTTGGACTGAGTGGGGTGCGCTCACTCGGTTTCTCGAGAGCGCTCGGCTTGCTTTCGCACGAGAGCGGAATCTATGGAGCTCGCTTGAGCTCTCCGATCCTGACGCGGTGATGATCACGAGCACCACGGGCCGCCGGCGCTATGAAGTGGCGCTGAAGAACCACCTATCCGCCGTCGAAGACGAAGTCACTCTCTATGCGTCGGTGCTGATCCACACGTACGCACTCGCAGAGTCGGCTGCGTGTCGGAAACTTGGGATCGATTCGCGGACTGCTGGCGGCATCGAAGTCTGGGGAGGGAGTCTGCTCGGCGAGCACAGTCGAGACTGGAGTGGGGTCTTCGATGGGGAAGCTGGCGCAGTCGAAGTTGCAGTGGTACGGAACGCTTTCGCGCACGGCACGCGGCTGATCGACGACTCCTCAGAGCAACGATTGGCGGCAGTTGGTGCCCCGCCGCGAACGTCTGGAGATGTTGTGACCTTGGACTACGAAGAGTTGCGCCAGTATCGAGACCGGCTGCGAAGTTTGCTACGGGTCGGCGGCGTAGACCCGATGTCGTCGACCCCATGAATATCGGTGCCGTGGGCTTCCGGAGGCGGCCTACTGCGGTTCGAGCAACTTTCGCTGCTCGACGTCCCCTTCGCCGAGGTGCGTCAGAACGTAGCGGTCACCGTTCAAGTGAATCAGATCCTTGGCGTCCAGCCGGAATCCCAGATGATGTGTCTTCGATGGCTCGCGCCCGAGCCCGGCATGCCGAATACGGTGCCGTGCTGCGTGCGGCGGCCACGCACGGTGAAGCCGTGCCGGCTAGCTGTGCGCGAGACAGATTGGGTCCGAGGCGACCAGCCGGGCGGCGGTCCAGGCGAGGTGGGTGCAGTCCGGGACCACAATGTCGCAGCCCTGACCGACGGCGGGGGTTCCGATGCCGATGACAGCGCCGACTTTGGCGGCCCTTGCTGCACGGATGCCGTTTGAGCTGTCCTCGACGACGATGCAGTCAGAGGTAGCCAGTGCGAGAAGTCGGGCAGCCGTTTCGTAGGGCTCGGGGTTCGGTTTGCCCTTCGTGACCACCTCTGCGGTGACCATGGTTGCGAACGATGGCACCCCGGCGGCCTCCAGTCTCGCCGTGCCGAGCGGGCGGGAAGCGGACGTTACCAAGGCTCGCGATGCGTCCGGGATCTGTTGGATCAGTGCGGCAGCGCCGGGGATCGGAGAAGTGTCTGCTGCTGCCTGCATCTCGAGCAGGTCGATCTCGGCAGTCGCTTCCTCCAGATCCTCCGGCGGAATGAACTGTGCGACCGTGTCCCGTGAGCGTTGACCGTGCATGACGGCGAGCACGGCTTCCGGGTCGAGACGGCGTTCCCGTGCCCAGGTTGCCCAGGCCGCCTCGCCGGTCGCCCGGGAGTCGACGAGCACGCCGTCGTTGTCGAACAGCACGGCCGCGGCCTCGAAGACAGCCGGCGTATGGCGCGAGGAATTGGGCACGAACGTCTCCTTCGTCTCGCCCGGATGAGTCGACTGACAGGCAGCAACCTATGTCGGTCCCGCGTCGGTGGGGATCGTGGACCACAAGGCGGACGTGCTCGTGTATGACGCGGGCAGCGACTCGGCGCATCGCTATTGTGTGAGGTGAGTCACGTCGTTAAACTGCCGAACGGCACTAGCACGGGAGTGATTTCGCCGAATCCGTGGCTCGCCATTGCGGCAGCCTCCGGAGACTGGGACGACTGCTCGTCACCTCTCCCCTCCCACCCAGCACCATCGGGAGGTAGACCCGTGTGTCCGACTTATGCACCCGCCCAGCCCTGCCACGACAGAGCCCTGCTCGATCTGTGGCACCCGCTCGGCTCGATCGACTCCTTTTCGTCGGAACGATCATGGGACGACCAACTGCTCGGCGTGCCACTGACCATTCGACGGCACCCGGACGGCCGGATCACGGTTGCGCGGCGCACATCGGCCGGGTCTGCCGGGGTGGCAGCATCGGGCACGGACGCGGCTGAGAACGACCTGCCGGTCCTGCAACGTTACGGCTACCTGTGGACCTCGCTGGGGACGCCGCGTCACCTTTTCGACGTGCCCCAGTCCGCGGAGCCGGACCGCCGGCTGCTGCATGCCGGATCGGTGACCGTGCACACCTCTGCCGGCCGCAGCATCGAGAATTTCCTCGACATGGCGCACTTCCCGTTCGTGCACACCGGGACGCTCGGCGAGGAGCTGCACACCGAGGTCAAGGACTACAACGTCACCGTCTCGGCCGAGGACCAGGAGATCCTCGCGACCGACTGCGTCTTCTTCCAGCCCAAGGCCGCCATGGGCAGCACAGGCGGCGCCGAGGTCGATTACACCTACCGGGTTCCGCACCCGCACTGCGCGATCCTCTACAAGTCCAGCCCCGGGCACCCGGGGCGGCTGGACGCCATCGCGGTCTTCATCCAGGCCATCGACGAGGAGCACATCCGGGCACACATGTGGTTGTGCCTGCTGGACGACCACATGCCCGACTGGGAGTTGCGTCGCTTCCAGGTCTCCATCTTCGGTCAGGACAAACCCATCCTGGAGAATCAGCTTCCTCGGCGACTTCCATTGGACCCGAGGGCCGAGACCCCGATACGGGCCGACAAGGCAGCCGTTGCCTACCGACGCTGGCTGAGCCAACTCGGCATCCGATACGGCGTGCTGCCGGGAGCCGCGGCATGACCGCCCAGGACTTGCTGCTGACCGCGACGGACGCGTGGCATCCGGTCGCCTCCGAAACAGACCTGGCCTACCGGCATGTCTTCCATGGGCAACTGCTCGGGCAGGAGCTGGCGATCTGGCGAGCCGACGACGGACACGTGAACGTGTGGGAGAACCGGTGTCTGCACCGGGGAGTCCGGCTTTCCATCGCACAGAACGACGGACGCGAGCTGAAGTGTCAGTATCACGGCTGGCGGTATGCGAACCGCACTGCGGCGTGCACCTACATCCCAGCGCACCCCGCGAACGCGCCGGCACGCACCATCACCAACCGCACGTTCCCCGTCCGCGTCGCCCATGGCCTGGTGTGGACCTCCATCGGCCAGCCGACCGAGGACCCCGAGTCGCCCGATGGCTTGGTGCTACGGCCGCTTCCGGTGCGGGCCACAGTCGAGGACGCGATGCAGCTCCTGGTCGCGGATCCGCCCACTGCCCCCGACGGTGCGTCCGGCGTTGCGCATCGCTGCTCCGACTTCAGTGTCGAAGTCCAGGGTGTCGGCCTCTTCATCGTGCAACCGACCGACGCCGCCCGGGTCATCATCCGTGGCGTGCTCGACCCTGATCTGTCACCGGGCTCGGTCCGCGACCGACTGGACCTGCTCCGACACTTCGACCGTGAGATCAGCCGCCTGCGGGACGGCGCGGAGGCAGCAGCAGCACGCAACCCGGCTCCCGAAGAACTCGCCGCGACATACCTGCCCGTCCCCGAAGACCTGGTCGAGGTGCCCGACGGTGACCAGCGCGAGTTGCCGACGCGCGTTCGTGTCGCGCGGGCTTGGGACACGGCAAGTGGTGTGCGTGCGCTCGAGCTCGTGAGCGCCACTGGCGATGCCCTTCCGAGCGGGCAGGCCGGCTCGCACCTCGACGTCGCCCTGCCAGGAGGGCAGGTGCGGCAGTACTCACTCGTGAACGGACCGGGAGAGACCGACCACTACCTGGTCGGCGTCAAACGGACTGCCGACTCCGCAGGTGGCTCGATCGCGGTGCACGAGCATCTCCGGGAAGGTGACGTCCTGGCAGTTTCCTTGCCGCGCAACTGTTTTCCGTTGCGGCGTGACCGGCACCGGACGGTCCTGATCGCGGGAGGCATCGGCCTGACACCGCTACTGGCGATGGCGCAGGCACTGCACCACCAGCAGCTCGGCTACGAACTGCACTACTTCGTGTCCTCCGACGAGGACGTCGCCTTCCGCGAGCGTCTGGAGCAGCTCGACAACGTCCGGATCGTCTGTGGCCTGAGCCCCGCCGAGACCGAGGCAGAGCTGACTCGGATCCTGACCACCGCACTGGACGACGACAGCCAAGCCTATTTCTGCGGACCCCCGCCGATGCTCGAGCTCGCCACCGCGGTCGCCCGCACAACAGGCTGGGCGAAGGACGCGGTCCACGTCGAATACTTCCGCAATGACATCGAAATCGACGACAGCAGCCAGTTCGAGGTCGTCCTCGCACGATCGGTCATGACCCTCACCGTCCAACCGGGCAAGAGCATCCTGGAGACGCTGCGGGAAGCAGGAGTCGTGGTGCCCTCGTCCTGCGAACAGGGTGCCTGCGGCACGTGCCGGACGACTGTCATCGAGGGAACTCCCGACCACCAGGACGTCTACCTCGACGACGACGAAAAGGCCGCGTGTGACTCGATCATGACCTGCGTCTCACGTTCCCTGACACCGCAACTGACCCTGGATCTATGAGGTGCCGCCGATGATCACCCTGTATGACGACGAGACCTCCGCCGACTGCTACCGGGTGCGCGTCCTGCTGGACGTCCTCGGGCTCGACTTCCGGTCGATCGCACTGGAGGAGTACGACGCCGGCCCGGACGCGCCCCGACCGAGCGTGGTGCTCGTCGATCCAGCGTGCTCACCACCGGCGGTGGTGCACGACTCGGGCGCAGCGCTCACCTACCTGTGTGCGACCTACGACGAGTCACGACGTCTGTGGGGAGGCGGACAACCCGCAAAGCTGGCGCAGGTGCTCGACTGGCTGGCGTTGTCCAGCTCCCTGTCGGCGACCGCCGGTGCCGCACGCCGACAGCAGTCCTTCGGCGATCGGCTCGACGACGTCGACGGGGCACAAGCAGAGGCACACCGGCTGCTCCGCTTCATGGACCGCCACCTCTGGTTCGGTGAGCAACAGGGTGACGACTTCCTCGTCGGCGAATTCTCCGTCGCCGACATCGCCTGCTTCGGCGACGCCGTGCTCTGCGAGGAGGGCGGCATCAGTCAGCAGGACTATCCAGCAGTGCGGCGCTGGTTCGACCGCGTCAAGAGAGCTCCGGGAGTGCCATTGATGTCTGGGATATTTCCTGCTCCCCAGGAGCGTCCGGCATGAGCACCGAGACCGCCGAGCGGCACCCGGTCGACGAGAAGCTTCCGGTCGGGAAGCTGGCCGTCTACGGGTTCCAGCACGTCCTGGCGTTCTTCGCCGGCGGGGCGATCGTCATACCGATCCTCGTGGCTTCCGCTCTCGGACTGACGAATGCGCAGCTGGTGCATCTCATCAGCGCCGCGTTGTTGACGTGCGGCATCGCCTCGATCGTGCAGTCGGTCGGCTTCTGGAAGGTGGGCGTCCGGCTCCCCCTGCTGCAGGGAGTGGCGTTCGCAGCGGTCGCTCCCATGATCGCGATCGGCTCGGCCGCCGGCGGCGGCACCGAGGGTCTGCGCACTGTGTATGGCGCCATCATCATCTGCGGGATCATCACCTTTTTGGTTGCGCATCTCTTCGGCAAGATCGTGCGCTTCTTCCCACCCGTGGTGACCGGATCCGTCCTCACGATCATCGGTCTCGCACTCCTTCCTGTGGCCGCGACGACTGCGGCCGGCGGCGAGGGCCCTGGGCTCGACCCGGGCAGCACCAAGAACTTGGCCTACGCGCTCGGGACCTTGGCGTTCATCGTGCTCATCCAGAAGGTGTCGAAGAAGTTCTTGTCGACGATCGGGGTGCTGCTCGCGCTCGTGATCGGCACGGGCGTGGCGTGGGTGCTCGGCGACACGAATTTCTCCGAGGTCGGGAAGGCGAGCGTTGTTGGCGTCGCCGGACCGTTCCAGTTCGGGGCGCCACACTTCTCGGTCGGACCCGTGATCACCATGATGTTCGTCATCGTGATCACTGCCATCGAGACCACCGGAGCGGTGTTCGCGGTTTCGGAGATCGTCGACCGGCGGGTGAAGGAGGACGACATCAGTCGAGCCATGAGGGCCGACGGACTGTCGGTCGCCGTCGGCGGAGTGCTCAATTCCTTCCCCTACACCTGCTTCAGTGAGAATGTCGGCCTGGTGCGACTCACCCGGGTCAAGAGCCGGTGGGTCATCGCCGCAGCGGGCGTCATCATGATGCTGCTCGGAGTGTTTCCGAAGTTTGCTGCCGTCATCACCGCCATTCCGGCACCGGTGCTGGGCGGAGCGTCCCTGGCGATGTTTGCCATGGTGACCGTCGTCGGGATCGAGATCCTCGGCAAGGTCGACTTCAACGACCACCGCAACTCGATGATCGTTGCCGCGAGCATCGGGATCGGCGTCTACGTGACCACCCAGCCGGACGTGAAGGATGCCGTGCCGGAATGGGCGGGGAACATCCTGGGCAGTGGCATCACGGCTGGAGCCGTCACCGCCATCGGGCTGAACCTGATCTTTCACCACCTCGGCCGCGGTAAGAAGCAGGTCGACTCGGCGCCTGCCGACGGCGGCGAGGAACCGCTGCCGGCGCTGTCCGGAGATAGATAGCCCGGGAGCATCGGGGGACTGGCCGCTCGTCACCTCGCTGGACTGTGCTTCGTGCGGTGGTTCGCGTTGAAGCGCGCCTTCTTCTGACGATTTCCGCAAGTGCCCATGTCGCACCACTTGCGAGTCCGGCTCTGGCTGGTGTCGAAGAACGCGGCTCGGCAGGTGGGTGAGGCGCACAACGCGAGTCGTCCGTCGCGCTCGCCCGAGATGATGTTGATCGCGTCGGCGGCGATCACGCCGAGGGCATCTTCGACGCTCGAGTCCGGAAGTCGCCATACGCGCTCGCCGTCGAGGGTCAGGGCGGCTGCAGCCCGGCCAGCAGCATTGCAATCATTGATGATTCGTATGGCGTTCTTCGGCAGCGCGTCCCCGATCGCGGCCGCCGTCGCGGCGGCGTGGATCGCCTCCCGGAGCTTGCGTGCACCCTTCAGCTGGGCCTCTGTGCACGACTGCGCATCAAGACCCCACACCGCCAGCCAATCGACGAGTCGTTGCGGTGTCGGGATGCGCTCGACGGGCTCGCCCTCACGCTCCGTCAGAGTCGCGGTGAAGCTCGTCGCGAGCACGCTGCCGAGTCGGAAGTCGGGGAAGTCAGCAGGCATGGAACCACCTTAGCCGGTTGCGACGGTGTCGACTGCGGTGGTAGAACCGTCTTAGATGGTTCTTGATCACGGGGTTTCGATGCGGTCTCCTCCGCTTCGCTCCCCAGACCTACTAACCCGCATGGAAGTGGAGCTGCGATGACCAGCCCGATCGAGGAAGTCCAACCCTTCGAAGCGCATGCGACCGATGCCGACCTCGACGAACTGCACGCCCGACTCTCCGCGGCGCGCCTGCCGGAGCGCGAGACCGTGTATGGCGCCCCGGCCGGGCCGCGCCGGTGGGACCAGGGTGTTCCGCTCGCCGACCTCGTCGACGTCGTGAACTACTGGCGTACCGGTTACGACTGGCGGTCCTTCGAAGCGCGCTTGAACCAACTCGGACAGTTCCGCACGGCGATCGACGGACTCGGGATCCACTTCCTGCACCGCAGGTCCACGCGCGCGGATGCGACTCCGCTGATCATGACGCACGGCTGGCCGGGAAGCATCACCGAATTCGTCGACGTCGCAGACGAATTGGCGAATCCCGCGGACGCCGACGCGACGGCGTTCCACGTCGTGATTCCGTCGCTCCCCGGCTTCGGCTACAGCGACAAGCCGGCCAGCACCGGGTGGGGCACCGAGAGGATCGCGGCCGCCTGGGTCGAGCTGATGGGCAGGCTCGGCTACGAGAAGTTCCTGGCCCAGGGCGGAGACTGGGGCGGCAACATCACCACGGTGCTGGCAGGCAGGTTCCCGCAACGCGTGCTCGGCATACACACCACGTTCGCTGAGGGACCGCCCGGACTCACGACGGACGGGCTGACCGCGGAGGAGCGTCGGTGGGCCGAGGAGACGCACGACTTCTGGCACCACCGGGCGGCATACGCGAAGCAACAGGCGACCCGGCCACAGACCATCGGCTACTCACTCGTCGATTCACCGGTCGGCCTCCTTGCCTGGATCCTGGACAAGTTCGCCGAGTGGTCGGACAGTCAGGACAGCCCGTTCGAGCGGATCTCCCGAGACCGCATCCTGGACGACGTCACGCTCTATTGGCTGACGCGCACCGGCGCATCAGCCGCGCGCATCTACTACGAGAGCCACAACTCCCTGGACCCCGACCTTCGGGTCGATGTGCCTGCGGCAATCACTATGTATCCCAAGGACATTGAGAAGTATCCGCGGCCGTGGGCGGAGCAGCGGTTCCGCCGGATCGTCCGCTGGAGCGAGCCGGACGCGGGCGGGCACTTCCCGTCGCTGGAGGTGCCGGACTTCTTCGTCCATGATGTGCGTGAGGGACTTGCCGCCGTGCTGGCCACTCAGGAGTGAGAGCCTCTGGGCAATGCAGCGTCCACCGCGGCTTCGACGTGCAGACGTGTGGTGGGGAAGACGGGCACCGGACTGTCGGTTGCCGAGATCAGTAGCTCGATCTCGGTGCAGCCGAGTATGACGCCCTCGGCGCCGGCTTGGACCAGGCGGCCAATGATCTCGCGGTACGCCTGCCGGGACTCTTCCCTGACCACGCCCACGCAGAGCTCGTCATAGGTGATGCGGTGCACCTCGGCTCGATCTGCGGGCCCGGGAACGAGCACCTGGAGACCATGGCTTGCAAGTCGCTCGCGGTAGAAGTCCTGCTCCATCGTGAACGCGGTCCCCAGCAGGCCGACCGATGTGATCCCCGCGTGCGTCACCGCCTGCGCGGTCGCGTCACCCAGGTGCAGCGGAATGCCGATCGCAGCCTGGACCTGCTCGGCGACCTTGTGCATGGTGTTGGTGCAGATGAGCAGGAGTTCGGCCCCGGCCGCTTCCAGCCCCCTGGCAGCCTCGGCCAGCAGGTCGCCCGCTTCGTCCCACCGACCGCCGACCTGCAGTGCCTCCACCTCGGCGAAATCGACTGAGGACAACACGATTCGGGCCGAGTGCAGACCGCCGAGTCGTTCCCGGACCAGCTCGTTGGCCAGCTTGTAATACTGCGCGCTGGACTCCCAGCTCATCCCGCCCAGCATTCCGATCACCCGCTGCGCACCGGTTGTCACGGCGGGCGCATCCATCTTCTTCGGCATGCAATTCATTATGTGCTCGGCGCGGCATACGCGAGCCCTCCCGGACGCAGGCTCCGGAACATCGAGCGGACGATTCTGGTTGCCACTCATATGACTTCTCTCGCCATACGGACCATTGATGCGCTTCGCCAGGAGCACGACACACTCGCCAACATCGCGTCCAAATTGACCGACGACCAGCTGTCCGGGCCATCCGGCGCGAGCGAGTGGCCAGTCGCCCAGGTGCTCTCACACCTGGGCAGCGGCTCGGAGATCACCCTCGCCGGCCTGCGGGCGGCACTGGGTGACGGCGACGCCCCGGGCGACGACTTCAACCGGAAGGTGTGGGAGCGCTGGGACGCGATGACGCCCGACGAGCAACGCGCCGGCTTCCTCGAGCACGACGCCCGACTGGTCGAAGCGCTGGAAAGCCTGACGCCGGAGCAGCATTCGTCGCTCACGGTGTCGCTCGGCTTCCTCCACGCGCCGGTCAGCGTCGCGACGTTTGCCGGGCTGCGACTCAACGAGGCATCCCATCACAGCTGGGACGTGCGCGTCGCCGGCGATCGTGGCGCGGGACTCCTCGACGACAGTGCGTCCGCACTTCTCGAGCATCTCTCGGGTGACCTGGCCATGTTGCTCGGTTTCGCGGGCAAGGCCGACCGTGTCCAGGACCGTGTGGTCCTGACCGTCGGTGAGACAGGGTATGCCGTCGTCATCGACGACACAGTCAGTCTGGCGACCGAAACCGACGGCGGCACAGCGACATTCGAGGGTCCGACCGAGGCCGCGCTGCGGCTGACCGCCGGCCGGCTCGGACCGATCCACACCCCGGTCGACGTGGTGGTGACCGGCAATGTCACTCTCGACCAACTGCGTGAGGTCTTCCCCGGCTTCTGAGCACCACGCCTGACCGTCAGTTGGTTGTATGCCGCCGCCGGCGCCAATAGCTGACGGCCAGGGCGCCGAGCAACGGACCCCACAGCAGCAGCGGCCCGTAGGCCAGGAAGCCGAGCACACCCTGCCAGTCGTCGAAGCTGACCGGGGGAGTATCCGTCTGCTTGCTGCCGTCGACCCGGCGTCCCAGCGAGAAGCTGATCGCGGTCCAGGTGCATACGACCGTCAGGATCGTGGCGCCGACGACGGCCGGCACGACCGCGAACAGCGTCGGCACCCGGCGGCGACGCAGCAGCGGGATCCAGCGCGGGAACACCTCGCCCCACCCCGCGATCAGACCGAACGCGGTGAACGCCACCAGCTCCGACACGACCGACAGCAGCACGACATACACCTCGAGCGGCAGCCCGGGCACTCCGGAGCCGATGCTGCCTGCCGCGGCGCCATGCCCCAGGTCACCGCGGCCGATCGGCAGGTGGAGGGTGCACAGCGCGATGCGCCACAGGCTCGACGGAAGCACCGCGAGGATGACCGCGACAGCAGCCCGGCGCGTCCAACGCGGCGCCCCAGGCACGGGATCGTGGGCATAACTCCACGCGCCGCGCACCCGCCGCACGGGGCCGGTGTCGAGGACGGTCACGGTGGACCTGTCGCATTCAGTGGACATGACAACTCATTTCAGGGACTACTGGTCAGGTCACCCAGCAAACTCCGGTCCGGGCCGGACCGCTTCACCCTGCAGAGTGATTCAATTCGCTCCATTGGGGGATGTCGTCGCACGGCGAGCACGGAATCGTCATGGCTACCAACCGGAAACCGATGACGAAGGGGACAACCCGTGCAGATTTCGACCGCAGAGCACCGTGCGCAGCCATGGCGCATCCACGAGTTCACCAAGGACTTCGAGGTCGAGGATGTATGGCGCTACCGCACACGCGGCGCCGGTCCCGACGACTTCCCGCTGATGCGGGCTGCGATGCGCGCGACCAACCGGCACGATCAGCAGGACCCGGTGACGCGGGTGCTGTTCGACATACGGTGGAAGCTGGGTGCGCTGTTGAAGTGGGACAGCCCCTCGGAATCCATTGGTGGGCGGGTGGATTCGCTGCGTGATCGCCTGCCCGACGACCTGCGCGAAGCCGTGCAATCGGACGACCCCAACATCCCCTTCACTCCCGTCTATGAACTGTCGGACGAGTGCGCCGAGGAGTTGGCCAACAAGACCGTCCACACGATCTGCCACCTCGGCTGGGTGCAGGGCGAGGACGGCGACTACGAGCTGCGGATGGCTGCGCTCGTCAAGCCGAACGGGCGACTCGGGAAGCTGTATATGACTGCCATCAAACCGATTCGGCGACTCATCGTCTATCCGCTGCTGACCCGGCGATGGGAGCGCGCGTGGCGCGACCGCGCCGACCTGCTGGCCAATACGCCGGGCAGTGCCGCCTGATGCACGTCGTCGAATCCGGCCGCGTCGACGGGCAGCCGATCGTCTTCTTGCACGGACTCATCGGCTCGACGGCGTGGTGGGATCCGGTGCTGCCCGCCTTCGCCGAGTGGCGCGTGGTGCGGATCGACCTGCTGGGACACGGCGGGTCGACCGCGCCATACAGCGGGTATGGCGTTGCGGCACAAGCGGATCGGGTCGCCGACGCCCTCGACCGCATCGGGGTGTCGCGTGCGATCGTGGTGGGGCACTCGTTCGGCGGTCTGGTCGCGACGGCCCTGGCCCAGCAGGCTCCGGGTTTGGTCCGCGCCGTCAGTCTCATCGGCACGCCGCCGAGCGCCGAGTCGATCGCCGGCGAACGCGCGAACAGTCGGCTGCTCGCTGCTCCCGTCCTCGGCCCGCTGGTATGGCGCCTGCGCCTCGAGCCGCTCGCTCGTGCCGCGCTGCGCGCTTCGATCAAGACCGAGGCCGCAGACCTCGACCGGATCGTGGCCGCCTCGCTGCGGGTCGACCACCACACCTGCGTCGCGACATACGCCGCAGGGTTCGAATTCATGTGTGCGAGAACGGTGCCCGAGCGACTGGCTCGGTTGCCACTTCCGGTGCAGGTGATCTTCGGCGGCCACGAGCAGCGCCGACGTCCGGCGAAGGTCGAGGACTATCGCAGTGTCCCGGGTGTGCGGATCGACATCGTCGCCGACTCCGGTCACACGCCGATGTTCGACGACCCAGAGACCACGGCAGCGTTCATTGCTGACTTCGCGAGTCATCCGCGGTGGCTCGTGACCAGGTGCGCGTAGACCACGATGTTGTCGAGGTAGTGGCCGGTGGTCCTGTCGAATTTGCCGATGCACGAAATCAGTCGCAGTCCGGCGTGGTTGATGTTGCCGTAGACCGTGGAGGTCGGGAACTTCGCCTTGGGGTAGTGCTCGAGGCTGTCGACCCGGAACGTCGCGACGGTGTGGTCAGCTCGGGCGACCCGGATCTTGTCACCGGGACGTAGTTCGCCGAGGCGGAAGAAGATGGATCGCCCGTCCTTGGCCGCATCGGTGTGCCCGACGATCACGGACGGCCCGAGTTGACCGGGGGTGGGTGATCCGGTGTACCAGCCGGCCGGCACTCCGCCGGTTGCCGGCGGCACGTCGATTGCACCGTGCGCATCGGTGCCGTATGCCGCCAGGTGGGAGTGCTCGATATCGATCGCCGGGATGGTCAGCGCCGTCGGCCTGGAACGTTTGAGGACCTTGCCGACGGTGGACGGCTTCGCGTCCGGGGACGGTGTCGTGCTTTGGGACGGTGGCGCCTTCGTGCTGGGAGCGGGCAGATCACCCTCTGCGGCGGTGTGTGCCGCGGAGGCGGGCGGTGTCGCGGCGTGCTCCTGGCCCCGGATGCCGATGACGACCAGCACCACGGCGGCGAGGGCGAGCACGCCGGCCACCACGGCCGCCATACGGCGACCGTGGTGGCCGAACATGTTGTCACCCATAGTGATTCAGTCAGGACGGGTCAGTGCTGCTTGCCGAACCGGCGACGCATCGCGAGCACCGCTCCGGCACCGAGCACCAGTGCGCCGGCGCCGTAGAACAGGCCCATGTCCTGGGTGCCGGAGGTCGAGCCGCCACCGGTCGAGACTCCACCGGAGGGCATCGTGTTCATCTGGGACTGCTCCAACTTGCCGCACAACGCCGGAGCAGTGCCGATCAGCGCGAGCTTCTTGCTCGCACCGGGCAGCGTCACGCCGAGCGAGTTGGGCGTGCTCAGCGACGCCTTCGGTGCGGTTGTCGGGTTGAGTCCGTGCACCACGACGACCGCCTTCCGGTTCTTCAACGCCGTCATCGTGTCGGCATTGACGGTGAAGGTGCGCTTGTAGGTGTAGCTGCCACCACCGGGAGCCTTGGTCACGTCGGTGGCTGTCGAGGCGTCGGTCGCACCCTTCGTCGAGAAGGTGGTGCCGATCTTGCCGTAGGCAGGCTGCCCCTCGACGGTGCTGATCACGCCGTCACCGTTCTTGTCCGCCGAAGCCGTCGGGCAGGAGTCCCCGCCGTTGATGTGGATGTGCTGCACGTGCGGGAAGGGCGCGCCCGCGAACGATGTCGGTATGCCGAGCGCGTCCAGCGTCTTCTTGTCCTTCGGGAGGTTCGTGGCCAGGCCGGAAACCTTCTCGTTGACGGTCAATTGGTCGCCCTTCAGCGTCAACCACACGCTCCCCGAGGCAGCGTCGGACGGAGTGTTCAGCGCCACCGGCGCCAGCTTCGCCTGGTAGGTCGTGTCACCGGAATCGCCCGCGGCATGCGCGGCCGGTGCCCCCACGCCCAGCGCGGTGACACACGCCAGTGCCGGAACCGCCGACAGCATCAGCTTCTTCTTCGTTTGCATGACTAGCTTCCCTTTCCTCGGACGACGACAGGGCAGTTGCTCCGCCGACAATTCGTCGCGCACCGGACACCGAAGGAAGCCCGCAGAGCCGACGAACATGAGTGATTCGGCACAGTCGGGCAGGCGGATTGGTAAGAGAAGCACATGTTTTCGCGCAGTCGCGCCGACTCCCGGGCCAGAACCCTCCGGAGATGCCAGACTGCCGGTAGCGGCGACGACTCCGAGGAGGACGTGACATGGCGACCGTGGTCCTGATCGGCACGATGGACACCAAGCGCGACGAATATGCCTGGCTGGCCGAGCAGGTCCGCGGCCACGGTGCACACGTGACGCGGCTCGACGTCGGCACCTTCTCCGACGCCGATGCGGATGTCACTCCGGCAGAAGTCGCAGCCGCAGCAGGACACGACCTCGCCCAGTTGAAGGAGAGCAACGACCGTGGCGCCGCGATGGATGCGATGGCCGACGGTGCGGCGAACGTCCTGCTGCGTCTCTTCGACGAGGGAAAGGTCGACGGCGTCCTCGCGCTCGGCGGCTCCGGCGGATCGTCGGTCGCCTCCCGCGCCATGCGGGCGTTGCCGGTCGGAGTGCCGAAGCTCCTCGTGTCGACGATGGCGGCCGGCGACGTTGCGCCATACGTCGGCGAATCCGACGTCACCATGATGTATTCCGTTGTCGACGTCGCCGGGATCAACTCGGTGTCCGCGCAGGTCTTCGGCAACGCCGCTGCGGCCATCGCGGGTATGGCGAAAGCGGAGGAGACCCGCCGCAACGCGCCGGACGGCGAGCACAAGCCGCTGATCGGGCTGAGCATGTTCGGCCTGACCACGCCTGCCGTGGACGAGGCGCGTGCGGAGCTGGTCGACCTCGGCTACGAGCCGCTGGTCTTCCACGCCACCGGCGCCGGCGGCCGGGCGATGGAGAAGCTCGCCACCGACGGCCGGCTGGCCGGCGTGCTCGACCTGACCACAACGGAGCTCGCCGACGACCTGGTCGGCGGTGTGCTCAGCGCCGGCCCACGTCGCCTGGAGGCCGCCGGAGCCGCAGGCATCCCGCAGGTCGTCTCTCTCGGAGCACTCGACATGGTCAACTTCGGGCCACGCGAGCTGGTGCCTGAGCGCTTCGACGACCGCACCTTCGTGGTCCACAACCCGACCGTCACCTTGATGCGGACCACGCCCGAGGAGAACACCGAGCTGGGTCGCCGCATCGGCGCCAAGCTGGCTGCAGCGACCGGTCCGACCACCCTGCTGATCCCGCTGCGCGGGGTGAGCGGCATCGACGTCGACGGTGGGCCGTTCCACGAACCCGAAGCAGACACAGCACTTTTCGACGCAGTCCGCACGGCAGTGGGGGATGCCGTCGAGGTCATCGAGATCGACCAACACCTCAACGACGAGGGCTTCGGACGTGACGCCGCCCGACGTCTGCACGCACTGATCACCGCAGCGCACTGACCGCTGAGCCCGCAAGGAGACCCACATGGACCGCAACACCGCACTCACCCGACTGCGCGAGACCGCAGCCTCCGGCCGGCCCGTCATCGGCGGAGGCGCCGGCACCGGCATCTCCGCCAAATCGGCCGAAGCCGGCGGCATCGACCTGCTGATCATCTACAACTCCGGCCGCTATCGGATGGCCGGACGCGGCTCTCTCGCAGGCCTTTTGGCGTATGGCGACGCGAATGCCATCGTGATGGAGATGGCCGACGAGGTGCTCCCGGTCGTGCATGACACACCGGTCCTGGCCGGGGTGAACGGCACTGATCCCTTCCGCGTCATGGGCCGCTTCCTCGACGAGGTCAAGGCCGCCGGGTTCGCCGGGGTGCAGAATTTCCCGACCGTCGGACTCATCGACGGGACCTTCCGCGCCAACCTGGAGGAGACCGGGATGGGCTTCGACCTCGAGGTCGACATGATCCGGGCCGCGCACGAGCGCGAATTGCTCACCACGCCATACGTTTTCGACACCGACCAGGCGCGTGCGATGGCCGATGCCGGTGCTGATGTGCTCGTGCCGCACATGGGGCTGACCACCAAGGGATCCATCGGCGCCGACACGGCTCTCACCCTGGACGAGTGTGTCGACCGGGTCCAGGCGATGCGCGACGCGGCTGTCGAGGTCAACCCGGACGTGATGGTGCTCTGCCACGGCGGGCCCATCGCCGAGCCGGCGGACGCCCAATACGTGCTGGAGCGCACGGACGGCGTCGTGGGATTCTTCGGCGCCAGCTCGATCGAGCGGCTGCCCACCGAGGTCGCCATACGAGAGCAGACCGAGAAGTTCAAGGCCGTCACGTTCGGCAGCAACGAGTAGGAGCAGGCGTATGACGACACACACGACCCAGGACGAGCTGCGCACGGAGACCTTCGACTGGGGTTCGATCAAGTGGGGCGTGACCGCCGACACCGTCCCCGGTGCCTCGATCACCGTCGGAGAAGTGGTGATCAACCCGACCAAGGGCCACGACATCCACACGCACCCGGAGTCCGACGAAGTGCTGCACGTCATCGAGGGCGAAGGCGTGCAAACTGTCGGTGACTCAGGCGAATTCGCCGTGAAGGCGGGCGACAGCGTCTACATCCCGCGGGGCACCGAGCACTCGACCTTCAACACCGGATGGCGGCAGTTGCGGTTGATCGCGATCTACAACCCCGCCGGTGCCGAGGCGGCGCTGCGCGGAGCGCCGGACTATCAGGTGCTCGAGCCGGGCACGGCGCCCGTTTGGGAGCGGGTCGACTGACCGGACGTCCGACTCACGCCCGGCGGCGCACCATGTCCGAGGCCTGGATCCGCTCCACCTCCGGGTCGCCGGCGATGCCCTCGTCGATGTTCGTTGACAGCCTGTCAACAGCGTGCCGATACTCGTCGGTAACCTGTTGACCGCTTGGAGGTTGTTGTGCCCGTACGACCGCGTTGGAGCGACGGCGAGACCGAGGCGGTCCGCGAACTGGCGGCGACCTACTTCGCCAAGGAGGTGCTGCCCTGCCGGGACAAGCACCTCGCGCAGGGCCACC
This sequence comes from Flexivirga sp. B27, assembly GCF_052905685.1. NCBI lineage: Bacteria > Bacillati > Actinomycetota > Actinomycetes > Micrococcales > Dermacoccaceae > Flexivirga > Flexivirga sp. B27. The sequence continues at coordinate 17,750 of NZ_JBPYUM010000004.1, read as the reverse complement.
CGGACCCCGCCCTCTATGTCAAGGCCGGTGAGCTGGGCCTGCTCGGTATGTCACTTCCGGACGAATTCGGTGGCGGCGGAGGCACTTTCGCGCACGAAGCCACGCTGATCGAGGAGCAGGTGCGCGCCGGTGACACGAGCATGGGCTTCGCCGTGCACGCCGGGATCGTGTCGCACTACATCGCGGCATACGGCACGGACGAGCAGAAGGCGCGCTGGCTGCCCAAGCTCGCTTCCGGGGAGTGGGTCGCCGCGATCGGTATGACGGAGCCGGGCACCGGCTCGGACCTGCAAGCGATCACGACCCGCGCTGCACGGGACGGGGACGACTACGTCATCAACGGGTCCAAGATCTTCATCTCCAACGGGCACGTCTGCTCGCTGTTGGTGATCGTGGCCCGGACCGGCGAGGAGGACGGCGCGGCCGGCATCTCGCTCATCGTCGCCGAAGTCGCAGACGACACAACGGGATTCCAGCGTGGCCGGATCCTGCACAAGATGGGGCAGAAGGGCCAGGACACCGCGGAGCTCTTCTTCGACGACCTGCGCGTCCCGGCGGCGAACCTGCTCGGCCCGAAGGAAGGGCAGGGCTTCTACCAGCTGATGGAGCAGCTGCCCCAGGAGCGGCTGATCACCGCCGTCATCGCGCAGGCGTCGATCGAGACAGCGGTCAAGCTGGCGGTGGACTACACCAAAGAGCGGAAGGCCTTCGGCAAGCCGCTCTTCGCCATGCAGAACACCCGGTTCGAGCTCGCCGAGTGCGAGACGATCTCCCGCGTCGCGCGGGCCTTCCTCGACCAGTGCATCGAGAAGCACGTAGCCGGTGAGCTCGATGCCGCCGAGGCGTCCATGGCGAAGTACTGGATCAGCGACCGCGCCACCGAGGTCGCAGACCGCTGCCTGCAACTCTTCGGCGGATACGGCTACATGGACGAATACCCGATCTCGCACGTCTACACCGACGTGCGCGTGCTGCGGATCCTGGCCGGCGCCAACGAGGTGATGAAGGAACTCATCGCCCGAAGCCTGTGAACTTGCTTGATTCCATTGATGATTCGAAAGGACTGCTCCCATGAGCACCGAAGCATTCGTGTATGACGCGATCCGCACCCCGCGCGGTCGCAACCGCGGCGGGTCGCTGCACGGCACCAAGCCGGTCGACCTGGTCGTCGGCCTGATCGACGAGCTGCGCAAGCGCAACCCGACCCTGGAGGTCGACCGGATCGACGACATCGTGCTCGGCGTCGTCTCACCGATCGGTGACCAGGGCTCCGACATCGCCCGGACCGCGGCGCTGGCCGCCGGCCTGCCCGACACCGTCGCCGGTGTGCAGCTCAACCGCTTCTGCGCCTCCGGCCTGGAGTCGGTCAACACCGCAGCCCAGAAGGTCCGCTCCGGCTGGGACCACCTGGTCATCGGCGGCGGTGTCGAGTCGATGTCGCGAGTGCCGATCGGCTCCGATGGCGGCGCGTGGGCGATGGACCCGGCGACCAACTACGACACCCACTTCGTGCCGCAGGGCATCGGCGCCGACCTGATCGCCACCATCGAGGGCTTCAGCCGCGAGGACGTCGACGGGTTCGCCGTGCGCTCGCAGCAAGCGGCGGCCAAGGCCTGGGCCAACGGATATTTCGCCAAGTCGATCGTCCCGGTGGTCGACCAGAACGGCATCGTCGTGCTCGACCACGACGAGCACATGCGGCCGGAGTCCACGGTGGAGTCGCTCGGCGCGCTCAAGCCGTCCTTTGCCGCGATGGGTGAGGCGGGCGGCTTCGACGCCGTCGCGCTGCAGAAATATCACAACGTCGAGCGGATCAATCACGTTCACACCGCTGCGAATTCGTCCGGCATCGTCGACGGCGCCGCGCTGGTGCTCGTCGGGTCCGAGCAGGTCGGCAAGGACCTGGGTTTGACCCCGCGTGCTCGCATCGTGGCGACCGCGACCAGCGGTGCCGACTCGACGATCATGCTCACCGGTCCGACACCGGCGACTAAGAAGCTCTTCGCCACGGCGGGCATCACCGAGAAGGACGTCGACCTCTTCGAGATCAACGAGGCGTTCGCCTCGGTCGCGATGAAGTACCAGCGCGACATTGGCTTCGCGGACGAGAAGCTCAACGTCAATGGTGGCGCTATCGCCATGGGTCACCCGCTCGGCGCGACCGGCGCGATGATCCTCGGCACCATGGTCGACGAGCTCGAGCGGCGTGATCTGAACACGGCCGTCATCACCCTGTGCATCGGCGGCGGCATGGGCGTCGCCACCCTCATCGAGCGCGTATGACGCTGAAAGGTGGTCGAGTAGCGGTGAGGAACGAGCCGCGTATCGAGACCGAAGCGTCGTTTCCATCCACCTGGTCTCGATACACCTCCCCCGCTTCGCTCCTCCGGCACTCGACCAGCTTTCTGTGGCTACGCGAACCACCGACTTTGCCTGACAACAAGGACATTTCATGACTGAGCAGAACACGATCAACTACGAGAAGGACGCCGACGGAGTCGTCGTCCTCACCCTCGACGACCCGTCGCAGTCCGCCAACACGATGAACGCGGCATACATCGCCTCGATGCGTGCGGCGGTCGACCGCCTCGTTGCCGAGAAGGACGACATCACCGGCGTCGTCATCACCTCGGCGAAGAAGACATTCTTCGCCGGCGGCGACCTGCACGACCTGATGGCCACGACCAAGGACCAGGCGCAGGAGTTCTTCGAGGGCGCGACCGAGGTCAAGGCACAGCTGCGCGCGCTGGAGACCCTCGGCAAGCCGGTCGTCGCGGCGATCAACGGCGCCGCCATGGGCGGTGGCCTGGAGATCGCGCTCGCGACCCACCACCGGATCATCGCCGACGTGAAGGGTGCCCAGGTCGGCCTGCCCGAGGTCACCCTCGGTCTGCTGCCCGGCGGCGGCGGTGTTGTGCGCACCGTCCGCATGCTCGGCATCGCCGACGCGCTGATGAAGGTCCTCCTGCAGGGCAACCGCTACCCGGCGGTGAAGGCCAAGGAGCTCGGCCTGGTGGACGAGGTCGTCGGCAGCGTCGAGGAGCTGCTGCCCGCGGCCAAGGCCTGGATCGCGGCAAACCCTGAGGCCCAGCAGCCTTGGGACGTAAAAGGATTCAAGATTCCCGGCGGCACTCCGTCGACGCCCGCCTTCGCGGCCAACCTCCCCGCCTTCCCGGCGAACCTGCGCAAGCAGCTCAAGGGCGCCAACTACCCGGCACCGCGTGCGATCCTCGCCGCGGCCGTCGAGGGCGCGCAGGTCGACATCGACACCGCGCTGGTCATCGAGTCCCGCTACCTCACCGAGCTGGTCACCGGCCAGGTGTCGAAGAACATGATCAAGGCGTTCTTCTTCGACCTGCAGCACATCAACGGCGGCGGCAGCCGTCCGGCCGACCAGCCGAAGTTCACCGCCAAGAGGGTGGGCGTGCTCGGTGCCGGCATGATGGGTGCCGGCATCGCCTATGTCTGCGCACGCGGCGGCATGGACGTCGTCCTCAAGGACGTTTCGCAGGAGGCCGCCGAGCGCGGAAAGGCTTACTCCGCAGGGCTTTTCGAGAAGGCTGTGGCGCGCGGCAAGACCACGCAGGAGAAGGCTGACGCCATACTCGCGCGCATCACGCCGACGACCGAGGCGACCGACCTCAAGAGTTGCGACCTGGTCATCGAGGCGGTCTTCGAGAGCGTCGACCTGAAGCACAAGGTCTTCCAGGAGATCGAGGACGTCGTCGAGTCCGACGCCGTGCTGGGCTCCAACACCTCGACGCTGCCGATCACCGGCCTGGCCGAGGGGGTGAAGAAGCAGGACAACTTCATCGGGCTGCACTTCTTTTCGCCGGTCGACAAGATGCCGTTGCTGGAGATCATCGCCGGGGAGAACACCTCCGACGCGACGTTGGCGAAGGCATTCGACATCGCCCAGCAGATCAAGAAGACCCCGATCGTCGTCAACGACAGCCGCGGCTTCTTCACCAGCCGCGTCATCGGCACCTTCATGAACGAAGCGATCGCGATGGTCGGCGAGGGCGTGCACCCGGCGTCGGTCGAGCAGGCAGGTCAGCAGGCCGGCTACCCGGCGGCGCCGCTGCAGCTCGCCGACGAGCTCAACCTGACGCTGATGAGCAAGATCCAGAAGGAGACCAAGGAAGGCCTGGCCGCCGACGGCAAGGGCGAGAACTACTTCCACCACCCGGCATACGACATCGTCGACAAGCTCATCGCCGACGGCCGCAAGGGCAAGCTGGGCGGCGCCGGCTTCTACGACTACGCCGACGGCAAGCGCACCGGCCTGTGGCCGGGGCTGGTCGAGAACTTCGGCGGTGACAAGGAGTTGCCGTTCGAGGACATGAAGGAGCGGATGCTCTTCGCCGAGGCGCTCGAGACGGTCAAGTGTTTCGACGAGGGCGTGCTGCGCTCGGTCGAGGACGCCAACATCGGCTCGATCCTCGGCATCGGCTTCCCAGGCTGGACGGGTGGCGTCGTGCAGTACATGAACGGGTACGACGGCGGCCTGTCCGGCTTCGTCGCCCGCGCCCGTGAACTCGCGGATCGCTACGGCCCGCAGTTCACTCCGCCCGCGTCGCTGGTGGCCAAGGCGGAGGCCGGCGAGACCTACTGACCGACCGCTTGGGACCCGGTCCACCCCCAGCCCCTCCATCGCGAATGACGGCTTCCTCGCCGAGTGACGGTCCCATCTGACCGTCACTCGACGGGGAGGCCGTCATTCGGCGTTCGAGCCCGAATCACCTCGTGGTGGTATGCCGCCGGCACCTTCGGGGGAGGTCGTGACGGTCCGTGGCGCAGAGCATGTGCGGCATGACTGAAATCATCGAACGACCCGTCGTTCCGGCGGCACCGAACGTCGGCCCGTCGCCGGCGCGCCGGAAACTGTGCATCGTCACGGTCGCGGCCTGCGCGCCATACCTGACCCTGAAGGTGTTGTGGATCCTCGGGATCGGACTGGGTGTCAACGGATCGACCTTCCTCGACGACACCCGCCCCGCGAACATCGCCACCGCGTTCATGGACCTCTGCGCGGCGGGTCTGGCCGTGCTCTTCGTGCATCCGGTCGGGCGGCGGATTCCGGCACTGCTCGTGGGCCTGCCGACCTGGGTCGCGACCGGGCTCTTGACGCCACTCTGTGGCGGGCTCGTGCTCGGCCTGCCCGCCCAACTGCTGTCCGGCGGCGACGCATTTAGGGACGACGGCGGCCTGAACGCATGGGTCTTCGTGGTCGTCTACAGCGGATTCCTGGTGCAGGCCGGGTTGCTCATCCCGGCCTTCGCGCTCTATGCGCGTGACCGGTGGCCTGCGCTGTTCGCTGCGCGCCAGGCTGCGATCGGGACCGCCGGCCCGCACCGGACGCGCCGCATCCTCGAGGGCGGCTTTGTGGTCGGCGCGACCGTCTTCGCCGCGCAGCACATGTATGACGCGATCGCCGGCGGCGGCCTCTACCTGGACCCCACGACCACTCAACGCGTCGCCCAGCTGACGTTCGCGCTGCTCGCGATGGTCGGGGTGGCGGCATACACGCAATTCTGGCGCGGGCGCCCGCAGAGCCGAAAACTGTTGGCAGCAGCGTGGATCGGCAGCGGCGTCGTCTTCGCCGAGTCATTGTCACTGGTCACCGACCTGGTCGTGGCCGGGCCGGACGACGACCCGATCTACGGGCCGGGTGCGGCGCTGCTGTGCGTCCTCAGCTTGCTGTGCGCGCTCGGTGGCGCGATCGCCGGGATGCTCCGTCTGGAAGCCACGACGTCCCGGCTGCCGTAGGTTGGCTGCAGTGGGCGATCAGGGAGCTATCAGGGAGCGATGACGGTATGACGCAACTTCAGGTGCTGAAGGTCTTCGTCGCCGCGGCCGACCGCGGCGAGCTCTGGATCCACACTCCTGCCGTCGAGTTGCCGCTGGCCGGGCACCCGCTGGTCGGCACCTCCTGGCTGCTGCGCAGGGAGGGCGTCGAGGTGCCGGTGCTCCGGCCGCCCGCCGGAGAGGTGCCGACGTGGGTCGACGGCGACGACACCTGGATCCGGGCGCGCCCGGAGTGGGCGCCCGAGTTCGACATGCATCAGCTGGCCGCACCGACGGATGTCGACGCACACCCTGGTGCCGGGCGGGACAAGGTTCTGCAGGTCTGGTCGTGGGGGGACGAAACCGCCGGTGACGTGCGAGTGCGCGTCTTCCCCACCCGGATGGGGATCGACGAGGACGAGGCGACCGGTTCTGCCGCCATCCGACTCGGGGCACTGCTGCGGCGGCCGCTCACGATCCACCAGGGTGTTGCGTCGCGCATCGTCGTCGAACCTGCGCCGGACGGCACGGTCGCGATCGGCGGACGCGTCGAATTCGTCGAGCGCGCAGACTATTCCGACGCCTGACACACCCGCCGAGCGAGCTACCGACCACGCAAGTGGGCACTTGCTACAGTCGATCCGTGACGACGAGACGCGAACGAATACTCGCCGAAGGCATGCGCCTCTTCGGCGAGCGCGGGTATGCCGCGACATCAGTCGCCCAGATCGAGCGGGCCGCCGGACTGGCACCCGGATCCGGCAGTCTCTACAAGCATTTCAAGTCCAAGGAGCAGCTGCTCAGCGTCGGCCTGGACCAGTTGCTCTCGTCCCGAGGCAGCACGCTCGCCGCGCTCGAGCAGCGACCGACCGAACCCGCTGCCGCGCTCGACGGCGTTGCGCGGGCTGGACTCGCGCGCATGGAGGAGGACCGCGACCTCAACCGGATCCTCTTCCGTGGACTGGCCGAATTCCCAGAGTTGCTAGCGCGATTCGGTGATCAAGAGATTGCGAGGATCACCCGAGACCTGGCTGCGCTGCTCGCGACCATTGCCGGTGACCGCGGCGACAACGACTGGGAGGCGCTCGCGACCGTGCTGCAGGGCGCGACTGCGCACTACTGGCTGTTGGAGGACACCTTCGGTGCTCATCCGTCGGGCGTGTCACGCGAACGCTTCGTGAAAGCCATTGTGTCCCTGACGGTTTCGGCGATCACGGGTCAGTCACCGGCGTAGCGCGGTCATCCACAGGGTGCGGTGACGTCGGTCTCCGGACGCGTTGAGGTGTGAGCGGGCGACCAGCCCAACTCGAGGCGAGCCTTGGCGGTCGACGCACGCAGCGACGTGTCCAGCATTGACCGCACGTACGGCGCTGCCAGGCGGAACGCCCACGTCGGCAGGGCGCGCGGCGGTGGTGCGCCATACGTCCTCGCCAGTCGCATCATGACCGTGCGCCAGGATGCCGGGTCGTCGTCGACGATGTTGTATGCCGAGCCGGCAGAACCATTTTCGAGTGCCGCGACAGTTGCGGAAGTGGCATCGTCGAGGTGCACCCAGCCCAGTTCGCCACCGCCGTGGCGTGGCACGGGGACCTTCCGATCGCGGAGCAGCCCCGCCATGTCGGCTCCGCCGTAGAAGAGCCCGTAGCGCAGCGCGATGCCGTCCAGATCCGGGTTGTCCAGCGTCAGGCGTTCGTTGAGGCCCATCGCATGGACGTGCGGATCGGTCGGACCGTGCACGCGTTCGCCGAAGGGCGCGTCCTCAGTGACGGGCTCCGTCCCGTGGTCGAAGTAGCCGTAGCCGAAGACGATGCTCTGGGTCACGAAACGCTTGGCACCGCTGGCAATTGCGAGCTCCAGCAGGTTGCGGGTGCCGGTCGTCCGCAGCGTGTTGGTCTGCGTCATGCCGCTGTGCTTCGCCGGCGGTTTGCGCAGCGCGGTCAGCTCGTGGATCACCGCGTCGACCTGGACGCCTTGAGCCGCGCGTAGCAGTGCGTCGCGATCGAGTGCGTCGGCAACGATCGTGCTGATGCCGCGCTCCCTCAGGTTGGCGGCCCGTGCGAGGTGGCGGGTGATGGCCACCACGTCGTGGCCGGACTGCTGTAGTGCCGTTGTCAGGGGGCGTCCGATCGCGCCGGTCGCTCCCGCCAGAAGAACTCGCATTGTCATCCTCCGTATCGTTAGGAAAGTGATTACTTGCCTTCGAGCGTAGATTCGCGCTCTGCCGGTGGCAAGTGATTACTTGCCTCGATGGTGTCGGCTGCGTCACGTTGCCTGTGGACAGCGCTCGTCGGGTGAAGCGCGGACTGTGCTCTACTGACGCCCCGGAGGAGCCATCACGATCCGCGTTGATCGCGGACAGAAGGGGAGAGTTGATGAAGCGCACGATGACGATTGCGGTTGCGGCAGTGGCGGTTTCGGGCCTGGCGGCCTGCGGCTCGAGTGGCGGAGTGGCGGTGTCCACACCCACGCACACGTCGGGCAGCCCGGCTGTGAGCACGCACTCGACGACCCGTGCCATCCACACCAACGCCGGGTCGCCGACACCATCGACTTCGTCGACCTCACCGACACCGACCGCGACGGCCACCATGGTGAGCGACTCGTTCAAGTGGTCGCACAGTCTGTGCAGCAGGATCGACGTCAACAAGGTCGCGAAGGTGGTCAAAGCCGAGGTCGTCGTGCCCCAGACGAAGGTGGTCACCTCGGACGTGGGCTACGTGACCTTCGACTCCTGCCAATACGCGTTGCAGGGTGAGACGCAGTACAGCGGCCACGCGAGCTACGGCATCTCGGCCGACACGTGGACCGAGGCCGAGTGGGACGAGCAGTTGCGCCTCGACCTCAAGGACAACGAGACAGACAAGGCGATCAAGATCGGCAGCCACAAGGGCATGGCGGACAAGGTCTCCGGCTACGTCCTGGTCGGCAACCGTCTCGTCGAGGCCGTCGGCAACACGGAGACGACGCGCGAGCAGATCGTCGCGCTGCTGAAACTCGCTGTGCCCCAGGCGTCCTCGGTCAAGCCGTGGCCGGCACTGCTCGGCAAGTCCGAGTGTGCCAAGGGCAACGCAGCGGCAGCTTCGGCGATCGGTGGTCCGGCCACGATCCGGCGGGACGACACGAACGGCTCGGTGATCTGTGGCTGGGCGGTCCATCAGGCTTCGGCAAGCATCTACGGCATGCCGATGGACGACGCAGCGAAGGCGATCAAGGACGAAGCGGGGCGTGTCCCGAAGTCGGAGAAGATCAAGGGTCTCGGTGAGGCGGCGGTCTACTTCCCGAACGGCGAGCTCCACGTCGCGACCAAGAAGTCCGAGGTCACGGTGGACGGCACCGGCGAGCACGTGACGAAGGCCAAGCTCGTCGCACTGGCGAAGGCGATGTTGCCGAGCTACTGAGCCGGGCGGATCCGTGCCAGGGTGGTGGGTTGTGACCTCCGTTATCCCGCGCCCTCGTCATCTTGTCACCGGCAACGGCACGCTCGCGCTGACCGGTGAGGCCAGCGTTGCTGCGGACCGGAGTCTGTGGCCGGCGCTGCGGCAGCTGCGTCGCCGGCTGCAGGACAGCACCGGTTTCGAGTTGCCCACTGCGGTCGATGCGACAGCGGCGACGATCCGGCTGACGGAGGTGAAAGGCCTTGCCACTGAGGGATATCGCCTCACGGTCGACGACTCCCAGGTCCGCATCGAAGCGGCCGGCCCAAGAGGGGCCTTGCACGCCATACAGACGCTGCTGCAGTTGCTGCCGCCGCAGGTCCAGCGCCGAGCGACGGTGCGTGGAGTCGACTGGCAGATCGAGCAGGTGGAGATCGAGGACGAGCCGGAATTCGTATGGCGCGCAGTGATGCTCGATGTCGCCCGGCACTTCCTGCCCAAGCAGGACGTGCTGCGCTTCATCGATCTCGCGGCGATGCACCGGCTGAACACCTTGCACTGGCACCTGACCGACGACCAGGGCTGGCGGGTGCAGATCCTGCGCTACCCGCGGCTGACCGAGATCGCTTCCTGGCGCGCCGAGAGCACCGTCGGCGCAGGCCCGGATGCCGTCGCGGACGGTCGTCCGCACGGTGGGTTCTACACGCAGGACGACATCCGCGAGATCGTCGCCTATGCCGAGGAGCGCGGCATCACGATCGTCCCCGAGATCGACCTGCCGGGGCACAGTCAGGCTGCGATCACGGCATACCCGCAGCTGGGCCTCGACCCGGAGCGGCAGGCGCAGGTGTGGACGCGGTGGGGCATCAGCACCGAGATCCTCAACCTGGAGGAGGACACCGTCACCTTCTTCTGCAACGTGCTCGACGAGCTGCTCGAGCTCTTCCCGGGCACCTACATCGGTGTCGGCGGCGACGAGTGCCCGAAGGGTCCGTGGGAGCAGGACGAGCGCACCCAGCAGCTGATGCGTGAGCGCGGCCTGGCCGACGAGGAACAGGCTCAGGCATGGTTCATGGGGCGTCTGGTCGATCACCTATCCGCCTGCGGCAGAAAGGCTTTCGGCTGGGACGAGCTGCTCGAAGGCGACGTCCCCGATGGCACGCTGGTCGCCTCGTGGCGAGGTATGACGGGCGCGCGCACCGCGATCCGCCGTGGTCTCGACGTCGTGGCGTGCCCCGACTCGCCGGTCTATCTGGACTACCGACAGTCCGACGACCCGGACGAGCCGATCCCGGTCGGCACGGTCAACGACGTGGAGCGGGTCTACGGCCTGCGACCGATTCCGGACGACGCGACGCCCGAGCAGGCAGCGCACGTGCTCGGCGGCCAGGGCAACATCTGGACCGAGCACATCGACTCCGCACGAGTCATCGACTACTTCGCGTATCCGCGGGTGGCCGCGCTCGCCGAGGTGCTGTGGAGCGGGCCGGGCGGGGACTTCGCCAACTTCAGCCGGCGACTGGATGAGCACCTGTGCCGGCTCGACGAATTCGGCGTCGAATACCGGCAATCTGACGGCCCGCACCCATGGCAACGTCGCCCTGGGGTCCCGGGGAGGGCGCAGAGCGACGCCGAGCGTGCCGCGCACCTTGCCGACCTGGTCGCGTCCATCGCCGAGCCCGACGAGTGAGGTCGGCGATGTGGTCTGCTCACCCGTCGATCACGACGTCACCCGTGGGCTTCGAGCAGCACATCAGGATCTGCCCCTGATCGATCTCCCGCTGACGTATGCCGCCCTGGTGCTGCATGTCCACGTCTCCGGCGAGCAGGGTGGTCCGACACGTGCCACACATGCCTTCGGCGCACATGCTCGGCGGGGTGAGCCCGGCGCGGTGGGCGGCCTGCAGCAGTGTCTCGTTGGCGGCGCAATCGACGCTGCGGCCGCTGCGGCGCAGCTCCACGACGTAGCGGGTGTCCGACAGCTCAGTCTCCCCGGTCACCGCCGCCCCGCGCGCCGCGAGATCGAAAAGCTCTTCGTGGCAACGAGATTGATCGATGCCGGCGAGCTCGAGGAGCTGGCGCGCCGCCTTCATGTACCCGGCCGGACCGCACGTGAACACCTCCCGCGCGTGCAGGTCGGGCACCGAGAGCAGGTTACGCAGTCCGAGGCGACCCGTCGGCCCCTGCCACGTCTCGGTCGGCGAGTCTGCCTCGCAGATCACCGTGACGGAGGCATCCCCGGCGGCGGCGATCGTGTTCAGCTCGGCACGGAAGATGATGTCGTCCGGCGTGCGTGCACTGTGCACGAACACCACATCCGCATACGGGTCGTTCCGCAGGGTGCGCGTCATCGACATGACCGGGGTGATGCCGCTGCCCGCCGACAGGAAGAGGTACTTGCCGGACGGATGGCGGACGTGGCTGAACTCGCCGTGCGGACCGGTCGCCCAGATGGTGTCGCCGGGCCCGAACTCGTCGTGCAGCCAGTTCGAGACCGGTCCGCCGGGCACCCGCTTGACGGTGATCGCGAGCGGTCCGGGAGTCGTCGGTGCGGAGCTGATCGTGTAACAACGCTGCAGCGTCTCTCCGGCGATATCCATTGTCAGTGTGAGGTATTGGCCCGCGTCATACATGGGAGATGGGCTCTGCGGCGCGAGCAGGAACGTCTTCACGTCGTGTGTCACGTCGAGCACATCGACACAGGTCAAGGCTTCGTCGAGTTGATCGGTCCGTGTCGCCTCAGTGACCGGCCGGATCAGCATGTCGGTCATCGCGTCAGCTCCTCCGTCATACGTTCCAGGTACCAGGTGATGAAACCGGCCACCTGGTATTCGTTGGGCGCATAGGGACCCGGCTCGTATGCCGGACTGGTGACTCCGGCCTGCGCGCGGCCGACGAACGTCCCGTCCTGCTCGTTGGTGTGGTGCCAGACGTCGGTGAGCGTGGCCAGGTCGTAGTCGACTCCTTCGACGGCGTCCTCGTGCACCAGCCAGGTCGTCCGCACCAGCGTGCGGTCGGCGGCGAGCGGGAGGACGGTGAAGGTCACCGCGTGGTCGGCGAGCAGGTGGAACCACGAATTCGGTTGGTGGTGAAGGGACATCCGCCCCAGCCGCGGAGTGTCGAAGTCGGCCAGCAGCTTCTGACTCGCGGCAGATCCGTCGCGGGTGTACGACTCGCCCGCACCGTCGAGCGGCTCGCGCTGAATGCGGAATGCGGACACCCGTCCGCTGATCTCCTCGATCAGCGCATGGGGCATGTCGCGCTCCTGACAGGCGCGCTCCAGCTCGGCCTGCGACCGCAGGTAGCGCGCATGCGCGGGCAGCAGACGCTCGGGAATCTGGTCGAGATCCGTGTAACCCCAGGTGGGGAAGAAGGTGCAGACGAGCTCCGGGTGGCCGTTCTCGCAGTGGTAGCACTCCCGGTTGTTCTCCATGACCAGCTTCCAGTTGCCGGTCTCGACGATGTCCTCTTGGGCCGCCACCTTGGTTCGCTCCAGCTGGTGCGGGGTGATGTATGGCGCCACCCGCGACGCCATGTCCTCGAAGTCCTCCGGCGGATTCTCGGCCAGGCAGATGAAGATCAGCCCACCGACCGAGCGTGCATGAATCCGTTTGAGTCCGAAGCACTTCGGGTCGAAATTGGGTGCCTGGCTGCCGGCGTGCAGCAGCTTGCCGTCGGTGTCGTAGGTCCACTGGTGATAGCCGCACACGATGTTGCCCACGGAGCCGCGCGACTCCGTCAGGACCCGCGACCCGCGGTGGCGGCACACGTTGTGCAGCGCACGTATTGACCCGTCGTCGCTGCGCACCACGATGATCGAGTAGGGGCCGATGTCCAAGGTGATGAAGTCTCCCGGCTCACGGACCTCCGCCTCGGTGGCGACGAAGATCCAGCACTTGGCGAAGACCCCGGAGATGTCGGCGTCGAAGACTTCCTGGCTGACGTAGAACGGCGCCTCGAGCGCACGTCCGGCACGGTGCTGAGCGAGCAGACCGGCGAGATCTGCTGTGCTGGTGGGATTTTCGGCGATCGTGGTCATCGATGCATCCTCGGGGAGAAGGTGGCTCAAATCGGTTGGCAGAGGCGGAGTGCGTCGTAGATGGCGGCGTGGATGTTGCGGCTGGCGACAGCGTCCCCGATCCGGAACAACTGGAACCGCCCGTCGTGGTTCGTGGTCAGCGCCTGAGGCCGGACTTCGAGCAGGGCCTGCTGGTCGACCTCGCCGAGGTTCGTGGACGAGGAGACCAGGTCGAAGTAGAGCTCATCGTTCGGGCTGGTCCCGTGCTCCACGACCACGGCGTCGACCTCCCGCTCCACGTCGGCGTCGGTGTAATCGCTGTGCAGCACAGCGATTCGGCGTCCCTCCGGTCCCCGTCGGACTGCCCGCAGCCGGTAGCCCAAGGTGGTGCGCACGTCGTGTGCCGCGAACGCGGACAGGTACGCCGGCGAGTTCATGCTGCCGACCTCGATGGCCAGGGTCCGCTCCGGAGTGACGATCTCGACCGCGGCGCCGTGCGACGCCAGCAGCTCGGCGGCGTCCATGGCCGGCTCGGCGCCGTTGTCGTCATACACGAGCACGGTGCCGTTCGGTCGTTCTGCGCCGCTCATCACGTCCCAGGTGTCCAGCACCAGGTCCTGTCCCTCGGTCAGGAACGACCGGTCCGGCATGCCGCCGGTGGCGACCAGCACCAGATCCGGGTCCTCGGCGAGCACCTGCTCGGCCTCCGCGTAGACGCCGTAACGGAATTCGACGTCGGCGTGCTTGGCCTCGGCGACCCGCCAGTCGATGATGCCGGTCAGGTCTCGCCGTCGCGGCGAGGCGGCAGCGAGCAGTATTTGGCCCCCGGGGCGGTCGGCGGCCTCGAACACGACGACCCGGTGGCCGCGCTCGCCGAGGACACGAGCGGCTTCGAGGCCGGCCGGGCCGGCGCCGATCACGACAGCGTTGCGTGACTTCGCGCTGGGCGCGATGACGTGCGACATCGTCAGCTCGCGTCCGGTCGCCGGATTGTGGATGCACTTCGCGTCGCCGGATGCGTAGAGCGAGTCGAGGCAGTAGCTGGCTCCGACGCACGGCCGGATGCGGTCCTCGTCGCCCGACCGGATCTTCGCGACGAGATAGGGATCGGCGAGTTGCGGCCGCGTCATACCGACCAGGTCCAGCAGGCCGTCCCGTATGGCGTGCCGCGCCGTCGCGACGTCGGAGATCCGCGCCGCGTGCATCACCGGTATGTCGATCGCGCGCCGGATCTCACCCGCGAACTCCAGGAAGGGCGCGGACGGCGTGCCCATCGACGGAATGGTCCTGGCCAGCGCGGCATCGCTGTCCAGGCGTCCCTTGATGACGCTGAGGAAGTCAACACCGTCGGCCACGAGGGTGCGCAGTGCCGCCACCGTGTCCTCGGCGTGCAACCCGTCGGGGTCGTCCTCGTCCATCGCCATCCGGACACCGATGATGAAGTCCGGTCCGACAGCCGCACGAATCGCTTGAATCACCCGTCGGGGGAACGTCATTCGGCGTTCAGGGTCGCCACCGAAGGCGTCGTCACGGTCGTTGGTGACCGGCGACAGGAAGCTGTCGAACAGGTGGGAGTAGGCCTCGATCTCGATGCCGTCCAGCCCGCCGGCCTGACAGCGGCGGGCGCCATCGGCATACGCGCTGACGATCCGTGCCAGGTCCCAGTCCTCGGCGACTTTCGGGAACGCACGATGCTGTGACTCGCGGCTGCGGGACGGGTAGACGACCGGCAGCCAGTCGCCGGTGTAGTTGCTGGTGCGGCGGCCGAGGTGGGTGACCTGGCACATCACCGCGGCGCCCTCGTCGTGCACCTCGTCGGAGAGGCGCTGGAGCCAGGGCACGATCTCGTCGCGGTAGAGCAGGAGGTTCCCGAACGACGGCGGGCTGTCCGGTGCGACGACCGCCGACCCACCGATCATCGTCAAACCGACTCCGCCGCGGGCCTTTTCGACGTGGTAGGCGCGGTAGCGATCCGTCGGCATCCCACCCTCGCCGTATGCCGGCTCGTGGGACGTGCTGACCACCCGGTTGCGGAGAGTGAGGTCCCGGAGTGTGAAGGGCTCCAGGAGTGGATCGAAGGTTCGCACACCGCCAGTGTGGGACGGGTCACTGCTGAAGAAAAGCAAACGAACCTGCACGATAACGTGCAAACTGATTGCATGATCGATCCTCGGCTCCATGTGCTTCGCATGGTGGCCTCACACGGCACGGTCACGGCCGCTGCGCGAGCGCTCAACTACACGCCGTCCGCGGTCTCTCACCAATTGCGCTCTCTCGCAAGGGAACTCGACGTGACCTTGCTCGTGCAGGAGGGGCGCGGGGTTCGACTCACTCCCGCAGCCAGGACGCTGCTCGCGCATGCGGACGAGCTGTATGCCCGCTGGGAGGAGATGAAGGCCGAGCTCGCCACCGCCAGCGGTCGCGGCCTGGGCACGCTGCGGCTGTGCGGCTTCTCGACGGCGGCAGCGACGCTGCTGCCGCCGGTCGCCCAGCAGCTGCGCACCACTCACCCGGAGACCGTGGTGCAGATCATCGAAGCGGATCCGGAGGAGTGCTTCGACCTGTTGCTGGCCGACCATGCCGACGTAGCGGTCGTGGTGGCGACGTCGGCGTTGCCGCCGAGTGTGGATCCGCGGTTCGACCAGGAGCCGTTGCTCGATGACCCGCTCGACGTGCTGCTCCCGACCGACCATCCGCTGGCGCACGAGACCTCGGTCCGGCTCGACCAGACCGCGGCCGAGCCGTGGATCCTGGACCGGCCCGGTCGGCCCTATCACCAGCTGGTGATCAGCGCCTGCAACGACGCCGGTTTCACCCCGGCCATCGCGCACCGGGCGACGGAGTGGGAGACGGCGGCCGCGCTCGTCGCCGCCGGGCTCGGCATCGCGATGATCCCCCGACTGGCACGGCTTCCTGCCGGGTATGCCGTGGCGCGAGTGCAACTGCACGGCGACCCGAGCCCGTCGCGGCACATCCTCACCAGTGTGCGTCGCGGCAGTGCGCAGTACCCGGAGATCGCGACGACCCTGGAAGCCCTGCGCTCCACCGCCAGCCGGAGCATGGAGTCGCTCGGGTCGTGCGAAGACCCGCCCGGGCAGCAGCGGCAGCACCCCGCAGAGTGATGCCGCTGCGACCGCGTCAGGCGACCATGCCGTGCGGGTCGATGACGTACTTCTTGGCGGCGCCCTTGTCGAAGTCGGCGTAGCCCTGCGGCGCTTCGTCGAGGGTGATCTTCGTGGCGTTCACCGCCTTCGCGATCTGCGCCTTGTCGGCCAGGATGAGATTCATCAGCTGCCGGTTGTACTTCTTCACCGGGCACTGACCCGTGGTGAAGGAGTGCGACTTGGCCCAGCCGAGTCCGAGGCGGACGCCGAGCTGGCCGATCTTGGCGTTCTCGTCGACGGCGCCCGGGTCACCGGTGACGTAGAGCCCCGGTATGCCGAGCGACGCACCTGCGCGCGAGATGCTCATGATGTCGTTGAGCACCGTTGCAGGAGCCTCGTCCGCACCGGATCCGTGACCGCGGGCTTCGAAGCCGACGGCGTCGATCGCCGCATCGACCTCGGGTTCACCGACGATCTGCTCGAGCTGGTCCTCGATCGTCGCATCGGTCGACAGGTCGATGGTCTCGCAGCCGAAGCTACGTGCCTGCTTGAGTCGGTCGGTGTTCATGTCGCCGACGATCACGACGGATGCCCCGAGCACCTGCGCGGCGTGAGCTGCCGCCAGCCCGACCGGGCCGGCGCCCGCGACATACACCGTGGAGCCGGTGGTCACGCCCGCCGTGTAGGCGCCGTGGTAGCCGGTCGGGAAGATGTCGGACAGCATCGTCAGGTCGAGGATCTTCTCCAAGGCCTGATCGCGGTCGGGGAACTTCAGCAGGTTGAAGTCGGCATACGGCACCATGACGTATTCCGCCTGGCCGCCGATCCAGCCACCCATGTCGACATACCCGTATGCCGCGCCGGCGCGAGCAGGATTGACGTTCAAGCAGATTCCGGTCTTGCCCTCGTTGCACATCCGGCACCGCCCGCAGGCGATGTTGAACGGCACGGAGCAGATGTCACCTTCCTTGACGAAGAGCACGTCGTCACCGGTCTCGACGACCTCACCGGTGATCTCGTGGCCCAGGGTCTGCCCGACCGGGGCGGTTGTCCGGCCGCGGACCATGTGCTGGTCGCTGCCGCAGATGTTGGTCGTGACCAGCTTCAGAATCGCGGCGTGCGGCGCCTTCTTCTTCAGCTTCAGTCCCGACGAAACGTCCTCGGGGAGTTCGAGTTTCGGGTAGTCGATCGACTCGACGGCGACTTCGCCCGCACCCTTGTAGACGACGACTCGGTTTCCGGCCATGAGGAGACTCCAATCTCGATCGATCACGGCAATGTGTCGTGAGCTGGATCACTCCAAGCTAGCCCCGGAAGATGTGAGGCAGTCAGCGGTCGGCAGATTCGGTGCGAAGGACGACTACGAGCAGCTGGTCGCAGGCCAGGAGGTCGGCGCCCCAACGACATGAAGCAGTGATCAGAACCGTCCGAAACCGCCTGCACTGCACTACGATTCGGCGGGCAGGC
>NZ_JBPYUM010000003.1:0-621352 GCF_052905685.1 Flexivirga sp. B27 | reverse complement strand
CTTCGCGGGGACCCCGCCCGCTCCTCCGGCACTCGACCACCTTGCTGCACGGCAATCGACCAGCTTGCGTCGATCAGCGAGTGGCGGTGAGCTCCGCACGCACTGCCGCGATGAACGCGTCGACGTCCGCCTCTGTCGTGTCGAACGCACACATCCAGCGCACCTGCCCGGTGGACTCGTCCCAGAAGTAGAAGCGGAACTTCTCCATCAGCCGCTCAGACACCTCGACCGGCAGGATCGGGAAGACGCCGTTGGCCTGCACCGGCAACGGCACGCTCAACCCCGGCAGATCGCGCACACCCTCGACGAGCCGTTGGGCCATTGCGTTGGCATGCCCGGCATTACGCAGGTAGAGATCGTCGGACAGCAGAGCGATCAGCTGCGCGGACACGAAGCGCATCTTCGAGGCCAGCTGCATCGACTGCTTGCGCAGGAACTTCATGCCGTCGACGACGTCGGGATTGAGCACCAGCACGGCTTCGCCGACCATCAGACCGTTCTTGGTGCCGCCGAACGACACGATGTCGACGCCGGTGTCGGTGATCATCTCGCGGAACGAAACCCCAAGACTGGCAGCGGCATTGGACAGGCGGGAGCCGTCGACGTGCAGCACCATGTCGTTTGCGTGGGCGTGCTCGGCGATCGCCCGGATCTCGTCGACGGTGTATGCCGTGCCGAGCTCCGTGGTCTGGGTGATCGACACAACCCGCGGTTGCGCGTGGTGCTCGTCGCCACGACCCAGTGAGACGGTGCCGATCAGCTCGGGCGTCAGCTTGCCGTCAGGGGTGGGCACGACCATGAGCTTCAGGCCGCCCATCCGCTCCGGCGCTGCACACTCGTCGACGTGGATGTGCGCCGTCTCGGTGCAGATCACCGCCTCCCAGCGCTTCGTAACCGCTTGCAACGAAACGATATTCGCGCCCGTGCCGTTGAAGACCGGGAAGGCTTCGACACCGGGCCCGAAGTGGTCGGCGAAGACCTCCTGCAACTTCTCGGTGTAGACGTCCTCGCCATACGCGACCTGGTGCCCTCCGTTGGCGCGGACGATCGCGGCAAGAACCTCCGGATGTATGCCGGAGTAGTTGTCGCTGGCGAAGCCGCGCACCGCTGGGTCGTGCAGAGGGGTGGGAAAGGTCTGGGAGTCGCTCACCGGCTAATCGTCTCAATCAGAGCGTTCACCTCGTCGGCGGGCCGCTCATAGAGCCCGACCAACCACTCCGCGACCTTCTCGACCGGCGTGAACTTCTTGTAACCGTCGGGCTTTTCGGCCTGCATCTGCGGGGTGACCAAGGCCATCACGCGCCCGATCACGGCCGCCGCGTCGCTCTCCTTGTAGGAGTCGGCCACGGCACGCAGCCACATCTCCGAGCCGGCCTTGGCAGCCAGGTATGCCGCGTTCGTGGCCCGTGGCTTCTCGAGACCGGTCGAGGAGATGATCGCGATCCGACCATGCGGGGATTGCAGGATGGGGCCGTGCAGCGCGCGCGTCGCGTGCTGCAAGGTGCGAATCAGGCTGGCCTCCAACACATCCCAGTCGGCGAGGTCGCACTCGACGATGCCCTTGCCGCCGCGCCAGCCGCCGACCAGATGCATCAGCCCGTCGACGCGTCCGTGCTCGGCCAGCAGAGCATCGGCCCACTGCTTCGTCGCGGTGTCCTCGCTGAGGTCGACGACCGACGCGACGATGTGTTCAGGGTCGAGCGCGACGACCTCGTCGAGTCGACCGGAGTCCCGGCCCGCCGCCACAACCGTCGCCCCCGCCGCAGCGAACGCTGCGCAGGTGGCGCGACCCTGGTCGCCGGCAGCGCCGGCGACCACGATCACATTTCCGTTGAGATCAATACCCATAGGCTCCATCATGCTGCGTCGGAGGTCGTCGCAGTGATGCCGGAGGTGGAGGCGATCACCGACGCCATCTGCTTGCGCAGCGCCTCGTAGAACACGTTGAGCGGGAACTCGTCATCGAGCACCAGGTCGTTCAGCGCCTTGGTCTTCGTGCCGTCGAAGGGCAGCGCGTCGGCGCCCTTTGCCCAGGTGGAGCCGGGGTTGGGCACGACATACGTGGCAACGAACTCGTGCGAGGCGAGCCAGTGGCCGACACGCGACCGGTCGATGCCGCTGCGGTAGAGCACCTCGACCTCGTCGCACAACTGCACGACGACCTCGGGCACCCGGCGCCAGTCGAAGGACAGCTTGTTGTCGGTCCAGTGCAACGCATCGTGCTTGTGCAGGTAACCGAACATCAGCTGTCCGCCGAGGCCGTCGTAGTTGCGGTGCCGGTCACCGGTGATCGGGAAGCGGAAGAGCCGGTCGAAAAGGATTGCCAGCTGGACGAATCGGGCGTAGGGCTGGCCCTGCTCCTCCAGCTTGACCGCCTGCCGGAAGGTGTTGAGGTCGCACCGCAACTCCTCCAGCGCATACATCCAGAACGGCATCCGCTGCTTGATCATGAAGGGGTCGAAGGGCAGGTCGCCGTGGCTGTGCGTGCGGTCGTGGATCATGTCCCACATCGCGAAGGTCGACTGCGCCAGCTCCTGGGAGGCCACGAGTCGCTCGGCGTCCGGCGGGAGCTGCAGTGACAGCAGCTCCGACGCGGCGGCGACGACCCGACGGAAACGCGCACCCTCGCGGTCGCAGAAGATCGCGCCCCAGCTGAACTTCGGAACCTCCCGCACTGCAACGGTTTCCGGGAAGAGGACCGCCGAGTTGGTGTCGTAACCAGGCGTGAAGTCGATGAAGTTGACCGCCAGGAACATCTTGTTGTCGTAGGTCTCCTCGACCTTCGCCAGCCAGTCCGGCCATTGCACCGAGACGAGCAGCGCCTCGAATACACGGTCCAGGTTGCCGTTCTGGGTGTACATCGGGAAGACGACCAGGTGCTCGATGCCATCCTCACGACACAGGTCCGGGCGGAACTTCATCAGCGAGTCGAGGAAGTCCGGGGTGCCGAAGCCGGACTCGATCCACTTGTCGAGGTCCTTCGGCAGCTCGGCGAGGTAGTCCGCGTCGTGCGGGAATCGCGGTGCCAGCGCAGCGATCTCGGTCTTCATGGTCTCGACGAGCTCGGCTGCCCGGGCGTGCTGGGAGTCGTCCTCGACGGACCCGTCCTTGGCCTGCATCGTGCGCAGCTCCTCCACGGCCGCCTTCAGCGACAGCCACTCCGGGCTGCGGTCGACGCCGGAGCCGATGGAGGTGACGCTGTTGGTCTGCTTACGCGCGGCGCTCGCCCAGGTCACCAGGTTGCTCCAGAAGCGGCGGTGGTCCAGCTCGTCGATCGAGTCGTCACCGACCAGGTCGGAGTCGGCCAGCACGACGACACGGCCCGCGCCATACGGCAGCGCAACGGCGAGCGGCTGGCGGGCGGGGTATGCCGAGGCGCTGGTGCGCGCCAGCACCTGTGCCTCGGGTGCACCCGAGATGTCGATGACGCCGGCGCGGTAGAAGCACAACTCGTCGACCCCGGCGAGCAGTCCCTGGCCGAGACCGCCGGCGATGTCCGCGAGCACCCAGGTGGCGTTGTCGTGGAAGCGGCGCCCGCCCTCGGCGGACTCGTGCACGGTGGTGCTGGTGACGTGCAGCCCGAAGCGCGCCAGCAATTCGTTGAGGTTGTTGCCGTAGACGTCCTGGTCGCACTCGGCGAGCACGACAAGACCGCCGCCCTGCTCGACGAACTTGACGACGGTGTCCAGCTCGGCCGTCTCCAGCACCGGGGGCAGGTCGCCAGTGGTCCGCTCGGATCCGGCCGCTGCCGGGTGGTCGATGACGAGCACGTCGGCATCGGCGAGCGCGGCGTCCTCCAGTCGGCCGGCGTCGTGGCCGACAACCTCGAAACCACGGCCCCGCAGGGTGTCTGCGGCCTTCTCCAACGACGAGTCCGCCGGGTTCGCGGGGTTCATCGCGGTGGCTGTGGCCCGCGTCAGTGCCCAGGCACTGCTGTGCGCCTGCTCGACGATCACCTTGGGGAAGACACCCATTTCAGTCACATCCTTCGTGGCCGGTAGAAGATTTTCTTGTTGAATCCAGGGTAGACCGTAAAACTTGCGGTATACAACCCGCTCCCTGGTCCGGATGTGACGCGCATTACGCTCCAAGACATGCCGGTCGAACGTGTCCTTCCCACGGACGATGCCGCGGACCTGATCGAGCTCACCCGCGAGATCGCCGCGCGCGAATTAGCTCCCCGAGTCGACGAAGCAGAAAGCAGCGCGACACCGCCTCGTGAGGTCTTCCGCACTCTCGGCCGCGCCGGGTTGCTCTCGCTCGCCTACCCCGAGGACGTCGGCGGTGGCGGGCAGCCCTACGAGGTCTACCTGCAGGTCGTCGAGGAACTCGCCATGGCGTGGATGAGTGTGGCCATCGGCGTCTCCGTGCACTCGCTGACGGCATACCCGGTGGAGCGCTTCGGCACCGCTGCACAACGCGAAGCACTGCTGCCGGACATCCTCGGCGGCGAAACGCTCGGCGGCTACTGCCTGTCCGAGCGGGAAGCCGGGTCCGACATCGCGTCGATGCGGACGCGTGCCACCCTCGCCGACGACGGCAGCGCCACCCTGAGCGGCACCAAGAGCTGGATCTCGCACGCCGGGCATGCCGACTACTACACGACGTTCGCCCGCACCGACGACTCCGGCAGCCGCGGCCTGTCCTGCTTCGTCGTGCCGGCCGACAGCGACGGTCTCACCTTCGGGGCTCCCGAGCGCAAGATGGGGCTGGCCGCCGACCCGGTGGCCGAGGTGCACTTCGACAAGGTCGCCGTCGGGGCCGACCGGATGATCGGTGAGCGCGGCCAGGGCATGCAGATCGCATTGGCTGCACTGGACGCCGGGCGCCTCGGGATTGCCGCAGCCGCAACGGGATTGGCGCAGTCAGCGCTGGATCTCGCGGCGTCATACGCCTCGGAGCGCAAGCAGTTCGGGCGGTCGATTGCCGACTTCCAGGGGCTGGCCTTCCTGCTGGCCGACCTCGAGGCGGCGGTGACGTCCGCGCGAGCCACCTACCTGCACGCGGCTCGGCTGAAGGACGCCGGGCGCGCGTTCTCCAAGGAGGCCGCGGTCGCCAAGCTCGTCGCGACCGACGCCGCGATGCGGGTCACCACCGACGCGGTGCAGGTGCTCGGCGGAGCGGGCTACACCCAGGATTTCCCGGCCGAGCGCTTCATGCGCGAGGCGAAGGTGACCCAGATCTTCGAGGGCACCAATCAGATCCAACGAGTCGTGATCTCCCGCCACCTGCTGCGTGAGATCACCGGAAAGGGCACTGCACGATGAAGATCGACTCCACCACGGTTGCACTGGTCACGGGCGCAGGATCCGGCCTCGGCGAGGCCACCGCGCGCAAGCTGTATGCCGAGGGGGCGTCCGTCGTCATACTCGACCTGGCGTCGTCCAAGGGCGCCGATGTTGCCGAATCCCTCGGCGACAGAGCGAAATTCGTCGCAGCAGACGTGACCGACGAGGAGCAGGTCAAAGCCGCGATCGACACTGCGACGGCTCTCGGCACCTTGCGCATCGTGGTCAACTGCGCGGGCGTTGCGACACCGGGCCGGGTCGTCAGCAAGCGTGGCGTGCTGCCGCTCGAAGCATTCAGCAAGGTGGTGCAGATCAACCTGATCGGCACGTTCAACGTGCTGCGCCTGGCCGCCGAGCAGATGATCGGCAACGAACCCGTGGACGGCGAGCGCGGCGTGATCACGATGACTGCGTCGGTCGCCGCGTATGACGGGCAGATCGGTCAGGCGGCATACGCCTCGTCCAAGGCCGGTGTCGTCGGACTGACGCTCACCGCCGCACGGGACCTGGCGGACAAGCAGATCCGCGTCGCGACTATTGCGCCCGGCACCTTCGAGACGCCGATGCTCGCTGGCCTCCCGAACGACGTGAAGTCCGTGCTCGAGGCACAGGTGCCGCACCCCTCCCGGCTGGGTCGCCCGGACGAATACGCGTCGCTGGTGGCGCACATCGTCGACAACCCGATGCTCAACGGTGAGGTCATCCGCCTCGACGGCGCCCTCCGGATGCCGCCTCGCTGAGCCGTCTGGCTCGACTCCTCGCAGCGCAGTACCGGTTTCCGCTCGCAAGCTCGCGGTGCACCGGTACTGCGCTGGTCGTCGTCTCGCGGGCGTCCACTTGTCGTTCGGTCAACGGATCGTGGCCTGTCGCCAGGCGTGCATGATTCCGGTCAGAGGTCGCCGAGGAGCTCGTGAGGAACGAGCGAGCGTCTCGAGGTGCCGCCTACTTGTTCGAGGACTTCGCCCAGAGGTTGATCCCCGACTCCACGGCGTGCTTGTCGATCTTCTTCAGCTCGTCGTCGGTGAAGTCGAGATTGTCCAGCGCACCGAGGTTGTCCTCGAGCTGCTCGACGCTCGAAGCACCCACCAGCACCGATGTCACCCGCTGGTCCCGCAGCACCCACGCGAGGGCGAGCTGCGCCAACGTCTGCCCGCGCTTCTTTGCGATCCGGTTGAGCGACTGCAGGTGCTTGACGGTCTCCTCGGTCAGCATCTTCGGGTCCAGCGACTTGCCTTGCGTCGCCCGCGACCCCTCCGGCACACCCTTGAGATACTTCGACGTGAGCATCCCCTGCGCGAGCGGCGAAAACGCAATGCAGCCAACGCCGTTCACGCCGAGGATCTCCAGCAGGTCCTCTTCCACCCAGCGGTTGATCATCGAGTACGACGGCTGGTGGATCAGCAACGGCGTGCCCATCTCACGCAGGATCCGCACCGCCTCCTGCGTGCGGTCACCGCTGTATGACGAGATCCCGACATACAGCGCCTTGCCCTGACGGACAGCGGTGTCGAGCGCGCCGAGGGTCTCCTCCAGTGGTGTCGTGTCGTCGAAGCGGTGGCTGTAGAAGATGTCGACGTAGTCGACGCCCATCCGCTGCAGCGACTGGTCGAGCGAGGCGAGCAGGTATTTGCGGGAGCCGCCGCCCTGGCCGTAAGGCCCGGGCCACATGTCGTAGCCGGCCTTGGTCGACAGGATCAGCTCGTCGCGGTAGCGCTTGAAGTCCTGGGCGAAGATCGTGCCGAAGTTGCGCTCCGCCGAGCCGTATGGCGGGCCGTAGTTGTTCGCGAGGTCGAAGTGCGTCACACCCCAGTCGAATGCTCGACGCAGGATCGCCCGCTGCCGCTCCAACGGGACGTCGTCGCCGAAGTTGTGCCACAGCCCGAGCGAAAGCGCCGGAAGGTCCAATCCGCTTGTGCCACAACGCCGATAGATCATCGAGCCGTAGCGTGCGCGGTCTGCCTGGTAGTCGTCTGCGTGCTTCGTCACGTCATACATTCAAACATCGCTCGCACCGACTGACGGCTGTCTGCGCGAGTGACGGCGAAATCGGGCCGTCTCTCGCCGAGGAAGCCGTCACTGGGCGATGTGTTGGTTACCTCGGGTTGGATTCGTAAGACGGGCACCGGCGTGGGTAGCATTGGGCCGCTCGCGGGCCCCACGCTCGCGGCACGCCGGTGTAGCTCAGTTGGTAGAGCGCTTCACTTGTAATGAAGATGTCGCGGGTTCGACTCCTGTCACCGGCTCCGTTTCGTCAGTCCTCCTGATCGAGCAGTTGCCGCAACACGTACGGCATGATCCCGCCGTGCCGGTAGTAGTCGGCCTCCCCGGGTGTGTCGATGCGGACCACGGCGTCGAAGCCGGTCTCCGCGCCGGTCGTCGGATGCACCGCCCGCACCTGCACCGTCTCCGGGATCCCGTCGGCCAGCGCGGCGATGCCGGTGATGTCGAAGATCTCCTCACCGGTCAGCCCGAGCGAGTCGGCGCTCTCCCCGTCGGGGAACTGCAACGGCAGCACTCCCATCCCGATCAGGTTCGACCGGTGGATGCGTTCGTACGACTCGGCGATCACCACCTCGACGCCGAGCAGGGTGGTTCCCTTCGCGGCCCAATCCCGCGAGGACCCGGAGCCGTACTCCTTGCCGGCCAGCACCAGCAGCGGCGTCGCGGCGGCACGGTAGTGCTCGCTGGCCTCGAACACCGTTGTGACCGTGGCGTCCTCGCCCTCGCCGACGGTGAAGTCGCGAGTGAAGCCGCCCTCAGTGCCGGGCGCCAACTGGTTGCGCAGCCGGATGTTGGCGAACGTGCCGCGGATCATCACCTGATGGTTGCCGCGGCGCGAGCCGTAGGAGTTGAAGTCGCGCGGACCCACGTCGTGGGCGGTGAGGTAGGCGCCGGCCGGCGAGTCACGCTTGATCGCCCCGGCCGGTGAGATGTGATCGGTGGTGACGCTGTCGCCGAGCTTGAGCAGCACTCGCGCGCCCTGCAGGTCGGTGACCGGCGCCGGCTCGGGCCCCACCCCGTCGAAATAGGGTGGTTGCTGCACGTATGTCGAGGCGTCGTCCCAGGTGAAGGTCTGCCCTTCGGACACGTCGAGGCCGCGCCAGCGCTCGTCCCCGGAGAAGACATCGGCATACCCGTCGGCGAACATCTCCGCCCGCAGGCAGGAGTCGATCACCTCGTTGATCTCCTGCTCGCTCGGCCAGATGTCCCGCAGATGGACCTCCTCGCCGGACTCGTCGGTGCCGATCGGATCGGTGAGCACGTTGACGTGCAGTGTGCCGACCAGCGCGTAGGCGACGACCAGCGGCGGCGAGGCCAGGAAGTTCATCCGGCACTCGGGGTGGATGCGTCCCTCGAAGTTGCGGTTGCCCGACAGCACGGAGCACACGGTCAGGTCGTGCTCCTGCACGGCCGCCGACACCTCCGGGATCAGCGGCCCGGAGTTGCCGATGCAGGTGGTGCAACCGAAACCGACCAGGTTGAAGCCGAGTTTGTCGAGGTACGAGGTCAATCCGGCACGTTCGAGGTAGTCGGTGACCACCCGGGAGCCGGGTGCCAGCGACGTCTTCACCCACGGTTTGCGTGCGAGCCCGCGCTGCACGGCGTTCCGGGCCAGCAGTGCCGCCCCGATCATCACCGACGGGTTGGACGTGTTGGTGCAGGACGTGATCGCGGCGATCACCACGTCGCCGTTGTCGATGCTGCATGCCGACCCGTCGAGCTCGATCTCCGCCGGTGAACTCGGCCAGTCGTGCTGACCGGCGCACGCACAGGGCGAGTGCGGCGCGTCGCGGTCCCGATCGTGGTCGACGGCAACCGGATCGCTCGCCGGGAAGGACTCGGCCGACGCCTCGTCGAGACCGGCCTCGACCGCCTCCGCCTGGCTGCGCCCGGACAGCAGAGAGGCCACTGCGTGCGGGGCGATCCGCAGCGGGATCCGGTCGTGCGGACGCTTGGGTCCGGCGATCGACGGTTCGACGGATCCGAGGTCCAGCTCCAGCACCTGGGAGTAGTCCGGTTCGTGGTCGGGGTCGTGCCACATCCCCTGTTCGCGGGCGTACGCCTCGACCAACCGGATCTGCTGCTCCGGTCGGCCCGTCAGCCGCAGGTAGTCCAACGTCACCTGGTCGATGGGGAAGATCGCACAGGTGGCGCCATACTCCGGGCTCATGTTGCCGATGGTGGCGCGATTGGCCAGTGGCACGTTGGCCACGCCGGGCCCGAAGAACTCCACGAACTTGCCGACCACGCCGGTCCGGCGCAGCAGTTCGGCGACGGTGAGGACCAGGTCCGTCGCGGTGGTGCCGGCCGAGAGCTCGCCGCTGAGTTTCAACCCGAGCACCTGCGGCACCAACATGCTCATGGGTTGCCCGAGCATCGCGGCCTCCGCCTCGATGCCGCCGACACCCCAGCCCAGCACGCCGAGGCCGTTCACCATCGGTGTGTGCGAGTCGGTGCCCACGAGGGTGTCCGGGTATGCCTCCAAGCCGTCCGGGCCCTCCCTGGTGAAGACGACCCGCGACAGATATTCCAAGTTGACCTGGTGACAGATGCCGGTGTCCGGCGGGACGACACTGAAGTCGGTGAACGCCTGTTGGCCCCAGCGCAACAGTTGATAGCGCTCCGCGTTGCGCTCGAACTCCAGCTCGGCGTTGACCCGGAACGCGTCCGGGCGGCCGAACACGTCCGCGATGACGGAGTGATCGATGACCAGCTCGGTGGGGATCAGCGGGTTGATCCTGGCCGGATCGCCGCCGAGCTCGGTGATGGCGTCGCGCATCGCCACCAGGTCGACGACACAGGGCACCCCGGTGAAGTCCTGCATGAGCACGCGCGCCGGGAAGTAGGCGATCTCGCGCCCGTGTGCCGCGGCAGGGTCCCAGCCGGCAACTGCGTCGATGTGCTCTGCGGTGACGTGCCGACCGTCCTGGTGACGCAGCAGGCTCTCCAACAGCACCTTCAGGCTGTAGGGCAACCGCGCGGCGCCCTCCACGCGATCCAGGCGGTGGATCTGATAGCGGGTCTCGCCCACTACCAACGTGTCTCGGGTCTGACTGCTGTCGATGGTCATGAGACCTCCCGTAGGTGCCGCGGTACTCGATGTCTGGTGCTCACGTCATACGCTCCGTCAGCGATTGGCCGCTGTCAGCAGGAATGCGGTGTCGGTCACCGCCTCCACCGAATGTGCTGCGTCCGGCACGACCAGCAGGTCGCCCGCACGCCCTTCCCAGCTGACCTCGCCCGCCCACAACCGCAGGCGACCGGTGATCACCAGCACGGTGGTATCGCCGGGATTGGTGTGCTCGGCCAAGCGGGCGCCGGCCCGCAGCGCGATCACGGTCTGACGCAGCCGCGTCTCGTGTCCGCCGTAGACCGTCCGCGCCGCGCGTCCGCTGCTGACCTCTGCGGCGCGGTGACCCATTTCGCGTGCCATCGCGTCCAAGCTGTGCTTGTGCATGTGCGCTCCTCGGCTGCTGCGCATCCGCTCGGTTCTTCGAACCATACTGCTGCGGCCGCCGAAACGGGCTGGGAGCACGTAGATCTCACCCGGTCAGACACCGGACCGCTGGGGGACCATGAACCGGTCGAGTTGTTGACTCAGGTCCTCCAACGCATGAACAGCCGCTCGTTGGCCGGCGTCCTGCAGGGCCGTGGGTGTCACGCGGCAACTGCCTGTGCCCACCAAGTGGCCCGGTCCCGCGCCGCCGGTGAGCCGGGCGTGCGCCGACGCCGAGCGACCGTCCTCTTCGATGAAAATCGTCACGTTCCAGGTCTCGCTCATCGGCCCCGCACTCCTCATCGCGTCAGCAACTGATGACCACAGTCAAGGGCGAGTCCCCGCGTTGCACCATGGACCAAGGTCCCGACGTCACGCCCTGTCGATGGCGTCATACCCCGAAGATCACCTGTTCACACGTGCTCCAGCCGCCCAGACGACAACCGGAGGAAATCACCAGGCCCGATTGTCCCGACAGCCTCGTGGATCAGACGCCCCGGCAGCTCGTCGCGAAGGCGTCGCCCGGAGACATCAACGTGAGCGTCGACGGTGTCCGGTCGGTGCGGGTTCCATTGATGCGAGACCTCCGTCGGTGCTGCCCGGCAAGATGTGCGGATGGCCGCGATCGACGACGTCCTGCCGCTGGGCACCGAGCTGGAGCGCTCCTATCCTGTCCACGTGCGCGGCAGGCTGAAGTTCCGCGTCGGGCAGATCGTGTATGTCGCATTCTCCTCAGACGAGACCGTGATGGGCTTCGGCTTCCCCAAGGAAGAGCGGGCAGCGCTCGTCGCGAGTGACCCGGACACGTTCAAGCTGCCATCTGCGTCGGACTTGCGCTTCAACTGGGTCCACGCCCAGCTGGCACGGCTGGACCCGTCCGAGGCCCGCGAGTTCGTCGTCGACGCCTGGCGGATGGTGGTGCCCCAAAAGCTTTCCCGGGCCTATGATCTCGCTCATCCCGACGGCCCGGGGCCGGCGTGATCGGCCGCGGCCGGTCAGTGGGGGCGCCGTGCCCGACCCGAGCGCCGCCATCGTCACGTCAGCGGGGCCTCAGCTGTCAACTCTGCGGGTCTCGAGTTCGATGACGGTCACCGGCTCCGCAACGACCGTCTCCTCCAGGACGCCACGTCGTATGACGAAGGCCCACACGCCGAGGGCGAGGGCCGCCGACACCGTCATACCTGCAGACATCGCCCCCAGCGTCGCGCCGCGCACGGACAGCACCGGGCCGACGACCGCCCCGGCGAGGTACTGCAGCGACCCGAGGAGCGCTGACGCCATACCGGCGTTGCGGCTGTGTCGCAGGAGCGCGAGAGCGGTCGCAGTCGGCATGACGATGCCCACCGACCCGACGGCGATGACGAGCGACGGCAGCAACCCGACCAGCCCGAGATGCACTGCGGCGCTTGCCGATCCGACGAGGCAGGCGGCGGTCATCACGGCCAGCCCCACGCCGAGCACGGCGGGCATGGAGTGGCGGCGGAGCAGCACCTGGCTGACCCGGCTGCCGACGATGATCGCGGTGGAGTTTATCGCGAAGACGGCGCTGAACTCGCCTGCCGACAGCCCGAACCCGTCCTGCAGCACGAAACTGCTCAGCGAGATGTAGGTGAACAGCATCGCGCTGGCCAGCGCGAGCACACCGGTCGACCCGAGGAACAGGCGATCGCGCGCGACCTCCCGAGCCGCCCGGGCGACCCCGCCCAATGCACCGCGCTGCCGCAACGCCGGCGGCAACGTCTCGGGGAGGGCGAGGACCGTCAGCCACCCGATGATCACGCCGATCACGGTGAGCACCCCGAACAGCCCGCGCCACGGCATCACGTGCAACAGCGCTCCCCCGATGAGCGGCGCGAGCACCGGTGCCAGACCGTTGACGACCATCAACAGCGAGAAGACGTCGGCGATGTGCTCGTCGGGGTAGGCATCGCGCACGATCGCCCGGGCGATCACCAGCCCGGCCGCGCCGCACAGGCCCTGGACGAAGCGCGCGACGATCAGCACACCGATGGTTGGCGCGAGGGCGCACACGATCGACAGCACCACGAAGCCGGCCAGCCCGACCAGCAGTGGCCGGCGCCGCCCGATCCGGTCACTGATCGGTCCCACGAGCAACTGACCCACCGCCAGCCCGGCGAGCGACCCGGACAGCGTCAACTGCGCGGCCCCTGCCGTGGTCGTGAGGTCGTCCGCGATCCGCGGCAGCGACGGCAGATAGAGGTCGAGCGAGAGCGGTCCGAACGCCGACAACAGCCCCAGCGCCACGATGGCGGCACGCGGCCGCCGCGCCAGCCGATCCGAGTTGATTATCTGCACATAATTATTTTTGCATAATCTCGACTATGCTGCGAGCCATGCCCGATGACGAGTTGCTCGCCGATTTCGCCGACCTGGTCCTCAACGTCGGCCGGCTGATCCGGGCGCACATACCGGCCGCCACGGAGCTGGTCACGCTGAACGAGACCGAACGTCAGGTCATGCGGCTGATCGACCTGCATCCAGGCTGCTCCCCCAGCGACATCGCGGCCCGCGGCCGGCTGCAGCGCACCAACGTCAGCGCCGCGCTACGCAGCCTCGAAGCCAAGGAGATGATCACCCGAGCCACCAGCGGTCGGCAGGTCAGCGTCACGCCGACCCGACTGGCCGAGACGAACCTGCTGGCACTGCGCGCCGCCTGGGGCACCGAGCTTGCGCACACGTTGGACGCGGACCGCGAAACCCTGCGCCGATGCACCGAATTGCTCCGCGGGCTCGAGCAGCGGTTGATCGAGCCCCCGGACTGAGCGGGCAAGCCGCCGGTCCCGGGACCAATGGCCCTACTCACCCCGTCACCGACGATCGACGCTCGAAACCATGAAGGCATCCACCCACCCCCGCACCGAAGACCTCTCCCCCGCCGAGTGCCTCGCGCTGCTCGAGACGGCACCGCTCGGCCGGCTCGGCGTCGTCGTCGGTGGGCGACCCGAGATCTACCCGGTGAACCACCTCGTCCACGACGGCGCCGTCCTCTTCCGCACCGGCTCCGGCACCAAGCTCGACGGCGCGATCGGACAGCCGGTCGCCTTCGAGGTGGACGGCTACGACACGTTCACCAAGACCGCCTGGAGTGTGCTGCTCACCGGCGTCGCCGAGGAGATCGAGCAGGTGCACGAAATCCTCGATCTGATGCGGTTGCCGGTGTTCCCGTGGGAGCCGGGCGCCAAACCACACCTGGTGCGGATCCAGCCCGACACGATCAGCGGCCGCGAGTTCCCGGCCGTCGACATGCCGGGCGCGGACTAGCCCTCCTGCCGGCCGCCGCGCACCCGCACCCGGCGACCGGTCACCGTGCCCGGCTCGATCCGCAGGAAGAACGGCTTCGGGCCGCCCTGCCAGGGGAAGATCGGCAGCTGCAACGCGTCGATCGTCTCGTGCAGACCGTCCACCGACCGCGCGATGCCCTTGACGACGACACTCCACGCCTCGGCGCGGGCGGCGTCATACCCGTCGATCTCGAAGGCGACGACGTGGTGATCGGCGCCGCGCAGTTTGGTGCCCACACCGGTCCGGATCACGATGGTGCCGTGGTCGACGACGTGGTTGACCGGGAACACGTCCGGCTCGCCGTCGATGACGACGGCCAGCCGGCCGACGGGCGCGGAGCGCGCCAGCGCCCAGCACTCGGAGACGGTCAGTTCGATGGTGTCTGTGTTGCTGCTCGTGATGTTCATGCTCCGACGATGCCGAGCACGCCACGGGCGTCACAGGGTCATTGGTCCCGGTTTCGCCGCGGGCTGTGCGTCGCCGCGAACACCGCCGCCTGGGTCCGGCGCTCCATGCCGAGTTTGCCGAGCAGCGAGGTCACGTAGTTCTTCACGGTCTTCTCGGCCAGGTGCAGTGCCTGCGCGATCTGCTTGTTGGTCATCCCGTCGGCGATGTGCTCCAGGATCCGCCGCTCCTGCGGGGTCAGCAGCCGCAACCGGTCATCGACCGCGTCAGGTGCCTGCCAGGTCTCGCGCAACTTCTCGATCTCGTTCTGGCGCAGCAGATTCCGGCCCTCGGCCACCGCTCGCACCGCATCGGTCAGGCTGGGCCCCTTGATGTCCTTGAGCAGATAGCCGGATGCGCCGGCGAGCACCGCCGCCTGCAGCGCACGCGCGTCGTTGTACGACGTGAAGATCAACGCACGCATGGTCGGCAGTGCCGACCGGGCGTCCCGGCACACGTCGATCCCGGAGCCGTCCGGCAGCCGCACGTCCAGCAGCGCGACGTCCGGCCGGGAGATGACGATCTCGCGCAACGCGTCGGCAGCGGTGCCGGCCTCACCGACGACGGTGAAGTCCGGCTCCGCACTGAGCAGATCGCGGATGCCGCGACGCACCACCTCGTGGTCGTCGAGCAGGAAGATCCGGATCGTCATCGGCTGCCCACCCCCTCCGCGGCGCCGGCCGGCACGAGCGGCACCCGCCAGCACAGCTCGGTGCCGACCGGGACGGCCGGCCGGACCGTGAGGGATCCGCCACGGCGCAGTGCCCGGTCCGACAGGTTGCCCAGTCCGCTGCGACGAACCCCGGGTGGCATGCCAGTCCCGTTGTCGCACACCGTGATCGCCAACTCATCGGCACACTCGATGCGGACCACCGCCTCGTCCGCTCCGGCGTGCCGGGCCACGTTGGACAGGGCCTCCCGCACGACCGCGAGCATGTCGGACGCGAGGTCGGGGGGCAGTCGGTCGAGCGGTCCTCGCACGTCGACCTGCGGCGGGTAGCCGAGCACGTCGGTCAGGTCGGCGATCAGGGCTGCCACCGCATCGGACACCGTCGCCGGCTGCACGTCGTGCAGCTCGAAGATCGCGTGCCGGATGTCCTTGATCGCCCGATCCAACTCGTCCACGGCATCGTCCACTCGGGCTCGCACCGTCGGGTGGGTGGCCAGGTGACTGGCAGCCTGCAGGGACAGCCCGGTCGCGAAGAGGCGCTGGATGACGTGGTCGTGCATGTCGCGGGCGATCCGGTCCCGGTCCTCCAGCAGCACCAGTCGGGACCGGTCGCGCTGGGCACGGGCGGCCGTCAGGGCCAGCCCGGTCTGATCGGCGAGCCGGGCAAGCAACTCGGTCATCTCGTCCGCGACGGACCAGGAGTCGTGGCTCCACGCCACGACCAGCACGCCGACGTCCTCGGTGCCGACCACCACCGGCAGCACAGCGATCTCGCCGTGCTCGACGCCCAGGACCGTGTCCAGCTCCCCCAGCAGCCCGTCGCCCAGCCGCGTCGGCGGCGGGCCGCCCTCCGCGAGCAGCACCGGCTCACCGGCCTGCACCAGGTTGCGCCAGCCGGGCGCGGTGAGCTCGATGTGCGTCGTGCAGTCGCACGCCCCGCCACAGGTGACGACCCGCAGGCTGCCCATCCCGTCGTGCAGCGCGACGAATCCTTTTCTGGCGTAGGAGTGTTCGACCGCCGCCTCGACCAGGAAGCGCATCGCGTCCTCCTCGTCGGAGCCTTCCAGCAGCCGTTGGCTGAGCTCGCTGGTGGTCTCCACCCAGGCCCGCTGCCGTCGGCTCCGCTCGTAGAGGCGCGCGTTGTCGATCGCGATGCCGGCCGCCGCCGCGAGCGCCACCAGCGTCGTCTCGTCGTCGGCCGTGAACTCGCCGCCGCCGGCCTTCTCGGTCAGGTAGATGTTGCCGAACACCTCGTCCCGGATGCGGACCGGCGCCCCGAGGAAGGTGTGCATCGGCGGGTGCTCCGGCGGGAAGCCGTAGCTCGCCGGGTGCGCCGACAGGTCGGGCAGCCGCAGCGGGCGCGGCTCGCGGATCAGCAGCCCGAGCACGCCCTTGCCGTGCGGCAGGTCGCCGATCGCGGCCCGCTCCTGCGGACTGACCCCGCGGGTGACGAACTCCGCCAGCCGCTCGCGGTCCCGGTCGAGGACGCCGAGAGCGCCATACCGCGCATCGACCAGCTCACAGGCGACCCGCACGATCCGCTCCAGCACGTCGCTCAGGTCGAGGTCGGCGGTGACCGCCACCACGGCATCGAGCAGATGGGCGAGCCGCTCCTGCGAGCGACTGGACGCCTCGGCCCGTGCTCGGAGCTCACCGATGAGATCGTCCAGATCGAGCGCCGACGGCGTCACCAGTGAGCGCGTCTCGTCCGGACCTTGGTCGCGGCTCGACATGCTCCAAGTGTATGTCGAGCGACGACACGGCCGACCGGGTTCCGGGACCTTCGGCCCTGCCCGCGCGTCGACCGTTCGCCGAGGCTGAGGGCGAAGCCACAACCAGGAGGTGTCTGATGACCACCACAATCCCGCAGCACGCGATCGTCGTCGGTGTCGACGGGTCCCCCCAGGCATGGGAGGCGCTGCGCTGGGCCGCCGACCGCGCAGCGGTGACCTCGCGCCCGCTGCACCTGATGCACGCCGGCGGACGCTTGGCCGAGGCGTTCGACCTGACGCCCAGCCGGCCGCCGATCGACGCGGTCTGCAACGAGGCCCTCGGCCGGGTCCGGGGCGACCACCCGGAGCTGCCGGTCACCTGGTCGCAGCCGATCGACTCGCCGATCCCGGCGCTGGTCGACGCGTCCGACATCGCGAGCGAGATCGTGCTCGGGACACGCGGATTGGGCGCCGTTCGCGGTGCCGTGCTCGGGTCGGTCACCACGGAGGTGTCCGCGACCGCGAACTGCCCGGTGATGGTGGTGCGCGGCGATCCGGTGGACGGGAAGAGCACCGGGCCGGTGGTCGTCGGCGTCGACGGCCGGCCGGATGGTGTCGCGGCCCTGGACTTCGCGTTCGAGGACGCCGCCCGTCGTGGCGTCCCGCTCGTCGCGGTCCTCGCGTGGCAACTCGACCGATGGGACTTCGCCAGCGGCATCCCGATGCCCGGCGGTGACATGAAGGCCGCGCACGAGCACCACCTGGCCACGTTGCAGCAGACGCTGGCCGAGCCCCGGTCGCGTCATCCGAAGGTCGAGGTCCGCACGGTCGTGGAGTGCGCGCCCACCGCCGGCTCGCTGGCGCAGCAGAGCGTCGGCGCATCGCTGCTCGTCGTGGGCACGCGAGGGCATCGCGAGCTCACCGGTTTCGTGCTCGGGTCGGTCAGCCAGGCGATGATGCGGCGCGCCGCCTGCCCGGTGGCCGTCGTCGCGCACGTCCACGCCGAGCAACCGACGGCCACCGACGGCAAGCAGCACAGCGCCGTCTGACGAACCCCGAGCCGGTGGCCCGGCACGAGGAGCGTGCGGGCTGTGGACAGGATTCACCGGAAACGTTCAGGAAATTTTTTCCACCATTGGACTCCTATCGGGTGGAGGATCGAACGTCGCTGTTCCATCGTCGGGACAGGACGCTCGAAGGAGTCATCAATGCGTACAACGCTTTTCGGTGCCCTCGCAGCAGCAGCTCTTTGTGTCGGTGCCACCACACCGGCCCTGGCCGCCGCCCCTGGCCACCCTTCGCAATCCCCGTCCTCCGGTTGCCGTCTGGCGAACGGAATCAAGCACGTCGTCCAGATCGATTTCGACAACGTGCACCTCACCCGTGACAACCCGAACGTCGCGAGCGATCTGGAGCAGATGCCGGCCCTGCTGAACTTCATGAAGAGTCAGGGCGTCGTGATGACGAACACGCACGACGACCTGGTGCACACCGGCACCACCATGATCTCCAACGCGACCGGACTCTATCCGGACCGCAACGCGATCACCCAGTCCAACAGCGGTGACTTGTATGACGCGACCGGCACGCCGGTCGGCTACTCGTCCTTCTCCTACTGGACCGACAAGCTGACGACGTTCAGCGGCAGCACGACGAGCCGCTACAACCTCGACTACCTGCCCTCACGCACCGCGCCCGCACCGGCACAGAGCATCAACGTGCCGGCACCGTGGACGCCGTTCACCGAAGCCGGCTGCAACGTCGGCGAGGTCGGCAGCCCCAACACCGTGCTGGAGAACACCGGCAGCGACGTCACCACCGTCTTCGGCGCCGACTCACCGCAGGCGGCCGAGGCCAAGGCGGACCCGGTCAAGGCACAGGCCGACATGGTCGGCCTCGCGGTGCACTGCGCCAAGGGCGCGTCGTTGTGCGCCGGTGGCCAGCAGGACATCCTGCCCGACGAGCCGGGCGGGTATGCCGGATACCGGGCGCTCTTCGGCAACGCACAGATCCAGCCACGGATCAGCCCGGACGGGCCGGTGCGCGCGACCGACGGCTCGGTCATCGCCGACAGCGCCGGCAACCCCGGCTTCCCGGGCTTCGACTCGGAGACCGCCGCCAATTCGCTCGGCTACACCGCACAGCTGCTGGAGAACGGCGTGCAGGCGGTCAACCTCTACATCTCGGACGTGCACGGTGATCACACCGCCGCGGACACCGGCGACATGGGGCCCGGGGAGCAGACGTACGAGGAGCAGCTCGCGGCATACAACTCGGCGTTCGCGGCGTTCTTCGCCCGGCTCGCCAAGGACGGCATCACCGCACAGAACACGCTGTTCACCGTCACCACCGACGAGGGCGACCACTTTGCGGGTAGCGCGCCGACACCGGCGAACTGCACTGGGGTTGCTGGCAATTACTGCAGCTACGCCACCCGCTCGGAGGTGAACGTGAACCTTCCGGGACTGCTCGCGACACAGCGCGGCAACACCACCTCGTTCGGCATCCACTCCGACCCGGCGCCGGCGATCTGGCTGAACGGCAACCCCGACCGTGCCTCGGACGTGGCCCGCAGGTTCGGGCGCGATCTCGGCGCCCTGCGCATCACCAACCCGTACACCGGCAAGACCGAGCCCGTCGCCTACGACATCGCCGACCCGGTCGAGGAACAGATCCTGCACTTCGTCAGTGCCGACCCCGCGCGCACGCCGAGCCTCACCGCGTTCTCCGGTGAGGACTCGTATGTCGGCAGCGGCCAACCGAACTGCAACCTGTCTTGCGTCTACACGACCGACGCCGGATACGCCTGGAATCACGGCAGTTACTGGCCGGACATGCAGGACATCTGGGCAGGGTATGTCGGCCCGGGCATCGCGGCCCGCGGGACGGACAGCACCTTTACCGACCAGGTCGACATGCGTCCGACCGTGCTGTTGCTCACCGGGTTGCAGGACCGCTACCAGGTGGACGGTGTGCCACTGCTGCCGATCCTGGCGGACTCGGTCCTGTCCCCCGCTGCCCGAGCGCACCGGTCGCAGCTGACCAGCGCCGAGGCGGCATACAAGCAACTGGTGGCGCCGACCGGCACGTTCGCGATGACCACGCTGAAGGCCTCGACCGCGGCGATCGAGAGTGACAGCGCGAACGACGTGGACTACACCACGACCGAAAACGCTCTGCGGGCAGTCGGATCCGCGCGCGACGCCACCGGGCAACAGCTCGCGGGCGTCATCCTCGGCGCCACCGAGACGCACGGCCGCCAGCGGATCGGGCAACTCGGCAAGCTGACGGCCGCGGCGGGCCGACTGGAGGCACGCGCCGCGGCCATCGGCTGACCCCGTGATCCGGGCCGGCTCAGTAGGGCCGGCTCGGCTCGACCTGTGGTGGGTACTCCTCCTCCGGGTCGCCGTCGACGGGGATCGACTGCTCGATCACATCAACCTCGTCGGCCTCGATCGTCGGATCCGTCCCGTCGCCGGGACCGCTTCGTCGTTCGTGAAGTTGCGCCGAGATCGCCCGGATCCGGCGTTGCAGCCGGGCCACCTCGGGGTTCGCGCCATACCCGGCAGCGCGCTCGCCGCGGAGGCGGTCCTCCGCGCGGGTGAGCTCGGCGAGCAACTCCCGGATCGTCATGGTTCTCAGGTCGGTCGGGTTTTGCAGGTCTGCGGTCATGATGCACCTCGCTGGTGGTGGCCGGGCGTCTCGGACGACATACGAGAGGAAGAGAAGGACCGTGCCGAGGGCGCCCGGCCACCGCTGTCAACCAACGGTCAGTGTTGTTGCCTGCTCACTCGCCTCCTTCCGAATGCCCTTGCGATGACTGGGTCCCCGACGTCACGAGATGCTGTTTGCCGTCCTGCCCGTGCGCAACCTTGATCTGCCGCGGCTTGGCCCGCTCGTGCAACGGGATCGTCAGGTTGAGCACGCCGTTGTCGTAGCTGGCGGAGATCCGCTCGGTGTCGATGTCATCCCCGAGACTGATCTGACGGCGGTAGACACCGGCGAACCGCTCACTGGTGATCCACTGGACGTCCTCCTCCGGTGGCGGGGTCCGGTGTGCCGTGAGAGTGAGCACGCCGCGATCCACGTTGACGTCGATGCTGCCGGGGTCCATGCCGGGCAGATCGGCGTGCAAGACGTAGTGGTCCTCGACACGGTAAAGGTCGATCGGCATGAATTGCGGCGATCGGACGGAGCCGGCCCGCATGCCCAACAGATTGCGGGCAAGGGCGTCGAAATCAGAAATCGAGTCAGAGCGCATAGCAACCTCCAACGTTTCAAAGGCCGCCACCGGGCCACCCGGAGGCGACCGACTGCGAATTCCTACGACAGGAAATTTAGCACTCTCAGCCGGAGAGTGCCAAGGGGTATGACGGCCGTTCACCGGTTGCCGGGGTCACCCGCCGTGGTGCGGTGCGATGTGACGGCGTCGCCGTCGAAGAGGGTGTGGATGCCGTCCAACCGGTCGGGTCGCACCAGCACCGTCACCTGGTCACCGGCCGCGAGTTGCACCGCGCCGAGGCCCAGCAGCATGGCGTCACCGCGGCGGACCGCGACCACGATCACGCCGTCCGGCAGCACCTGTTCGTCGAGCCGGCGTCCGATCAGCGGCGACCCCGGCCCGACGACGACGTCCTGGATTCCGGCACTCGAGGCGACCCGCGACATACGCCGGGCATCGGCGCGCAGGGCACGGTGATAGGCACGCACGATGTCGCTGAACGCCAGGATCCCCTGGACCCGCCGCTCGTCGTCCAGCACGGTCAGCCAGTGCACGGTGGCCGGCAGCGCGTCCATCGCCTGGTCCAGTGTGGCGGTGGTGTCGACCGACGGAGCGGTCGCGTCGACCCGTCGGCGCAACGGGGAGTTCGGGTCCTTGCGTGCCGGCTCGGCCAGGTCGGACAGCGCCACCGTGCCCAGAACCGGTCCTGCGCGTCGAGCACCGGGGCACCCGGAATGCCCTGCCGGGCAAGACGTTCCACGGCGACCTCCAGCGCGTCGTCGTCGTGCAGGACCAGCCGCGGCACCGCCATGGCGTCAGCGACCGGCACCCGCCCCAACAGCGGCAGTCCCTGCTTGAGTCGCGCTCCGGTGGCCTCCTCACGGTTGGCCAGCTGGGAGCGGTAAGTGGTCTTGTCGAAGTGCCGCACGATGAGGTAGGCGATGCCGACGGCGACCATCGCCGGAGCCAGGATCGTCAGGTTGCCGGTCATCTCCGCANGGCCAGCTGGGAGCGGTAAGTGGTCTTGTCGAAGTGCCGCACGATGAGGTAGGCGATGCCGACGGCGACCATCGCCGGAGCCAGGATCGTCAGGTTGCCGGTCATCTCCGCAACCATCAGCATGATCGCCAGCGGTGCGCGGGCGATGCTGCCGAAGCACGCCATCATCCCGACGATGACGAACGGCGCCGGGCTGTGCGGCACGCCCGGCGCGAACATCTCCAGCACCCGCCAGACGGCCGCACCGGTGAACCCGCCGATGACCATGCCAGGGCCGAAAATGCCTCCGGATCCTCCGGATCCGATGGAAAGGGCCGTGGCCACGATCCGCGCGAACGGCAGCAGCAGGATGGTCCACAGCGGTATGCCGAGCAGGCCCTCCCTGCTCAGTGAGATCTGCACCCACCCGTAGCCGGTGCCCAGCACCTGCGGGATCGCCAGTGCGAGCAGACCGACCAGCAGTCCGCCGGCAGCCGGCTTGACGACGCCGCCGCCGGGCAGCTTCTTGATGAAGTCGGCGATGCCGTAGAACGTGGTGCTGTAGGCCAACCCGACCAGGCCGGCGACGACGCCGATGACCGCGAACCATGCCAACTGCACCGGCTGGTCGAACTGGTAGCCGGCGGCGGCATACCCGAACATCGGCGAAAAACCTTCGGCCAGACCGAAAACCGTGTAGGCCACGATGGAGGTGACCAGGCCGGGCACGAGCGCCTCGACCTCGAAGTCGTCCTTGTAGACAATGTCCGCGGCGAGCACTGCGCCGCCCAGCGGAGCGCCGAAGATGGCGCCGATGCCCGAGCCGATGCCGACCGACACGGCGATCCGCCCGTCCTCGGCGTTCAGGTCGAGAGTGCGGGCCAGCAGGGAGCCGAAGCCGGCGGAGATCTGCGCCGTCGGACCCTCCCGGCCCCCCCGATCCTCCGGACCCGATGGTGATGGCCGAGGTGATCATCTTGACCACGACGGCACGTGCGCGGATCATCCGCGGGTTGCGGTGCACGGCGTCGATCGCGGCGTCCGTGCCGTGCCCCTCGGCCTCGGGCGCCAGTTTGGTCACGAGCAGCCCGGACAGCAGGCCACCGAGCGCCACCACCAATGGCACGGCCCACCAGCGCGTGTAATGACCCGTGCCGTGGCCACCTCCTTCGGCCGCCGCCGTCGGCACGACATACCCGCCGATGTCCTCCAGGAGCAGGTGACCCGCCGTCTGCAACGCGACGAAGAAGGCGACCGCGCCCAGGCCGGCAATGACCCCGATGACGGCGCCGAGCACGACCCACTTCTGCAGGTAACTGCTGCGCCGGACCCAGCCACCGGCAGCCGCGCCGGCGGAGCGCAACTGCGTCTGGACGACGGTCATGACCGCTTCCGCTCGCGGCTCGGCTTCCCGGACGTGGGTCCCAGACGGCGCGACGCACGCGTGCGGTCGCTGCCGTGTGCGGCCTGCACCAACAGGCCGAGCGCCTCGGCGAGCTCGGCCTGCGCGTCCGCCGGGATGCTCTTGAGCAGCCGGTTGATCTCGCGCTTGCGTTGCCGGGTGCTCTGGGCGATGAGCGCCCGCCCTTCGGGTCGCAGCGTGAGGGTCATCTGCCGCCGGTTCTCGCTGTCGACCACCCGGTCGACCAACTCCTTGGCAACCAAGCGGTCGCACATCCGGGTCGCCGTCGAGGGCACCACGCCCAGCGCCTCCGCGAGTTGCGCGACAGTCATCGAGGTGTGGATGTCGATCAGCACCAGCGCGCGGAACTGCGGCAGCGTGACCTCCGGATCGAGATTCGCGAGGGCGCCCGCCGCGACAGCGACGAAGACCCGGTTCGCCGCCAGGACGGCGTCGACGATGTCGGCCTGACCGGCAAGCATGCTGGCGGCGTCGTCGTCGGCCAGCTCCGCATCGATGGACTCGGACACGGGGACGAGGTCGTCGCTCATGCAGGACAGCATAGAGCAACTGTTGCAGTGTGCATGTGTTGTGGATTCAGAGTCGGCTCAGCTTCGCGTGCGACCCTTGCGTCATGCAGCGATTGCCTATGGCACTGGTTGGATCGGTGGCCGTGCTCGGGCTGGCCGGTTGCTCGTCCGGCTCCGCCGGCGGCACGTCCTCCCCAATGAATCCAGCTCCTTCATCGCTGAAATCCATTGGCACCCCGCTGGACTCAACGATCCCGGCGTCGATTCGCAAACTCCCGTTCACCGACACCGACGGCAAACAGGTGAGTCTGGCCGATCTCACCGGCCGCATCGTCGTCCTCTCGGACGTGATGACGTTGTGCCAGGAGACCTGCCCGATCGACACCGCCACCGTGGTGCAGACCGCGCGCGCCGAGGAGAGCACCAGCAAGCCACCGGTGTTCATCTCGCTCACCGTGGACCCGCAGCGGGACACGACGACGCAGTTGCGCGCCTACCGCAAGCTCTTCACCGACCCACCACCCGACTGGCAGGCCTGGACCGGCAGCGCGCAGAACGTCAACAAGCTGTGGGACTACCTCGGGGTATGGCGCAAACGGGTGCCGAACGACCCCGGCCCCGCACCGCACAACTGGCGCACCGGGGCCAAGCTCACCTACGACGTGCAGCACTCCGACGAGGTGTTCTTCCTCGACCCGCGCGGCCACGAGCGGTTCGTGCTGGAGGGCACGCCATACGCCACGAAAGGCACTGTGCCGCAAGAGTTGCGGCACTTCATGAACGACGAGGGCCGCAAGAACCTCGCCGATCCGGAGCCGACCGCGTGGACCAAGGCGCAGGCCGAGACGGTCATCCGGTCGTTGCGGTCGTGAGGCTCGTGACATGAGGCGGACATGACCGGCACGCCCAACAGTCCGATGTTCGACGTCACCGGACCGATGTGGATGCCGATGGCGCCGCCGACCTGGCCGCGCTTCCTGGCCTGGCACCCGCAGCCCGTGCCGATCCTGCTCGTCCTGGCGGTCCTGGTCGCGGCTCTTTACGCCTGGGGCGTGGTCCGCCTGCACCGCCGCGGCGACAGGTGGCCGGTCGGGCGCAGCATCTGGTTCGCCTGCGGCATCGCGTCGTTCGTGTTCATGATCGGCACCGGCATCAACGGCTACGGGATGGAGCTGTTCAGCGTGCACATGGTGCAGCACATGACGCTGAACATGGTCACCCCGATCCCCTTGCTGCTCGGACGGCCGACGACACTGGCGCTGCGCGCCATACCTGCTCGGTCGCGGGCGCACCGCGTCCTGGTCCGCGTGCTGGGCAGCCGGTTCGCCGCGGTGGTGACGGCGCCGGCGTTCACCATCCCGCTGTTCATCCTCACTCTCTACGGCCTCTACTTCACCCCGGTGATCGACTGGCTGATGGGCAACTGGCTCGGGCACGACGCGATGCTGGTGCACTTCCTGCTCACCGGTTATCTGCTCTTCTGGCCGATCCTCGGCCTGGACCCATCGCCGCACCGGCAGCGCCCGGCGGTGCGGCTCATCGAGGCGTTCCTGCCGATGCCGTTCCACGCGTTCTTCGGCGTCGCCGTCATGGGTATGACGACCCTGCTCACCCGCTGCTTCGCCGACCCACCGATGTCCTGGCACCTGGACACCGTGCACGACCAGCAGGTCGGCGGCGCGATCGCCTGGGGCTTCACCGAATTGCCGAACCTCGCCGTGGTGCTGACACTCGCCGTGGTGTGGGCCGCGAGCAGCAAACACGAAGCGCTGCGGCACGATCGCTCGGAGAACCGCACCGACGATGCCGAGCTGCGCGCGTACAACGAGTGGCTGCACAACCTCCGGTAGACCCCCTCCCCCTCCGCCGAGAGCCGGCCCCCCTCGCCGAGAGGACACGAAACAGATCGGGCGGACACGGGAATTCGCTCGATCGGGGCCGGTTTGCGTGTCCTCTCGATGCGTAATGTGTCCTGTCGGCGTGTGGGGAAGCGGATGCGCGGGGCGCGGGGATGAGTAGGGCGTCACTCGGCGTCCTCGGACTCGTGCATGTAGGGGTAGAGCTGGCCACGATTTTCGTCCACCTGCAGGGTGCGACCGGCGAACGGGAAGGCCCGCTGCGGGCACGCCGGCCGCTCGCACACCTTGCACCCCATGCCGATCTGCGCGCGGAACGCCCGGTCCTGCAGATCGAGACCGGTCGAGTAGACGGTCTGCGGTGCGTAGCTGAGGTCACACCCCAGACCGACCGCGAAGGTCTTGCGTGGAGAACGGAACCCGGCTCCCCCGCTGCTGACGGTCCGGGCGATCCACAGGTAGGCCCGCCCGTCCGGCATCTCGGCAATCTGCCGCAGCACCTGGCCCGGGCGGGTGAACGCGTCATACACCGTCCACAGCGGGCAGGTGCCGCCTGTGCGGGAGAAGTGGAACGGCGTGGCCGACTGTCGCTTGGAGATGTTGCCCGCACGATCGACGCGCACCAGCGCGAAAGGGATGCCCGAATCATCAGGCCGCTGAAGGGTGTTCAGCCGATGACACACTGTCTCGAAGCCGACGTCGAACTCCTCCGACAACATCTCGAGGTCGTAGCGCAGCCGACGTGCA
This sequence comes from Flexivirga sp. B27, assembly GCF_052905685.1. Classification (NCBI taxonomy): domain Bacteria; kingdom Bacillati; phylum Actinomycetota; class Actinomycetes; order Micrococcales; family Dermacoccaceae; genus Flexivirga; species Flexivirga sp. B27. Next base: position 594,703 of record NZ_JBPYUM010000003.1, on the reverse strand, counting down.
GCGGTCAGGAAGCTGCGGTAGGGCAGCAGCAGGGCACCGGCGAAATAGCTCGCCAGCCCGATCCGTGTCAGCCGGGTCGTGACCTCGTCGGTGTATGGCGCCGTGCGCAGGTATGCCGCGATCTGCTCCTCCATCGTCAGCAGCGCGACCTGGCTGGCCAGCTGGAAGGCCTTCTGTGCGGGCCGCAGCTCGGCGGCGACCACCAGCAGGCGCTTCTCCGGGTCGAAGAGACGTTGGCTGTGCAGGACCTGACGCGGGCGCTCGGCGACCTCGACGCCGTGCTCCTCGAGGTAGCGCCGGACCTGCTCGTATCGGGTGCGCGGCTGCAGGTCCAGCCGGGCAGCCAGCTCCTCGGCGCCGCGGTCGAGGGTGTCGAAGTAGTTGCGGTGCAACGCAATGAAGTCGCGCACCGCTTCAAACGGCATCACCGGCCCGACATCGTCACCGCGATCACCGCCGAGGCGCAGCTCGAGCGCCTCGATCCGCTCCCGGTCGGCGTTGCGGCCGTTGGCCAGGCTGAGCAACGACGCAGCGACACCGGGCAACTGATCGGCGACGAGCCGCACCTCCGCCAGTGACAACGCACGCAGCTCCGGGTGCTCGGCGAAGCTGTCGACGAGTGCGGCAGCCGTCCGTGCCCGCGGGTCGATCGTCAGCTGCTGCACGTCGATGTCCAGCACCCCGGCGATGCGGGTGCGCAGCTGCGGCGTCAGCACGCGGGTGTTGTGCTCGATCTGGCTGAGGTAACTGGCCGAGATCGAGCACCGCCGCGCCAGCGCAGCCCCCGTCATCCCTGCTTCCTCGCGGGCTCGTCGCACCACGAATCCGGCATACTCGCCTGTCGCCATACCGCCATGTTTGCAAACTTCACATCGCCGTGGGCGAAACTGCCGCAAATTCGCACCACTCCGCTGGTATTGGCAGTGTGCCGGGTTGTTTATCTTGTTAAGGAGAACGGAGATCCCGAACCCCTGAGGAGTTGCCATGGCCGAAGCCGCCACCAAACCCAAGCACAAGAAGTCCGTTGCCCTCTCCGGAGTCGCGGCCGGCAACACCGCGCTGTGCACCGTCGGCCAGCGAGGCAACGACCTGTCCTACCGCGGCTACGACATCAACGACCTCGCCGAGAACTGCAGCTTCGAAGAGGTCGCGCACCTGCTGATCCACGGCGCGCTGCCGACCGCCGCGCAGCTGGACAACTACAAGGCACAGCTGAAGGCCAAGCGCGCACTCCCCCTCGCCGTGCGCCAGGCGCTCGAGGCACTCCCCGCCGCAAGCCACCCGATGGACGTCATGCGGACCGGCGTCTCGGCACTCGGTTGCACGCTTCCGGAGAAGGACGACCACAACGCTGCGGACGCCCGCGACATCGCCGACCGGCTGATCGCCTCGCTCGGCTCGATGCTCCTCTACTGGTTCCACTGGACGCACAGCGGCAAGCGCATCGACGTCGAGACCGACGACGACTCGATCGGCGGCCACTTCCTGCACCTGCTGCACGGCACCGAGCCGACCGACGAGCAGGTCAAGGCGATGCACGTCTCGCTCAACCTGTATGCCGAGCACGAGTTCAACGCCTCCACGTTCACCGCTCGCGTCATCGCCGGCACCGGCTCGGACATGTATTCCGCGATCACCGGCGCGATCGGCGCCCTGCGCGGTCCGAAGCACGGCGGCGCCAACGAGGTGGCGCTCAACATCCAGCAGCGCTACGCCACTCCGGACGAGGCCGAGGCCGACATCCGCGAGCGCGTTGCCAACAAGGAGGTCGTGATCGGCTTCGGGCACCCCGTCTACACCACGGGCGACCCGCGCAACAAGATCATCAAGCAGGTTGCCAAGGACCTGTCCAAGGGCAGCGGTGACGAGCGCCTCTTCGCCGTTGCGGAGCGCATCGAGTCGGTCATGTGGGACGCCAAGAAGATGTTCCCGAACCTCGACTGGTTCAGCGCCGTCAGCTACCGCGCACTGGGTGTGCCGACCGACATGTTCACCCCGCTGTTCGTCATCTCCCGCACCACGGGTTGGGCGGCGCACGTGCTCGAGCAGCGTGCCGACAACAAGATCATCCGTCCGAGCGCCAACTACATCGGCCCGGAGGACCAGAAGTTCGTCCCGCTCAAGGACCGCAAGTAGCAACCCATGCTGGTCGAGCATCGAGACCACACAACCAAGCTGGTCGAGTAGGGCGAGCCGCTAGGCGAGCCCGTATCGAGACCACACAACCAAGCTGGTCGAGTAGGGCGAGCCGCTAGGCGAGCCCGTATCGAGACCACACAACCAAGCTGGTCGAGTAGGGCGAGCCGCTAGGCGAGCCCGTATCGAGACCACACAACCAAGCTGGTCGAGTAGGCCGGAGCGCTAGCGGAGGCCGTATCGAGACCGCGGTTTCGATACGCTCCTCCGCTCCGGCACCCCACGAAGTTCCTCCCCCGCTACGCTCCTCCGGATACTTCGCGGGGACCCCGCCCGCTCCCCCGCTACTCAACCCGCTTCTCTTCTCAACCCCCTTACTTCTCAACCCACGATCAACGATTGGCGACATACCTTGTCCAGCAGTGAAACCGACACCACCACAACGAAATCCGCGACCGGCGGTCGCGCCTGGGACGACGTGCTGGTCGACATCGTCGACTACGTCCGCGACTACCAGATCGACTCCGAGCTCGCGCTGACCACCGCCCGCAACATCCTCATCGACGCCCTCGGCTGCGGCCTCGAAGCACTCGAATACCCCGCAGCGACAAAGCTGCTCGGCCCGATCGTGCCCGGCACCGAGGTCCCGAACGGCGCCCGCGTCATCGGCACCAACTACGTCCTCGACCCGGTGCAGGCGGCATTCGACAACGGCGCCCTGGTGCGCTGGCTCGACTTCAATGACACCTGGCTGGCCGCCGAGTGGGGGCACCCGAGCGACAACGCGGGCGCCATCCTGACCGTCGCCGACTGGATCTCGCGTGAGCGCGTTGCCCGTGGCGAGGAGCCGCTGACCATGCAGGCGGTCATTGAGGGCGTCGTCAAGGCGCATGAGATCCAGGGCATCATCGCGCTCGAAAACTCTTTCAACGCAGTCGGTTTGGACCACGTCATCCTGGTGAAGGTCGCCAGCACCGCCGTCGTGTCGACGCTGCTCGGCCTCAGCCGCGAGGAGACGCTCGCCGCGGTCTCGCTGGCGTTCGTCGACGGCCAGTCGCTGCGCACCTACCGCCACGCGCCCAACGCGGGCAGCCGCAAGAGCTGGGCGGCGGGTGACGCGTGCAGCCGCGCCGTGAAGCTCGCGCTGATCGCGCAGACCGGCGAGATGGGCTACCCGACCGTGCTGACCGCACCGACCTGGGGCTTCTACGACGTCAGCTTCGGCGGCAAGCCGTTCACCTTCCAGCGCCCCTACGGCTCGTATGTCGCCGAGAACGTCCTGTTCAAGATCAGCTACCCGGCCGAATTCCACAGCCAGACCGCGGTCGAGGCCGCACACACGCTGAAGGACAAGATCGAGGCCGCCGGCAAGACGATCGACGACATCGACGAGGTGACGATCCGCACCCACGAGGCGTGCATCCGGATCATCGACAAGCAGGGTCCGCTGAACAACCCGGCTGACCGCGACCACTGCATCCAGTACATGGTCGCCGTGCCGCTGATCTTCGGTCGCCTGACCGCCGGTGACTACGAGGACAGCGTCGCCGCGGACCCGCGCATCGACACGCTGCGCGCGAAGATCCACTGCGTCGAGGACCCGCAGTTCACCAGGGACTACCACGACCCGGAGAAGCGCAGCATCGCCAACGCGTTGACCGTGAAGTTCACCGACGGCACGTCGCTGGACGAGGAGGTCGTGGAGTACCCGATCGGGCACCGTCGCCGCCGCGAGGAGGGCCTGCCGTTGCTGGAGGCGAAGTTCCGCCGCAACCTGGCCCGCCGTTTCGACGACGCCCGCCAGCAGCAGATCGCTGACGTCTCGCTCGACCAGGCCAAGCTGGCCGCCACGCCGGTCCACGAGTATGTCGACCTCTTCGTCACCGCCGACAACGACTTCGGAGCCAAGTGATGGAAGCCTCCACCAAGCAGCAACTGCGCGCTCTCGTCGACGAGCGGGCCGGTGTCGTCGTGCCCGGGTCGTTCAATCCGTTGTCCGCCAAGGTGATCCAGGACCTGGGCTTCCGGGCGTCATACGTGACGGGCGCGGGCGTGACCAACATGTCGCTCGGCCTGCCCGACCAAGGCTTCATGGGTCTGGCCGAGATCGCCGACCACACCGCACGGATCCGGGACGCCGTCGACCTGCCGCTGCTGGTCGACGCCGACACCGGCTTCGGCAACGCGCTGAACGTGCGGCACACCGTGCGGGTGCTTGAGCGGGCCGGCGCGGACTGCATCCAGTTCGAGGATCAGGTCAGCCCGAAGCGGTGCGGTCACTTCGACGGCAAGTCGGTGATCTCCGACGACGAGGCCGTGAACAAGATCAAGGCTGCCGTCGACGCACGACGCGACGACAACCTGCTGATCATGGCGCGCACCGACGCCGCCGCCGTGCACGGTTTCGAGGCAGCGGTGGAGCGCGCACGTGCCTTCGGTGAAGCCGGCGCCGACATCCTCTTCGTCGAAGCGCTCACCGATCGCGAGCAGGTGCTGAGCCTGCCGACGATGGTCGACCAGCCCCTGCTGGCCAACCTCGTCATCGGCGGCAAGACGCCGATGGTGTCGGCACCCGAGCTGGCCGAGGCGGGCTACGGCATCGTGCTCTACGCCAACGCCGCATTGCAGGGTGCCGTCTTCGGCATGCAGAACGCCCTGACCGCGCTGCGGGACAACGGCCGGGTCACCGAGGAGGACAACCTCGTGGTCGGCTTCGCCGAGCGGCAGCGGCTGGTCGACAAGCCGATGTGGGACACGCTGAACGACCGCTACGGGACCGACTGAGTCCGCTGCTTCTTGCCGACAGGNCGAGGAGGACAACCTCGTGGTCGGCTTCGCCGAGCGGCAGCGGCTGGTCGACAAGCCGATGTGGGACACGCTGAACGACCGCTACGGGACCGACTGAGTCCGCTGCTTCTTGCCGACAGGCCCGTCGAATACCGAGAGGACCGGCGATTGGCGCGAAAAACGCGCCAATCGCCGGTCCTCTCGGTCTGTCCAGGTGCCTCTCGGTGAAGAGGGCGGCATCGGTATGGCCACACGAAACGTCGCGACGAAGCAGTCGGGGCCCCCGCGAAGTATCGGAGGAGCGAAGCGGGGAGAACTTCGTGGGGTGAGTTACATGCCCTTGGAGTTGAGGTAGTTCTGCAGGGAGACCGCGGTGCGGTAGTTGAAGTGGCTGGCGCCGTCCCGCGACATACCCAGGTAGCGTTGCATCGCGGCTGTGGTGACCGGGCCGATGACGCCGTCCTGGTGCACACCCAGGCGCGCCTGCAGAGCGACGATGGTCCGCGAGTTGAGGTGGTTGGCACCGTCCTGCCGCACTCCGAGCCAGTGTTGTGTGGAGCGGGTGGTGAGCGGCCCGATGATGCCGTCGATCACCAGCGCCCGGTGTCCGCTGCGCGAGGGCGGCTGCGGCTTCGGGGCAGGGTTGCCACCGCCCGGATTGACATGGACGGCAAGGCCGTTCGCACGGGTCAGGCCCGCCCGTTTGGAGCAGACCGGCCACGCGCCGGGACCCTGCACGCGCAGTGTCGCCTGGGCGACATAGATCTGCTGATCGCGCGTGGCGTAATGCGCGTCGGAGGCATACTTGCCGCCGCCGAACGCCTGCCAGGTCGAGTGGGTGAACTGCAGACCGCCGTAGAAACCGTTCCCGGTGTTGATCGACCAGTTGTTGCCGGACTCGCAGGTGGCGACCCGGTCCCAGACGTTGTATGGCGCGGAGGCCTTGGCGTGTGCGGCACCAGCGAGTCCTGCGCCGACGGTGGCGGCGGACGCCATCGCGGCACCCATGACGCGGCGTCCGGCAACAGACGGGCGGTCCGTCCTGTGACGCGGTGTGTAAGGCAAGGTCGTGTCCTTTCCTGGCGGCCGGCTCACGCCGGGTCGATCGTGCCCCCGAGGGCCCGCCGCACGTTACGGGATTGACTCATGTGACACAAGATGTGAGTGTGACTTCTGAGCACAATTCAAGTCGACACGCGGCGTAAAAAGGTAAAATTACATCCGTGTAGTTCCGTTGCCCGGCAACAGAAGAGCGCCTCGCCCGCCATCTCGGGCGCGCGACCGCAGAAATTTTTCGAATTTCAGCGCGCGACAGTGTTGTCGGCGAGGATCCGACGGCAGGCTGCCCGGACTCAGCGGCGGCGGACCCGGCGCCGGTGCAGGACCCGCCGGTCCAGCGGCGCGGAGAGCACATCCCCCATCACGACGCCGGTGCTGATGGCCAGGGCCACCGCAGCCGCACCCATCAACGTGGTGATCGCGGCACCCTGCGACGTGACGGCCGCGCCGACGATGCTGCCGTTCACGGCGTCATACATCCCACGGAAGATCCGCAAGCCCGGCAGCAACGGCGACACAGCGGGCACCACGAGGACCAGTGCGGGAGCCCCCATCCGCAGGCCGATCAGCCGGCCCGCGACGCCGATGGCGATAGCCGCGACGGCGATCGCTGTCGTCGCACCCAGCCGGAAGCCGCCCAACCCCAGTGAGCTGGACAGCGCGCCGGACAGGAAGAGCCCGAGCGCACCCAGCAAACCGGCGGGCAAAAGGTGTCGCGGCAACGCCCGGGCGGTGACCGCGCTGCACATCGCACCGAAGGCACCGCACAGGACGCGGAACCACAGGACCGTCTGCTGGTTGCCGAAGGACAGCGCCTTCGGCGCCGTGAGCTCCAGCTCCAGCGCCTTGTCCAGCCGGAGCGTGAAGGACAGCCCGGCGGCGATGCCGACGATGATGCCGGCGGTGGACAGCAACACGGTCAGCAATCGTCCGGCACCGGTGATCGGGAAACCGGTCACCGCGTCCTCGACGGCCGACGCCATCGCCCGGCCGGGCAGCAGCACGACGATCCCGGCGGCGACGGCATACGCGAAGTCGTTGTTGGTCATGTCGAGCCCGAGCCAGCCGTGCACGCCGACGAGATAGCCCAGCCAGGCGAGCACCACCGACACCCCCGCGCCGGCGGCGGCCGAGTAGAAGGACGGGACACCGCGTTTGCCCAGCGCACGGCCGATGCGGTCGACCGCGAGCGCCGAGAGCACAGCGACTGCGATCGCCATGGCGTGTCCGCCGAGGATCGCGCACACCGACCCGGCGAGCCCGGCATACCCGAGGGCGACCAGCCACCGCGGATAGAGCCGTGCGGTGCGCTGGATCCGGCGCAGCTTGCGGGTGGCCGCCTCGACGTCGTCGATGCCGCCGGCGACCAACTCCTGCACCAGACCGTGCACCGCGGTCAGCCGTGCGAAGTCACGGGTGTTGGAGCGAGCGACCCGCAGCAGCGTGACCGGCACACCGGACGGCGTCGGGGCCTGGACGAGCAACGACTGGTTGGTGATGTCGATCTCCAGGCGGCGCAGGCCCGCGGCCGCCGCAACGGCGATGACGGCCGCCTCCACGTCGCGGGTGCCGGCGCCGCAGCGGAAGAGCAACTCGCCCACGCGGACCGCCAGCTCGAGCGCGCTGCGGACGGACGCCTCCTCGTCCGGGGCGACCATGGCCGCCGGCTCGCGATAGGGGGTGTGCCGCAGACTGTCCGCGATCGGCAGCGGCTCGGTGACCGGCTCGCCCTGCAGGAAACGCATCCGGCGCCCGGTGATCGGCAGCCCGCCCGGGTCGGTGTCCTGTCCCTCGTCCACCGCCCCAGCGTAGGACCGGCGGCTAGTGCGCGGTGTGCCTCAGCTGGGCGTGGGCTGATATCGGGCGTATGGCGCCCGCTGCGCGGGTCAGGCCAGCTGCAGCTGGAGGCTGGAGTTGCTGTCGATCGGCCACCACGCCGCGCCCGTCGACAGATGGGTCAGCAGGAAGATCAGGCCGACGAGCGCGATGAGGCTGCACAGGCCGATGATGATCTGGGTCAACGGCTGCCCGCGCACGACGCCACGCACGATGCTGCGCGACCCACGCCGCAGGGGTATGCCGCCGGGTCCCCACCACATCACCAGCGCGCCGACCAGCACACCGACCGCCATCGGCAGCGGCCGGCCCAGGAAGACCGAGTCGTCCTCGACCATCGAATAGACCAGGGCCACTGCGGCCGCCGCACACCCGCCCACGAAGGCCGGGATCAGCACGGTCAACAGGGTCGCCAGGGCTGCGATCACGCCGTGCCAGGGCGAGGTGACGGCAGCGACGAAGGTGTCGGACTTGCGCGGCCCCGAGCTGTAGCGCCGCAACACCATCGAGGTGATCGACTTGTCGCACCAGCGCGCGGCGATCGCCCACAGGACCAGCAGGGTGATGCCCACCGTGGGCAGCACGGCAGTGATGCCGGTCAGCGCCGCGAGCATCGCCGCGAGCGTCCCGGTGCGGGAGGACTGGCCGATGCGCGGGTCCGGAGGCGGGACGAAACGCCCCGGAGCGACCGACGGGACCGGCCGGTCCGGGTCGGCCGGTCGCACGACGCGACCCGCCGGAGGCGGCCCGAAGCGCTCCGTCGGGTCGGGCTGCGGGTCGAAGCGTTCGGTCGACGGCGTGCGCCGGTCGGAGCGCTGCGCCGGCGGCCGGCGATGCTCCAGGACGGGCAGCTCACCGGTGTGCCCGCCGGCGGCGAAGAGGTCGAGCGCCGCCAGGACGTCACTGGCCGCAGGCCGCCGCGAGGCGTCCGGGTCGAGCGCCGCCTCGAGCAGCGGCCGCAGGCGCGGGTCGACCCCGCTGAGGTCGTATTCGCCACGGCACACGCGGTCCAGCACCACCGGCATCGGCCCGCGACCGAAGGGTGCGCGGCCGCTGGCGGCATACGCAAGAGTGGCTGCCCAGCCCCACCAGTCGGTTGCCTCGGTGACCTGGTCGCCCTCGACGATCTCCGGTGAGAGATAGCCGGGTGTGCCCATGACCAGGCCGGTCGAGGTGAGGCGGGAGTCGTCGGCGACGTGCGCGATGCCGAAATCGATGAGCACCGGGTCGTCGCCGACCATCAGCACGTTGCCGGGCTTGAGGTCGCGGTGCACGATGCCCGCCCGGTGTATGGCGCCCAGCGCCTCGGCGAGTCCACGCCCGAGGCGGGCGAGCCGGACGGCCCCGAACGGGCCGTCGCTCTCCACGACCTCGTCGAGCGCGGCACCGGGCACGAAGCTGGTGACCAGGTATGGGCTGTCTCCGTCGACCTCGGCATCGAGCAGTGCCGCAACGCGCGGGGACCGCACGCGCACGAGGGTGCTGACTTCACGACGCAGCCGCTCACGAGCGCTGCGGTCGTGAGCGATGTGGGCGCGCAGGACCTTCAGCGCGACCGCCTGACCCTGTGCGTCGAGCGCCTTGTAGACGACGCCCATGCCGCCTTCACCGATCTTGCGGACCAGCTCGTAATCACCGATGCGGTCCTGATCGGCGCGCCGGTCGGAGTCGTCGGTGCTCTGGATCACCGGCAACCGGTGCGTGCCACCGTTCCCGCGGGCTGCGGGGTCCGAGTGACGGTCTGCAGTCATGGGGTCCACGGTATGCGACAACGAACGAGAGTCCGCGGACGCTTCACGACGTGGCGAAGACCACGTCGGGGGCGCAGCGGAGGGGAACTTAGTGGGGTCGTTTCATCGGGGTCCCCGCGAAGTATCGGAGGAGCGCAGCGGAGGAGAACTTCGTGGGGTGATGCTCAGGAGGAGATGTAGGACTCCAGGTGATCGCGCTCGTTCTGCAGCTCCTCCAGGCGGTTCTTGACGATGTCGCCGATGCTGACGATGCCGACCAGCTGCCCGCCCTGCACCACCGGCAGGTGACGGAAGCGGTGCTCGGTCATCGACTCGGCCAGCGAGCTGACCTCGTCGTCCGGCGAGCAACTGATGACGTCGGAGGTCATCAGGCTCGACACCGGGCGCTCGAGCAGACCCTCGGCTCCACCGGGCAGCGCTCGCACGACGTCGCGCTCGCTGATGATGCCGGCGATCTCCTCGCCGGTGACCACGACGACCGCGCCGATCTTGTGGTCGGCGAGCAGCTGCACCAATTGACCCACGGACGCGTCGGCCGCGACCGTGACAACGTCAGAACCCTTGCCCTTGAGCAATTCCTGGATACGCATGTTCCACGGTAACCTCCCGCGCCGTGTTGTGGCCATGATCACGTCGGCGGTTGTCCGCCTTGTGGAACGCCCGTGGCTGGTGCCGCGTGCGGCCGTCATACAGTGAAGGCGCCGAGGCCGCCGGCGACCTCGTCGGTGCAGCCACCGCCCGTGGAGCACCGACTCAGCGTTTCGACTCGAAGGGTTGTGCCCACGTTGCCCAAGGACACGTTCGACCTGGTGATCGCGGCCAACCGGCTGCCGGTGGACCGCGTTCGAGAAGGCAAGCGGACCGTATGGCGCCGCAGCCCGGGCGGGCTGGTCACCGCGATGGAGTCGGTCATGAGCGACCGGGACGGGGCCTGGATCGGCTGGGCCGGTGTGCCGGGCAAGGCACCTGCGGCGTTCGAGCAGGACGGGATGTGGTTGCACCCGATCGGGCTCAGCGAGCACGAGATCCGTGCCTACTACGAAGGATTCAGCAACGGCTCGCTGTGGCCGCTCTACCACGACGTGATCGTGCCGCCGACCTTCAAGCGCAGCTGGCAGGCGGCATACGAGTCGGTCAATCGGCGCTTCGCACAGGAGATCGCCGACCTGGCGGCGAAGAACGCCACGGTCTGGATCCACGATTATCAGCTGCAGCAGGTGCCGCAGTTCCTGCGGGAGTTGCGACCGGACCTGCGCATCGGCTGGTTCAACCACATCCCTTTCCCACCGGTCGAGTTGTTCATGCAGTTGCCGGCGCGCGACTCGTTGCTGCACGGCCTGTTGGGTTCGGACTTCCTTGGTTTCCAACGCCGTTCGGATGCCCAGAACTTCCTGCGTGCATGCCGCCAGCTGCTCGCCGAGGACGACGTCGCGGTTCGCGGCGACGTCGTGCACACCTCCGACGGCCGCGAGTGCCGGGCGGCCGCCGTGCCGATCTCGATCGATGCGGAGAGTATGGCGAGCCTGGCGGCCACCCCCGAGGTGCAGCACCGGGCCCGCGAAATCCGCGAGCAACTCGGCAACCCCGAGCAGCTGTTGCTCGGCGTCGACCGGCTCGACTACACCAAGGGCATCCGGCACCGGCTGAAGGCGCTGGAGGAGATGTACCGCGAGGGCGCGCTGACCGCGACCCGGACGAAATTCATCCAGGTGGCGACGCCCAGCCGCGAGCGGCTGGAGGCCTATCAGCACATCAAGAGCGAGGTCGAGCAGACCGTCGGGCGGATCAACGGCGAGCACTCCAGCTTCGGAGCACCCCCGGTCACCTACCTGCACCGGTCCTTCCCGCGGGAGGAGATGGCGGCGCTGTTCGTCGCCGCGGACGTGATGCTGGTGACTCCGTTGCGCGACGGCATGAACCTCGTCGCCAAGGAGTATGTCGCCGCGCACGACCGCAGTGGTGCGCTGGTGCTGAGCGAATTCACCGGTGCGGCAAACGAACTCAAGCAGGCCTACCTGTGCAATCCGCATGACATCTCCCGCACCAAGCGCACAATCCTGCGGGCCCTCGAGAGCGCCCCCGACGACCGGTCGCGGCGGATGCGCGCGATGCACCGCCAGGTGCTGCGACACGACGTGCGCCACTGGGCGGAGAGCTTCCTGACCAATCTGACCGTCGCCCCCGACCGCCCGTGACTCGATCACAACCCGACCTGCCATGACTCGACCCGCCATGACGTTGCCGCCCGACCTGCGCACCGCCCTCGCCGAACTGACCGCAGCCGGCCCGATCCTCGTGGCCACAGATTTCGACGGTGTGCTGGCACCACTGGTCCTGGACCCGTCGACGTCGCGACCGATCGACGGGTCGATGAGTCTGTTGCGCGAATTGGCATCGCTGCCAGACGTTTTCGTCGCCATCGTGTCAGGGCGCCACCTGGCCGCGCTGCGCGAGCTGACCGACCTCGAGCCCGGCAGCGACATCGTGCTGGTCGGGTCGCACGGCGCGGAGACCGACCGACCGCTGCCGCTGGACGCCACGTTCGACGACGCCGCGCAACAGCGGCTCGGGCTCGCGACGACGGCACTGGAGGCAGTCGCCGCGGCATACCCACCGACCCGGATCGAGCGCAAGCCGGCCGGTGTCGTGCTGCACACCCGCAACGTGCCCGACGACATCGCCGCAGCGGCGACCCGGGCCGCGCTGGCGATCGCCATACCCGGTGTGGACGTGATGGACGGCAAGCAGATCGTCGAGCTGAGTGCGCTGGCGGTGACGAAGGGCAGCGCATTGCACGCGCTGGCAACGGAATTCGGCACGCGAGCGACTCTTTATCTCGGCGACGACGTCACCGATGAGCGCGCCTTCCACGTGCTTGCCGGTGATGAACGCAACGTCACCATCAAGGTCGGCGGCGGCGAGACGCTCGCCGACTTCCGCATCCAGGACTCGGCGGACGTCCTGCAGGTGCTGCGCACGGTCCTCCACCTGCGGAGCGACCCGACGGGCCGATAGCGCGACACACCGCCCGATGGCTGGTGCGGTCAGTCCCCCGGCAGCGGTACACGGGCCGTGGATCCGCGCACCAGCAACTCCGGCGCGAACAGCGCATCCCCGGACGGCTGCGGATGTCCCTTCACCAACTCCGCCAGCGCGTCGGCAGCGGCCGCGGACATTGTCGTGACGTCCTGGCGGACCGTTGTCAACGGCGGCCCGGTGTATTTCGTGATGTCCGAACCGTCGTACCCGACCACGGACAGGTCCGTCGGCACCGTCAACCCGAGCTGGGTCGCGGCCCGCATCACCCCGAGCGCCATCAGATCGGAGCCACAGATGATCGCCGTCGCACCGCGCTCGACGAGTGACCGACCCGCGAGTTCACCGCCCTCGACGGTGAACCAGGTCTGCTCGATCAGTGTCTCCATCCCGGCCACCGCGGTCTGGCGCTCGAACTCCGCAACCTTGCGGATGGACGGCACGTAGCGGGGCTGTCCCGTCGCCAGGCCGATTCGCTCGTGGCCGAGCTGCACCAGGTGGCTGAACGCGAGCGCCACGGCGGCACGCTCGTCGGTCGACAACGACGGCGCCGCGATCTCCGGCCGGTGACCGTTGATCATCACGATCGGCAACCCCTGCGCGACCAGGCCCTGATAGGCCGACACGTCCGAGTTGCTCTCCGCGTGTTTGCCGCTCACGAAGATGATGCCGCAGACATCGTGGTCGAGCAGCATCGGCAGGTAGTCCTCCTCGGCGACGCCGCCCGGCGCCTGGGTGCACAGCACTGCCGTGAAACCCTTTGCCGCGAGCCGCTGTTGGATCACTTGCGCGAACAGCGGGAAGACCGGGTTGGTCAGCTCCGGCACGATCAGCCCCACCGGGCCACCGCGCATCGGACCGCGCAGGTGCGACGGTCGCTCGAAGCCGAGGACATCGATCGAGGTGAGCACCGCTGCCCGTGTCTCCGCGGCGACGTTGCTCTTGTTGTTCAGAACACGCGAGACCGTGGCCTCACTGACCCCGGCATGCTCGGCGATCCGCGCGAGCCGACCGGTCACGCCACCACCTGCGCAGCCGTGGCGTCCGCCGGATGGCCGGCCGTCGACGTGTCCCACGACCAGATCGCGTAGCCCGGGCGCGTCGCACGCAACGTTACGGTGGACTCGTCGGGCACGATCTCGGCACCGGCGGCCGCGACCATCCGCCCGCGTGCGACACCTTGCAGGTGAACGGCGGGCACGGCGAACGCCTCGTGGGCGGCGCGGGCACAGTGCACCAGCACGCCTCCGGACTCGGTCTCTCGCACGTAGGTCAGGCTATCGGTCGTCGCAGAGACCCACCGCAGACCACCGTGCCGCAACGGTTCGAGCGAATGCCGTGCAGCGATCAGCTCCTGATAGGAGCCGAAGATCTCTGCATCCCACCGGTCTTCGTCCCACGGCATCGGACGCCGGCCGTCCTCGCCGAAGGTTCCCGGCATACCGACCTCATCGCCGTAGGTGATCATCGGGATCCCCGGCATGGTCAGCAGCAAGGCGGCCGCGACCCGCACCATGGCCGGATCATCGCCGACGAGCGTGCGGATCCTCGTGGTGTCGTGTGAGCCGGTCAGCGTGAAACTGTGCACCCGGGACCGCCACGGGTCCAGCGAGCCGAACTCGTCGATCGTCTCGGCCACGGACTCCCCGCCGAGGCGGGGCACGGCCAGCGGCGCTCCGAGGAAGTTCGGGGCGAACTCCTTGTCCCGCAACCAGGTCCACAACGGCCGGGTGAACCCGGAGTAGTTCATGACGCCATGCCATCCGGATCCTTGTGCGTCTGCCGAGTGGTCATGGACGTGCTCTCCGACGAGCAGCTTCTCGCCGTCCAGCCCGTCCAGTGTCCGGCGCATGTGTTCTGCGACCGCGTGATTCACGTCCTGGGCGTTGTGCCTTCCGGTCATGTTCGCGACGTCGACACGCCACCCGTCCAATGCGTTCGGTCCGCTGAGCCACTTGCGGACGGGTGCGTCCGGCCGGTCGAAGAACGCGTCCCGCAACTCCGCCGACGCGTGGTTGAGTTTCGGCAACGAATGCACGCCGAGCCAGCTGTCGTAGTCACCGTCGTCGTGGAAGAAGTAGAAGTCGCGTTCGTCGGACGCGGGATCGGCCCGGGCGGCCAGGAACCACTCGTGCTCGTCCCCGGTGTGGTTGGTGGTCAGGTCGCCGAGCACTCGCAGCCCACGCCGGTGTGCCTCTGCGACAAGGCGATCGAGTGCCTCGTCGCCTCCGAGCAACGGGTCGACGGCGTCGAAGGTCGAGGCGTCGTACCGATGGTTGGAGCGCGCCGGGAAGAACGGCGTCAGATAGAGGACCGTCACCCCGAGCCGGACGAGATGGTCGAGGTGTTCCCGGACGCCGTCCAGGTCACCACCGAAGAGCTGTCTGGCGACCACGTCCGGGACCTCGGCGTCGACGCTGTCGTCCCAGGCTGCGGGCACCGCCCAGTCGGGCGCGATCTGCTCCACGGGCAGCGCGTCCGACGCCCGGGCGAACCGGTCCGGAAACACCTGGTACACCACCGAATCCGCGGCCCATTGCGGCGGCGCAGGGTGAGTGACGAGCCGGAAGTCACTGTTGTCCGGCACGTCCCGTCGGTGGATCCCGGTGCCGTTCACCCAGAGGTAGGCACCGTCCCTGCCTTGCAGCAGGAAGCGGTATGGCGTGACCGGGTTGTGGCAGGTGACCGTTGCGCTCCACCAGTCCTCGATGTCCGTCCGTCGCTCGACGTGCGCCGTCGCGAACGTCGGTTCACCGTCCCACACGTGCCGCACGTGCACCTCGGTGATGTCCGCCGTGCGCGGGACCCGGATCCGCACCGTGACGGAGTCCCCGAGTCGAGGAGTTTGGTTGTCGACATACAGCTGCGAACCGTCGTGGTGCGGGCGGGCCAGCAGATCGGAGCTCATTTGACCGACCCTTGTGTCAGACCGCTGACCAGTTGCTTCTGGAAGAGCAGGTAGAGGATCAGCACCGGGAGCGCCGCCAACAGGCAGCCAGCAGCGAACTGCCCGAACAGCGCCACACGATCCGAGCCAACCGTCATGTTGTAAAGACCGACGCCCAGGGTCTGGCTGTCCGGTGAGGTGAGGAAGATGCTGGCGAGCATGAATTCTCCGTAGAGGCCGACGAAACTGAGCATGAACACGGTGACCAGGATGGGGCGGGCGAGCGGGAGCAGCACGGTGAAGAACACTCGCGCGTGGGTCGCCCCGTCGATCCGCGCCGCCTCGTCCAGCTCGACCGGGACGGTGTCGAAGTAGCCCTTGAGCAACCAGACGTTGGAACCCATTGCACCGCCCATGTATGCCAGGACAAGACCCCAGGAGGTGTTCAGGCCGACGGACGGAAGGACCTCGCCGACGTTGCCGAAGGTGATGTAGAGGCCGACGAAAGCGAGCAGCACCGGGAACATCTGCAGCAGGAGCAGCGCAAGCAGACCCACGCGCCGGCCGTGGAAACGTAAGCGGGAGAACGCGTATGCCGCACAGGCGCCGATGAACAGGGACGCGATCGACCCGGTGAGTGCGATGACGAGGGAGTTCTCGTACCACGAACCGAACGGGCGCGCCGCGTCGTTGAAGAGCGTGTGGAAGTTGTTCATCGAGAACCCGGTCGGCAACAGCGAGCTCGTCGACAGGCTTCCCGCCGGGTTGAGCGCCGCCGAGATGACGAACACCACTGGGAAAAGGGCAAACACGACCATGACGATCGCTATCAGGTGGCGCCACCACAGACCGCCACCGAGATTTCTGCGCACTGCGTTCACCGGTTGACCTCCTCCAGTTTCCGGCTCCGCCAGAAGCCGGGCAAACTCATCAGCCCGACGAGCAGGAAGATGATGACGGCGACGGCGGACGCCAGACCGTAGTTGGGGTTCGTCCCGCCGAGTGCGAGACGGAAAGCGTACGAGATCAGCAGATCCGTCGAGCCGGCCTCGTTGCCTGCCTGGTCGAACGGACCGCCCTGAGTCAGCAGCTGCACGAGCCCGAAGTTGTTGAAGTTGAAGGCGAACGATGCGATCAGCAATGGCCCGACGGCCACGAGCAGCAGTGGCAGCTTGATCGACCGCAGTGTGCGCAACGGGCCCGCGCCGTCGATCTTGGCCGCCTCGACGACGTCATCGGGCAGCGACTGCAGCGCGCCCGTGCAGACGATGAACATGTAGGGGAAACCCAGCCACAGGTTGGTGATCAGGATCGCGGCGCGTGCCGCCCACGCATTGCCCAACCAGTCGATGTTGAGGTGAGTCATCGTGTTGATGAGTCCGAACTCCTGGTTGAACATCGACATCCACACCAGCGCCGAGACGAAGACCGGCAACGCATACGGGACGATGAGCAGCGTGCGATAGACACCCCGCCCACGGATCCGCCTGTCGTTCAACATGAGTGCGAGCAGCAGGCCGAGGATGAACGTGGTGAGCACGGACAACACCGCGAAGCACACGTTCCAGACGAAGATGCTCAAGAAACCGGAGCGATAGGTGGAGTTGGTGAAGATCGTCTTGAAGTTGCCGAAACCGACGTTCTCCTTCCACCCGACCGCGAGCGGATCTCCGTCGCCGCCCTTCGGAACCCACCGAGCATCCTTGGCGACATACACCGTCTTGGTCCTGGTGTCGGTCAGCGTGTCGGCCTTCTTGTCCCACACCAGGGTCGGCCTGCCCTCGAACGCCTCGCTGAACCCGCTCGCCTTGATCCCGCCGCCGCCCTTGGTCGGCACGGCGAAGTTGGCCAGATCCTTGCGCTTGTTCGCCTCCAACAGGTTGAGCATGGTGTAGCCCGGAGCCGCCGTGATGCGGCCGTCGGTGACCTTGACGCCACTGCCCGACAGGGGTTGCAGCCCCTTGGCGGTGCCGATGAAGTTCTTACCGGAGTCGTCGGTCAACAGGAAGTACAGCTGCCCGCTCGTCGGATTGGTGCCTTCCTTGACCGCGACGCTCAAGCCGTAGGTCGGCGAACCCGCCACCTGCACGACCGAGTAGGCGATGTCCTGTGCCGTCGCCTCCTCCTTGGAGACGAGGTGTCCCTGTCCGTAGTTGGTGAACGCGGTCGCGGCGGTGTAGACGATCGGCCAGATCTGCAGCCCGGCCAGGAAGAGCACCCCGACCAACAGGTACTTCGCCGGGATGGCACGTCGCGTGCCGTAGACGAGCAGTACGAGCATGGCGACGAACGCCGTGCCGACCACGGCCATCGTGTCGCCGGCGTCGGCGAATTTCGCCGCGACATACCCCGCCACCAGCAACGCGGCGACGATCAGCACCCACCGCACGGCCAGCCACTTGGCGGACTTCCCGGGGAAGCTGATGCCGCGGGCCTCGGAGTGTTCGGTCACCTTGATCTCCTGAATGCGCAGTACGACCGGATCCGGCGGGCTGGTGCGGCCCGCCGGATCCCGTGCCCGTGTCGGTCAGTTGCCCTTGGCGATCGCGGTCTTGATCGCGCCCTGTGCCTTGGTCAGCGCAGCCTGCGGCTGGCTCTTACCGGAGACGACGTTGGCGAGCGCCTGCCCGAGCGGATTCCACACGGCGTTCATCGCGGGGATGTTGGGCATCAACTTGCCGGCCTTGGCGGCGCTCGCCCACTTCTTCACGTCGGTGTCCTTCGCCGCGACCGCTTTGTATGCCGCGGTGAGCGCCGGCGGACGCTGCCCGACGTTGAAGAGGGTCTCCTGCGCCGACTTCGTCGTCAGGAAGTTGGTGACGAAGGTCTGTGCGACCGTGGCGTTCTTGGCCTTGCTCGACACGAAGAACATCTGTACGCCGAGGAACGGCTCCATGTCGCCGCAGCCGTTGATCTTCGGCAGCGGCGAGATGTCGTATTTGATGCCGGCCTTCTTGATCGCGGGGATCGACCACGGTCCGGTGATCTCGAACGCGGACTTCTTCGACGTGAAGATCGAGTCGACATTCGTGCCGTCGATGTTGGTGGTCAACGCACCCATCTTGCCCAACCTGGCCATCTCGGTCGCGCCCTTCACACTGCCGGGGCTGGCCACCCGCAGCTTGTTCGGGTCGTAGTCACCGTTCGACTTGGTGCCGAAGATGCCACCGTCGCAGGCGGACAGGTAGGGGTAGGCGTTGTACGCGTCGCCCTCCTTACCGACCGCGCCGGCCAGCAGGTTGCGGACCTTGCCCTGGGACTTCAGCTTCTTGCTGGTGGAGATGAGGTCGTCCATGGTCTGCGGAGCCTTCGGCGCGAGCTCCGTGTTACGCACGAGTGCAAGATTTTCCACGCCATACGGCACGGCGTACGTCTGACCGTTGTACTTGGTGGCCGCGATCGCCTGCTTGTTGAATCCGGCGGCGACCTTCGCCGAGAGGTGCACCGGGGCGATGGCGCCGTTGGCCACCAGCTCCCCGGTCCAGTCGTTCGCTCCGACGATGATGTCCGGTGCCTGGCCCGCCTTGAACGCGGTTTCGTACTGCCCGCGGACATCGGTCGCAATCTGCACGGCGACCTGGACGCCGTTCGCCTTCCCGAACTTGTCGGCCAGCTTCGAAACATACGGCGCAGAGGTCGCATCCGCCCAGATCACCAGGTCGGCGTTCTTGTCACGCGCCGGCTTCTTGGTGCTCACGGCCTGCGGCTTGGCGGCAGCCGATTTGCCGGACCCTGCCGTTGCCGCGGTGTTGTCACCACCCGATCCACTGCTGCCGGACGAGGACGAGCCGCTGCATCCGGCGAGACTGACGGCCGTGGCACTCGCGAGAGCGACGGCGAGGGTGCGCTTGATCATGGAATCTCCTTCGGCGGACGTGATGCACGTCATAGGGCGTGGGCGGCACACTACAAGCACTTGCAGGATTGCTGCAAGATCATGCAGCAATCTTTCAGCACACTTCAGCATCCGGTCGTATGACGAGCCGGTTCCCGCCGTCCGGCCCCGCTCGCGTCCCGCTGCGGTTAAGGTGTGCTTGGCGTCACACCCGTGTAGTGCGGGACAGGCGTCGCATCCCATTCACAACGGATCGTCCGGCACGTTCCTGCCGGTGAAGGAGTTGCATCATGGCGACAGTCACCTATGACCAAGCGACCCGCGTTTATCCCGGGGCTGACATCGCATCGGTCGACAAGCTCAACATCGACATCGAGGACGGCGAGTTCCTCGTCCTGGTCGGCCCTTCCGGTTCCGGAAAGTCCACCGCTCTGCGCATGCTGGCCGGCCTCGAAGAGGTCAACGAAGGTCGCATCCTGATCGGTGACCGCGACGTCACCAACCTGTCTCCCAAGGACCGCGACGTGGCCATGGTGTTCCAGAACTACGCGCTCTACCCGCACATGTCGGTCGCCGACAACATGGGCTTCGCGCTCAAGATCGCCGGTGTGGCCAAGTCCGAGATCCGCAGCCGCGTGGAGGAGGCCGCCAAGATCCTGGACCTGGAGGCATACCTCGACCGCAAGCCGAAGGCGCTGTCAGGTGGTCAGCGACAGCGTGTCGCCATGGGCCGCGCGATCGTCCGCTCCCCTCAGGTCTTCCTGATGGACGAGCCGCTGTCCAACCTGGACGCCAAGCTGCGTGTGCAGACCCGCACCCAGATCGCTTCTCTGCAAAGGCGATTGGGCGTCACGACCGTTTACGTCACGCACGATCAGGTCGAAGCCATGACGATGGGTGACCGAGTCGCAGTGCTCAAGGACGGTGTCCTGCAGCAGCTGGACACCCCGCGCAAGCTGTACGACCACCCGAACAACGTCTTCGTCGCGGGCTTCATCGGCTCCCCGGCGATGAACCTGCTCGAGGTGCCGATCACCGACGGCGGTGTGAAGCTCGGCTCACTGGTCCACCCGGTCGACCGCGACAAGCTGGCCAAGACCGACACGGCGGCGATCGTCGGCATCCGCCCCGAGGACCTGGAGATCACTACCGAGGGCGGCATCCCGGTGGAGGTCGACGTGGTCGAGGAGTTGGGGGCCGACGCCTACATCTACGGGCGCACCACGATCGGCAACCAGGCGGGCGAGAAACAGATCGGCGGCTCGGACGACGAGAAGCAGATCGTCGCGCGTGTGGACGGCCGCAACGTGCCGGACAAGGGCCAGACGATCCACTTCAAGCCCAAGGGCGACAGCGACCACCTGCACCTGTTCCACCCGCAGAGCGGCGAGCGCATCGAGTCCTGACCCACCCCCCTCTCGCCGAGAGGCCCGGCGTTCACCGACAGGCCCGGCGTTTCGGGCCGGATTCGGCCCGAAACGCCGGGCCTCTCGGCATTCCGGGGGCCTCTCGGCGAGGGGTGTCGCTTTCACTGAGGGCAGCTGAGTGCCGCTCGATGCCGCGGTATGCCGCTCGATCGGTATGGCGAGGCAGAATGGTCCCGTGGCACTGGACATCACAACTGCCCGGCCGTGGCCGGCACTGCTGGACCTGCCGTGGCGTCTCCCGCTCGAGGAATGGCCCGAGGAGCGGCTCGCCGCGCTGCCGCGGGGCATCTCCCGGCACATCGTGCGGTTCGTGCGGCTCGAGGGGCGCGTCGTGGCCGTCAAGGAGATCAAGGCCGACATCGCCCGCCGCGAATACAACATGCTGCGGATGCTGCGACGCCTCGACCAGCCCACAGTCGAGCCGATCGGTGTCGTCGGCGGGCGCCTGGACGAGCACGGCGAGCCGCTGGATGCGTGCCTGCTGACCCGGCACCTGCAGTTCTCGCTGCCCTACCGGGCGATGCTCAGCCAGAGTCTGCGGCCGGAGACGGCCGCGCGGCTGATCGACGCTCTCGCCGTGCTGCTGGTGCGCCTGCACCTGATCGGTTTCTGGTGGGGTGACGTGTCCCTGTCCAACGCACTCTTCAAGCGCAGCGCGGGCGAGTTCGCGGCATACCTGGTGGATGCCGAGACCGGCGAGTTGCACGACCAGCTCACCGACGGACAACGCGAGCACGACCTCGACATCGCGCGCGTCAACATCGCCGGGGAGCTGATGGACCTGCAGGCCGGTGGTTTCGTCGACGCGGAGCTCGACCCGGTCGAGGTCTCCGACCGGATCATCCAGCGTTATGCCGTGCTGTGGGACGAGCTGACCGCGCTCGAGCGTTTCGACGTCGGCGAGCGGTGGCGTGTCGACGAGCGCATCCGGCGGCTCAACGCGCTCGGGTTCGACGTCGGCGAGCTCGACATCACCACCGACTTCGACGGCGCGACGATCCAGATCCAGCCGAAAATCGTTGATGCCGGGCATCATTCGCGTCGCCTGCTTCGATTGACCGGCCTCGACGTCGAGGACAACCAGGCCCGCCGGCTGCTGAACGACCTGGACTCCTACCGCGCGGCCAAGGACCGTCAGAACGACGACGAGGAGCAGGTCGCGCACGACTGGCTGATGCACATCTATGAGCCGGTCACCCGGACCGCGCCGCCGGAGATGCGCCGCAAGATCGAGCCCGCGGAGCTCTTCCACGAGGTGCTGGAGCACCGGTGGTACATGTCCGAGGCGGCGCACCGCGACTTCCCCATCGAGGAGGCCGCGCGCGACTACATCGCCAAGGTGCTGCCGGAGAAGCCGGACGAAAGCGCCGTCGTGGGTGTCGACACCGAGGAGATGCCGGTCCGCGCCGACCGCGGTGTATGACGCAGCAGCATGACGACGCGCCCTGCCGACGGATCGGCAGGGCGCGTCGTCGCGATGAAAGCTAGGCCAGCGGTCGGCCGTCGGAGTCGTTGATCTTGCGCATCAACAACATGATGAAGTCGATCAGCGACCAAATGCCGCACGCGCCGAGCGTCACGAGCTTGAGGATGCCGAGGCCGATGTGGCCCAGGTAGAAGCGGTCGACCCCCAACCCGCCGAGGAAGAACGACAGCAGAACCGCCGTCAGCCAGTCCTTGCTGGAGAAGAGACCGGGGACCTGCTTGGCGGGGTAGACCGCGCCGGTCGCCGCATCGCGGACCGGTGTGTCGCCCTTGAGCGAGCCAACGTTGGCCATCTGCGCGAGCTGCGAGTAGGGCACCGGCCCCTGCTCCTGGCCCATGTTCAGCAGGAAGAACGTCGGCTCGCCGCCGCCCTGCTGCTGTCCGTATCCGCCCTGGTCACCGTATGCCGGCTGGCCGTAACCGCCCTGGGGCGGCTGCGCGCCGTACTGCGGACCGCCCGACTCCCCGCCGTATCCGCCGGAATTGTCGTTGTAGTTGCTCATGCCCCTGCTCTCGATCGTTGCGATGCCCGAACCATACGGGTCAGACCGCATGGCAGCACGCATGGTTCCATGTCGTGAGCAGATCAGGCAATCTCAGCCCTGCGAGCGCAACCTCGCGACCTCGTAGAGCGTGACCGACGCCGCGACGCCGGCATTGAGCGACTCGACCGACGAACTCATCGGCACGGACACGATCTGGTCGCACGTCTCGCGCACCAGTCGGGACAGGCCCTTGCCCTCCGAGCCGACGACGACCACCAGCGGCTCGGTCGCCAGCGACAGTCCGGGCAGCTCCACGTCACCGTCCATGTCGAGGCCGATGACGAAGAACCCGGCCTTGCGGAAGTCGGTGAGCGTGCGCGTCAAGTTGCCCGCCAGCGCCACCGGCACCCGTGCCGCGGCACCGGCAGAGGTCTTCCACGCCGCGGCCGTCATACCTGCTGAACGGCGCTCGGGGACGATGACACCGTGACCGCCGAACGCCGCCACCGAGCGCACGATCGCGCCCAGGTTGCGCGGGTCGGTGATGCCGTCGAGCGCGACGACGAGTTGCAGGCCGGGCAGCTGCGGGTCGATCAGGTCGTCCGGGTGCGCATAGTCGTATGGCGGCACCTGCAGCGCGAGGCCCTGGTGCGGAGTGCCGTCGGCCAGCCGGTCCAGCTCGGTGCGTTGCGCCTCCATGATCGGGATGACTGCGTCGGCGGCGATCTTCAGCGACTCCTTGACCCGGTCGTCGGAGTCGACGCGTCCGGCGACATACAGCGCGGTCGCCGGGACGCCCATGCGCAGCGCCTCGAGCACCGAGTTGCGGCCGACGATCAGCTCGCCGGACTGCTTGGCCGACCGCTGCGGACGGCGGCCCGCGCCCTGCTTGGTGCTGCCTGGCCGACTGGCCTCGGCCTTGCGGGCTTGCTTGTGCGCCTTGTGGTTCGGGCGGTCGGAGGCCTTCGGGGTCGGGCCCTTGCCTTCCAGCGAACGCCGCTTGTGTCCGCCGGTGCCGACCTGCGGACCCTTGCGCGAGTTGCCCTTGCGCACCGCCCCACGGCGGCTCGAATTACCTGGCACGTCAGTTCTCCGTCGTCGTTGCGGGTCGAGTAGCCCGTCGTGAGGGACGAGCGACGGGTGTATCGAGACCGAGGCTCTCAGTCATTCTTCGTCACTGTCCACCGGGCGCCGTCCGGCCCGTCCTCGACGGTGATGCCCGCGGCCGACAGTTGATCGCGGATCTGGTCGGCGGCGACGAAGTCGCGCTCCTTACGGGCACGTCCACGCGCGTCGATCAGTGCCTCCACCAGCGCGCCGAGCGCGTCGGACGTCGCACTGTCGTCGATCGACTTCCATTGCGGTGCCAGCGGATTGACACCCAGGACGTCGGTCATGGCGACGACGTTGCCGGCCAACTCGGCGGCCTGCTTGGCGTCGCCGTCGTCCAGCGCGATGTTGCCGCGCTTGACCTGGTCGAAGACGACCGCGAGCGCGCCGGAGACGTTGAGGTCGTCGTCCATCGCCTCGGCGAACGCCGTTGGTATGGCGCCCGGCTCGGCAACGCCGTCGGGCAGCGCGCGGTCCAGGAAACCCTCGAGACGCTCGACGGCTGCAGCTGCCTCGTCGAGCGCGCCCGGGTGATATTCGATCGTGGAGCGGTAGTGCACGGCGCTGAGGTAGTAGCGCAGCACCAGCGGACGCACGGTCTTGGTCAGCTCGAGCACTGCAAGGCTGTTGCCGAGGGACTTGCTCATCTTCTCGCCGGAGATGGTGACCCAGCTGTTGTGCATCCAGTAGCGCGCGAAACCCAGTCCGGCGCCACGGGATTGGGCTTGCTCGTTCTCGTGGTGCGGGAAGCGCAGGTCGATGCCGCCGCCGTGTATGTCGAAGGTGTCACCGAGCCAGCGGCGCGCCATCGCGGAGCACTCCAGGTGCCAGCCGGGTCGCCCGTCGCCCCACGGCGTCGGCCAGGAGGCGCTCGCCGGCTCACCGGGCTTGGTGCCCTTCCACAACGCGAAGTCGCGCGGGTCACGCTTGCCCCGCGGGTCGGCGTCGGCGGCAGGCTCCATGTCGTCGATCTTCTGCCGGGTCAGTTGGCCGTATTCGGGCCAGGACTTCACGTCGAAGTAGACGTCGCCGGAGCCGTCCTCGGCCGGGTAGGCGTGGCCCTTGTCGATGAGCATCCGGATCAGGTCGACCATGTCGGTGGTGTGTCCGGTCGCCCGCGGCTCGTAGCTCGGACGGAGCACGCCGAGAGTGTCGAGCGCGTCGTTGGTCTCCCGCTCGAAACCGTAGGACCACTGGTTCCACGGCACATCGTTGTCCGCGGACTTCGCCAGGATCTTGTCGTCGATGTCCGTGACGTTGCGCACCAACGTCACGTCATAGCCGTGCCCGGTGGTCAACCAGCGCCGCAGGATGTCGAACGCGACCGCGAAGCGGACGTGGCCGATGTGTGGCGCGCCCTGTGTGGTGAGTCCACAGATGTAGATGCCGACGTGTCCCTCGCGCAGCGGCTCGAACGGCCGTTGCGTCCCAGTGGCGGTGTCGAATATCTGAAGAGTCACGCCCGCGAGTTTAACGGGGCGCAGGCGCTCCTCCGACCACGCGGCCCGACCGCCTCACCACACGCTGCTGGTTGAGTAGAGCCGGGCCAGCCGCGCAGGAGACTCACCACACGCAAGCTGGTTGAGTAGAGCCGGACCCGCAGCCCAGGAGGCTCACCACACGCAAGCTGGTTGAGTAGAGCCGGAGGAGCGAAGCGGGGGAGGCTCGTATCGAAACCCGCCTCAGTGCCCCCGGTCGATCCACTCCTGCAGGTGTGGCGCTTCGTCACCGATGGAGGTGTCGTCACCATGCCCGGTGTGCACCACCGTCTCCGGCGGCAGGGTCAGCAGCCGGTCGCGGATCGACTCCACGATGGTCCCGAAATCGCTGAACGACCGACCGGTCGCGCCGGGGCCGCCCTGGAAGAGAGTGTCGCCGCTGAACAGGACGTTCTGACTACGCAACAGGAAGCAGCAGGCTCCGGGCGAGTGTCCCGGCGTGTGCAGCACCTCGAGCTCGTCGCCGCCGACCGAGATCTTCTGCCCGTCGGTGAGCGCGCCGTCGGGCGGCTCGCTGATCTCGCGGTCCCAGAGCATGCGGTCCTCGTCGTGGATCAGCACCTGCGCCTTCGGGTGCAGCCCGATCAGGTCGCCGACGGCGTCGATGTGGTCGTCGTGCCCGTGCGTGCACAGGATGTAGGTGAGGGTCCGATCGCCGATGGCCTTGTTGATCGCTGCCGCGTCATGAGCCGCATCGATCACGACGCACTCGGAGTCATCGCCAACGATCCAGACGTTGTTGTCGACTTCCCACGTGCCCCCGTCCAAGCTGAACGTGCCGGACGTCACCAGGTTGTCAATGCGTATGTCGCTCACCGGGATTCCTCTCGTTGTCGCGGACCGTCAGCGTAGCCTCGCGCGCCGCCGGCTGCCATGCCTGTCCGTTGCTCAGACATGCCCACGGGCGCTCATCATGCGTGCCCGGGACGACGGTGCACCGAGCTATGCGGTCGGTATGACGAGCGCGGTCGCAATGGCCGCGGGACCCTCGCCGCGGCCGGTCAGGCCGAGCCCCTCGGTGGTGGTGCCGGCGACCGACACCGGCACGCCGCCCAGCGCTGCGGACAACGCGGCCTGTGCCTCGTCACGGCGCTTGCCGATCTTCGGGGAGTTGGCGATCACCTGCACGGCGACGTTGCCGATCTCGAAACCGGCTTCGGCCAACACCTTTCGGGCCTCCTGCAGCAGACGGACGCCGGAAGCTCCGGCCAACTCGGGCCGGTCGACACCGAAGTGGGCGCCGAGGTCACCGACTCCTGCCGCGGAGAAGAGGGCGTCACACATAGCGTGCGCGGCGACGTCGCCGTCGCTGTGCCCCTCGACACCGCGCTCCCCCGGCCACTCCAAGCCGGCGAGCCAGCACGGCCGGTCGTCAGTGGCATATCCATGGACATCGACACCGATCCCGGTCCGCGGCAGCATCATTGGTGACTCCTCATCCAGCCGAGCACGTCCTCGGCAAGCTCATCGGGACTGCGCCGTGCGGTGTCGAGACGCAGATCCGGGGACCACGGGTGGTATTCGCGGTCCTGGACCGCCTGCCAGGTCGGCACCTGCAGCCCCGGTACGTCGGAGACGCGCTCGGTCACACGGGACTCGTGCAAACCGGCGTCAGAGCACTCCAATTCCACCTCGACCACCTGCGCACCGTGCTCGGTCGCGACGGCGCGCCACCAGTCGCGCGTCTCCGGCATCGGGTTGACAGTGTCGGCGACGACCGAAAGGCCTTGTGCCAGTTGGTCGCCCGCAATGCGGAAGGCCACGGCATACCCCTCGGGGCCGGTCATCTTGTCGGCCAGCCCGGCGAGCACCAGCGTCCCCTCGATGGTGTCGACCCGTATGTGCGCCAACGGCATTCGTTGTGCCAGGGCTCGAGCGAGAGTGGTTTTACCGACGCCCGGCAGGCCGCCGAGGATGATCAGAGTTGGCGTGCGGGCGGCGGTTGCCAACAGGCGTTCGGCGGCATCGATGTCGGGCGGCAGGGTGATCTTCATCGCGAGCGGATCGCCATTGATCACCCGGACGGTGCCACCTGCGCGCTCGATCAACATCGCGTCATCCGTCGCTGGGCCGCCCGCGGCGTGCGCGGCCTCGAGTGCCGACCGCCGGAAACCCTGCGGCGTCTGCACCGCCCGGAGCGCGGCGCGATCGGGCGTGGCCACCACGCGGCCGGTGTCGTCGACCTGCTTGATGGTGTCGCTGACCGGCAGGCCGGGCACCACACCGTCGGCTCCCGCCTCCACCGCAGCCGTGACCGCGTCGAAGAGCGACGGCGGCGCGAGGGCGCGTGCGGCATCGTGCACCAGCACGATGTCGGCCTCCGGCGGCAGTGCTGCCAGCCCGGCTGCCACCGAGTCGGTGCGTTCGGCTCCGCCGGCGATGACAGTGATGCCCGGCAGCAGTGTCTGGAACTCCGCCAGATGTGTGGCGGGTGCGACGACCACGATCGGGCACGAGGTCTCGATACGGGCTCGCCTAGCGGCTCGCCCTACTCGACCAGCTTGAGTGACTCGACCAGCTTGGGTGGCTCTCTCCACAGCGTGCTCGAGCAGGGTGCGACCGCCGACCCGGACGAGCGCCTTCGGCATACCGGCGCCGAGCCGCACGCCCATGCCCGCAGCAACCACGACAACGCCCACGACGGAATCGTCGTGGGCGTAGTCAGCGGATATGTGGCTCAGGAGGCGAGCACCTCGTCGAGCGTGGCCTCGGCCTTGTCCTCGTTGATGTGCTCGGCGAGCGCCAGCTCGGACACCAGGATCTGGCGTGCCTTGGCGAGCATGCGCTTCTCGCCGGCGGACAGGCCGCGGTCCTGGTCGCGGCGCCACAGGTCACGCACGACTTCCGACACCTTGATCACGTCACCGGACGCGAGCTTCTCCAGGTTGGCCTTGTAGCGACGGGACCAGTTGGTCGGCTCCTCGGTGTGGTCTGCACGGAGCACCTCGAACACGTGGTTGAGGCCTTCCTTGCTGACGACGTCACGCACGCCGACCAGATCGCAGTTTTCGGCCGGAACTTCAATCTTGAGGTCGCCCTGAGCAACCTTGAGAACGAGGTACTGCTTGTCCTCTCCCTTGATCTTGCGGACTTTGATCTCTTCGATGAGAGCCGCTCCGTGATGCGGGTAAACGACCGTCTCGCCGACCTTGAAAACCATGTGTTGTTTTCCCCTTTCGCGGCTCTCAGGATATCACGAGTTATGCACGTCACATAAACGTTTCCGCAGGTCAGGGGCCCTCCACAGGCCTCCGCCGGCATCTTGACAAGCCGCAGCCGGCATGCTTCGCGCGCGCGTCATCAGAACGTATGCCGCAACGACCCGCCTGCCGGGTCGGCATCGCCCGGCAGGGACCGCTAGGCTTCCGCGTGTGACGCGACGACTGCCTTTCCCCCTGCATCCGGTGTCCCGGCCCGCCCTCGGGGCAGTGGCCGCGGGCTTGGCGGCAACCACGTTGAGCGGTTGCATGTATCTCTCGCCGGCCCAGACCACCAAGAGCTACGACGCGGCCGACGGTGTCAGCGCCACGGTCGGCTCCCTGCAACTGCAGAACATTCTGATCGTCGCGAGCCAGAAGGGCGCGAAGGGCCAGATGCAAGGCGTCGCGGTCAACAACGGGCAGTCCGCGATCAAGCTGGTCGTGACCACCGGGAAGCAGAACACCACGGTGACCGTCCCGGCCGAGACCGCGATCCGGCTCGACGGCAAGCCCTCGGCCGACACCACGTCCACCGTGTCACCGGTGAGCGTGTCGTCCGTGGCCGCCCGTCCGGGCAAGTCGCAGAAGGTCACCTTCACCACCCAGAAGTCCGGCGCGACCGACGTGCAGGTCCCGGTGCTGCTCGACCAGTACCCTTACGGCTCCGCGTCCCCGGAGCACGGCACCTACACCCCGCCGCCGAACACCGAGGTCGAGGAGCCGCCGGCCTGATCCGGCGTCGCTGACCTCGACAGGCTCGGCCGGCTCAGAACCCGGCACGGCCGGCTTGAAGCCAGGCTCGGCCGGCTTGAAGCCAGGCTCGGCCGACTCAGGGCCAGACTCAAACGCGAAGAGCCCCGACAGCAGGTCTGCTGTCGGGGCTCTTGCGTGTCCTGTGCGGGTCAGGCGGTGTCGAACTTGTATCCCAGGCCGCGCACCGTCTGGATGTGCTGCGGGTTGCCGGGGTCGACCTCGATCTTCGCGCGCAACCGCTTGATGTGCACGTCCAGCGTCTTGGTGTCACCGACGTAGTCGCTGCCCCAGATGCGGTCGATCAGCTGCGACCGCGTCAGCACCCGGCCGGTGTTGCGCAGCAGCAGCTCCAGCAGCTCGAACTCCTTGAGCGGCAACGAGATCGACTCACCGCCGACCGCGACCGTATGCCGCTCGACGTCCATCCGCACCGGGCCGCCCTCGAGCGTCGCAGGCAACAGCTCGTCGGTCTCCTGGCCGCGCCGCAGCACTGCCTTGACCCGGGCGAGCAGCTCGCGCGCGGAGTAGGGCTTGGTGACGTAGTCGTCCGCGCCTAGCTCGAGGCCGACGACCTTGTCGACCTCGCTGTCCTTGGCCGTGAGCATGATGACCGGCACCGTCGACTTCTGCCGCAGCACGCGGCATACGTCGACGCCGGACATGCCCGGCAGCATCAGGTCCAGCAGCACCAGGTCCGCACCGCTGCGCTCGAACTCCAGCAGTGCGTCCGGTCCGGTCTCGGCCAGTGCGACTTCGTAACCCTCCTTTCCCAGCATGTAGGTCAGCGGGTCGGAGATGGACACTTCGTCCTCGACCACGAGGATGCGCGTCATGGGGTGACCTTCCGTGTCGTGTCAGGTATGACGGGGTGGTTGTCGGGCGGCACGGGTTGTGCCGTGGGGAGCCGGACGGTGAATGTCGAACCCTGTCCCGGCTCGGACCAGACGGTGACTTCACCGCCGTGGTTGGCGCAGACGTGCTTGACGATCGCGAGCCCGAGGCCGGTGCCTCCGGTGCGCCGCGAACGCGCAGCATCCATGCGGTAGAACCGCTCGAAGATGCGATCGACCTCGGCCGGCGGGATGCCGTCGCCCTGGTCCTTGACCACGATCGAGGTGAACGCCGGCCCCGGCTGGACCGTCACGCTGACCCGGGTGTCGCGGCTGGAATAGTTGACGGCGTTCTCCACGAGGTTGCGGATCGCCGTGGTGATCAGGTTGGCGTCGCCATACACCTCGGCCGGCACGGACGGGTCGCCGAGACCGGTGGTGATCGCGATGTGCTTGTCGTCGGCCAGCAGCTGCAGGTGCTGCACCGCCTCCTGGACACAGCTGCGCACGTCGACCAGGACGGGATCGTCCAGCGCGTCGTCGACCTGCAAGCGGGAGAGGTCGACAATCTCCTGGACGAGGCGTGCCAGTCGGGTGGTCTCCACCTGCATCCGGCCGGCGAAGCGGTGCACGGCCGCACTGTCGTCCCGTGCCTCGTCCACCGCCTCGGCCAACAGTGTCAGCCCGCTCACCGGGGTCTTCAGCTCGTGGGACACGTTCACCACGAAGTCCCGGCGGATGTCCTCGACCCGACGCGCGTGGGTGCGATCGTCGATCAGCAGCAGCACGTGCTGGGCACGCAGCCGGGCGATCCGGATCGCCAGGGTCAGCTGCGCACTGCCGAGCGGCCCGCGCGCGAGCTCGAGCTCGATCTCGCGCACCTCTCCGTCACGGCGCACCTCACGCGCGAGCTCCAGCAGGCGGGTGTGCACGAGGTTCGTGTCGCGCACCAGACCCAGGGCGCCCGCGCTGGGGCTGGAGCGCACGACCTTGTCGGAGGCGTCGACGACGATGACCACCGCGCGCAACGCGTCCAGGACGTCCACCGCAGCGGGTGCGAGCGGCGAGATCGGTTGCGGCGCAGCCGGATCAGCTGCGGACCGGCCCGGCCCGGCGGCATACCGACGGCCGCGCACGAGCCGGCCGACGGCGAAGCCGGCGATCAACGCCACCACCGCGGCAACAACTGCGACCATCACGGCGACCAATGTACGCAGTCGGGACACCGGTTCTTCACCTCAGAGCGGTCGTATGCCGCGAGTCCGCCGAGCGTTCACCTACGCGTCCCGCCGAGTTCACCGATCACTGGGAGAGTCCAGCCTGGACGGACCTGGCGGCAGGGCACGGTGCGCCCGTGCACCGTGCCCCGAAGCTGAGTCGCGATCTCTGATTCACTAGCGACGACGCACTGCGCCATACACCTACGACGCCCACCCGAGCACCACGACAAGGATCGAACTGCCAATGCGTGACGCTTTCCACGACGACCTCGACAGGGTCTCCGACGATCTGGTCGAGATGACGAGCATGGTCGGTGCCGCGATGCGGCGCGCGACCACGGCCCTGCTGGAGACGGACCTGCCGACCGCGGAGAGTGTCATCGCGGCCGACGACGACATCGACACCCTGCGCCGCGACGTCGACGACCGCGCCGTCGACCTCCTGGCGCGGCAGCAGCCGGTGGCCACCGACCTGCGGATGGTGGTGACGGCGATGCACATGGCCAGCGACATCGAGCGGATGGGCGACCTCGCCCGGCACGTCGCCAAGGCCGCCAGGCGCCGCTACCCCGACTGCGCGGTGCCCGACGAGCTGCACAACACGATCCGCGAGATGGCCGACGTCGCCGATCGCCTGGTGACCGCCACCGGCGCCGCGATCGCGAACAAGGACGTCCACGGCGCGGTCGCGATCACCCGGCTCGACGACACGATGGACGACCTGCACCGCAAGATCTTCGGCGAGCTGCTCGGCCAAAGTTGGGACCACGGCACCGAGGCGGCGGTCGACACGACCCTGATCAGCCGCTACTACGAGCGGTTCGGCGACCACGCGGTCGCCGTCGCCAACCGCATCGTCTACTTGGTCACCGGTCGCTACGGCACCGAGGACGAGGGTCTGGCGCGCTGACGGCGGAGGTCCCGGCGAACAACTCGCGACAGTAGCGAGTTGTTCGCCCGAGGGGTCAGCGTCCTTGGTTGGCCACGGCTTCGGCGGCAGCCTTGGCCGCCACGGGGTCGAGGTACTCACCGCCGGCAACCGTCGGCTTGAGGTTGTCGTCGAGCCGGTAGACCAGCGGCTGGCCGGTCGGGATGTTCAGGCCGACGATGTCTTCGTCGCTGATGTTGTCGAGGTGCTTGACGAGGGCACGCAACGAGTTGCCGTGTGCCGCGACGAGCACCGTCTTGCCGGCCTTCAGATCCGGCACGATCGCTTCGTCCCAGTAGGGCAGGAAGCGCTCGACGACGTCCTTCAGGCACTCGCTGGCCGGCATCTGGTCACCGAGGTCGGCATAACGCACATCGCCGTCCTGGCTGTAGTCGTCACCGGCGTCGATCGGCGGCGGCGGCACGTCGAAGGACCGGCGCCAGGTCATGAACTGCTCCTCGCCGAACTCCTCCAGCGTGGCCTTCTTGTCCTTGCCCTGCAGCGCGCCGTAGTGCCGCTCGTTGAGCCGCCAGTCACGCTTTACCGGGATCCAGTGCCGATCGGCGGCATCGAGCGCGAGCGCAGCCGTGGTGATCGCCCGCCGCAGCAGGGAGGTGTGCACCACGTCGGGCAGCACGCCGCCCTCGGTCAGCAGCTCACCGCCGTGCACGGCCTCCGCGCGTCCCTTGTCGCTCAACGGGACATCGACCCAGCCGGTGAAGAGATTCTTGGCGTTCCACTCGGACTCGCCATGACGAAGCAGCACAAGGGTGTAGGTCATGGCCCACAGTTTATTCGGCGGGCGGCTCGCCCTCGCCGTGGTCCAAAAGGTGGCGGAACGCCTCCAGGTTGCGTGTCGACTCGCCGCGGCTGATCCGCCAGTCCCATTCCTTCTGCATCGAGGTCCGGAAGCCGATCACCAGCAGCTCGTTGAAGACCTCGTCGGACGCCTCCAGCACGGTCCCGAGCAGGGTGTCGAGGTATGCCGCGTCCACCGCCGCGACCGGCGTGCGGCTGACCACGAAGACGTCACCGTGCTCGTCGGTCGCGTAGGCGACACCGGGCCGGCGCAGGTTGCGCCGCAGCAGAAATTGATAGAAGTCGGCGTGATTCTCGTCCGGGTGTCGTATGACGAAAGCCGTTGCCGTCATCCAGCTTTCGCCGGCCAGCACCGAGACGACCGTCTTCAGCTTGCGCTCTCCGGGCAACGTGACGACGAATTCGCCGTCCCGTGCGCCGAGCTCCCACTCGACCTCAGCGTCCCTCAGGTAGTCCTCGACGGTCTGCTGGATGTCGGTCATCTCCGGCCTCTCCTCTGCTGCAAACGGGGTCTCGATACGGCCTCGCCTAGCGGCTCGCCCTACTCGACCAACTTCTTGAAGTCACGGGATCTCGATACGGCCTCGCCTAACGGCTCGCCCTACTCGACCAGCTTTCTCGGCCTACTCGACCAGCTTTGTGGGGTCATGGGATGGGCGCGGCCGGGACGCCGACAAGGCTCGGCATCGACCGCTCCGGCAACTCCTCCACCGCGGATCGACACGCGTGGCGATAGACCTCCAGCAACCGATCGCTCGTGGCATCCCAGCCGAACCGCTGCACATGCTCGATCGCTTTGCCGGAGAGCGCTTCTCGTTGCTCCGGGTCGTCCAGGAGAGCGGCGATCGCAGTCGCCCAGTCGTCCGGATCGTGCCCGCTGACCAGCCGTCCGGCGGCACCGACGGCGTCCGGTAGGCCGCCGACGTCGGCCGCGACGACCGGTGTCCCGCACGCCTCCGCCTCCAGCGCCACGAGACCGAAGGACTCCGAATATGAAGGAACAGCAAGCAGATCGGCCGCGCGATACCACTGCGCGAGGTCCGATCTGCTGGCCGGTGGGACGAACTGCACGACGTCGGCGATGCCCAGCTCCCGGGCGAGTTGCTGCAGCCCACGCGGCTTCTCCAAGCCGGTGCCGCTCGGACCGCCGAGGACCGCGACGACCAGATCGTCGCGTCGTTCGGGGTCGCGTTCCAGCAGCTTCGCGATCGCCCGCAGCAGCACGTCGGGAGCCTTCAACGGCTGGATGCGGCCGACGAAGAGCACGACCTGCGCGTCGTCGGGCAGGCAGACCGCCGTCCGCGCGGCCGCCCGGTCCCCCGGCGTAAAGGTCTCCAGATCGACACCGGGAGAGACGATTTCGACCAGGTCGGGGCTCGCGTCATACAACTCGACGAGCTCGCGGGCCTCACGCGGCGTGTTCGCGACCAGCAGGCTCGCGACCCGCACCACCTGCTCCTCGCCGATCTCGCGCCCACTGGGCTCGGGGCGGTCGTCCTGCGCCAGCGAGGCGTTCTTGACGCGAGCCATCGTGTGCATGGTGTGCACCAGTGGCACGTCCCACCGGTCCGCGGCCAGCCACCCGACCTGACCGCTCAGCCAGTAGTGGGAGTGCACCAGGTCGTAATAGCCCTCGGGACTGTGCGCCACGTGCCGCATCACGCCTGCCGCGAAGGCGCACAGCTGGCCGGGCAGGTCGTCCTTCGCCAAGCCTTCGTACGGGCCGGCGTCGATGTGCCGCACCAGGACGTTGGGGGCGAGCTGCACCGTGTCCGCGAGCGCGGCGGAGGTGCGGCGGGTGAAAATCTCGACCTCGATCCCCTGGCGGCCGAGCCGCTTCGCGGTCTCCACGACATAGACGTTGAGCCCGCCGGCGTCGCCGGTGCCGGGCTGGTCCAGGGGTGAGGTATGCACGCTGATCATCGCGATGCGGCGCACCGGACAAGGACGCTCGGGAACTGCTGTCACCCCGCCAGTGTCGCACTCCGGCCTCCTGCCCGATCGGCGCCGGCAGGAGCACGAAATCCGTCGTCGCCGGAGCCGCATCGCCTCCTCGCCGCCCGTTACCGTGAAAAACATGCGTACGCCAGGGGAATGCGTTCGTCTGCGGGTCCTGGGGAGTGTCGAACTCGCCCGCGACACCACGCCGCTGCCGCTCAGCCAACTCGAGCGGTCATTGCTGGCCAGGGTCGCGATGTGCCCGGCCGGTGCAGCGGCACCGACCGACGTGTTGGTGCCGTGGATCTGGGGCGACGAGCCTCCTTCCTCCGCGCGCAACCGCGTGCAGGCGCTCGTCTCGGGGCTACGGCGCAAGAGCCGCGACCTGGCGTTGATAGAGACCACCAAGACCGGCTACCGCCTCGCCGACGGGATCCACTCGGACTGCGCCGAATGGCGTGCCCTGGTCGACGCGGAGGCATCGGGTGCCGAGGGCTGGAGCCGGCTCAGCACGGCGATCGAGCTCTTCGACGGACCGCCGTTGCAGAACATCCCTGCGACCGAGGACGTCCATCTGGCACAAGAGACGCTGCTCGGCGAGCGGCTCACCGTGATCGAGGAGTGCAACGAGCTCGCCCTACAACTGGGCGAATTCCGTGGTCTGACAACACGATTGACCGCCCTGGTGCAGGAGCAGCCCTTCCACGAGGCGTTTGCAGCACAACTAATGCGGGTGCTCGCCGCGACCGGGCGCCAGGAGGAGGCGCTGCGGGTCTATCGCGACATCTATCGCCGCCTCGACGACGAGCTCGGTGTCCGCCCGTCGGACGTGTTGTGCGCCGCGCACCAGGCAGTGCTCAACGGCGAGCTCAACGGCGTCAGTGCCCCGGTCGAGGCCGCTCCCCCGACTGCACCGCCACCGCGGTCCCAAGCCCTCCAGCGTTCCTCCCCCGACAACCTCGACGCCGACCCGCCGCAGACCGCACCGCCAGGTGTCGATCACCTCCCGGTGCCGCGCACCCTGCCGAGGGAGCCCGCGCACTTCGTCGGGCGCGCACCCGAATCCGCGCAGATCAGCACGGCCGCGGAGTGCGCCGCCGACGCCGCGGTTGTCGTCGGCATCACCGGGCTGACCGGTGTCGGCAAGACGGCGCTGGCCATCCGCGCCGCCCGGCAGGTGCAGGAGGACTTCCCCGACGGCACGTTGTATGCCGACCTCGGCCCCCGCGAGTCCCTCGACCCGACGCGGGTCCTCGGGTCGTTCCTGGGGATGCTGGGCGTGCGCCCTCAGGCGATCCCGGAGGACGTCGCGGCGCGCACCGGCCTCTTCCGGTCGATCCTGGAGACGCGCCGGGTGCTGATCGTGATCGACAATCTGCCGGTTGTGACGCCGGAGGTGGCCAGGGCCCTGGAGTTGGTGTTGCCGGTCTCCGCCGGCTCGCTCGCGATCGTGACCGCCCGCGGCATCGAGACCGAGGCCGGTGACTGGACGTCGATCCGACTGCGGTCATTGGAGATCGACGACGCGCTGACGCTGCTGCGCGCACTGATCGGCGGTGATCGGGTCGACGCCGACGTCGACGGAGCCGTCGAGTTGCTCAACGCCACCGGACGACTCCCGCTCGCGATCCGGCTGGTCGCGGGGCGGCTCTCGCACCGTCCCGATCGCCGCTTCGTTCCGATGGCGCAACGTCTGCTGGCCAACCCGGTGGGTGGCCGTGACGCCCTCGAAGGCCTGCGCAAGAGCGTGCAGTTGGTCTGGGAGCGCCGCTCACCGGACGAGCAGCACGCGATCGCGCTGCTCGCCCACTTGCCGCTGAGCGGCGTGAGCGG
Organism: Flexivirga sp. B27; assembly: GCF_052905685.1. Classification (NCBI taxonomy): domain Bacteria; kingdom Bacillati; phylum Actinomycetota; class Actinomycetes; order Micrococcales; family Dermacoccaceae; genus Flexivirga; species Flexivirga sp. B27. Next base: position 557,849 of record NZ_JBPYUM010000003.1, on the reverse strand, counting down.
GTGGATGCCCGGCGTCCTTCTGCACGACGAGGACGCCGGCGACGACCTGATCGAGATGCTCCTCGCGACCAATCTGATCGAGCCCGTGCAGCGCGACAACGAGTGCACGATCTACCGACTGCATGACCTGGTGGCGCAGTTCGCCCGTGCGCAGCATCCGGTCAAAGCCGCCCAGATCACCGCTGCCGCAACCGATCTCGGCCGCGAGTTGCTGCGCCGGGCCTGCAGCTTCCACGACGCGTTCCACCGCCGCTTCGTCCCTGCACCGCCGCCGATGCCCGATGACGACGCCGCTCCCCTGCCGACGGTCGACGTGCGGGTCGCGACCATCTTCTTCCGCGCCGACGGTGCTGCGATGCTCTCGATCGCCGAAGCAGTGCTGGACTGCGCGCCGGAGTTGTCGTGGCGGCTGCTGCTCGCCGCCGCCAATGCCCAGCACACGTTCGCCGGGCACGGCAGCTGGCTGGATCTCGCCTCGGCGGTTCGCACCCGACTGGACTCGGCGTCGTCCGACCAGCAGTTGGGCCGCGCCCTGCTGCAACTTGCCGAGGCGTGGCACCGCCAGGACCTCCGCTCGCAGTCACGGACCGCGCTGACCACCGCAGGCGGTGCGCGCAAGGCGCTGACCCTGTTGGGGGCCAACCATGCCGCCGCGGCAGCGGACATCGTCACCGCGCAGGCGGCGTTGTCGCTCGGCCGGCGCACTCTGGTCGAGGCCGCCCTCACCCGCGCCGAACGCCTGCTGCACGACGCGAACGATCCGACATACGCCGGGTGGACGAGCACCGTGCGGGGCGTCATGCACAACGACTACGACGAACTGAGTGCGGCCGACCACGAATTGATCCGGGCCCGCGAGCTGCTGGCCGACTCCGGCGACCGCATCGCCTACGCCACGGCCACGATCGAGCTGGCTCGCGTGACCTGGCGCCAGCATCACCTCGGGTCGGTCAATGTGCTGCTCGCCGAAGCGATTTCGCTCCTGCAAGATCTCGACGAGCAGCACCTGCTGTCCTACGCACTGGATGCGCGCTCGGAGATGAGCTATCAGCTGGGCCGCGACGAGGAGGCGTTGCACGAGGCCGAGATCGTATGGCGCCGAGCCGACGACGCACACGACCCCTTCCTGGCGGCACGCGCACGTCGGACCAAAGGACGCGCTCTGGCGGCACTCGGCCGGCTCGAGGACGCCGAGGCCGAGCTGCGGGAGAGCATCGAGGAGTGCACCACGCTGGACCGTCCGCTCAGCGTCGCCGTAGCGATGCACGACCTGTCGGTGGTGCTGTCCAAACGCGGCGAGCACGCCGCCGCAGCCGAACTGCGCCGGCAGGAGCGTGCTGCCCGCGCGTCGGCCGACCTGGCGGCGCGTGAGGAGTTCACCGAGGCCTTCGGTCGCGAGCTGGACACCGAGGCTGCCGGGCCCGCATCGGGCTGAGCCACCACGACATCACGCCACCAGGGTGTGCCGGCCGCGCTGACACGCACCCGACCCACCCGGCCGATCGACAGCTCACCGGGTGAACCCGATGCAGCCGCAACGGTTCTCAGTGGTTGAACCAGGGCTGCGTCCACCCGAGGTAGGTCTCCCCGAAGCTCGACTCGATCTTGGCGATGGTCGTCTTGTTGTAGTGGCCCGCCTGCCAACGACCGTCCGTGCCCACGTCGGTCGAGGCGAACACGCCACCACCGAGGGACAGCATCACGTGACCGGCACCGGTCGAGCCGCCCTTGAAGAATGCGAGGCCGCCCACCGGCACGCTGCGGTTGCCCGCGTGCTTCTGCGCCGACGGCACCTGAGTCCAGTGAACGTAGGCGGTCCGCGAGCCGCTGTTGGACCAGCCGTAGGCCAGGCCCACGACGTGGTCGCACCATCCGGTGCCGAACGCGGTGCTGCCGAGGTGGTTCTTCGCCCAGGTCACGGCCTGCCCGCAGGTGCGCGGGTTACCGAAGGTGTTCTTGCACGTGCCGGTGCTGATCTTGCCGATGTGGTGGGAGGCGTTGTTGTTCTTCAGCGCCGCGATCAGATTGGTCTTCTGACCGGACTTGACCGCCTGCTTCTTACCGCCGTAATTGCTGTTGTAGTAGACGTAGACCGTCTTGCCGGTGCGGTTCCAGACCGAGGCCGTGTGGTTCTTCACGCACATGCCCTTGCCGTTGCCGGCACCCTTGAATTCGTAGCAACTCGGTTGTGTCGCACCGTAATTGGCGATCGACTTCTTGAAGTCCGACACCGACCCTTTCTGACCGGAGTTGTAGTAGAGGCAGAACTCCCCGGACTCGCAGTGCCCGTTGCGGGCCGTCGCTGCATGGGCCGGGGCCGATGCCATGCTCAGCGATGCGCCGGCGAGCAGCGCCGATGCACCGACGACAGCTGCCGCACGGCCGAAACCTGAACGCTTGGTGACCATTTCCTTCGCTCCCTCTGACGTGGTCGACTCCTTGGTGGAACGCGTCCCACTGTGCTCAGCGGCGCTGCGAATCCGCTGCGTTCTCTTCGCAGCGCCGCTCGAATCCATCGAAGCGCAACGCCCAAGGACGCAGCAGGACTTCGCACAATGGGATGGATGAAGACTCTGCAGAAGGTCCTCGTCACTGTCGCGAGCGCAGCACTGACTGCGGGAGCCGCCCTCGGCGCGCACACCGCACCGGCATACGCCGCGAGCTCACCGACGCCCATCGACACCGACAACTTCTGGTTGACCGCCGACTACGGCTCGACCTACAGCGAGCCGGTCGCGGGACTGGTCGCACAAGCCGGCCGCGCGTCCGTCGGCACCGTGATGGATCACGCGAACCACAGTCGGACGCCGTCGACGGCGATCTCGACACAGGTGCACGGCTTCATCTGGGACTCCGGCGACAACAACGACAGCGACGTCGCGCCGCAAGGCATCACCACGACCCGGGACGCCGTGGGCACCGCGAACAACGGTCGGTATGACGGCCGGCAACTCATCGCAGCCAGCTTCTACAACAACGACCCGAAGGGCAGCCGGATCAACCTGACCGACTGGGACAGCAACTACCCCAACAAATACCGCTACATCCTGCTGGTCGAGCCGACCGGCACCAAGGCGGCACCGAGCTTCAAGGACGTGCAGATCCACGTCGGCGGCATCGCGTGGTACGGCAACTATCTGTATGTCGCCGACACCGGTTCCGGCATGCGGGTCTTCGACATGAGCAAGATCATCAAGACCGAGACCGGCGGCGACAAGTCGCTGATCGGCAAGCACGGCGACAAGTTCTACGCACACAACTACGCCTACGCGCTGCCGCAGGTCGGCAAGATCACCTCACACGTCGCGACCGGCACGACGAAACTGACCTGGTCGACGATCTCGCTGGACCGGCCGAAGAAGTCGATCGTGATGACCGAATACAAGTGCCCGACGAACGTCACGTGCAAGTACCCGAAGGGCACGACGCGCGCCATACGCTTCCCCTTCGCTTCCGGGTCAACGAAATTCGCCGCCACGACCAAGGCCAGCCAGGCGCTGAACACGCCCTTCCACTACCTCAACGGTGTCGCGTCGCACAACGGCCGGTGGTGGTTCAACGACTCGCACGACCAGAAGCTCTTCTACTGGGGCGGGTCCGGGTCGGTCAGCAGCTACAAATGGGTCAAGTGGGGAGAGAGCCTCAGCTACTGGGAGGACGCCACCGGACCCGACGAGCTCTGGTCCCTGCAGGAGGGCAAGGGCAACCGCAACGTCTTCGCGGTGAAGCAGGCGTCCTACGACGGCTGACCCCGCCCCAGCTGGTTGAGAACGCCGAGGAACGCCCCGCCCAAGCTGGTTGAGTAAGGGCGAGGAACGCCCGCCCAAGGTGGTTGAGTAAGGGCGAGGAACGAGCCCGCATCGAAACCCCGCACCGAACCCGCGCCGCTCAGCTGTTCGGCATCCCCGAGGTCGCCAGATAGAGCGTGCCGCGCCCGGTCACCGTCGCAGCACCCTCACCCGCACCGAGGAAGCACGACTCCCCGGGCGCCAGCCGCAGGTCGGTGTCGCCACAACGGATCGTCACCGACTCGTGCAGCACCAGTGCGATCCGCGGCCGGTCGGCGCCCGGCAGGTGTATGGCGTCATCGCCCGGCTCGACGACGTGCAGCTGGAAATGCGGGACGTCGGCCGGGAAGGAATGCACCCGCCCGGGCGTGGGGTGCTCGGGTCGCATCTCGCGGTCGGTGTCGACGATGCGCAGCAACTCGTCGATGTTGAGCGGCTTCGGGGTGAGGCCGGCACGCACGATGTTGTCGGAGTTGGCCAGCAACTCCACACAGGTGCCGCGTACGTAGGCGTGCAGCACTCCCGCGGGCACAAAGATGTAGTCGCCCGGCTCGAGGACCCGGTGGACCATCGTCAGCAACACCACTGCACCGATGTCACCAGGGAACTGCTCGGCCGCCCGCAGCACGGCCTCGAACGCCACGGCGTCTGGGCCGCTGAGCCCCCGGCCGCAAGCCGCGACGACGGCCGCGACCAGCTCCTCCCGCTCCGCGCGGCCGCACCGCAGCAGGCTGACCAGCAGGTTACTCACCGGCTGGTCCGATCCGGCAACCTTCGCCAGCTTCGCCGACAGCTCCGGCACCGCGAGTGACTCCACGACACGCTGTATGTCGGCATACGGGCGCAGCCCCGCGAAGATCTCGAACTCGGTGACGGCCACGAGCGACTCCGGCTTGGGCCACTGGTCGACATACGTCCCGGGAGCGGCAGCGAGTGCCTGCTCGGCATCGGGGTGCACCTGGATCGACAGCAGGCTCTGCGGGGCGAGGATCTTCAACAGGAAGGGGAACCGACCGCCGAAGTGCTCGGCAACCCGCGGTCCGAGCGCGCCCACCGGGTCGCGCGCGACCAGCTCGTCCAGGGTCGTCCCGCAGATGCCGGACGGCGCGGCTTCGTGCGCGCCCATCCACAGCTCGGCCTCGGGACGGTCGGCCGGCGACGGCCGACCGGTCAGCTCCGCAATCACGGTCCTGGAACCCCAGGCGGACGACTTGATCTGCGGGCGTAGCTTCCCGATCGCCTGCACCGGCGCGGTCACCGCCGACTCCTCGAGCACGATCGGAATCTCGCTGTCACCAACGGCCGTAGGGGCCGTTGTTGTTGTCCCGGGCTCGCCCGGTGACCTGCTGCAGCGCCGGTCGCACGTCGGCCAGGTAGACACCGGCACCGACGACCGCAGCGATCTCGAAGATATTGAGCGGGGACAGCAGGCTCAGGAAACCGATGATGCACGCGACTGCGGTGATGGCCAGCCAGGCGGGCTTGCTCAGCTTGCCCGCAGCGGTGAACGCGTCGGAGCGGTGCCGCACGCAGTCGACGAGTGCGAACAACTGCATCGCGAAGAGCGCCACGCCGAGCACGATCGCGACGGATTGCTGCAGGTGAACCAGGCTTCCCATGCACTCAGCCTAACCCGGCGAATCTGTGCTGCTCGTGTGCTTCCGGCTGCTGTGCAACTGCTCAAAAACCCACAGCGGTAATCGCGCCGACCGGCTGACCGTGCCCGAGGACGTCAGCCTTGCCCAGCTCATCGACGGCGGCGCCGGTGACGCCGGCCTGCCGCAGCAGCGCGGCCATCACGACCGGGCGGGCACGCTGGCCGCCGTCGGAGATCTTCACGACCAGGCCGCGGCCGTCGGACAGGCCCACGGCATACACCGCCTCGGCGCCGTCCTTGGCGATCAACCCGTCGACGCCGCGGATCAGCGCGGTCACGTCACGCCGGGTGCCGCCGAGGTATTCGGGGTGTGCGCGGATGGCGTCCCGCACCGTCGCCTCGGGCGTCCCGGGGGCAGCAGCCGCGATCGCGCCGAATGCGCGCGCCAGCCCGACAGGCGAGATCGCCATCACCGGTGCGCCACAGCCGTCGATCGCGATCGACGCGATCTGCTCGTGCGCCAACTCGCTGATGGTGTCGGCCATCGCTTGCTGCAGCGGATGTGCGGGGTCGCGGTAGGTGGTGGTGTCCCAGCCGTTCGCGGCGCAGGTCGCCAGCATGCCGGCGTGCTTGCCGGAGCAGTTCTGGGTGATGGACTCCGGGCCGTTACCGGCGCGCACCCATTCGTTGCGGGCCTGCTCGTCGGACGGCAGGTCAGGGGTGTTCTGCAGGTCGGCCACGGTCAGCCCCGCCTCGGCCAGGATCGCGCGCACCCCCTCCCGGTGGAAGTCCTCGCCGGAGTGGCTGGCGCTGGTCAGTGCGACGAGCTTCGGCTCGCTCAGTCGCAGTCCGCTGCGCACCATCGCCAGCGTCTGCATCGGCTTGTTGGACGACCTCGGGAAGCACGGGGCGGTGGGATCACCGCGCGCGAAGTCGACGGTGCCGTCCGGCGCGGTGATCACCGCGGTGCCGCGGTGCACCGACTCGATGAAGCCACCCCGCTCGACGTGAGCAAGGACCGGAGCATCGGACAAGGCGCGGAGCGAGGAAGTCACACGCCGACGATAGAGCCGTATGGCGCGGTCCTCCGGACCGGGGCCTGGCCGCTCGGGATCGGACACGTACGACGAGGTAGCGACGAGCAACAGGGACGGACCGCCGGTCGGGCAACAGGAAGACCCCCGCACACCGGGGTGCGCGGGGGTCTTCGGATCTGCTCAATGCCAGATCAGTGGCAGTTGGTCAGTTCAGGCCTTGTCGGCCGACTCGACCGTCGCCTCGACCTTGGCCTCGACCGGCAGGGTCGGGGTCGCAGCCTTGACCGTGGTGGTCTTCTTGGCGGCCGACTTCTTGGCCGGAGCCTTCTTCGCGGTCGCCTTCTTGGCGGTGGTCTTCTTGGCCGGAGCCTTCTTGGCGGCGGTCTTGCGGCTGCCGGCCGTCTTGGCGACCGAGCTGCGGCTCGGGCGCTTGGCAGCACCCTGCTTGGCGGCGGTGCTGCGCACGACGGTCTCGGCCTCGGCCTCGACGACCTCGGCGTTGCGGCCGACCAGGCCGGCCAGACGCTCGACGCCCTTGGCGGCTTCCTTACGGACACCCAGGACGCGGGCGAACGCGCTGTCACCGGTCTCGGAGACGGCTCCGCGGGCGGTGGACACGGCGGCCAGGCCCTGCTCGGTGGCCTCGCGGGTCACCTCGGCGCCGCGCTCGGCGAACTCGAGGTAGTTCTGCGCGAACTCCTCGTAGGCCCGCTCGACGTTGCCGGCAACGGCCTCGTAACGCTCGGTCGCAAGCGACGGCAGCGAGAAGATCTGGTCGCGAACGTCGTTGACGGTGTTGACGATCCGCTCCTGGACACCGTCCACGGTCAGCTCGTCACGGAAGGACTGCGCGGTCTCGGTCGCGTTGTCGAAGGAGGTGCGGACGCTCTCGACTGCGGCGTCGGCGGCGCCGATGACGGCGTAGAACGGGGACTCGAAGGTGCTCTTGCTGGGCATCTTTGGTGCCTTTCTCTCGGGGTTGTCAGTTCGTTACTGCGATGACGCCGGGGCGCCACGCTGGCTTTTCGGGGACCGGCTCAGTCGCCGACATACGAGTCGTAGACGTCGATCAACGCCTTGCGCTGCTTGTCGGTGAGTCGAGGGTCCTTCTTGATCACCTGTCGCGTGTCGATCACGACCTCGCCGTCGGGCAGCGCGTCGAGGATGCCGGCGTGCACGTAGAGCTGCTCGGCCGAGATGGCCAGGCCCTTCGCGATCGCCTGCAGAATCTCGGCGCTCGGCCGCTTGAGGCCGCGCTCGATCTGCGACAGGTAGGGGTTGGAGATCCCGGCGCGTTCGGCAACCTGCCGCAAGGACAGCTGCGCCTGCTGGCGCTGGTCCTTGAGGTAAGTGCCGAGGTCGGTCACCGGGTTCGGGCTCATGTCCAACAGTATGCTAACTACAGTTAGCAAAATGCAAGCCAGAGCAAGCGTGAAGTGGCTCACATGCTTTTGCGGGGCTCTCGAAACGCTGTCAGACCGCCCGGTCCTACACACCGACCGTCGGCACATCGGGACGCCATACCGGCCTCAACCCGTCCCCACATACCGACCGTCGGCACATCGGGACAGTCAGGACAGTCGGCCCGCTGGGCCGGCCCTGGCTACGGGTTGACGATCACCGTCTGCGCCGCGCTCACATCTCCGGCGAGCAGTTGTATGTCGACAGGGGTGTTGCGCTTGACCACGGCCAGCGCGATCGGGCCGTCGTCGACGTGCCGGGCGACCGTGGTGAGCCGGCCCACCGGCCGCTCCCCCGGTGCCTTGACCAACTCGGCGCCCTCCTCGGGCAGCACGTGACCAGAGCCGTCCAGGTGCAGGAACACCAGCCGCCGCGGCGGGCGACCCAGGTTGTGCACGCGGGCGATCGTCTCCTGCCCGCGGTAGCACCCCTTGTGCAGGTGCACAGCGGTCCGCAGCAGATCGAGCTCGTGCGCAATGGTGCGGTGATCGGTCTCCTTGCGTGCGCGCGGCCGCCAGGCGTTCACCCGCTCGGCCTCGGCCGCCCAGATGCCGGCAAGGTGTCGGTCGCCGACCTCCTCGACAAGTTGCTCGCGCGGCACGATGAGCTCCCGCCACACGCGCCCGGCGGCCGGGTGCGGGTCGACGTCGCTGTATGCCGCGGTATCAGAGCCCATCGCCGGCCACGGGTCGCGCCAGGCGATCACGCCGCGGGCCTCCCGCTCGGCGGGCAGGGACTCGTTGCCGATGGGTTCGCCGAGCACGGCATACGACTCGGTGACGTCGGTGACCTCGACGCGGAGCATGAAGCGCATGGAGTTGAGCCACTCGACCAGCGCGGGTGCAGTGCCGGGTTCGACTGTGATCCAAGCGGTTTCGCCGTCATCGACAAGGTGCAGGTCGTGCTCGATGTGGCCGTGCGGGCTGAGCACCAGCGACTCCGTCGAGGTGTATGGCGCCAGGCCCGTCAGCTGCTGGGTGGTCATCGAGTGCAACCAGCTGAGCCGGTCCGGGCCGGTGACCGTGACCACGCCTCGGTGAGACAGGTCCACCACGGCCAAACCCTGCTCGAGCATGCGTTGCTCGCGCATCGGATCTCCGTAGTGTGCGGCCACGCCGGCGTCGAGACCGACGGCTTGGACCGCACCGGGGCGTTCGAGCAGTGGGCTCTGCGCAGGTGCCGTAGTCACCCTCCCAGCCTACGACTCGCGGAATCTGCCCTGACCTGCCGTGGCAGGACCTTAGACTTCCGGCATGACTGGGGATGAGCGCGATCGCGACCTGCCGGACCAGCCCGACGACCGCCCGTCCCAGCAGGACCCCGAGTCGACCGCCGACGAGGCCACGAGCCACTCAGAGCACTCGGACGACGCCGGCAACGACCGCGCCTTTGACGACGCCTATGACGACGACACCGACGGCGGTTCCGACGACCCGTCCGATGAGCGCACCGACGCCGCCGGATACGCCGGGACACGGCGCCGCCGCCGCAAACAGAAGAAGAAAGCCGGCTGGCTGAAGGTCACCCTGCTGTCCCTGCTTTCGATGTTCCTGGTCGTCGTGCTGGCGTTCGTCGGTTTCGCGCTCTACCTCAACCACGTGCTCAGCTCGAACATCACCCACGGCGCATCGCTGCCCAGCTCGACCGTGAAACCCGCTGCGGATGCTGGTGATTCGGAAAACATCCTGCTCCTCGGCAGCGACACCCGCTCCGGCACGGTGGACGACGTGCGCTCGGGCGCGCGGTCGGACGTCATACAACTGGTGCACATCAGCAGTGACCACAAGTCCGTCCAGATCGTCCACTTCCCGCGTGACCTCTACGTGCCGATCCCGGGCCACGGCAAGAACAAGATCAATGCCGCGTTCGCGTATGGCGGGCCGGGCCTGCTGGCCCAGACGATCTCCAAAATGCTCGGCGGCATCGTCATCAACCGCTACGCGATCATCGACTTCAAGGGTTTCGCCGAGCTGACCGACGACCTCGGCGGCGTCGATGTGTATGTCTCGCAGTCCTTCGACGAGAAGGGCTACGGCAGCTTCAAGAAGGGCTACAACACGATGGACGGGGATGAGGCCCTCGGCTTCGTCCGCGAACGTCACCAGCTCAAGGAAGGCGACATCGACCGCGGTCGCAACCAGCAGGCCTGGATCAGCGCGGTCGTGCACAAGACGCTCTCGGCCGGCACGCTCTTCAACCCGGTGAAGCTGACCAACACCGTCAAGGACCTGACGAAATACACCCAGGTCGACGCCGACACCTCCGCCGGAGACATCCGCAGCCTGGCGCTGAGCCTGCGCAAGCTGCGTTCTGGGGACATCACCTACTACACCGCGCCGTTCTCCGGATTTGCCAACGACAAGGTCGCCGGCTCGATCGACGTGGTCGACAAGCCGCGGATGAAGCAGCTCGGCAAGGCGATCTACCACGACAAGATGGACACCTATACCTACGGCAAGAACACCATCCGCTGAGTTCTGCCTCGGCTGCCGCCGGACCGCACACAACCCGCGACCGTTGAGGGTTGCGTGCAAGTTTCTCGCCATACCCGCGCGTAACCCGCGACCGTTGAGGGTTATGCACGCCGGCGGCTCGTTACGATCGAGCCGTGCCCATCGAACTCGACACCACCATGCACCCCGACCTCGCGCCGCTGGCCTGGCTGCTCGGCGAGTGGGAAGGCACCGGCGTCGCCGGTTACCCCGACCTGCCGACGGTGAATTTCGCCCAGGAGATCAGCTGCACGCACGACGGCCGGCCGTTCCTGCGGTGGGACACCCGCAGCTGGGTGGTCAACGACGACGGCAGTCGCGGCGAGCCGTTCGAGACCGAGCTGGGCTTCTGGCGACCGCTGCCGGAGGGTGAGGTCGAGCTGTTGCTGACGCACCCGACCGGGGTCACCGAGCTCTACTACGGCAAGACCGAGCCGGCCAAGGCCGAGCTGCGCACCGACGGCGTGCTGCGCAGTCCGGACGCGCGCGAATACTCCGCCGCACACCGGCTCTACGGCTACGTGCAGGGTGGGCTGATGTGGGCCACCGACATGGCGGCGCTCGGTCAGCCACTGCAGTCCTATGCCTCAGCGCAGCTGCATCGGTCTGCTGCGGCTCCTCGCGAGTCCGGCGCCTGACGCCCTACGGCCGGTTCACCGGTTGATGAGGTATTGCGCGGCATACGCCAGCACGCCGGTGCTGAGCACCGCGGCGATGCCGTAGCTCAGTTGGCCGGCGGGGTCGTCGGTGTCCAGCAACCGCAGCACCCGACGCACTGCGGCACCCACGAAACCGGCCAGCAGGCCGGTGAGCAGCAGGATGTTCAGGGATAGGTCGCCGTCGATCAGGCCGACGACCAACCCGACCAGCACGCCGAGCAGCGCGCCCATCGGCCAGGACCACTCCACCGCGTGTTTCGCGGGCAGCATGGCGTCGGCGAGCAGCCCCAGCGCGGCGGCACCCACCGCGACGGCAACCGCCGCATCACCCTGGTCGTATGGCGCCGCCCCGGCGCTCAACATGCCGCTGGCCAGCACCACGAGCCCGAAGGCAGCGCCGGCGAGCGAGACGGTCAGGTCGGCACGACCGTCGGTGCGGACCAGTTGATGCAGGAATGCCAGCACCAGCCCGACCGCGAGCACGACGCTCAACGACCGCATGCCGTCCTCGTCACCGGAGAAGACGACCACGCCCGCCATACCGAGGGCCGTCGCAGCGAGCACCAGGCTGGTGCCGGTGGTGCGCGGCAGGCGCAGCAGCAACGGCCAGCCCCACGCGAAGGTCAACCCGGCTGCGAGCACGGCGTATGCCGAGACGTCTCCCCCGGCATACGCACCCAGAATGACCAGGGCTGCGGTCACCGCACCGGCGAGTAGCGCAAGCGGGCTCGTGGCGAGGCGGGACGTCGTCGACTCGGTCAGGCTGGCTGTGGACACGAGCCGCATCCTCCCATCATCCGCCGGCGAAGGGCGGCAGCACCTCGACGGTCGCGTCCGCGGGCAGCGCCGCCGAGCCGTCGACCCGCTGCCCGTTCAGCAGGAACGACGCGACCTTCAGCACCGGTGCAAGCCCGGGATGCGCCTCCAACGCGGCAGTGCGCAACTGCCCCAGATCGCCGGCCACGAACCGCTCCTCGTGCGTGCCCGCAGCTGCCTGCGCGGCCGCCCAGTAGCGCACCGTCACCTCATGCATGTGGTCCTCCAGACCCCGGCTCATCCCGTGTGTCGCTCGTCACCGCCGCCCCCGAAACGTGAGGAGCTGCGGTCGTCTCGTTCTATTCTTGCAACTCATGGCCCGTCTGCTGCTGCTGACCGACGCGCCCGGCGCCAGTGTGGAGGTGCTGCCGGCGCTCGGTCTGCTGAGCCATCGGGTCCGCATCCTCGCCCCGCAACCGCAGGCCCTGGTCGACCCTCCGGACTGCGACCTCGTGCTGTTGGACGCCCGCCGCGACCTGTCCGGTGCACGCGGCCTGAGCCGGGTGCTGCGCACCAGCGGCCTGTCGACCCCACTCGTCGCGGTCTTCACCGAGGGCGGCATGGCTGCCTTGACCGGCGAGTGGCAGGTCGACGACGTGATCCTGGACAGCGCGGGCCCGGCCGAGGTCGACGCCCGGCTGCGCTTCGCGATCAACCGGCTCGTCGAGGAGCAGGACGAGGTGCCGACGCGGATCACCGCGGGTGGCCTGGTCATCGACGAGGAGTCGTATGCCGCCAGGATCCACGGCCAGGCGCTCGACCTGACCTACAAGGAGTTCGAGCTGCTGAAGCACCTGGCGTCCCACCCGGGCCGGGTCTTCTCCCGGGCGCAACTGCTCCAGGAGGTCTGGGGCTACGACTATTTCGGCGGCACGCGCACCGTCGACGTGCACGTGCGCCGGCTGCGGGCGAAGCTCGGCCCGGAGCACGAGACGCTCATCGGCACCATCCGCAACGTCGGTTATCGGTTTGTCGGCGCCGCCGGATCCGCGCAGCCGGACGAGTCGCTGGTCGACTGAACCCTGCTGCCCCGTGCAGCTCGACGCGAGTCGTGAGCGGCGAAAAGCACTGTGCCAGAACCTAATTCGCGTTCCACCCGGGTCTGTACTAACACCGCCAAGCGCCCTTCTACCACACTCGTGCCCAACCACGGAGAGTCTTGCGAACGCCAGCGTCTTTACCAACTCTTGAAGAAAATTTGGCAAAACTCTGGACGAACCTTTACTTCCGCACTACCTTCAGAGCACTTGATCCACAGGTCAATCTGAGGTTCGCAGGATACGCAACTAATTCAGGTCGTCATACACCGTCTTTCACCGGGTCAAGTTCCCCCAAGGGGTCCGTCACACGCGGACTCTTCGTCAGTCACGAAAGATCCTTCTTTCCTTACCCATGCACCGGGGGTATTCGCCGAATACCCGCCCGGAAGGAGATACCCCATGTCCAAAACACTCATCACCCTCCAGTCCCGCCTCGTCGACGCCGTTCAGGGCAAGAAGGACCGTGGGGCCACCATGGTGGAGTACGGCCTGCTGGTCGCCCTCATCGCGGTCATCGTTGCCGTTGCCGCCACCACGCTTGGTGAAGGTATCGCCGGACTGTTCGACGAGGTCACCGCACAGCTCTGATCGCGGTCGTCGTCCGGGGTCGGTCCGGTGACCCGAACCGCCCCCGGGCGAGACGCATTGGCGCAAACGAGCCAGCCATGAACGCAGCATTCTTCGCCACTCGAATGCGCTGTCGACGCGCAGTCATCGAGCGAAAGGAATCCGGAGCAACAATGGCCGAATACGCCTTTCTGCTCGGCCTCATCGCACTCGTCGCGTTGGCCGCAGTGCAGGGATTCGGCCTCGGAGTGCGCGCCCTTTACGAGCGTGTGCCGACCATTTTCTGATCGCCCACCGACTCCCCACTCCGATCGTCACCCGTCACCCACCACACCCATCTCCCCCGAGAGGAGGCACCGCCATGCGACTGACCCGGCACACCGCGCACCGCGACCGCGGCGCGTCCCTCGTGGAGTTCGCGATCGTGCTGCCGCTCTTCCTGGTGCTGATCGGCGGCATCGTGGACTTCGGCAGGGCCCTCTTCACCGAGATCACGCTGACCAACGCGGCTCGAGAGGGCGCCCGGTCGGCGATGTACGGGACCTCCCCTCTCCCCCGCGCAGGACAGGCCGCCGGCAGCGTGCCGGGTGCCCAAACCTCGAACAACACCTGCCCGCAGGGCGCGACCACCGGTGACGTCACCGTCACCGTGAAGGCACCCTTCCAGTGGATCGTCCTCGGCCCGGCCCTGAACCTGATCCCCGGCGCGAGCAACACCTTGCCCGACCACCTGACCGGGAAGGCGACGATGCAATGCGGCGGCTGAGACTCCTGCTCGCGGGCCGCCGCGCCGACGGCGAGCGCGGCGCGATCGCGGTGCTGACCGCGGTGCTGGTGATGTTCGTCGCGATCGGGATGCTCGCGCTGACCGTCGATCTGGGCAACGTCACCTACAACCGCGCGCAACTGCAGAACGGCGCCGACGCCACGTCACTCGCGCTCGCCGCGGCCTGCGCGCAGCAGACCGACGACGGCGCGGAGTGCGCAGTCACCGATCAATTGCGCGCGCTGGCGGTGAAGAACGCCAACGCCACCGACCAGTCGATGCAGATCCTGACCGACCAGCGCACCTGCATCAGCGCCAACTACTCGGGCCCGACCGACCTGCCGGACTGCACCGGCACTACGTCGCCGACGTCACTGCAAAGCTGCCAACCGATCCCGGCAAAGCTGCCCGCCTCCGCGTCGTATGTCGAAGTCACCACGCAGACGGAGATGAAGGATGGCAGCAGCGTGCTGCCCTTCCACTTCGCGCAGCTGCTCAAGGGCGGCAAGGACGGCGCGACGACCCAGGCGTGCGCGCGGGCTGCCTGGGTCGCAGCCGGCAGCACCGGCACGACCCTGCCGATCACCATGGGCATGTGCGACTGGAACAACGCCACGGCGGGCGGCACGAAGTATGCGCCGGCGCCGCCATACAGCGTCCCAGCCGGATCGGGATCCGCTCCGCCCGCCGAGGTCCGGACCCCGGACAACTACGTCACCGGCATCTTCGCGCACGACTCGGACGGCAACATGTGCTCGGACCAGCCGAACGGCGGATTCTCCTGGCTCGCACCGGATTCGACCGCCGACCCGGACTGTGACGTCACCATCGACGCCGGCGACAACGCGCCGAGCAACCCGGGCGCCAGCGTGCCGTGCAAGAGCGTGCTGGCGAAATATCTCGGCAAGATCGTGACGATCCCGGTCTTCGACGGCTTCACCGGGAGCGGCCGCAACGCGAGGTACCACATCAAGGGGATCGCCGCCTTCTACCTGGCCGGCTACGACAACGTCCCCAGTGCGAAGCCGCACAAGACCTCGTCGGTCTACACCGAGCCCTCCGGTGTGTGCACCGGCAAGTGCAACGCCTCGACCACCTACGTCTGGGGCTGGTTCGTCTCCACCCTGCTACCCATCGACTCGACCGCCACCGACCCGGGTGCCGAAGACCTGGGCGCCCGCGTCGTCATACCGGCCGGCTGACACAGAAAGCACCCACTCATGAAACGTCGCATAGTCGCCGTCGCCCTCGCGCTCGTCCTCGCGGTCGCCGGGTTCGGACTCGTCTTCAGTTATGTGCACGGCGCCGACGCCCGTGCGGTCGAGGCCCAGAACCCGGTGACGGCATACGTCGTCCAGAAGCTGGTGCCCGCCGGCACCAGCCTGCAGGACGCGCAGGAGCAGGGCCTGATCGAAGCCACCAAGGTGGCGCAGAGCGGTCGCCCGTCGGGCGTGCTCAGCGCCGTGGACGCGAGCAACAAGTCCCTGGTCGCGACGACCGACATACAGCCCGGCGAGTTCGTGATGGCGGCGCGCTTCGGGACCAAGCCGGCCAACGAGAAGGCCATCTCGGTGCCGGCCGGCAAGGTCGCGGTGTCGGTGCAACTGACCGACCCGCAACGCATCGGGCAGTTCATCACCCCCGGCTCGCACATCGCGGTCTACGCGACACACGAGATCAAGAAGGCCGGCGACAGCAAGGCGGCCAAGGCGTTCAACGATCTCGACGTCAAGGGCACCAGCGTCGTGCTCCCCAACGTCGAAGTGATCGCCTACGGCAGCAAGCCGCTGCAGAGCCCGAGCGGTGACGAATCCTCCTCTGCCGACGACAAATCCGGCACCAACAACACCGCCAAGCGGGACGCGGCCTACCTGGTCACGCTGGCCGTCACGCCGGCCGACTCGGTGCGGCTGGTGCACTCGGCCAACGACTACACGCTGTATGCCGGACTGCTCGGGTCCGGCACCAAGGTCGATGCCAAGCAGCGCACCGACGACGGCTCGGTCTTCGGCGGAACCTCGGCGATCGTGGGTGCGAAATGACCGTCCTGTGGGAGCCCATGCAGGGCGCCATCGACACCTTCGGTATGGCGCTCGGCGACGACGTCACCGTCGTCGCGCACGCCTCCAGCATCGACCGGGAGGTCGGCACCGGCGGACACCGCCTGGTGGTGATCGGACCCGAGGTCCCGGCACGGAACGCCTACGAGCTGGCCGAGCAGCTGCGGGTCGACCGCCCCGCGGTCGGCGTCGTGCTGCTGCGGCACCGGCTCGAGGTCGCAGTGCTGACGCAGGCGCTGCGCAGCGGCGTGCGGGAGGTCGTGCAGGCCGACGACCACGCCGCACTGGTCGAAGCGGTGCAGCGCAACGAGGCGTTGAGTGCCCGACTCGGGTCCCCGAACGGCGAAGCCGGCACGGCCGGCCACGTGGTCACGGTCTTCTCCGCCAAGGGCGGCGTGGGTAAGACGACCGTCGCGGTCAACACCGCGGCCCACCTGGCTGCCGGCGGCGCAAAGACGCTGCTGGTCGACCTGGACCTGATGTTCGGCGACGTCGGCATCTGCCTGCAACTGCCGCCGACGACCTCGATCATGGACCTGGTCGCGATGACCGGACACCTGGACGCTCAGGGGCTGGCCTCGGTCGTGGAGCAGCACGAGTCGACCGGACTGGACGTGCTCGTTGCACCGCACGACCCGGCCGACGCCGAGCGGGTGCCCGCCGAGCTGGTCACCGAGCTCATCCGGCTGGCCCGGACCAGCTACGACTATGTCGTCCTCGACATGCCGCCGTCGATGCCCGAGCACGTCCTGGGCGCCTTCGACCTCAGCGACCTGCTGGTGCTGGTGTCGACCCTTGACATACCCGCGGTGAAGAACCTGCGGCTGGCCACGACCACGCTCGATGCACTCGGCGCCCCGCAACAGAATCGGCTGCTCGTGCTCAACCGCGCGGACCTGAAGGTCGGTCTGTCGGTCAAGGACGTGGAGGCGGCGCTGCAGCAGCCGGTCAGCCTGCGGCTGCCCAACGCGATGAGTGTCCCGGCCGCGTCCAACCGCGGCGTCGTGCTCACCGTCGACGAGCCGAAG
The DNA here is from genome assembly GCF_052905685.1 of Flexivirga sp. B27. Taxonomy (NCBI): domain Bacteria; kingdom Bacillati; phylum Actinomycetota; class Actinomycetes; order Micrococcales; family Dermacoccaceae; genus Flexivirga; species Flexivirga sp. B27. The sequence goes on along the minus strand of NZ_JBPYUM010000003.1, from coordinate 540,538 downwards.
GACGCCTTCGCCGTCGCGCTGCGCGACTTCGTCGATCACACGGTGCGGCCGCACTTCGGTGACGAGCCGACCCGCGCGAGCAGCCACCGCTCGCACCGGCTGAGGAGGAACAAGTGACCAATCTTGCTGACCGGATGGACCTGGCCCGGCAGGCGAAGGGCGGGGCCCCGGTCGCTCCGACACCGCTGGCCGGTGCGCGGCACCGCAGGAACCGGGACGTCTTCGCGCCGGTGAAGGACCGGGTGCACCAGGCGCTGGTGGAGCGGCTCGGACCACGGCTCTACGACCCGAACCTGCCCGAGGCCGAGCTCGCGGTGCAGGTGCGCACCACCTTGCAGACGGTCATCGACGGCGAACAGACGCCGCTGTCGCACTCCGACCGGACCCGCATCGCGCAGGAGATCTCCGACGACATCCTCGGGCACGGCCCGCTGGAGCCCTACCTGCGCGACCCGGACATCACCGAGATCATGGTCAACGGGCCCTCTGACATCTTCGTCGAGCGCGACGGCCGGCTGCACCCGGCCGACACCGCGTTCAGCGACGACGCCCACCTGCGCCGCACGATCGACAAGATCGTCGCGCGCGTCGGCCGCCGGGTCGACGAGTCCAGCCCGATGGTCGACGCGCGGCTGCCCGACGGCTCCCGGGTCAATGCGGTGGTCGCGCCGATCGCGCTCGACGGTGCACTGCTGACGATCCGCAAGTTCGCCGCCGACCCGTTCACCGACGCCGACCTCATCGGCTTCGGCACCATGACCGAGACGGCCCGTGACTTCCTGCGCATGTGCGTGCTCGGCCGCCGCAACATCCTCATCTCCGGCGGCACCGGCTCCGGCAAGACCACGACGCTGAACGTGCTGAGCGGATTCTTGCCGGCCGACGAACGGATCGTCACCATCGAGGACGCCGCCGAGTTGCAGCTGCACCAGGACCACGTGCTGCGCATGGAGGCCCGCCCGCCCAACATCGAAGGTCGCGGCGCAGTCGTGATCCGTGACCTGGTCCGCAACGCGTTGCGGATGCGGCCGGACCGGATCATCGTCGGCGAGGTCCGTGACGGTGCGGCACTGGACATGCTGCAGGCGATGAACACCGGTCACGACGGGTCACTGACCACGGTCCACGCCAACAGCCCCCGCGACTCGCTGGCCCGGCTGGAAACGATGGTGCTGATGGCAGGCGTGGACCTGCCGGTGCGCGCTATCCGTGAGCAGGTCTCCAGCGCGGTCGATCTGATCGTGCAGCAGACCCGGCTCAAGGACGGCACCCGCCGGATGGTCGCCATCACCGAGGTCGTCGGCATGGAGTCGGGCGTGATCACCCTGCAGGACCTGTTCACCTTCGACTACTCCGCCGGCCGCGACGCCCAGGGGCGCTTCATGGGGCAGCTGGTCCCGACCGGCATACGCCCGAAGATGACGCAGGAGCTGTCCGACCACGGCATCGAGGTGCCGATCCACTTCTTCGCACCGGCACTGGCATGAGGACCTCCCGCTTCGCGTGCGCCGCGCTGCTGGCCGCAGTCACCGTCGGCTGGGCGGCACCGGCCAGCGCCGACACCACACCCAAGGGCACCATCGGCGACCTGACCGCACACGGTGGCACGTATGACGGCGTGCTCACCTTCCGTGCCAAGCAGGTCGTGCAGGTCGACCCGTCGTCGGTCCGCGCCACCGTGGACGGTGAGTCGGTGCCGGTCTCCGTGCAGGACACCAGTCACATGCAGCGCACCGCTCTGCTGGTGATCGACACAAGCGGCTCGATGGGCAGCGCCGGGATGCAGACCGTCCGACAGGCGACCGCGGTCTATCTGAAGGAAGTCCCGTCCGATGTGCAGGTCGGCGTGCTGAGTTTCTCGTCCGACTCACGCCTGGTGCTCAAACCCACGACCGACCGCAAGTCGGTGCAGCGTGCCGTCGACGGACTGACCGCCAAAGGCAACACCGCCATGTATGGCGCAGTCCGTATGGCGACGAAAACGCTTGGCAGCAAAGGCGATCGCAGCATCGTGCTGCTGAGCGACGGCGCGGACACGCAGAGCAAGAAGCCTGCGAAGGACCTGGCTGCCGACACGAAGGCACTGCAGGACCAGGGCATCCGGGTCGACGTCGTGCGCTTCAAGAACACCGACCCTGCCGCGGAGAAGGCTCTCGCGCAGTTCGCGAAGGCGGGCGGCGGATCGGACGTGCTGGCCACCGACAGCGGCGGCGTCGCGGGAGCCTTCCGCAGCTCGGCGCAGGCGCTGAACTCCCAGTCGCAATTCACCCTGTCGCCGAAGAAGTCGCTGGGCGGCGAGCACCGGCTGACGCTCACCGGCACGGCATCGGGCAAGGCCTTCACGGTGTCGCAGCGGCTCGACTTCGGCGCGCTGCCGGCACCGTCCGCCAGCGCGCCGCCGGCCGCAGCCGCCGCACCGGTCCCGCCGGTTGCGAAGGTCGACGTCGCGCCGGCATGGGTCTTGTGGGTCGGCGGCAGCCTGCTGACGGTCGGGGTCTTCCTCTTCGCGTATGTACTGCTGACCCCGTCGTTGCAGTCGCGTCGCGAGCGGCGCCTGGCAACCGTGCAGTCCTATCTGGACGCGGCCACCCGACAGGGCAAGCGGGCGACGAAGGACGGCCCCTCCGCCACCCGGGAGGCCCTGGTGCGGCGCGCCGAACAATTCATGGCACGCCGCAAGTCGACCGATCGGACGATGCAGCTCATCCAGCGTGCCGACCTGCCGCTCCGTGCCGGCGAGTGGCTCGTCCTGCGCGTGGTGGCCGTGCTGCTGTGCGCGGCCGCCGGCGGAGTGCTGCTGAGCGGCGCGGCCCTCTTCGGTGTCCTGGCCGGCGCTGTCCTGGGCTTCGTCGCACCCGTCGCCTTCCTGCGGTTCAAGGCCAAGCGGCGAACCTTGGCACTGGAGAAGCAGTTGCCGCAGGTGCTGACGCTCGTGGCGACCAGCCTGCGCAGCGGCTTCGGATTGCCGCAGGCGCTCGACGCCGTCGCGCGCGACGCGAGTGACCCGGCCGCCAAGGAACTGTCCCGGGCGCTGGCCCAGATCCGGATCGGCTCCGACATCGCCGACGCCCTCGACGATCTGGCCGACCGGATGGGCACCGAGTCCTTGCACATGGCGGTGATGGCGATCCGGATCCAGCGGCAGGTCGGCGGCAACCTCGCCGAGACGCTCGACACGACCGCGCACACCCTGCGCGAGCGGGAGTCGCTGCGTGGCCAGGTCGCCGCCTTGTCGGCGGAAGGGCGCCTGTCGGCGGCGATCCTGATCGCCCTGCCGATCTGCCTCTTCTGCTACATGCTGGCCGTGAATTACGACTACATCGCGCTGTTGTGGACCACCGGCATCGGCCTGGTCATGCTCATCGGCACCTGCGTGCTGATGGCGATCGGCACCGTGTGGATGCGCAAGACCGTGCAGATCGAGGTGTGACATGACTGTCGTGTATGTCGGTGCCGGGCTCATCGCCCTGGCGATCCTGCTCACCGTTGCGCTGCTGGCCCGGTCCTCGGGCGACGCGCAGACCGTCGCCAGGTCGCTCGCGTTGATCAACGCGGGTCCGCTGGGTGTGCAGTCCGGTCCGAGCATCGAGCCGGAGAGTCTGGTGGACCGGCTGCTTGCCCTCACTGCGAAGGTCACCCGCCGGCTGACACCCACCTCGGCGGGCGAGCGCCTGTCGCGCAACCTCGACCGGGCCGGCCACCCCGCGCCCTGGACGGTCGAGCGGTTGCTGGGCGCCAAGGGGCTGGCCGCCATCCTCGGCGCCCTGCTCGGGCTGCTGCTCGGTGCCGACACCGTGCAACGCATCGTCTTCGCGCTGCTGCTCGGCGCACTGCTCTTCGTGCTGCCCGACCTGTTGCTCTACAACGCGGCGCTGCACCGGCAGGAGCACGTCACCCGCGGATTCGCCGAGATGCTGGACATGCTGACGATCTGCGTGGAGGCCGGGCAAGGCTTCGACGCCGCACTGCACGAGGTCTCCCGGAACGTGCACGGTCCCATCGCCGGTGAGCTGGCCCGGATGACCGCGGAGATCCAGATCGGCACCTCCCGAGGCGAGGCTTTCCGCGGGCTCGGCGACCGGGTCAACCTGCCGGAGGTGAAGAACTTCGTCACCGCGATCGCCCAGGCCGACAAGCTCGGCATCCCGATCGCCTCCGTGCTGCGCGAGCAGACCGCGGCGATGCGGCTGGCCCGCCGGCAACGGGCGGAGGCCCAGGCGCAGAAGGTCACCGTGAAGATCCTCTTCCCGCTGATCCTGTGCCTGTTCCCCGCGCTGATGGTGGTGGTCATCGGACCCGGTGCGATCCGGATCTTCCAGATGTTCTCGCACAGCGGTTGATCGGTGGGCGTCATACGGCACGATGGACGGGTGACTGCTGCACAGGAACTACTGGCCATCGCTGACCGGGCGTCGTCATCCGACGGGGTGGAGCCGTTCTCCGAGCAGACCCGAATCGCGCTGCGGCACACCGAGCCGCAGCACGTCATCAGCTCAGACGGCGCGGTGGTCGCCGGCGCGTATGTCGCCGACGACGGCGCGGTGGAGCTGGTGGTCGATCCCGAGCGACGTCGGCAGGGCTTCGGATCGCAGATCGTGCACGAGGTGCTCGAGCAGCGCCCGGACGCACGCTTCTGGGCACACGGCGACCTGCCCGGCGCCCAGGTGCTGGCCGAGTCCGCCGGCCTGTCCATCGTGCGCAACCTGTGGCAGATGGGTCGCGCTGCCGACGCCGACCCCGCGATCGAATCCCCAGCCGTGCCAGCGGGATTCACCGCACGCACCTTCCAGCCGGGTGACGAGGAGACGTGGCTGGACCTCAACCGGCGCGCCTTCGACTACCACCCCGAGCAAGGCAAGATGACCCGCCGCGACCTCGACGAGCGGATGGCCGAGCCGTGGTGGGACCCGGCGGGCCTGATCCTGATCTTCGACGACGCCACCGGTGAGCTCGCCGCGTCGCACTGGACCAAGATCGAGCCGACCGAGCCGGACACCGGCGAGGTCTATGTCGTTGCCGTCGACCCAGGCCGGCAGGGGCAGGGCCTGGGCCGGGTCGTCACCGGCCTCGGCCTGGTGCACCTGCGGCAGCGCGGCGTCGAGCGCATCGAGTTGTATGTCGAGGGCGACAACGCAGCCGCCGTTGCGACATACCGGCGCCTGGGGTTCAGCCGGACCGGGCTGGACGTCATGTATGCCGTGGTCGACGCTTGAGCGATCTCTGATCGTTGAGCCGGTGACCTCGACAGGCTCGGCCAGCTTGCGTGGCGGCTCGGCCCACTTGGGGCGGCTCGGCCAACTCTCGGGGCAGGCTGGGCCAACTCTCTGGACACCCAGGTGCAGCACGACGCCGTGTTTGGGAGAATGACCACATGGATTCGGAGCCGACCCCTCTCGCTGCGGAGGACCCCGAGACGCAGCCCACCGCCAGTGACGCGTCGCTGGTGCGCCTGCAGACGCGCGCGGCCCAGCGTGCGCGGGGTGAGAACGGCCGCTTCATCCGCGTCGCGCCGGAGCTGGACCAGAGCGTCGACGAGGAGTTGCCCGTCGACCGCTTCCTGGACCGCGAGATCTCCTGGCTGCAGTTCAACGAGCGGGTGCTGCAACTCGCTGCCGACCCGCTGGTGCCGCTGCTGGAGCGGGCACGTTTCCTGGCGATCTTCGCCAGCAATCTCGACGAGTTCTTCATGGTCCGGGTCGCCGGGCTCAAGCGCCGCATCGCCACCGGTCTGGCCGTGCGCTCGCCCTCCGGTCTGGAGCCGCGCGAGGTCCTGGACGAGATCAGCAAGGCCGCGCACGAGCTGATGCAGGTCCACGCCAAGATGTTCCAGCGGCACGTCCGGCCGGCCCTCGCGGACGTCGGCATCCGCATCGTGCGGCCCGACGACTGGACCGACGAGGACCGCGAAGAGCTCAACAACGTCTTCCGCAACCGCATCTACCCCGTGCTGACGCCGCTGGCCGTCGACCCGGCGCACCCCTTCCCCTACATCTCGGGACTGTCGCTCAACCTGGCGGTGCTCCTGATCAATCCCAAGACCGGGCGCGAGCACTTCGCCCGGGTCAAGGTGCCGCCGCTGCTGCCCCGGCTGATGGAGCTGCCGATGGCCGAGGGCGAGGACGAGCTGTATGACGCGAGGTTCGTCGCCATCGAAGACGTCATGGCCGAGCACCTGCAATACCTCTTCCCCGGCATGGAGGTGCGCGAGCACTTCACCTTCCGGGTCACCCGCAACGAGGACCTGGAGGTCGAGGAGGACGACGCCGAGAACCTGCTGACCGCGCTGGAGAAGGAGTTGACCCGGCGCCGTTTCGGCCCGCCTGTCCGGCTCGAGGTCGCCGACGACATGGACGACCACGTCATGGACCTGCTGGTGCGTGAGCTCGGTGTCCGCGACGACGAGGTCTACCGCCTGCCGGAGCCGCTCGACCTGCGAGCGCTGAACATCATTGCGGATCTTGACCGTTCGGAGTTGCGCTGGCCGCCGTTCCTGGCCAAGCCACACCCGGACCTCGCTCCTGTCGAGCGCTCCGCCCAGTCCGACGTGATGGCGGCGGTACGGTCCGGCGACATACTCCTGCACCACCCCTACGACTCGTTCTCCACGTCGGTGGTGGCCTTCATCGAGCAGGCCGCCAATGACCCGAACGTGCTGGCGATCAAGCAGACCCTCTACCGCACCAGCGGTGACTCCCCGATCATCGACTCGCTGATCGACGCCGCCGAGTCCGGCAAGCAGGTGCTCGCCGTCGTGGAGATCAAGGCCCGCTTCGACGAGGAGAACAACATCACCTGGGCGCGCAAGCTGGAGCGCGCCGGGGTGCACGTCGTCTACGGCATGGTCGGCCTGAAGACCCACGCTAAGCTGTGCCTGGTGGTCCGCGAGGAGGCCGGCGAGATGCGCCGCTACTCCCACGTCGGCACCGGCAACTACAACCCCAAAACCGCTCGCCTCTATGAGGATCTGGGCCTGCTGACCTGCGACCGCGAGGTCGGCGAGGACCTGTCCCGCCTGTTCAACCAGCTGTCGGGCATGGCACCGCGCAGCAAGTTCAAACGGCTGCTGGTCGCGCCACGCTCGGTCCGCACCGGGCTGCTGGAGAAGATCCACCGGGTCACCGACGCCGCCCGCGACGGCAAGACCGCGCGGGTGCAGATCAAGGTCAACTCGCTGGTCGACGAGGACATCATCGACGCGTGCTACCGCGCATCGATGGCCGGCGCCGACGTCGACATCTGGGTGCGCGGCATCTGCTCGCTGCGGCCGGGCGTCGAGGGCCTGTCCGAGCGGATCCGGGTGCACTCCATCCTCGGACGTTTCCTGGAGCACTCGCGTGTCTTCCGCTTCATCATCGAGGGCGAGGACGACATCATCTACATCGGCAGCGCGGACATGATGCACCGCAACCTCGACCGCCGGGTGGAGGCGCTGGTCCGCATCACCGACCCCAAGCACATCGAGACGCTCGCCGGGCTGCTCGACAAGGGCATGTCCGACAAGACGTCCTCGTGGCACCTGCACGGTGACGGCCGCTGGGAGCGCCACCACCTCGACGCCGAGGGCGTGCCGCTGCGCGACATGCAGTCCGACCTGATGGCCACCTACGCCAAGCGCAAGCGCAAGGCACGCCGCCGGTGACGTCGTCACCGGCCACGCTGCGGTCGGGCACGGTCGCCGCAGCCGGCGCCGTGCTGTGGCGGCGCATCGACGACCAGTTGCAGGTCGCCTTGGTGCACCGGCCCAAGTACGACGACTGGTCGTGGGCCAAGGGCAAGCTGGATCCGGGTGAGACCTGGGTCCAGGCTGCAGCACGAGAAGTGTTGGAGGAGACCGGTTTTCGGCCACGCCTCGGCATACCTCTCCCTCGCTCGGTCTACTCCATGCAGCACGGCAAGCTGAAGGAGATCCGCTACTGGGCCGCCGAGGTGATGAGCGGCAGCGGCGACCTGGAGAACGAAATCGACGAGGTCGCCTGGCTGACTCCTGCGCAGGCGCAGACCCGCTTCAGCTACGTGCGTGACGCCCTGCAGCTGCAGACCGTCGTCGACGCCGACCGCAACGGCGAGTTGCAGACCTGGCCGCTGGTCGTCGTCCGGCACGCCGACTCCGTCTCGCGCAAGAAGTGGGACCGCGACGACAGGCTGCGCCCACTGAGCAGCACCGGGCGCGACCAGTCCCGTGCGCTGGTGCCGATCCTGGCGGCATACGGCGTCGAGCGCATCATCACCTCGCCGTCGACGCGCTGCTTCACCACCGTCCAGCCGTATGCCGCCTCCGCCGGCATCCGCCTGCGCACGAAGGCCGGACTGTCCGAGGAGACCTTCGCCGCGGACCCGCCCCGGGCCGGGCGCAACATCGCCCGGTTGTTGGAGCGTGCCGAGCCGTCGGCGTTGTGCAGCCATCGCCCGGTGCTGCCCACGGTGCTCGAGGCGTTGCGCGCCACCACGAAGCCGGACAGCGAGATCCACGAGATCCTCGCGGTCGCCGCCGAGGACGGCATGCTCAAGGGCGAGGCGCTGGTGTGCCAGGTCGCCGGACGCGGCGAGAAGGCGCGGGTGCTGAGCGTCGAGCGGCATACCCCCGCCTGACCCGGATCTTGCCGAGGGCCTGCCGGACCCTCATCAACGCGTCCCGGCCCGTTCACCCCGCGTTCACCAGCGGGGTGATAACACGTCACCCGGCTTCCCTACCGTCACCGTTGACCGGCCAACGTGGTCGGTCGAACAAAGTCATTCCGGGAAGGCAGTTCTCTTGAAGATCACGCGTATTGGGCGCGCCTCCGGCGTCGCCGTTGCAGCAGCGCTCGCGCTCACGGCCTGCGGCAGCGCGTCCAACTCCGACTCCAGCGGATCGGCGGGCAAGGCGTCCAACGGCAGCGCTGCATCCGGCGCCGCTGCATCCGGCGACACGGCCTGCTTCTCCGGCAGCCTGTCCGCGGAGGGGTCCACCGCCCAGCAGAACGCCATCACCCAGGCGATCTCGAACTACCAGGCCAAGTGCAACGGCGCGAAGATCACCTACAACGGCACCGGTTCGGGCGCGGGCATCACCAAGTTCATCGCCAAGCAGGTGGACTTCGCCGGCTCGGACTCCGCGCTCAACCCCGACAAGGGCGAGCCGGCCAAGGCCAAGAAGGCGTGCAACTCCGAGGCGCTGAACATCCCGATGGTCACCGGCCCGATCGCCGTGTCCTACAACCTCAAGGGTGTCGGCAAGCTCAACCTCACCCCTGAGCTGATCGCCCAGATCTTCTCCGGCAAGATCACCAAGTGGAACGACCCGGCGATCAAGGCCGCCAACAAGGGCGCCGACCTGCCGGCCACGAAGATCTCGGTCTTCTTCCGCTCCGACTCCTCGGGCACGACCGACAACTTCACCAACTACATGAACACCGTCGCCCCGAAGGACTGGCCCTACGAGCACGAGAAGGCCTGGAAGGGCAAGGTCGGCCAGGGCAAGGCCAAGACCGCCGGCGTCGCCAGCGCCGTCAAGGCCACCGACGGCGGCATCGGGTATGTCGAGTGGGGCTACGCCATCCAGAACAAGCTGAGCATGGCCTCCGTCGACGGTGTCCCGCTCACCGCCGAGTCGGCCGGCAAGGCGGTCGAGGCCGCCAAGGTCGTCGGCAAGGGCAAGGACCTGTCGCTGAAGATCGACTACAAGACCAAGGCCGAGGGTGCCTACCCGATCATCCTGGTCACCTACGAGGTCGCCTGCTCGAAGTACTCCGACGCCACGACCGCCAAGAACGTCAAGGCGTTCCTGTCCTTCATGGCCTCCCCGGAGTTCCAGGACAAGCTGACCGGCGTCGGCGCGGCACCGCTGCCGGCACCAATCCAGTCCAAGGTCGTCGACACGATCGGCTCGATCAGCTGACCGGCGTGCCAAGCTTGCGGGGGCGTCGGCAACAACGACGTCCCCGCTCGCGCGCGTCATACCCGCTCGACATACAGCACCCTTCCGCGGCACGCGCCCAGCGCACCGCACAGTTCACGGAGACCAGATGAGTTCATCGACCGGCGCATCGCTCGCCGACGAGCTGCCCGACCCCGACGGTCGGCCGCCGCTGAAGGGCGACCACGCGGGCACCGGACGACGAGGTGACCGCATCTTCGCCGGCGCCGCCTCGGGCAGCGGCCTGCTGGTCATCGCTATCGTCGCGCTGATCGCCGTCTTCCTGCTCAGCCAGGCGGTGCCGGCGATCAGCGAGGACAAGGCCGGCTTCCTGACCACCCGCGACTGGGAGATCTCGACGCGGGAGTTCGGCATCGTGCAGATGCTGTGGACGACCGTGGCCACCTCGGTCGTCGCGCTGATCATCGCCGTGCCGTTCTCGATCGCGATCGCCCTGTTCCTCACGCAGTACGCACCCAAGTGGCTGGCCGGCCCGGCAGCCGCCCTGATCGACCTGCTGGCCGCGGTGCCGTCGATCGTCTACGGCCTGTGGGGATACTTCATCGTCGCCCCGAAATACGCGCCCCTGCAGGACTGGGTCTCCGACAACCTCGGCTGGATCCCGTTGTTCAGCAAGGTCGGCGGCGTCGGCGGCGGCACGACGATCATGCTCGCGGGCATCGTGCTGGCGATCATGGTGCTACCGATCGTGACCGCACTGACCCGCGAGGTGTTCAACCAGGCGCCCCTCTCGCACCGCGAGGCGGCACTCGCACTCGGCGCCACCAAGTGGGAGATGATCCGCACCGCCGTGCTCCCCTTCGGCAAGACCGGCATCATCAGCGCGACCATGCTCGGACTCGGGCGGGCGCTCGGCGAGACCGTCGCCGTGCTCTACATCCTGTCCTCGCTGCCGAACGGCACGAAGTGGACGTGGTCACTGTTCAACGGCGGTGACACCTTCGCCTCCAAGATCGCCAACAGCGCCGCAGAGTTCACCCCGGGCGTGGGCACCGGGGCGTATGTCGCCGCGGGCCTGGTGCTCTTCGTGCTGACCTTCGTGGTCAACGCGCTGGCCCGCATCGTCATCGAACGCAGGAGTGGATTCTCCGAATGAGCAGCGAGAAGACCGCGTTGAAACCCGTTGCCCCTTCGAAGGTTTCGCAGCAGACGCCGCCGGAGCAGGATGCTCCCGGTGGACGGCCGCCGGGCGACGAGCCGCTGGGTGGCGGCATCGACCACGGCAAGTCCGGCCTGCGTGCGCTGAAGAACAACCTCGCGACCGTCATCATCTGGGCGGCATTCCTGATCGCGCTGATCCCGCTGGCGTGGATCCTGTGGACCGTGCTGTCCAAGGGCCTGGGCACGATGCTGGACGTCACCTGGTGGCAGAAGGACCAGTCAGGAGTCGGCGCACCCGGCTTCGACACCGAGGTGCGCGGTGCCCGCCACGCGATCGTCGGCACGCTGCTGATCGCGATCGGCACGTCCGTCATCGCCATCCCGATCGCCGTCATGACCGCGATCTACCTGGTGGAATACGGCCGCGGTTGGATGGCCCGGGCGATCAGCTTCATGGTCGACATCCTCTCGGGTGTGCCGTCGATCGTGGCCGGTCTGTTCATCTACGCGGTCTGGGTGACCTTCTTCGGTTGGCAACTCAACGGTTTCGGCTCCTCACTGGCTCTGGTGCTGCTGATGGTGCCGGTCGTGTGCCGCTCCACCGAGGAGATGCTCAAGCTCGTCCCGAACGAGCTGCGTGAGGCGTCATACGCCCTGGGTGTGCCGAAGTGGAAGACCATCGTCAAGGTGGTGCTGCCCACGTCCTTCTCCGGCATCGTGACCGGGTCGCTGCTCGGCTTCGCCCGGGTCGCCGGTGAGACGGCCCCGCTGCTGATCCTCGCGCAGTACTCGCAGTTCCTGAACGAGAACCTCTTCTCCGGCAACATCGCGGCGCTGCCGACCCTGATCAACACCAACCTGCCCAACATGGCCGGCGATCCGGTCAGCGCCGACCGGGTGTGGGGTGCGGCCTGCACCCTGATCCTGCTGGTGCTGGTCATCAACCTGATCGGCCGCCTCATCGGACACTTCACCAAGGTCAAGGGCTGAGCCGCACCTGCGGCGACGCGGAACCTCACGCGACATACAAGGAAAGACACTTCATGGGTAAGCGAATCGACGTCCAGGACCTGAACGTCTTCTACGGCGACTTCAAGGCCGTCGCGGGCGTCACGATGACCGTCGAGCCACGCTCCGTCACGGCATTCATCGGGCCGTCGGGTTGCGGTAAGTCGACCTTCCTGCGCACCCTCAACCGGATGCACGAGGTCACCCCGGGTGGCCGGGTCGAGGGCAAGGTCATGCTCGACGACGAGGACCTCTACGCGTCCTCGGTCGACCCGGTTGCCGTCCGCCGCACCGTCGGGATGGTCTTCCAGCGCCCGAACCCCTTCCCAACCATGACGATTCGCGACAACGTGATCGCCGGGCTGCGGCTCAACGGGGTCAAGAACAAGAAGGTGCTGGACCAGAAGGTCGAGGAGTCGCTGGTCGGCGCCAACCTGTGGAACGAGGTCAAGGACCGGCTGAACAAGCCCGGCGCCGGCCTGTCCGGTGGTCAGCAGCAGCGCCTGTGCATCGCCCGGGCGATCGCCGTCGAGCCGCAGGTGCTGCTGATGGACGAGCCGTGCTCCGCCCTGGACCCGATCTCGACGCTGGCGATCGAGGACCTGGTGACGCAGCTCAAGGAGCAGTTCACCATCGTCATCGTCACCCACAACATGCAACAGGCGGCCCGGGTGTCGGACCGCACCGCGTTCTTCAACCTCGAGGCCACCGGGAAGCCCGGCAACCTGATCGAGATGGACGACACACAGCAGATCTTCAACAACCCCAGCAAGAAGGCGACCGAGGACTACATCTCCGGGCGCTTCGGCTGAGTCCCCTTGTTCGGCTCCTCGCAAGACGGAGGGGTGGGGTCGCGAGCTCGCTCGCTGCCCCCACCCCTCCGTCTTGGTCGTCGCCTCACGGGCGTCCGCTTGTCGTTCGGTCGCCTTGGCCGTGCCCGTTGAGTTTGGTCGTTTCACTGGCGTCCGCTTTGTCGTGAGACTCGCCACAACGTCCGCGATTCACCCGGGCCGCGGGTGCACTTCATCGGCCGTTCCTGCATCATTTACCCGTGGGAAAAGACAAGGACAGCCGGCGACCGCTGTTTCGCGGACGCAAAGGCAACACCCTGAAGGTCGCTGACTCCCACGGTCGCACCTCGACAACTCCGCTCGTGCGGCTCGAGGACGAGCCCACCAAGGAGAACGGCAGTTTTGCGTTCGGCTACTGCAAGAGCTGCGACTGGACCGGCCGCGCCCGCCGGTCCCGTGACAAAGCCCGCGAGGACGCGCGCGACCACCGCGCAGGATGCTCGGGCAAGGGCAAGGTCCGCCTCGGCGCCACCGACCACCGCTAGGTCGACCGAAATCGATCTCCCGAACGTGGAACAAGTCGCTCTTCGACGCCGTTAGGCTTCATGGTGCGTCGGGCCGCGGCAGCCCCGGGTCCCAAAATTAGCCGCTACGAGCGGCCGTGCGCCGTGAGGCGCTCCCGGCCCGACGCACCAGCCTTCTCGCCGAGAGAACCGGCAAATACTGACAGGACCAGGGATTTGGGGCTAAATGCGTCCGAATCCGGGGGCCCCTCGGCAAACGAGGGGCCTCTCGGCACATGGGTCAGTCGGTCAGTCAGTCCAAAGTGCCCGCGCGCCACGCGGAGGCCGCCCGCTCCAGGTCCCGCGCCGTGTCGAGCAGCGCCACAGCGCTGCGGGTGACGGCAGCGGCGGCGCGCTGGTCATACCCGTCGTGGTCGTCGGCCCGGTGCGCCCGTCCGATCGAGATGATCCGGCAGAACGCCGCTGCCCGCTCCAGCGCCACGGACAGATCACCGTCGAAAACGCCGGTCAGGATGGCGTCGGTCAGCTCCCGCAACGCCTCGGGCGACGGCGGCTCCGCGGCCCCGGCGATGACGTGCTGGACGTCCGCCACCCGCCGGCCCAGGTCATAGTCGGCGGCCGCCGCCGTGCCGTCCCGCCGCACCGACTCGTGGATCGCATAGAGACGCCACAACGTGCCCGGGAGGCTGACCGCCGGACGGTCGGCCCACAATTCTGCGACGGTCGCCATACCGAGCTCGTCGACCAGGCTGACCAGTCGCTTGGTGAGCTCCGGATCGTCCGCCGCACGTCCCTTGCCCACGAGCGCCGCTGCCGTCTCGTGCGCGATCTCCGACACCTGTGCCGGGTCGGCGGCGCTCGACGTCTGGGCGTCGAGCGCAGCAGGGTCGAACATTGCGGGGCGTCGCGGACGACGCGGCTCGTTGTCGCTAGTCATCGCCCTCCACGGTAGGTGATTCAGTCGAGCCGGTTCAGCCCCAGGACCACGATGACGGCCTGCCCGGCGGCGTCGCTGGCCGCGAGCGGGACCTCGGCGTCGATCCCCCAGTCACCGTTGCCCTCCGGGTCGTGGATCACCTGCCGGATCTCCCACTTCTCCGTGCCGCGCTCGATCCGCAGGTATGCCGGGCCCCGGGCGTCCGCGTCGAGCAGCATCTCCTCGTGCTCGTCGAAGTATGCCGAAAGGTCGTCGTGCCAGGCGGATTCGTCCATGACGGTCTCGGTCGCCGGCTCGGTGGAGGCAGCGACCGAGCGTTCGAGTGCGGCCAGCGCGACGATGTCCCGTCGGGCAGCCAGCTCGACGCGGCGGAACATTCCGCGGCGGACCTGGATGCCGAAGGCCTTGCCGGTCGTGATCGACCGGGGAGTGTGCACCAGGGCCGACTCGCGCTCCTCGTGCAGCGCCGGGTTGACCAACTCCTCCCACTCGTCCAGCAGGCTGGAGTCGGTCTGCCGGATGACCTCGCCGAGCCATTCGATGAGGTCGGAGAGCTCCTCGGTCTTGGCGCTGTCGGGCACCGTCTGACGCAACGTCCGGTAGGCGTCGGTCAGGTAGCGCAGCACGATCCCCTCCGACCGGGCGATCTCGTAGTAGCGCACGAGATCGCCGAAGCTCCAGGCATTTTCGTACATCTCGCGGACCACGGACTTCGGCGACAGCGCCTGCTCCCCCACCCACGGTTGTGCTGCGTGATAGGTCTCGAACGCCGCCTCGAGCAGCTCGGCGAGCGGCTGCGGCCAGCCGACGTCCTCCAGCAGTTCCATGCGCTCGTCATACTCGATGCCGTCGGCCTTCATCTGCGCAACCGCCTCGCCGCGGGCCTTGCGTCGCTGGGCGAGGAGGATCGGGCGCGGGTCCTCCAGGATCGACTCGATGACCGAGACCACGTCGAGCGCGTGGGTCAGTTGGTCGGTCGCCGGGTCATCGGGATCCGGCAGCACGTCGAGAGCCGCGAGCGCGAAGGGCGCCAACGGCTGATTGAGCGCGAACCCGTCCTGCAGGTCGGCCACCAGCTGTATGCCGCGCCCGTCCGGCAGCGGCTCCGGCAGGCGCTCGACGACTCCCGCCGTGAGCAGCTCCCGGGTGAGGGTGATCGCGCGCTTCGCGAGCCGCCGGCGTCGGCGCGGATCCTCGTGGTTGTCTCGGACGAGGTCGCGCACCGCGGCGTACGGATCGCCTTCGCGGGCAATGAGATTGAGCAGCATCGAGTGCGTGACGCGCAGGCGCGACTGCAGTGGCTCGGGGTCAGCATGGACGAGCTTGTCGAACGTCTCCTCGGTGTAGTTGACGAATCCTTCGGGCGGCTTCTTGCGCTGCACCTTGCGCAGCTTCTTCGGGTCGTCGCCGGCCTTGGCGAGCGCTCGGGCGTTCTCGATCTGGTGCTCCGGCGCCTGCACGACGACGGTGCCGCTGGTGTCGAAGCCGGCCCGCCCCGCACGACCTGCGATCTGGTGGAATTCGCGCGCCTTCAGCAGCCGTTGGCGGGTGCCGTCGAACTTCGTCAGGCCGGTGAAGATGACGGTCCGGATCGGGACGTTGATGCCGACGCCGAGAGTGTCGGTGCCACAGATGACCTTCAGCAGCCCGTCCTGCGCGAGGGTCTCGACCAACCGCCGATATTTGGGCAGCATCCCCGCGTGGTGGACGCCGATCCCGTGCCGCACCAACCGATTCAGCGTCTTGCCGAAGCCGGCGGAGAAGCGGAAGCCGGCGATCATCTCGGCGATCCGCTCCTTGTCCGCCTTGCTGAGCATGTTGATGCTCATCAGCGCCTGGGCCTGCTCGAGGGCCGCGGCCTGGGTGAAGTGCACGACATACGCCGGGGCTTCCTTGGCGTAGAGCAACTCCTCGATGGTCTCGTGCAGCGGTGTCATCGCCCACTTGAAGGCGAGCGGCACCGGGCGTTCGGCCTGTGCGACCGTCGCGGTCGGTCGACCGGTGCGCTTGGTCAGCTCTTCCTCGAAGATCGTGACATCGCCCAAAGTCGCTGACATCAGCAGGAATTGGGCCTGTGGAAGCTCCAGCAGCGGCACCTGCCAGGCCCAACCGCGCTCCGGCTCGGAGTAGAAGTGGAACTCGTCCATGATCACCATGCCGACGTCGGCCGTGCGGCCCTCGCGCAGCGCAATGTTGGCCAGCACCTCCGCGGTGCAGCAGATGATCGGGGCGTCGGCGTTGACCGACGCGTCGCCGGTCAGCATGCCGACGTTGTCGGCGCCGAAGGTCTCGCAGAGGGCGAAGAACTTCTCCGACACCAGCGCCTTGATCGGCGCGGTGTAGAAGCTGACCCGGTCGCCGGCCAGCGCTGCGAACTCGGCCGCCGTTGCGACCATCGACTTCCCGGAGCCGGTCGGCGTCGCGAGGATGACGTTGGCGCCTGCGAGCAGCTCGATGGTCGCTTCTTCCTGGTGCGGATAGAGCGTCAGCCCCCGGTCGCCCGCCCAGTCCACGAACCGCTCGTATGTCGCATCGGGATCGTCGGTTTCGGGCAGGCGGTCGTAGAGGTTCATGGTGCGCCCATCCTCCCAGGCCCCTCGGTACTGCCAAGAGTGCGGTCGAGCGCACTTTCGGCATAACCGAAACGGGCCGCCGGGCGGGACCTCGAGACGGACTCCCCCGCTGCGCTCCTCCGCCCTCCTCGGCCACCGCAGACCACCAGCAAGGTCCTTGAGGAGCTTGTGAGGAACGAGCAAGCGTCTCGAAAGGCCGGCGGCCGATGTGACGCTCCCAGCCTGGCTTGACTACTCTTACGGGCGCACCAGGGCCTTTAGCTCAATTGGTAGAGCAGTGGACTTTTAATCCATTGGTTGCGGGTTCGAGCCCCGCAGGGCCCACCGCAGCAACGGTCGGCCGCACTCCTGCGCACTAACCGACGACCGGCGTGAAGAAGTTGACCAGATTGCCGTCGGGGTCACGGAAGAGCAGCGACTTGTTGCCCCATGGCATCAACGTCGGCTCGTTGACGAATGTGTCGATCACCGGTTGCAACGCCCTGTATGTCGCGTCCACGTCATCGACGCGGAAGTCCAACACGACAGACCTGTTGGCGGCGGCCTCGGCAACACCCTCACCGAGCAACGGCACCGTCTGCGTGCTCGAGATCGCCAGCGTGCCCGAGTCGGTCCGCAGCTCGGCGAACAACGGGTGCAAGCGGTGCGCGTCGATGCCGGTCACCTTCTCGTAGAAATTGACCAACGTGTCGACGTCGTCGGTGACGATCCGGGTGGCGGCAAACTGCATGGTTGTCTCTCCTTCGTGGGCGAGTGCTCGACGGCTCGAGCTCGCCACGACGGTAGGAGCGCTTCCGGTCAGTTTCCGTCCGTTGTGCTCTGCGCGGGCAATTCGGATGCAGCCCCGGCGCGGTGTCCGTTATCTTCGGTGCATGCATCGTCCAGCTTGAGTGGTTTGCACCCCATGAACTGAGCTCTCGGCCCGAGTAACCGTCGGGCCGACACCTCGGGTGCACCGGCACGAACCCAACGGTCGATCCGTCCTGGATCCACCGCCACTTTTGCGTGCCCACGCAGTCGCGTTTCGTGACCGCTCGCGCCAATGCGCGCACTACTCAAGGATTTCTGTCACCAATGTCTAATGTTCTCGGCCGATGGCCGCTGCCCGCCCGAACCGCCTACCTGTGGTGGGAGGGCAGTTGGTCATTGATGCACTCGATCGCATTCACGCTCTCGATGCTCTACCAGGTGCAGGTCGCCCACCTCTCGCCCGGGCAACTGATGGTCGTCGGCGCGGCCATGGAAGCCAGTTGCTTCCTCTTCGAGATCCCGACGAGCATCGTCGCGGACCTCTACTCCCGACGTCTCTCCGCACTGATCGGAGCGGTCGTCGTCGGATCCGCGATCCTGCTGCAAGGGTTCTGGGCATCGTTCTGGCCACTCGTGATCGCTCAGGTGATCTGGGGGCTCGGCTTCACGTTCATCTCGGGCGCCGTCGACGCCTGGATCACCGATGAGGTGGGGGCGGACGCAGTACAGCCGTTGTTCACCCGCTTCGAGCAGCAACACCTGGTGCTCGGCGTGCTCGGCATCGTGCTGGCCGGTCTCATCGGCCACGTGAACCTGCACTGGCCGATGCTGATCGGCGGCACCGGTTATCTCGTGCTCGCCGCCGTCATGACCGTCCGGATGCCCGAAACCGGCTTCGTGCCGACTCCGCGCGCCGAGCGGGAGAACTGGGCACAGATGAAGCAGACCTTCATCACCGGCGTGCACGCGGCTCGCAAGCGGGGCGTCGTCCGTTCCTTCATGGTGATCGCGGTCATCGCCGGCATCTCTTCGGAGGTGTTCGACCGACTCTGGACGGCGCGCGTCGTCGACACGTTCGCACTGCCGAACCTTTTCGGAATCCACGACACTGCAGGGTGGTTCACCGTCTTCGCGCTGATCGGGTCACTCATCGCGCTGGTGGCCAGTCTCGTCACCAATAAGGTCGCGGCGCAGCGGGTGAATGCGCTGCACCCGGGAGGGCTACTCGCGGCACTGACCCTGGTGCAGGTTGCCGGCGTTGTCGGTTTCGCTCTCCTGGGTTCGCTGTGGCCGGCGATGATCGCGATGTGGGTCCGCAAGTCCGCTCAGACCATCGCGGCTCCGGTCCAGTCCGCGTGGCTGCAGCGCAATGTGGACTCGCGGGCACGGGCAACGACCATCTCGCTCACCAGCCAGGCGGATGCGCTCGGCCAAGTCGTCGGTGGGCCACCACTGGGCGCACTCGCAGGCCGCACATCCATCCCGTTCGCCATGGTGATCTCGGCGGTGCTCCTCACCCCCGCCGCGGCATTGTTCGCACGACTCCGACCGGGCAGCACCGGCCGTTCCGTGCCCGACCGGGCAGCGGACGAGATCGCCTGACTACTCGGGCACGATCACTGCGCCGGCACGGCCACCGGGGTGAAGAAGTTGACCAGGTTGCCGTCCGGGTCGCGGAAGAGCAACGACTTGTTGCCCCACGGCATGACCGTCGGCTCGTTGACGAAGGTGTCGATCTCCGACCGGAGTGCGGCGTATGTCGCGTCGACGTCGTCGACGTGGAAGTCCAGCACGACAGACCGGTTCGCGCTCGCTTCGGCCACGCCCTCACCGAGCAGCGGAACGGTCTGCGTGCTGGAGATCGCGAGCACGCCGGAGTCGGTGCGCAGTTCGGCGAACAACGGGTGCAGCCGATCCGCGGCGACTCCGGTCACCCTTTCGTAGAACTGGACCAAGGCGTCGACGTCGTCGGTGACGATACGGGTTGCGGCGAACTGCACGGTTGTCTCCTTCATCGAATGAAGTGCCCGGTCTTTCGAGCACGGTGCGACGTTAGGAGCGCTTCCGGTCAGGCTCTGTCCGGTGCTCAGACGCTCGTCCGTTGCACGACAACCGTCAGCGGTTCACCGCGTCCCAGCTGTGCGGTCGCGGCCTCGAGATCCGCCTCGGGTGCGGGGCCTGCCTCGTCGAACCACGACACCATGACCTCGTCGCGCTGCCGGCGCCATACACCTGACACGACCCCGCCTCGTATGACGAGGTTGGCACCGCGCGTGCCGAGCGAACGACGTTGCGCCGCAAGGATCCTCGTGTCAGCAGTGCCCGGCCCCAGAATCCACGGATCGAAGCCCGGCAGCAGCTGCAGCTCGTCCGTCGGCTCGGTCGTCGCGATCGCGTCCAGGTCGGTCGTGCGGACGTATGCCGCAACGTCGCCGACAGCGACCTCGGTGACGCGGTCGTCGAGGTCAGCGAGCCATTGCCGGACTCGTCGCCGGGGCGCGCCGAGCCCCTCGGCCAGCCAGTAGTGCAGGTTGGCATCCGTCGCCGGACCGTAGGCACCGAGGTAGAGCTCGATCGCAGCGCGCCCGGCATCGTCGACGTCTGGCAGTCCGGGCCAGGCCGCGTCGCCGTCCAGTTGCCGGAAGGTCGCCTGCCCGTCGCGCTCCGGTCCGAAGCAGATGTCGCCCCACCAGTGCAGCGGTTTGTAGAGCGTGTCTGCGCCCGCGCCGGCAGCGGCATCGGCGAGGTGCCGCAGTTCCGGCCGTCCGGCCAACTCCTCCGCGATCTCCGGGCGAGTCTTGGGACCGGTCTCGAGGATCTCCCGCATCGCGACACGGAACGGCTCCCAGTCGGCCAGCTCGAAGCCGGCCTGTCGCTGGAATCGCTCCTTCTCCCACGAGCGCCCGGCGGTGTGGACCGACAGCAGCACGGCACCGATCTCAGGCGTGAAAACGTATGAGCCGCCGCGGAATGCGTAGCTGCGTATGACGTCACCGGCTGCCAGCGCGCCAGTCAGGCCATCGGCATCGGGCTCGGATCGCCGCGCTGCGACGGCGAGTTCGGCGAGATCCAGCGGCCATCCGCGCAGCGCGACCACGGCACGTACGGCGTCCAGCAGCGACTTCGCACCCCGACCGGTCAGCCGGTGCCGACCCAGACGCCACGCGATGGCCCTCGCACTGTCGAGTCGTGTGCTCACCCGACCACCGTAAGCGCGGACGCCGCCCGCTACCTGCACACGCGGCGGAAAATCGGTTGTCCCTGCGAAGAAGCCTCTGCTGGACTGGGCGTGTTCTGTCCGACATCCGAGGAGTATGCCGATGCGCCGTCCTTCCCGCACCGCACCGATCCATTTCACTGCGGCCAAGGACAGGACCCTTGCACACACTCAACCTCGGAATACTCGCTCACGTCGACGCCGGTAAGACCACTCTGACCGAGCGGCTCCTCTTCGAAACGGGCGCCATCGACCACCTCGGCAGTGTCGACAGCGGCACGTCCGCGACCGACACCATGGCGCTCGAGCGCGAGCGCGGCATCACCATCAGGACAGCCGTCGCAAGCTTCACCATCGGTGACCTGCGCGTCAATCTCGTTGACACTCCTGGGCACCCGGACTTCATCGCGGAGGTCGAGCGCGCGCTCACCATCCTCGACGGCGTCGTGCTCGTCGTCTCCGCCGTCGAGGGCGTCCAGCCACAGACGCGCATCCTGATGCGCGCGCTACAGCGACTGGACGTCCCGACCACGATCTTCGTCAACAAGCTCGATCGGGCCGGAGCCGACCCCGACCGGGTGGAGGAGCAGATCAGGCACCGTCTCAAGCCTGCTGCCGGCACCCGCGTGCTGCACGGCTCGGCGCGGACCGGAGCGGGCGTCGACGGACTCATCGAGCAGATCCGGCACATGTCGCCGTCACCTGCCCGTCCCGACGCACCTGCCTCGGCGACCGTCTTCTCCGTGGAGCGCGACGGCCGGGCGTGGATCCGCGTACACGACGGGACCGTCCGGGTGCGCGACCGATTGGACCAGCGGTCCCGCATCACCGCGATCAGCGACCCGACGGGCAAACGCACCAAGGCGCTCTCCCCCGGCGGGATCGGCGTCGTGACAGGGATCGACCATCCGCGGGTCGGCGACCGGATCGGTGCCGACAGCGCCCGCACCGTCAGCACGCTGCGGCCATCGACGCTGGAAACCGTTGTGGACGCTGCAGATCCGGCGCAGCGGGGGAACCTGCTGGCGGGCCTGGCAACCTTCGCCGACCAGGACCCGCTGATCAATCTTCGGCAGGATGACGCTCGCGGGGAGATCAGGCTGTCGCTGCACGGCGAAGTCCAACGACAGGTGATCGAGGCACGGCTGGCCGACGAGTTCGGGGTCGCGGCGACGTTCCGTCCGCTGTCGGTCATCTGCATCGAGCGCGTGACCGGCAGCGGGTCGGCATACGAGGTCATCGCGACGCCACCGAACCCCTACCTGGCGACGGTCGGTCTGCGGATCGAGCCGGGTCCGGTCGGCAGCGGCGTCAGCTTCGCGCTGGAGGTCGAGGCGGGCTCGATGCCGCCGGCGTTCTTCACCGCGGTCAGGTCGTCGGTCGATGACACCCTGCGGCAGGGGCTCAGTGGCTGGCAGGTCACCGATTGCGTTGTCACCATGACGCATTCGGGGTATTGGGCGCGCCAGTCACACGCCCATGGGACGTTCGACAAGTCGATGTCCAGCACGGCCGGAGACTTTCGGTTGCTGACCCGTCCGGTGCTGATGCGCGCGCTGCGACGCGCGGGCACGACCGTGTGCGAGCCGGTGGAGTCATTCACCCTCGACCTGCTCCCCGAGCAGGTGCCGACGCTGCTGGGCGAACTCGCCCGGTGGGAGGCCGACATCACCAGCACCGAGGTCGACGAGCACGACGCGCGCATCGAGGGCGTCATACCGACGCGCCACACGGACTCGGTGCAGCGTCGTCTTCCGGACCTGACCAGCGGTGAGGGTGTGTGGGAGAGCCGGCTGGACCACCACCGTGCGGTGCGCGCGGCACCTCCGCAATCACCCCGGGTCTGCGTCGACCCCGGCAACTGGTCGGCCTACGTCAAGGCGCATCCGCGCTGAGCCGCCGATGCTGGTGGGCCGGCCCGTCGTGCGCCAGTATGGCGGCACCACCGCATCTCGATGACAGGACGAACCGTGATTGCTTGGATCAGGCGCATCGCCGGTGACATCGACGACCTCGACGTGTCGATCTTCGAGGGCATCGCTGCGGCGCGCGGTCCCCTGCTGGACAAGGTGCTGCCGCGGCTGACCGATGCGGCCGACCACTCCGTCCTGTGGTTCGGCATCGCGGGCGCACTGGGTCTCAGCCGTGATCGCCGCGCCAAGCGCGCCGCCCTGCGTGGTGTGGTGACCATCGCGGCAACCAGTCTGCTCGCGAATCAGGTTGCCAAACGGACGAACCGGCGGGTCCGGCCCTCGGTCGCAGCACTGCCGATCAGTCGGCTGTCGCGCCGGTTACCGGTCTCCACCAGCTTCCCGAGCGGGCATGCTGCCAGCGCGGCGGCGTTTGCGACCGCGGTGGGAACGGAGATGCCGGTGCTGTCCCTTCCATTGCGTGCGCTGGCCGGGCTGGTCGGGCTCTCGCGCATCTCGACGGGTGCGCACTACCCGTCCGACGTCGCGGCCGGGTGGCTGCTCGGTACTGCAGTCGCCGAGGTCGGTGCGCGCCTGGTTCCTCCGGCGGAGCCGCCGGCCGCCATACGACGCCCCGACGTCATACAGCTGGAGGAGCGGCCCACCGGAGCCGGTGTGCTGCTCGTGGTCAACCCTGCCTCGCACAGCGGCGAGGGGAAACGCGTGCTGGAGAAGGTTCGTGACGAACTCCCCGACGTGGAGGTCGTCGAGCTGACCGAGGACGTCGATGTCGACGCCGTGATGCGCGAATCCGCTTCTCGGGCAGCTGTTCTCGGAGTCGCGGGCGGCGACGGCACGGTCCGCACGGCTGCGACTGCGGCACGCGCGGCCGACGTCCCGCTCGCGGTCTTCCCCGCCGGCACCTTCAACCATTTCGCCAAGGACGCGTCGTCCTACCCGCTGCGCGCGGCGATCACCGCGGTCAAGAACGGCACGGCGGCCAAGGTCGATCTCGCCTATCTCAACGACGAGCTCTTCCTCAACACCGCCAGCGTCGGCGCCTACACCGACTTCGTCGCCATCCGCGAGCGCAACGAGAAGCGCATCGGCAAACCGCTCTCGGCGGTGTATGCCGGACTGCGCACCCTGGTGCGGTCCCGACCGATCACCGTCCGCGTCGACGACCGGACCAGCACCGTCGACCTGCTCTTCCTGGGCAACAGCGAATATCAACCGCACGGCTTCGCACCGAGCTTCCGTGAACGCATGGACGACGGATTGCTGGACCTGCGGATGCTCGACGCCTCCGGCTTCGGCGCGACGCTGACCATCCTGCTCGCACTGCTGACCGGACAGCTGGGTCGACACGGCCGCTACCGCGAGATCCACGCGCCGACGCTGCAGATCGAGGTGCTGCGCGGAGGCCCGGTGTGCATCGCCCGAGACGGTGAACTCGGCGAAGAGGCGGACGTGCTGCAGCTGCGGGTGGACCGCCGCGCCCTGACCGTGCTGCGGCACGACGGCCCCTGGTGAACCATTTCTCGGACCGCTTTCCTGCTTTTGCTCAGCCTTTCGGCGCACCATGGGTGCTGGAGGGGATTCATCGATGAGCATCGTTCAGGACGTCCGTGCTGCTGCCGTCTTCAGCCAGGAGCTCTATCGCTCGAAGCTGGCGACGACCTACCACGCCAAGCTGCGCCACGACCCGCTCGCGCGGTTGCGGATGAGTGAGGGGCGACACGATCCCTATGCGGTGTATGCCGAGGTGCGTCCGCAGGGTCCGTTGGTGCCCACCCGGATGGGGAATTTCCTGACGGTCGACCACGCGACCGCGCGCTCGGTGCTGACCAGTCGTTCCTTCGGCGTCCGACCCTTGGAAGGTCCGTCGCCGACGAGCGAGGATTTCGACCTGTCCTTCCTGGACCGCAACGAGCCCGACCACAGCCGGCTGCGCCGGGTCGCGGCACCCGCATTCAGTCCGCGCATGGTGCGCGGATACCGCTCTCGTATCAGCGAACTCGTCGGTCAGCTGATCGGTGACCTGTCGGGTGGAAGCGTCGACTTCGTCTCCTCGTTCGCCGCACCGCTGCCGATCGGGGTGATCACCAGGATGTTCGGCATCGATCGGGACTCCGGTGTGGATACCGCCGCGTTTGCACGGTATGGCGCAGCACTCGGCGGATCGCTCGACGGCATACATTCACTGCGGCACGCACGAGAGTTGATGCAGGCGGCCGACGCTCTGGGCACGATGTTCGAGCAGCTCGTCGCCGTCCGCGCCACGGACCCGCACGACGACCTGACCAGTGTGCTGGTGGCCGAGCGCGGCGATCAGGTGCGGCCCGACGAGCTGATGTCGATGTGCATCCTGCTGCTCGTGGCGGGCTTCGAGACCACGGTCAACCTGCTCGGCAACACGCTGCTCGCGCTGCAGCAGCACCCCGATCAGTGGCGATTGCTGACCGAGCAACCCGATCTCGCCGGCCAGGCGATCGAGGAGACCCTGCGCTGGAACCCACCGGTGCAACGCACCGAGCGCGTCTCCTTCGAGGAGCAGGAGGTCGCCGGCGTGCCGGTCCGCAAGGACCAGTGGATCGTGCTGTTGCTCGGCGGCACCGGCCGCGACCCGAAGGTCTTCCCCGACCCGGACCGTTTCGACATCACCCGGTCGCACGGCACCGAGCACCTGGCCTTCTCCAGCGGCATCCACTACTGCCTCGGCGCTCCTCTTGCACGCCTGGAAGCGTCAATCGCCTTGGAACAGCTCGCGATCCGGCTGCCACACCTGCGCGTGGCCGGCCCGGTCACGATGCGCCGCACCACCCTGATCCGCGGTCCGCTGCACCTGCCGATCGCCGCCTGAAACCTAGACTTGACTGAGTCCAAACAATGCACAAGACTCTGGGCCATGCCGGACTTCGAGACAACACTGCGTGACGCCGGGTTGCGGGTGACCCGCCCGCGCGTCGCGGTGCTCGAATCGGTGCGCGATCATCCGCACGCCGACTCCGCCCTGCTCGCCGAGACAGTGCACGAAGCGCTGCCGACCGTTTCCCGGCAAGCGATCTTCGACTGTCTCAACACCTTCACCGAGACAGGGATCGTGCGCCGGATCCGACCGTCAGGTTCACCGGCCCGCTACGAGTTGCGACGCAACGACAACCACCACCACTTGGTGTGTCGATCATGCGGGACGGTCGTCGACGTCGAGTGCGCGATCGGCGCAGCACCGTGCCTCGAGGCGTCGGACGACCAAGGCTTCACCATTGAGGAAGCCGAGGTCATCTACTGGGGTTTATGCCCGGATTGTCAGATTTCCCACCCGGTTTCACCGACTGCGGACACCACACCCGCAGCAAAGAGAGGATGACATGAGCACCACAGACGAGCAGCCACTCGCTGAGATCAACGACAGCGGTGGCAAGTGCCCGGTCATGCACGACGTCGCTCAGCCGGCGCAGGGTGACGCCACCCAGCAGTGGTGGCCGCAGCGTCTGAACCTGAGGATCCTTGCCAAGAACCCTGCGGTGGCCAACCCGCTCGGCGAGGACTTCGACTACGCCAAGGCGTTCGAGGCCCTCGACCTCACCGAGGTCAAGGCCGACATCATCGACACCCTCAAGTCCTCGCAGGACTGGTGGCCGGCCGACTTCGGTCACTACGGTCCGCTGGTCGTCCGTATGGCGTGGCACGCCGCCGGCACCTACCGCGTCGGTGACGGCCGTGGTGGCGCCGGCACCGGTCAGCAGCGTTTCGCCCCGCTCTCGTCCTGGCCGGACAACGTCCTGCTGGACCGTGCGCGCCGCGTGCTGTGGCCGGTCAAGAAGAAGTACGGCAAGTCCCTGTCCTGGGGTGACCTGATGGTCCTCGCCGGCAACGCCGCCATGGAGGACATGGGTTTCAAGACCTTCGGTTTCGCCGGCGGCCGTGTCGACGCGTGGGAGCCGGACGACGACATCTACTGGGGCGCCGAGACAGAGTGGCTCGGCGACAACCACCGCTACTCCGGTGACCGGGACCTCGAAAACCCGCTTGCCGCAACGCAGATGGGGCTCATCTACGTCAACCCGGAGGGCCCGGGCGGCAACCCCGACCCGCTCGCGGCGGCGCACGACATCCGCGAGACCTTCGGCCGGATGGCGATGAACGACGAGGAGACCGTCGCGCTGATTGCCGGTGGTCACACCTTCGGCAAGACCCACGGTGCCGGCAACGCCGAGCACGTCGGCGCCGAGCCGGAGGCTGCACCGTTCGAGCAGAACGGCCTGGGCTGGAAGTCGTCATACAAGAGCGGCAAGGGCAACGACGCGATCGGCTCGGGCATCGAGGTCACCTGGACCTACCACCCGACTCGTTGGGACAACGAGTTCTTCCACATCCTCTACGGCTACGAGTGGGAGGTCTTCGAGTCCGCATCCGGCGCGAAGCAGTGGCGTCCGGTCAACGGCGGCGGTGCCGACATGGTGCCGGAGTCGCAGGGCAGCGGTCGTCGTGAGCCGCGCATGCTCACCACCGACCTGTCGCTGCGCTTCGACCCGGAGTACGGCAAGATCTCCAAGCGCTTCCTGGACAACCCGGACGAGTTCGCCGACGCCTACGCACGTGCGTGGTTCAAGCTGACCCACCGTGACATGGGCCCGGCGACGCGCTACCGCGGTGCAGAGGTGCCGTCCGAGGCGCTCATCTGGCAGGACCCGATCCCCGCCGTCGACGCGCCCAGCGCCAAGGCGATCCAGGACGCCAAGAAGCAAATCGCCGACGCCGGCTTCTCGGTGCAGGAGCTGGTCAAGACCGCGTGGGCGGCCGCCGGCTGCTACCGCAACTCCGACAAGCGCGGCGGCGCCAACGGTGCCCGGCTGCGCCTGGAGCCGCAGAAGAGCTGGGCAGTCAACGACCCGGCCGTGACCGGACCGGTGGTCGCCAAGCTGGAGCAGATCGCATCTGCCACAGGCGTTTCCGTTGCGGACGCGATCGTTCTGGCCGGCAACATCGGGGTCGAGCAGGCCGCCAAGGCCGCCGGCTTCGACGTGCAGGTGCCGTTCACCCCGGGCCGCGGTGACGCGAGCCAGGAGCAGACCGACGTCGACTCGTTCAGCTACCTCGAGCCGAAGATCGACGCCTTCCGCAACTACACCGAAGGCCCGACCAAGGCGCCGTTCGAGTACCACCTGGTCGACCGGGCCAACCTGCTCGGCCTGTCGACCCCGGAGACCACGGTCCTGATCGGTGGCCTGCGGGTGCTCGGCGCCAACACCGGCGACAACAAGGCCGGCGTCTTCACCGAGCGTGAGGGCCAGCTGACCAACGACTTCTTCGTCAACCTGCTGGACATCACGGCCGACTGGAAGCCGGGCGACGAGCCGGGCACCTACGTCGGCACCGGTCCCGAGGGCGAGACCTGGACCGGCACGCGTGCGGACCTGGTCTTCAGCGCCAACTCCGAGCTGCGCGCCGTGGCCGAGGTCTACGCCTCCGACGATGCGGCCGAGAAGTTCGTGAACGAGTTCGTCGCAGCGTGGGCGAAGGTCATGGACAACGACCGCTTCGACGTGGAGCGCGCTGCCAGCGTCTGATCCGACCAGCGGACCGGTCCTCTCCCTGACCGAGAGGACCACCACATGAGCGAGAGGACCAGCAAATCAGCTGATTTGCTGGTCCTCTCGACGCGTCGGTGGTCCTTTCGGTCACCGGCGAACTGCGTGAGCCTCAGTCACGATGGGCCGCGTCATACTCGTGCTGCTTCTCGGCGGCCCGGAAGAACAACGCGCCGCCGCCGAAGCCGACGAAGAAGGCGGCCAGCGCCTGGCCGACCCACTGGGCGTCGCCACGGAACAGCTCACACAGTATGACGAGGACCAGGACGACACCCGGAACGATCCACGACTGCACCTGCCAGCTGCGCGGCTTGACCAGCAACGAGGCGATGATGCCGATGACGAAGCCGAGAACCGGGCCGGTCAGCCACGTGGGGCCCGGCAGCGACGAGGTGTCGGGCTGAAAGATGAAGTCCAGGAAGAGCAGCACGATGAACGCGCCCACCGTGACGACGGCCCAGAGCAAGCCCTCCTGTTTGGCGTTGAGGTCCGAGCCTGGGGCTGCTTTGACCGGTGAATCGAACTTTCCCATGGGTGTGCTCCTTGCGAAGGGGTCAACCGTACTGGCCAGTCACTTACCCGGAAGTTACCGCAGATCGTCGGCAGATGTGGGTTACGCTCCCGCCGTATGGGACAGGGGCGTCACAGAATCGCACTGATCGCGGGCGTCTCCGCGCTTCTCGTCGTCGCCGGTTGCTCGGGTGCGCCAAGCTCCGCCGACCGCCCGTCGGAGTCCACCAGTCCGTCGGCGACCGGCACGGTGGCCGGCAGCACGACCGGGTCACCGGGCACCGGGCGGCATACATCGACGGGACCGGGCACATCGTCGGCAGGTTCGGCAGCCGACTCATCAGCGGCCTCGTCGTCCGCCGCGAAGCCACCCGCGCCGCGCAAGAACAAGCCCGGATCGGTGACCGTCGCCGTCTCCGGTGACGAGATCCCGCACGCGGCCGTCCTGACCGCGGCGCACCACGGCTCGGGCTGGGACTTCGACCCGATCTTCGCTCAGGTCGCCCCCACACTGCGGTCGGCCGACGTGGCGATCTGTCAGCTCGAGACGCCGCTCGGTGCGACAGGTGGCAACCTCAGCCACGGCTTCATCATGGGCGCGCCCGCCGCGTTCGCGACCGGGTTGCGCCGCGCCGGCTTCGACGGGTGCAGCACGGCGAACAACCACACCTTCGACCAGGATCTCGCCGGTGTCGGCGACACCCGGCGCATCATGGCGGCAGCCGGGCTGCAGGCTGCCGGACCCGGCGCGGACGCGTCGCAGCCCGGCCAGCCGGCGATCTACCGCGCGAAGGGCTTCACGATCGCCCAGTTGTCCTACTCCTACACGCTGGACAACACGGTGGGGAACACCAAGCACGTGCCCGCGTCCGCGCCGTGGAGCAAGGCCAATCTGTATGACGTCGTTGGCGCCTCGGGGATCAAGGCCGACGCGAAAGCCGCACGTGCGAAGGGCGCCGACCTGGTGCTGGTGTCGATGCACTGGGGTGCTGAGCAGGACCAGCAGTCCACGGCCGAACAGCGCCGGTTGGCAAAGGAATTGCTCTCCTCGGGCACCGTCGACTACATCATCGGCAACCACCCGCACGTGGTGCAGAAGTGCCAGCGGATCGACGGTCGTCTGGTCAACTACAGCCTCGGCAACGCCCTGTCCGACCAGACCGCAGGCATCGTCGCGTATGGCGGCACCACATCCACCCAAGCCGCGCAGGACGGGATGATCGCACTGGTGACCTTCACGCGGGACTCCGCGGGCAAGGTGACCACGACCGAGAAGTTCCAGCCGACTCGGGTCGACCGGGGGGACGGCTACGTCATACGCCCGGTGAGCAAGACCTCCGACCCGGCGTCCTGGCGCCGCACGACGTCCGTCGTGATGTCCGACGGCAACAGCTGCCACGCGAAACCGATGGACTGACCGAGCGCACAGGGACCCCCGGCAGGCACGAAAACGCGTTGCCTCGGAACGGCATACGCGCCGAGGATCGGGTGCATGACGCAAACCTCCGAGGCCGACGCCCGCACGCGACTGGACGCCCTGCCGGGGATCCGGTGGCAACCGTTCGCCCGCGAGGATCTTCCGAACATCGCCGCGTTCTACACCGAGTGCGAGACGTATGACGAGAACCCCGAGCGCACCTCGCTCGCGGACCTCGAGGAGTTCTGGGACTCCACCCGATCCGTGCCTGAAGAGGACACGCTCGTCGGCCGTGACACGGGCGGACAGGTCGTGGCCACCGCGTGGGCCGGGTGCAACCGCGCGGTCACCGAACGTCGCACGGTGCGCCTCAACGGCGCGGTCCGCCCGGACCGCCGGGGTGAGGGCATCGGC
Source organism: Flexivirga sp. B27 (assembly GCF_052905685.1). NCBI lineage: Bacteria > Bacillati > Actinomycetota > Actinomycetes > Micrococcales > Dermacoccaceae > Flexivirga > Flexivirga sp. B27. Next base: position 509,876 of record NZ_JBPYUM010000003.1, on the reverse strand, counting down.
GAGGCGATCCTGCAGTGGGAGCTGGCGCACGGCCGGGACTGGGACACAGCCAGTCGCCGGCCGGGCTTCGGGCCGCTGACGATGCGACTCTTCGCGCCGACCGAGCAGACCGATGTGCGCGACCTGGCGATGCGACACGAATTACCCACGGAACGCTACTTCTTCGAGATGTCCCGGGGCCTCGACGCACTCGTGGAGGTGCGGCCGCTCGACGGCATACGCCTCGTCGATTGGGACCCCGAGCGCAGTGCGGAGGTCCATCGGGTGATGGACGCGGCATTCAGGGACCACTGGGGCCACGTCGACCTGCCGCCACAGATGTGGCAGGAGAACATCACCTCGCACGCCTTCCGACCGCACTGGACCGTGCTCGCGATCGACGACACCACCGATCGGGTGATCGGTGCGGCGATGAACTACGCGTGGGAGCAGGACTGGGAGTCGCAGGGCTACACCGAGGGTTACACCGATGAGCTCGGCGTCCTGCGCAGCCACCGAGGTCGCGGTGTCGCGTCGGCGCTGCTGGCCGAATCCATGCGCCGATTCAGCAGATCCGGCATGGCAGCCGCCGGGTTGGGCGTCGACACGGCGAACCCGTCCGGGGCGCTCGGTCTCTACGAGAGCCTCGGCTACCGACGCACGGCCGGCACCTGCGTTCACCAGGTCACGCGAGTGCAGCCCGAATGACGTTGAGGCGGTTGAGCTTGTCGAAACCTCAAGGCGGTTGAGCCTGACACCAAGATGGTTGAGCCTGGCACCAAGGCGGTTGAGCTTGTCGAAACCTCGGACTCAGCCGGGTCGGGCGACATACTTCTCGCCCCAGCTGCCGAGTTGGTCCGCGATGTCCGCAAGCGCCATACCGGCCTCGGTGAGCTCGTAGGTGACGCGCGGCGGCACCTCGGCATACACAGTGCGTATGACGACCCCGTCCTCCTCGAGCGCCCGCAGCTGACGGGTGAGGGTCTTGGCCGAGACCGGGCCGATGGCGCGTTGTAGCTCCCCGAACCGCAGCGGACCGGGTGCGAGCTTCGAAACGGTGGTCAGCTTCCAGTCGCCGCCTGCCACCGCGACACCCACCTCGATCGGGCAGACCTCCAACGCCCGGCGCACCGCGTCGCGCATGCCACGCTCCGTTCCCTGAGTGTCCATTAGTGACATGAAAGACCGTACTACCCAATCACGCACTTTGTCCGTAGCGTCGTAGCCATGAAGGCGTTACTGATCTCCGCGCCCCCGTCCGCGCATTCCCTCACCGAGGACCTGACCCGCACCGCGAGCGACGAGCTGTGCCGCCAGGGGCACTCCACCGAGGTGCTGAATCTCAATGAGCTGCAATGGGATCCGGTGGTCCGGCCCACGGACTACGGCGTGTGCGAGTTCCGGCGGCCGGTGGGTGACCACGCGGCCGACGCGCACGCCGACGGCACCCTCGCCGAAGTTGTCCGGGAGCACCAGCAACTCCTCGAGGATGCCGACCTCCTCGTGTTGCTCTTCCCGTTGTGGTGGCACGGCATGCCGGCGATCATGAAGGGTTGGATCGACCGCATCTTCACCGAACGCTTCGCCTATGGGCTGCACGACGGCTCCGGCAACTCGCGCAAGTATGGCGACGGCGCATTCACCGGCAAGCGCGGACTGATTATCACCACGGCCGGCGATCGTGCGTCTGCGTTCGAGGAGCGAGGGCTCAACGGCAACATCCACGACCTGCTCTTCCCGATCACCCACGGCGTCCTCTGGTACACCGGCATCGCGCCGCTGGAGTCTCTGGCGATCCTCGGGGTCAACACGCCGGACTGGCCCGGCGTCGAGGACGCTCGGGACCGGGTGCGCAGGCGACTGGCATCACTGGACGCCGAGGAGCCGATCCCTTACCGGTGGATGCTGGAGGACTACGACTCCGAGCGACGGCTCGACCGGTCCCACGCGGCCGGGCGCACCGACCTGGCGATCCACGTGCGGTCCGAGCGGGCGTCGTAGCGGCGGGTCTCGATACACCTCCTCCGCTGCGCTCCCCCGGCACTCGACCAGCAGTTCAACTCCGCTCCGCCGGCGCTCGACCAGCAGTTCAGCTCCGCTCCCCTCGCACTGGACCGGCGTCCACCCAGGCATGATGGGGGCATGGCTCGCGACGTGACCAGCACCTATCGGCTGCAGCTGCACGCGGACTTCACCTTCGCCGATGCCGCGACGCAACTGGACTATCTCGGCGCACTCGGCGTCTCACACCTTTACCTCTCGCCGATCCTGCAGGCAGTGCCTGGATCGATGCACGGGTATGACGTCGTCGACCACTCTCGGATCAGCGAGGATCTGGGCGGCCGGGCGGCCTTCGAGCAACTGGTGACCGCCGCGCACAGTCGTGGTCTCGGCATCGTCGTCGACCTGGTGCCCAATCACATGGCCATCCCGGCACCGGCGTCGCTGAATCCGCAACTCTGGCAGCTGTTGCAGGATGGACGCGATGCTGCGACAGCACATTGGTTCGACGTCGACTGGAAGGCCGGCGGCGGTCGGATCGCCCTGCCGATGCTCGGCAAGCCGCTCGACGAGGTGCTTGCCGACGGCGACATCACCCTCGACCGGTCCGGCGACGAGCCGGTGCTGCGCTACTTCGACCACGCCTGGCCCCTGGCCCTCGGCACGGACACCACCGACGACGTCGCCGAACTCCTCCAGCGACAGCACTACCGCCTGGCCTACTGGCGGCAACGCAACGCCGTGCTCAACTATCGACGGTTCTTCGAGGTCGACACGCTCATCGCCATACGCGTAGAGGAGCCGGAGGTCTTCGACGCCACCCACGAGCTACTGCTCGAGCTCAACGACGACGGCATGATCGACGGGTTCCGCATCGACCACCCGGACGGCCTGGCCGACCCGATCGGTTACCTGGATCGGTTGCGCAGCAAGGCAACTCGTGGCACGCCGGTGTGGGTGGAGAAGATCCTCGAGCCGGGTGAGTCCCTGCCGCGTTCGTGGAAGTGCTCGGGCACCACGGGGTATGACGCGCTGCGCGTCATACAGTCCGCGCTGGCCGATGCCGAGACCACGCCAACACTCGAGTCGAGCTGGACCGCCACCGGCGGCGACCCGGACTACGCGCACACGGTCGAGGTCGCGAAGCGCCAGGTCATCGCCGAGTCGCTGGAGCCCGAGGTCGAGCGGCTCACTCGACGCGCCCGCGAGGCGCTGCCCCAGCACGACCCTGCGGATCTGCGTGCGGCAGTCGTCGAATTGCTTGTCGCGAGTGACGTTTACCGCGTTTACGTCCGGGCCGGCCGCAAGCCGACCGACCAGCAGAAGGAGCAGCTCACCGCTGCACACAACCGGGCCCTGGAGGCCCGACCGGACCTGAAGGACGAGTTGGCAGCGCTCCTCCCGCTGATGCTGATGGCTGACGATCGACCGGAGGCAGCCGACTTCGGCATCCGCCTGCAGCAGACGTGGGGGCCGGTCATGGCCAAGAGCATCGAGGACACCACGTTCTACCGCTGGGGCGAGTTCATCGCGATGAACGAAGTCGGCAGCGACCCGAGCCGGATCGGTCAGTCGTCCCCGGACGATCTGCACGAATGGGCCAAGGCACATCGTGGCGCCCGCTCGGCGATGACAACGCTGTCCACGCACGACACCAAACGCAGCGAGGACGTGCGTGCGCGACTGCTCGCAATCGGCGGCGATCCCGATGCGTGGCAGCAGATTTCGAAGGCCACTCGATCACTCGCACGACGCACGCGTGGTGTCGATCCACGGACCGCGCACTTCGTGTGGCAGACGCTGCTCGGCGCGGGTGACCTGTCCGAGGAGCGGCTGACGGCATACCTGCAGAAGGCTCTGCGGGAGGCATCGCTCACAACGAGCTGGTTGTCGGTCGACGAGGACTACGAGTCCCGGGTGATCGACTTCGCGATGGGCATTGCCTCCGGGGGCCCCGTCCGAGAGGCAATGGACGCGGCGATCTCCGCCAACGAGAAGGCGATTCGCGCAATCAGTCTCGGTGCAAAACTCGTGCAGCTGACGATGCCCGGCGTCCCGGACACCTATCAGGGCACCGAGTTCGTCGACCTGTCACTGGTCGACCCGGACAACCGGCGGCCGGTCGATTTCGAGCGACGTGCCGAGTCGCTGACCGATGACGACGCCACCGGCCCGGACGCGGACAAGCTGCACGTCGTCTCAGTCGCGCTGCACGCACGTCGGGAGCACCCACGCGTGTTCGGCACCGAATCGACATACCGTGCAACGACTTCCACGTCCGACCACCTTCTCGGGTTCATGCGTTCGGTCAACTCCAACCGCCTGTCCGGAGCGATCGGCCGCAACCACCCGGAGACGTTCATGACGCTCGCGACGCGTGCACCGAGCCGCCTCTATCGCTCCGGCGGATGGGGCGACACCACCGTCACCCTGCAGCCCGGTGAATGGCTGGAGCACATCTCCGGCGACACACTGACCAGTGACGGCCATGTGCCGCTCGCGGAGCTGCTCGACAGCTGGCCCGTCGCACTCCTGGAGAGGCAGCAATGAACCCGTTGCGCGTCTGGGCGCCCCACGCCGAGCGTTCCGTCGAGGTGGCCCTCGGTGACGACCGCCTGCCGATGACCCGCGACGGCGACTGGTGGTCCCTCGACCCTGCCGTGGCCGACCTGTCCCCCGGTGACCGCTACGCGTTCCGCCTCGACAAAGGGCCGGAGCGACCCGACCCGAGGTCGCTCGCCCAACCGGACGGACCGCACGGACGCTCGGCAATCGTCGATCCGGGCGCGCACACCTGGCACGACTCCGAGTGGACCGGGCGCTCGCTGCAGGGTGCAACGATCTACGAGTTGCACATCGGTAGCTTCACTCCAGAGGGCACGTTCGACGCTGCCACTGAGAAGCTGGATCACCTTGTCGCACTGGGTGTTTCATTCGTTGAGGTCATGCCGGTCGCAGCCTTCCCCGGCGAGCGCGGGTGGGGCTACGACGGGGTGGCGCCATACGCCGTGCACGAGGCGTATGGCGGAGCCGCGGCCTGTCAGCGCTTCGTCGACGCCTGCCACCAGCGCGGACTCGCGGTGCTGCTCGACGTCGTCTACAACCACCTCGGGCCGAGCGGCAACTACCTGGCGGAGTTCGGTCCGTATTTCACCGATCACTACCCGACGCCCTGGGGCAGTGCCGTCAACCTGGACGGCCCGGGCAGCGACGAGGTGCGCGACTACTTCATCGACAACGCGCTGATGTGGTTGCGGGACTTCCATTTCGACGGTTTGCGGCTGGACGCCGTGCACGAACTGCACGACGGTCGCGCCGAACACTTCCTGGAGGAGCTGGCCCGACGCGTCGACACCCTTGCCGCCGAGGTCGACCGCCCACTCAGCCTGATCGCCGAGTCCGATCGCAACGACCCCCGAACCGTCTCGCCGCGCGACGCCTCCGGCGCCGGTCTCGGGCTGGCCGGTCAGTGGGCGGACGACATACATCACGCCCTGCACGTTGCCTTGACCGGCGAAACACAAGGCTATTACTCGGATTTCGCCGATCCGGATGCTCTGCAGAAGGTGCTGCGCACGCCGTTCTTCCACGACGGCACCTGGTCCAGCTTCCGCGGCCGGCACCACGGGCGACCGGTCGACCTGCAGCGCACACCGGCCTGGCGGTTCGTCGCGTCCCTGCAGACCCACGATCAAGTCGGCAACCGCGCGACCGGCGACCGCCTCTCGCAACTGGTCAGCCCCGGACGGTGCGCCGCGGGTGCCGCAATCCTGCTGACCACGCCATACACACCGATGCTCTTCATGGGCGAGGAGTGGGGCGCCTCAACCCCGTGGCAATACTTCACCGACCACCAGGAGCCAGAGCTCGCGCACGCGGTCTCCGAGGGGCGTGCACGGGAGTTCGCAGAGCACGGCTGGTCGGCGGATGTGCCTGACCCGCAAGCGGTTTCGACTTTCACCGCATCGAAGCTGGACTGGTCCGAGCTCGCCGGGCCCGACCACGCCCGGCTGCTCGACTGGTATGCCGCTCTGCTGCGGCTGCGTCGCGATACGCCCGAGATCCTGACCGGCGACGCCGTGCTACGCCGCGACGGTGCGACGATCCGGGTGCAACGCGGTGACTACGTCGTGCTGGCGAACTTCGGGTCCTACGACGCTTCGATCACCGGTGAGGTCGTGCTCGGGTTCGGCTCCATCTCGGGCGGTTCCATCTCGCGCGGTTCCGTCTCGGGCGGCTCCGATGCACCCGTCACGGTCGGGCCTGACTCGGTGGTCATCGTCCGGCGGTCGTGAATTCAGCGCAATGAGAAGTCTTCTCGTCATACATCACTCGCCGACCCCGCGGCTGCGATCGCTGCTCGATGCAGTCCTCGCCGGCGCGCGCCACGAGGACCTCCCGCCGGTCGACGTCAAGGTGGTCGAAGCGCTGTCGGTGACGATCGACGATTTCCTGCACGCCGACGGTTATCTGCTCGGGACACCGGCCAACTTCGGCTACATGTCCGGCGCGATGAAGCACGCGTTCGACTCCACCTATGACGACACCCGCGGCAGGGTGTCCCGCCGGCCGTTCTCCTTCTGGATCCACGGCCGCTCCGACACGACCGGCGCGCGACGGTCGCTGGAGTCGATCACCACCGGTCTGGAATGGCGCCTCGCGGCCGAGCCCGTCGAGATCCTGCGCGTGGAGTCCGAGGATCAACGTGACGCACTCACCGATCTCGGCGGCACTCTCGCCGCACTCGTCGCCGACACCCCCTGACCGGCCCACCATTTTCCGCCAGTGACGGCTTCCTCGCCGAGTGACGGCGTCATACCGCCGTCACTCGGCGGACTCACCGTCATTCGGCAGCGAGGGGGACTGACCAAGGTGAAGGTCTCGATACACCTCCTCCGCTTCGCTCCCCCGGCACTCGACCAGCAGGGAGCGAAAAAACTCAGGTGACGGCCGCCGGCCTGCCGTGGTCGACTGAAGGACGTGCCGAAAACTGCTCTCGCCCGCGCCCGTTCCGGGCTCGGCCAGTTGATCCCGCCGACGCCGTTGTCTCGTCGACTGGCCTTGCAGTCGCTGCTGTTCGCGACCGGCGAGGGCACCTTCCTGACCGGCAGCGCGGTCTTCTTCACCCAGGTCGTCGGGCTCTCCGCGGCACAGGTCGGACTCGGCCTCACGGTGGCGGGCGTGGTGTCCTTCGTGGTCGCCTACCCGGCCGGACGCATCGTCGACCTGCTCGGCCCGAAGCGCATGTGGTCGGTCGCGGCGGCCATCGGCGCGCTGATGTTCGGGTTGTGGCCGTTCATGAGCGGTTTCGCGCCATACCTGCTGATGGTGGTGCTCTTCGAGATCGTCAACAATGCCGGCGGCGCGGGCCGCAACGCCTACGTGCTGGACGTGATGCCCGAGGCAGAGCGTGTCGAGACCCAGGCCTACATGTATTCCTCGCTCAACGTCGGCTTCACCCTCGGCGCGATCATCGGCGGCGTCGCGCTGGCGTTCGACAACCTGACAGTGATGCGCTGGCTGCCGATGCTCACGCTGGTCATCGGCGTGCTCAACGCCTACTGGATCGCGCGATTGCCGCGTGCGTCGCACGACCTGCGTGTCGCGAGCCGAGTCAAGCGCGCCGACCGTGACCCGGATGCCGTTCGCGAGCGCATCCCCGGAAAGGGTCCGCTGACGAACATCGGGTGGATGGTCCTGAGCCTGTTCACCGGGACGATGTTCACCAACCAGGTGCTGCTCAACGTCGTCATTCCGCTGTGGCTGGTCGAGGAGACCGACTCACCGCACTGGTTGCTGGCGTGGCTCTTCGGCACCAACACGGTGCTGTGCATCTTCCTGCCGGCATACTCCGCTCGCGGCGTCCGCACCGTCGATCACGCGATCCGCGCCGTGTGGATCTCCGCCGCGTTCTTCGTGCTTTCCTGCCTCATCACGATGGAGACGCACAGCACGACCGGACTGCTGACGATCTTCCTCGTCTGGCTCGGCCACGTAGCCGTCACCGGTGCCGAACTGGCAAACTCCGCAGGCGCTTTCGCGTTCGAGGCGTTGCTCATGGACCCGCGACGGCGAGGGGAGTACGGCGGAGTGTCCGAGGTCTTCGGCACGCTCGGCGGGCGCTGGGCTCCGGCGGCCTTCACCTTCCTCGCGCTGAGCTGGAGCGGCCCCGGCTGGCTGGTCATCGCGGCGGTCGTCGTGCTCGCGGCAGTGGGCACCGGACCCGCTGCGCACGCTGCGGAGCGCTTCGTCCAGCGGGAGATCGTCCCAACCGGGCCGCCCGCGACGCCACCCGTGGCGGCGGCGAGTGACGGTCCGTTGATCGACTGACGGCGAGATCGCGCCGTCACTCGCCGAGGAAGCCGTCACTGGCGGAGAAATCGGATGCGGGAGGATGGCAGATGTGAATCCTTCCGCTGCTATCGCGACCGTGCTGCTGGACGAGCTCATCCGTCAGGGTGTGCGCGAAATCGTGCTGGCCCCGGGGTCGCGGTCCGCTCCCCTGGCGTATGCCGCGGCTGCCGCCGAGCGCGCCGGACGCGTCCGCCTGCACGTGCGCGTCGACGAACGCTCCGCGGCATACCTCGCACTCGGGCTGGCCAAGACCACGCGCATGCCCGTCCCGGTGATCACAACAAGCGGCACCGCCGTCGCCAACCTCTATCCGGCGGTGCTCGAGTCCGCACACGGTTATGTGCCGATGATCCTGCTGACCGCGGACCGTCCGCAGGAGCTGCGCGGCACGGGCGCCAACCAGACCACCGACCAGGTGAAGATCTTCGCGGGGTCGACACGGTGGTTCCACGAGTTCGGCACGCCGGAGCGACGCGCCGGCCAGCAGGCGATCTGGCGCTCGGTGATCGGGCGCGCCGTCGCCGAATCGCGCGGCTACCCGTCCGGCGACCCCGGCCCCGTCCACCTCAACGTGCCGCTGCGCGAGCCCCTGGTCCCCGACTCCCTCGATGACTCCGCCGACACCGCCGCCGACTGGCCGGAGAGTCTCACCGGTCGCCCGCACGGCGAGGCGTGGCTCAGCCTGCGTCGCCCGGACTCGCACGGCCGCGGTGTCGTCACCGGTTTCGGCATCGCGCCGGTGCCGCGCACCCTCGTCCTGCTCGGCGACCTGCCGGCGCCCCACCACTCCTCCCAGCTGGCCGAGCTCGCCGACGCCGCAGGCTGGCCGATCATGGCCGAACCGTTCGGCGCCTACCGACGCGGCCGGGTCACCCCCAACGGTCCGCTGCTGCTGCGCGCCCACGAGTGGCTCGACGAGCACCTGCCCGAGCGGGTGCTCATCGGCGGGCGCGTCACGCTGGACCGCGAGATCGCCCGGCTGCTGCGCAACCCCGCGGTCACGGTCGAGGCGGTCACCCCGCTCACGTCCTGGGCCGACCCCGGCCATGTGGTCCGCCGGGTCCACGACTGGGACGACATCGAGCGCAGTCACCAGGCGGTCTCGTCCTGCGTCGATCGTGCCTGGGCGTCGCAGTGGCGTGCAGCCGGACAGGCAGTGGCCACCGCCGCTGTCCCGCTGATCGAGTCCAGCTGGCCGAGCGGTCCGGCGGTCGCCCGCGCGGTGGTGCACAACCTGCCGGCCGAGTCCGGGCTGTATGTCGGGTCGTCCAACACCGCCCGCGACGTCGACCTGGCCCGAGACCCCCGCGAGATCACCCACGGAGTCGTCGCGGTCGGCAACCGCGGCCTCGCCGGCATCGACGGTGTCGTGTCGTCCGCCATCGGATTCGCACTGTCGCGGTCGCCGCGCCCGTCATACGCGCTGATGGGTGACCTGACCTTCCTGCACGACAGCAATGCGTTGCTGATCGGTCCGGACGAGCCGCGCCCGGACCTGACGATCGTGGTCATCAACGACAACGGCGGCGGCATCTTCAGCACGCTCGAGCCGGGACGTGACGCGCTGTCCGGCCCCTACGAGCGGATCTTCGCCACGCCGACGGACACCACCATCAGCGAGTTGTGCGCCGCGCACGGCATCGAGCACGAGTATGTCGCCGAGGCCGACGTGCTCGCCGCGCGGATCGCCAAGCCGGGCAAGGGTATTCGTGTGTGCGAAGTGCGCATCCCACGCGAAGGGCAGCGCGAGTTCCGCGCCGAGCTGGCCGCCGTCGCAACCGCCGCCCTCGCTCCGAAGGCTGAGGCGTAGACGCCGGGGACGGGTCAGCCCTCGTGGCTGATGCCCCAATTGCCGCTCCAGGTGTCGCCTGGCTCGAGGACGACCAACGCGGTGCCTGTCGCGAACGCACCGGCCGGGCAGGACATCGGCTCCACCGCGACGCCGGTGCGCCGTGCACGCCCTGCGGGCAGCGAGTCGCCGGTGAAGACCTGCGCGTAGGGGAACGAATCCGCCTCTGCCCACAGCGTTGTCGACCGCTCACCGCTGCCGATGCTGACCCGCCAGCGACCGTCTCCGTCGGCCACCAACCCGGTGAACGCGGTGTCGATCTCGGCGTCCCCGATCTGCCGCGGGTCGCGGAAGTCGAAGTCGGAGCCGGCCACCGGGTGGGTCCGGGTCGGGAGGAGCTGCTCGTCGACGGCCAGGTATTCACTCGCCGGCAACGACAGCTCCAGCTCGTCGACCGTGTCCTCACCGATCGTGAGGTAGGGGTGCGCGCCGAACCCGAACGGTGCGCGCACCGTGCCGACGTTGGTCGCGCTCGGGGTCACAGTCAGCCCGTCGTCGGTCAGCTCGTAACGGACCTGCAGGTCGAGGATGGCGTCCCATCCCGGACCGGGCATCAGCCGAAACGAAGTGGTGACAACGGAATCCGAGAGGTCGACCAGCGACCACTGCTCCCATCGGACCAGTCCGTGCGACGCGTTGTGCCGAGCCGGCTCGGTCAGCGGCAGCTGCTGCTGCTTGCCGTCGAAGGTGTATCTGCCGTCGGCGATGCGGTTGGGCCAGGGCATCAGCAGCTGCCCACGTCCCGCGTCGGCCTTCGCATCCACCGGGTAGCCGTGCAGCACCGGTCGGCCGGCAGCGTCATACGACCGGATGCCGCCACCGACGCTCACCACCGTCAGCCGCTGGTCACCGCGGCTGATGCTCCACTGCTCGCCGGACGGCGAGATCGGTTGGGTGTCAGTCATTTCCGAGTAGTCCAACTGCTGCCTCACGCATCTCGACCTTGCGGATCTTGCCGGTCACGGTCATCGGGAACTCGTCGGTGACATGCACGTAGCGCGGAATCTTGTAGTGCGCGAGGCGCCCGTCACAGAACTCACGTATGGCGTTCGCGTCGACCGGGTCCTCACCCGACCGCATGATGATCCACGCCATCAACTCCTCGCCGTACTTCTCGTCCGGCACCCCGATGACCTGCACGTCGGCGATCTTCGGATGGGTGTAGAGGAACTCCTCGATCTCCCGCGGGTAGACGTTCTCGCCGCCACGGATCACCAGGTCCTTCATCCGGCCGACGACATTGAGGTAACCGTCCTCGTCCATCGTCGCCAGGTCACCGGTGTGCATCCACCGGGCGCTGTCGATGGCTGTGGCCGTCTTGTCCGGCTCCTCCCAGTAGCCCAACATCACGCTGTAACCCCGCGTGCACAACTCTCCCGTCGCACCGATCGGCGCGGTCAGCCCCGTTGCCGGATCGACGACCTTGACCTCCAGATGCGGCATCACCCGGCCGGTGGTCTCGGTCCGGCGCGCCAGGTCGTCGTCGCTGCGCGTCATCGTGGACACCGGGGACGTCTCGGTCATGCCGTAGCTGATGGCGACCTCGGACATGTTCATCTCGGCGATCACGCGCTTCATCTTCTCGACCGGGCACGGCGAGCCGGCCATAATGCCGGTCCGCAGACTGCTGAGGTCGAAGGACTGCTCGCCTGCGTCCATCAGCGCAAGCTCGGCGATGAACATCGTCGGCACGCCATACAGGGACGTGCAGTGTTCTGCCTCAACGGCTTTCAGCGTCGCCTCGGCGTCGAAGGACGGCGCCGGGATGACCGTGCACGCACCGTGCGAGGTCGCTGCGAGATTGCCCATCACCATGCCGAAACAGTGGTAGAAGGGCACCGGCAGGCAGATGCGGTCCTGCTCGGTGTAGTTGATCAGCTCGCCCACGAAATAGCCGTTGTTGAGAATGTTGTGGTGCGAGAGCGTCGCGCCCTTGGGGAATCCCGTTGTGCCCGAGGTGTATTGGATGTTGATGGGGTCGTCCGCGCTGAGGCCGTCCGAGCGCCGCGCGAGATCGTCGGACGTCACCTGCGTCGACCCGGCGACCAGCTCGTCCCAGGAGGGGTCACCGATGTAGACAACGTGTTTCAGGTCGCGGCACTCATCGCGCACCTGGTCGATCATCGAGCGGTAGTCGGAGCTCTTGTGTTGTGTCGCGCTGACGATCATCTTCATGCCCGAGTGCTTCAGCACGTAGGACAGCTCGTGGGAGCGGTATGCCGGGTTGACGCACACCATGATGGCGCCGACGCGTGCCGTGGCGTATTGCACGAGGGTCCACTCGGCACAGTTGGGTGACCAGATGCCGACCCGGTCGCCCTTCTCGACGCCCGCTGCCATCAGACCGCGCGCGACCTCGTCCACGGCATCGTCGAACTCGCGGTAGGTCCAGCGTCGTCCGCTGGGCATGTCGACCATGGCGTCACGCTCGGCGAACTGCTCGACCGTGCGGCGCAGGTTGTCACCGATGGTGTCGCCGAGCAGCGGAACCTGCGAGGTGCCACTGGCGTATGACGGGCGAGAGTTGGCGGGCATCAGGGGGACCTCCTGCATGGCGGCGTTGTGTCGCATTCACACTAAGTCAGCGAGCGCCTCGATGGCACCGCTTGTGCAGAGCCTGTGCCGACGGCCGACCGGATCCCCGCGGTGTCTCTGCATGAGCAGGGGCGTCGTGGGGCGACATGCACGACCTATCCTGGTGCGGTGCCACGATCCGCCCGCAGCTTCGCCGACGACGTGCGTGCACGCACGGATGCACAATTGGCCACGTTGCTGGCGGCCCGGCCGGACCTGACCAGGCCGGCCCCCGGTGACCTGACCTCGCTCGCCGCGCGTGCCGCGACCAGGGGCAGTGTGCAGCGCAGCCTCGACCTGTTGCCGGCCGATCGCCTGCGGGTCCTGGAGGCCGTGATCGTCGCAGACGCGGACACCGCGCCGACCCTGCTGGGCGCCACGAAGCGAGCGGTCCAGGACGCGTGTCGGGCGCTGTGGGACCAGGCACTGCTGTGGCGCAGCCCCGAGGGCTATCGGCCGGTGCGCGCAGTCTCGGAGATCCTGAGCAGTCCCGCCCGGCTGGGTCCGCCGACCCGGGAGCTGGGCGTGCCGGATCGCAGCGAAGAGGCCCCGGCGACATACGAAACGCTCAGCGCCGCAGGCAAAGCCGCGATCGATCGGATGCTCTGGCGGCACCCGCGAGCGAGCTTCGACGGGACGTCGGCCGCCGACGTCCTGGAGGAGTTGGTGACCGCGGATCTGCTGGTCCGCACCGATGACGGCGCGATCATGACCCGCGAGACCGGCCTCGCACTGCGCGGCGGACGCCTCTATCGCGACGGCATCACACCGCCGACCCCGCCGACCGGGTCCCTGCCCGCGCACGATGCCGATGCTGACGCCGCGACGGCGGCGATCGATCTGCTGTGGCGCGTCGACTCCTTGCTGCGCCAGTGGGAGCAGGCTCCACCGCGAGTGCTGCGCTCCGGCGGGCTGAGCGTCCGCGACCATCGCGCTGCGGCCACTGCACTGGAGGCCGACCTGCCCCTGGCAGCGTTCGTGATCGAGGTCGCGTATGCCGCGCGGCTGCTCGACAGCGATGGTGACTTCGAGCCGCGGTGGCTCCCGACCCATGCGTATGACGACTGGGTCGACATCAGCCCGGCGGAACGCTGGGCTGTGCTTGCAGCGGCCTGGTTGGACAGCACCCGGGCGGCGTCTCTCGCCGGCTCCTCGAACACCCAGGGCACCGTCAACGTCCTGAGCGCCGAGGTCGGCTGGCCGATGATGCGCAGACGCCGCCACGACGTGCTGTCGATCCTCGCCGCGACCGACGGATCATCAGCTGTGCCAACCGAATACGTCGATGCGATGTTGCACTGGCAGCGCCCGTTGCGGCTTCCGGACGGCGCACCCACACACGCGGACGACGTGCTGCGTGAGGCCGCCTGGCTCGGCGTGACCGGTCGCGGTGTGTTGTCCACACCCGGTCGCGCACTGTTGTCCGGAGGCGAAGCCGCCGCAGCGATGCGTGACGCGATGCCGGCGCCCGTCGACCACCTGCTGTTGCAGGCCGATCTGACCGCTGTCGCGCCGGGCCCGTTGACCGACGAGTTGCAGAGCTTGATGCAGGTGGCGGCGGACGTGGAGTCGCGAGGTGGTGCGACCGTCTTCCGCTTCACCGACAAGAGCATTCGTCGCGCACTGGACGCCGGACGATCGGCCGGCGAGCTGATCGAGCAGCTGACGACGGCGAGTCCGACACCGGTGCCGCAGCCGCTCGAATATCTCATCTACGACGTCGCGCGGCGTCACGGGCAGACCAGGGTCGGCACGGCCGCCTGCTATCTGCGCAACGACGACACGGCCACGCTCGACGCGATGACCAGCGACCGGAACCTGTCCGCGCTCCAGCTACGCTGGATCGCACCCACCGTCGTGGTGTCGCCGGCACATCCCACGACAGTGCTGGAAATGCTGCGGCAGCACGGCTATTCACCGGTCGCGGAAGGCCAGGACGGTCACGTTGTCCACGTCGGCAGCGACCGGCCACGAGCAGCTACCCCGCGGGTGAGCGCACCGCCCCGGCTGGAGTCCGTCACCGACGAGGTGATCCAGCAGGTCATCGCGCACGCCCGCCGCGGGGAGTCGGCTGCCGCGGACCGGTCGTCGAACGGCTCGGGCCCGCGCATCCCGTCGACAGACCCGACCGTCACCCTCGCGATGCTCCAGGACGCCGCCGCGGACCAGGCTGCGGTGTGGATCGGCTACACCGATCCGGGCGGGATCCTGCACCGCACGCAGTTCCGGCCGCAGTATGCCGACGGCGGCCGGGTCACCGGCCTCGTAGGCAACGGCTCCCAGACCCGGACGTTCTCCATCCACCGCATCACCGGCGTCGCCCCGGCGTAACCCACCGCGTCGGTCAAGTGGGCAAGCACCCGGCGAGCCGTATCGGGACCTCGAGACGGGCTCCCCCGCTTCGCTCCTCCGCCCTCCTCGGCCATCTCAAACAGAGCCCCTTGAGGAGCGGGTGAGGCACGAGCACGCATCTCGAAAGGCAGCGACCGGCCGCCTCCTCAGACGTCGTAGCCGGCTTCGCGGGCAACCTCGAGGACCGGGCGCCCGGTGCTCCACAAGGTCTCGAAGGCGTAGCCCAGCGACGTTGCCAGAGCGGGGTGTTCGACGAGCACATCGGTGGCGGTCAGACCGCCGCCAACCGGATCGGTCAGTGAGAAGAGCGCATGGGTGCCGTCGATGAGGCACAGCTTCATCGGGACGGAGTCCACCACCCGTCCTTCCTCGCCCGCCTCGGCGAATCTCTTGAGTTCTTCGACGGATTCGGCGGTGTCGAGGACTTCGCGCTCGTAGCAGCACCGGACGTCACCACCGGCTTCGGCAATCCGACGGGTCGCTTCGAGCCCAAGCACACCGTCGACCTGTCGGCATACGCCGGACAGACGGTAAAGCTGACCTTCACCGGCACCGAGGACGTCTACTAGACGTCGTTCGTCCTGGACGACGTGACGACCAGCCTGTCGTGACAATCACCGCAACCATCTGATTGACCGGCATGCCGTTCCATTGAGCGGCATACGGATCAGGCTTGAATCCGTATGCCGCTCAATGCGTGCGTATGCCGGTCAATGGCGAGAACGCCACTCCGACCTCCGGATCTCGTAGAGCACCTCGCCCTGGTCGGTGCCGGGCAGCGGGTCCTCGAAATGCGGGAAATAGGTTCCTACGTAACGCATGCCGACCTTCGCCATGACAGCGCGCGAACCGGCGTTCACCGCCATGGTGTCGGCAACGACTCTCGCGACACCGACGGTTTCGAAGGCATGCCGCAGCAGCTCGGCCGACGCCTCGCTCGCGTAACCACGGCGCCAGTGCTTGCGCATGATCCGATAACCCAGCGCTGCGTCGCGCGGATCGCACTCGCGCCCCTCAGCATGATCCGGCGGGAGCATCATCAGTCCGACGAATTCCCCTGGCAGCTGGGCGTTCTCGCCGTGCAGAAACGCCATCCAGTAGCCGAGTCCGTCGACCTGGCGGCCGCGCTCCAAACGCTCCGCGTGCGATGCGATGACCTCATCGCGTGCTCGGGCTCGGCCCCAGAGGTATCGCAATACCTCCGCGTCCGAGTCGAGTTCGACCTCGAGGTCCAGGTGCTCGTCGGCAAGAGGAAGCATCACCAGTCGCTCGGTCCGCAGGATGGGTTGGCTCATCACGTCACCGTCCGTCGAGTATGGCAAGCACCTTTCGAGACGCTCGTTCCTCGCTCCTCAAGGAGCTTGATCAGAAGATGCGGACCTGGTCCTCCTCGGGCAGGTGCATCCCGTCGGACTCGGAAACGTCGAAGGCAGCGGCAAATTCGCGCAGGTTGCGCGCGACGTTGGCGCGGGCGTCGGCCGGGGAGTGCGGGTCGATGGTGAGCAGCCGCTTGGCCTCGGCCTCGCGGGCCTTCCCGCACCAGACCTGCGCCCAACCGATGAAGAACCGCTGCTCGGGGGTGAACCCGTCCAGCTCCGGAGCCGCCTGCTGCTCCTGCGAGATCTGGTGCGCCTTGTAGCCGATCGTCAGGCCGCCGAGGTCGCCGATGTTCTCGCCGATGGTCAGCGCGCCGTTGACCTTGTTGCCCGGCGCATCTCGCGGCTCGAGCTCGTTGAACTGCTCGATCAGCTTCTGCGCCAACGCATCGAAGCGCTTGCGGTCGTCGTCGGTCCACCAGTCCACGAGGTTGCCGTCGCCGTCATACCGCGAGCCCTGGTCGTCGAAGCCGTGGCCGATCTCGTGGCCGATGACACCGCCGATGCCGCCGTAATTGACGGCGTCCTCGGCGTCGACGTCGAAGAACGGCGGCTGCAGGATGGCGGCCGGGAAGACGATCTCGTTCATCACCGGCATGTAGTAGGCGTTGACCGTCTGCGGGGTCATGAACCACTCGCCGGAGTCGACCTCCTCACCGACGCGTCGCAGCATGCGGTCGACCTCCCACGCGGTGCCCGCGGCGATGTTGCCGATCAGGTCGTCCGCGCGGATCTCGATGTCGGAGTAGTCCTTCCACTCCTCCGGGTAGCCGATCTTGGGAGTGAACTTCGCCAGCTTCTCCAGCGCCTTGGCGCGAGTGGCCTCACCCATCCACTCCAACGTCTCGAAGTCACGCCGGTAGGCCTCGACCAGGTTGGCGACCAGCTTCTCCATGCGTGCCTTGGCGTGCGGTGGGAAGTGCCGCTCGACATACAGCTGGCCGGCCGCCTCACCGATGAGCGACTCGACGAGGGCAACGCCGCGCTTCCAGCGCTCACGGTTCTCCGGGATGCCGGACAGCGTGCGGCCCGCGAAGTCGAAGCGCTCGTCGACCATCGCCTCGTGCAGGTATGGCGCCCGGTCCGACACCAGTCGCCAGGTGAGCCAGGACTTCCAGGTGTCCAGCGACTCCTCAGACAGCGCCTCGGCGAAACCGCTGAGGAATGAAGGCTGTTCGACGTTCACCGGGTCGAGGATCCGGGCGTCGCCACCGACGCCGTCGAGCCAGGCGTCCCAGTCGATGCCGGGGGCGAGCTCGTCGAGCTCGGCGCGGGACAGCTTGTTGTAGGTCTTCACCGCATCACGCGCGGCGACGCGGTCCCAGTGCGCCTTCGCCAGTCGGGTCTCCAGCGCCATGATCGCGTCGGCCTGGCCGGCGTCCAGCCCGGCGAGACCGAGCAGGCGGCCGATGTGGGCGACATACTGCTCGCGAACCTCCGCGTGTGCGTCCTCGCGGTAGTAGGACTCGTCCGGCAGGCCGATGCCCGCCTGCATGACGTAGAGGATGTTGTGGGCCGAATCCTTCGCATCCGCAATGGAATAGAAGCCGATGAAGGTGTCGACACCGCGACGGCTCAGCTGCCCGCACGCGCGCAGGAGATCCGAGGTCGAGGAGACCGCGTCGATGATCGCGAGGTCGTCGGCCAGCGCGTCGACGCCGGCCCGCTCGATGCGCTCGGTGTCCATGAACGACGCGAAGAGGTCACCCACCTGTCGCCGCGGCGTGCCCGGCTCGGAGGCGGACTCGGCGGCTTCCTCGATCAGCGCGTGGACCGCCTCCTCAGCGCTCTCCCGCAGCCGGTCGAACGTGCCGTAACGTCCACGGTCAGAAGGGATCTCGGTCTTCGCGACCCAGCTGCCGTTGACGTGCCCGAACAGGTCGTCCTGCGGTCGCACCGAGTGGTCGAAGTTGTCGGTGATGAGACCAGACTTCATGGATGAACTCCTCCTAGGTTTGCCGCCCCCACGGGCCAAGGCCTGCCTGCCAACCTACGCGGCGTCGCAGTGCCTGTCGCAGGGTCGGGTCAATCTGCCAGCGCCTTGACCACACGGGACGGCGACGGCCGACCCAGCTTGCCGGCCATCCAGACCGACGTCTCGACCAGCTTGTCCAGGTCGACCCCGGTCTCGATCCCGAGGCCACGGCACGTCCACACCAGGTCCTCGGTCGCCAGGTTGCCCGTGGCGGACTTGGCGTAGGGGCAGCCGCCGAGTCCCCCGGTGGACGCGTCCACGACCCGCACACCGTGGCCGAGCGCGGTGACCGTGTTGGACAGCGCCTGCCCGTAGGTGTCGTGGAAGTGCACGCCGATCCGGTCGGTGCCGACTCCCTTGTCGTTCAACGCTTTCAGCAGTGCGGTGACGTGTCCCGGGGTACCAACCCCGATGGTGTCGCCCAAGCTCAGCTGGTCGCACCCGAGGTCCATCAGCCTGCGGCATACGTCGACGACCTGCTCGATCGGCACCGGACCCTCCCACGGGTCGCCGAAGCACATCGAGACGTAGCCGCGGACCCACAGACCGGCCTCCTTCGCGCGCGAGACGACCGGCGCGAACATCTGCAACGACTCGTCCACCGACCGGTTGAGGTTCTTGCGGGCGAAGGTCTCGGTCGCGGAGCCGAAGACGGCCACTGCTCCCACCCCGGCCGCGAGCGCGTTGTCCAAGCCACGCTCGTTGGGCACCAGCACCGGCCGAGTCGCACCCTTGCCGATGTCGCCGAGCGAGCTCATCAGGTCGGTCGCGTCGGCGAGCTGCGGGATCCACGACGGCGGCACGAACGACGTCAGCTCGACGGTCTGCAGGCCCGCATCGATCAGCCGACGGATGAACTCCGCCTTCACGTCGGTCGGCACGACCGCCTTTTCGTTCTGCAGGCCATCGCGCGCGCCGACCTCGTAGATGGTGATCGACTCCGGCATCCCCGGCAACGACTCGACCTGTGGCAGCTCCATGTGCCCATGGTCGCACCTTGTGACGCAGCGCACGTATGGCGCCCTCGCCCGGCGCCCCGGCCGGTCACTCGTCGCACCCGGCCGACCGCTCGCGTCACCAGGGCGACCACTGACCGACCTTGAGCAGGCCTTGACCCTACGGACCGCGCACGGCGCGAACAGTGGTCGGACCTGCACCATCACCCCGTCCGAAGAAGGAGCACGACAATGACCGACGACATTGATCACACCTCCCGAAAATTGCTCAACCGCAGAGGTTTTCTGGCCCGCGCCGGCGGGATGGCCGCCGTGGTTGCCGCCGGTGTCGCGTCCGGAGAGACACTCTTCGCCGGTGACCACACTGCGTCGGCGGCCCCGCTGCCCGGCACCGGCAAGGTCGCTGCGACAGCCGACACCGACCCGCTCGCGCTGCTGAAGAAGATGATCGGCTTCGACACCCAGAATTTCGGCGAGGGCGGCAAGACCAAGCCGTATGCCGAGATGGTCAAGGGCCTGTGGGACGCGGCCGGCGTCTCGTCCGAGATCATCCCCACTCCGCAGCCGGACAACGTCCATCTGCTCGCCCGGATCAAGGGCACCACCTCTGCCGCGCCCGTCCTGCTGCTCGGGCACTCCGACGTCGTGCCCGTGGAGAAGGACCACTGGTCGGTCGGCCCCTTCGCCGGCGTCGTGAAGGACGGCCAGATCTGGGGTCGCGGCGCCCTCGACATGAAGGGCACCAACTCCGCCACGATCAGCGCGCTGCTGCGGCACCTGGGCGAGGGCGGGAAGTTCGAGCGCGACATCATCGTGCTCACTGACTGCGACGAGGAAGCCGGCGAATACGGCTCGTCGTGGCTGGCGAAGAACCACTGGGACAAGCTCGACTGCGGCATGGTCCTCACCGAGGGCGGTTGGTTCATCGCGCAGTCCGACCAGACCACGCCGATGCTGATCACCGTCACCCGGCAGGACAAGGTCTACTTCAACCTCGATCTGTATGCCGACGGCACCGCCACCCACTCGTCCAAGCCGATGCCCGACTCGTCGGTCGTCGCCCTGTCCCGCGGCGTCGCCGAGCTCGGGGAGTACGACGCCCCGGTCCACCTCACCGACGTCACCCGCGAATACTTCAAGGCGCTCGCCGATGCCACGAAGGACCGGCGGTGGGAACGCGCCATCCGGATGATGTTGCGCTCCCACAATCAGCATCAGCTGGAGCGCACGGCCGCCCTGGTGGTGAAGGGCTCGGACTACCCCTACCTGCACAAGGCACTCCTGCACACGACGGCGGCATACGTGATCGAGGACGCCGGCTACAAGGAGAACGTGATCCCGTCGGAGGCGCACGTGCGCGTCAACTGTCGCGGCATACCCGGTGGGGAGAAGCCGCGCGACTTCCTGGCGACGGTGCGCGCGAAGATGAAGCACCGCGGCATCACCGTCAAGCTGGCAGCACCCGACGGAGTGTCCGAGGCCGACTACCTCGACCAGCTCGACGAGACCTGGGCGACTCCCCCGGCGGACATCGATACGCCTCTCTACCAAGCGATTTCGAAGGCGTCTGCCCAGACCTACCCGGACGCTGTCTTCGCGCCGGCGCTCTTCGAGGCCGGCACCAGTCTCGGTCCGTGGCGCGACCACGACATACCCGGTTACGGCGTCTACCCCTACGTCATCGACAACGACCAGCTCGTCGCGATGCACGGCAACAACGAGCGGATCTACGTCGACGCGCTGCAGAAGGGCACCGACTTCATGTATCGCGTGTTCGACCGCTTCCGCGCCTGAATCAGGCGGACGAGTCCGGGCCCACGCGCTGCGACGTGGGTCCGGACCCGCCTGATCGTGCCTTGCCCGGCTCGCGGTCACCGCAGTGGGGTTCCTAGAGTGACGGCATGGCTGATCGACCCGACGGACGCGGCACGCTCGACTGGCATCCCGCATCCGCGCGCACGGACCTGCTCGGGGCTCCCGTCGCTGCACAACTCAGCGTCGTCCCGGGTCTCGAAGTCAGCGAGATCGACCCGACCGTCGCGGACACCGCGGAGTTCTGTGCGGCATACGGCTCGGCTCCGGAGCTGTCCGCCAACTGCGTCGTCGTGCTCGGCCGCCGCGGTGACGTCAGCAGGTATGCCGCGGTCGTCATACTCGCCACCACGCGCGCCGACGTGAACAAGGCGGTGCGCAAGTTCCTCGACGTGCGCAAGTGCTCCTTCGCGCCGATGGACGACGCCGTCGAGCGCAGTGGGATGGAGTATGGCGGCATCACGCCCATCGGGTTGCCGGACGACTGGCCGGTGCTGATCGACGAGCGCGTCGCGAACGCCCCGGCGCCCGTCGTCATCGGATCAGGGCTGCGCCGCAGCAAGTGCCTCGTGCCGCCCGGTGAGCTGACGGCGTTGGCCACCGCCGAGGTGGGCAGCTTCGCAGGCTGACCTGGGGCCCAAGCCCGCGCAACGCCCCCGGACGGTCACCCGGCCGATCGAGCAGCCGCCTCGATCAGCTCATTCCGCTGAGTCCAGAACACCGGGTCGTGCTGCTGCTCGGCCATCGCTTCCGCGTCCGTCCCCACCGCCCCGTCCAACTGCTCGCGAAGAATGTCGGCGTGCCCGGCATGCCTGCTCGTCTCGGCGAGCATGTGCACGAGGATGTTGAACAAGGGCACCTCGGCGTCGTCCCACCAAGCCACCCGGCCGGTGCTGTCGAGCCGAAGCGCTGCCACCGTGGCGTCGCTGTGCTCCCATACCCGTCGATAACGGTCAACGATGTCACTGCGGGACTCGTGCTCGGCCGCCCACATGTCGGCGAGCCGCTCGGCTTCGCCGTCCCACCGAGGCAACGGTTCGGGAAATGGCCGGTCGAAGACCTCACCGAGATACCTCGCCTCCCACGTCGCCACGTGTTTCACCAAACCCAGCAGGTTCGTCCCCGTCATCGTGAGCGGGCGACGAACGTCGTACTCCGAGAGCCCGTCCAGCTTGGACAACAACGCTTCGCGCTCGTGCTTGAGGTAGTCGTACAGGTTGGCCTTGGCGGCGTCGTCGTCCATGGCACTGCATCCTGCCACCGCCTTCGTCGACGGCCGGACCATCGTCTCCGCCGCACCGATGCACCACCCGAAGGTGAGCAGGGCTCCCCGCGCCGCGACCATGGGTCGGGCACGGGGAGCCCGCTCACTCAGGCCAGCGCGTCGGCGACTGCCGCCTGGGACGTCGACCACCA
The DNA here is from genome assembly GCF_052905685.1 of Flexivirga sp. B27. Classification (NCBI taxonomy): domain Bacteria; kingdom Bacillati; phylum Actinomycetota; class Actinomycetes; order Micrococcales; family Dermacoccaceae; genus Flexivirga; species Flexivirga sp. B27. The sequence continues at coordinate 487,232 of NZ_JBPYUM010000003.1, read as the reverse complement.
CTGGTAGTGGTCCAGCACGTCGTGGCAGATCCGGTCCGCGGAGTAGTCGAGGATGTCGTAGGCGGCGCCGCCGGGCAGCACCACCTCCAAACTCGCCGTGATGTCCTCCGCCTCGATCATCCGGGCACCGTATGACGGCGCCTTCGCCCGCCGGATCTGCACCGGGTAACTGAACGACGCGGCCGCTTCGTCACCCGGCACCTCGAGCGTGACCTGGCGCACGATCTGCCCGGACGGCTCGTCCGCGGTGACGAGCCGCGCAGCGACATCTCGTTGCGTGAGCTCGTCGACGACCTCGTGCAGTGCAGGCAGGACCACCGAATCCAACCGGCGGGTGGCCTGCTTGACGCTGACCGTCCCGAACGACCGACTCAGCCGGCTGCGCCACGTCGCGGGCCGCCGGACGTTCGGTCCACCGATCGCCGTCGCAGGCAACGAAGTCTGGAAAGCGTTGGCCTGCAAGCGTTCTGCCTCCAACGCCCGATAGAGGCCCACCATGACCAGAACCATCACCACCGCGAACGGCAACCCCATGATGATGGTGGCGTTCTGCAGCGCGGGTATGCCGCCGACCATCAACATCGCCACGGTCAGCACGCCGGTGGCGGATGCCCACAGGATGCGCAGCCACGGCTTCGCGTCGACTTCCGAGTCGGGCAGGTCCGAGGAGAGGTTGGCCATCACCAGTGCGCCGGAGTCGGCGCTGGTGACGTAGAACAACAGCCCGACGAACGTCGCCAGTCCGACGAGGAAGAGCGGCAGCGGGTAGCCCTGCAGCAGGTCGAAGAAGCCCTGCTCGGGCGAGTTCACCGCGTGCTTACCGAAGGCTGCGTCCCCGTCGCGGATCCGCTTGACGGCACTGTTACCGAAGATCGAGACCCACATGATGATGTAGAGGAACGGGATCGACAGGGTGCCGACGACGAACTGTCCGATGGTGCGGCCCTTGGAGATCCGGGCGAGGAACATCCCGACGAAGGACGCCCACGCGATCCACCAGGCCCAGAAGAAGAGGGTCCATGCGCTCATCCAGTCGGCCGGGTGGTCGTAGGCCATCGTGTCCATCGTCATGCCGGGGAACATCGAGACGAAGTCGCCGACGTTCATCACCAGCGCGCGCAGCAGGAAGCCGGTGCTGCCGGTGACCAACACCCACAGCGCCAGTCCGATCGCCAGCAGCACATTCAGCTGCGACAGGAAACGAATTCCCTTGTCAACACCGGTGATTGCCGAGACCGTCGCCATACCGACGGCGAGTGCGACGAGGGCGATCTGCGCGGGCAGCCCCTGGTCGATGCCGAAGAGCACGTCGAGTCCGACGTTGAGCATGACGACGCCGATGCCGAGCGAGGTCGCGACCCCGAAGATGGTGCCCAGCACGGTCGCGATGTCCACCGCGTCGCCCCACCGGCCGCGAATCCGCTTGCCCAGCACGGGATACAGCGCCGAGCGGACCGCCAGCGGCAGGCCCTTGCGGTGTGCGAAGTAGCCCAGGGCGATGCCCATCAGCGTGTACATCGCCCAGCCGGTGATGCCGTAGTGGAAGAGGGTCCAGACCGTCGACTCACGAGCCGCGTCGAGCGTGCCGCCCTTGCCCTGCGGCGGTTGCAGGTATTGCGTGGCGGGCTCGGCCACCGCGAAGAACATCACGTCGGTGCCGATGCCCGCGGCGAAGAGCATGCACGCCCACGAGAAGGTCGAGAACTCGGGCCGATCGGAGTCCTTGCCCAACCGGACCCTGGGATAGCGGAGCCCGACATACACGACGAAGACGAGCACGGCGGTCGCCAAAGCGATGTAGAACCAACCGAATCCGCCCGAAATGGCAGTCACCGCGTCACCGAGCATCGAGGCTGCGGAGTCGGTGTCCAGGATCGCCCATCCGGCCACGACCGCGGTGAAGACGCCGGAGACGATCAACACCGGCCACTTGGTCCTGGGCGAGTTCGTGACCGACTTGCCGCTCACCGGCGGCTGCACGATCTCGGTGCCGTCCTCGCTCATCGGTTCACTCCTCCGGTTGCCTGCGCGGCGCTGGGCACCGCGTCCTTGGCGTCCCATGCGTCGTTGCGCGGGTCACCCTGTGGGTAGATCGGCATGCCTTCGCCGGCGTGGTAGACCGGGGTGGCTTCCGGCTCCAGTGGCGTGTTCCCGGCGATCAGGTCCGCCGCCTTCTCGGCGACCATCATCACCGGCGCGTAGATGTTGCCGTTGGTGATGGTCGGGAAGACCGACGCGTCGACCACGCGCAACCCCTGAGTGCCGTGCACCCGCATCGTGCTCGGGTCGACGACGGACATCTCATCGGTGCCCATCTTGGCCGAACACGAAGGATGCAGAGCGGTTTCCGCGTCCTTGGCGACCCAGTCGATGATCTCCTCATCGGTCTGCACCGACGGCCCCGGTGACAGCTCGCCGCCGTCGAAAGTGGCGAACGCCGGCTGGGCGAGGATGTGCCGCGCGGCGCGGATCACCTCGACCCACTCCCGGCGATCACGCTCGGTCGACAGGTAGTTGAACTGGATGGCCGGCTTGTTGCGCGGGTCGGCATCCTTGATCCGGACGTGGCCACGCACGTCGGAGTTCATCGGGCCGACGTGCACCTGGTAGCCGTGGCCGCCTTCGGGGGCGCTGCCGTCATACCGCACGGCGATCGGCAGGAAGTGGAACATCAGGTTGGGGTAGGCGACCTCGTCGTTGGTGCGGATGAATCCGCCGCCCTCGAAGTGGTTGGAGGTGCCGACGCCGCGGTTCAGCAGCCACTGCGCGCCGATGTATGGCGCCTTCCACTTCTTCAGCCACGGCGCGATCGACACCGGCTGCACGCACGCGTGCTGCAGGTAGACCTCGAGGTGGTCCTGCAGGTTCTCGCCGACGCCGGGCAGCTCCACCCGCGGGGTGACACCCGCAGCGCGCAGCGTCTCCGGGGCACCGACACCGGCCAGCTGCAGCAGCTGCGGCGAGTTGAAGGCGCCACCGCAGAGGATGACCTCGCCGGCATTGACCGAGTGCTGCCGCCGGCCGGCCCGCACGAAGTCGACACCGGTCACCCGATCGCCCTGCCAGTGCAGGCCGGTCACCGTGGACAGCGTCGAGATGTCGAGGTTGGCACGGTCACGCACCGGCCACAGGTAGGAGCGGGACGCGCTCATCCGGCTGCCGTGGAAGACGTTGCGGTCGAAGGGCGCGAATCCTTCTTGGCGGTAACCGTTCACATCGTCCGTGCGCGGGTAGCCGGCCTGTTCGGTCGCCTCGAAGAACGCCTGGAAGAGCGGGCTGCTTGCCGGGCCACGCTCCATCTTCAGCGGACCGGACCCGCCGCGCCATGCGTCGGCGCCCGCCAGGCAGGACTCCATGCGCTTGAAGTAGGGCAGGCAGTGGGCGTAGTCCCAGTCCTGCATCCCCTCGAACGTCGCCCACTTGTCGTAGTCACCGGGGTTGCCGCGCTGGAAGATCATGCCGTTGATCGAGCTCGATCCGCCGAGCACTTTGCCGCGCGCGTGCGCAACCCGCCGGCCGTCCATGTAGGGTTCCGGCTCGGTCTCGTAGGCCCAGTCGTAGAGCGGGTTCCCGGCCGGGAACATCAGCGCTGCGGGCATGTGGATCAGCGGGTCGAAGACGAAGTCCGATCGGCCTGCTTCGAGGACGAGCACCGAGGTGGAGCCGTCCGCGCTGAGTCGGGCCGCCAGCGCGGACCCCGCGGAGCCACCGCCGACGATGACGTAGTCGTAACTGTGCTTCATATCGCGAATTCCTCCTGAAATCAGGCGTTTTCGGGCATGGCGAACCAGCCGGCCGGAGCGGGCCGGGTGTTGTGCCAGATGTGTTTGGTCTCCTGGTATTCGGCGAGTCCATCGATGCCGAGTTCGCGGCCGACGCCGGACTGCTTCATGCCGCCCCACTCGGCCTGCGGCACGTAGGGGTGGTAGTCGTTGATCCAGATCGTGCCGTGGCGCAGCCGGCGGGCCATGCGCTCCGCACGTCCGGCGTCGCTGGTCCACACCGCGCCGGCCAGCCCGTAGACCGTGTCGTTGGCGATGCGGGCAGCCGCATCCTCCGCCTCGTCGCGGGTGTCCCCGGAGAAGGTCTCGACCGTGAGCACCGGGCCGAACGACTCCTCGTGCACACAGTCCATCTCGCCGGTGCAGTCGTCCAGCACCGTGGGCGGGTAGTAGGAGCCGCCGGCCAAGTCGCCGCCGGCTCGCTCACCACCGCACCGCAGCCGGGCACCCTGCTGCACCGCGGTCTCGACGTATGACGCCACCTTGCGCAGGTGGTCCTCGCTGATCAGCGGGCCGGTCTCGGCCTGCTCGTCGAAGGGCCCGCCGAGGCGGATGTGCCCGGCCCGCCGGACGATCTCGTCGACGACCTGGTCGTGGACCGACTCCTCCACCACCAGGCGGGCACCCGCGGAGCAGACCTGCCCGGAGTCCAGGAAGATCGCGGTCACCGCGTTGTCGATCGCAGCGGGCAGATCGGCGTCGGCGAAGATCACGTTGGGGTTCTTGCCGCCGAGCTCGAGGGCGACCCGCTTCACGGTGCCCGCGGCCGCGGCCATGATGGTGCGGCCGGTCTCGACGCCGCCGGTGAACGACACGAGGTCGACCAGCGGTGAGGTGGTCAGCTCGGCGCCGACCGTGCCGCCCGGGCCGAGCACGAGATTGGCCACACCGGCCGGCAGGCCCAGGTCGTGCAGCGCCTGGACCAACCAGATGGAAGTCTGCGGCGTCAGCTCGCTCGGCTTCAGCACGAAGGTGTTGCCCGCCGCCAGCGCCGGCGCGACCTTCCAGGCGGTCTGCAGCAGCGGGTAGTTCCACGGGGTGATCAGGGAGCAGACGCCGACCGGCTCGGTGACCACCCGGCTGGAGACATCCGGCATGCCGGTGTCGATCACGCGTCCAGCGTGGGCCTGGGCGAGCGAGGCGAAATGCCGGAACACGCCGACGATGTCGTCCATGTCGATCCGTGCCTCGACCAACCGCTTGCCGGTGTCGAGTGACTCGAGCCGTGCGACGTCATCCTTCTGCCCCTCCAGACGGTCGGCCAGCCGGTGCAGCAGGCGGGCCCGGTCCGCGGAGCTCGAGGTCGCCCAGTCGCCGTCATCGAACGCGCGCCGAGCGGCGTCGATCGCACGCGCCGCATCGGACGCGTCGCCCTCGGCGACCGTCGCGACGACGGATCCGTCTGCGGGACAGGTGATCTCGCGTTGTTTTCCCGATGCGGCTTCGCACCACTGTCCGTCGATGAACATGCTCGACACAGGTGTCCTCCATGGCTGTCGGTGATGATCTGCGGCCGTGCTCTCGGGCGCCCATCCGCCGGCACACTGACGGGTCTGCGTCCATCCGGAGCGATAACGACCGTTATAGCATAACGCACGTTATAGTGGTGTGTGTGAGAACAGCTCCTGTGCGCGACCGCTTGCTGGACGCGGCCGACGAGGTCCTCTTCATGGATGGGTCGGTCTCGACACCGGTCGACGCGATCCTGCGCCGCGCGGGCGCGTCACCGCCCAGCCTCTACTCACACTTCGGCAACAAGGAGGGGCTGATCACCGCTGCGCTCCAGCGGCGCCTGCGGGTGTGGACGGAGGTGTGGGACGAGCAGATCGCCCGCGCGAGGACCGACCGGGATCGGCTGCTCGCCCTCTGGACGGCACTGCGGGTCTATCAGCGTGACCACCTCACCGAGCGCTGGTGCGCCTTCAGCGGGGCAGCTGCCGCCGTGCCGCACCCCAGCGAGGCCCTGACCGCGGTGCTCACCGAGGAGACCCAGCTGCTGCGCACGCGATTGCTGGAGTATTCGCGGCCGATCGCCGGACATCGGGCCAAGTCGCTGGCCAGCGCACTGTTCATCGCCTACACGGGCACCATGGCCACCATGCTGCGCGAGGACTACCGCACCGCGATCGACGAGGGCGAGGCGACCGCGAAGACCCTGATCGCCGGCTACCTCAGCTGAGCCGGCGGAAGAAGTGACCGCCTGCGGTCGTTACCGTTGGTTGGCAACTTCTCGAAGGGACACCTGAGTGACCGACGGACCACTGATCGTCCAGAGCGACAAGACCGTGCTGCTGGAGGTCGACCACCCACTCGCGACAGAGGCACGACGCGCGATCGCGCCGTTCGCCGAGCTCGAGCGCGCACCGGAGCACATGCACACCTACCGGGTGACGCCCCTCGGCCTCTGGAACGCACGGGCCGCAGGACACGACGCCGAGCAGGTCGTCGACGCGCTGATCCGCTACAGCCGCTACCCGGTGCCCAACCCGTTGCTCATCGACATCGCCGAGACGATGGACCGCTACGGCCGGCTGCTGCTGCGAAAGGACGATGAAGGCCGACTGGTCCTCACCACCACCGACACCGCCGTGCTCGCAGAAGTGCTGCGCCACAAGAAGATCCAGCCGATGGTCGGCGAGCGCCTCGACGACGCGAGCGTCCTGGTGCACCCGTCCGAACGCGGTGCGATCAAGCAGCAGCTGATCAAGGTCGGCTGGCCGGCCGAGGACGACGCCGGGTATGTCGACGGCGAAGCCCACCAGATCGACCTGGTGCAGGACGGTTGGTCCCTACGCCCCTACCAGCAGCAGGCCGTCGACGGCTTCTGGCACGGCGGCTCCGGCGTCGTCGTGCTCCCCTGCGGCGCGGGCAAGACACTCGTCGGCGCCGGCGCGATGGCCGAGGCGAAGGCCACCACCCTCATCCTGGTCACCAACACGGTCTCCGCACGGCAGTGGCGGGACGAGCTGCTCGCCCGCACCACGCTGACCGATGACGAGATCGGCGAATACTCCGGCGCCCGCAAGGAGATCCGCCCGGTGACGATCGCGACCTACCAAGTGCTCACGCACAAGAGGAAGGGCGTCTTCCCGCACCTCGAGCTGCTCGACGCACGCGACTGGGGCCTCGTCCTGTATGACGAGGTGCATCTCCTGCCCGCACCGATCTTCCGGATGACGGCCGACCTGCAGGCTCGCCGGCGCCTCGGGCTGACTGCGACCCTCGTGCGCGAGGACGGCCGCGAGTCCGACGTCTTCTCCCTCATCGGCCCCAAGCGGTATGACGCGCCGTGGAAGGACATCGAGACGCAGGGTTACATCGCGCCCGCCGACTGCGTCGAGGTCCGGGTCACGCTCTCCGACAGTGACCGAATGGCTTATGCGACAACCGAACCCGACGACCGCTATCGCTTCGCATCCTGCGCGCCGGTCAAGGAGTCGGTCGTCGAGCAGCTCGTTCAACGGCACGACGGTCAACCGACCCTGATCATCGGGCAATATCTCGATCAGCTGGAGTCACTCGCCGAGCGCCTCGACACAGACCTGATCACGGGTGAGACGCGAGTTGCCCAGCGGCAGAAGCTTTTCCAGCAGTTCCGCGACGGTGAGATCAACAAGCTCGTGGTCAGCAAGGTCGCCAACTTCTCGATCGACCTGCCGGAGGCGAGCGTCGCCATCCAGGTCTCCGGGACGTTCGGTTCGCGCCAGGAGGAGGCGCAGCGCCTCGGGCGGGTGCTGCGTCCCAAGGGTGACGGCCGCACCGCGCACTTCTACACCGTCGTGACCCGCGACACGGTCGATGCCGAGTTCGCCGCGCACCGGCAGCGCTTCCTGGCCGAGCAGGGCTACGCCTACCGGATCGTGGACGCCGACGACATTCCGGCGGCGGACTGAGACCTGTTGCCGGGACTGGTGTTTCGCCGGCCCGGTCGCGGCTACGAGCCGTGGACCGTGACACTCACCGAGGTCGCACCCCGGTCGAGCGCCAGGGTCAGCTGCGGTGCGTTCGTGCCGGAGGTCACGTGCGCACCCGTGACCTCGACGCGATAGCCGGCCATCCGAGTCAGGGACGGCACGTCGATCGTCGTGACGGAGCCGCTGTCGAAGGTGCCGCCGGCGACACGGCCCGCGGTGTACTTCATCGTGAACACCTTCGACTCACGGTCGTAGGAGTATGAATTCGGTGTGCCCGCAACGGTGTTCGGGTGCATGACCTCGATGTTGTCGAGCTTCGCCCAGTCCACGTTGCCACCCGTCGGGCGCTTCCGGGGGTCGAGGACCACGGCCTCCTCCTCACCCGGGCCGCTGGTGGTCACATCGTTCAGACCGCTGTATGACCAGAAGTACCAACCGAATCGGTGGTGCATCGCCAGGTCGGTCTGCGCACGCAGTGTCGTCGCGTCCTGGGTCGCACCGAACTCCGTGAGCAACCCGGTCTGGTTGTAGGTGCCGATCTGCCGCTCGGCGTTGCCGAAGACCTTGTTGTCCGCGACGCCGCAGGCGCCATACGTCTTGAAGATCGCCTGCCCGGTGCAGTAGTCGTGGAAGGAGAGGCCGACATTGCTGCCGTCGACCTGCACGCTCGTGTCGGCTCCGGTGTTGAACGTCGAAAATGGTTCGTAATAAACGGCGGTCGCGGGATCGACCGCTCGGATGGCGTTCACCGACTTCTGCTGCAGCGCCGACAGGTCGGCATCCGGCCGGGTGCACGAGGTGAGGCATCCCAGCCAGGAAGTCCCCGGCCAAGGCTCGTTGTAGAGGTCCAGGCCGATGATGCCCGGCGTGCTCCGGAAGGTCTTGGCGACATGTGCCCACATCGCGGCATACCGGTCGGCGAGCCCGACGCCGCCCGGCCCCGGAGCATTGCGGTGGAAGTTGTCGTAGGCGTGCTGCAACGCGACGTTGACGAACTGGTTGCCCGGGAAGCCGACCTTGATGATGTTCGGCCAGCCGTCGGTCTGGATCGCCCAGTCCGGGAACCCCTCACCCTGGAACTTCTCGTTCGCCATGTCCTGGTGCATGTCGAGCAGCGTGCTGATGCCGTGTGATTGCAGCAGATTGACGGTCCGACGGATCGAGCGCAGGTAGGCGTCGTCATACACACCGGGCTGCGGCTCGACAGCCTTCCAGAAGATGCCGAGGCGCACCGACGTGAAGCCGTGCTCGCGCAGGAATGCCGCATCGTCGTCGTCGAATCCGAGCGCCTCGACGGTGTAGGGCGCCTGCTTGTTCATCAGGTTGATCCCGACCGGGAGCACGACGCGACCGGCGTCGTCGGTGATCCACCGCCCCGAATGCCCGACCCGCTGCGCAGCTTTCGTAGTCATGTTCGCGGTCATGTCCGCGAGCGTTCCCGCGTGGCCGTGCACCGGGCCCGCTGCCGCCGCAGGGGCCAGCGCCAGGGTTCCGAAGGCTACTGCCGCCACCACGCCACTTGCTGTATGCCGCATCGCATCCTCCAAGTTGAACGATCGACCAACTTTGTCGACGTTAGCGAATGTGAGGCGGGGATGGGGCTCAGCGGCCCAACGACTTCCGCAACCCTCGACCGTCGAAGGTTCGGGCCGGAATCACCCCAGAACTGCGTCCTAACCTTCGACCGTCGAAGGTTCGGGCCGAAATCACGCCAGAACTGCGTCCTAACCTTCGACCGTCGAAGGTTAGGTATGCCGGTCAGCCGCGCAGGAACGCCAGGACCGCGAGCACCCGCCGGTGACCGGCGGTGTCCTCGGGCGACAGCTGCAGCTTGGCGAAGATGCGCTGGGTGTGCTTCTCCACCGCGCCGGAAGTGACGACGAGCCTCCCTGCGATCGCGGTGTTGGACATGCCCTGCGCCATCAACGCAAGCACCTCTCGCTCGCGAGGAGTCAATGACGCCAACGGATCCCGGCGCCTCGTCATCAGCTGGGAGATCACCTGCGGGTCCAGCGCGGTGCCGCCGTCGGCCACCGACTCCACCGCGGCGAGGAACTCGTCGATGTCGCCGACCCGGTCCTTCAGTAGGTAGCCGATGGAGCCGGCTCCGGCGGCGAGGAGCTCGTCGACATACGCCTCGACGACGTATTGCGACAGCACCAGGATCGGCGCCGCCGGCCACTCCGCACGGATCCGCACCGCCGCACGCAAGCCTTCGTCGGTGCCGCTCGGTGGCATCCGCACGTCGGTGATGACCAGCTCGGGACGCTCCCGAAGCGCCGCTTCGACCAGCGCGTCGCCGTCGCCGACGCCGGCCACCACCTGGTGCCCGGCGTCGGAGAGGATGAGCTGCACGCCCTCGCGCAACAGCGTCGAGTCGTCGGCCAGCACAATTCGCACGTCGTCAGGCTAGAGGAAAGGCGGCCTGCACCGTGGTCGGTCCGCCGACCGGTGAGTCGACCGTGAGGGTGCCGCCGACCGACCGCACCCGGCTCTGCAGCCCGACCAAGCCACTGCCCTTCGACAGGTGCGCCCCGCCCTGGCCATCATCGGTCACCGAGGCCGTCAACTCAAAACCGTTGATCTGCAACGAAACCAGTCCGCTGCGGGCAGCGCTGTGCTTGGCGACATTGGTCAGTGCCTCGGACACCACGAAGTATGCCGCTTGCTCGATGTGCGGCGGCAGGATCGCTTCGCGCAGGTCCGCCTCCACGGTGATCGGGATCGTCGCGCGTCCTGCTGCCTCACGCACCGCCGCGACCAGACCGCGGTCGGCCAGCACCGGGGGCGCGATGCCCTTGGAGAGTGCACGCAACTCCTCCAACGTGTCCTGGGTCGAGGCGATCGCCGCGCGCAGCCCGAGGATGGCGTGCGAGTCGTCGCCGACCTGGCGCTCCATCCGAGCCAGGTCCATCTTGAGCCGGACCAGCCGCTGCTGCGGACCGTCGTGGATGTCCCGCTCCAACCGCGACAGCTGCGCCGACTCGGCGACCCGTGCGGCGTCCCGGGTCTGGGTCAGCTCGGCGATCTTCGCCTCCTGTTGCTCGCGTTGCAGCAGCGCCGTCGACACCAGCCCTTGTCCGCGAGCCAGACCGTTCATCGCCAGCGGCGCCGAGAGCAGGAAGAGCAGCCCGATGCCGCCATAGATGACAGCTGCCGCAAGGTAGGAGTGCAGACCCATCAGGTCCGCCAGATCCTGGTTGTCCCCGTGGCCGTGAATGATCCAGCCGTATGCCGGCCAGGTGACCCCGGCGACGGCGATGCTCCACCAGGTGATCGTCAGCACCCAGGTGATGGTCGAAACCAACGATGCGACCAGGGTCCACACGACCTCCAACCACACGTTCGGGTCGCGGACGACTCGCACCACGTAGTCCATGAAGGGCTCGCCCTGCTCCCGCACCAGCCGACGCACGGGCGGAGCCTCGAGCCCGACCCAGTTGGTCACCATCCGGCGTTCGAGCGCGGAGGCCTTGCTCGCCAGACCGATGACGAGCGGAATTGCCAACGGTGCCAACAGGATCGAGGTAGCTGTCGAGACCAACGTCACGCTCAGGACGAAGACTGACAATTGGAATGGCCACGCCACCAGCAGGTAGAGCGTGCTGGTCAGTGTGCGCCGTGCCACGCGCACCGGCCAGCCGTTGCCTGGCTGCCCGGCAGGCTGCACACCGGTGTCCACTCCGTCGGTCATGAACAGTGAATATGCCATGCCGCAACGCTATGGATCGCGTGTATTTCCGCCCATCCCGCGGACCGGCCAAAGGTATGTCGGGCTAGCCATACACCAAGCTGATCGAGCAGTGGGTGGAGGACTCGACCAGCGTGCTCCGCCGCCGGGCACTCGATCAGCCTGGAGTCAGAAGATCTTGTCGAGGATGTCCTGCACCGGAGCGATCGCGAAATAGATCACGAAGAGCCCGGCGATCAGCCACATCAGCGGCGGCACCTGCTTGACCCGACCGCGGGCCAGCTTCACCACGACGAACGCGATGCAGCCGGCGCCGATGCCCACAGTGATCGAGTAGGAGAACGGCATCAGCACGATGATCAGGAACGCCGGGATGGCGATGTCCCAGTCGTGCCAGTCGATCCCACCGACCTGCTGCATCATCAGGAAGCCGACCAGCACCAGCGCGGGCGTCGCCGCCTCGTAGGGGACGACCTCGACGACCGGCGCCAGGAAGGTCGCCAGCAGGAAGAGCGCGCCGGTCACGATCGCAGAGAACCCGGTGCGGGCGCCTTCGCTGACACCGGCGGACGACTCGATGTAGCCGGTGGCCGAACTAACTGATGCGGCACCGCCGGCAGCCGCGGCGACGGAGTCGACGACGAGGATCGTCTGTGCGTCGACGGGTGTGCCGGTCTCGTCCAGCAGGTCGCCCTTGCTGCCGATGGCGACCATGGTGCCCATCGTGTCGAAGAAGTCGGCGAGCACCAGCGAGAAGATCAGCAACAGCGCGGTGATGACGCTGATCTTGCCGAACGAGCCGAAAAGGCTGAATTCACCGAGCAATCCGAAGTCGGGAGTCGCGACCCAGTCCGACGGGATCTTGGGGACGTTCAGCCCCCAGCCGGTCGGGTTCTTGTCGCTCTGCGCACCCTGGTGCCCGATCGCCTGCACGATCACGGCGAGCACTGTGGTGCTCAGGATCGCAATGAGTATGGCGCCCTTGAGCTTTCGCACGTAGAGCCCGATCACCAGGATCAGCCCCACGCAGAAGACGAGTAGTGGCCAGCCGTCGAGCCTGCCATTGACGCCCAACTCGACCGGTGTGCCGGCTCCTGCCCGGATGAAGCCGGAGTCGAAGAACGCCACGAACGTGATGAACAGGCCGATGCCGACGCTGATCGCCGTCTTCATCGGCGGCGGCAGTGCCTTGAACGCCGCGACCCGGAAGCCGGAGAGCACCAGCACGAGCATCACGATGCCTTCGAGCACGACCAGACCCATCGCGTCGGCCCACGTCATGTCGGGCAGCGCCGCGATCGAGAACGTCACAAAAGCGTTGAGCCCCAGGCCTGTTGCGATCGCCATCGGGTAGTTGGCGATCGCGCCCATCAGGATCGTCATCACACCCGCGACCAGTGAGGTCGCCGCAGCGACCTTGGCCAGCTGCGGGTCCGACCCGCCACCGAGGAACGACCCGTGCCCGCCGTCGTCCTTGACCGTGCCGATGATCAGCGGGTTGAGGACGATGATGTAGGCCATCGCGAAGAAGGTGACCAGTCCACCGCGGATCTCGCGACCGAGCGTCGAGCCCCGCTCGGTGATCTTGAAGTAGCGGTCCAGCGCGTTCGGCGCGACTGCGGGTGCACTCATGGGCAGAAGAGTAAAGGCAACGCCGCCCGCCCGGACAGCCAGTTACGCAAAGCAGGCGAGCCCGCCGAGACCGATGTAGATGCAACCCGTCGCACGCGGCATGATGCGTTGGGCCCGCGCCGACTCCCGCAGCCGTCGACCGAGAGATCCCGCGATCAATGCGTAGCTGCTGTCGCAGACGGCGGCCATCACCACGAAGCAACACCCCAGTGCGATGACCTGCCCTGATGCCGGTCCCTGCACCGGATCGACGAATTGCGGCAGGAACGCCACGAAGAAGAGTGCCGACTTCGGATTGAGCAGGTCGACCAGCACGCCATCGCGATAAAGCCGGGACCTGCTGGCGCGTGTGGTGGCAGCCACCGCCTCGGTCTCCGCGGCGGCCCGCAGCTCGCGGACTCCGAGATAGATCAGGTATGCCGCGCCGCCATACCGCAGCGCTGCGTAGATCGGGTGCGATGCTGCAACCAGCGCGGCCACTCCCGCCGCGGCGGCGCACACGTGCAGCATCGCACCCGTTTCCAGGCCGAGCATCGACACCAGGCCGGCCGACCGCCCCTGCGCGATGCTGCGTGACATCACGTAGGCGACGGACGGACCGGGGACCAACAACACTGCGAGCGTTGCCCCCATGAACGTCATCATCGTGTTGCTCGTCGGCATTTCAGCACTCCCCCTGTGCTACGACACCCCTGGTGCCGGTGCTGCTCACCCGGCCGCTCGATGGACGAAACCCTCCACCGAGACGGTCAATTCACCGCGGTTGGCGCGGTGGCGCATGCAATATTTCGTCGGATACCAGCCGGACTTCTCGAAAGCCTCCGGCTGCTTGATCGGCGCACACGTGTCGGCGCGGGACCCGGTCTGCAGACCCTGCAGGAACTCCCGGGTGACCATCGGCTCGTAGAAGCTGATGTGCTTGTTCCAGCTGCCGTAGATGAAGGTGTGCGTGAAGCGCTTGCCGTGGAACTCCGGCCCGCTGCGGTCGATCAGGTGGTTGCCCATCCCGGGTGACTGGGCGTCCAGATCCGCGAAGTCGGGATTCCGGTATTTCGCCGCAGGCAGCTTCTTGCCGAGCTGGAAGTCCTCGCAGTTCACCAACTCGGGGCACGGCCCCGGCCGGATGGCGCGCCGCTGCGCGTCGGGCTGCTGGTAGAAGTGCACGTCGAAGTGCGGCAGGTCGTAGACGCCCGACGGACCGTGTCCGTGCGGGTTCCAGTCGACCATCAGGTAGCTGAACGGAGTGCCCGCCGTCGCACCGAGCTGCAGGATGTTGCCGTAGCCGTTGGCGCACTCGGTCATCAGGTCTACGTTCCCGTCACCGTCCTTGTCGAAGCACCACTTGCCGTCGGTCGGCGGCTCGTGTGGCAGCCCGTCCAGGGTCGGGTCGGTCAGGGTCACGCCGATGGCGTGCGGCTTGCCGTGCTCCTGCTGGGTGTATGCCGTCAGGCGGCCGTCGCCGCGAAGCGCCGAATCGCCATACGTCGCACACGGTCCGCGGTATGACGCGGTCGTCCGCAGCAACAGCCCGACGACGAACTCCGGCACATGGATGGTGCGCTCTGCTCCGGGGAAAGCCTTGTGCGACAAGCACATTGCGACCTTCTGCGCGCCACTCGGCCTCGCCTGCACGCTCGCGCTCGCCGAGGTGGGCAGCACGACGGCGAGCGCCAGCACGACACCGGCGACCATCGCGAACATCCGCCGACGCGTCATCGCTGCCCCTCCTCGAGCGGCTTGCGTCCGGCTGTCGTGACGAGCTGCAGGAACGGCCACGCCCGGAAGCGCGGGTCCTGCATCAGCGCGTGGTAGCGAGCGATCTCGTCCTCGCTGAGTCCCTCTGCGAGCAGCAGGGGTGTCACTTGTGCGACATACGTGCTCATCAGCAGCGCCCCGGCGTCGCCGCCGGTGATCATCGGTGCGTGCACGGAGCCACGGATGCCCGTCAGCCCGGCCCCGGCGAAATGGTGCTCGACCTCGTAGGCCCACGACGGCGAGACGCCCGCGGCCTGCACGGCACGGGTGCCCGCGGCGATGACCCGGTCGGCGAGCGCCGCATCGTCGGCGGACGGCGCTGCCAGGGCCTCCTGAGGCGGCGTGGGAGTCTCGCCGAGCACCAGCCAGCCGCCCGGTGCGAGCGCGTCGATCAACTCGGCGAGCACCTGCTCCCGCTCACTCAGGTGCATCAGCACCAGGCGCGCATGGATCAGGTCGAAGCCGCCCGCGACAGGCAGCCCGTCGCGTATGTCGTGCCGGTGCACCTCGACCTGTGGCGGCACGTCGAGCTGGTCGGTCTCGAGGTCGACGGCGATGACTTCACCGGCCGGTCCGACCCGGTCCGACAGCCAGCCGGCGATCGAGCCGTTGCCCGAGCCGAGGTCGAGGCAGCGCATGCCCGGCCAGACACCGACGTCGGCGAGGAACCCCGTCGTGACGGGGTCGAGCAGCGTCTGTAGGTGCCCCAACTGTGCGCGGCCGGCGTGCGACGGGCTGTCGAAGACGTATTCGGCCGTGCAGGTGTCGTTCCCGGTCGTGCAGGTGTTCGCGGTCATGGGTGAGTCCCCCTCGGTATGTCCTACTGACCGAAGGATCCTGACCGCGAGCGCTTTATCGCTGGTTCATCGCCGCCATATCGCCGCGACAGCGCCCCGCAGGCGACCTGCTCAGAGCTGGCGTGCGATGACGTCCGGGGCGTCCGGGACGGGTTCGGCGAGCAGGAGGTCGAACTCCTCGCTGCCGATCAGGCCGAGCTCGCGCAGGATCTTGGCCGACTTGTCCCAGCAGGTGCGGGCGGTCTTCTCGTCGCCCTGCTCGTGTCGTGCCCGCCCGAGTCCCCACAGGTGCTCGGCCTCGAAGTAGGTGCCGGCGTTGCCGGAGTCGTGATCCATCCGCAGCGCCCGCTCGAACTGCGCGACCGCCGTGTCCAGGTCACCGGAGCGACGGTGCAGGTCCGCAACATTGCCGACCAGGACCCCGGCGTGCCACTCGTCGCCGTGCCGCTCCGCGAGCGCGATGCCCTCGTCATGGGCAGCGATCGCACCGGCCAGGTCACCCTGCACCGCGGACTGCAGCCCGATCGCGATCAGGCAGTCCACCTGCCCCTCGAGCACGTCCAACTCCCGGAAGATCTCCAGCGCGCTGCGGGCATATTCGATGCTCTCGCCGGTCCGGCCGACGCCGGCCAGTGCACGAGCGATGACCCGCAGGGTGGTCGCCTCGCCGCGTCGGCCGCGGACCTTCCGCCAGTGCGCGAGCGCCCGCTCCAGGTGCGGAATAGCCTGCGCGGGACTGCCCAACAGCGCGTTGATCCAGCCCAGGTCGTTTTCCAGCAACGCCCGGTGATCGCTCTCGTCGTCCTCACCCAACGCTTCCAAGCCGGCGGTGACCAGCGCCCGCAACTCGTACCACCGGCCACGCGTGTTGAGCGGTGAGAACAGTACGGCCGCGAATGCCGCCGCGAGGTGCGGTCCGTCGTCGGGCATCGTCGCGGCCCGCCGTGCCGACGCGAGCAGGTTGCCGATCTCGACCGACAGCCACTCCCCGACCTCTTTGTCATCGGTCAGCCGGCGACCGGTGTTCTCCAGCCCGGGTGGCGCGAACTGCCACCGCCAGCTCTCCGGCGACTGGTGCAGCTCCGCGCTCAGGCCGGTCCCCAGATACCACTCCAACGCGCGGCGGACCGCCTCGTCCCTGACCTCCTCGGGTTCACTCTTCTCGGCCTCCTCCCGGGCGAACAACCGCAACAGGTCGTGCAACCGGTAGCGCCCGGGTGTGCGTGACTCGGCCAGCTGCGCGTCGACGAGCTGATCGAGGGTGACCTCCGCCTCGCGCTCGGTGCAGTCCGCCAGCACCGCCGCGACCGACACCCCGGCGTCCGGGCCGGGCAGCAGTCCGAGCAGCCGGAAGAGCCGCGCCGGTTTGGGTTGTATGTCGGCGTAGCTGACCTCGAAGCTGGTGCGCACGGCACGGTCGGGCACCTCGAGTTCGTCCAGGCGGCGTTGCTCGTCCGACATACGACGCACGAGATCGCTCACCGACCAGTGCGGCCGACGGACGAGTTTCCCGCCCGCGATCCGCAAGGCCAGCGGGAGGCAGTCGCACAGCTCGGCGAGCCGGTCCGCCGCGGCAGGCTCGGCGGCGATCCGCGCAGCCCCCGCCACCCGAGCGAGCAGGGTGACCGAGTCCGGCTGCGTGAGTGCACCCAGCTGGTGGCTGATCGTGCCGTCCAGCCCGGTGAGCACGGTGCGGCTGGTGACCAGCGCGGCGGACTGGGTGCCGCCCGGCAGCAGCGCGCGCACCTGCGTCTCGTCCACCGCGTCGTCCAGCACGACCAGCAGACGCCGCCCGGCCGTCAATGTCCGCAACCGCGTCGACGCCTCAGCGACGTCGCGGGGTGTCTCGAAGTCCGCGTCGCCCAGCGAGCGCAGCAACCGGTCCAGCGCCTCCCAGACACCGAGCGGTCGCTCACCCGGAGTGGCACCGCGCAGGTTGAGATAGAGCTGTCCGTCGGGGAACTCCGACGCGACGTTGTGCGCCGCCTGCACCGCGAGCGCGGACTTGCCGACACCTCCCGCACCGGCGAGCGCGACGATCGGCACCGCCCGGCCGCGCGCCCCCGCCAGGTCCTTCCCGATCGCGTCCAGGTCCCCGGTCCGACCGGTGAAACTGTTGTCGGCAGGCGGCAGTTCGGCCGGGACCGGCCGGGCGTTGCCGTCCTGCTCCGGCACCGTCGGGAGGTGCAGCTCGGGGTCCTCGGCCAGGATGCGCTGTTGCAGCTCCTGCACGGCCTGGCCCGGCTCGACACCGACGTCGTCGACCAGCCGGGACCGCAGGTCGCGGTAGGTGTCCAACGCCTCGGTGACCCGCCCGGACCGGTGCAGCGCGAGCATCTGCTGCTCGACGAAGCGCTCCCGCAACGGATGCCGTGTGGTCAACTGCCGCAGCTCCGGGACCAGTCGCGTGTGCAATCCGCGTGCGAGATCGTCGTCGATGCGAGCTTCCAGCGCTCCCAGGCGCAGCTCCGCGAGTCGGTCCGCCTCCTCGCGCACCACCTCCAGATCTGTCATGCCGGCATACGCCTCACCACGCCACAACACCAGCGCGTCACGCGGCTCGTCACCCGCGATCATCGCCTCGAAGCGGCCGGAGTCGATCTCGTGCGGCTGCACCAGTAATCGATACCTGCCCTCGCCGTGCGCCAGCCGGCCGTCGCCGAGCATGCGACGCAACCGGTGGACGTAGACCTGCAGATTGGACCGCGCCGACTGCGGCGGGCGACCGGACCACAGCACCTCGATCAGACGGTCGACCGACATCTCGTGCCGCTCCGCGGCCAGGAGTATGGCGAGCAGGCGCACCGGCTTGGCCGCCGGCAGTGCCACCGGGGCGCCTCCGTCGTCATGGACCTGCAGTGGGCCCAACACCCCGAACCACATGGGAATCAAGCCTATCCGGCCGGATGCGTCTTCGGCGTCGATGAGCCGATGACCTCCTTCCGGCGCCGAATCCCTACGACATTCCCGCGACGTGTCGGAGCGGCAGGCAGTGCCGCTCGCGCGGTGCCATAGGCTGCCTGCTGTGGACGACCCGACCGCCGAGGAGCCGACCGAGGCCTCCGCCGACGACCTGCTGCCGGTCAAGGTGGACGTGCTGCGAGTGCTGGAGATCGGCATCGCCCTGTGGGTCGTCGCGTTGGTGCTGACCCTCGTCATACCTGCGCTGCACGAGGACGGCCGGGACTGGTGGCCGTGGACGTGCGTCGCCGGTGCGGTGCTCGGCGGCATCGGGTGGGCGTACATCCGGCGCGGACGCGGCAACGCCAGCGCTGCGTGACCAGCTGGCCTGGGGTTTCGACAGGCTCAACCACCTTCGCGGGGTTTCGACAAGCTCAACCGCCTTACTCAGGTTTCGACAGGCTCAACCGCCTTGTCCGGGGTTTCGACAGGCTCAACCGCCTCCCCGACTTCCCACAATGACCGCAAAAGGGAGAAGCTGGGGGTATGACGGCAGATGGCTTGCAGGATTCGACAACCTTCGTCCTCTTCGGCGCGACCGGCGACCTCTCTCGCCGCAAGCTGCTCCCGGGGCTCTTCCATCTCTTCGACACCCACCTGTTGGCCGACCTGCGGGTGATCGGCACCTCACTGGAGGACATGAGCCGCGAGGAGTTCGTGGAGTTCGCCAAGAAGGCCATCGATGAGTTCGGCAAGCACGCCACGGACGGCAAGGTCTGGGAGGCGTTCGCCAAGCGTCTCTATTACGTGCCCGGTTCGGCCGGGCCCGCGGCGCTGCGCAACGTCGTCACCGAGGCGGAGCAGGAGATGGAGCCGCCGATCCAGCGCCTGCACTACCTGAGCGTGCCGCCGAAGGCCGCGCTCGACGTCATACAGACCCTCGAGGCGGCCGACCTGGTCACGGACTCGCGGGTCATCATGGAGAAGCCGTTCGGCACCGACCTGCCGAGCGCGAAGAAGCTGAACGCCGCCGTGCACGAGGTGTTCGACGAGGAGCAGGTCTATCGGATCGACCACTTCCTGGGGAAGGAAGCGGCGCTGAACATCCTGGCCTTCCGCTTCGCCAACGGACTCTTCGAGCCGATCTGGCACCGCAACTTCATCGACCACGTGCAGATCGACGTGCCGGAGGTCCTCGGCCTCGAGGGCCGTGCCGGGTTCTACGAGGGCACCGGCGCCTACCGCGACATGGTCGTCACCCACTTGTTCCAGGTGCTGGCGTTCACCGCGATGGAGCCGCCGACCTCGTTGCTGCCGGAGTCGATCACCGAGGAGAAGAACAAGGTCTTCCGGTCGATGCTGCCGCTTGATCCGGGCAACGTCGTGCGCGGGCAATACCAGGGCTACCGCGACGAGAAGGGCGTCGGCGCCGAGTCCGAGACCGAGACCTTCGTCGCGCTGCGGTGCGAGATCGACAACTGGCGCTGGGCGGGTGTGCCGTTCTACCTGCGCACCGGCAAGAAGCTCGCCGAGGGTCAGCGGATCATCTCGATCGCGTTCAAGGAGCCGCCCAAGTCGATGTTCCCGACCGGGTCCGGCGTGGGCCAGCAGGGTCCGGACCACCTGACCTTCGACCTGGCCGACGAGGCGCGAGTCTCGTTGTCGTTCTATGGAAAACGACCCGGACCGGGTTTCCGGCTGGACAAGGTGTCGATGCAGTTCGCCGTGCAGGACACCGACTGGGCAGGGTCGGTGCTGGAGGCCTACGAGCGACTCATCTACGACGCGGTCCGCGGCGAACGCACGCTGTTCACGACGGCCGACGGCATCGAGCGCCTGTGGGAGATCAGCCAGCCGCTGATCGACAACCCGCCCCCTGTCCGCCCCTACGCTCCGGGGTCGTGGGGTCCGAACCAGATCCACCAGCTCGTCGCACCGAACGCGTGGCGGCTGCCCTTCGAGCGCAAGTGGCGTGAGCCGACCGCCTGACTCCAGACGCCGTCACCCACCAAGGCTGCGGCCCCACGGACACGTCCGTGGGGCCGCAGCCTTGCACCCGGGGTCAACTCAGATAACAGACCGCGTCGGGATCTTCGAACGTTCGCACGACGGCAGCCGCGTTGTTCGCGGTGTTCGCGTCGTCTCCGGCCATCGCGAGAGCCGTGCTCTCCCCCTGGGTCCCGAGGATCTTGTAGACGTATATGCGCATCGAGCCTGCCGCGGTGATGTCCCGTGTCGTGACGAAGGTCGCCTGCGACGCATCCGCGGACACGCTCACGTTGGCGATGCCGTCGGTGCCGCCATTCAGGTCGGTCATGATCGAGCCGACGGTGAGGTTGCTGGCGCGTCCCGGAATCGTCTGCTGCAGAACGAAATTGCGGCCCGCAGGGACCGGCACCGAGCTGGTCGCGGTGAGCTCGAAATAGGCGAAGACCGAACCGAACATGTCGCCGGTCGGCAGGCAGCCACCGGCCACCGCCAGGTCGAAGGAGGCCGGTGATGCCGAGGCGGCGGGCGCCGCGACTGCGACGGCGACCACCGGCACCGACCAGGCGGCACCTTTCGCGAGCTGGCGGCGAGACACAACAGACATTGATTCCCCTTGGATGCTGGCGGACGGAAAACGGCCCGGACTGACCGAACGGACCCGCTCCCTGGGCCCGAATCATTAGCATCTGTCCAGGGAGGCAACCCGTCACCCTTCCCGAACAATTCCGAACAGATCGGGCTGATGACCCATGAGCGAGGAATCCGCGTCCGAGACCGCGCCGCAACCCGACGTCGTCACCTCACTCGACGACATCGCCGACTCGCTCGGCCGGCTGCGCGAGTGGGCCGGCCTGCCGTCATACGGCCAGCTCGCCTCCCGGGTGCGCGCCGCACGGCTGGCGCGCGGGGTGCCCGCAGCGGAGGCCGCCATCGGCCGCGTGACCGTCTACGACTGCTTCCGCGCCGGTCGCCGTCGCATCGACGTCGATCTGGTCGTCGAAATCGCCCGGGCACTGGGAGCATCCGACCGGCAAGCAGTCGTATGGCGCAACGCCACTCGGCGCGCGATGTCGCCCGCCACTTCGCTGCGATCCGTGCCCGCGGACGTGACACTGCCGCCGGCGCCCGACCCCTTCGTGGGGCGCGAGGGCCAGGTGGCCACCATGCTCGGGACCCGACGAGCGGTCCTGGTCGACGGGATGCCCGGCAGCGGCAAGTCGGCCCTCGCGCTGACTGTCGCCCACGAGCTGCTGCGCTCGGGCACGGTGCAGGTCGGCCTCTACGCCGACCTGCTCGGTGCAGCATCCGACCCGGCCGATCCGCGGGCTGTGCTGCACGGCTTCCTGCGAGCCCTCGGGGTGGAGGCTTCCGGCGGCGACCTGCACGCCCAGTTCGTGAGCGCGCTCGCCGACCATGCGGCGGTCGTCGTGCTCGACAACGCCGCGTCCGCGGAGCAACTGCTGCCGCTGATGCCACCGGCCGAAGCGATGCAGGACGCGAGAGTCATTGTCACCTCACGACATTCGCTCAGCCTGCCGGACGTCGAGCACATCACCGTCGCCGAGCTCGATGACGTCGCCGCCGCTGACCTGCTCGCCGCGTTGACCGGCCGCACCGCAGCAGCCTCGGACGCTCCGCCCCTCGCCGAGCTCGCGTCCCTCGCCGGCGGCATCCCTCTCGCCCTGACCATTATCGCCAATCGCATTCGCACTCACCAGGATTGGAGTCTGGACGAACACGTCACGGCCTACCGCGAGCGACTGGACCTGCTGCACCTGGACGCCGACATCGAAGGCGCCTTGGCCATCGAGCTCGATGCTCTCGATGCCGACCCGCGTCGCGGCTTCCTGCTCTCGGCGCTGCATCCGGGCACAGACTTCTCGACCGCTGCGGCGGCCGCGATGCTCGGCACCGATGGTGTCGTCGCTGGGCGTCTGCTCGCCGGTCTGGCGTCACATCATCTGGTGCGCGAGGCCGGTCCGGAGCGCTGGGCGATGCACGATCTGGTGCGCGCGTTCGGCGACCGGCACGCCATCGCGGAGCTCAGCCCGAGCGTGCGGCGCACGGCGATGCACCGCGTGCTGACCGACTACCTGGACACCTGCACCAGGGCAGTGGCGACTCTCACCCCACACGCTGTCGCCGACTGGCACTGGCTGCAGAACCGGGTGACACCCATGGCTGCCGACGAGGCGCGCGCCTGGTTCGATCGCGAGCTGCACAACATTGCCGGTGCCGTCGCCTGGGCGGCCACTGGTGAGCCGGCCGGTGCTGTCCGCCTCGCGGCGGTCGCCTCGTGGCCACTGTGGGAACGCGCCGACCTCGACCTGACCACGTCGATGCATCGCACGGCCGTCCAGGCCGCCGCGTCGCTAGCCGACGACCGTTCCATCGCGCTGACCTGCCGCCTGCTGGGGCTGACGATGATCCGCGCCGCCCGATTTGCCGACGCCGCACCGCAACTCGAGCGATCCGCGCAGCTTTACCGCGACCTCGGCGATCCCCGTGGTGAAGTCGCCGCACTGAACGGCTCGGCGATCATCGCCACCCTGACCGGCCGGTATGACGAGGCGCTGCCGCTGCTGCGCCGGATCGTCGACTTCTACGAAGAGCAGCCGCCGACCGCCGAGAACGCCGATCGCCTCAGCGTCGGGCTGGGCAACCTCGCGGTCGCACTCAGCCGCAGCGGTGACCACGCCGGCGCCGTCGAGTGCCTGCAGCGGTCCCTGGATCTCGCCGTCGCACACGGGTGGGCCGGACGCGAGCTGACCGCGATCAGCAACATGTCCGAGCTGCTGTGCACGGAGGGCAAATTCGACGAGGCAGAGGTCGCTGCCCGCAAGGCACTGCGGATGTCGCGCGAGCTCGGCGACGAGATCGTCGAGATCTATGCGACGACCAACCTGGCGATCGCTCTCTCCGGCTGCGGGCGAAGCGCCGAGGCCGATCGGGTGAGCCGGGAAGCGGTGGCCCTCGCACGCGCCGCCGACGCCCCGGACACGCTCGCTGCAGTCCTCAACAACCACGCCGAGCTGCTCGCAGCCGCCGGTGACCCGTCGGCTCGGGACTACTTCACAGAGGCGCTGGAGATCGCCACCGAGATCGGCGAGGAGCTCGAAATGCAGCGTGCCGGTGAGGGACTCGGCGAAGGCGCTTGAGACACGCCGGCGACAGTCTCCGGTGAACTGTCGGCGGCGCCGGCACACGTCACGACGACAGGGTAGCCGCTCCGAACACCGTCTTCGCCTTGTCGCAGTGCACGACCACGTCGGTGAAGTGCGAGACCATCGCGTCCTCGAGGTCGAAGGTCTGGGTCGCCTTGTCGAAGCCGACCTTGCCGAGCTCGGTGCCCTTGCTGACGGCTGCCTCGTCGGTGCCGTTGGTCAGGTAGAGATGCAGGTCCGGGCCCTCGTCGGAGGAGAAGCCGGTGAGCTTGACGGCATGCCCGCCGACGGTGACCTTGCCCTTCACCTGCTTGCCGTTGAGCCCGTGGAACGTGCCGTGGCCCATGGAGTCGGCCATCGCGGCGGCGGACGATGACATGCCGGACGACATCTCGGAGGACATGCCGGACGACACCGGGGAGGACATCGGGGAGGACATCGGGGAAGACATGTCGGACGACATACCCGACATGTCGCTGGGCATCGACGACGCGCCGGAGCCACCGCTGCCGCTGGACCCGCACGCGGCAAGGCTCACCGCTGCCGCGCTGAGTCCGATGGTGGTGAACAACTTCGAAGGCATGACTGCTCCCTGGATCGACGGGGTGAGCACGGCGGAGTGCGCCGGCTGGCGTTCTCGCTCAGCGAATCAGCCGCACCGTCAACACTTGCCGGTTGTTTCAGCTCCGTAAGGAAGCGCGGCGCACTCCCGCTCGTTGAGTACCGTCATGATCGTGAAGAGTGGGCCACGCGTGATGATCGTCGAGGACGACCCGACGGTCCGCGGCGTCGTCGGCGACTATCTGCGTGCAGGCGGGTATGCCGTGTCCTCCTTCAGCGACGGGTCGCGCGCCCGTGCTGCGCTCGCCACCGATCTGCCCGACGTGCTGATCGTCGACCGGATGCTCCCGGGCGTGAGTGGCGACGACCTGTGCCGCGACGTGCGGCGCCGATCCGACATCCCGGTCATCATGCTCACCGCCCTCGGGACGGTCGACCACCGGATCAGTGGGTTGGAGCACGGCGCGGACGACTACATCGCAAAACCCTTCTCCATGAAGGAGCTTCAGCTGCGGGTGAACGCGCAGCTGCGGCGGCATTCGCCGTCCTCGCCCGGAGCACCCTTCACCGTCGGCGCCTTCCGGATCGACCCCGGTCATCGTCGCGTATGGCGCGACAACAACGAGATCGCCTTGACCACAAGGGAATACGAGCTTCTGTTGTTCTGCGTGCAGCACCCCGACAAGGTGTTGACCCGCGACGACATCCTCGGCGAGGTGTGGGGATGGACCTTCGGCGACGCCTCCACCGTCACCGTGCACGTTCGGCGGCTGCGGGAGAAGATCGAGCCGGAGCCGCGGTACCCGGTCTATCTGCGGACCGAGTGGGGCGCCGGTTACCGCTTCACGCCATACGGAGGCAACTGACGTGCTCACCACTTCCGCGCTCGGTCTGATCGCGGTGACCACGGTCCTGTGCACCGCCGTGGTCACCGCCCTCGCGTTGGCGTTCTTGCGTTGGCGCAGAACGACTTCCGTCGCTTTCCAGGTCACCGTCATCGTCGCGGCCGCGGTGCTCTCGATCGTCGCGTCGGTGGTCGCCGTCGTGGTGGAGATGTTCGTCTCGACCCATGACCTGACCGTGCTGTGCTGGGTGGTCGGCATCTCGGCTGCGCTGAGCCTCGTGACCGCGTGGGTGACGACGCACCAGACCGTGACCCGGTCGGTCGGCTCGCTCGTGGAGTCGGCGCGCAGGATCGGCGACGGCGACGTCATACAGCCGGAGGCGCCGGGCTGGAAGGAGTTCAATGACCTCGACGCGCAGCTGGCGGAGACATCGGCCCGTCTCGCGGAGTCGCGGGCCGAGATCGACAAGCTGGACGCGGCCCGCCGGCAGTTCTTCGCCTGGATCTCACACGACCTGCGCACTCCGCTGGCCGGAATGCGTGCAATGACAGAGGCTTTGGCCGACGGAGTGGCGCCGGACCCGGATGCTTACCTGCGCACGATCCGCGCCAAGGTGGACACGCTGACGGCGATGGTCGACGACCTCTTCGAGCTGTCCACGCTGCAGAGCGGCACGTTGCGGATCGAGCGCGAGCTGGTCGTGCTGCTCGACCTGGTCTCGGACGCTGTGACCGACATACGGCCGGTGGCGGACGAACGCGGGATCTCCCTGGTGCACAACGGAGTAGCCGGTCACCTGCTGTGGGCCGACCCCCGCGAACTCACCCGTGCGATCAGCAATCTGCTCACCAACGGCGTGCGGCACGCACCCGAGAACTCAGAGATCCTCATCTTCGCGCACACCGGCGACCGCGAGCACCTCGTGCTGAGCATCCTGGACCACGGCAGCGGTGTCGCCGTGGAGGACCTGGGTCGGATGTTCGACGTCGGCTGGCGGGCGAACACCGCACGTACGACCGAAACCGGCACCGTCGGTGCCGGCCTGGGTCTGGCGATCGCCCGCGGCATCGTCGAGGCGCATGACGGCCGGATCAGCGCCGAACACGTGCCCGACGGCTTCCAGCTCAGCGTCACCCTCCCCACGCGCACAACGGGCGACCGTTGAGGGTTATGCGCGCAAATCGGCGCATACCCGCACACAACCCGCGACCGTTGAGGGTTATGCGCATCACCGTCACGTGGCATGTATGACGACAGGCCAGACAAAGCCCACCCGACGACAAGCGGACGCCCGCGAGACGACGATGCGTGGCTACCCGCCGCGTCGGGCTCGCATGCTCGCCCGACGTGGCGGGTAGCCACGAGGAGGAGTCGAGCAAAAAGGAGTTACGAGAAATCGAGCGCGAGCTCGTCCAGCGCTGGGGCGTCGACGGTCTCGGGCGGCGTTGCGGGCGCTTCGGTTTCGCTGTGTGCGCCGCAGCCGTGGTCGAGCGAGACGACCCGTCCGTCGGACGGTGACCACTCACCGGCGCAGACACCGAAGACCTGACGCAGGACGCCGGGCATCGGCACGAAGAAGCCGCAGGTGGAGCAGTGCGCCTTGGCCTGCTGTGCGACGTCGGCACGAGGGCCGGCGTCGCCGTCATACCACCGCTGGGCGGCCGCCTCGCGGCCCTCGGCGGACAGCACGCGCTTGCGGCCCAGACCCAGCTCGAAGATCGCGACCTGGTCGACGTCCTCCTCGCCGGTGGCCTCGAAGCCGGCCTCGAGGTAGGGGTCGTCCTCGACGTAGGGGCGCTCGTCGCCGGCGCCGATGTCGCCGGGGGCGAGGCGCTCGACATACGGGACCCAGTCGGGGGCGAGGACGGCCGCGTCGGTCGGCAGCAGGTTGGTCTCGCAGACGGTCGCGAACTTCTGCCGCGGAGCCCGCGCCACCGAGATGGCCCAATGCCAGCCGGCGTATCCGGCGGACGTGCACTCGAAGTAGTGCATCGCGAGCCGCTCACCCAACATCACGGCGCCGGCGTGCTCGCCGACCGTGCCGGGCTCGGCGATGCCGACCGCTGCCTCGTGTGCGAGATCGGTCGCCTCGAGCAGCACCTTGTCGGCCTTGGGCGCCTTGGGTGTCTTGGCCGCCTGCTTGGTCGCGGTCTTCTTCGCGGCGGTCTTCTTCGCAGTCTTGGCCGTCGTGCCGACGGACGTCTTGGTGGATGTCGGCATATCAGACCTCGAGATCGTCGGCGACGGCGCGCAGCACGGTGACGACCTTGGTCGCGTGGCGCTTGTCGGGGTAGCGGCCACGGCGCAAGCCGTTGCCCAGGTCGTCCAGCAACTTGATCAGGTCCTCGACGATGACCGCCATGTCGTCGGCCGGCTTGCGGTGTCGCGCAGCCAGCGACGGCGATGCGTCGCGCAGGGTGACACTGAGCGCCTGCGCGCCGCGGCGGCCCTCAGCGACCGAGTAGTCGATGCGAGTGCCGCTCTTGACCGACGTGGTGCCGGCGGGCAACGCACTGGAGGGCAGGAAGACGTCCTGCCCGTCGTCGCCGGAGACGAACCCGAAGCCCTTGTCCGAGTCGAAGAACTTGACCTTGCCGGAAGGCACGTGACACCTACTTGACTTGTTGCTTGACCTGTTGCGGGGATGTTGCGGGGATTTCGTGGCAGCAGCGCGCAGCGCGCGAGCGTGCGGCGCAAGATTAACCCGTGAGCGCCGATTCCATCGAATCGTTCGACTCGTTCCGTGGCCGAACCGAGGGAGCCGTCGAGGTCACTCCGACAACTCGTCCAACCTCGACACCAGCTCGTGCAGGTCGTCGACGATCAGGTCGGCGCCCGCTGCGCGCAACCCGTCGGCATCGGTCGGCCCGGTCGTGACACCGATACCGCGGACTCCCGCGGTCTGGGCGGCCTGCATGTCGCCGCTGTGGTCCCCGACGTATGCCGTGGCGCCATACTCACGCAACGGTTTCGCCTTGTCTGGTCCGAAGAGGTCGCCGACCACGACGTCCGGCGTGATCCCGACGTGTTCCAGCACCGCGCGGACGGCCGGAGGGTTCTTGGCGCTGACGACCAGCACCGTGCCGCCGGACTCGTGTATGGCGGCGACCAGGTCGTGCGCCCCCGGCAGCGGCACCGTCACCTCGACCGCCCTCACCAGGTAGTCGGCGCGGTAGTCGTCAGCGGCGGCCTGCAACTGCTCGTCGGGCAGGAAGAGCGCGAGATTGTCCAGCAGCGGCGCGCCGATCAGCGGCCACAACTCCTGCTCGGTGGCGGCGACACCGCGTGCCTCCAGCACACGTTGCATGCACTCGACGATCCCCTGACGGGAGTCGACGAGTGTCATGTCGAGGTCGAATCCGACGACGAGGCGCCCAGCGTCATACACGCCCCGCACGATATGTCAGCGCGTCCCCCACAGATCTCAGACCCTTCCCACCGCCAGTGACGGCTTCCTCGACGAATGACGGTGGTATGACGCCGTCTCTCGCCGAGGGAGCCGTCACTGGCGAAATATGTGTGGGGTCAGTTGTGGCTCCGGCGCGGAGCTCGGGCAGCGGTTACGGGCGGCGGTAGGGGTCGTTCGGATCGCCGGGCTTGTGGGGTGGCTGCTGCCCGCCATACCCCGGCGGCGGGCCGTACTGACCGGGCCAGCCGCCCGACGCCGCCATACGGGCTTGATTGCGTTCGCGACCGGAGTTGACCAGCTTGATGATCCCGACGACGAGGAGCACGACCCCGGCGAGGAAGGCGAGCACCCCGATGCCGATGCCGATGCCGAGCGGGACGAGCACGCGGCGCGCGATGTCGTTGGCCAGTTGTGAGGTGAGCACCTTGGTCCGGTGGCCCTCGCAGTCGATGGCGTAGTCACCGGGTCCGGACGACTGGAACGTCCCCGCGCGGGTGTATGCCGTGCCGCCCCAGTCCATGGACAACCGAGCCGTGCCCTGGTCGACGGTGATCGGCTGCCCGTCGGGGCCGTTGACGTCGCAGCTCGGCAACGGTTCGCCGGTCTCGTAGCGACCTTCGACCAGGATCGTCTGGTCCTGGTGGTCGCCGACGTGAGCGGTGCCGCCCGGCTCGATCCAGGCGGTGTCGTTGACCGTGCTCATGCCACCCGAGACGCCCTTCCAGATCCCGATGCCGGCGGCTGCCGGCGCGATCAGGAGCATCAGCACCGCGCCGACAATTGTCAGCACGAGCCCGCGACGTCTGGGCAACTGCATGGTCCTCTCCCCGGGGTGACGATGATGGGTGTCAGCAGACCACGCGACTCAGCGACGCGTCCACCTGCGTGCTCACATCATGCACCGACGGACCGGGCCGACTGGGCGTTCCACAGATCTGCGTAGCGGCCGCCGCGGGAGAGCAACTCCTCGTGGGTGCCGCGCTCGACGATGTGCCCGCCGTCAAGCACGACGATCAGGTCGGCGTCCTGGACCGTCGACAACCGGTGCGCGATGGTCAGCGTGGTCCGGCCACGGCTGACCTCGTCGAGTGCCTGCTGCACGGCACGCTCGGTGGTGTTGTCCAGCGCGCTGGTCGCCTCGTCGAGCACCAGGACAGCGGGGTCGCGAAGAATGGTGCGCGCCAACGCGATTCGCTGTTGCTCGCCGCCGGAGAAGCGGTGTCCGCGGGCGCCGACGAGCGTGTCGTAGCCGTCCGGGAGCGCCTCGATCAGGTCGTGCACCTGGGCGGCGCGGGCGGCGGCCTCGATCTGCTCGTCGGTCGCGTCCGGTCGTGCGTAGCGGAGGTTCTCGCGGATGGTCGTGTGCAGCAGGTAGCTCTGCTGGGAGACGACGCCGACCAGGTTGGCGACGTTCTGCAACGTCATGTCGCGCAGGTCGACGCCGTCGATGCGCACCGAACCGGCAGTCGGGTCGTGCAACCGCGAAACCAGCCCGGCGAGAGTGGATTTGCCCGATCCGGTGGCTCCGACGAGCGCGACCTGTTTGCCCGCCGGCAGCTCCAGGTCGATGTGGTCGAGGGCGTCGCGATCGGCGCCGTCATACCGGAAGGTGACGTCGGTGAGGCTGACATCGCCGACGGCGGTCGCCGGGTCCACGGGCGTGGGGTGCTCCGGGTCGTCGATGGTCACCGGCAGGTCGAGGTATTCGAAGACGCGGCTGAAGAGTGCCATCGACGTCACGACCTCGGCGCCGACGTTGAGCACGCCGAGCATCGGTCGGAACAGTGCCGACTGCAGGGCCGTGAACGCGACGAGCGTGCCGATCGTCATACCGCCGCTGGTGGCCGGCAGGCCCGCGGCGAGATAGATAAGAGCGGGTATGGCGGAGAAGACGATCGCCATGGTGCCCATCCGCCAGCGTCCGGCCATCTGCGACTGGAGCTCCAATTCGGTGAGTTCCGAAGAGGTTTCGCGGAATCGCCGGGACAGCTCGGGCCCTGACCCGACCGTCTTGGCGAGGATGACGCCGCTGATCGACAGCGACTCCTCGATCTGGGTCTGCATGTCGGCGAGCGCGCGTTGGGCGCGGGACTGGATGGTGCGCCGCAGCCGTGCGACCCGACGGGTCAGCCAGATGGCGGGCGGCAGCACGAGCAGACTGAGCAGCGACAGCCGCCATGAGAGGACGACCATCGCGGCGGCGGTGCCGACGGCGGTGGTGATGTTGGTGGCGATCGAGGTCGCGGAGTTGGTGACGACGCCCTGCATGGAGTTGACGTCGTTGGTCAGCCGGGACTGCACCTCACCGCCGCGGGTGCGGGTGAAGAAGCCGAGCGGCTGGCGTTGCAGGTGGGTGAAGAGCTCGGTGCGCAGACCGTGCATGACCTGCTGGCCGATGCGCGTGGACAGCCAGGTCTGTATGACGCCCAGCGCCTGCGTCACCACGGTGATGGCGAGCATGCCACCGACGAGCATCAGCAGGAGTCGCACGTCCTGGTGCGGGATCGCGTCGTCGATGAGGTGCTTGGTCAGGAACGGTGTGACCAGCCCGATGAGCGAGCTGATGACGATGATCGCGACGACGATCGTGAGTGGTCGTCGGTGTGGCCGGAAGAGTCCGGCCAGGCGCCGCAGCGGCACCGGGTGTTGCTCGAGTTGTGCGACGTCGGCGGCGCTCTTGCGGCGCGGCCCGCGGCCACCGTGGCCGCCGTGGCCCGGCTCGTCGGGTGCGCCGCGGCCGGGTCGGTTTGAGGGAGGACGAACGCCCGGAGCGCCGGGCAGCGTGGTGGTGACTGTCATAGGCAGCACCTGCCTTTCGGTCGAAGTCAATGGTGAGGTTACCTCACATTGCTGTAACCGCGATGATCGCCATACAATTCCCGTATGCAGAGTTCACGCCAAGCTGGTCGAGTAGCGGATGGAGGAGCGGAGCGGGGGAAGCCGCGTATCGAGACCTCGGACCCGACACAGCCGTCACTTTCCCAGCTGGTGCTGCACGCAGCGCGGGCGCTACGGCGCGCGAGCCGCAGCGAGTTGGAGCCGTTCGGGCTCACACCCAGTCAGTCCCGGGCACTCGGGGTGATCGACCGGCGCAGCCGACATGCCGAGCGCCCGCCGCGGCTGGGCGACATCGCCGGCCGACTGGACATCGCGCCGCGTTCTGCGACCGAAGTGGTGGACGCGCTGGAGAAGCGTGGCCTGGTGCGACGCTCCCCCGACCCGACCGACCGGCGCGCGGTGACGATCGCGCTGACCGACGACGGCAAGGCGCTGCGCCGGAGGATCGGGCAGGTGCGTGCCAAGAAGGGCGACGAGTTCTTCGGGCACCTGACCGAGGAGCAGCGCGAGACGCTGACCGAGTTGCTGCAGCAGGCTCTCGCGCCGCACGCCGGTTCGCACCGGCCGCCCCACCCCTGACCGAGCGGACACCATCAGCACTCAGCGGACACAAAAATTCGCCGCAAAGTGGCCGAATTCTGTGTCCGCTCAACATGTTCTGTGTCCGCTCGATCACCCGGCCCGACTACCGTCGACGTCGACGGCTGTCTTCCGAGTTCCGCTGCGTCCGCACCCGATGAACGCGAGTATGCCGAGCACGAAGCAGAACCCGGCCAAGGCGAAGAGAACCCTCTCGTTGGTCTTGCCGTGCCCTTCCTGGATATCGACCGCAGGGTGCCCACCGGCATCGTTCCGGACGGTGACGGTGCTGCCGTCGCAGGAGATGTAGTAGTTGCCCTCGCTCGTCGTGGTGAATTTGCCGTGTGCCTGGACAAAGGGATCACTGAAAGAGAAGTGGTCCGGCCCCGTCACCGTGCACCGCTGCATCCCGTCGTCGGCGGGAGCGTCCAAGTCGAACCTGACGGTGCGATGTGCCGCGAGCGGAATCGGCTGCCTCGCACTGAAACTGGCGTCCGTAGGCGAGTCCGTCATGCCGGACAGGTCGCCGATCGCCGGCGCGAGCATCGCGAGCACCAAGCCGACCATCAGGCACAGCACCCCGCCACAACCGAGCGCCAGCTGCTCGCCGTTCGACTCTGCCTTCCCGGTCGCCGGTTTTGCGGACTCCGCATCATTCGCCACGCCATCATCGGCATCTGGCTGCCCAGTCATCCGTTTTCCCCTGCCTGTTGCGAAGCCGTTGGCGCGCTTCTTTCAGGAGCGTGGACGTATCGAGAGGCGCGTGCCGTTCCGGTAGTGGGCACCCGACGACCCGACGCACTGGCGAATCAGAGCGAGGCGGCCCACTCAGCCGCAGTGGTGACAGTGGCCTGACGCGGAAAGACCTTCTCGGTGAGCACGCGGTGCACCTCCGGGTCGGGGTCACCACAGGCATCGGCGAGCACGGTCAGCCGGAAGTCGAGGTCGGCCGCCTGGCGGACCGTCGACAGCACGACCCCACTGGTCGAGATGCCGCCGAGCACGAGCGAGTCGATGCCCAACCCGCGCAGCAGCAGGTCGAGGTCGCTGCCCGCGAAGGCCGAGATGCGCTTCTTGAGGACGACGTGCTCGTGGTCGCGCACCTCGAAGCGGTCGATGATCTGGGTCGGCGACTGGTCGTGGTGCATGACGTCGCCGCGACTCGCGATCGCACCGAAGGCGAGGCTGATCGGCCTCCTCGCGCCCAACTCGCACAGCGGCCTGTGGTGGCTGGTCGCCGCGCGCGTCGTGCTCGGCCTCGGCACGTGCGCCGGATACCCCGCGGCGATGCACATGATCCGGGCGGAGGGCGAGCGGACCGGGCTTCAATCGCCGGCGGGCGTGCTGACGGCGCTGGCGGTCACCACCCAGACGGTCGCGGTCATCGGCCCGACCCTGGGCGGGCTGCTCGTCGGCGCATGGGGCTGGCGGGCGACGTTCGCGGTCAACCTGCCGCTCGGTCTGGCGAGCCTCATCCTCGGCTGGCTCTTCCTCCCCCGCACGACGGGGCTGGAGCCCGCGCCCGACGAGCGGCCACACATCGACTGGATCGGTGTCGCACTCTTCGCCGGAGCCATGCTCGGGCTGCTGATCTTCCTGCAGGACATAGCGATTAGGCTGCTCTGGCTGCTCGCCGCAGCAGTGGTCGCGGGCGGCGTGCTGATCTGGTGGGAGTTGCGCGAGGCCGAGCCGTTCATCGACATACGGGTGCTGATCGGCAACGGTCCGTTGCTGCTGACCTACCTGCGCGCGACGCTGACCGCGATCATCTCCTACACGTTCGTCTACGGCTTCACCCAATGGCTGGAGGACGGTCGCGGCCTCGGCGCCACGGCGGCCGGGCTGGTGCTGCTGCCGGTCTTCCTGTCCGGCATCGTGGTCGCGATCGCCTTCGGGCGACGCCCGGAGGTGCAGTGGAAGCTCGCGATCGGCTCGGTCGCGCAGGTGGTGGCCGGCGTGCTCGTGCTGCTGATGACCGGCAGTGCGCCGATCTGGTTCCTCGTGATCGGCATGATCGTGCTCGGGATCCCGCAGGGGCTGAACAACCTCGCCATCCAGAACACCCTCTATTTTCAGGCCGATCCGGAGCGCATCGCGTCGTCGTCCGGGCTGCTGCGGACGTTCATGTATCTCGGCGCCATCATCTCCAGCGTCGTCTACGGCAATGTGTATGGCGCCCGCGCCACCACCAGCGGGTTGCACGTCCTCGGCTGGGTCGTCATCGGCGTATCGGCGGTGTTCCTGCTGATCACCGTGAGCGACCGCACACTCGCCAAGATCGGTCGAGCCGGCGCTGCCGGTATGGCGAATCCGCAGGCGCAGCACGGAATTTCGGGCTGAACGCCGGCGGGTGCCGGTCGCGTCCAGTGTTGTTTAAGTCATTTTGACAAATAACTCTCAGGCGTTTTATTGTCATAGTGACTTCAAACAAGGAGATCGACATGGCACACATCGCCCGTTACCCCTTCGTCCGGCACCTGCGCGGGTCGGGCACCACCCACGTCGAGCAGATCCGCAACGGGAAGACCATCCGCTCGGGCGCAGGCGCGTCGTTCTGGTTCCGCCCGCTCAGCGCGGTCCTCAACGAAGTGCCGGTCGACGACCGCGAGCTGCCGCTGCTCTTCCACGCCCGCACCCGTGACTTCCAGGACGTCACGGTCCAGGCCACCGTGACCTACCGGGTGACCGACCCCTCGACTGCGGCCGGTCACATCGACTTCTCGATCGACCCCGAGTCGGGCGTATGGCGCAGCACCCCGCTCGACCAGGTGGCCGGACTGCTCACCGAGTCGGCCCAGCAGTACGCGATCGACCTGCTCGCCACCGCCGACCTCACCGCGGTGATGACGGGCGGTGTCGGTCCGGTCCGCACGGTCATCGCCGACGGGCTGCGCGGCGACGAGCGGCTGGTTGAGACGGGCATCGCAGTCGTGGGAGTGCGCGTTGTCGCCATACGCCCGGAGCCGGAGGTGGAGAAGGCGCTGCGGACCCCGACGCGTGAGCAGGTGCAGCAGGACGCGGACAAGGCGACCTTCGAGCGCCGCGCGGTCGCCGTCGAGCGTGAGCGCGCGATCGGCGAGAACGAACTGCAGACCAAGATCGAGCTGGCCCGCCGCGAGGAGGAACTCGTCGGCCAGCGTGGCGCGAACGCCCGCCGCGAGGCGCAGGAGGCGGCCGCCGCCGGCGACATCGCCGCCGAGGCAGAGGCGAGCCGGACCGTGAAACTCGCCGAGGCCCGTGCCGAGGATGCGCGGCTGACCGGCGCCGCGGCTGGCGAGGCGGAGGCCGCGCGTGTCGCGGCATACCGGGACGCGCCGGAGGCCGTGCTGCTCGCGATGTCGGTCAAGGAGCTCGCTGCCAACCTGCCGCAGATCGACACGTTGGTGCTGAGCCCCGACCTGCTCACCAAGGCGCTGGCGCAACTGGGCGGAGGCGCGAAATGAGCGCTCCCCGTGTGGTTTTCGTCCACCGTCGCACGGAGTATGACGAACTGCTCGCCACCCACGGCACGCGCGGGCAGGCGGCGTTCTTCCTGCGCAGCCGCGGCCGCGACATCGCCGAGCTGGAGGATCGGCATCGGCTGACCCAGGCTGCGCTGGAGGCGGCCGCGGCACAGGTCCCGGTGGACTGGCGTCGCGGCACGGTCGAGCGTGCGGATGTGTCGCGATTCCTCTTCGCGCCGGACGACGTGGTCGTGGTCGTCGGACAGGACGGGCTGGTCGCGAATGTCGCGAAATACCTTGAGGGACAACCGGTTATCGGCATCGACCCCGAGCCGGGACGCAACGCCGGAGTGCTGGTCACGCATGCCGCGCGAGACCTAGGCGAGCTGCTGCACGCCCGCGGCAGCATCACCGAGCGGACGATGGTCCGCGCAGCGCTCGACGACGGTCAACAGCTGCTCGCGCTGAACGAGATCTTCGTCGGCCACCCCAGCCACCAGACCGCCCGCTACGACCTGGTCGCGCCTGGCGCGCGGCCCGAGTCGCAGGCGTCGTCCGGCGTCATCGTGTCGACCGGCACGGGTGCCACCGGCTGGTGCCGGTCGATCGCCTTGGAGCGTCATACGGCGTTGGCGCTGCCTGCGCCATACGAGCCGAGACTGGTGTGGTTCGTGCGCGAGGCGTGGCCGTCGCCGGCGACCGGGGTCGGCCTGACCGAGGGCCAGCTGGACGGCAACCAGCTCGCGCTGACCGTCGCATCGGACCAGCTCGTCGCCTTCGGCGACGGCATCGAAGCGGACGCGCTGACCCTCAGCTGGGGTCAGACGGTTCGCATCGGTATGGCGGACCGCGCCCTGCGCCTGGTCAGCTGACGCCCCTGATTGACCGGCATACCCGATGATCGACCGGCATACGGATCAGGCCCGGATCGCTATGCCGGTCAATACGTGGGTATGCCGCTCAATCGACTCAAATCACCAGCAAGTTGCAGGTCCTCTGCAGTTCAGAGTAACTTGTACCTCCTCAGAACTACTCAGGAGATGCAGATGAAGACCGATGTCGAAGTCCTCACGGCCGCATTGGCGGCAGCGGCAAGCGCGTTCCTTGCGGCGCTCGGCGAGCCTTCGAAACAGAACAACCCGTCCACGACGATTTCGCCGACCGGCGCCCCGATTGACTACGACCCGCTCGTCGATACACCGCCCTATTCGTTCGACCCGAGCGGGACAGATATCGAGCAGAAGATGACATCCCTCATCTACCTCGGGTCCGTGGCACGGCTCAACGCCGAGAAGCAACGCGGCGCAACGACATCCGAGGTCACTCGATTTGCCAAGTCCGCCGGATACCCGGACGGCCGGGCGGTGAACGGCTGGAACTCCCGACCCAACAGCCCCCGTGTGATCGACAACAACGACGGATCACGCATCCTCAACGAGGCCGGGCACGCCTACATCCAGGAGCTCGCAGACGAACTGCGGATCTCCCTCGCCGGGAACATCACGCCGTTACCGACCGAATAGTCCGACTTGCGGCTGCCCGGCCGTCGTCCACACCCGTTCGAATCAGAAGTACCAGGGGAACGGCGACCAGTCGGGGTCGCGCTTCTCCAGGAACGAGTCGCGCCCCTCGACCGCTTCGTCGGTCATGTAGGCCAGCCGGGTCGCCTCGCCGGCGAAGACCTGTTGCCCCATCAGCCCGTCGTCGGTCAGGTTGAACGCGAATTTCAGCATCCGCTGCGCGGTCGGGCTCTTGCCGTTGATCTCGGCCGCGACCTGCAGCGCCTCGTCCTCCAGCTCCGCGTGGTCGGCCACGATGTTGACGGCGCCCATCCGCTGCATGGTCTCCGCGCCATACGACCGACCGAGGAAGAAGATCTCGCGCGCAAACTTCTGCCCCACCTGCTTGGCGAGGTATGCCGAGCCGTAGCCCGCGTCGAACGACCCGACGTCGGCGTCCGTTTGCTTGAAACGGGCGTGCTCGCGGCTCGCGATGGTCAGGTCGCACACGACATGCAATGAGTGCCCGCCGCCAGCAGCCCAGCCATTCACTACTGCCACAACGACTTTCGGCATGGTGCGGATCAGTCGTTGCACCTCCAGGATGTGCAGCCGGCCACCCTGCGCCTTGACCCGGGCAGCATCGACCGTGTCGGCGGTCTCGCCCTCGGCGTACTGATAGCCGGACCTGCCGCGGATCCGCTGGTCACCGCCGGAGCAGAACGCCCAGCCGCCGTCCTTCGCGCTCGGGCCGTTGCCGGTGAGCAGCACGACGCCGACGTCCGGCGTCATCCGCGCGTGGTCGAGCGCGCGGTAGAGCTCGTCGACCGTGTGCGGGCGGAACGCATTGCGCACCTCCGGGCGGTCGAACGCGATCCGCACCGTGCCCTGCTCCGGGCCGGGGCGCACGCACCGGTGGTAGGTGATGTCGGTGAAGTCGAACCCGGGCACGGCCTCCCAAGCACTGTCGTCGAAGATCTCGCTGATCTGGCGCTGCTCACTCACCCGGCCAAGGGTATGACTACCGTCGTATGCCGTGAGCGCCACACTGTCCCTTGCCGACCTCCTCGATTCGATGCATGTCGTCAGCATCCCGATGCAGGTGCGCTTCCGCGGCGTGATGCATCGCGAGATCGCATTGTTCTCAGGGCCTTCCGGCTGGGGCGAGTTCTCGCCCTTCCTGGAGTATGCCGCCCCCGAGGCGTCCCGCTGGCTCGGCGCTGCGATCGATGCAGCATGGGGTTCGTGGCCGGCGCCGGTGCGCTCGACCGTGCCGCTCAACGCCACTGTGCCCGCGGTCGGCGCGTCCGAAGTCGCCTCGGTGCTCGCCCGGTATGACAGCTGCCGCACAGCCAAGGTGAAGGTCGCCGAGCGAGGCCAGACGCTGACCGACGACGTCGACCGGGTCGCGGCGGTCCGGGACGTCATGGGCACCGACGCGTTCGTCAGAATCGACGCCAACGGTGGCTGGTCGGTGGACGACGCGATGTCGGCGATCGCGGCGCTCGCGCCATACGGCCT
Source organism: Flexivirga sp. B27 (assembly GCF_052905685.1). Lineage (NCBI taxonomy): Bacteria > Bacillati > Actinomycetota > Actinomycetes > Micrococcales > Dermacoccaceae > Flexivirga > Flexivirga sp. B27. The sequence goes on along the minus strand of NZ_JBPYUM010000003.1, from coordinate 448,912 downwards.
GGAGTATGTCGAGCAACCCTGCGCAACAGTTGAGGAACTCGTCGAGCTGCGGAAATGCCTGGCCCGCAACGGCATTGACGTCCGGATCGCCGCCGACGAGTCGATCCGCAAGGCGGAGGATCCGCTGCGGGTGGCACGCCTCGGTGCCGCGGATGTCGCCGTGGTCAAGGTCGCGCCACTCGGCGGCGTCTCCGCCGCGCTGCACATCGCGACCGAATCCGGCCTGCCCACAGTCGTTTCCAGCGCCATCGACTCATCCGTCGGCATTGCCGCGGGCGTTGCCCTCGCCGCTGCCCTGCCCAAGTTGCCGCACGCCTGCGGGCTCGGCACCCTGGAGCTGATGGCTGGCGACGTAGCGGCGGATCCCCTTGTGCCGCAGGGAGGTTCGCTCGCCATACGCCGTCCCGATCCGGACCCGGCACTGCTCGACCAACACCGCGCCGGCCCGGATCGCGAGCAGTGGTGGCGCGACCGAGTGACCGCCTGCCACAAGCTCCTCCCCCGCGAGTGACGGCTTGCTCGTCGAGTGACGGCGCGATACCGCCGTCACTCGGCGAGGAAGCCGTCACTCGCGAATATAAAAGCACTGTCGTAATTGCATAAGGGCTGTTACGTTTATCGGATGCCCACACCGGACCTGCTCAACAGCGCCTACTACCGCCCGCTCTTCAAGATGCTGCACGCGATGGATCAGGACATCGAGGCGGTCTACACCTCCCGCGGGCTGTCGGTGGGCAGCCGCACCGTCGGCCCGCTGATCGCGCTGTCCCAGCAGGGTCCGATGACGGTCAAGGAGCTCGCGATCGCCCGCGAGGTGTCCCACTCCGCCATGAGCCAGACCGTTGCCGGCCTCATCCGCGACGGACTGGTCCGCTCCGATCCCGGCGCCGATGCGCGCACCCGAGTCATCTCGCTGACACCTCAGGGTGCGGAGCTCATCCCGCTGGTGCGCGCGGAATGGCGCTCGACCGAGGAGGTCGTCCGCGCCCTCGACGAGGAGATCGGGCACCCGATCATGCGTGCGGTCGAGGAGCTCAACGCCGCCCTCGCGAAGAAGTCCTTCCGCGAGCGCCTCGAAGCCGCCGTCGAGGAGCATCTGCGAGCGGGCGATCCCCAATGAAGGTCCTCGCCGACATCACCCCGCTGCGCACCAGCCCGGCGTTCCGCAACCTGTGGCTGGGTGGCGCGGTCTCGGCCGTGGGCGGGCAGTTCAACTCCTTCGCCGCCATGTATGCCGTCTGGCATCTCACCGGATCGTCACTGATGGTCGGTCTGCTGGGTCTCGCGTCCGGCGTGCCGTTGATCGTCATCGCCCTGGTCGGCTCGATGTTCATCGACGGCGTCGACCGGGCCGCACTCGCCCGCCGCGCGACGATCGGCCAGTTGGTCACCAGCCTGCTGATGGCCTGGGCGGTCCTGCAGGAATGGGTGACCGTGCTCATCCTGCTCACCGCGGTCGCCGCCGGGCTCGGCGCGCTGACCGGCCCGGCCCGCCGAGCTCTCACCCCGTCGGTGGTGCGCAAGCACGAGCTGGCAGCGGCATACGCACTGACGTCGCTGGCCTTCCAGGTCTCGATGCTCATCGGCCCCGTCCTGGCCGCGCTGGTCGCGACGTGGTTGAGCCTGCCGATGTGCTTCGTCATCGACGCGGCCACGTTCCTGGTCGCACTCGCCGGCCTGCGCGGCCTGCACCGCCCTCCCGAGGACGCGTCCACCGACCGCGGGATCGGCGCAGCGATCGCCGGATTCCGTTTTGCAGCAAAGGAGCCCGTCGTTCGCGGGGCGCTGCTGTGCGATCTCTTCGCGACGCTGCTGGCGATGCCTTTCGCCCTCTTCCCCGCACTCAACTCCGACAACTTCGACGGCACCGCGCAGACCCTTGCGTGGTTCACCACGGCGGTCGCGGTCGGCGGCGTGGGCGCGTCCCTGCTCAGCGGGGTCATCACGCACCGGCACCGCCCCGGCCTGGTCATGGTCGTCTGCTCGGTCTCGTGGGGCGCCACGTTGGTCGCGGCGGGGGCATCCCAGCTGCTGCTGCTCACCCTCGGGATGCTCGCGCTCTCCGGCGCCGCGGACACCTGGGCGGTCACCAGTCGTACCACGCTGGTGCAGTCGGCGACGCCGGACCGCTTCCGCGGCCGGCTCAGCGCGCTGGAGCAGGTCGTCGGCATCGGCGGCCCCAACCTCGGCAACTTCCGCGCCGGCGCGGTCGGCAACGTCATCGGAGCCGGGCCGGCGATGTCCCTCGGCGGCATGACTTCCATCCTGGCCGTCCTCGGCATCCTCTCCACCGGGCGGGAGATGGGCACCTACACGCTCGCGACGGAGGACTCGGAGCCGGGCAGCGCCCATAAATCAGCGGTATGACGAGCCGCCTTCGCCATACAGTGACGCGCGTGGACTCCGAACAACTCGTGCCCTCCGCCCAACTCGACGCAACAGCCGCCGCCTGCAAGACCCTGATCGACACGCGGTTCCCCGACGACGAGGACCACGGCGCCGCAGCAATGCTGCTCGCGGACGGCACGATCCTCACCGGCACGGCGCCCGACGCATTCAACCCGTCGGTCGAGGTCTGCCACGAGATCGAGCCTTACGCCGGCGCGTTCCGCCTCGGCCAGCCGGTCGTCGCCTCGATCTGTCTGCACCGGCAGCCCGGGGGCCGCACGATCGTGCTCAGCCCCTGCGGCGTATGCCGCGAGCGTCTCGCCGTTCACGGCCCTCACGTGCAGGTGGCGGTCGCCGACCCGGCCGACCCGACGGTGATCGTCTGGAAACAGCTGGCCGATGTGCTGCCGGACTACTGGATGACCGCATTCCCGGACGAGGTCGACCCCGGCTGGAGCCGCTGAACGCTACTCGGCTGACGCCTCGTCGAGCGCCGCGAGCACGGTGCCGCAGACGCCGTCGCTGCCGGCGACGAGCAGCGGCCCTCGGGTGCTGGTCGGGTCGTATGGCGTGCCGTCGTCATACCGCGTGGTGCCGCTCGCCTCGGAGACCAGCAACGTGCCGGCCGCGTGGTCCCACGGCAACGCACTGTTGTAAAGCAAGTAGTCGCAGTCGCTTTCGGCCAGTTTCGGATAGTCGATGCCACAGCTGAGCCAGGTGAGTTCGAGCGGTGGGAGCGTCCCGACGGTGGTGCCGACGCGGGCCCGCTTGGAGGTGCGACCGCGCGGCTCACTCTCGCTGCGCGGTGTCGCCTCCAACCGTCGGTCGCCGCACCAGGCACCGGCACCGCGCTCGGCGACATACGCCCGCTTGTGCTCCGGCTGCCAGATCCAGCTGCGCACGACCTCGTGGGCGCGCATCTCGGCGACCATCACCGCGTAGTCCTCGGAGCCGTGCACGAAGTTGCGGGTGCCGTCGACCGGATCGATCGCGAACCAGTGATCGGCGCTCGCGGCCGCGTCCAACGCGGCGCGGTCCGCTGAGACCGCCTCCTCGCCGACCATCAGGGCATCGGGGTATGCCGCGCGCAGCGCGCGAGTGATCTCCACCTCGGACTCGCGGTCCGCCACCGTGACCAGGTCACCGGGGTTCTTCTCCATCACCTCGCCGTCGGCGAGGGCCCGGAATCGTGGCTGGACCACCGCCGCGGCGACGTCTTGTAGCAGGGTCAGGACATCGTCGGTCTCCACACGGCCCACTATGCCGGGTCTGGTGTCGGACGGCTCGCGAGGGCCAGCATTCAGACCGATCGGCGGATCAGGCGTCCTCCCGGATGAGCTTGTGCGCGGCGGCCTGGGCACGCGGGCGCACGACGAGCTGGTCGATGTTCACGTGCTCCGGGCAGGTGGCGGCGAAGGCGATGCAGTCCGCCACGTCCTCCTGGGTCAGCGGATTGCGCACTCCGGCATACACTTTCGCAGCCTTGTCGGCGTCGCCTCGGAAGCGCACCAGCGAGAACTCGTCGGACGCGACCAGCCCCGGGTCGATCTCGCAGACCCGGACCGGCTGCTCCACCAGCTCCAGCCGCAGCGACATCATCAGCATGTGCGCGGCCGCCTTGACGCCGCAGTAACCGGCGCCGCCCTCGTAGGCGACCATCCCCGCGACCGAGCCGACGGTGATGATCGCTCCGCGTCCCGCGATCAGCGCCGGCAGCAGTGCCTGGATGCACGCGGCGACGCCGAGCACGTTCGTGTCGTACATCGTGCGCCACTCGTCGAGGTTCGCGTCCGCAACCGTCTCGGTGCCGATCGCACCACCCGCGTTGGCCACCAGGACAGCGACCTCTCCCCCGGCCGCCGCGGCGAGCGCCGCCACGTCGTCGGCCTTGGTCACGTCGCAGGTCACCGCTCGGCCGTCGATCTCCGTCGCGAGCGCCTCGATGCGGTCGGCGCGGCGTGCCGCGCACACCACCTCGAACCCCTCCGACGCGAGCTTGCGCGCGGTGGCGCGGCCGATGCCGCTGCTTGCTCCGGTCACCACTGCGATCGGACGGGTCATCAGGCATCTCCTCGGTCTGCGGGCCGTGCTCACCGCGGGACCGCGGCGTCGCGATCTTCACGATAGAGCCGCACCGCGGCCACTTACCCTTGGAGGGTGCCCCGCCTGGAACCGTTTGCCGTCAGCGATCTCAACGACTACCGCACCGCACTCGCCGCGGCACTGGACGGCAGCGGCCCCGCCATCGCCCCGTATGCCGACGCTCCCGCCCCGGACATCGCTGCGGATGCCGCGCTCCCCGACGGTCTCGCACTCGTGGTCAGCACCTCCGGATCGACCGGTGTCCCCAAGCGAGCGATGCTGACCCGCGACGCGCTCGTCGCGAGCGCGGACGCTACCCACGAGCGGCTCGGCGGCCCCGGCCAGTGGCTGCTGCCGATGCCCGCGCAGCACATCGCCGGCACCCAGGTGCTGATCCGGAGCATTCGCGCAGCAACGACCCCGGTGACGATGAGAACTTTCACGGTTGACGGATTCGTCGCTGCCACAAGACAACTCGACCATGACCGGCGCTACACGGCGCTCGTCCCGACACAGCTGCACCGGCTGCTGGACGCCGGTGAAGAGGCTCGCGCAGCCGTCGCATCCTTCGACGGGATCCTGCTCGGCGGTGCTGCCTCAGACCCCCGGCTGCTGGCGGAAGCGCGCCGCATCGGCGCGACGGTCCTGACTACATACGGCTCGAGCGAGACCGCCGGCGGCTGTGTCTACAGCGGTCTCCCGTTGTCCGGCACCACTGTCGACATTGCCGATGATGGCCGGATCACGTTGTGCGGCAAGACAATTGGGTCTGGCTACCTCGGCCGCCCCGATCTGACCGCGGCCACGTTCGGCGTCCTCCCGGACGGCACTCGCACCTTCCGCACCGATGACCTCGGAGTATGGCGCGACGATCGACTCCAGGTCATCGGCCGCATCGACGACCTGATCAACACCGGCGGGATGAAGGTTGCACCGCGCATCGTCGAGTCGGCCGCGACAGGCGTCCCTGACGTGCTCGAGGCCGTGGCGCTCGGGCTGCCGGATGACGACTGGGGGCAAGCGGTCGGGCTCGCCATACGTGCTCGGAAGCCGCTCTCGTTGAACGCAGTTCGTGATCAACTGCGCGACCTGGTGCCGGCATACGCACTGCCGAAGCGGCTGCTGCTTATCGACGAGATCCCGTTGCGGGGGCCCGGCAAGCCGGACCGCGCGGCGCTCGCTGCGGCGTCGGGATGGCAGACTCTGGAGTCTCACCTGTCGGCCGAATGACGGCCAACCAGCCCATCGAAATTTCCATCGAAAGTCGCGAAGCACGCCCATGGCCACGTTGAACGAATGGATCGCCGGATCCCGCCCACGCACCCTGCCCGTCGCCGTCGCACCGGTCGCCGCAGGCACCGGCGCGGCATACGCGATCGGTGACGGCAACCCGGCATACGCGCTGCTCGCCCTGCTGGTGTCGTTGCTGCTGCAGATCGGTGTCAACTTCGCCAACGACTACTCCGACGGGATCCGCGGCACCGATGACACCCGCGTCGGCCCGGTGCGGCTGGTCGGCCAGGGACTCGCTGCGCCGTCGAGCGTCAAGCTGGCTGCCTTCGCCTGCTTCGGTGCCGCCGCGCTGTGCGGTCTCGCCCTGGTCGCGCTGTCCGGCACCTGGTGGCTGCTGATCGTCGGCGTGCTCTGCGTGATCGCCGCGTGGAAATACACCGGCGGCGAACACCCCTACGGATACATGGGACTCGGCGAAGTCTTCGTCTTCGTCTTCTTCGGTCTGGTCGCGACGCTGGGCACGACCTACACGCAGGCGGGTTCGATCGACCTCAGCGCTGTCGCCGCCGCGGTCGGCATCGGCGCCATCGCCTGCGCGATCCTCGTGGTCAACAACTTGCGCGACATCCCCGGCGACACCGAGTCCGGCAAGCGCACCCTGGCGGTCCGGATCGGCGACGCCGCGACCCGCAAGCTGTTCACCGGGATGTTCATGGTCGCCTTCGTCGCGGTCATCGTCGCCGCCATCCGCCATCCATGGGCGATCATCGCGCTCATCGGCCTGGCGCCGTCAGCGCGATCGGTGCAGACCGTCAACGGTGGCGCGAAGGGCCGCGACCTGATCCCCGCGCTCGTCACCACCGGCATCACGATCCTGGTGTATGGCGTCCTCTTCGGCCTCGGCTTGTTCCTCAGCCGCTGATTCGGCGGCACCAGCAACTTCGGGACCGGCGACGGGCGAGACAAACATCCCCGGACGACAAGGCGGACGCTGCGAAGACGACGACTGAGGGTGTTGCGGCCGTCGAGCAAGCTTGCGAGCCGACGGCCGCAACACCCTCACGAGGAGTCGCAGCAAAGGACTCAGTTCTCCGGTGACGACCCGAGCGTGACCGACGCGGTGTGCGACTGGCCCTGTGCGTCGACCCAGGTGACCGACACCTTGTCGCCGGGGTACTTCTGATCCAGCACGTTGGTCAACGTCGTCGGGCTGGTCACGGTGTGGCCGTCGATCGCGGTGATCGTCGAGCCTGCCGTGATGCCGGCCTTTGCCGCTGCGCTACCTGACGAGGTGCCGACGACCGAGGCGCCGGATGCGCCATACCCGAAGCCCGTCGAGGACTGGGTGCTGATCTCCACGCCCAGCGCGGCACGCTTGCCGATGTGCACGGTGGAGGTCTTCGTGCCGCTCTCGATCTGGTTGGCGATCTTCAACGCCGACGACGCCGGGATGGCGTATCCGGTGATCGGTGTGCTCGACGAGGCCGCCGTGTCCATCCCGATGACCTCTCCGTCGGAGTTGACCAGAGCACCGCCGGAGTAGCCCGGCACGATCTGTGCATTGGTCTCGATGAGCCCGGTCAGCTTCTCGGCGGACGCGCCGGTGCCGCCGTCGGAGGCGGTGATCTGCTCGTTCGTGTCGGTCACGCTGCCGCTGGTCTTGTAGAGCGTGCCCTGGCCGCCGCCCTGCCCGACCGCGGTGACCTTCTCACCGAGCACTGCCTTGCCGGTGTCCAGCGACGCGGTCTTCAAGCCGCTGGCACCCTCGAGTTTGATGACCGCAACGTCGTGGGACTGGTCGAAGCCGAGCACCTTCGCCGTGTATGTCGAGCCGTTCGACGCCTTCACCCGGATCGCCGTCGACCCGTCCACCACGTGGTAGTTGGTCAGCACGATTCCGTTGGAGGTCAACACGATCCCGGAGCCGGCACCCTCACCGCCCTGCACGGCGGTGTCGATCATCACCACTCCCGGCCAGGACGACACCGGAGTGCCTGACGTGCGGCTGCTGGCGGCCTGCGACCACGGGTTGGTGTTGCCGTCGTTCGGGTTCGTGCCGTTCGAGCCGCTCGAACCGTTCCCGTTGCTGCTGTTGCCGCTCCCGGGGCTGGTCGAGGGGCTGCTCGGCATCGCGACCGACGGCGCCGGGCCCGACACGGTCACCCGGTTCGTCATTGCCTGCTCGGTGGCGAACGCGCCGGCGGGCACGAGTGTGACGACGGCGAGTGTTGCTGCTGCTGCGGCTATACGACGGTTCATGGCGACTCCTGATTTCGACTGAACCCAGGTTCTCGCCGCAATTGATGGAGGACCGCGGAAGGACTTGTGCACTTCCTGTGAAGCGATCGCGGCCTACGCCGTCACTCCTCGTCGGTGTCGTCGTCCTCGGCGTTGCGGAAGGCTGCGGCACGCTTCTGCCGCTCGGACACCTTGTGCTGCACCTGCGAGGCGAACTGCTCACGCGGCCCGCGGAGCGCGAAGAACGACACCACGAGCGAGACCACTGCGGACAACAACAGCAGAGCCCAGCTGCGGAAGCCGACGGCGAACAGGACGAGCAGCGCGACCACGAAAATCAGCAGTCGCAGGATGGTGTAACGGATCATCACATACCTGAGTAAGAGTGCATTCCGACGATGAAGACGTTGACGACGCAGAAGTTGAACAGAACGCAGCCGAAGCCCGCGAGCGCGATGTATGCCGACTTCTTGCCGGCCCAACCGGCGGTCGCGCGGGCGTGCAGGTAGGCGGCGTAGACCACCCAGATGACCAGCGACCAGACCTCCTTGGGGTCCCAGCCCCAGTAGTTGCCCCACGCCTTCTGCGCCCAGATGGCACCGGCGATGACGGTGAAGGTCCACAGCGGGAAGGCGATGATCAGCAGGCCGTATGTCGTGCGGTCCATCACCGCCGAGCCCGGCACGGCATCCATGAACTTGTACTTCGTGTCGTGGATGTCCTCGCGCCACTTCTGCACGAAGTAGAGGATCGTCGTCGAGAACGCGATCGTGAAGAACGCCACCGACAGGATCGCGATGGTCACGTGGATCGTCAGCCAGTAGTTCTTCAGCGACGGCATCAGCTGGCTGGCGTCGGTGTAGAAGACCAGCGCAGCGAGCATCTCGGTGAGCAGGGTCGGCCCGACGACGAAGACACCCAGCGAGCGGATGTCACGCTTCAGGCTCCAGCCGAGGAAGAGCGTCATCACGAAGAACGCGCCGACGATCGCGAATTCATACATGTTGCCCAGCGGCGGGCGGCCGACCGACGCCGACCGCAACGCGACGCACGCGCCCAGCAGCAACCAGCCCAACCAGGACAGCGAGATGCCGATCCCGGCATATTGCCGCTTCTCCGGTATGGCGCCCGCGGCCTCCGTGGTCCGCTCGAGCACGGCGGTGCCGCCCTTGCTCGACCCGGCCGCCGCACTCGCCTTGTCGGCGCGCTCGGCCGACTGCTCCGCCGCGGCTTCCCGTGCCTGCTCGGCGCGCGCCATACGGCCGGGGTGTCCGGCGAGGTCGAGCACGAACGCCATCATCGCCAGCACCAGCACGACACCGGAGGCGTAGAGGAAGTTGTTCGACAGGTCCGAGAGACCGACGTCGGTGGCGTGACCGCCGAACGAGATGGAGGGCGTGAAGGAGATCATCGAGCCGTTCCTGCCTGGGATGAAGGGGTGTTGCCGAGCCGTGCCTCGACGCCGTCGAGCAGCGCGTCGAGAGCGACCTGCAGTCGCGGATCCTCGCCCTTGGCGAGCGCTCCTGCGGTGATAAGACTACGCCCGGTAGTGGACGTGTCGTTGTCCGTGTCCGGGCCGGTGCCGCCACTCGAACCGGTGTCGGCGGTGCGGATCTTGAAGAAGATGCGCCGGCGACGCAGCGTCATGGACATGATCAGCCCGGCCAGGCCGATCAGTGACGAACCCAGCGCGGTGCCCTTGCCCGGGTCGTAGCGGGCCGACAGGCCGGCCCACCGCGGGATCGTCTTGTCCATCGAGATCGTCGTGCCGTCGGGCAGTTTCGCCGTCTGCCCGGGTTTGACCACTGCTCGCCACGGGCTCTTGCCGTCCATGACCTGCTTCATCTTCTTGGTGTTGAGCGTGTAGACCGACTGCGGCTGGTCGTCGGGGAAGAGTTGACCGCGGTAGGCGCCGACGACCAGAGCCGGGTTGTCGAGACCGGCGAATGTCGAGTCGGGGCCGAGCTTGTCGTCGAAGGTCGCCGTCGGCAGGAAGAACCCGAAGAAGCCGAGCTCCTTCGGTGATGCCGCCGGGACCTTGACGGCGCCGACCGATCGGTAGGCGTTGCCCTGGGGCAGGAACGGCGTCGCCTGGTGGTAGAGCACCTTGCCTTTGGGGTCCTTGACAGTGATGACAGGGGCGTAACCGTTGCCGAGCAGGTAGACCGAGGTGCCGTCCAGCTTGACGGCCTCGTTGACCGCAAGTTTGCGGGTGTTCGTCTGCGCGCCCGGCTCGGGACTGGTGGTCACCTTGGCCACGAAGTCACGCGGCTGGCCGAACTGCGGCGAGTCCTTGGGCACGTCTTTCTCGAAGGACACGTCCAGCTTGTCGACCTTGAGCGTCCACGGCTTGATCTCGTCGGTGTCGACCCACGGCCCGAGGTTGAGGGTGTTGTAGCTGCCGACCGCGCTGACGAAGGAGTCGCTGCCCTCGGGCACGATCACGTCACCACGCCAGCCCATCAGGTGGTCGGTCGCGACGGCCAGCACCAGGACCAGCAGGCACAGGTGGAAGAGCAGGTTGCCGGTCTCCCGGAGCCGTCCGCCCTCGGCGACGATCGCCTGCTCACCGTCGACCGGGTCGTCGACCCGCACGCGATATCCCTTGCGGCGCAACGTCTCTCGCGCCGCTTCGACCAGGTCACCGGTGCTGGCGTCGACGGTGCGTTCGCCCTTGGCGGGCAGCCGGGTGATCCGCTTGGGCACCCGAGGCAGCGGCGAGCGCAACGCCTTCGCGTGCTGGAAGCAGCGGGGCAGCACACAGCCGACCAGCGAGATCAGCAGCAGGATGTAGATCGCGGCGAACCATGGCGAGCTGAAGACGTCGAACATGCTCAGCTTGTCCAGCCACGGCCCGATCGTCTTGTGGTCGTCGAGGTATGTCGAAACGCGCCCGGCGTCGATGCTGCGCTGCGGGAAGATCGACCCGGGCACGGCGGCCACGGCGAGGATCAGCAGCAGGAAGAGCGCGGTGCGCATCGAGGTCAGCTGCCGCCAGAGCCAGCGCAGCATGCCGAGCACACCGATCTTCGGGCCCTTGACGTCCTTGCGGCCGGCGGGCCGACGCTTCTCGGCGGTTTTTGTTTCCGTCAATCAGATCACCGGCCGAAGGACGGGCATCAGCATCACTGAGCTGATGGGGAGATGAGGGACGAATCTACGCATCAGATCACCGGGACAAACGTGTCGGAGCCGGTCAGTCGGACCTGGATCCAGGAGATCAGGTGCAGCCACTGCCCCGACACCATGATCAGTCCGACGACCAGCATGACGATCCCACCGACCAGTTGGATCGGCCGGTGGTGGTCGCGCAGCCAGCGCGACCAGGTTTCAGCGCGCGACCAGCCGGCCGCGATGAGCAGGAAGGGTATGCCGAGCCCGAGGCAGTAGAACGCCGCAAGCGTCACGCCGCGGGACTCCCCCGACTCGCCGATCGGGTTGGCCAGGTTGAGGATTGCGCCATACACCGGGCCGACGCAGGGGCTCGCGCTCAGCCCGAAAACGGCGCCGAGCAGCGGTGCGCCGACCAGGCCCGCGGACGGCTTCCAGCGCACCGGGATGCCGCGCTGCCCGATGAAGCCGAGATAGACCAGCGCCAGCAGGATCACGATCACGCCGCTGATGCGGATCATGGCGTCCTGGTGCAGGTAGCGCAGGTTGACCACCCAGCTGTATGCCGCCGCCACGCTGACCAGCACGACCGAGAAGCCCAGGACGAAGAGGAACGCACCGGTCACCAGCCGGGTCTTGCGCTGCTCGTCGGTCAGCCCAGTGACATAACCGAGAAAGCCTGGCACCAAAGGCAATACGCACGGCGACGCGAACGACACCACGCCTGCGACGAGCGCCAGGAGTACGGCGATCGGCAGGCTTCCGGTGGCAACGGTCTGTGCGGCGTCGGCGGTCATGTGGGCGGTCATCGGCGGTGAGTCTCAGCCCTTCTTGAGCACGTCGTCGACGAGCCCGATGAGGGTGGTGTCAGTAGTCGGACCGGACACGCGGGCGGCGATCCGGTGCTGCTTGTCGAGGACGAGTGTCGACGGGGTGGCCGAGGCCTTGCCCTGCAGCGCGACGAGCGCGGCGCCACCGTCATCGCGCAGCGAGGGATAGGTGACCCCCGCCGAACGCAGGTATGCCGCCGCGGTCTGCGGGCCCTCCTGACGATCAATGCCGATCATCAGCACGCCTTTCTTCTTCAGCTTGGTCCACGCCTTCTGCAGGTCAGGGGTCTCCGCCTTGCACGGCGGGCACCACGATCCCCACACGTTGACGACGATGACCTTGCCCGAGTGGTCCTTGGTCGACCAGGCCTTGCCGTCCAGCAGCTTGCCGGTCAGCGTGACCGGCTTGCCGCGCTGGCTCGGCGACAACTGCGCGAGCGTGCCGTCACCGGCCAGGTAATTCTTGTCCGAGCCCTGGTTGGCCTGCTTGCTGATCGAGTTGCCGTCGCTGCTGCAGGCGGTGAGGCCGAGTGCCGCGACGCAGGCGAGCGCCAACGCCGAAATCGTCCGGTTCGTAACGGTTTTGGTCATGCCTTGCCCATCGGCGAGCCGGCCGCCTCCGTCGCGCCCGGCAGCAGGTCGCGCGCGGGCTCGGCATACTCGACGCGGCTGAAGCGGTCACCGTCGAAGATCACGCTGGTCACCGACGCGAGTGTGCACTGCCGCCGCCGCGGGTCGTGCCAGAGTCGCTTGCCCTCGAAGTGCATGCGGCCGATCCACACCGGCAACTGGTGACTGACGACGACCGCCTCGTGCCCCTCGGCAGCGGCGCGCGCGTCACGCGTGGCAGCCTCCATGCGCGCAGCGATCTCGGCGTAGGGCTCGCCCCAGCTCGGCTTGATCGGGTTGGTCAGCTTGCCCCAGAAGCGTGGATTGAGAAGCTGTTTGGGGTTCTTGCCGACGGTGAGACCTTCGAAGTCGTTGCCCGCTTCGATGACCCGCTCGTCGAGCTTCACCTCCAGCTTGAGTCGCTCGGCGAGCGGCTCGATGGTCTCCTGGGCGCGCTCCAGCGGCGAGGAGACCAGGTGGGTGATGTCGCGGTCGGCGAGGTATGCCGCGGTGCGCTTGGCCATCTGCCGACCGAGCTCGGACAGGTGGAAGCCGGGCATCCGGCCGTAGAGCACGCCGCCGGGGTTGTCGACCTCGCCGTGCCGCACGAGGTGCACAACAGTCTCAGTCATCGGTGTGCCCGCTCTCGTCGGTCGAGTAGCGCGTGGAGGAGCGAAGCGGGGGAACGCGCGTATCGAGACCACGCCATACGAGAAACACGCTGGGAGTGTCGCATCGGAATCTGTGTCGCTTTCTCAGGTTTCGTTCAGGCCCGGGCCGCTGCGGCAGCGGCCGCGGGCAGCGCCTGCAGCACGTGCTCGACGGCCGCGTCATCGTGCGATGCGCTGACGAACCACGCCTCGAACGAGCTGGGCGGCAGGTGCACACCCTGGTCGAGCATCGAGTGGAAGAAGCGGCCGAACGCCTCGGTGTCCTGGGCCTTGGCGTCCTCGTAGTTGCGGACCGCACCATCGCGGAAGAAGACCGAGAACATCGAGCCCGCCCACTGGATGGTGTGCGGCACACCGGCGCCGGTCAGCGCCTCGGACGCGGCGTCGGCGATGGTGTGTGCCACCACGCCGATCCGGTCGTAGACATCGGCGGTGCAGCCCCGCAAGGTCGCCAGGCCGGCGGCGGTCGCGACGGGGTTCCCGGACAGCGTGCCCGCCTGATAGACGGGACCGTCCGGTGCGAGGTTCGCCATCAACTCGGCGCTGCCGCCGAAGGCTGCGGCCGGGAAACCGCCGCCCATGACCTTGCCGAAGGTGAACAGGTCGGGCGCCCCACCCTCGGGCTCACGCTCCAGGCCGTACCAACCGGCGGCCGAGCAACGGAAGCCGGTCATCACCTCGTCGGAGATCAGCAGTGCGCCGTGCTCCTTGGTGATCCGGCGCAGCGCGCTGGTGAAGCCGGGTGCGGGCGGCACGACACCCATGTTGCCTGGCGACGCCTCGGTGATGACGCAGGCGATCTCGTCGCCATGCTCGGCGAAAGCCTGCTCGACGGCTTGAATGTCGTTGTAGGGCAACACGATCGTCTCGTGCGCCGCCGACGAGGGGACGCCGGCCGAGTCGGGCAGCGCGAAGGTTGCGACACCAGAGCCGGCCGCGGCCAGCAGCGGGTCGACGTGCCCGTGGTAGCAGCCGGCGAACTTCACCACGGTGCTGCGGCCGGTCGCGCCGCGCGCCAGTCGCAGCGCCGACATGGTCGCCTCGGTGCCGCTGTTGACCAGCCGCACCTGCTCCAGCGGCTCGACGCGGGAGACGATCTCCTCGGCCAGCGCGACTTCGTTCTCGCTCGGCGTGCCGAAGCTGAAGCCCTTGGTCGCGGCCTTCTGCACGGCGGCCTCGACGTCGGGGTGCGCATGCCCCAGGATCATCGGTCCCCAGGAGCAGATCAGATCGACGTAGCGGTTGCCGTCGACGTCGGTCAGCCACGGGCCCCGGGCCGATGCGATGAAGCGCGGGGTGCCGCCGACCGCCCGGAAGGCGCGGACCGGTGAGTTGACCCCACCCGGTGTGACCGCACGGGAGCGCTGCAACAGCGCCGCCGATGCCTCGTCGCGAACAGTCGTCTGATCGGTGGGCGTGCTCGTCATACCACCATTGTCTCAGGCTGCGTAGCGCGAACTCCTACGGGCTGTAGTTGTCGGCTGCCTCACCCGAGCAGGTGCGTGCGAACCTTGCCCATGGCGGCTCCGAGCGACTGGAACAACGCCGGATCCATCTGCCGGATCAGGTGCTCCTGCACGCCGGTCGCGTGCACGCGGGCGGCCGACGTGACCGCCGCCAGCCCTTCGTCGGTGAGGTTGAGTTGTATGCCGCGCCCGTCGTCCGGCGCCGGCGAACGGCGGACCCAGCCGCGGCGCTGCAAGCGGGTGGCCGTGTGCGTGACGCGGCTGCGGGACTGCACGGTCACGTCGGCGAGCTTGCTCATCCGCAACACGTGCCCCGGCGCCTCGGAGAGCATCGACATCAGTTCGTACTCCGCGAGCGACATACCGGCCGCGGACTGCAACTCGGTGTCGAGCACCAGCTCCAACGCCCGGCTGCCGCGCAAGTAGGCACGCCAGGCGCCTTGCTCGGCCTCGGTCAGCCACGGGACGTCGGCATCCGTGGCGACGGGGGCGGGCGGGGCGGATTGGGTCTCGGACACGTTCACAGCATAGGTGGCCAAGCTTCCTCCTCGCACGGGAATAATTGAAATATCAACTATTGTTAGGCATAATGGTTGCCATAACGGCGACCGCACGACAGCCAGGCTCGCAGTCGGGCCTGACCGAACCAGACTTTCCCGAAGATTCAGCCCCCACGAAGGAGCAGCACAGATGACGATCACGACCACTCTCGACGGCCTGGCCACCGGCACTTGGAAGATCGACGCGGCCCACAGCACGCTCGGCTTCCAGGTCCGCCACATGATGGTGAGCAAGGTGCGCGGCAAGTTCGACGAGTTCGACGCCACGCTGACCGTGGGCGACACCCTGGAGAGCACCAGCGTTGAGGCCGAGGTCACGATGGCTTCGATCAACACCGGCGTCGGCGACCGCGACAACCACCTGCGGACCAACGACTTCTTCGAGGTCGAGACCCACCCGACGATGTCGTTCAAGTCCACCAAGGTCACCGAGACCGAGCTGACCGGCGACCTGACCGTCAAGGGCATCACCAAGCCGGTCACCTTCGACGTCGAGTTCGGCGGTGTCGACCCCGAGGGCACCCGCGCCGGCTTCGAGGCCACCCTCGACATCAGCCGCAAGGAGTTCGGCGTCGACATCGAGATGCCGATGCAGGGCGGCGGCGTCGTCGTGGGCGACAAGGTCAAGATCACCCTCGACCTGGAGTTCCTCAAGGCCTGACCAGTCCGATCACACAGTCGGATGTGACAGTGTGACGAACAGGGGACCGGCAATGACTCCGCGATGAGTCCGCGCCGGACCCCACCGAAGACCCGCGAGCGGGACCCGGCATACCCCCGAGTGCCTGGTCCCGCTCGTGTTTTCTACTGAGCGGACACCCAAATATTGAGCGGACACGAACGGCGGCCGATTTCCGGCCGCCGTTCGTGTCCGCTCAGTGCGTTTCGTGTCCGCTCGGTGAAAGGGTCAGCTCGCCTGCAGGCGGCGGGCCACCTCGGTCGCGTAGTAGGTCAGGATGATCTGCGCGCCGGCCCGCTTGATCGCGGTCAGCGTCTCCAGCACCATCGCGTCGCGGTCGATCCAGCCCTTGGCGCCGGCCGCCTCGATCATCGCCAGCTCACCGCTGACCTGGTATGCCGCAACGGGCACGTCGCTGATCTCCCGCACGTCGCGCAGGATGTCGAGGTAGGGCAGCGCGGGCTTGACCATCACCAGGTCGGCACCCTCAGCCAGGTCCAGTTGCACCTCGCGCAGGGCCTCGGTGCGGTTCGCGCCGTCCTGTTGATAGGTGCGCCGGTCACCCTGCAGGGTCGACTCCACCGCTTCGCGGAACGGGCCGTATGCCGCAGAGGCGTACTTCACGGCATACGCCAGGATCCCTACGTCGGTGTGCCCGGCCTCGTCGAGCGCACGGCGTATGACGGCAACCTGGCCGTCCATCATCCCGGACGGACCGACCAGATGCGCGCCTGCTTCGGCCTGCGCGATCGCCATGTCGGCATACCGCTGCAGGGTGGCGTCGTTGTCGACCCGGCCCTGCTCGTCGAGCACGCCGCAGTGTCCGTGCGAGGTGAACTCGTCCAGGCACAGGTCGGACATGAGCACCGTGTCGTCGCCCAGCTCGTCGCGCAGACGACGCAACGCGACGTTCAGAATGCCGTCGGGATCCGTTGCGCCTGAACCGATCTCGTCGTGCTGCTCGGGAACGCCGAAGAGCATCAGGCCGCCGACACCGGCGTCGACCGCGTCACGCGCGGCCTTGACCAGCGAGTCGAGGGTGTGCTGCTGGACGCCCGGCATGGACTGCAACGCGACCGGCTCGGCCAGACCCTCCTTGACGAACATCGGCAGCACCAGCTCGGCCGGGTGCACGCGGTGCTCGGCGACCAGCCGGCGCATCGCCGCGGTCGTGCGCAACCGCCGGGGGCGGGTGGAACCCGCGGGCAGTGCCCACGGGTTGCCACCCGCTGCGCTGTGGCGGGGAGACATTACCGCGACGCCTTGGCCTTGCGCCGGGACGAGGCCTTGCGCTCACTCGGGCGGCGCACTCGCTCGCCGTTCTCCTGCGCGGTCAGCGCCAGCCCGCGGCCGTAGTCGGCGAGCGCGTCGACCAGCGTCTCGGCGCTCGGCTCGCTGGCGAGCACGTCGACCCGCAGGCCGTGCTCCTCGGCGGTCTTGGCGGTGGCCGGGCCGATGCACGCGATCACTGTGGTGGCGTGCGGCTTGCCGGCGATGCCGACCAGGTTGCGGACCGTCGAGCTCGAGGTGAAGCAGACCGCGTCGAACTTGCCGGTCTTGATCGCCTCACGAACCTCGGGAGCGGGCGGAGCCGCGCGCACGGTCCGGTATGCCGTCACGTCGTCGACCTCCCAGCCCATGTCCTGCAGGCCGGCGACGAGTGTGTCGGTGGCGATGTCCGCGCGCGGCAGGAAGACCCGGTTGATCGGGTCGAGCACGTCGTCATACGGCGGCCACTCCTCCAGCAGGCCCTTGGCGGACTGCTCCCCGCTCGGCACCAGGTCGGGCTCCAGGCCCCACTCGCGCAGCGCCTCTGCCGTGACACCGCCGACCGCGGCGACCTTCAACCCGGCGAACGCCCTTGCATCCAAACCGAATTCGACGAACTTCTCCCGCACGGCGCGCACCGCGTTGGCGGAGGTGAAGCCGATCCACTCGTAGCGGCCGGTCACCAAACCCTTGATCGCGCGCTCCATCTGCTGCGGGGTGCGCGGCGGCTCGACGCTGATCGTGGGCACGACGTCACTGGATGCTCCGTGCGACGCGAGCCGGTCGGTCATGGTGCCGGACTGCTCCTTGGTGCGCGGCACCAGGACGTTCCAGCCGAAGAGCGGCTTGGTCTCCCACCAGGACAGCTTCTCGCGCAGGTCGACGACCGGGCCGACCACTGCGACGACGGCGCCGGACAGCGGCTGCGCCTTCACCGCGGCGGGGACCTCACCGAGCGTGGTGACACGGGTCTCCTGGCGGATCGTGGTGCCGTCGGTGCTCAGCGACACCGGCGTCTGCGCGTCGCGACCGGCCGCGAGCAGCTCGGCGAGCGCAGCCGGCACCGACTCGGCCGTGCCGAGCACGACAGCCGTGGCGTCCTTGGCGGCCGCACTGCTCCAGTCGGTCTTGGTGTCGGCGGCCGACAGCACGTGGATGGTGCGAGCACCGTTGCCCACCAACGGAATCCCGGCGTATGCCGGCACAGCACTCACCGCGCTGACACCCGGCACGATCTCGAAGGCGAGGTCCGCCTTGTGACAGGCGAGCGACTCCTCGGCCAGCCCGCTGAAGGTGGCGGGGTCGCCGTCCATCAGTCGCACGACCAGCCCGGTGGTGCCGTCGGTGCGGGCCGCGGCCTTGGCGGTGCGCACGACCAGCTTCGCGCGGGACGCGGTGGTCAGCGGCTGCCCGGTCTCGCCGTGCCCGGCGTCGACGATCTCGACGTCCTCGCGGGCGAACTCGGCGACGAAGTCCTCGCGCGCGACCTGGTCGATGATGATGACGTCGGCTTCGCGCAGCAGCCTCGCCGCCCTGACCGTGACCAGTGACGGGTCGCCCGGGCCGGAGCCCACGAAGGCGATCTGGGGCATGGTCTTGCGGGTCTTGGTTGTGCTCACTTCTTCACGCTCCGCGGCTCTGGGGGGTGATGATGGACTGTGACGGGGTCTGCGTCAGCGGGTAACTGTCCGCCGGGTGCCGGCTCTGGTGCTTGCTCCCCCGACGTGAACGCTTCGAGCGCCCCGTCGGCGAGCAATAACTCCGCGAGATCATGACCGATTCGTTCGGGTTGGTCGAACGATCCGGTCTGGGATCGTCGCAGGTCGAACGTGCCGTCGGGACGACCGACGAATGCGCGCAGGGAGATCTCGAGACTGCCGTCGACGTCCTCGGTCACCTCGGCGAGTGCACCCAGCGGTGCCGAGCAGCCGGCTTCCAACCGGGCCAGCACCGCACGCTCCGCCGTGACGGCCGCGCGCGTGTCTGCGTCGTCGAGTTGCCGCACGACGTCATACAACTCGTCGTCGTCGCTGCGGATCTCCAGTGCCAGCGCTCCCTGTCCGGGCGCGGGCAGCATCTGCAAGGGGTCGATGGACTCGGTGATCTCATCGAGGCGACCGACGCGCGACATGCCGGCGCGAGCGAGCACGATCGCGTCGAGCTCGCCGCTGCGGACGAAGTCGATCCGTCGGTCGATGTTGCCGCGGATGTCACGGCACTCCAGGCCGAGGCCGAGCGCGGCGAGTTGCGCCACCCGGCGGGGCGACCCGGTGCCGACGAGGGCGCCGGCAGGCAGCTCCCCGAGGGTCAAACCGTCGCGGGCGATCAGTGCGTCTCGGGGATCCTCGCGCGCCGGTATGGCGGCAATCGTGAGCCCGGGGGCAGGCGCTGTCGGCAGGTCCTTCAGCGAGTGCACGGTCATGTCGATCTGCTTGTCGCGCAACGCATTCCGGATAGCCGTGGCGAAGACGCCGGTCCCGCCGAGCTGGGTCAACGGGGCACGGTTGGTGTCGCCCTCGGTGACGATCGAGGTGATCTCGACCTGGTGTCCCATGGCGCGCAACTGATCGGCGATCAGCCCGGTCTGAGTCATCGCGAGGTTGCTGCGGCGTGAGCCGATGGTGATCTTCACGGAGCCTCACCCCCTGGGGGGGTCCCGTGCGGGATCTGCGAGACCCGCGACTCGTGGGGGTCCAGGTCGAAGAGCGTGCGCAACAACGCGGCGTAGTCCTGACCGCCCTGCTCCTCGCCCGCGAGCTGCTTGATGCGCACCGTGGGGGTGTGCAGGATCTTCTCGACGACCCGGTGCACCGTCGTGCGCACCTGCGCCTGATCGTGCTCGGTGAGCTCGGTGCGCTGCTCGAGCCGCGACATCTCGGCGGCAACGACCTCGGCGGTGCGAGCACGCAACTCGGCCACCGCCGGAGCGACTGCAGCCGCGCGGCGCGCCACGAGGAACTCGGCGACCTCCGCGCTGACCAGCTCGTGCGCCGCCGTGAGCTGGGTCTTCTCGGCCTCGTCGGCGACGGCGGCGTTGAGGTCCTCCAGCGAGATCAGCGCGACGCCCGGCGTCCCGGCCAGCCCGGGGTCGACGTCGCGCGGCAGTGCCAGGTCGACCAGCAGCTTGGGCGTCTCTGATGCGTGCACCAGCTCGGAGTCGAGCACGTGCCCGACGGCTCCGGTGCACGAGACCACCAGATCGGCCTGCGCGACGGCGTCGGCCAGGTCGTCCCAGCTCCGGTCGACCCCACCGGTGGCCTCCGCGAGCCGGGCGGCCTTGGCCGGTGTGCGGTTGATGATTGTCAGCTGCTCGACACCGGCGCGCGCCAGGGTGTGCGCGGCCAACCCGCTCATGGCGCCGGCACCCACGACGAGCGCGCGCTGCTCGCCCAGCTCACCGAGGGTTGCCTGGGCGGTGACCAGCGCCCGCTCGATCAGCGAGCGGCTGACCGTGTCGATGTCGGTCTCGGAGTGGACGCGCTTGCCGACCCGCAGCGCGTGCTGCATGAGCGCGGACAGTGACGGGTCGAGGTGCCCGCCGTCCTGCGCGACGCGGAGCGCATCCCGCAGCTGCCCGAGGACCTGGCCCTCGCCGACGGCGACCGAGTCGAGCCCGGACGCCACTTGGAAGGCGTGCGACACGGCACGGTCCTCGAAGTGGACGTAGAGGTGGTCGCGCAGTTGGTCGACCACCAAACCCGTTGTGGACGCAAGGGATTCGGTGATGCCGGTGACTGCGCCGTGAAAGGTCTCCACGTCGGCGTAGACCTCGACGCGATTGCAGGTCGAGACCACGACCGACCCGTTGACGTGGTCGTTGCGCTGCAACGACTCCCCCAACGCCTGTGCCTGATTGCCGGTCAGCACGACGCGTTCGAGCAGGTCGACACCGGTGGTGCGGTGCGACATACCGATCACGATGAGGCTCATGATTCACCCCACTTCGACACCAGATGTCTTGAGGCGAGCTCGTCGTCCCGGCCGCGCTGCTCGTGGAAGGCGAGGATCTGCAGCTCGGTGGCCAGGTCGACCTTGCGGACCTCGACGCCGTCGGGGGCGGTGATCACGCAGGGAGCGAAGTTGAGGATGGAGCGGACACCGAGGGCGATGGCCTGGTCGGCCGCCTGCTGCGCCGCGTGCGGCGGGGTCGCCAGCACGGCGATGATGCTCTCGGGCGCCTGCTTTGCCAGCTCGGCGAAGTCGATGACCTCGAGCCCGGCGATCTGCGTGCCGATCACGGCCGGGTCCTCGTCGACGAGCCAGCGGACGCTGAATCCGCGGGTCGCGAACCCGCCGTATGCCGCGAGCGCGTGACCCAGATTGCCCATCCCGATGATCGCCACTGACCAGTCGTGGTGCAGCCCGAGCTCGCGCGAGATCTCCTCGGTGAGACGGTCGACGTCGTAGCCGACACCGCGCACGCCATACGACCCGAGGTGGGACAGGTCCTTGCGCAAACCGGCCGAGCGCACCCCGGCAGCTTCGGCGAGTTCTTCGGAGGAGACGACCTCGACTCCGGTGGCGTCCAGCGCCGCGAGCGCACGCAGATAGAGCGGTAATCTGGCCACGGTGGCTTCGGGAATCTCCCGACGGGCGGCCGATGCGGTGCTCACTGGCGCTTCGACTCCTCATGCGTATTGGACGGACGTATACCAAACGCCCGCCACAGAGGATCACTGACCCCCTGACTGTAGGTCTTTGTGAACGCAGGCACAAAGTCGCAAATTCCCGACAAAAGTGCTAAGCGGGGGTCGCTGCGTGACGCGTGGGGCGTCCGTGGTAGCGACGTGATGCTGTCGCAGTATGGCGTCGACTGCCCGCGCTGCAACGGTTTCAGTGGTTGAAATGCCGATCTCACGGACTGAGTGGCCGAGCGACGTCGAGCTGGCCGTGGGACCCGTAGCGCAAGACCTCCTGCGCATGGTGCGACCTGTTCCGCACGATCTAGGGATCTGTCGGCGACGGCTCGGAGAGGGCATCTCGCCAAACGTCCCCATGCTCGGCGATGTATGCCGTGGTGCCCGACCAATGCTCGCCGTGGCCATCGACATACATGGAAGCCCATGGCTCGCGGCCAGATTCGTGAGACTGGCGCAACAACTCGGACATGGCGGCGGCACGACGAGCCATCGCCGAGGGGAGCTCAACTCGAAGCGCAGGCGTGGCGCCGTAGCCATTCGCAAAGGCCGCCAACCGTTCGGCGGACTCCGCCGGCTCGCCGTCAGGGAAGAGGTGCGCGAACGAGATCGCCGCGTAGGCAAGGTCCCACAACCGGGTGCTCGGGCCTGCCCCGTCCCAGTCGATGAAGACCGTCCGGTCACCGTCGATGATGAGATTCCAGGTCGCGAGATCGTTGTGACACAACAGGTTCGGCTGCTCGGCCGGGATGAGAACGTCCCAATCGTCCGGCGCGGGGAGGTCGGCGCTCGCCTCGTGGATCGAGCGGACGAGCGCGCCGACGCGTCGGATCGTGGCGAGGCCGAGCGGCGCGTCATACATCGCGAGCCGGCCGGGGATGAAGTCGAGGATCTGCCGCCCCTCCTCATCGCGACCGAGCACGCGAGGCACGTCGATCCCGCGCGCCGCGAGCGCCCGCACGTATGCCGCGGTCCGTTCGGTCGTCGACAGCCACGGTTTGCGGACGGTGTCGCCGACCCGCACGACGGTGCCCGAGGCGTTGCCACCGGCGAGCGGCTCTTTGTGGTCCACCAGACAACGGTAGCCACTTTCGCCGAGAGGCCCCCCGATGCATCGAGGGGACCGGCGATCCGGCTCGATTCGGCCTGAATCGCCGGGCCTGTCGATGAAACGAGGGGCCTCTCGGCGAAGGGGGGTCAGCGTCTGCCGAAGAGCTTGCGCTTCGTCAGCGCCTTGCGCAGCCGGGTCTCGTCGACGCGCCAGTAGTCGTGCTGCTTGCCGTCGACGAGGGTGACGGGGATCTGTTCGGCGTATGCCGCCATCAGCTCCGGCTCGTCGAGGATGTTGCGCTCGGTGAAGCTCTCCCCCGTGTCGGCGCACACCCGCTCGATCACGACACGCGCGTCGTCACACAGATGGCAATCGGGCTTGCCGATGAGCGTGATCCTCGGTGCAGACATGACAACCCTCCGATCGACCGAGGCCGCAATTCGCAGGCTTTAGAAGAAGACCGAACGGCGTTGCAGGAGAAGCGAATACAGGGACTGCTGGATGTTTTCGCGAACCTGGTCGGTGAGGTCGAAGACCAGCATCGGATCGTCGGCAGCCGCCGCGCCGTAGCTGTCGGTGTCGACAGGAGCGCCGAACTCGATGATCCACTTGCTCGGCAGCGGGATCAGCCCGGCCAGCCCGAGCAACGGGAAGAACGGCGTCACCGGAAAGTAGGGGAAGCCGAGCACACGCGCCAGACCCTTGAGGTTGCCGATCATCGGGAAGATCTCCTCGGCGCCGACGATCGCGCACGGGATGATCGGCACCTCGGCCCGCAGCGCCGCGGACACGAAACCGCCGCGGCCGAAACGCTGCAGCTTGTATCGCTCGGAGAACGGCTTGCCGACCCCCTTGAAGCCCTCGGGGTAAACGGCCGCCAACTCACCAGCTGCGAAGAGCCGCTCGATGTCCGGGTTGGACGCGAGCGTGGTGCCGGACTTGCGGCTGAGCTCACCGACCAGCGGCGACTCGAAGACCAGGTCGGCGCCGAGCATCCGCACGTGCCGATGCTTCGGGTGCTCATCGTGTATGGCGACCTGAGTCATCAGCCCGTCGATCGGCAACGTGCCGGAGTGGTTGGCCACCACCAACGCGGCGCCCTCGTCCGGGATGTTCTCGATGCCGCGGACCTCGACCCGGAACCACCGCTTGTAGAGCGGTCGCAGGATCGGCAGCCAGACCTGATCGGTGAACTCGCGGTCGAACCCGAAGTCGTCGATCTCGTAGTCGCCGGTCATCCGGCGCCGCAGGAAGGCCAGCGCCTGCGCGATCCGCTGCTCCAGATCGTCGCCCTCGATGCCCACTAGCGAGCCGGCCTTCCGCAGCCCCTCGACGATGAGGCTGACCACGCCCTCGAAGTCGGACGCGCTGGTCATTCCTGATGACGTTGCGGATGTCGCGGTGGCCGGAGTCGGCTCCGGCGGGTCGGGCACGACACGCAACGCGGGCGCAGCACTTCCTGCGGGGTGGGCGGTGCGAGTCTTCCGCGCCGCGGCCCCACGCTGTGCGGCGGCGCCGATCGTGCTGCGGGACGGGCGGTTTCGGGCAGCCGCGGCCGGCTTTGCGGCGACACTCCTCGCTGGCTTCTCGGCGGCGTTCCCGGCCGACGTCGTCGCCGCTGACTTCAATGCCACAGGTGCGGAGGACTGCGTCGCCTTCTTCGTGGCCTTCTGCGCAGTCTTCTTCGCAGGCGTCTTCTTTGCAGTCGTCTTGGACGTCGTCTTGGAAGTCGTCTTCTGTGCGGGCGCTTTGCGTGCGGCCGACTTCTGCGCAGACGTCTTCTTCGCAGCGGTGCGCTTCTGCGCGCTGGTCTTGCGCGTGGTCCGGCTGCCCGCTGAGCTGTCCTTCGCCGGGCTGGTGCGCTGCTCCTCAGACACGTGCCTCTCCCAGGTTGGCGTTCTTGCGACCGGGTGCTCCCAGCACATCACGGAATGCGCTCGTGGTGCTGTGCTCCGGTGTGAAGTCGAGCATGGTGCGCATCCGGGTGGTGTCCATGCCGCGGCCGAACTGCAGGAACTGCATCTGCTCGGCATCGAAGGCACCACTGCCACCGAGCATGCCGCCGAGTTGTTGGACGACCGCGCCGCTCTGCGGCAGCACCGGCACAAACGGCTTACCGGCGATCCGGGCCGCCTGCCGAATCGTCAGCATCCCGGAGCCTGCGACGTTGATCGTGCCGGACAGACCGTCGGCCTTCGCAGCCCGCTGCAACACCGCGACAGCGTCGTTGATGTGCAGGACCTGGAAGCGGCCGTCAAACCCCAGCGGCACTGGGAGCACGGGCAGCGAGAAATATTCGGAGAACGTCGTGCGCAGGCCGGGACCGACGAGGTTCGCCATACGCAACATGGTCACGTCGATGTCGGGACGACGCCGAGCAAGACCACGCACATAGGTCTCGACCTCAACCGAGTCGCGGCCGAAGCCACCGGTCGGGTTGCGGCGGGCACTCATGTCCTCGGTGAACATTGCCGGGTCGCGCGGCGAGCAGCCGTAGACCGATGACGACGACTTCACCACCAGCCGCTCGACCGAGTCGGCCTTCTGGCACGCAGCGAGCAACTGCATGGTGCCGATGACGTTGATTTCCTTCTGCAGGGTGCGCCCGCCGGCCTGCTTCGGCGTCATGATGACGCCGAGATGCAGCACCGTGTCGACCTTCTCCTGCGCGAGGATCTTGCCCATGATCGGGTTGCGAATGTCGGCCCGGATGAAGTCCGCGCGCCCCAGACTGTGCAACGGCGGGACCGTGTCGATGGCGATGACCCGGTCGAGCGACTCATCGGCCGCGAGGGCGCGGCACGTCATACCGCCGACCAGGCGCGAGACACCGGTGACCAGGACAACCCGACCCATTTGCGCTCCTGACGTGGACGACGTTCTGTGCGGATCCTATCGGCCGCTGCTGGCAGCGGGCTGCGGCGTGCGCCGCCCGCTGGAACGACGCACCGGTATGACGAAACCCCGGCGCCGCGCGTGCGACGATCCGGGGCTCCTGCGCGTCGTTCCGACGCTTACTTCTTGTTGCGGCGCTGGTGGCGCGTCTTGCGAAGCAGCTTGCGGTGCTTCTTCTTGGCCATCCGCTTACGGCGCTTCTTGACGACTGAACCCATGCGTACGCTCTTCCTGAAATTTGCTGATTGGAACCGGTGGGCCGTGGCGCCCTGACCGGTCGCGAAGCCTCTTTTGTCATCGCGTCCCGTGAGACGCGATCCGCCGCCCAAGGTTACGCCATCGGCACGACAGCCGACGAATCGAGGGGCGCATCCGGCGCGACCGGGACGACTCGGGGTGTGGTCAGGCAGTCCCCATGTAGGACTGGCTGAGGTATTCGGACACCGCATCCTCCGGGACCCGGAAGGACCGGCCGACCCGCACCGCGGGCAGCTCACCGGAGTGCACCAGCCGGTAGACCGTCATCTTCGAGACACGCATGATGGCGGCGACCTCGGCGACAGTCATGAAATTGACTTCGCCCGGCTGACGATCATCGGTCATGGCAGCAGCCACCCCTTCTTCTGGCGACACGAATGTCGGCCCCGAGTGCGCACAGTGTGTGACGTCCACAAGTGCTCTGGTGGGCCCACGATAGAGGGTCAGCCGCGTCTGTGGAAAGTCTGAGCGATCGAAAAGTCCACCTGACACGCCGATACCGGTGAGAAAAATGTGGCGATCTGCCCGTTGAGCCGCATGTTTCCGGCGTTACTGGTGGGACCGGCGGTGCGGAACCTTTGCCAAGAATTGACGACCCTGGCCGTCCGGACCGGCCTCAATCGGCGACCGTTGCCGGTTGTGCACGAGATCCTGCCCCGAACACCGGCAAAACCAGCGACCGTTGCCGGTTGTGCACGAGCCGCGAAGAGTCGCAGCAAAGAACTCAGTCGAACCAAACGTCCAAGCCGTGCAGGGGGAAGACCGCTTCCCGGGTGGCCAGCACGGACTTGTCCGCTGCGTTGTCCGGGTCGACACCGCTCTCCCAGGAGCGCCACCACACGTGGCCGTGCTCGGCCTGCCCGTCGCCCATCCGTGACGGCCCGGGACGGTCGAAGGTGCGCTGGACGTGCTCGCGCCATACGGCAGGGACCTCGGTGTCCAGGTCGATCGGGCGATGCGCGGCGATCGCGGTGAGGTGGGTCCACGCGCGCGGGACCACGTCGATCAGCTCGTAACCCCCACCGCCGAGCGCGATCCACTTGCCGCCGGCGACCTCGTGGGCCAGGTCGTGCAGTGTCTTGTATGCCGTCCACTGCGCGTCGACCGACAACGCCATGTGCGCCAGCGGGTCGGAGTAGTGCGAGTCGCAGCCTTGCTGCGTGACCAGCACCTGCGGGTCGAACTCGCGCAGCAGCGGCGGCACGACGGCGTGCAGTGCCCGCAGCCACGCGGCGTCCCGTGTCCCGGGCGGCATGGCGACATTGACCGCCGAACCCTGCGCGTCCGGGCCACCGATGTCACCGGGAAAACCGGTGCCGGGGAAGAGAACCCGCCCTGTTTCGTGGATCGAGATGGTCAGCACCCGCGGGTCGTTCCAGAACGCACGCTCGACACCGTCGCCGTGGTGGACGTCGACGTCGACATAGGCGACCCGCTCGGCGCCGTTGTCCAACAGCCACTGGATGCCCAGCGCGGCGTCGTTGTAGATGCAGAAACCGGATGCACTCGCAGGCATCGCGTGATGTAGGCCGCCGCAGAAGTTGACGCCGTGGTCGATGTCACCGCGCCATACGTCCTGGGCGAGGCCGACGGTGGAGCCGGCGATCAGTGCGGACACGTCGTGCATGCCGGCGAACGCCGGGTCGTCCTCGGTGCCCAGCCCGTATGTCGCCTCGGCCGACCCCGGGTCGGCCGACGCGGCGCGGACCGCGTCGACATAGTCGGCCTGGTGCACCCAGGACAGGAAATCGTCGCTGTCGTCCGGCAGGGAAGGCGCGACGATCTCCAGCCCCGGAGCGTCGAAAACACCCAGCTCACGACACAACCGGGCCGTCAGATCCAACCGGATCGGATTCATGGGGTGCTGCGGACCGAAGTCGTAGCGGGTCAGCTCGTCACCCCAGACGACGCGGACACGAGGGTCGCCGGCGGTCATGGCAGGGGTCCGATCAGAGCACGGAGCTCGGCACCGCGCCCGGGTCGTCGCCCAGCGGGTAGACCATGGCCATCTCGTCCTCGGAGGAGGCGTCGTCCTCCGCCTCGGACTGCATCGGCCGTCGGCCGTCGGTGGGCCGGAAGCCGAAGCTGGACGCGAAGGCGACCGCGCGGCCGTTGTCGGTGCCGACCCAGTAGAGGACGAAGTCGTAGTTGTCCTGACGCGCCTGGCGCACGCCCGCGTCGACGAGCTTCCAGGCGACACCCTTGCCGCGCAGCTCCGGCTCCACCCAGAGCCCGAAGAGCTCGCTCACCTGCTCGTCGCTCTCCGCTTTACTGCCGACGGAGACCACTCCGACGACCTTCTCTCCGTCCTCGGCGACCAGTCGACGGGACCGCTTCACGCGGGCCTGCCACAGCTCGTCGTCGAACTTCTCCTCGTGCGAGAGGGACGCTGCGAACGCGTCAGGAGCCTCTCGCAGGGCAGTCAGTCGAACGTCCCGGTAAACCTGCCATTCCTCATCCCCGAGGGCGCGCACCGTGATGTCAGTCATGGACGCGATTCTCCCATGTATCGCTCGTCGGTGGTCACGAGGTGGGGTGAACTGCTGGCGCCCCGCGGATAACGATCCGACTTCACGGCTGCCCGGATGCGAGCTCCGCCGAGCGCTCGGCGGCCGCCTCAATCGCGGTCAGGAAAGCGGCACGCACCTTGTGCTCGTCGAGCTGCCGGACGGCCGCGACCGTGGTGCCGCCGGGGCTGGAGACCCGCTCGCGCAGCAGCGTCGGGTGCTCGCCGGTCTCCTTGAGCATGCTGGCGGCGCCATACAACGTCTGGACGGCGAGCTCGGTCGCGGTCGGACGCGGCAGGCCCAGCAGCACACCGGCCTCGACCATCGCTTCCACGACATAGAAGACGTATGCCGGACCGCTGCCGCTGATCGCGGTGACGGCGTCGAGCTTGCTCTCCGGCAGGGTGAGCAGCTTGCCCGAGGACCCGATCAGCTCCTGCGCCTCGGTCAGGTGCCGGTCCGCGCAGTGGGCGCCGGGGCTGAGCACCGTCATACCCTCACCGACCAGCGCGGGAGTGTTGGGCATGACCCGGATGACCGCGGTCCCCGCCGGCAGGCGTTCTTCGAGGTATGCCGTGGTGATGCCGGCCGCGACGGAGACGACGACCGCGTCGGGCTCCAGGTGGGGGCCGATCTCGGCGAGCAACTCACCGATGTCGTGGGGCTTGACCGCGAGGATGACGCTGGTGGCTCCGGCGACGGCGTCGGTCGCGCTCCGGGCGGAGACGGAGTATTTGTCCGCGATGTGCGCCTGCCGCTCCGCGCTCCGGTCCGACACGACCACCCGCACGGGCCGGTCACCGCGGACCAGTCCGGCCAGCAGTGCCTCCCCCATCATCCCGACACCGAGGAACGCGACCTGGCGACCGGCGGATTCGGTTGTGCTGTCAGCTGTTTGGGTCATGGTGTTCAGCCTTTCGGGGAACGCAGGAACGTCATCGCCTGTGCCGGGTGGTCGGCCAGCCGACGCATCACGTAGGGATACCACTGGGTGCCGTAGGGGACGTAGACACGCATCCGCAGGCCGGCGTCGGCCAGCCGTCGCTGCTCGTCAGGGCGAACGCCGAAGAACATCTGGAACTCGAAGGAGTCCGGTGAGCGCAGCTCACGGTCGGACAGCGAGCGGGCGATGTCGATGAGGTCCTGGTCGTGGGTCGCGATCATCGGGTAGCCCTTCCCCGCCAGGAGCACCTTCAGGCAGCGGACGAACGCCAGGCTCACCTCCTGCTGGTCCTGGAGGGCCACCGACGGCGGCTCCGCGCACGAACCCTTGCAGAGGCGGACCCGGCTTCCCTCGGCCGCCAGGTCCCGGCAGTCGGCCTCGGTGCGCAGCAGTGCCGCCTGCAACGCCACACCGACCCACGGGAAGTCGGCGCGCAGGTCACGGACGATGTCGAGCGTGGCGTCCGTCGTGGTGTGGTCCTCCATCCCGACTGTGACGGTGGTGCCCGCCAGGGCAGCGGCCTCGCAGATCTGCCGCGCGTTGTCGAGCGCGATCTTGGGCCCGTCCTGCGGTACGGCCAGTCCGACCGCGCTGAGCCGGAGGCTGACCTCGGCCGCCCCGCCGGCGGTCAGGCCGCGCTCGCGCAGGGCGCGCAGTGTCTGCACGTGGCTGTCCCGTGTGCGGCCGGCCTGCGCGACGTCGCCCGGGTCTCGGGCGTCGCCGGAGGTCAGGCAGTCCGTCGTCGCCAGCAGCCCGTGCGAGACGAGCTCGGCGATCTGCGCCACTGCGTCGTCGGAGTCGTCCCCTGCGACGAACCGCCGCACCACCGAGCGGCCGATCGGGGCGCGTTCGGCAGCCCGACGTGCCGAGTTGCTGCGGCCCAGGCCGAGCAGTCCTTGTCGCAGCACTGCGCTGGGGTCGATCACCTGCGTGACTCCTTCGATCCGGTGCGGATGGATGCACCTTCGAGGGTATGGCGCAACGGGGTGCGCGCTTTCGGGGGATCCGACGGGCGCGACGCAGATGATCGGGCGTGACGCTCAGGCGAGACGGTCCGACGAGACGCTCAGGCCGGGGCAGCGAAGTGCAGCCTGGCGAAGGCGAGCGCCTCTGCCAGGTCGAGTTCGCGCTGCTCGACCGAGTGCTTGCGGGTGCCGACCTCGAGGACGACGTCCCCGGTGTAGCCGCGCCCCGCGAGTGACTCCAGCAGGTCCGCGCACGGTTGGGAGCCACGACCGGGCACCAGGTGCTCGTCCTTGAACGAACCGGACCCGTCCGCGAGGTGGATGTGCGCGAGACGATCGCCCAGATCCTCGGCCATCTGCATCGCGTCCGAGCCCGCCGTCGCGGTGTGCGACAGATCGAGTGTCACGTGGTCGTAGGCCAGGTCGACCGGGTCCCACCCAGGCAGGTAGGCCTGCATCTCCCGGGCGCGAGCGCGCCACGGGAACATGTTCTCCACCGTGATCCGCACGTCCGTTGCAGCGTTGCGGGCAGCGATGCCCTCGACGAACTCGGCGGCATACTCCCGCTGCCACCGGAAGGGCGGATGCACCACGACGGTCGATGCGCCGACCTCCTCGGCCAGCGTCACCGAGTTGTCGACCTTGGGCCACGGGTCCGGGCCCCAGATGCGTTGGGTGAGAAGCAGAGTCGGCGCGTGGATCGACACGATCGGTATGCCGTAGTGGTCGACCAGCTTGCGCAGCGCGCCGGACTCCTGGCTGACCGGGTCGGTCCAGACCATCACCTCGACCCCGTCGTACCCGAGGCGTTCGGCCATCGCGAAGCCGTCCACGACACCCAGCGGATAGACCGAGGACGTGGACAGTGCGATGCGCCCCTCGGGCACAGTCAGGCGGCCTGCGGCCATCAGGCGCCGAGCCAGTCCAGGCGGCGCAGGATGACACCCTCGCGCAGCGCCCACGGACACAGGTCGAGTCGTTCGACGCCCAGCACGTCCATCGCACCGTGGACCACGATCGCGCCGGCCAGCAGTTGCTTGGCCCGGCTGGTGGAAACCCCTGGCAATGCTGCGCGTTCGTCGGACGTCATACCGGCCAGGCGTGGCACCAGATCGCCGAGTGCCTCGCGTTCGAGCACCCGCTCGACACGGGGGCCATCACCGCGCGGGGCAGCGCCGAGCACCCTGGCGAGGGATCTGATGGTCTTGCTGGTGCCGACGACACGGTCGGGGACACCGACCTTGTGCAGGTCGCGGACCACGCGGGCGATGTCGGAGCGCGCCTGCTTGCGCAGGACCTTCAGGTCGGTGGCCGTCGGCGGATCGCCCTGCAGGTCGCGGGTCAGCCGCCCGGCGCCGAGCGGCAGGCTCAGCGCCACGTCGGGCTCCTCGTCGATGCCCGCTGCGAGCTCCAGCGAGCCACCGCCGATGTCGATCACCAGCAGTCGCCCAGCCGACCAGCCGAACCATCTGCGCACTGCCAGGAAGGTCAGCCGGGACTCGTCCGGGCCCTCCAGCACCTCCAGCTTGACATCCGTGGCGGAGTGCACCTGCGCCAGCACGTCGTCACCGTTGGGCGCCTCACGGATCGCACTGGTGGCGAAGGCGAGCAGGTCCTCGCAGCCCTGGTCGTCGGCGATCGTCAGGCTCTCCTGCACGAATGCCGTCAGCTGCTCGACACCGCCGGGCGAGATCGAGCCGTCCGCGAGCGTGTGCTCCGAGAGCCGGAGCTCCCTCTTGTGCGAGGTCGCCGGCAGCGGATGCGCGCCGGGGTGCGCGTCGACCACGAGGAGGTGGACCGTGTTGGATCCCACGTCGATCACGCCGAGCCGCATGCCTGCACGCTACTAGCAACACACCCACCTACGATGTGGCGCGTGGCCGAGACAGCACTGGACATCGCGCGGACCTGGGTGGAGTTCGACAACCCGGACGACGCGCAGGAGCGCTTCCGCTGCGACCTGACGTGGCTGACGTCGTCGTGGACCTGCATCTTCGGCGCGGGCTGTCAGGGGATCTACGAGGATGCTCCGGACGTCGGGTGTTGCACGCTCGGTGCGCACTTCTCCGACAAGGACGACCTGAAGAACGTCAAGTCGGTCGTCCGCGAGCTGGGCCCCGACGAGTGGCAGTACTACGACGAGGGCCACTCCAAGGACGGCTGGCGGGAGAAGGAGGACGGCGACTGGAAGACCCGGGTCGTCGACGGTGCGTGCATCTTCCACAACCGTCCCGGCTTCCCCGCCGGCGCCGGATGTGCGCTGCATCAGCACGCGGTCGCGACCGGCGTGCCTCCGCACACCGTCAAGCCCGACGTGTGCTGGCAGCTGCCGATCCGGCGGACCTACCGCACGGTGGAGCAGCCGGACGACACGTCATACCTGGAGATCTCGATCGGCGAATACGACCGCCGCGGCTGGGGGCCGGGCGGCCACGATCTCGACTGGTACTGCTCGGGCAATCCCGAGGCGCACGTGGGTAGTTCGCCGGTCTACATCTCCAACGAGGGCGAGCTGCGCCACCTGATGGGTGACAGCGCGTATGACGAGCTGGCGCGTCGGTGCGAGGCGCACCTGCTGCAGGCGACGGCACTGCGCGCGGCCGGACCCGGAGGCCGCAAGCTGCTGCCGCTCTTCGTGCACCCTGCGACATTGCTGGCCGAGGAAGCGGCTGAGGAAGCTGCCCGCGAGCGCGACCGAGGACGCGACCATCGGAGAGGCCGACGGCGCAGCGAAGTCGCGGAAGACCAAGTGACGCAAGAGGATTCGCCGATCGAGGCGATCCCGTCGCCGAACATCTGGAACTCTCCCGACGTCTACGAGATCGAGAATCGCGGCGTCGACCCGGACGGCGCTATCTGGGCGGCGATGCGCGAGGTCCGCGACTGGGCCGGCGCCGACGTGCTCGACATCGGCTGCGGCGCGGGTTTCCATCTGCCGTTCTTCGCACGCGAGGCGTGCTCGGTGATCGGCGTCGAGCCACACCCGCCGCTCGTCGAGGCTGCCCGTGAGCGAGTGCTGGACGCTGGGCTCGAGTCCGCTGTCGAGGTGCGCGCGGGCAACGCGGAATCCCTTCCGCTGGACGATGATTCGGTCGACGTGGCGCACGCTCGCTGGGCCTACTTCTTCGGTGGCGGCTGCGAGCCCGGCCTCGCGGAGCTGGAGCGGGTGATGCGCCCCGGCGGTGTGGCCTTCGTCATCGACAACGACGCGTCCCGATCCACTTTCGGAGCCTGGTTCCGGCGAGCGTTGCCGTCATACGACCCGGTGGGTGTGGAGCGCTTCTGGCGACGGACGGGTTTCACGTCGATGCCGGTGACGATGCGGTGGGACTTCGAGACCCGCGCCGACTTCGAGGCGGTGGTGCGGATCGAGTTCACTCCGGCCAACGCCGACCGGATCCTCGCCGAGCACGACGGCACCGGCGTCGACTACGCCGTCTTCGTCCGCTGGCGCGCCTTCTGACCGAGCGGACACACAACTCCCCAGCGGACACGATCCCCGGCTCGAAAACGCCCGCTTTTCGTGTCCGCTGGATGTGTTTCGTGTCCTCTCGGTGGGATGGGGAGGGGCGGTGTCGGAGGGGACCTTTAGAGTCCGGCGTATGGCGAGCACGCGCAAGAAAGCACCGGCCCCGACCTACCGCTGCACCGAATGCGGCTGGCAGGCGATCAAGTGGGTCGGCCGCTGCGGCGAGTGCCAGGCGTGGGGCACGGTCACCGAGGTCGGCCAGCAGCACGTGCGCACCGCGCCCGCGACCACCATCGAGCGTCCGGCGCTGCCGATCGGCGAGGTCGACGCGACGCGGGCACAACACCGCTCGACCGGCGTCGGCGAGTTCGACAGGGTGCTCGGCGGCGGGCTGGTGACCGGCGGAGTGGTGCTCGTGGCCGGTGAGCCCGGCATCGGCAAGTCCACGCTGCTGCTCGACGTGGCAGCGCGCGCCGCGCGCGAGGGTCAGACCGTCCTCTACGTCAGCGGTGAGGAGTCCGCCGCGCAGGTCCGGCTGCGCGGCGAGCGCATCGAAGCACTGGCGCGCGACCTCTACCTCGCAAACGAGACAGACCTGGCGACCGTGCTGGCCCAGATCGACAAGCTGCAGCCCGACCTGCTGATCATCGACTCGGTCCAGACGATCGCGTCCGCCGACGTCGACGGGGCACCCGGCAACGTCAGCCAGGTCCGCGAAGTCGCCAACGCGATCATCCAGGTCGCCAAGCGCCAGGGCATCGGCACGCTGCTGGTCGGTCACGTCACCAAGGACGGCTCGATCGCCGGACCCCGCGTGCTGGAGCACCTGGTCGACGTCGTCGTGCAGTTCGAGGGCGAGCGGCACTCCCGGTTGCGGCTGGTCCGCGCGGCCAAGAACCGCTTCGGCCCGACCGACGAGGTCGGCTGCTTCGACCTGACCGAGATGGGCATCACCGGACTGCCCGACCCGAGCGGGCTCTTCCTGTCCCGGATGGAGGAGCCGGTGCCCGGCACCTGCGTCACCGTCACCCTCGAGGGGCGGCGGCCGCTGGTCACCGAGGTGCAAGCGCTGCTGGTGCCCGGCAACGGCGGGTCAGCCCGCCGCACCACCAACGGCGTCGACAGCTCCCGCACCGCGATGATCCTCGCCGTGCTCGACCGCCGCGCTGGTGTGCGACTGCGCGACGACGACTGCTACGTCTCGACGGTCGGCGGCGCCAAGCTCTCCGAGCCGGCCGCCGACCTGGCGATCGCGCTCGCGCTCGCCTCTGCCAAGGACGGCTGCCCGATGCCCACCGGGACCCTCGCCGTCGGTGAGGTCGGGCTCGCCGGCGACGTCCGCGGTGTCGGCGGGGTGCCCCGGCGCCTGGCCGAGGCAGCCCGGATCGGCTTCAAGCGCGCGATCGTCCCCGCCGGCTCGATGGGCACCGAGACGCCACCGCCGGGGATGCGAGTCATGGAGGTGCGCGACGTGCATGCGGCGACGCGCGCCATCGCCGTGCCGGTCCGCTGACCGAGGAGGCGCCCAACACCTGGCAATCCCACAGCTTCTCGCCGCGCGTGCCGTCCGCTGCCGGACCTGCCCACACCTACACTGACCAGGTGACCCGATCCCCCGAAGTCATCCTCCGCGAAACGCTCGCGGCTGTCGCACCCGGCACTGACCTACGCGACGCCCTCGAGCGGATCCTGCGCGGTCGCACCGGTGCCCTCATCGTCATCGGCCACGACGCCGTCGTCGAGAATATGTCGTCCGGCGGTTTCCCGATCGACATCGAATTCACCGCGACCCGGCTGCGGGAGCTGGCCAAGATGGACGGCGGAATCGTTGTCAACAGTGACGTTTCGCGCATCCTGCGCGCCGGCACGCAGCTGATGCCCGACCCCAGCATCGAGACCAGGGAGTCCGGCACGCGGCACCGCACCGCCGAGCGGGTCGCCAAGCAGACCGGCCTCCCGGTCATCTCGGTGAGCCAGTCCATGCACATCATCGCGCTGTATGTCGGCGGGGTGCGGCACGTGATCGAGGGCTCCAACGCGATCATGTCCCGGGCCAACCAGGCCCTGCAGACCTTGGAGCGCTACAAGGCCCGCCTCGACGAGGTCACCGGCACGCTGTCCGCGCTGGAGATCGAGGACCTGGTGACCGTCCGCGACGTCGCCAGCGTGCTGCAACGCCTGGAGATGGTGCGCCGGATCAGCGAGGAGATCAGCGAATACGTCGTCGAGCTCGGCACCGACGGACGACTGATCTCGCTGCAGCTGGACGAGCTCGTCGGTGGCCTGAGCGATGACCGTGAGCTGGTCGTGCGCGATTACCTCGACACCAGCCGGACCGAGCTCAACGTCGAGGAAGCCATCGTCCGCCTCGGCGAGATGAACTCCACCGAGCTGCTCGACCTGTCGGCCGGTGCCCGCGCCGCCGGCTTCACCGCCTTCGGCGAGATGCTCGACCTGTCGGTCAGCCCGCGCGGCTACCGGCTGTTGACCAAGGTGCCCCGGTTGCCCGGCACCATCGTCGACCGGCTGGTCGAGCACTTCGGCAGCCTGCAGCGGTTGCTCGCGGCGGACTTCGACGACCTGATGGCGGTCGAAGGTGTCGGCGACAGCCGGGCCCGTGCCGTGCGCGAGGGCCTGTCCCGCCTGGCCGAGAGCAGCATCCTCGAGCGATACGTCTAGACCCCAGGAAGTTTCTCCTCCGCTGCGCTCCCCCGAATACTTCCTGGGGACCCCGGACCTGCTCCCCGAACACTTCGCGAGGACCCTGCAATGAGCCGAAACACTTTTCACGTTTCATGAGTGACGTCGAAGAACTGCACGACGCGATCCTGAGCTGGTATGACGACAACGCTCGCGACCTGCCGTGGCGAGTGCCGGCCGACGAGTGGCCCTGGCCGGAGGTGGACCGGCCGTGGGCCGTGCTGGTCTCGGAGGTCATGCTGCAGCAGACCCCGGTCGCCCGAGTCGAGCCGGTATGGCGCCGGTGGATGGACCTGTGGCCGACGCCGACCGCCCTCGCAGCTGCCTCTCCGGGTGATGCCGTGCGCGAGTGGGGACGCCTGGGCTACCCGCGCCGCGCGTTGCGCCTGCACGGTGCCGCGACGGCGATCCGCGATGGGCACGACGGCGTCATACCCGCGAACAAGCAGCAGTTGCAGGCACTTCCGGGGATCGGCGACTACACGGCGGCAGCCGTGGCAGCGTTCGCGTTCGGCATCCGCAGCACGGTCGTCGACGTCAACGTGCGACGGGTCGAGGCACGGCTGGTCACCGGAGCGCAGCACGCCGCGCCGTCGCTGAGCGCGGCCGAGACGCGACTCGCGCAGACGTTGCTGCCGACCGACGATGCACGCGCCGCCCGATGGAACGTCGCCGTCATGGAGCTGGGCGCCCTGATCTGCAAGGCCGCGACACCGGACTGCGCGGCATGCCCGGTGCAGGACCGGTGCGCGTGGGTGCTGGCCGGACGGCCCGAGCACGACGGCCCGCGCAAGAAGGCGCAGAAGTGGCACGGCACCGACCGACAGGTGCGCGGCAAACTGCTGGCCGTGCTGCGTGCCGCCGACGACCCGGTGCCACGCACCCGACTCGACCTCGTCTGGCCCGACGACGGACAGCGTGACCGATGCCTGGCCTCGCTGATCGAGGACGGCCTGGTCGAACCGTTGCCGCGCGAGCGATTCCGGCTGCCTGCCTGACCGAGCGCCTCGGACGTCGCTCTGGTTACAGTGGCGCACATGACGAATGCGGCCAGCGAACCCCAGTTCCTCATCGTGATGGGAGTCTCCGGCTCCGGGAAGACAACCGTCGGCGAAGGCATCGCCCAGACCATGGGATGGCTCTACGCCGAGGGCGACGACTTCCACTCCCAGGCCTGTGTCTCCAAGATGGCCTCCGGCGTGCCGCTGACCGACGAGGACCGGTGGCCGTGGCTGCGCTCGATCGGCACCTGGATCGACGAGCACGCACGCGACGGCAGCAGCGCCGTGGTCACCTGCTCGGCACTCAAGCGCGTCTACCGCGACCTGCTGCGCGAGGGCCGCGAGCACGTCCGCTTCGTCTTCCTCGACGTCCCGAAGGACGTGCTCGAGGAGCGTCTGGCCAAGCGCACCGGCCACTACATGCCGCCGTCGCTGTTGCCCTCCCAGCTGGAGGCACTCGAGCCGCTGCAGTCGGACGAGAACGGCGTCGTCGTACACGCGCATCGGGCGCCCCAGGAGTCGGTGGACGAAGCGCTGCAGCTGTTGGGCCTGCGCCCCGGGGAGTGACCAGGCGGTCTCCGACACCGTGACCTCGACGGGCTCGGCCACCTTGAGCTCGGCCACCCTGACCTCGGCCATCGCGGCCGGAAATTCAGTTGCGGAGCTTTTCACCGGTCGGTAAGTTCTCGCGTTTGTGCGTACGGCTGGTCTCGACACACCTCCTCCACTCCTCTCCCCCACTACCCGACCCGCGGTCCTCGCCTACTACCGGCTCTTCGTCGCCGGAGTCCGCGAGCAGACCGCATATCGTCTTGCCATGTTCGGCGGCTTCGTCGCGAACATGACCTTCGGCTTCCTCAAGGTCGCCATGCTCTTCGCGACCGTGCGCGCGGTCGGCGGCACCGTGCAGGGGTATGACGTCGGCAGCATGAGCGCCTACATATGGATCTCCCAAGGGATGCTCGGCTCGATCAACCTCAACGGCCGCATCGACCTCGCCGACCGGGTCAAGACTGGCGACATCGCGGTCGACTTCCTGCGCCCGATCAACATCCAATTGGCAACAATTGCAACGGAAGTCGGCAAGGCTGTCTTCGCGCTGATCCCGCGTGGTCTGCCGAGTGTCGCCATCGGCGCGATCTTCATCGGTATGACGATGCCGACGACAGTCGCGCCATACATCCTGGGTGCGTGCAGTCTCCTCATCGGGATCACGGTGTCTTTCTCGACCGTCTATCTCGTTGCCGTCATTGGCTTCTGGCTGGTCGAGACACGTGGCATCCAGATCTTCTACATGGTGATCTCGGGATTCTTCTCCGGACTCTACGTGCCGATCTCGCTCTTCCCGGACTGGCTGCTTGTCATCACCGAGGCGACGCCCTTCCCGTCGATGCTGATGTATCCGATCGACGTGCTGACCGGCCGGGTCACCGGAGCGGCGTCATACGGGCTGGTGGCCGCGCAGCTGGCGTGGCTCGCCGTGACGCTGGCCGCCGGCCACCTGCTGACCGTCGCCGGCCGCCGCAAGTTGGAGGTGCAAGGCGGATGACCTCTACTTCATTGACCGAGAAGGACGCCGTACCAACGCAATTCGCGGGCTACCGCGCAGTGCTCGCATCCCGGATCCGGTCGCAGCGCAGCTACCGCAGCAACTTCTTCATCGACCTCGTCAGCTCGGGCCTCGTCGGGTTGATCGAGCTGGCTGAGGTCTGGCTGCTCTTCCACCAGGTGACGGTGCTCGGTGGGCTGACCTTCCAGCAGGTGCTGCTCGTCTTCGGCATCGCGGACCTGTGCTACTCGATCGCCGACATGTTCGTCGGCCACTGCGACACCCTGCCGAAGTATGTCCGAGCCGGCACCCTGGACGTGTTCTACCTACGGCCGCAGCCGCTGCTGTTGCAGCTGATGACCAGCGACATCTCGCTGCGCAGGCTCACCCGTGCCGGAGTCGGGTTGGTATCGCTGGTGATCGGCCTGTCGATCAACGACATTCACTGGGACATCGCCCATGTCGGCCTGCTCGCACTCACGCTCGTCTGTGCAGTGGCTATCTTCTCGGCGATGTACATCTGGGCCGCCGGCATGCAGTTCTTCCTCATCCAGGGCGCCGAATTCACCAATGCGTTCGTGTATGGCGGACGCTACGCGTCGACACAACCGGCGGCGGTGTGGTCGGGGCCGCTGAAGGCGCTCTTCGGCTTCGTCTTCCCGATGGCGCTGGCGGCATACGTTCCGGCGCTGCGACTGCTGGACCTGCCCGGACCCGCGGGACTGCCGACCTGGCTGGCTTGGTGCACACCGCTGGCAGCGCTGTGGATGTGGGCCTTTGCACTGACCATGTGGCGCTTCGGCGTGCGCCATTACCAAGGAGGGGGCGGCTAGACATGACAGACCTGATCATCGAAACCGATGGACTGACAAGGGAATTCACTCGACGCGGCAAGGGTCGTGACGTCATACGACGGCAGACGTTGCGCGCGGTCGACAACCTGCGGTTGCAGATCCGGCCGGGTGAGTCGGTCGGCTACATCGGCGCGAACGGCGCGGGCAAGTCGACGACCATCAAGATGCTGGTCGGCATCCTCGTGCCGACCAGCGGCACCGTCCGGACCTGCGGTTTGGACCCGCAACGCGAGCGCCGTCGGCTGGCCGCGCACGTCGGCGTCGTCTTCGGGCAACGCTCCCAGCTGTGGTGGGACCTGCCGGTGCGCGAGTCCTTCGACATACTCGCGGCGATCCACCGGCTGCGCGGGGACGACGCACGCGCCCGGACGACCGAACTCATCGAGCAACTCGAGCTGGGCGAGTTCCTGGCGACCCCGGTGCGGCAACTCTCGCTCGGCCAGCGGATGCGCGCCGAGGTTGCCGCCGCGCTGCTGCACCGGCCGCAGCTGGTCATCCTCGATGAGCCCACCATCGGGCTGGACGTGCTGTCCAAGCAGCGCTTGCGCGAGTTCCTCATCACCGAGCGCCGCGAGCACGGCACGACGCTGCTGCTGACCACGCACGACATGGGCGACATCGAGCGGCTCTGCGAGCGCGTGCTAGTCGTCGACCACGGTCGCACGGTGTATGACGGCAGCCTCGACGGCCTGGCGCGCTCCGCCGGGGCCGACCGGACCCTCGTGCTGGACTTCGCCGACGCGACGCCGGACCTGACCGGCATACCGCACACGACACACCTGGGCAGCGAGGTCGCCGGTGCGCGCCAGCGGCTCGCCTTCGACTCCGAAATGACCACTGCCGCAGCAGTTCTCGCAGCTGTGGGCGAGCATGCACAGCTGCGTGACCTGTCGATCGAGGAGCCGGACATCGAGGACGTCGTGCGTCGGATCTACCGCGCCAGCCGGTAGCCGCCGCACCGCGCGTGACCCTTCACCGAGCGGACACGAAACACATTCAGCGGACACGAAATCCGGCACTCAAACAGCCGAATTTCGTGTCCTGTCGGAGTTTTTGTGTCCGCTCGGTATGTCGCTTCTCTGTCAGCGGTGGATGAGCTCCATCCAGTTCGCGGGCACCCGGTCGCGCGGACCCGGCGCGCCCTGGCCGGCGGGGTGACTCGTCGGCTCGGCAAGCTGCGGTCCGTCGATCACCTGCTGCGACACGTAGTCGAAGAACCAGTCCTCGCCCGGCTCGAAGCTCTGCATGATGCGGTGACCGGAGTCCTTCGCATGCTGCGTCGCGTGCTGTGCCGGCGATGAATCGCAGCACCCGATGTGGCCGCAGGCAGCGCACCGGCGCAGGTGGACCCACCATCCGCCGGCTGCATCGCAGTCCTTGCAACCGGTCCCACTGGGCGCCGCGTCGACATCGATCTGACCGTCTGTGGCATCACTCACGCCTGAAACGCTAGCCCGTCGAGCGGTCGATGCGAAGGGCGTCATACCTTCGACTGCATGGCGACGATCGAAGTCCGCAAGGCACACGCAGGAGACGAGGCGGCACTCGTGGAGTTGCGGGCAGAGATGTTCCGCGCGATGGACGTGCGGGCGGACGACGACGTATGGCGCGAGAACGCGCACACCTGGTTCGAGACCCGGCTGACCGGCAGCGCGCACGGCATCTTCGTGGTCACTGAGAACGACCAGGTGGTCGCGTGTGCGATGGGATTCGTGCGCGATGCGGCACCGTCGCCGACCTCACCGAGCGGTGGCGACGTGCTGATCAGCAACGTGTGCACCTTGCCGGCACACCGCGGGCGAGGTCACGGCAGCGCGGCGTTGGAGGCGGTGCTGGTCTGGGCGCGCGGGACCGGTGCCGGGCGGGCCGAACTGGTTGCGACCCTTGAGGGTCGCCCGATGTATGAACGCAACGGCTTCGAAACCCGCAGCGCTCCGCTGATGCGCGCGCAGCTCCACTGACCGAGGGGCCGGGCGAACGTCGAGAGGCTGGGTCAGAGCGTCAGCAGCATCCGGTGGTTGCCCAGGGTGTTGGGCTTGACCCGGTCAAGGCCGAGGAACTCGGCGACGCCCTCGTCATACGACTGCAGCAACTCGGCATAGACGGCCGGCTCGACCGGCTCACCGTCGATCCGGGCGAACCCGTGCGCGCTGAAGAAGCCGACCTCGAAGGTGAGGCAGAAGACCCGCCGCACACCCAGCTCGCGTGCCCGATCGAGCAGGCCGGCCAGCAGCGTGCTGCCGATGCCCTGCCCTTTCTCGTCGGCGGCGACGGCGAGAGTGCGCACCTCGGCGACGTCCTCCCACATGACGTGCATCGCACCGCACCCGACGAGCCGGTCGCCACGCTCGACGACCAGGAACTCCTGCACGCCCTCGTAGTACGCGACGGCAGGCTTCGGCACGATCGCACGCGAGTCGACATACGGCTTGGTGATTTCGCGGATCCCGCGCACGTCCGTGGCAACGGCCGGACGGATGCGGAGCTCGGGATCGCGAAGTGTCATGGCGATATCTTCTCGCAGACCTCGCGAATGTCCGACGTCGGCCGCTCGCACACAACCCGCAACCGTTGAGGGTTATGCACGCCATACCGCCGACTCCCGCACACAAGCCGCAACCGTTGAGAGTTGTGCACGCCAAACCGCCAACTCCCGCACACAAGCCGCAACCGTTGAGGGTTATGCACGCCAAAACGCCGACTCCCGCACACAACTCGCAACCGTTGAGAGTTGTGCACGCAGCAGTCGGCCTCCTGGTGGGTATGCCGCGTGGGTATGACGGGCGGGTATGCCGAAGGGCCGGACGGAAACTCCGCCCGGCCCTTCGATCGGTCAACTCGCGATGCTCAGACCGCGCACAGTCTGGCCATCACGCTTGTCACTCCTGCGCTCAGTCCTTGCCGAGGTCGACCCCGCCGCTGCCGGCGGTCTCGACACCCAACGAGTCCGGAGCCTCGGGCTTCGGGCTGCCGGCGAAGGTGAACTTCGCCTCCTTGCCCTCGCCCTCGATGTCGACGAGCACGATCTCGCCGGCACCGATCTCGCCGTAGAGG
Organism: Flexivirga sp. B27; assembly: GCF_052905685.1. NCBI lineage: Bacteria > Bacillati > Actinomycetota > Actinomycetes > Micrococcales > Dermacoccaceae > Flexivirga > Flexivirga sp. B27. The sequence continues at coordinate 405,893 of NZ_JBPYUM010000003.1, read as the reverse complement.
ATCTTCTCGGACAGCACGTCCTCGACCTCGCGCTGGATCGCGCGACGCAGCGGGCGGGCACCGAGAGCCGGGTCGTAACCGCGCTCGGCCAGCAGCTTCTTGGCTGCGGGCGTGAGCTCGATCGCCATGTCCTTGTCCTTGAGGCGCTCGTCCAGGTCCGCCACCCGCAGGTCGACGATCTGCACGATCTCCTCCTGCGACAGCTGCGGGAAGACGATCGTGTCGTCGACACGGTTGAGGAACTCGGGCCGGAAGTGCTGCTTGAGCTCGTCCTGGACCTTCGCCTTCATCTTCTCGTAGCCGGTGGAGCTGTCGTTGCCGGACGCGAAGCCCAGCGTGACGCCCTTGGCGATGTCGCGCGTGCCGAGGTTGGTGGTCATGATGATCACGGTGTTCTTGAAGTCGACCACCCGGCCCTGGCTGTCGGTCAACCGACCGTCCTCCAGGATCTGCAACAGCGAGTTGAAGATGTCCGGGTGGGCCTTCTCGACCTCGTCGAACAGCACCACCGAGAACGGCTTGCGGCGGACCTTCTCGGTCAGCTGGCCGCCCTCTTCGTAACCGACGTAACCGGGAGGCGAACCGAAGAGCCGCGACACGGTGTGCTTCTCGGAGAACTCCGACATGTCGAGCGTGATCAACGAGTCGTCGTCGCCGAAGAGGAACTCGGCGAGCGACTTGGCCAGCTCGGTCTTACCGACACCGGTCGGCCCGGCGAAGATGAACGAGCCGCCGGGACGCCGCGGGTCCTTCAGGCCGGCGCGGGTGCGCCGGATGGCCTGCGACAGACCACGGATGGCGTCGTCGTTGCCGACGACCCGCTTGTGCAGCTCGTCCTCCATGCGCAGCAGGCGAGTCGACTCCTCCTCGGTCAGCTTGAAGACCGGGATGCCGGTGGAAGCGGCCAGCACCTCGGCGATCAACTCCTCGTCGACCTCCGCGACGACGTCGATGTCGCCGGCCTTCCATTCCTTCTCGCGGTGCTCCTTGGCCTGGATGAGCTTCTTCTCGTCGTCCCGCAGCGAGGCGGCCTTCTCGAAGTCCTGGCCGTCGATGGCCGACTCCTTCTCGCGGCGAACGTGCGCGATCTTGTCGTCGAACTCGCGCAGGTCCGGCGGAGCGGTCATCCGGCGGATCCGCAACCGGGCACCCGCCTCGTCGATCAGGTCGATCGCCTTGTCCGGCAGGTGCCGGTCGTTGATGTAGCGGTCGGCCATGTTGACCGCACCGACCAGGGCAGCGTCGGTGATCGTCACGCGGTGGTGTGCCTCGTAACGGTCGCGCAGACCCTTGAGGATCTCGATCGCGTGCGGGATCGTCGGCTCCTCGACCTGAATCGGCTGGAAGCGGCGCTCCAGCGCGGCGTCCTTCTCGATGTGCTTGCGGTATTCGTCGAGGGTGGTCGCACCGATGGTCTGCAGCTCGCCGCGGGCCAGCATCGGCTTCAGGATCGACGCGGCGTCGATCGCGCCCTCGGCAGCACCCGCACCGACCAGCGTGTGGATCTCGTCGATGAACAGGATGATGTCGCCGCGGGTGCGGATCTCCTTGAGCACCTTGCGCAGCCGCTCCTCGAAGTCACCGCGGTAGCGGCTGCCCGCGACCAGCGACCCGAGGTCCAGCGTGTAGAGCTGCTTGTCCTTCAGCGTCTCGGGCACCTCGCCCTTGACGATGTCCTGGGCCAGCCCCTCGACGACGGCGGTCTTGCCGACGCCGGGCTCACCGATCAGGACCGGGTTGTTCTTGGTGCGCCGGGACAGCACCTGCATGACGCGCTCGATCTCCTTGTCACGCTGGATGACCGGGTCGAGCTTGCCGTCGCGGGCTGCCTGGGTGAGGTTGCGGCCGAACTGGTCGAGCACCAGCGAGCCGGCGGGGGTGCCGCTCTCCTGGCTGCTCTGGCCGACGCCGGCACCCTGCGGCTCCTTGCCCTGGTAACCGGACACCAGCTGGATCACCTGCTGGCGGACCCGGGACAGGTCGGCGCCCATCTTGACCAGCACCTGGGCGGCGACGCCCTCACCCTCGCGGATCAGGCCGAGCAGGATGTGCTCGGTGCCGATGTAGCTGTGGCCCAACTGCAGACCCTCCCGCAGCGACAACTCGAGCACCTTCTTGGCGCGCGGGGTGAACGGGATGTGACCGGACTGCGTCTGCTGGCTGGGGCCGATGATCTCCTGCACCTGCTCACGCACGGCGTCCAGGGAAATGCCCAGGCTCTCCAGTGCCTTCGCAGCCACACCTTCGCCCTCGTGGATCAGGCCGAGCAGGATGTGTTCGGTGCCGATGTAGTTGTGGTTGAGCATGCGCGCCTCTTCCTGAGCGAGCACAACAACTCGCCGGGCGCGGTCGGTGAACCGTTCGAACATCTCTAACTCCTCGGGTAGCTCTCGCCACCATTGAGACTCATTCTCCCTTGCCGTCCGCGAGTCGCAAAGCTCACCGCGGGCCGCACCGAAGCGCAAGTCTCCTGGTCCAGTCTGAATAACTTCCTCGATGCTAACCGCAGCAGCCGAGCGCGGCAGCGGTCAACCACTGTGCGGGCACGGCGGTGCAGCATCTCTTGTGGCGGACAACGCCAGCAGGGGTCAGCATGTTCCGCGCTCCCGGCCACCTGTCGCGTGTTCGCGCAGAGCGAAATCCGCTGCCCGCCGACTGACTCCCGTTCTGGCCGGACGGGCACTCCCCGCGGTCGATACGATCCCGCCATGCCGCCTGAACACATCGACGTGCTGGGCTCGGTCATCTCCGTCGACATACCTCCCGCCGACTCCGACCGGATCCGCGCCCAATGGTCACGTTGTATGGCGCAACCCGACCGCACCCCCGTCACCTCGGTCGTCTACGGCTCGCAGGACGACGCCGACCGCCGCGACTACGGCCTGGCCAGTGCGCTCACCCTGGCCGGCATCACCCAGGCGGCCGGCACCAGGCTGATGCTGCACGCGGCCGGCGTGGCCGACCCGGGCACCGGTCGAGTGGCGGTCCTGGTCGCTGCTTCCGGCACCGGCAAGACCACCGCGGCTCGGCGGTTGTGCACGGCCGGTTTCGGCTACGTCACCGACGAGACGGTGTCGATCGGCACCGACGACGACGTGCTGGCCTATCCCAAGCCGCTGTCGGTCGTCATCGCCGGCGACTCGCCCCACCACAAGTCGCAGCACGGACCCGACGAGCTCGGCCTGCCGCCGTGCCCCGCCGATCCACGAGCGGCGCTCTTCGTCCTGCTGGACCGGGACGGCGACGACCCGGGTGCGACGCCCTCCCTGGACCGGGTGCCGTTGCTGGACGGCCTGATCTCGCTCATCCCGCAGACCTCCGCGCTGCCTGCGATGCCGCGGCCGTTGCAGACGCTCGCCGGCGCCGTCCGGCGCGCGGGAGGTGTATGGCGGCTGCGCTACCACGATGTCGAGGACGCCACCGACCTGCTGCGGGACGCCGTCCTTGCGGACCCGGTCGAGCCGAGCGATGTCACGGCGTTCCCGGCACCGGTCGACCGGTCGAGCCGGCCGCACCCCGCAGACGAAGCAGCATCGGAGGAGACAGCACCGGACGACCACGAGCCGCAGGTCGCGGACGACAGCCGGGTCGTCCGGGCGCCATACCTGGATGCCATCGGAGTCGACGCCGAGGTGCTGGTGCTGATCGACACGCGGCCGGTCCGGCTCAGCGGGCTCGGCGCCACGATCTGGACCGGCAGTGCGCAGGCGACGTCGGTCGCCGAGCTGACCGCACGGTGCGTCGCCGAGCACGGCGAGCACCCGCAGGCGGGCGACCTGGTGCGCGACGCGGTCCGCGAGCTGCTGCGACACGACGCGTTGCAGCTGACCCGCACCACCTGACCCGCCGCAACGACGGGTGAAGCTCAGTCGCCCAGCCGGGGCACCAGCTCGTCCAACAGCCCGCTGATCTGGCCGGCCACCCGGTGAGCCAGCTCCGGACCGCGCCGATAGGGGTCGGTGATGTCGTCCTCGTCCCGGGCACGCTGGCGGAAGGCCCCGATCTGCTCCAGCAGCTCGGAGCCGTGCACCTCGGCGGGATAGTCGCCGGCGATCCGTGCGAGCTGACCGAGGGTGAAGGTGCGACGCACGAGGTTCGGGAAGTCGTCCAGGACGACCGAGCGGTGGAAGGTCTCCATCGCCACGATCAGGTCGGCCGAGGTGATGATCTCGCGGGTCAGCGACTGCGCCCGGAAACCGGACGGGTCCCCGCCGAGGGCCTGCAACTCCCCCGCCATCGTGGGCTCCATCGCCGATCCGACCATCGCGCCGGCGCCGGCACTGGCGAAGGTCCAGCCGGTCACTCCCGAACGGTCCGCGACCAGGCCGGCGTATCGCTCGGCGAAGGGCGACCGGCAGATGTTGCCGGTGCAGACGAACACCAGGTGCGACATGTGGGCGGGACTCCTCTGGCACGGACTATGGGCTCGGAAGACTGGCGATTATCTTCGCACGACGGGCACAACTGACCGCCTCGGATATACTCGCGCCGTTCTGTGGAAGTTCGGGGGCACCACAACGTCACCCGTTCGCCGGAGACGGCACGTATCGTCCGATCGCTGCGAGCCTTCCGGCTCTCGCACGCGGTCATGGAGACGACGTTGACACTGGAAGACCTTTGGAAGCTCACCCGACGCTACTGGATCATGCTGGTCGCGTGTGCTTGTGTCGGGCTGGCGATCGCCGCGGCATACACCTGGACCCGCACCAAGCAATACACCGCGACCGCGCAAGCTCTCGTCGCCGCACCGAGCTCCTCGGGGGACAGCACCACCAGCGGCGCGGCATACAGCAGCGGCCTGGTCGCCCAGCAGCGCGCCGCAGTGTGGGCGGACCTGGCGACGTCGCGACAGGTCACCGGCGAGGTCATCAAGCAGCAGAAGCTGTCGCTGTCCAAGGATCAGTTGGCGACGCAGATCTCCGCGACCGTCCCGCAGGACAAGCCGATCATCACCATCACCGTCACCGCCAATGACCCCGCCCGCGCCAAGGCGATCGCCAACTCGGTCGTCGACGTGCTCACCAAATACGTGCAGAAGGCCGACCCCAACACCGGCGTCGCGATCAAGAACACCTCCAGCGCGGTCCTGCCCAAGGCGCCCTCCTACCCCAAGCCGGCCAAGATCCTGCCGATCGGCCTGCTCGCCGGGCTGGTCGTCGGCTACCTGCTCGCGCTGATCCAGCACCGCCGCGACACCCGCGTGCGCACCACCGACGACGTCGAGGAGAATCTCGGCGCGAGCGTGCTGGGCGTCATACCCGCGACTCGACAGCTGGCGGCTGCCGACCGGTCGTTGCACGGCAAGCAGGACTTCGCGACCCGGGAGGCGCTGCGGCAGCTACGCACCAACCTGCGGTTCGTCGACGTCGACCACGACCCGCGCAGCATCGTCATCACCAGTGCCCGGATGAGTGAAGGCAAGTCGACCGTCGCCGCCGCGTTGGCCTGGGTCATCGCCGACTCCGGTGACAAGGTCATCCTCGTCGACGCCGACCTGCGCCGCCCTGCGGTCGCGGGCATCTACGACCTGGACTCCTCCGTCGGCCTCACCCAGGTGCTGGCCGGCACCACGTCGATCGAGGACGCCCTGCAGCCGACGGGCAAGCGGGGGCTCTTCGCGCTGACCGCCGGGCAGATTCCGCCCAACCCCAGCGAGCTGCTCGGCTCCCAGCGGATGCGGCAGTTGATGGAGTCGCTGACCGACGAATACCGGGTCATCCTGGATGCCCCGCCGCTCCTGCCGGTCACCGACGCCGCGCTGCTGAGCGCCAGCGCCGACGGCGCGGTCGTGGTCGTCGCCGCCTCCGACACCCGCGTCGAGCATGTGCAGCGCGCCCGGCAGAACCTCCAGGCGGTCGGTGGCCGCGTCCTCGGCGGTGTCCTCAACCGCGTCAACACGCGCCGCATCAACCGCATCATGTATGGCGACACGCAGTACGGCCACGGCGCCTACGGCACCTACGCGGGCGAGAAGTACTACGGCGACTCACCGGAGAGCCAGGGCAGCGGCGCCAAGAGCAAGCACGCAGCGGCGGAGGACCGCCAGGCTGCCGAGGCCCCTTCGCCGGGTGTGCCGGAGAGCCGGCGCCTTCGCCGGCGCGAGCGCGCCAAGTAACCACCCGCTCGGTGGAGCACGTCCGGTAGTCGGCCAGCTATTGGCCCGGTGGTCGCCGGTTTCAGCCGGCCTTCTTGGCCGGCGTCTTCGCGGCCGCGTCCTTGCTGCCGGACTTCTTGGCGGTTGACTTTTTCGCAGTCGACTTCTTCGCGGTCGACTTTTTGGTCGTCGACTTCTTGGCTGCTGATTTCTTGGCGGTTGTCTTCTTGGCGGCGCTCTTCTTCGCCGGCGACTTCTCGGTCGGTTTCTCAGCAGCCGCCGCCGCGGGCTCCTGCTGCGAGCCGCTCTCGTCCACCGGCTCGCCACGGGACTTCTTGGCCCGGTTGACGCTCTGCTGCAACGCGGCCAGCAGGTCGAGCACCTCGCCGCCCTCGTCCTCCTGCTCGGGCAGCGCCTGCACCTCGTGGCCCTCCAGCTTGGCCTGCACGACTGCCTTGACGGCCTGCTCGTAGTCGTCGGTGTAGTCCTCGGGGTCGTAGTCGCCGGAGAGCGAGTCGACCAGCATCCCGGCCATCGCCAACTCGGCGGACTTCGGCTCCAGGTCGGCGGCCTCGTCGAGCACGCCGAAGTCGGCGCTGCGGATCTCATCCGGCCACAACATCGTCTGCAACACGATCACGTCGTCACGCACCCGCAGCAACGCGACCGTGGACCGGGTGCGGATCGACACCGTCACCAGGGCCACCCGGTCGGTGGAACTCAGTGCGTCGCGCAGCAGCACGTAGGGCTTCGCGGAACCCTTGTCGGGCTCCAGGAAGTAGCTCTTGTCCAGCAGCATCGGGTCGATCTGCGAGCTCGGGACGAACTTGTCGACCGCGATCTCCTTGCTGTTGCTGATCGGCAACTCAGCCATGTCTTCATCGGTCAGCACGACCATCTGACCGTCCTCGGTCTCGAAGCCCTTGGCGATGTCGTCATAGGACACCTGCTCGCCGTCGATCGAGCAGACACGTTGGTATTTGATCCGGCCGCCGTCCTCCCGGTGCACCTGCCGGAACTGCACGTCGTGGTTCTCGGTGGCGGAGTAGAGCCGCACCGGGACGTTGACCAGACCGAAGGAGACGGCGCCCTTCCAGATTGCCCGCATCCAACGATTGTGCGGTGTCGGTGTGACAAGCAGCAAGGGAAAAGCGGCCGACGGCGGTGCTCGCGTGATTTCCGGGCTGATTCTCGTGGCAATTCGCCGGCAATTCTCCGGCAGTCCTCAGGGCCACCGGATTCAGGGCAGGATTGTCCTCATGCGTCCCATGCTCGCCACCCCCGCCGACACCGTGCCGGAGGGCGACGACTGGCTGCACGAGGTCAAGTGGGACGGCATGCGGATCCTCGCGCACGTGTCCGGGCCGACCGTGCGACTCACCTCCCGCACCGAGCGGGACGTGACCGTCGCCTTCCCCGAGCTCGTCACTCCCGACGCCGGACTGCAGGGGTATGACGACCTGCTTCTCGACGGTGAAGTGGTGATCCTCGTCGACGGCGTGCCGTCCTTCGCTGCTCTCGCCGAGCGGTTCAACGTGTCCGATGCGTCGATGGCGGCCCGGCTGGCCGCATCCGCTCCGGCGACGTTCCTCGTCTTCGACGTGCTGCAGGCGATGCACAAGCCGACGCTGGTGATGCCGTTGCGACAACGCCGGCAACTGCTGGAAGGACTGGAGCTGGCGACCCGCTTCGTGCAGGTGCCGCCGACCTTCACCGACGGGGCGCAGCTGGCGGAGGCGACCGCCGCGAAACACCTGGAAGGCGTGGTGTCCAAGCGGATCGGGTCGCCATACCGACCGGGGCGGCGCAGCGCCGACTGGCGCAAGATCGTGCACCGGCGGACCGACTCGTTCGTCATCTGCGGTTGGCTGCCCGAGCGCGACAACGACCGGGTGCTCGGCTCGGTCTATCTGGCGACGCCGACGCCGGCCGGTCCGCTGATCTACCGCGGCCGGGTGGGTTCGGGTCTGGCCGGCGCGCGCGGTGCGACGGTGCTGTCCATGCTCGACGAAATATGTTCTGCCGACTCGCCTTTCGAGGACGATCCGCCGAGCGAACCCGGGCGCGGCCCGATCCGGTGGGTGCGCCCGGAGTTGGTTGCCGACGTGGAGTTCCTCGGCATATCCGACGGCGGCCAGCTGCGGCAGCCGAGCTGGCGCGGAATACGCCACGATCTGCGCCCGGCGGATCTCGCGGAGACGGATGCAGATGCCTGAGCAGATCATCACCGAGGTCGACGGGCGGCGCCTCAAGCTGGGCAACCTGGACAAGATCCTCTACCCGGGCACCGAGACCACCAAGGGTGAGGTGTTGCACTACTACACCCAGGTCGCCGAGCCGCTGCTCGCGGTGCTCGCCGACCGGCCGGCCACCCGGATCCGCTGGCCGCACGGCGTGGCCGACCTGTCCTTCTTCGAGAAGAATCTCCCGCCCGGCGCACCGGCCTGGCTCCCACGGGTGAGCCTTCCCTCGTCCGGATCCCGCGGCACCGGCGATCAGGTCACCTACCCGGTCATCGGCGGCCTGCCCGAGCTGATCTACCTGGTCAACCTGGCGTCCCTGGAGTTCCACGTGCCGCAGTGGCGGCTGCGGGGCGACGTGCCGACGAACCCCGACCGGATGGTCATCGACCTCGACCCAGGGGCCCCCGCCGGACTGACCGAATGCGCCCGGCTGGCGCTGATCGTGCGCGACCGGCTCGCCGACATCGGCCTGGACCGGTGCGTGCCGGTGACCTCCGGCAGCAAGGGCATGCAGGTGTATGCCGCCCTGCCCGACGCGGGCACCGACGAGGGCCAGTCCAGCGAAGCCGTGCGAGACGCGGCGCGCGAGCTGGCCCAGCAACTCACCCGTGAGCATCCCGACCTGGTGGTGTGGAAGATGACCAAATCAAAACGCCCGGGAAAGGTGCTTCTCGACTGGTCGCAGAACACTGCGGCGAAGACGACCATCGCGCCATATTCACTGCGCGGGAAAGAACGGCCAACGGCCGCCGCGCCACGCACCTGGGACGAGATCGAACGCGGCGCACAGGAAACTGACAGCTTGCGGCAACTAACATTCGACGAAGTCATGGAAAGGCTGCAAGCCGATGGCGATCTCTTCGCCGCCGGCCTCGGGACCCGCTGCTGAAACCCGCCCGCCTCGGAGATCGACTTCAACACATCGAAAACGCCATCGGGCGGGCACCGATGTGCCCGCCCGATGGCGATTTCAGTTGACCTGGATCAGGAATTGGCCTTGGCGTAGGCCTCCTGCACCTCTGCCGAGACCCGTCCACGGTCGCTGACCTTGAAGCCGTTCTTGCGGCCCCATTCACGGACCTTGTTCAGATCGGTGCGTCCCGCGGACCGGCTGGGCGCGACCCGCCCACGGCCACGGACCGAACGAGCGTGACCGACCCACTTGGCGAAGTCATCACGCAACTGAGCAGAGTTTGCCGCGGAAAGGTCTATTTCATAGGCCTTTCCGTCCAAAGCGAAAGAGACCGTCTCGCTCGCTTCGGACCCGTCAAGGTCGTCCTCGAGCAGAATCTGCACGCGCTGAGCCATCGTGAGTTACTCCTTGCAACGGGATCTGAAGACTACGAATGCAAACGCTAACACAGCGCAGAGAGCATCAGTAACGAATATTCCCGGTGAATTATTTAGCTTCTTCGCACGCGAAGAAGTGCGCCGAGACTACTTCTGCTGATCAGAAGTTTCGGAGTCGTGTCGGGCGGCTTCTGTCTCGCGTTCCCACTGGGCATGCGCAATGCGCTCGCGCCGATCGGCTTCCATCATGTGCTTGAGGATGACGTAGAGCAGAAAGAGCAACCCGATCGACGGGATCAGAGTCGCGATGTAAGGCCACACGCCCTCCATGATAAGCCCGCCCGTCGGGCCCGCTGCGCGTGCCGTGGCTCCGCTAGAAGAGTTGCTGCTGGACCTCCTGCGGACCCCGTTCGTGCGCCAGCAACCACCGCTTGCGCTCGATGCCGCCGCCATATCCGGTCAGGCTGCCGTCGGCGCCGATCACCCGATGACACGGGACGATGATCGAGATCGGGTTGCGCCCGTTGGCCAGCCCGACTGCGCGACTGGCTGTGGGGCTGCCGATGTGCGCGGCAAGCTCGCCGTAGCTCCACGTCGCACCGAACGGTATGTCGCACAGTGCGCGCCATACACGCTGCTGGAAATCGGTGCCCTGCAGTCGCAGCGGCAGGTCGAATTCGGTCCGGTCGCCGGCGAAGTATTGCGTGAGTTGTCGTGCGGCCTCGGCCAGCAACGGATCAGTCGCCGGCCCATCCCCCTGGCAGTCGACACGGGGGCCGTATTCGGACGGGTCGGCGCCGTGGGCGTAGGTCTGCATGTAGAGCCCGACGATCTGTGCACCGTCGGCGAGGACCGTGACCGGGCCGATCGGTGTGGGCTCCACGACCGCGTGCCGCCGACCACGGTCGTCGGCATCCGGGTGCTCCGTGCGGTCACTCATGCTGGGCTCCTTCGTCGCCGGGAAGCTGGTTGATCTCGTGCGGGCCACTCGCCCACAGATGTTGTATGGCGTGGGCGCGCCAGGGCCGCCACGGCTCCGCGCGGGCCTGCTGCGCGCGACCGCTGTCGGGCAGCCCGAGTCGCGACATCGCTTGTCGCACACCGAGATCGGTGGCCAGGAACGCGTCCGGGTCGCCGAGGGCGCGCATGGCGACACCCTCGACCGTCCACGGTCCGATGCCGGGCAGCGCGAGCAGCTGCTGCCGCGTGCGGTCTTGATCCGCGCTGGGCGACACATCGATCTCGCCGTCAGCCAGCGCCGCAGCCAGCCCCCGCAACGTGTCGCGTCTGCTGCGCGGCATCGCGAGCGTCTCGTCGGAGGCAGCCGCCAGCGCCGCCGGCTCCGGGAACATCGCCGTCAGACCGCCGTCCGGATCGTCGACCGGCGCGCCATACGCCTCGACGAGCCGGGCCGTGTGGGTGCGGGCCGCTCGGGTGGAGATCTGCTGCCCGATCACCAGCCGCAGCGCGAGCTCGGCACCGTCGACAGTGCGCGGCACGCGGCGACCCGGCACCGCACGCACCATCGGCTCGAGGCACTCGTCGGTCGCCAGGTGCGCGTCGATCGCCTCGGGGTCGGCGTCGAGGTCGAGCAACCACCGGCTGCGGCTGATCGCGACCGGGAGGTCGGCGAGATCCCGCAGCCAGACCCGGGCCGCGACGTAGCCGTCGGCCGGGCGCAACGCCACCACCGCCGGGCCGTGCGGCAGGCGCATCGTGCGTCGGTAGGCGCCGTCACGCCACTCCTCCACACCGGGCACGGCGGTCGCGACGAGATGTCCGAAGAGGTTGTCGACGCACAACGGTCGACGGAACGGCAGCCGGAGCTGCAGGTGGTGCCAGGCACCACCCACATCAACTCCGACGTCGGAAACCCTTGATTTGGAGCGCAATTCGCGCGGCGCCTGAGCGAAGACCGCTCGGATCGTGTCGTTGAACGCGCGAATGCTGCCGAAGCCGGCGGCGTGCGCGACCTGGGTCAGCGGGAGCGTCGTGGTCTCGATCAGGATCCGGGCGGTCTGTGCGCGTTGTGCCCGGGCGAGCGCGAGCGGCGGCGCGCCGAGCTCGGCTCGCAGCTGCCGCTCGACCTGCCGGGTGCTGTAGCCCAGTCGTCGACTCAGGCCATCGACGCCGTCCCGGTCGACGACACCATCGGCGATCAGTCGCATGGCACGTGCCACCAGGTCGGCACGCGCATTCCACTCCGGCGAGCCGGGACTCGCGTCCGGGCGACACCGTTTGCAGGCGCGGAAACCCTGTGCCTGCGCGGCAGCAGCACTCGGATAGAAGGTGATGTTGCGTGCCTTCGGCGGTGTCGCGGGGCAACTCGGCCGGCAATAGATGCCGGTGGTGCGGACCGCCGTCACGAACCAGCCGTCGAAGCGGGCGTCCCGAGAGCGGACGGCCGCCATACACGTCTGCGGATCGGTGAGCACCGGACCAGTCTGCTCCGCGGCGCCGACAATGACTAGCGGAAAAACGACATGTCGGACGCCACTCGGCCTTCGACCGTCAGGCGTCCGCGCCCACCCCGAACTCCAAGGGCAGGTTGTCGATCAGCCGGGTGGTGCCGACCTTCGCGGCGACCGCGAGCAGCGCCGGCCCGCGATACCACTCCGGCACCTGCTCGAGCGTCTCCGGATGCACCAGCACCAGGTAGTCGACCAGCGCCAGCGGCTCCTTGACCAACACGTCGCGGGCTGCGCGGCGCACCGCCGCCGGGCCGGCGTCGACCTGCTCGGCGCCGGCGTTCAATGCACGCGAAAGACTCAGTGCCACTTCACGATCCGCCGGGCTCAAGTAGGTGTTGCGACTGCTCAGCGCGAGGTCGTCGTGCTCCCGGACCGTCGGGACGGCGACGACCTCGACCGGGAAGTCGAGGTCCTGCACCATGCGTCGGATCAACAGCAACTGCTGGGCATCCTTCTGCCCGTAGAAGGCGAAGTCGGGGCGCACCAGGTGCAGCATCTTCGCCACCACGGTGAGCACACCGTCGAAGTGCCCGGGCCGGGAAGCACCTTCGAGCACCTCACCGAGCTTGCCTGCGGACACCCGCACGCCCGGCTCGCCTTGCGGATAAACGACATCCGGTGAGGGTGCGAACACGACCGAGACGCCTTCGCGCTCACAGATGCGCAGGTCGTCGTCGAAGGTCTGCGGGTAGCGCGACAGGTCCTCGCCGGCTGCGAACTGCAACGGGTTGAGGAAGATCGTCACGACCACGTGATCCGCGGATTCCCTTGCGGTGCGGATGAGTTCAGCGTGTCCCTCGTGCAGCGCGCCCATCGTCATGACGGTGGCGACCGTCCCCTGCAACGAGCTGCGCGCCGGCTGGAGTTCTTCCCGGGTGTGGGCAACCACCGTGTCAGTCATCGGTCCTCTTTCGTGGCAAGCAGGTCGAGCATGGGTTGCACGGCTTCCGCGGGCATCGCCCGTCTGGTCGCCGCGCGCTCGGTCGTCGCGGTCGCGAGCGCCCGGTAGGCACGCAGTATGTCGGCAGGCTGCCCCTCGAGCGCAGCCAGGTGTGCGGCGACGGTGCCGACGTCGCCACGCACAACGGGTCCGGTGAGCGCCCGATCGCCGCGCTGCAGGCTGTTCTCCAGGGCGGCTTCGAGCAGCGGCCGCAGCAGCCGCTCTGGGTCCTCGACGCCGATGCCGCGTAGCAATTGGCCCGACTGCGCGACGATCGTCGTCAGGTGGTTGGCCGCATGTGCGAGCGCCGCGTGATAGGTCGCGCGGTCCTCGTCGGCCAGCCGGAAGGGCTCGCCGCCCAGGTCGAGTGCGAGGGCGTCGGCAACCAGGTCGGCGCCCATCGACGCCGTCACCGCAATCGGAGTGCCCACGATGCGCTGAACGTCCGCAGGCTCGCCGGTGAACGTCATCACCGGGTGCAGCACGACCGCGTCACCCCCGGCGTCGACGACCGGCTGCAGCACGTCGAGACCACGAAAACCACTGGTGTGCACCGCCAGTCGGCCACCGGTCCAGGCATCCTGTGCGGCAAGGCCGGCCACCAGAGGACCGATCTCGTCATCAGGCACGGTCAGCAGCAGCACGTCCGCAGCAGCAACGACGTCCGGCACGTCACGCAACGGGACCCCCGGCAGCATGGTCTGCGCGCGGTGCCGTGATGCCTCGCTGACAGCACTCGCCGCGACGACGTCGTGCCCCGCTGCGCGCAGCGCCGCACCGAGGACCGATCCGACCCGCCCGACACCGACGATGCCCACGCGCAGGGTCGGCCGCTGCAGTTGACTCACCCGCACGACGCTAGTCCAACGCCCGCCCGGACCGCGCGCACGGTCCGTCTACTGTGACTGCCGTGACATGGCAGTCCTGGCGAACGGCGTGGCACGACGCGCTCTACGGGCCCGACGGCTTCTATCGGCAGGCCGACGGGCCGGCCGGGCATTTCGCTACCTCGGCACAGGGCATCCCCGGCGGTGGGCGGTTGCTGGCCAGAGCAGTCGCCATACTCGCCGAAAATGCCGGATGCCAACGACTGATCGACGTGGGCGCCGGTCGCGGCGAACTCCTCACCGAAGTGTCGGCTGTCGCGCCGACGCTGCAGCTGACCGGAGTCGATGTCGTCGAGCGACCGGCCGACCTGCCAGAGCCGATCGACTGGCTGACGTCCCCCGGCGGTGCCGACCTGCCCGACGCACTCGCGGGCGTGCGGGACACCCTCGTCGTCGCGCACGAGTGGCTCGACGTCGTGCCCTGCACCGTCGCGGAGTATGACGGCGCCGTATGGCGCACCGTCGAGGTCGACCCCACCGGCGTGGAACGCCTCGGTGGCCCGGTCGCGGGCGCGGAACTGCAGTGGTTGCAATCGAATTGGCCGTCCGACGGCCTGATCGGTGCCCGCGCGGAGATCGGCGAGAGCCGCGATGCGGCATACAGAGCGCTCCGTTCGCGCATCGACAACGGCCTGCTCGTGGTCGTCGACTACGGGCACCTGAGGGACAGCCGCCCGAGACGCGGGACGTTGACCGGTTATCGGCACGGCGCACAGTGCTCGCCCGTGCCCGACGGCAGCACCGACATCACCGCGCACGTGGCGATGGACACCCTGGACGCACGCGAATCCCGCGAACTGGTGCGCCAGAGCACGCTTTTCGACCGGCTGGGGCTGCACACCGGCCCCCCGCCGATCGAGCTGGCGAGCCAGGACCCACCGGCATACCTGCAGGCGCTGGCGGACCGCGGCAGCTACGCGCAGCTCACCGCGCCCGGCGGCCTCGGCGACTTCTGGTGGTCGATCGGCCCGGTCGGGCGCTGAGCGCCGGGACGCTCAGTTGCTCGGCCGGAAGGTCGAGAAGATCTCGTCCAGGGTCTTGGCCGGCAGCTCCTTCTTGCCGTCCACCACGCGGACCGAAACCAACTGATAGGTCCTGCCGCCCGAGGAGAAGGTCACCGTCCGGATCTCGAGGTCCTTGCCCTTGTCGCAGTCGTCGGGCTCACCCACGGCAGTGGTGATGGTGTATTGCAGCGCCGGGATCGTGCCCTGGTTGACCTTGATCGACTTGGGGTCGGACATCTTGCCCTGTTTGGCCTTGGAGCCGTCCTTCTTCTCGGCAATGATGTCGGCGAACCGCTGGGCGACATCCGGCCCGGCGTCCGACGGGTCCCGCTTGCCGACGTTGACCAGACCGAGCCACGCGGAGTTGGAGTCCTTGTCGGCCGAGCAGTATCCGACCCCGAACTCCGCCGGAGCGCGGGCGACGATGCGCTCCTTGCCCGACGGGTTGGCGTAGCCGCGCAGCGTGTCACTGCTGTCGAGCTTCCAGTCCTTGGTCTTCGGGACGTCGAAGACACCCCGGTCGTCGTTGGCCTGCTGCGCCTGCCAGCCACTCTTCAGCGCACGGGCGCCGACGGCGAGTGTCGGGTTGGTCCAGGTCGTGGCCTTGACCGGCGGCAGCTTACTGGTCGACTTCGACCCGCCGGCTTCCTTCGGTGAGTCGTCACCGCGGGTGAATGCGAAGATCCCCACGGCCGCCACGATCAGCACCAGTGCCGCCGCGAGTCCGATCAGCACCTTGCCGCGGCTACCACCACCGCCGCCGTCGGCCGGGATGCGCACGCCCTCGCCCGACGCCTCGGAGAAGCGGTCGTAGTAGGAGCTCTGCGGGTTGTTCATCGTCGGACCGACGTTGGGCCCGGTCTGGCCGGTCGACCACGACGGCGGCTGGGCGCCCTGGCCACCGCTGTCCCACGGGGGCTGGTTGCCACTCCAGGGCTGCTGCCCACCGCTCCAGGGTTGCTGCTGCTGGCCACCGCTCCACGGCTGTTGCTGCCCACCAGTGCCCGGGCCTTGCGGACCCGTCGGCTGACCGCCGGTGTAGGGCCCCTGCCCTTGTGTCGGCTGACCGCCGGACGGAGGTCCCTGCGGACCCGTCGGCTGGCCGCCGGTCTGCGGCTGCCCCTGCCCCTGCCCCTGCCCCTGCGGCCCCTGCGGTTGGCCGCCGGTCTGCGACTGGCCACCGGTGTTGCCACCGGGCAGTCGGTGGCCGGTGGTGTCGTCGGGCGGCTGCTGGCCGGGCGGACGCCCGGGCCCCTGCCCGTCCTGCGGGTCCGGCTGCTGCGGCCCCTGACCGTTCCCTTGATCACTCACGGCTGAAAGGCTACCTATCTCGTCGTTCGGACCGTCTGCGGCGCATCGGGCATCTGGCTCAGTCTGTGGGTCGGAAGGTGGAAATGATCTCGTCCAGTTGTGTGGCAGGCAACTCCTGGTCGACGCCGAGGAGGCGTCCCCCTGGAGCCCCCTCACCCTGCGGCGCCCGACCATCCCCTTGGTTGCTCACGGCTGCAGATTACCTTTCGGCGAAACCGTGCCCCGCGATGTCCGCCGAGCCCGGTATGCCGCGACATTGAGCCGATTTCCGCAGCCCATCTCGCAATAGCGTTTCGAGCGATTGCGCGACAGGTCGACGAGCACGCCGTCGCAGTCCGGTGCGGCGCACCGGCGCAACCTGCGCAACTCCCCGGCGCGCACCAGGTCCACCAGCGCCATCGCCGTCTCGACGCTCCACCGCGAGGCGAGCGGTGAGTCGTCGGGGGTCGCGTGCAGGTGCCAGTCCCAGTCGCCGTGCTTCACCAGCTGCGGCAAGGCGGACTCCTGCCGCAGCAGCAGGTTGACGCGCTCGACCACGCCGGCCTCGTCGCGCGACCACAGGTCGCGGAAGGTCGGCCGCAGCGCCATCACCGCTTCACGCTCGGCGGGGTTGCCGCTGATCGACCCGCTCCACTCCCGCCCGCGGACGAACTCCAGGTATGACGCCCGGGTCTGCAGCGGGTCCGGGTCCTCCAGCGCGGTGTTCACCAACGCCGCGGCATCGGTCAGCGCCACTTCCGTGTCATGGGCAAAAAGCATTTTGACTCCTGTCTGCGGCGCACTCTACGATCGTCTGGTTGTCATGAGCAAACACGTCGTTGACTCATGACATCTCCGTACTTCGCCGAGGAGCTCCACATTGACCACCGACGCTCTGACGACCCAAGTCGTTCCCACCGAGCCGGATCTGCCGGTCGGTGCGCGACGAGTTGGGCATGGCGTTGGCCCGGGCGTCGGGATGATCGGCATCGCGCTGATCTCGGCTGCTGCCTTCAGCACATCTGGCAGTTTCGCCACCGCGCTGCTGCACGCGGGATGGTCACCCGGCGCCGCGGTCACCGCGCGCATCGCGCTGGCCGCGCTGGTGCTCGCACCGCCGACGATCTGGTCCTTGCGCGGTCGCTGGAGTCTGTTGCGGCGCAAGGCATTACCCATTGCGCTCTACGGCCTCACCGGTGTCGCCGGCTGTCAGCTCGCCTACTTCTATGCCGTCCAGCACCTGTCCGTCGGCGTGGCGCTGATGCTCGAATACATGTCGCCGGTGCTGCTCGTCCTCGGCTTCTGGGCCTGGACCCGCCGTCGGCCGGCGACACCGACCATCGTCGGCACCGTCGTGTGCATCGGCGGGCTCGCGCTGGTCCTGGACGTCTTCGGTGACGCGCACCTGTCGCTCACCGGTGTCCTGTGGGGACTCGGTGCGGCGCTCGGGTCGGCCGGCTATTTCGTCATCGCAGGCCGCGCCGACCCTGACCTGCCTCCGCTCGCGCTGACCGGTGTCGGTATGGCGGCGGGCGCGCTCTTCCTCGTTGCGCTCGGCGTCGTCGGCGCGCTGCCCATGCACGCCACCACCAACGACACGACCTTCGCCGGAGCCCAGTTGCCCTTCTGGGTGCCGCTCGGCGCACTCGCGGTAATCGCCACGGCGTTCGCCTACTCCACGGGTGTCGTCGCCGCGCGCGGCCTGGGACAGACGGTCGCCTCGTTCGTCGCGCTGTCCGAGGTGATGTTCTCCGTCCTGTTCGCGTGGCTCCTCCTGGGGCAGCTGCCCCTCGTCATACAGCTGCTGGGTGGGGTGCTCATCGTCGGCGGCGTCGTGCTCGTCCGGCTCGGCGAGTTGCGCCCCCGCCCCTGATCGAGAGGACGACCAGGTGACCGAGAGGCGTACTAAATCGGGCTGATTTAGTACGCCTCTCAGTCGTTTGGTGCTCCTCTCGGTCGAGGTTGCGGCGTGGTCGGGCGCGGGTTTGGCAGACTTACCCCCATGCCAGAACGCGAGCTCACCGTCGGAGTCGGCGCCGGTGGTCTCGCGACCGCCGACATGGTGCTCAACATCGGCCCGCAGCATCCGGCCACCCACGGCGTGCTGCGACTGCGCATCACCCTCGACGGCGAGCGCATCAAGTCGGCCGAGCCGATCGTCGGCTACATGCACCGCGGCGCGGAGAAGCTCTTCGAGGTCCGCGACTACCGTCAGATCATGGTGCTGGCCAACCGGCACGACTGGCTGTCAGCATTCAGCAACGAGATCGGCGTCGCCCTCGTCGTCGAGCGGATGCTCGGCATGGACGTGCCCGAGCGCGCCACCTGGACCCGCACGCTGCTCGCCGAGCTCAACCGGGTGCTCAACCACCTGATGTTCCTCGGCTCCTACCCGTTGGAGCTCGGTGCGATCACACCGATCTTCTACTCGTTCCGCGAGCGCGAGGACCTGCAGAACGTCATGGAGGAGATCTCCGGTGGGCGGATGCACTACATGTTCGGGCGGGTCGGCGGCCTGCACGAGGATCTGCCGGCCGGTTGGTTGGGCCGCGTGCGGGACACCGTTGCGCTTGTCCGCGGCCGTATGCCGGACCTGGAGAGCCTGCTCATCGGCAACGAGATCCTGCACGCGCGGACTCGTGGGGTTGGCGTGATCGACGCGAAAACCGTTGCGGCATACGGGATCTCAGGGCCGATCGCCCGCGCGTCCGGCGTCGACATCGACCTGCGGCGGGACCAGCCCTACCTCAACTACGCCGAGCTCTTCGCTCCCGGCGGCCCCGGGCGGGTGGCGACCCGGACCGAGGGCGACTCGCTGGCCCGGCTCGAGGTGCTGCTGGAGCAGGTGCACATCTCGCTCGACATCGCCGACGCGTGCGTGGAGCGGCTCGGTGCGCTCGGCCCGGGACCCGTCAACGTCAAGCTGCCGAAGGTGCTCAAGGTCCCCGAGGGCACCGACTATCTGGCGACCGAGAACCCGCTTGGGTTCAACGGTTATTACCTGGTGTCGCGCGGCGAGAAGACGCCGTGGCGGTTGAAGCTGCGGTCGGCGTCGTTCAACAACATCCAGGTGCTGGCCGAGTTACTGCCGGGCAACCTGCTGTCGGACATGGTGGCGATCCTCGGGTCGATGTTCTTCGTCGTGGGTGACATCGACAAGTAGGGCGCCCCGCGGCATACCTAACCTTCAACCGTCGAAGGTTGTGGCCACCAAAACCGCACGCACGCGCGCTTAACCTTCGACCGTCGAGGTTTACGGTCGGGTCACGCCCCGCGGATCAGCCTGTCGCCATACACGTCCTCGAGCTTCTGGTTGCGCTCGTGGCCGCCGGGGACGTTGGCGGAGATGTAGACCGGCGGTTCGCCGGATGCTGCGAGCTTCTCGATGGTGCCGATCGTCAGCAGTTGCGCGATGAACGCGGCGGTCAGCGAGGACACAGCGCCACAGCCGTAGCCCTCGACCTCCAGCGTCGAGTCCCCGTATGGCGCGAGGTTGTCGATGACCACGTCGGCGATCTCGGACAGGCGCTTCCCGCTCGGGTGCTTGGGCTCCACGGCTGCGGTGTGCTCCATGCTGGTAACGGCGATAACCGGATAGCCGTGCTCCTTGGCCTGCAGCGCGAAGCCGACGATCGAGCCGTTCACACCCGAGTTGGACGCGATGACGATCAGGTCACCGGGCTTGGCCGGCACCAGCGCCCACAACTTCTCCGCGACCTGCGGATCGCGCTCGAGCAGGCTGCTGCCCAGCAACTCCCGGTCTTCGCCGCCGCGCAGCACCAGGTCGCGCAGCGCGATCTTGTTGGTCGGGATCAGCCCACCGGCCCGCCCGGCGACCTCCATCGCGAACGCCTCGGAGTGCCCGGTGCCGAAGACGTGCACGATGCCGCCGGCCCCGATGGCGTCGGCGAACAGGCCGATCGCGGCGTCCAGTCCACCCTCCTCGGCCAGCGCGGCGATGCGCTCCAGTCGGCGGTTGGTCTGGTGCAGGAAGTCAGTGGCGTGGCTCATCGAGTGGCTCCTGGGTGCAGGTGAAGAGGTATGACGCAAAGGCGTCCCGCGCAGGGACGACACGATCGTACGGTGGCCTGCACGAGGCTTCGTCGCCGATGCACCGACAGCTTGTCACCGGCCCCACCACCCAATGGGATTCGCCGATCCGGTTGCAGCGCCTGCGCCGAGGGGTCAAGGTTGATCCGGACACTGCGTCTGGCGCGGTGCGGTGAGCTAGGAGCCACGATGAGCGGATCGACCGACAGCCGACAGGCAACCAGCCGACGGGTCGGACCGTCGCGCGCACTCACTGCGTGCGGCGCGCTCGGACTGGCGACCGGCCTGACGTTGTGCGGCGTAGCATTCACCAGCAGCCCTGCCCACGCGGCCACGACGACCGAGCTCTCCTACAGCTGCTCGGCCCCGGCGATCGGGCTGACGTTCACCGACCCGTGGACCGTCGATGTCGAGACCGACTACCCCACGAGCGTCGCCGCCGGCGCGGCGCTGCACACGACATACCTCAACGCGGACGTGACGCTCGGCGACGACGCAGCCATCCAGTTCCGCGCGCTGGGAGTCGGCTCGTGGTCCGGCTCGGCGAAGCTGTCGTATGCCGTCAGCGGCGCCGTCACCACGCCGGGCGACCGCTCGGCCGAGCTGACCGTCGACACCACGACGATGCCTGCGACCGGCCCGGTCACCACGACTGCCACCGGCACCGCGGCTGACGAGACCGCAGCGGCCGAGCCCGGCACCGCCACCGTCGCGGCCGGCGACCTCACAGCCGACCTGACCACCGATGCCGGCGTGCCCATCCAGATCGAGTGCTCGCTGCCCGACAACGCGGACGCGACGATCGCCAGCGTGCAGGTGACCGCTGCTTCGGAGACCTCCAGCGGCACGCCGACTGCCACTGCGACCTCGACGCCCACCGCCACCTCCACCTCGACGCCGACAGCAACTTCCACGTCGACGTCCACAGCAACGTCGACGGCCACGACCACCCGGACCGGGCCGCCCGTCGTCACGGACGGTGGTTCCTCCGACGGTGACTCGACGACGGCGCTCGTCGGCGCCGGAGTCGCTGCCGCAGGCGTGGCCCTGCTCGGCGTCGGCTCGGCGCGGCGGATGCGCGGCAAGCGTCGCTGATCAGCGCTTGCGCACGGTCGCAAGCACCTGCGGATCGGCGCGCAAGTCGATACGCCGGATGACGCCGTCCTCGATCGTGAGGTCGAACGCGACCTTGTAGTCCCCACGGTGCAACCAGGCGAGGGCGGGCTGATCACCGACATACACCGGGAACGCCGTCTTCATGCCGCCGTTCACCAGATCGAGGACCTTCTCACGGCCGACCAGCCGTTGGGTGCCGAGCGCGAGCGCGGCGGCGTCGGCGCCCTGGAGGACGACGTCCGGTGCGAGCAGCCCGAGGAGGGTCTCCAGGTCACCGCCCTTGGCCGCGTGCAGGAACGCATCGACGACGGCGGCGTGGTTCGTCGGCCCGGACGCCGCCGCTGCGCTGTCGCCGGCGGCCACCTTCTGCCGTGCCCGGGAGGCCAGTTTGCGAGCCGCAACCGGTGAGACGTCCAGGATGGTGGCGACGGTCGGGAAGTCCACGGCAAAGCTGTCGTGCAGCACGAACGCCACGCGCTCCGACGGCGTGAGCCGGTCGAGCACCACCTGCAACGCGGTGCCGACCGTGTCCGCGAGCAGCACGTCGTCGGCCGGGTCGGGTGCGGTGTCATCGACTTCGAGATCCTCGTGCAGCTCGGGCTGCTTGCTGCGCAGCCGGTCGAGGCACAGTCGGGTCGTGACCGTGGTCAGCCAACCGGGAGTGTTCTCCAGGCGAGTCTCGTTGCGCGCCAGGCGGATCCACGTGTTTTGCACGACGTCCTCGGCCTCGGCGTGGTCTCCGAGCAGGCGGGTGGCGATCCGCGTCAGCCGTGGTCGCTCGGTCTCGAAGGCGGCTGTCTGCTCGTCCATGGGGTAAGTCCACCACAGGTGCAATCACCGGTCGGTCACACTTCGGTCCTCTGGTTCGTCATCAGAACAGCGCACCAGCGCCATACCAACATCACCGAACAGAAGGAACACTCACCATGGGCAACTTCCGGACCATCCTGCTGCCGACCAACGACCTGCCGGCCTCGCGCGACCTCTACACCAAGTTGCTCGGTGTGCAGCCGGTCGCCGACTCCGACTACTACGTCGGTTTCGAGGTCGACGGCCAGCACATCGGGCTCGTCCCCGGCACGCAGGCGGTCGTGCCGCAACTGCACGTCGACGACATGGAGGCGTCGATCGAGCTGATCACCGACGCCGGCGGTGCGGTCGTGGACGACCCCAAGGAGGTCGGCAACGGCCGCCGGGTCGCGGTGGTCCGCGATGCGTCCGGCGCGCAGTTCGGCCTGATCCACGACGCCTCCTGACCGACTGCACCCTCCGACCGAGCGGACACAAACACATCGAGCGGACACGAAAATCGCCCTTCCAAATCGCGAATTTCGTGTCCGCTCGGTGCACTTCGTGTCCGCTCGGTGAATGGGGGCGCGAAGGACTCAACTCAGGTCGCGGTGCCAGCTCTCCGTCTTGTATGACGTCACCCAACCCATCGAGGTGTAGAGCCCGTCCGCACCGGTCGGTGAGTCGGCGTCCACCTCGAGCCCGACCCGGTTGCTGCCGGACTCGAGCGCATCGCGGATCACGGTGTGCAGCAACGCTTTCGCGACGCCGCGGCCCCGCGAGCGGCGATGCACCCCGATGTAATCGATGTAACTGCCCGGCACACCCAGGCTGTCCGGCGGCAGCACCGTCCCGACGACAGCACCGCCGGGCAGCAGGGCGCCGTTGTCCTCGACCTCGGCCAACCACCAGTGGTCCCAACGGTGTCCGGGGTCCTCGCGCAGCCGCTGCACGAACTCCGGGAAGCTCTCCCGGTAGGAGTTGAAGTGGTCGGCGAAGGACTCCTCCAGCACCAGGTGCACGGCTTGCAGGTCCGCCGCGACGGGTGTGCCGTCCTCGTGCAGGCCGATGGGCCGCACCGTGACGCCCTGCCGCGGCGCGGGCAGGTCGGCATCCTGCGCAGTGACCGGACGGCTCATCTGCAGCCAGGTCCGCGCGAGCCCGAAGCCGGCCGCCGTCAGCCAGCGTTGTTGCCGGCCGTCGTCGGCATACGCACCGGAGTCGAGCTGGGTGACCGACAGCCCGCGGACCCGCATCATCGTGCGGGCCTCCACAGTCGCCCAGTCGAAGAGAGCGGCCGCGAGTGCATCGGTCGCTGCGGGCAGCGCCGTGACATCAATGACCGTGCGCCCGGCCGCCCGGTCGTGCACGACGGCCCACGCGATCGCGGCGCCGTGCTCGTCGCGCACCAGCACCTGCCGCCGGGTCCACGAGCCGACACCCGCGACATTGGACGCGACCATCCCCGGGTCCACCGAGCTGATGCCGTGTGCCGCGACCTGGTGCGCCGCAAGCAGGTCGACGATGTCCGCGACGTCAGGGGTGTCGGGGACACCGACCACGAAACCGGGCGGGACGTCGGGCATGGGCAGGATGGGTTCGCTCACGACATACAGTCAAGCGCACCGGACGGGTCAGGCGCGCAGCGATCCGCCCGGAGAGTCGTGGTCGTCGGGGTCATCGGGGATGCGACACCAGCTCTGCACCAGCAGGCCGACGACGACGGCACCGATCGACGCGACGCAGAGCACCACCGCTTGGACGAGCCCCCCAAGGGCACTGCCGGCGTCGAGGCGGCCGAGCTCGGTCAGGGCGTATGCCGCGAACCACCCGGCGAACATCGCACCCGCGAGCACGCACGCCTGTGCGGCGACCAACGCGCGGCGGGCCTTCTGCGGGGACGGCGGACGGATCGACGTGCCGTGCAGGTAGGAGCGCACCTCCCAGCCGGCGGCCAGCACCGCGATCGACAGCAGCACGATCGTCACCAGCAGGAACCACGACATGTGCGGCAGGCTGTGGCCGTGCGACGTGGTCCAGCGCAGCACGCCGTAGCAGACCAGCAGCAGCACGGCGCCCACGCCGACCGCGTGCCGCCAGGTGATGCCGGACTCGTTCACAGCGACGTCCTCACAAGACGGGTGTTCATAGTGGGCGCCACTGCGGACCGATGTGTATGCCGCTGGTGTCGCCCGCACGCAACAACTCTGCGACCGGGACGACCTTGCGGCCGACCCGCAGCTGCGCCTGGGGGTCCGCCGCCAGCCACGGCGCGAGCACGAACGCCCGCTCGTGTGCGCGCGGGTGCGGCAGGGTGAGCTCGTCGGTGTCGAGGCTCAGCTCGGTGCCCGCTGCGGGGTCGCCGACCTGGATCAGGTCGAGGTCCAAGGTGCGTGCACCCCAACGGATCTCGCGGGTGCGGCCGCGTCCTGCCTCGATCTCGTGCAGCCGGTCGAGCAGGGTCCACGGCGCGAGCCGGGTCTCACCGACGGCGACGGCGTTGAGGTAGTCGGGCTGCTCGGGACCGCCGACCGGCGCAGTCTCGTAGAGCCCGCTGACCTCGATCAACTGCAGGCCCTCGACCCGCCCGAGCGCCCGCACTGCCGCGGAGAGGGTCGCCACCCGGTCGCCGAGGTTGGCGCCGAGCGCGATCACAACTGGCCGGTGCTGCTCGCGCCGGATGGACACCGACGGGCCGCTCAGCCCGATCGACGAGAAGTCCACTCCGGCGGGGGCATCCGGCTTGTGCACGGTGACCTCGACGGCTTCGGCAGCGACCCGCTCGAGCACCGACGCCGCGATCTGCTCGGCGAGGTGCTCGATCAGGTCGACGGGCGGCTGCAGCATGATCTGCTCGGCGGCCTGCGCGATCTCGGCATAGCTGATGGTGTGGTCCAGGTCGTCGCTCGTCCCCGCGCGGGACACGTCGCACTCGATGGTGATGTCGACGAAGAACCTTTGCGGCTCACGCTTCTCGTGCGCCAGCACACCGTGCGGGGTGGTCACGGCGAGGCGGGTGAGGGTGATGCGGTCGCTCACGAGTCACTCGCTTCCTTCAGATGTCTCACGACGTCACAGGCGGCGAACGTCGAGCGCACGTCGTGCACGCGGATCGCCCAGACCTCTGCCTGCGCGAGCACCACCGAAACGGCGGCGGTCGCGAAGTCGCGCTGCTCGGCCGGCACCGGCCGGCCATCCTTGCTGCCGACCTTGGACAGGAACGACTTGCGTGACGCACCGACCAGCACCGGCAGCTGCATCTCCTGCAGCGCCGAAAGATGTTGCAGCAGAACCCAATTCTGCTCAGCGGTCTTGGCGAAACCCAGACCGGGGTCGATGACGATCTGCTCGCGCGCGACACCGGCGTCGAGGGCGGCGCCGACCTGGTCGGCAAGCTCGCGGCATACGTCGGCAGTGACGTCGTCGTAGACCGCACGGGTCTGCATATCGTGACTGTGCCCGCGCCAGTGCATCACCACGAAGCCCGCGCCGGTGCGCGCCGCGACCGCCGCCATCTGCGGGTCGGCCAGACCGCCGCTCACGTCGTTGATGATCCGGGCGCCGGCGTCCACCGCTGCCTGCGCGACCTCGGCGCGCATGGTGTCCACCGAGATCCAGGCGTCGGTGTCGGCAAGCCCCTGCACGACGGGTATGACGCGCGCCAGCTCCTCCGCCACGGTCGGCCGCACCGCGCCCGGCCGGGTCGACTCACCACCGATGTCGACGATGTCGGCGCCCTGCGCGACCAGCTGCTGCCCGTGCGCGACGGCGGCGGCCGCATCGAAATAGCGCCCGCCGTCGGAGAAGGAGTCGGGCGTGACGTTGACGACGCCCATGACCAGCGGTCGATCGGTCGGACGCTGCGGCAACACGGGGCGCACCGCCGCGGTCATCAGCGCCGGCTCTGCGCGTTGATCAGGCTCATCGCCTCGGCCCGGGTCGCAGCGTTGGTCAGCTGACCGCGCACCGCCGAGGTGATGGTGAGGGCGCCCGGCTTGCGGACACCGCGCATCGACATACACAGGTGCTCGCACTCCACGACGACCAGCACACCCTGCGCGTGCAGGTGATCGACCAGCGCGTCGGCGATCTGGGTGGTCAGCCGCTCCTGGACCTGCGGTCGCTTGGCGAAGACGTCGACCAGCCGGGCGATCTTGGACAGCCCGGTGACGCGCCCGTCGGCGGCCGGGATGTAGCCGACGTGGGCGCGACCGTGGAACGGCACCAGGTGGTGCTCGCAGGTGGAGTAGACCTCGATGTCGCGGACGATGACCAGCTCGGAGTGGTCGACGTCGAAGGTGCGACTGAGTGCCTCCTCCGGCGACTGCCACATGCCGGCGAAGGTCTCGGCATACGAGCGAGCGACGCGGCCGGGAGTGTCCCTCA
Source organism: Flexivirga sp. B27 (assembly GCF_052905685.1). Lineage (NCBI taxonomy): Bacteria > Bacillati > Actinomycetota > Actinomycetes > Micrococcales > Dermacoccaceae > Flexivirga > Flexivirga sp. B27. The sequence goes on along the minus strand of NZ_JBPYUM010000003.1, from coordinate 379,333 downwards.
GACCCTCGCGGTCGGGGTCCTCGCCCAGTGCGAGCAGCAGCTCGCGCACCGCGGCTGCTGCTCGCTCCAGGTCAATCTTCGGTGGGGTCGACATACCCGCCGTCCGGGACCTCGACAACAGCCTCGGGCGGATGCACCTGACCGGCCTGTTGCTTGTCTTCCTTCTCCAGGTCGACGCCCTTGGCCTTCGCCTCGCGCTCGGCCGGGGTCAGCACCGGCGGCCGGTCGCTGACGTTGCGCCGGTCGCTGGACAGCCAGATCTTGCGCTTCGGGCGCTTGTGGACGTCCTTGAAGACGACCTCGAGCTGCTCGACGTTGAGCGTTTCCTTCTCCAGCAGCTCCAGGACCAGGTTGTCCAGGATGTCGCGGTTGTCGTTGAGGGCGTACCAGGCCTCGTCGTGGGCAGCCTCGATCAGCCGGCGCACCTCTTCGTCGACGACACCCGCGAGCTCCTCGGAGTAGTCGCGCTCGTGACCCATGTCGCGGCCGAGGAAGACCTCGGAGTTGCCGGAGCCGAGCTTGATCGCGCCGACCCGCTCCGACATACCGAACTGGGTGACCATCTTGCGAGCCAGGCCGGTGGCCTTCTCGATGTCGTTGGCAGCGCCGGTGCTCGGGTCGTGGAAGACGATCTCCTCGGCAACGCGCCCGCCGAGGGCGTAGGCCAACTGGTCGAGCAGCTCGTTGCGGGTCGTGGAGTATTTGTCGTCGACCGGCAACACCATGGTGTAACCGAGGGCGCGGCCGCGCGGCAGGATGGTGATCTTGTTGACCGGGTCGGTGTGGTTGAGCGCCGCGGCGACCAGGGCGTGCCCGCCCTCGTGGTATGCCGTGATCTTGCGCTCCTTGGCGCTCATCACCCGGGTCTTCTTCTGCGGGCCGGCCATGACGCGGTCGATCGCCTCGTCCAGTGCCCGGTTGTCGATGACCTGGGCGTTGGAGCGCGCGGTCAGCAGGGCGGCCTCGTTGAGGACGTTGGCCAGGTCGGCGCCGGAGAAGCCCGGCGTGCGACGCGCGACCTGCAACAGATCGATGTCGTTGGCCATCGGCTTGCCCTTGGAGTGCACCTGCAGGATGTGGTGCCGGCCGCCCATGTCGGGGGCCTCAACAGCGATCTGCCGGTCGAACCGGCCCGGACGCAGCAGCGCCGGGTCGAGAATATCGGGACGGTTGGTCGCCGCGATCAGGATGACGTTGGTCTTGACGTCGAAACCGTCCATCTCGACCAGCAACTGGTTGAGGGTCTGCTCACGCTCGTCGTGGCCGCCACCCAGACCGGCACCGCGGTGCCGACCGACGGCGTCGATCTCGTCGACGAAGATGATCGCCGGAGCGTTGGCCTTGGCCTGCTCGAAGAGGTCACGGACGCGGCTCGCACCGACACCGACGAACATCTCCACGAAGTCCGAGCCGGAGATCGAGTAGAACGGCACGCCCGCCTCGCCGGCCACAGCGCGCGCGAGCAGGGTCTTACCGGTGCCGGGCGGGCCGTAGAGCAACACGCCCTTGGGGATCTTGGCACCGACGTCGAGGAACTTCTTCGGCGACTGCAGGAACTCCTTGATCTCGTGGAGCTCCTCGACCGCCTCGTCCGCGCCGGCGACATCGGCGAAGGTGACCTTCGGCATGTCCTTGGTGGCCAGCTTGGCCTTGGACTTGCCGAACTGCATGACCCGCGATCCGCCGCCCTGCATCTGGGTCATCAGGAACCAGAAGATCAGGATGAAGAGGATGAACGGCGCCATGCTGATCAGGATCGAGAGCCAGACGCTCTGCTTCTCCGGATCGTCGGTGTAGCCACCGGACGGCGGGTTCTTCTCCAGCAGGTTGACCAGTTGGTCACCGCGTGGATCGACGTAGTTGGCCTCGACCTTGGTCAGACCCTTCTTGTCCCCGACCGTGGTCGGGTCCTTCAGGGTCAACTTGATCGAGTCGGGGGTCAGTTTGGCCGTGTCGACCTGCTTGCTCGAGACAAGTTTCTCGGCCTGCGAGGTGTCGATTTTCTGGTAGCCACCGACGTTGCCGACCGCGAGCCAGAGGACCCCGATCAGCACGACCAGGACCACCCATAGCCCGGGGCTGCGAAGAACGCGCTTGAAGTTCATGAATCTGCGGGGCGTGCCCCGATCCTCCTGCTTGAGTTGGGCCGAGCCCATGACAGACCTGTAGACGGTACACCGACGTTAGCGAGGCTACGTGCAGGCGTCCCGGCTGGATCAACGTGCGGACATCGAGTGATGTTCCGTAACAAGGGGCACAGTTATACGGGCGACCCAGATGTCTCAGGAATAGACGTGCGGCGCGAGCGTGCCGATGTCACGCAGGTTGCGGTAGCGCTCGTCGTAGTCCAGGCCGTAGCCGACCACGAACTCGTTGGGTATGTCGAAGCCGACGTATTTGCAGTCGATCTCCACCTTGGCCGCCTCCGGCTTGCGCAGCAGCGTGCAGATCTCCAGCGAGGCCGGCTTGCGCGAGGTGAGGTTGGCGCGGATCCAGTTGAGGGTCAGTCCCGAGTCGATGATGTCCTCGACGATCAGCACGTGGCGATCGGTGATGTCGGTGTCGAGGTCCTTCAGGATGCGCACGACGCCGCTGGACTTGGTCCCCGAGCCGTATGACGACACGGCCATCCAGTCCATCGGCGCCGATCCGGGCAGCGCCCGCATCAGGTCGGCCATCACCAGGATGGCGCCCTTCAGCACACCGACCAGGAGCACGTCCTTGTCGTGGTAGTCGCGCCAGATGTCCGCTGCGAGCTCCTCGAGTCGCGCGTGGATCTGCTCCTCGGTGTAAAGGACGTGGTCCAGGTCGTTGCCCATATGGCTGGAATCCATGGCCCTATTCAACCTGACGGGGTTCGACGTGGATCAGCCCGGCATCGCGGCGCACCTGCAGGTGGCCCGGGACGTGGATCGGCTGCTGCCCGTGCCAGTCGGTCACCAGCGCCTCGACGGCGTCGATGTGGACCTTGCCGAGCCCGGCTGCCGGGACGCCGGCACGGCGGAGCAGCTCGCGCCATACACGGGAGCGGAGCGGGGGCGCGATGTCGGCGAGTTCGGCCAGCGGCCAAGGGGATTCGCCGAGCCGGTCGGCGAGCTGCAGCGCACTGTCGTCGAGGAAGTCGAGGTCCTGGCGGACCAGGGACGCCGTGCGGGCCAGGCCGGCGACGACGCCCGGGCCGATGTCGCGCTCCAGGTCCGCGAGCGCCTGCCGCACCCGCACCCGCAGGTAGCGCGGGTCGTCGTTGTGCGGGTCGTGCCACGGCTCGAGATGCTGCGCCGCGCAGGCCGCGTGCGTCTCCTCGCGGGTCACCTCGAGCAACGGCCGCAGCCAACGAGGCGGCCGAGGAGCCCGTGAGGAACGAGCGGGCGTCTCGAGGTCCCGAGCACCGTCCGAGTGACCTCGAGACGCTCCTTCGTCGCTCCTCGGCCATCTCGGTGCGACCCGCGCCATACCGGTGATCGCCCGCGGCCCGGACCCCCGCGCGAGGGCGAGCAACACGGTCTCGGCCTGGTCGTCGCGCGTGTGGCCGAGCAGCACCGCACCGGCGTCGTATGCCGCGGCGGCCTCCTCGAGGGCGGCATACCTAGCGCGTCGGGCCGCCGACTCCGGCCCGTCCCCGGTCGCGGTGACCTGCACCGTTCGAACGTCCGCGCGGTCGATGCCGAGGTCGCGGCACTGCTCCGCAGCGTGCCGGGCGACGTCGCCCGATCCGTCCTGCAGCTGGTGGTCGACCACGGCGGCAGCGGTGCTGAGCCCGGCCTTCGGCGCCTCGAACGCGACAGCAGCAGCGAGCGCCAGCGAGTCCGGGCCTCCCGAAACCGCCACCAGCACAGCGCTTCCCGCGGGCAGCCCGGCTTCCGCCAGCGCCCGTCGGACATGACGCCGGCACGCAGCGACAGCAGGGTGGGGACCTGTCATGCTTGGCCTCTCGGAGCGGTGCGCACTCGAGAGCGGGGTCCCCGCGAAGTATCGGAGGAGCGCAGCGGGGGAGAACTTCGTGGGGTGCTCATCCGTGCACGCGTTCGACCCAGGCGGCCGGTGCGTAGATCTCGTCGGCGGACGGCAGGTTCTCCGGCCCGGCCCAGACGGCGTTGAACCCGTCGACGCCAACCTTGTCCTGGACTGCGCGGCAGAACGCGGCGCCGTCGCGGTATTGGCGCATCTTGGCCTCCAGACCGAGCAGGCGGCGGATGATGCGGTCCGGTCCGACGGTGCCCTTGCGGCGGGCGTCGAACTTGCGCCGGATCTGGGCCACGGACGGCACGATCTGCGGCCCGACGTCGTCCATCACCACGTCGGCATGCCCCTCCAGCAGCGACATGATGGCAGTGACGTTGGCCAGCTCGTCGCGCTGCTCGGGGCTGCCGATCAGGTCGGTCAGCCCACCGCTGCCCTCCTTGAGGATGCCCGGCAGCGCCTTGGCCACCTCCTGCAGTCGGTCCTGCAGCATCTCGGGGCGCGGCACCATGTCGACGGCCAGGGTGCGGACCCGGTCGATGAGGTGCTCGCGCAACCAGGGCACCGCGGTGAACTGCACCCGGTGGGTCTCCTCGTGCAGGCAGACCCAGAGCCGGAAGTCGGACGGATCGACCTCGAGCTGCCGCTCGGCGGCCACGATGTTCGGGGCGACGAGCAGCAGGCTCGGCTGTCCCTCCGGTGCGAGGTCGAACTGACCGAGGACCTTGCTCGCTACGAACCCCAGCAGGGCGCCGGTCTCGGTGCCGGTGATCCGGGCACCGATGGCCCGGGCGCGCGGGCCGGCCTTGCGCCTGGCGGTCAGCACCTCCACCACGGGAGTGAGCAGTGCCGACATCGACTCGACATTGACGTCGATCCAGCCCGCCCGGTCCACGACGTAGACCGGGGTGGCCGCACCGGCGGTGGCGTCGAGCCGAGCGGTGTCCGCGACCGGCTGCAGCGCCCGATGTGCGGCGTCGCGCAGCTCAGCGACCACTTCGGCAGCTTCGGTCGGCGTGGTGGTCGGTCCGTCGGACACCCACCGGCGAGCCGTCCGCTTGGCCAGAGCCCAGTCGACATACACCTCAGACATGCCGTCGAGCGTATGTCAGCAGGCGTGCCGGGAGCGCCGTCGCGCCTCAATCGGTGACCGTTGCCGGTTATGTACGGGATGAGGGCGAAACGACCGACTTAACCAGCGACCGTTGCCGGTTATGCACGGAATGAGCGCAAAACGACCGACTTAACCGGCGACCGTTGTCAGTTGTGCACGAGCGGCATACGGCATGCAGGTCTCCACGCCGCCGCAACTACTTGGAGCAGCCACACTTCTGCAGGTCGGCCACGAAGTCGTCGATGGCGGCGCGCGTGCCATAAGGGCCCCACGACTTGGCGGCGTTGCTGATCACCACGAAGACCAGCACCCGGTCGTCCTCGGTGATCACCGTTCCCGCGAGCGACGCAACGTCGGTGAGCGAGCCGGTCTTGGCGCGGACGTCACCGGCCGCGGACTCGTTGGTCGGCTGCATGAAGCGGTTGTCGAGGGTGCCGTTGTAGGCGCCGACGCTGAGGCGGGTCAGCACCTCCGCGAAGGGCTTGTTCTTGCCGGTCGTGCCGGTCAGCAGCACATCGGACAGCACGCGGGGCGGGATGGTCGTGCCGGATGACAGCCCGCACACGTCGGCGAGCTTGACGCCCTTCATGTCGATTCCGGCGGCCTTGAGCTTGCGCTCCACGAACGCCGCCACCTCGGCGGTCGAACCGCCAACTCCCTCATGGAAGGCCGCCTGCCGAGCGAGCGACTCGATCATCGCGTTGTCGCTCGTCTGCAACGCGTTGCCCAGCACATCCAGCAGCGGGGACGACTCGACCTTCCCGAGGACCGTCGCGTCCTTGGCGGCCCGCGTGTGCGCGCCCGTCTTCGCGGTGATGCCCTGCTTCGCGAGCGCCTTGACGAAGGCCTGCTGAGTCGAGGCCACCGGGTCGGCGGGCGTGGGCCGCGCCGGGTCGGTGGCGCGCTCGGTCGACAGGCCGAGTTGGGCGATCCGAGCGGTGTAACCGGCGGCGACGACACCCGGGTCCCAGTGCTTCGCGGTCAACGGTCCCGGTGCGTATGACGTGTCCACGCCGACCGTCACCGACGTCTTCCCTTGCTTCTGCAGGGATTTCGCGACCTGCGCGGCCAGGTCCGCGAGACCGGCGTGGCCGTTGACGTGCTCGGGGTCGCCCTTGCCCGGGTTGAGCGCGGTGTCGCCACCGGCAACCAGGACGATCCCGTTGTCGGAGGAGCCGCTCACGACCTTCGTGGTCAGCGACTTGCTCATGTCGAGGGTGTTGGCGATGACCCACCCGCTGAGCAGCTTGGTGACCGATGCCGGTGTCATTGCTGAGTTTTCGTGCTGCTGGAGCAGGACGTCGCCGGTCTTGCCGTCCGCGACGACCACGCCGAGCTTCTTGGCCAGGTCCGGCTTCTTCAGCGCAGCGGCGACCTTCGCGCGGACCTTCGCGGCGTCCTGCTCCGGCCCGTCGGCCGCCGGGATCGCCGTGGCCTTCGCGGGACTGGGCGGTGCGACGGACGGCCCGACGCGGGTCTTGCCGGGCTCGGGAACAGCGCGGTGTTCGGCCGACGCCCGGGTCAGCGGGCCCGGCACGACGTCATACACATCGAGTGTTTCGTAGCCCACCGCGAGCACCACGACGGCGGCCGCCGCGGCCGCGATCCGCTTGCCCATGCCCGATCCCTTCTTCGTCCCGATGCACCCCTCACGGGACAGCCCACCTCACGGTGCGCCAAACTATTCGTCAGTCAAGCACAAGCGGCCGTGCGCCGTGAAAGGTGCCTGCGCCAGCAGAACCACATCGAGAACCCCGGGCGAAGGGACAAGGCGTAATGGAGTTCGACGTCACCATCGAGGTGCCGCAGGGCAGCCGCAACAAGTACGAGGTCGACCACGAGTCGGGGCGCGTGCGCCTGGACCGCCGGCTGTTCACGTCCATGCAGTACCCCACCGACTACGGCTACATCGAGGAGACGCTCGGCGAGGACGGCGACCCGCTGGACGCCATGCTGCTCCTGACCGAGTCGGTCATCCCCGGCGCCATCGTCGAGGCCCGCCCCGTCGGTGTCTTCCGGATGGTCGACGAGGCCGGTGGCGACGACAAGATCCTGACGGTCATCGCCGGCGACCCGCGCTGGGACCACATCCAGGACGTCAGCGACGTCAACAAGTTCCTGCTCGACGAGATCAAGCACTTCTTCGAGACCTACAAGGTGCTCGAGCCGGGCAAGAGCGTCGAGGAGGGCTCGCACTGGGCCGGCCGCGAGGAGGCCGAGAAGATCGTCGCCGCCGCATTGCAGCGAGCCAAGGACAACGGCGTCAACACCGCACGTTGGATCTCGCCCAACAAGCACTGACCCCTCATTTGCCGAGAGGCCCTCTTTGATCGACAGGCCCCCGGATTCAGCTCTGTTCAGGGCTGAATCCGGGGGCCTGTCGATCATCCGGGTGCCTCTCGGCAAAAGTGGGTGGCGGCTGCTCCCGCCGCGTCGACCGGTGATCAGCCGGTCGATCGAGCCCCGCGGACACCGACCTTGAGGTGGTCGTAACCGTCGGTCGAGTGCACCAGGCGACGGGTGCGCCGGCGATAGCGCAGGATCTGCAGGATCCCGAACACCCAGACGACGTATTGCACCGACATCGCGACCCGGAAGGCGTGCATGTCGTAGCGCTCCGCACCGCCGGGCGCGACGCGGTCGAGGATGACGCCGATCACGAAGACCGAGAGCAATGTCGCGGTGAAGCCGCCGACATTGACGATGCCCGAGGCCGAGCCGATCCGGTGTGTCGGATTGAACGTCCGCGCCAGGTCGAAGCCGATCATCGACCCCGGACCGCCGATCGCCGTGACGATCACCAGCACGAGCAGCACCGGCAGCGGCGCCTGCCCCGGCCAGAGCAGCACGACCGCCCACATCGTCATGATCGCAGTGACCGTGCACAGCACGAGCGTCGACCGGTTGTAGGGATAACGCGCGGTGAACGCGCCGAAGAGCGGGCTGGCGGTGACCGTCGCGACGACCATGATCTCCAGCAGCAGACTCGCGGTGCCCGCGGAGAGTCCTTCGCCCTTGGTCAGGAACGGGAAGCCCCACATCAGACTGAAGACCGTCGCGCTGAACTGCGAGGTGAAGTGGCACCACAGGCCGAGCCGGGTGCCCGGCTCACGCCACGCGCTGGAGACCGCGCGTGCAACCGCCCGCAGCTTGATCTCGGTCCGCTCCTTGGTGGCGTATGGCGAATCGCGCACGACCAGGATCAGCGCGATGCCCAGCACGATGCCGACCGACGACGCCAACACGTAGGACTTGGTCCAGCCCAGGCCGTGCAGCGCGACCGAGAGCGGGCCTGCAGCAGCGATGGCCCCGAACTGGCCGAACACACCCACCAGCTGGGTCATCACCGGCGAGCGCGCCGGCGGGAACCACAACGCGACCAGTCGCAGCAACGAGACGAACACCATCGCGTCGCCCATGCCGACGAAAACCCTTGCCAACACACCCAATGCGAAGGTGTCGGCGAAGGCGAAGCCGAACTGCGCGACCGTCATGGTGCTGACGCCGGCGGTCAGCAGCACCTTGGATCCGTAGCGGTCGAGCAGCGCACCGACCGGCACCTGCATCGCGGCGTAGACGAACAACTGGACCATGACGAACGTCGCCAGTTGTGCCGAGCTGATGTGGAAGCGGTGCGCCGCCATGACCCCCGCGACGCCGAGTGACGTGCGGTGGAAGATCGCCAGGATGTAGACCAGCAGCGCGACGACGAAGACAGCCCACGCTCGCTTGCCGCCGAGTGGCCATTGCGCAGAAGGAGATTCGACGACGGCGGGCAGGTGGTGCTCCCGTTCCCCCGTCTCGCTCGAGGGCGCGTTCACCGTGACCCCACCAGGCTGGTGGCGTAGGTGACATGTTCGCGGCAGGCTCGCACGAAGGCTGCGCGGGTGCCGGACTCCAGCAGGAGAAGCAGGTCGCGGTGCTGCTTCACCGAGGTCGCCATACGTGACTTATCGGCGCGCATGCTGCCCGCCACGATGACGATCTGCCGGTCGCGCAGGTGGCGGTATTGCCTTGCGATCACGGAGTTTCCGGCTGCCTCGACGATCACCTCATGAAACTCGCGATCAGCCGCGCTGAACCTGCCGATGTCGTCGGCACGCTTCGCCGCGACCATCTGGTCAACCTTCGCGTGCAACGTCGCGACGATCTCCGAGCGGTGCGGCCAGACCTTCTCGGCCGCCCACTCCTCGATGAGCGAACGGGCCTCGAAGGTCTCGCGGGCCTCCCGAGGGGTCGCCGGCACCACCAGCGCGCCCTTCTTCGGGAAGAGCTCGACCATGCCCTCGGTCTGCAACCGGAGCAGCGCTTCGCGGATCGGGGTGCGCGAAACCTGCACCTCCTCCGCGAGTTGCCCCTCGGTCAGGAACGAGCTCGGCGCAAGGTCACCCGAGAGGATGCCCTGCTTGATGAAGTCGTATGCCGTGTCGCTTGCACTCATGTTGTATCTATCTTAGATACAACATGAGCTGCGTTGAAAATCCGTCCACGAGCCGGATCCGGTGGCGAGAACTCCTTACCTGACGGCCACAGCCGCGTAGATTGTTGTCACACCCCGTCACCCCACCCAGGAGACAGCCGATGGTGTCCTCGAAGGTGAAGTCCCTCCCGCACCGCTTCCTGCTCGTCCCGGCGCTGGCGCTCTGCGTGGCCGCCGCCCTGCTGCTGGCGCCGACCTCCACCGTCCGGGCCGACGCATCGCCGGACGGCGCGACAGTGCTCTCGGTGACCCAGGTCGCCGACCGCCAGGTCGATCTGCAGGTCCGCTCGCACGCGCTCGGTGACCGGGTGGTCACCGTCCGGCTGCTCACCCCGGACGGCTGGGATCCGCAGGCGCGAGGCAAGCAGCACTGGCCGACGTTGTGGCTATTGCACGGCTGCTGCGGCGACTACACGTCCTGGACCGCGATGACCGATGTCGCCGATCTGCCCCAGCTGCGGAACACCCTTGTGGTGATGCCCGAAGCCGGCTGGAACGGCTGGTACAGCGACTGGTGGGGCACCCCCGACGACAACCAGTGGGAGACGTTCCACCTGCGCGAGCTGCGACCGCTGTTGATGCGCGAGTTCGGCATGGGCTCCAAGCAGGCCGTGGCCGGACTCTCGATGGGTGGCCAGGGCGCGATGCTGTATGCCGCCCGGCACCCCGGCATGTTCCGGTCGGCCGCGTCCTTCTCCGGATCGGTCCACCCGCTGAACAGCGCCGACTCCATCGCACGTCTGCAGGGCTTCTTCGCCCACGACGGCAACGACCCCGACAACGTGTGGGGCGACCCGGTGGCCCAGCGCGATGTCTGGGAGGACCACGACCCCTACTACCTGGCCAACACGCTGAAGACACTGCCGCTCTACCTGTCCGTCGGCGACGGGACGCCCGGTCCCTACGACGTGCCGGGCAGCGCCACCGACCCGATCGAGTCCGACTTCCACGACCAGAACCTCGCGCTGGCGCACCGACTGCGCCAGCTCGGAGCCAAGCATCTGCACACCAACTTCTACGGGCCCGGCAAGCACGCCTGGAAATACTGGGAGCGGGAGCTGCACTCCGCCCTGCCGATGCTGCTGAAGTCCATCGACGCTGCCTGACCACACCTCTCCCTGGGCAGACTTCGGGACGCAGCCGACCATCAGGCCGGGGAGCGGATACCGTCGAGTAATGCAGACCTACCGCCGCGGCCAGCTGACCTTCGACGTCGCCGACTCCGGCCCCGCAGATGCGCCGATCGTCATACTGCTGCACGGTTTTCCGCAGGACCGGCACGCCTGGGACAAGCTCACTCCGCGCCTGGTCGAGGCCGGCTACCGGGTGCTGGCGCCGGACCAGCGCGGCTACTCCCCCGGTGCCGCGCCGAGGAAGCGCACGGCATACCCGCTGGCACAGCTCGCTCGCGACGTGATCGCGCTCGTCGACGCCGCAGGGGCAGAGACCGCACACATCGTCGGCCACGACTGGGGCGGTGCGGTCGCCTGGCAGTTGGCCCAAGCGCACCCGGACCGGGTCGCTACTGCGACAACGCTTTCCACGCCGCACCCGGAAGCATTGCTGTGGGCGATGCGACACAGCGACCAGTGGCGCAAGAGCACCTACATGGCGTTCTTCCAGTTGCCGTGGATCGCCGAACGGGCCACGCTGCGACAGCTTCCCGAGATGTACGTCAAGACCGGCATGGCGCCCGAGGACGCGCAGAAGTATGCCGATCGCTTCTCGACGCCGGAGTCGTTGCGCGGGCCGCTGGGTTGGTATCGCTCGATGCTCGCCGGCCAGCTGCGGGCAGCGAAGCCGTCCCGCAACCGGGGCAGCGGGCAGCAGCGCGCACGCAAGGTGACCGTGCCGATGAGTTACGTCTGGGGCACACGCGACTTCGCGCTCGGTCGCGCCGCCGCGGAGAAGTCTGCCGAATTCGTCTCCGGCCCTTACGAATTCGTCGAGCTCGAAGGTGCCGGGCATTGGCTGCCGGAGGTCAACACCGACGAGGTCGCCGCGGCAGTGCTGCGTCGCCTGCAGTCAGTGGACTGACCGCGCGACCGCAGTCGCCCACCTCGCCCGCAACGCGTTGATCGATGTCTCCGGCCGGTGCGGGTGCACGGCATTCGTCAGGAGTATGGCGACCGCGCCGCTGCTCAGGTCGGCGACCAACGACGTGCCGGTGAAGCCGGTGTGGCCGATGGTCCTCGGTCCGCTCAGCTCGCCCATGTAGCGGGGTTGGTCGATCTCGAACCCGAGCCCGTGCGCGTCGTCGGGCAGCTCCGGATTGAGGTTGGTCGTCATCGCAATCACGCTCTCCCGGCTGAGGATCCGCGGGTCATCACCGGTGAAGACGGCCACGAAACGCAGCAGGTCAGCGGCCGTGGAGAAGATGCCGGCATGACCGGCGACACCTCCGAGCGACCAGGCGTTCTCGTCGTGCACCTCGCCACGCACCATGCCGCGGCCGGCGTCGTCCTCGATCTCGGTGGCGGCGAACCTGTCCGGCGCGACATGGCCGAGCTGCGGCACGAAGCCGGTGTCGGACAAGCCGAGCGGCCGGGCGATGCCGTCGCGGACCAGCACGTCCAGGGATGCACCGCCGAGTTGCTCGAGGATGACGCCGAGGGTGATGAGGTTGAGGTCGCTGTAGACGAACTCCCCCTGCGCTGTCGCGGGCGGATTGCTTAGCGCGGCACGGATCCGGCTGTCGTGGTCCGGCCAGTCGCGCCACAGGGGCAGCCACCACTCCAAACCGCTTGTGTGCGTGAGCAATTGGCGCACGCTGATGTCGGACTTGCCGCCCGCCGCAAACGCGGGCAGATAGGTCGCGACCGGCGCGTCGAGGTCGAGTAGGTCGGCCTCGACCTGTTGCATCGCGATCGTCGCCGTGAAGAGTTTGGTCAGTGACGCCACGTCGAAGACGGTGTCGGCCCGCATCGCGACGCGCGACTTCGGCGGCAGGAGGGCGGCGGAGGCGTCATACAACACGGCGGAGCCGGTGGCATGCGTCGTGAGTATGTCGCCGCCGATCGCCAAGAGCCCGACCGCGCCCGGGATCAGCGGTGCACCGGGTGCGCAGGGAGAGGTGCGCGCGGCTTCCAGCGCCGCGATCCCCTCAGTGACCGGCGTTGCGACGCCGCTCACGCTCCTCGTCCTTCTTGACGAGCAGCGGCAGCTCGGGCGACTCCCTGGGGCCGCCTCGACGCTTGTCACGCTGCTTTCCGACCCAGATGATCAGGGCGAACACGGCGATCATGAAGAAGCAGATGCCGAAGAAAGTCACACCGAGCCCGATGGGGTGCCCGTTGCTTTGACCGAGCTTGCTGGACAGTGTGGCAATCACGCCTTCCATTGTGCACCGTGACGGCGAACACCCGATGGGCGAACCCCTGACGGGCCCCTCGCAGCGTCGTTCAGGCCGTCCCGCGGACGCACCAGGCGGTGGCCGTCACGTCGAACGGGCCGTCCGGCAGCAGCTCCCGGCAATGCGCGCGCAGCCGGTCCCGCGCGCCGTCGTCGAGGCCCGCGACGTACTGGCCCGCCGGGCCGACGCCATACGTGTAGGGCTCCCACCAGTCGTCGAAATCACGGAACGCGGCGGTCACCGTCAGTTCGCCGTCGCGCACGTCCGTCAGCCCGGCCTGCTCAGCCAGTTCGGCGAGCTGTCCCTCCCGCGCGCCCGGCATCTCCGCCTCGCCCGTCGATGCGGGGTCGAGGTCGCCAACTGCCTTCCAGAGGAACGAGATCGGCGCCCGGCCGGTCGGCCCGAGGTCCCAGACACAGGTGGCGACCGTGCCGCCCGGGCGGGTCACCCGCGCCATCTCCCGCAGCCCGGCGACCGGGTCAGGCATGAAGTTGAGGACGAGCTGCGCCATTGCGAAGTCGACCGAGTCGTCCGGCAGGGGCAGGGCCGCGGCCGACGCCTGCTGGATGTCCACGCCGGGGAACCGCGCACGGGCTGCGGCGACGAACGACGGTGACGGGTCGATGGCCCGCACGTTGCCGGCGCCGAGCTCCGCGACCAGTTGGGCGGTCAATGCGCCCGGCCCGCAGCCGACGTCCAGCGCGGTGCTGCCCGCGTGCACGTCCGCCCACGCGACGAACTCGACCGCCAGCCGCTCCGAGAAGCGGCCCATGAAGCGCCCGTAGGCGTCCGCGGACACGTCGAACGACATACATCGACGGTATGCCGCACGGGCACACGCCCGTTGGGTTGTTGCAGGCGTGCCGGAGCTGTGTCAGTGCCGGCTCGTTAACGCAGCGCGGCGCAAAGGTCGGTCTCCGGCCCGAGCTTCACGGTTGCGGTGCGTTCCGTGCCGGCCGCGTTGAAACGGACCACGTGGTAGCCGTCGAACACGTAGTAACTCGGCGGCATACCCCTCGACGCCCCGATCGGCATACCGACGCCCACGGGGCCCCACATCTGAAGGACGTGCGGTGTCTTGTCGGGATAGTCGGTCTCCAGCATGTCGCCGCCCATGTCGTAGTTCTTCGCCTTGCCGGTCGTGAGATTCACCGCGCGCGTGATGAGCGGGCCGGTGTAGTAGGTGTCCTTCGCGTTGCCGTTGTCCCAGCGCGAGAGCACCTTGCCCCGGACGTCCGCGCTGACCGTGTCGAGGGCGAGGTCGAACGTCTTGCAGTAGCGGGCCGCCGGGAGCGTGGTGTCCCCCTGCGGAGCCGGCTCCCACCCCTCGTTCACCCAGTGCCAGCCGGTGCCGCCGGCCGTGACGTAACCCGCCGTCCCGGCGGGCGCAGCCGCCGCCGTCGCCATGCCTGTCGTCATACCCGCTGCCAGCACTGCTGCCCCGACCGTCGCCGTCAGCCCTCGGGAGATCTTCATCGCCGTACCCCTAACCATTATTTGCTTATAACCGGTTAGTGCATAGAAGTGGTTTGATGGCTGGCATGTCAACCCCCTGGACGATCGAGGTCGACGGGGTCGTGCTGCCCAAACAGCTCAGCGGCCACCCCGCCCTCGAGCTGTGTAACTCACGCGCCGGCTGGCAGGAGACGCCGGCGTGGGAGGGCGAATACCTGCGGTCGTATGACGCGCTCGCGCTGCTCGCGCTCACAGCCGGCGTGCTGCCGCAGGCGGACGTGGTAGCGCTGCGGAAGAAGAGCGCGGGCGACCCCGACGGGGTTGCTGCGGTGCTCGACCGGGCCCGCGCGCTGCGGGGAGACCTCTATGCGACGTTCACCGGCGAGCCGGGGCGGGCCGCACGTCGCCGCCTCTCGGACGCAGTCGAGCACGCCCGGGCGCGACAACACCTCGTCCTCGAACCACACTCTGCGCATTGGGAGTTCGCCGGCCCGCGAACACTCGAGGACCCGCTGGATGCGTTCTTGCTGTCAGCCGGGTCGTTGCTCACCGATGACGCACGCGAGCTGGTCGCGGCCTGCCCGGGCGAAGACTGCGGATGGCTCTTCCTCAACACGTCACGGCGACGCAAGTGGTGTCAGATGGCGGTGTGTGGCAACCGCGCCAAGCAGGCGGCGTTCGCCGGCCGGCAACGCACCGAAGGCGGTTGAGTAGGCCGGGGCGCTAGCCGAGGCCGTATCGAAACCTCCGCCAAGACCCTCGAGCCCTTCGAGACCGCATTAGGTCTCGATACACCCTCCTCCGCTGCGCTCCCCCGGGCACTCGATCACCTTGGTGCGCCGGTACTCGACCAGCGTCCACTCAAGATGGTCGAGTAGGCCGAGGCGCTAGCCGAGGCCGTATCGAGACCCCGCATGCGTCACGCGCTCGGTCTCGATACACCTCCCCCGCTGCGCTCCTCCGGCACTCGACCACCTTGGTGCGCCGGCACTCGACCAGCTTCACAAGGTGGTCGAGTAGGCGAGCCCCATAGGGCGAGCCGTATCGAGACCTCGCGTATTACTCAGTGCGCGCGGCGACATACGCCTTCGCGAGTTGGGCGCCGAGCAGCGCGTTGTTCTTGACCAGCGCGATGTTCGCGGTGAGCGATGCGCCGCCGGTCAGCTCGACCACCCGCCCGAGCAGGTATGGCGTGGTGTCCTTGCCGGTGATGCCGAGCGCGTCCATGTCGGTGAGCGCCTGCGCGATGATGCCGGAGATCTCGTCGGCCGGGATCTCGTCGGCGGCCGGGATCGGGTTGGCGATGTCCAGACCTGCGGTCACCCCCAGATCCCACTGCGTTGCCATGATCGCGGCGAGCTCCTCCGGGGAGTCGGCGCGCATCGGCACCTCGAAACCGCTGGATCGTGAATAGAACGAAGGGAATTCGTCGGTCTGGTAGCCGACGACCGGGATGGACAACGTCTCCATCGCCTCGAGCGTCAGGCCGATGTCGAGGATCGACTTCACACCTGCGGAGATCACTGCGACCGGCGTGCGCGACAGCTCGGTCAGGTCCGCCGACAGGTCCATCGAGCTCGCTGCGCCCCGATGCACGCCGCCGAGTCCACCCGTCGCGAAGACCTTGATGCCCGCGAGCGACGCGAGGCGCATCGTCGCCGCCACCGTCGTCGCTCCGTGGATGCCCTTGGCCATGACGTAGGCAAGGTCGCGCACGCTCGCCTTGGTGACGGATTCGCCTGCCTTGCCGAGCATTTCGAGGTCACCGTCGGTCAGCCCGATGCGCGGCACTCCGTCCAGCACGGCGATCGTGGCCGGCACGACTCCCTCGGCGCGGATGAGCGCCTCGACCTCGCGCGCCATCTCGACATTCTGCGGATAGGGCATGCCGTGGCTGATGATCGTGCTCTCCAGGGCGACCACCGGTCGTCCATCAGCGAGCGCGGCGCGGACTTCGTCGGTCAACTGCAAGCGGGGATGCATGGTTGTCATTGCTCCTTCAGGACGTGCTCGATGAGCGCCGGTGAGAGGTCGGGTCGGACCGTGTGCTCACTGGTGATGGTCAGGTATGCCGCAGCGGCCCCGCGCCGGGCCGCTGTCACGTCGTCGAAGCCGGCTGCGAGCCCTTGCACGTATGCCGCCGTCATCGAGTCGCCGGCTCCGGTGACGTTCTGCACGTCTGCGGTGATCGCCGGGATGTGTTGACTCGAGTCGGGCGTGAAAAGTGTTGATCCGCCGACGCCTTCACGGACCCAGACTCGACCGACGCCCTGCGCGTGCAGTGCCGCGACGCCGTCCTGCGGATCGTCGACACCGCTCAGCGCGACCAACTCGGTGCGGGTCGGGGTGATTGTGTGGACCGGCCACGCCTTCAGCACCGACGCCATCCGCTGCGCCTTCGGCACCGAGACCGGATCGATGACGACCGGCACGTCCGCCGCGGCTGCGGCGCGGCATACGTGCTCCAGCACCTCCACCGACAGGTTGGCGTCGAGCACGACGTATGACGAGTCCGCGACGACCCGGCTCGGGACGTGCTCAGGGCGCAGCGACTCCGCTGCGGCCATGTCGGCCACCGCGCCGACCAGCTCACCCTCGGCGTCGAGCATCGCCAGATAGCTTCCGCTGGGCATCCCCAGCTCCACCGAGTGGGTGAGATCGACTGCGGCGGAGGCAGTTTCGTCATACAGACGGGTGCCGAAGGTGTCGTTGCCGAACGCCGTGATGAGCTCGGTCGGCACACCGAGGCGGCCGAGATTGGCGGCGATGTTGCGGCCGACCCCACCTGCGCTGGTGTAAGCGCGCCCCGGATTGCTGGTGCCCATCGTGAAGCGCCCTGTCGACCGGGCGACGACGTCGACGTTGGCGCCACCCACCACCAGGACCGTCCGCATGCGGTCATTCTGCCAGTGCCCGGTGCGCCAGGTCCCCGAACTCCTCGATCGGCGGAGCGCCCCGGGCGGTGCACCCCGCACGCGGGGCCGGATCGGTGCATTCCGCCCTCTTTCCAGCACTCCTTGAACTACTCTTCCGCAATCCGGCAGGAACTCGTGCTATGCGACTGCCGCAAAAATTCAAGGACTCGGCAGGAGAGTGGCGGGCGTGACCAAGAGAGCGATTCGACTAGGGACGGCGGCCATCGGCGCGCTCGCCATGGCAGGAGGTATGTCGCTGGCGGCCCCGAGCCATGCGGACGCTGCCGACGGCGACACCCAGGTGCAGGTTCTGGGCATCAACGATTTCCACGGCCGCATCCAGGCCAACGGCCAGGAGGCCGGCGCCGCGGTGCTCGCCGGGGCCGTGAACGAGCTGCGCACGCAGCAGCCCAACACGATTTTCGCCGCCGCGGGCGACCTCATCGGGGCTTCGACCTTCGAGTCGTTCATCGCGCACGACAAACCCACCATCGACGCACTGAACGCGTCCGGCCTCGAGGTGTCCGCCGTCGGCAACCACGAGTTCGACCAGGGGTATGACGACCTGACCAAGCGCGTGATGGCGCCATACGACGCCACGACCAACCCGTATGGCGGGGCGAAGTGGAAGTATCTCGGCGCCAACGTGAAGTTCCGCGACTCCGGTGACCCGGCGCTCGACCCGACCTGGGTCAAGGACATGAACGGCGTCAAGGTCGGCTTCGTCGGCGCGGTCACCGAGCACCTGCCCGAGCTGGTCTCCCCCGGCGGCATCGACAAGATCCAGGTCACCGACATCGCCGACGCGGTCAACACCGAGGCCGACCGGCTGAAGTCCAGCGGCGACGCCGACATCGTGGTGATGCTCGTGCACGAGGGCGCCCCCAACACCAGTTGTGAGTCGGTCACCGATCCGACCAACGACTTCGGCAAGGTCGTCACCGGCCTGGACGACAACGTCGACGCCGTGGTCTCCGGGCACACGCACCTGACCTACAACTGCATGGTCGACGTGCCGGGCTGGGCCGGGCGGGCCGTGACGCAGCGCCCGGTCGTGTCGGCAGGCCAATACGGCTACAACCTCGACCAGCTCAACTTCACCGTCTCCGCCGAGGGCGACGTGACCGGCGTGGAGTCCAACACGCTGGCGCTGACCAAGCAGGTCGACGACCCCAACTCGGACGACCCGGCGGACAAGATCTGGGTGCCCAACTACGCGGCCGACGGCACGGTCGGCACCATCGTCGACAAGGCGGTCGCCAACGCGGACGTGCTGGGCAAGAAGCCCCTGGGCGACATCGCCGGTCCCTTCAACCGCGCCAAGGACTCCGCCGGAATCGAGAACCGCGGCGGCGAGTCCACCCTGGGCAACCTGGTCGCCGAGGCGCAGCGATGGGCGACCGAGTCCTCGACCACAGGGTCGGCACAGATCGCCTTCATGAACCCCGGCGGCCTGCGCGCGGACATGGTCGGCAACAACGACGCCGGCTACCCGACGGTGCTGACCTACAAGCAGGCAGCCACCGTGCAGCCCTTCGCGAACACGCTGGTCAACATGAAGCTGACCGGCGCGCAGATCAAGCAGGTGCTGGAGCAGCAGTGGCAGCCGGAAGGTGCGTCGCGGCCGTTCCTGCGACTGGGCATCTCGCAGGGCTTCACCTACACCTACGACCCGGCGGGCGCGGAGAACGATCACGTCCGGGGCATGTGGCTGAATGGCGAGCCGATCGACGAGAGCACGAGCTACTCGGTCACGGTCAACTCGTTCCTGGCCGCCGGTGGTGACAACTTCCTCGAGCTGGCGAACGGCACCGACAAGAAGGACACCGGCCAGACCGACCTGCAGGGCATGGTCGACTACATGGCTGCGAAGGCCTCGGATTCGGCTCTGCCGGTTGATAATTCGCAGCGGTCCGTCGGTGTGCACTTCCCCGACGGCGCGCCGTCGTCATACCAGGCGGGCGACGAGGTCGCCTTCGACCTGTCCTCGCTGGCGATGTCGACCGGCACTGTCAAGGACAGCTCGGTGACGGTGAAGCTCGGCGACCAGGAGTTGGGTTCGTTCCCGGTGAACAGCACCGTGTCGGCCGGTGACAAGGCCGACGAGGTCGGCACCGCGAGCGTGAAAGTCACTCTGCCGCAAGGGACTCCGGCAGGCACGGCCACGCTGACGATCACCGGGGACAGCACCGGCACGAGCACGCAGGTGAGTGTCCCCGTCGAGGCCGCGCCGGAGAGCTCGGCGTCGGTCAGCCTCAGCGCCAAGGAGACCGTGCAGCGCTACGGCAAGGGCAACGGCACCAAGCTGACCGCGTGGGTCGCGCTCGAGCACGGCAAGGCGAAGAAGCAGCCGGTTTCGTTCTACGACAACGGAAAGCTGGTCGCGACGGTGACCACGAACGGTGCCGGCAAGGCCGACTACCGGCTGGCCAAGGACGCTCCGGTGGGTGAGCACAGCATCACCGCTCGCTACACGGACGCGGACGGCGTGGTCGTGACCTCGGACCCGGTGGTGATCACAGTCGTCAAGTAGTCGAACCATCGATTGATGCCCCGGCCGCGGATGCGGGCCGGGGCATCAACGTGTGTGCGGGCAGCGCGCGGGCAAATCGTGTGCGGGCGGGCGCATTCGTCGGCTAGCGTCCCGTCATGCCCACCGAGCCGACGATCCTCGCGACGTCCGGCGGCCTGCGCCCCGGCGAACGCACCTACTTCGAATTCAGCGAATTGACCCAGTTCGCAGTCGATCTCGCCGGTGTGACCGGCCGGGCACCGCGGGTGTGCACGATCGCGACCGCCTGCGGTGACAACCCGCACGTGCTGCACAACCTGGCCGAAGCAGCCCGGGTCGCCGGCTACGAGCACTCCCACCTGCAGCTCTTCACGATGCCGAACGTCGCCGACCCGACCGAGCACCTGCTCGCCCAGGACGTGATCTGGGTGATGGGCGGCTCCGTCGCCAACCTGCTGGCCGTATGGCGCGTGCACGGCCTCGACACGGCGATGCGTGCCGCCTGGGAGGCGGGCGTGGTGCTGACCGGTGTCAGTGCAGGCTCGATCTGCTGGCACACCGGAGGAACGACGGATTCCTTCGGCGCCGAGTTGCGCCCGGTCAGCGACGGACTCGGTCTGCTCCCCTACGGCAACGGGGTGCACTACGACGCCGAGGAGCGCCGCCGGCCGCTGATGCAACGCCTGGTCGCGGACGGCACGCTGCCGGAGTCCTACTGCACCGACAACGGCGCCGGCGTGCTCTACCGCGGCACCGAGTTCGTCGAGGCGGTGTCGGAGACCGAGGGCGCCGGCGCCCACCGGCTGGTGCGCGACGGCGACGCGGCCGTCGAGACGGAGCTGCCGATCCGGCGGCTGTGACCGGTCACTCACCCGAACCGGCTCGGAAGTGCCTGCAATGCCCAGTAGCGCCCGCTAAAGTCCTGGGTTCGTGAGCACCGACAACCAACCCGCGCTGGACATGCTCCTGTCGTCGGCGTCCTTCCGCCGGTGCCGCCAGCAGGCCGCCCGCACCGCGAACGATCCGCAGTCGCTCGCCGCACTGCTCGACCAGGTCGCCGCCCACGAGTTCGGCATCGGTCAGCTGCCCGACTCCGGCGGCGGTGTCGACATCGACATCGCCTGCGCGGTGGTCGATGCGCACCTCGCCGACCTCCGCAGCGGTGACGGCACCGGTGCGCTGGCCGACGCGCGGTGCCGACTGGTGGTTGCGGCACTTCTCTATCTGGTCGATCGCGACGACGTCATACCCGATCACCTGCCGGACGGTCACGTCGACGACGTCGTCATCATGCGCTGGGCCACGCGCGTCGCGCGCGGGGAGACCACGACCGCATAGCCTCGCTGTCGGAGCCCGGTGCCAGACTCGCTCCTATGACCGGATCGACGCCCCGCGCCCGCGTCACCGCCGCCATCGCGCGGGACGGCGAGCGCGAGTTCGTGCTGCGCTGTGTCCGACTGCTCGACGGGGAGATTGATCCCGCTCTGGTCGAGGAGATCGGCGGTGACGGCGCGACATACGTGCTCGACGGCCATGAGGGCGGACCGGACGGCTACTGGCCGCGCACCTGGGCGCTGCGTGCCCTGCTCTACGCGTGGGACCCGCTCGCCGAGCCGGCCGTCATCGGGGCGTGCGGTGATGATCACTGGCGGGTGCGCGAGATGGCAGCGAAGGTCATCGCCGCCCGGTTGGCCCCCTCGGTCGACACGGGTCGCGTAGTGGATCGGCTTGCCACGGATGGCAATTCGCGGGTGCGTGCGGCTGCAGAACGTGCCCGGGCGAAGCTGGCCTGAGGCAGCAGCTCACGGCAGGTCGCTGCGTGCGCCCCCGATGCGGATGTTGTTGCCGAACGGATCGCGAATAGCGGAATCGCTACGCGTTGTTGACTTTCCCGGGCAGCGCCGCCTCCAGGGCCGACTGCAGCGAGTCGGGGCTGCTCGCGCGATAGAGATCGACTGACGCCGAGCTTCCGTCGGTGAAGGTGAAGGTCAGCCGCCGGGTGGCCATCTGCTTCTTCACGTCCACGGACTCGACAAGCTGCAACGAGGTCTCGCCGACAAATCTCTTCGGCTTCGAGGAGAACGCGCTGACACCGAAGTAGAGGAGGCGCTGGTTGGTCGCCCCGATCCAGAAGATCCGTTCCTGTGGAACGTCCGATGCGATGCCGCCGGAGCGCTTGCCGCCTGTCATGCCGTCGATCGTCCCGCCGACAGCACCGGCGATCCCGGCTGCAGCCGCACTTTTCGCGACGGCTCCCTTCCCTGCGGAGCGACACCCGCCCAGGAGCTCCTCGCCGGCCGTCAACAGTGGTGTCGCGAGCCCCGACAGGACCTTCTTCCCGTCCGCCATGTCCCCTCCTGTGCTCGATCGAACAAACAACATACGAAGGCTAACAAGATCCCTCGCTGCGTCATCCGGTCTGCGCCGAGCCGGATGTCAGATCTGGAAACGAAAAGCCCCCGACATACGTCGAGGGCATCGAGGAGAGGAACGGAGCCGCCTAACGGAATCGAACCGTTGACCTATTCATTACGAGTGAATCGCTCTACCGACTGAGCTAAGGCGGCCTGACCCTCGACGCGCGTCGAAGGCCGCGACGAGTATACGCAGGAGATCGCCCGGACGCCGAATCGGCATCAGGTGACCCGTGGTTGCGGGCTGGATCTCGATCTGCAGCCGGGAACCACCACACTGCGCTCCCCCGTCGTGCTCACTCCGCGAGGTCAGCAGGCCTTGCCCTTGGCGGGCACCGTGCCCTTGACGATGTAGTCGTCGACGACTCCGTCGACGCAAGCCGAACCCATCTTGTATGCCGTGTGTCCGTCGCCGTCGTAGGTCAGCAGGTGGCCGTTGTCGAGTTCCTTGGCCAACCGCTGCGCCCACTCGTATGGCGTCGCCGGGTCACGCGTGGTGCCCACGACCAGGATCGGGCCGGAGCCCTTGGCGGTGATGCGCTCCGGCTTGCCGGTCGCCTTCACCGGCCACTCACCGCACGCGAGCCCGCCCCAAGCCAGCATCGGACCCCAGGTCGGCGCGACCTTCGCGAACGTCTTGGCGTCCTTGCGATAGCTCGCCAGATCCGGGGAGGAAGCGCGGTCAAGGCAATTGACCGCATTGAGCACCTGCATGATGTTGCCGCTGTAGCTGCCGTCGCTGTCGCGCTCGGCATACTGATCGGCCAGGTCCATCAGCTTGTTGCCGTTGCCGTTGAGCGCGGCCTGGAAGGCAGCGTCCAGCGTCGGCCACGAGTTCTTGTCGTACATCGCCTGCGCGATCCCCATCGTCGCCCAGCCCTCGGTGAGCTTCGTGACGTCGCCGTGACCGGTCACCTTGATCGGTTTGGCGTCAACTTGCTTGAGGAACTTGCGGATTCGCGCCATACCGGCGTCCAGGCTGTCACCGAGCGGGCACGTGCCGGTCGCCACGCAATGGCGCACATAGGACCTCGTCGCCTGCTCGAAACCCTTCGCCTGGCCCAGGCCGGTCTCCTTCCCGGAGATGTCCGGCGGCACGACGCCGTCCAGCACGAAGCGGCCCACCCGCTTGGGGAAGAGGCCGGCGTATGTCGACCCGATGAACGTGCCGTAGGACTTGCCGAGGTAGTTGAGCTTCTTGTCGCCGAGCGCTGCGCGCAGGACGTCCATGTCCTTGGCGACCTCGACCGTCGACACGTGCTTGATCAACTCACCGGACTTCTCCACGCACGCATCGCCGAACGCCCGGCTGTCCTTGGCTGCCGTCTTCTGCTCGGCCACCGTGTCGGGTGTCGGGTCCTCCCCCAGGTAGGTGTCCATCTGTACGTCGCCGTAGCAGGCGATCGGGGCCGATCGCTGCACCCCGCGCGGGTCGAAACCCACTACGTCGTATGACGATCGGACGCTCTTGCCCACGACATACCCGGAGGCTGCAGCGGCGGCGTAGTCCACCCCGGAGCCTCCCGGGCCACCGGGGTTGACCACCAGTGAGCCCTTCGCATCACCGGTCGCCGGCACCTTGTCGATCGCGAGCTTGATCGTCTTCCCGCCCGGGTCGGCGTAGTCGACTGGCACCGTGAGGTCGGCGCACTTCGCGTCACCGCAGTCGGACCAGTCCAGCTTCTGATCGTAGAACTTCGACAGGTCGGCAGGCGTCCCGGCTGCAGCGGAGGTGGATTCCGACGACACACCGGACTGCGCATCGCCTTGGGTCGGCTTCGCGGAAGCGCCACCGCCGGACCCGTCGCTGCACCCGGTCAGCACCAGCGCGAGGGCGGCCGCGCTGACAAGTCCGGTCGTCATACGTCGCACCATGCGCTGCACGTTACGTCATACACCTTGGGCGGCAGCGCGGACTTGCTCGGCACCAGTGTGCCGACCAGCATGTGACCATGCCGAGCCGCTTGCACCTGCCCGCTCCGCTCAGCGGAAGCACCGCCCTGCTGGATCGCGGGAGTCGCATCATGTGGCGCACGCTCGGCCGACCGATCGATCTCGACGGCGAGCACGCCTGGCTCACGGCGCCGATGCACACCGGGTCGCGCATCGGCGACGGCTGGGTGGCGGAGACCGCGAAGGCGCTCGGTGGCCGGACCGAACGCGACGGCGACGGCGGGCTGCTGGCCGACTTCTCGGTGCTGGACGGGCCGGGTTTCGCGGCATCGACGGTGCACCCGATGATTCGCGACTTCTACGAGCACACCAGTCGCTGGCGGATGGAGGTGTGGGCCCAATGGAATCCCGTACTGCAGCCCGGCGGCGAGTTCGTCAGCCGCGCCTTCGGCACGCGGGTCCAGCAACTCGCGATCCCCACTCGCCCGCTGGATGTCGCGCGAGGCATGGACAGCACGGTGGTCCGCATCCTCGACAGCACCGATGAGCAGTACGCCGCGGCATGGTTGCGCACACTGCGCGACACCGGCGACTACGTCTACAGCGGTTGCTACTCGGCGCGCACCCTCCCCGGGAGCGACCGACCCAGCGTGCACGTCGCCTTCCCACTGGAGTCCGGGAACGTGCAGGTCTTCCTACGCCCACATGCCCTCCCTGACGGAGGTCTCGAACTCTCCTCTCCCCCAGGCAAATTCGGTCAGGATGGCGCGTACGTCGTGGTGCGCGAGCGCGGCACGCACGCATCCCGCGCCCCTATCCACGAGAGTTTCCGCCTGTATGTCGACGACGAGCAGGTGCTGCGCACCGACCACGTCCTGAAACTCGGCCGGATCACCGCGGTCCGGCTGCACTACAAGCTCACCGAAATCGGTTGATCGGGGCCGGTCGACTCCACTCGGCTCGCGCTGCCCACTCTGACGGTCAGGACGGCGTTGCTGCCGGCGCACGTAGACCGATCGTCATCGCCTCGAGCGCGAGCAGCGGCGGCACGTTGGCCTCGATGCGTTCGCGTGCGGTGCCGATGGTGTCCATCGCGACGAGCAACTGCTCGCTGGTGCGACCGTCGGCGAGGCGCTGCACCTCGTCGGCGAGGTCGGCGTTGATCAACGGCACGGTCTCTCCCGCCTGCACGACCAGGGCATCCCGGTAGATCGACAGCAGGTCGACCAGCGACCGGTCGATCACGTCGCGGCCGAACCGTGTCGCGCGTGTCTTCTGCTCCTTCTCCAGCGCGGAGATCTGCGAGCGCACGTGCGGCGGCTGGGTGCGCGCGCTCGGGTCGGCACCGAGCTGCACCATCAGGCGTTCCTTCTCGGCGGCGTCCCGCTCGGCGGACGAGGCGGACGACTCCTCGCCGGCGATCGCTGCCAGGTCGGCCGCGGCGGTCATCGCATCACCCAGGTCGCAGATGTGCCCGGCGAGCAGCAGCGTCTTGCGGCGACGCTCCCGCGCGGACTCGTCGGTCGCCAGCCGCTTGGCCAGCCCGACGTGCGACTGCGCGGCGCGAGCTGCATAGGCCGCCACGTCTGGGTCGATGCCGTCCCGCTCCGTCAGCAACTGGGCGACGGCCGCCACCGGGGGCGTGCGCAACCGCACATGCCGCGAGCGCGACCGGATGGTGATGATGACGTCCTCCAACGAGGGCGCGCACAGCAGCCAGACGGTGCGCTCGACCGGCTCCTCCAATGCCTTGAGGAGCGCATCGGCAGCCCGCTCCGTGAGCCGGTCGGCGTCCTCGATGATGATGACCCGCCAGCGGCCGACGCTCGGCCGGCGCTGCGCGAGCCCCGCCAGCTCACGGGCGTCCTTGACCTGGATGGACAGGCCCTCGGTCGCCATGATCTCCACGTCCGCGTGGCTGCCGTCGAGCACGGTGCGGCACTCGTGACACTCGCCGCAGCCGCCACTCGGGCACTCCAGTGCTGCCGCGAAGGCCCGTGCCGCGGTCGACCTGCCCGACCCGGGCGGCCCGGTCAACAGCCAGGCGTGCGTCATCCGTGCCGGGTCGGCGACGGCCGCTTGCAGCGTGGCCACGGGCTCGGCCTGGCCGATCACGTCCCGCCAGACACCCACCCCACGAGCTACTTCGGGACGGTGGTCTCGCTCGTCGGCGCTCATGCCCGCTCCACCCGCTCGGCGACGATCGCGGCGATCTCCTCGCGCGGCAGGCTCGCGTCGACCACCAGGTATCGGTCCGGGTCGGCAGCCGCCAGCTGCAGGTAGTGCTCGCGGACGCGGTTGTGGAAGTCGTCCTCCTCGGACTCGAGCCGATCATGCACCGCACCGCGTCGAGCTCGGCCGTCGTGAGCCGTGACGTCGAGCAGCACTGTCAGGTCGGGCAGGAGGTCCTCGGTCGCCCAGAGCGAAAGTCGTTTGATCTCAACCGGATCCAGCTGCCGACCGGCACCCTGATAGGCAACCGACGAGTCGAGGTAGCGATCCTGCAGCACCACCGCGCCACGCTGCAACGCCGGCCGCACGACGGTGGCGACGTGGTGGGCGCGGTCGGCCGCGAAGAGCAACGCCTCGGCGCGTGGCGCGACGTCGTCCCCGTGCAGCAACACCTGCCGGATGCTGACGCCCAACTCGGTGCCGCCCGGCTCCCGGGTCACCACCACGTCACGGCCCTGCGCGGTCAGGCGCGCACGCAACAGGTCGATCTGCGTCGTCTTGCCCGCACCGTCGCCGCCTTCGAACGCAATGAACACGGCACCGAGCCTAAGGGGCGCGGCCGACAGCCCGACCTCGGGCGGCACGAGTCAACGTCGTGGCGCAGCAGGCACTGTCGACAAGCCATCGGATCCCGGGACCTCGCCCGCCGCGCCGCCGGCGATGGCAAGGTTGGCTGTATGACGCAAACCCCTTCTCCCCTGAGTGATTCGACGACCCGAGCACTGACCGCACGCGCGATCGAGGCACAACGTGCCAGCCGGACGCCGGCGCTGGTGGCGGGCGTGGGCCGGCACGGCCGGCTGGTGTGGGATGCCCCGGTCGGACAGGCCGACCTCGCCGACCCGAGTGTGCCGCTCGGCCCGGACACGCAGTTCCTGGTGGCGTCCAACACCAAGACGTTCACCGCGGTGCTGATCATGCAACTGCGCGACGAGGGCAAACTGTCGCTCGACGACACCCTCGACACACTGGTGCCCGAGACCACCCACCGGCAGGTGACGGTCCGGGAGATGCTCTCGCACATCAGCGGCATGCAGCGCGAGCCGGTCGGCGACGTGTGGGACACCCTGGAGTTCCCCGACCGCGAGGGACTGATCACCGGCTGGAACGACGCCGAGCGCGTCGGCCGCCCGCACAACCGCTGGCACTACTCCAACCTCTGCTACGCGCTGCTGGGCGAGGTCGTCGCCCGGCTCGACGGCGGCAGCTGGGAGTCGTCGCTGCAGCGGCGGTTGCTTGATCCGCTGGAGTTGCGCCGCACCACGTTGAGTCTGACCGCGCCGCACGTCGGCCTCTACTACGTGCCGCCGTTCAGCGACGTGCCGATCGAGGAGCCGGTGCTCGCCAAGAACACCACCGCCTCCGCCGGTGCGCTGGCCAGCACCCTGACGGACATGGTCCGGTGGCACGGCTTCCTGCTGGACCCGGACGATGAGATCCTCTCGCCCGACACCGTCGAGGAGATGCGGCAGCCGCAGATCGTCTGCGACCCGGGCTGGAACACCGCCTGGGGTCTCGGCCTGGAGCTCGAGCGGCGTGACGGGCGCATCTGGTTCGGGCACACCGGCGGTATGCCGGGCGGCATCACCGGCTTCTTCTCCGAGCCGGAGTCCGGCACCACCGGCGCGGTGCTGATGAACAACTCGATCTCGCTGGACCCGGCGGGCACCGCGATCAAGCTCGGCGCCTATGCCCTGGACAACGACCCGGAGCTTCCCGAGCCCTGGACTCCGGGAACGGTCGAGCCCGAGGAGCTGAAACCGCTTGTCGGCCAATGGTTCTCGGAGGGTGCCGAGTTCACATTCGCCGTCAAGGACGGCAAGCTGACCGGCCGGCTCGCCGCAGCACCCGCCACCGCACCGGACTCTGTCTTCGAGCGCGAGAGCGACGACATCTATCGGACGGTGAGCGGCCGCGAGCGGGGCGAGCGGCTCGTCATACGCCGTCGTGACGACGGCTCGGTGCGCCAATTCAACTGGGCGACCTACCGATTCACGCGTGAGCCGCTCGGGTTCGGTCAGCCGACACCCTGACCCACGGGCAGCATCTGACCCGCAACGGGACAGCAGAAGACCCCGACGGACTCGCTCCGTCGGGGCCTTCTGCGTCGTCGTGCGTCAGGTCACTTGGTCCAGCGAATCTGGTGGTCGCTGTCGTTGTAGACGACGTTGGACACGGTCTTGCCAGGCACCTGGTAGATGTAGCAGCTGCTCCCGCTCTCGCCCGGCGCGAGCTTCTTGGAGTCGCTCTTGCAGTCGGCGGTGCGGCCGTAGACGCGCTTGGCACCGGTGACGCCCGCGTCGATCTCCGGGTGGAAGAACAGCCCGTTGACCGAGTTGGTGCCGAAGTAGGTCGAGTTGGTCTTGATCGCGGTCACGTCGAACTTCAGGAAGTAGACGGTGCCGTTGGACTTCTTCAGGCTGGTCTCGCTGAAGACAGAGTCGGGCGCGACCTCCATCGACTTCGGCGTCAGGCGGAAGGTGTCGTCACTCTTCTCGATGACCGCGGGCTGACCCAGCTTGAGGGTCGCCTTGGCGTCGGTGACCTCGGTGGGGCCGTCATCGGAGCCGGTCGACGTCTCGGTGTCGGAGGAAGTCTCCGACTGCGTGTCGCTGGAGTTCTCCGACGAGTTGTCGGAGGACGTCTCGCTCGACTCGTCCGAGGTGGGGCCGGTCGGGTCACCGGTGCCGGGGTTGGTCGGGGCCGCGGTCGAGGTCTCGCTGCCGGTCGAGTCGACGTTGGGGGCGTCGCTGTTGCACGCAGTCAGGGTCAGAGCGCCCGCAATGACAGCGGCGCCGGCCAGCGAACGACGAAACGTGTTGGAATTCATGGGGGTGCCCTTCTTTCTTCTTCTTGGTTGATTTCGGGGGTATGACGTCACTCGGTCCGAACTCGGTTCCAATCGGAAACAAAATGATAGGAAAGATTCCGAATGTTAGATCCCGTGACGCGCGGAAAGCGGCCACCCGCGCGGGTGGCCGCCTTCTGCACTGGCCGGCCGGAGATCACCGGCCGATGGTCACTTCGACCAGACGATCTTGATCTTGTAGGTGTCCCACATGACCTTGGTCGGCGCGTCGCCGGTGACCTGGTAGTAGTAGCAACCCGATCCGGTCTCGCCCACGGCGATCTTCTCGGAGTAGTCGACGTCGTTGCAGCCGCCGGGCAGGTCGTTCGTCGGCGCACCACCGGCGCGGCCCTTCTCCGAGGAGTCGAAGACCGGCTTCAGGAAGAACTGGTTGGGAGCAGTGACCCGGAAGCCGTACTTGGCACCACCGAGGTTGGTGACGTCATACATGACGTAGTACATCTTGCCGTTCGACTCGTTGAGGTTCGCCGCGGCGTAAGCAGCCTTCGGCGCGGCGACGATCTTCTTGACCTTCAGCTTGTACTTGCCGTCAGAGTCGTCGTCGATGACTGCGGCCTGGCCGAACTTCAGTTTGGTCCCGTCCGGCGTTGCCTGCGCGTTGCTGCTGCCGTCGGCCCCGGCGCTGTCGCCCGAGTCCTCGCTCGAGGACTCACTCGAGGTCTCACTGGAGCTCTCGCTCGGCTCGGCAGCCGCGCTGTCCTCGCTGGTGGTCGTCGACTCCTCGGCCGTCGGTGCCTCCGAGCTGGTCTCCGGAGCGTCCTGGGTCGGAGCCGGAGCCTGCGAGGTGACCGCCGGGTCCGAGCCGCTCGGCGTGGTGACACTGGCGCTGTCGTTGTTGCAAGCCGTCAGGCCGAGTGCACCTGCGATGGCAACGGCACCAACCAGGGTGCGACGAAAGCTGCTGCTGGACATGATTTTCCTCCGTTGTGTCCTTCGTAAAATTCGAACCTGTGACGGCGACGGTCCCCTGTAGGTTCCGCGGCATCGTACAAGTTTTTCGAAGGAGATCCGATTCGCGACCGGATGACGAGCGGAATCAGTCCGTGGACTTGCTCGCAGCAGCTTTCTTCGCCGTCGCTTTCTTGGCCGTTGTCTTCTTGGCGGCCGTCTTCTTCGCAGTCGTCTTCTTCGTCGCCTTCTTGGTCGTCTTCTTGGCGGCCCGCTTGCGGGTCGTCGGCCCCTTGGCGCGCTTCTCGGCGAGCAACTCGAAGCCGCGCTCCGGCGTGATCGACGCAGGGTCGTCGCCGCGGCGAAGCGTCGCGTTGGTCTCGCCGTCGGTGACATACGGCCCGAACCGGCCGTCCTTGACCACGACCGGCTTCTCGGAGACCGGGTCCTTGCCCAGCTCCTTCAACGGCGGCTGCGCGGCGCGACCACGACGCTTGGGCTCGGCATAGATCGCCAGCGCCTCCTCGAGGGTGATCTCGAAGAGCTGCTGCTCGGTCG
The DNA here is from genome assembly GCF_052905685.1 of Flexivirga sp. B27. Classification (NCBI taxonomy): domain Bacteria; kingdom Bacillati; phylum Actinomycetota; class Actinomycetes; order Micrococcales; family Dermacoccaceae; genus Flexivirga; species Flexivirga sp. B27. The sequence continues at coordinate 348,691 of NZ_JBPYUM010000003.1, read as the reverse complement.
TGAGCGACCGGGAGTCGGTCCCCTTCTTCAGGTAGGGGCCGTAGCGGCCGTTCTGCGCCGTGATGTCGACCTGTTTGGCGTCCTCACCCTCACCCTCGGTGACGGTGCCGACCACACGCGGCAGGCTCAGCAGCTTCAACGCAGTGGCGAGATCGATCGTCGCCAGGTCCATGTCCTTGAAGAGGCTCGCGGTCTTCGGCTTCGGGCCGGCAGCCTTCTTCGTGCGCTTCGGCTTGGCGCCGTCCGCCGGAGCCGCAGCCTCCGGCGGTGCAGGGAGCACCTCGGTGACATACGGGCCGTAGCGTCCTGCCTTGGCGACGATGTCGTGGCCGGTCTCCGGGTCCTGACCGAGCACCCGGCCGTCGTCGTCGGCCTTCGCCAGCAGCTCGCGCGCCTTCTCGGCAGTCATCTCATCAGGCGCGATGTCGTCGGTGATGGTGGCCCGCCGGGGCTTGGGTGCCTCAGCCGAATCCGTAGTCACCTCACCGGTCTTCGGGTCAACGCCGGCCGGCACGACCTCCTCGACATACGGGCCGTAACGACCGACCCGGACCACGACGCCGTCACCGATCTCGATGGTGGAGATGCCGCGAGCGTCGATCTCCGGCAGGTGCTCGACCATGCCCTGCAGGCCTTCGTTGCCGTCCGGACCGCTGGTGGGCAGGCCGGGTGTGCGGTCGTTGCCGTCGCCGAAGTAGAAACGGGTCAGCCAATCGACGCGCCCGACGTCGCCCGCGGCGATCTGGTCCAGGCCCTCCTCCATGGACGCCGTGAAGTCGTAGTCGACCAGCGACGGGAAGTGCACCTCGAGCAACCGGATCACGGCGAACGCGGTCCAGGTCGGGATCAGCGCGGTGCCGCGCTTGTTGACGTAACCGCGGTCCTGGATGGTGCCGACGATCGAGGCGTATGTCGACGGGCGACCGATGCCCATCTCCTCCATCGCCTTGACCAGCGTTGCCTCGGTGTAGCGCGGCGGCGGGCTGGTCTGGTGGCCCTCCGCTTCGGCGCGCAGCACGTCGAGAGCCACGCCCTCGGACAGCTTGGGCAGGCGGGTGCCGGTGTCGTCACCCTTGGCGTTGCGCTCGACGTCGCGGCCTTCTTCGTATGCCGCGAGGAACCCGCGGAAAGTGATGACCGTGCCGGACGCGGTGAACTCCGACTGCTTGGCAACACCCGAGTCTTCAATCGGGACAGTCAGTTTCACAGTTGCGGTGCTGCCGCGGGCGTCGGCCATCTGCGAGGCAACCGTGCGCTTCCAGATCAGCTCGTAGAGCGCGAACTCCTCGCCGCGCAACTCGCCAGCGACCTGCGCCGGCGTGCGGAAGGTGTCACCGGCGGGACGGATCGCCTCGTGCGCCTCCTGGGCGTTCTTGACCTTCCCCTGGTAGCGGCGCGGCTGGTCCGGGACGTAGTCGGCGCCATACAGATCACGGGCCTGACCGCGCGCGGCGCTGATCGCCGACTCCGACAACGTGATCGAGTCGGTGCGCATGTAGGTGATGTAGCCGTTCTCATAGAGCCGCTGCGCGACACTCATCGCGGCCTTGCTGCTCATCCGCAGCTTGCGACCCGCCTCCTGCTGCAGGGTGCTGGTCGTGAACGGTGCACTCGGCCGGCGTGTGTAGGGCTTCTCCTGGACGGAGCTGACCGTGGCGGCGCCGGCAGAAACCGCCTCGGCGACGGCATTTGCCTGAGTCGCGTCGAGGTGGAATGCCTTGTCGTTCTTGAGGTTTCCGCGGTCGTCGAAGTCACGACCGGTCGCGACACGCGCGCCGTCGAGTGCGCTCAGCTTCGCGGTGAACTTCTGCGTCTCGGCGTTGCCCGGCGCGAAGTCACCCTCGACGTCCCAGTAGGAGGCGGCGCGGAACGCCATACGCTCCCGCTCCCGCTCGACAACCATGCGAGTGGTGACCGACTGCACACGCCCGGCGGACAGGCCGCGGCGGATCTTGCGCCACAGCACCGGGCTGACCTCGTAGCCGTAGAGACGGTCCAGGACCCGGCGGGTCTCCTGGGCGTCGACCAGGTTGTCGTCCAACTCGCGAGTTGCGTTGGCAGCGTGCTGAATTGCGTCACGAGTGATCTCGTGGAAGACCATCCGCTTGACCGGGACCTTCGGCTTCAGCACCTCGAGCAGGTGCCAGGCGATGGCCTCGCCCTCGCGGTCCTCATCGGTTGCGAGGTAGAGCTCGTCACTGTCCTTGAGCAGGCGCTTGAGCTCGGCGACCTTCTTCTTCTTGGCCGACGCGACAACGTAATAGGGGTCGAAGCCGTCGTCGATGTTGACGGCGAACTTGCCGTAGGGCCCCTTCTTCATGTCGACCGGCAGCTCGGACGGGTTCGGCAGGTCACGGATGTGCCCGACGCTCGCGTCGACGACGTAGTCGTCCCCCAGATAACCGCCGATCTTCTTCGCCTTCGCGGGCGACTCGACGATGACAAGCTTGCGCGCCACTTCGTTCATCTCGCTTCCTGTCCGACGTGCAGTGGATTCGTCACTACTTCGACGTGCGAACGCGCCTGAGTCTAAGCACGCCCTCTGAATCGCGGCATTCCGGGCCGATTCGCGACGGGACTCGGACCCGAGACTCGACCCCAACCCGTCCCCACCGACCGACCGTCGGCACTTCGGGACGCCATACTCGTCAGCCGCCGGGAATATAGTTGAATGTTTAACTTGTTTTCCGTAACATGAACCCCGTGACCACTACCGACCGCCAGCCCGTCCTCTTCCTCAGCCACGGTGCACCGCCGCTGGCCGACGACGCCCGCTGGACCGCCGAGCTCGGCGCCTGGGGCTCCGACCTGCCCAAGCCGAAGCGCATCCTCGTGGTGTCGGCCCACTGGGAGTCGGCACCGATCGCAGTCAGCACCACGACCGGCGCACCGCTGGTCTACGACTTCTGGGGCTTCCCGCAGAAGTACTACGACGTCCGGTATGACGCACCCGTCGCCCCCGACCTGGCCGACGACGTCGCCAAGCTGATCGCCACTCCCGGCCAGTCGCTGGTGCGCGACGAGAGCCGCGGGCTGGATCACGGCGCCTACGTGCCGTTGGTCGAGATGTTCCCCGAGGCGGACGTGCCGGTTTTGCAGTTGTCGATGCCGACGCTGGACCCGCAGGAGCTCTACGCGCTCGGCCGCAAGCTGGCTCCGCTGCGCGACGACGGCACGCTTCTCGTCGGATCGGGCTTCACCACGCACAACCTCAACTGCATGCAGCCGAGCGCCGACGCCGCGCCGCCGGCCGTGATGTCGGAGTTCGACCACTGGGCCGCCGAGACGATGGCCGCCGGCGACCTCGACGCACTGATGGACTTCAGCCACACCGCGCCCGCCGCGCAGCTGGCCCACCCGCGCACCGAGCACTGGGCACCGCTGTATGTCGCCCTCGGCGCCGCCGCTGCCGACGGCTCCGAGTCGCAGACCGTCATCGACGGCTTCTGGCACGGCCTGTCCAAGAGGTCGTGGCAGCTGACGGCCCCGGCCGCCGCCTGACAACAAGCTGGTCGAGGTAGCGGAGGAGAGATCAAGGTGGTCGAGTAGCGGAGGAGCGAAGCGGGGGAGCGTATCGAGACCACCGGCGCCTCGAGATGCTGGATCTCGATCTCGATCTCGATACGCTCCTTCGTCGCTACTCGATCAGCATGTGTGCCCGGCGCTACTCGATCAGCATGTGTGCCCGGCGCTACCCTTCGATACGCTCGGTCGTACCTCCCGAGCTACTCAGGACGACGCTCGATCAGCGTGTGTGCGGCATGACCTCCGCCGCGATCAGCTCCAGGTGCTCCAGGTCCTGTAGGTCGAGCACCTGCAGGTAGACACGCTCCACACCCGCATCCGCGAGGGCGCCGAGCCGATCGATCGCCTCGGCCGGAGTGCCGGCAACACCACTCTCCCGCAGCTCGCCCTTCTCCCGGCCGATCGCAGCCGCCCGCCGATCCAGCTCGGCTTCACTACCACCGACACACACGACCTGCGCGGCGGAGTAGGTCAACGAATCCGCAGGACGGCCAACACTTTCCGCGACATCACGCACCCGCTGGAACTGAGCACGCGTGTCCTCGATCGATGAGAACGCCATGTTGAACTCGTCGGCGAACCGTGCCGCGAGCAGCGGAGTGCGCTTCTTTCCGTGGCCGCCGACAATGACCGGGACACCACCACGAAAGCCGTTGTCCTGCGCGGGTTTCGGGAGGGCAGGGCTGTCGCTGAGCTGGTAGTGGGTGCCGTCATACGAGAACTCGCCTGCGGCCGACCATAGACCGGTGACGATCTCCAGCTGCTCCTCGAGCCGATCGAATCGCTCCCGCAACGGCGGAAACGGGATCCCGTATGCCGCGTGCTCACGGTCGAACCACCCTGCACCCAAGCCGAGTTCGACCCGACCGGCAGACATCGCGTCGACGTTCGCGACCTCGATCGCCAGCACGCCGGGCAACCGGAAGGTCGCACTCGTCACCAGCGTGCCGAGCCGGATCGACCGAGTCTCGCGGGCGATGCCGGCCAGCGTGATCCACGCGTCGCTCGGCCCGGGCAGCCCTGAGCCATCGCCCATCGCGACGTAGTGATCGGAGCGGAAGAACCCGCCGAATCCGAGTTCTTCGGCGTGCTTCGCGATGGCCACCAGGTCGTCATACGAAGCGCCCTGCTGAGGTTCGGTGAAGATGCGCAGATCCATGTGCTCGAGCGTATGCCGCCGCCACACGTGGTTATCCGACACGTCGGACCCTGCCCTGCGCGACAGCGCACACTTCGTCGCCCGACCCGATCCGCACTGCGCAGATCGCGGTGCGTCCCGAGACCTCGACAACGGTCGCCCGGGCCGCCACGGGACCGTCCGAGACCGGGCGCAGATATTCGATGTTGACGCTGCCGGTGAGCACCGATGGCCCGAGGGCGAGACCGCCGGCGAAGGTGAGTGCGTTGTCCGCGAGGTAGGCGATCACCCCGCCGTGCAGAAACCCGTGCTGCTGACGCAGGTCGTCACGCAGTTGCAGCTGCAGCGTCACGGCGCGCGCCACATCGTCGACGGCGGTCAGCTCGGTCCCGAGCAGCTTGCTGAACGGCTGCGCCGCCAGCACTGCTTGCCCTTCCTCGATGGTGAACATGCTTGTCATTGCTCCTTGTTCAGGGTTCAGTCGCAGGCACCGGATGTCACCATCCCGTCAGCAGGCCGTCCGCCACCAGATCGTGTATGACGGGCAGCGACCCACGGACCAGCTCGTCGGTCGGCACGTCGAGCAGCGACGCGATCGCGCCGAGCGCCTGACCGGTCGACAACTCACCGTCACAGACGGACACGAACGCCGCCACCGCGGTGTCGACCTTGAAGGCGCGACGCAGCCCGCCACCCTGCCGGATGACGATCACCGACGGGTCGTCCGCGCCCGGCCGACCGTGCCGCTCCTCGGTCACGTCGGCGGCCACCGTCAGGTGCGCGTCCAGCAGCCCCTGCTCCCCCGCCTCCGCCAGCCAGGTCCGAGCACGCAGGCCGGCGTCGATCGTCGGGCCCATCGGCGACTGCACGGGGCCGGTGATCTCGACGAGGTCCTGCCACGGACGCCGACGTGTCTCCGGCAGTTGCACGGTGATCACCCCGAAGCCGACCTCGGTGATGCCACGCTGCTCGAAGTCGTGCAGCCACGCGGCGTACAACTCCTCGAATCCCGTTGCGCCCGATCGCAATCCGCCGTCACCAGACCACAGCTCGGCATACTCCGCAGGGTCCTGCGTGTCGCGTTGCACCACCCAGGCATCGAGGCCGGTCCGGTCGAACCACGCACCGACGACGTCCTTCCAGTCCTTGCTTTCGGGCACCTCCCAGTTGGCCAGCAGTTGCGCCGTACCACCAGGATTGAGCCGCTGCGGCAGCTCGCGGATCAGCGATCGCACGATGCCGTCGCCGACCTTCCCGCCATCGCGGTATTCGTAGGTCGGCACACCCGCGGCACGCGGTGTGATGACGAACGGCGGATTGCTGACGATGAGGTCGAACGCTTCTCCCGCAACGGGTTTGAAGAGGTCACCGCGCCGCAGATCCCAGTCGCACCCATTGAGCGCGGCATTCCACGCCGCGATCTCGAGTGCCCTCGCGGAGGTGTCCGTCGCAACGATCTGCGCCGCATGACTGGTCAGGTGCAACGACTGCACGCCGCAACCGGTGCCGAGATCGAGCGCGCGCTCCACCTGCCGTCGCGGCGTCCACGACGCCAGCGTGGTGGACGCACCGCCGATGCCGAGCACATGATCGATCGGCAGCGGCTCACCGGTCATCACCTCGGACAGGTCGGAGACCACCCACCACTGGTGGTCGTCGTCGCCATACGGACGCAGGTCGTATGCCGCCCGCACCCGCGACCCGTCGACCGTGACCAGGCCGGCCGCGCGCAGCCGGCGCGTGTCCCACCCCGGCAGCGCGCGATCCAGCTGCCGCACACCGACCGGCAGTCCCAGCGCGAAGAGGCGCACCAGCGTCGCCACCGGAGAGTCGTCGTCACGCGTGGCCAGATCTGCGGGCAGGCGTTGCTCGCGGTGCAACGCCTGCGACGCCATGGGTCCGAGCCGCTCCGCGATCCCGTCGAGGGTGAACCGTGCGGCGATGAGCGCACGCCGCAGGGCCGCCGGATCGTCGGCCAGCGGATGATGCGAGGGAGCGTGCACGGGCTTCGACATACCTCTCATCTTCGTCGACGGCCCCGGCGAAGGGGCGGCGGTCAGGGGTGTGCCGCTCAGGAAGTGCGGCCCACATCGGCCGCGACGGCGTCGGCGACCGAGGCATGGATGTTGAAGACCCGATCCAGCCCGGTGATGCGGAAGTTGCGCAGCAGCCGCTCGGAGACCACGACCAGCGCGAGGTCGCCACCGCCCAGCCGCTGCTGCTTCAGTCGCGCGACCAGCACGCCGAGGCCGGTGGAGTCCAGGAACGGCACATCGGTGAGGTCGACGAGGACCTTCTCCGCCGGATCGGTGATCAGCCGCGCCAGCGCATCACGCAGCCGGGCCGCCGCCGAGACATCCACGTCACCGGCCAGTCGTATGACGGTGAAGTCGCCCTCGTCGCTGCCGCTGATGTCCAGGTCGGTCACGAAGCTGCCTTTCGCTGTGGTCGCCGTCTGCTGTGCAAGGTCTGCTGTGCAAGGTTTGGTCGATCGGTCCCGCGCCAGTCTGTCATCGTCGTCGCCGACCGGTCCCACGAATGTCGGTGTTCGGACCTACGGTGGGATGAAGAATGACGAACATCGCGCCCCTGACCGGACCCTCGCACGCCGGGCCGGCGGATCGTGCTGCCGACTCCGCCGACACGACGGCCGAGTCAGCACCCGAGTCGGCAACCGGCGACTTCGACGCTGCAGGGGCCCTGGCAGCGCTGCAGGACGTCGGCACCGGCCGGTTGGTGCACACCCGGCTGCTGCCCGGCCGAGAAGCTGCCGACGCCGCCTGGCCCGACTGGGTCAACCCGCAGGTCACCGCCGCGATCAGAGGCGGCGGGGTCGACCGGCTGTGGTCACACCAGCGGTCCGCCGCGGACCTCGCACATGCGGGCGAGCACGTGGTGCTGTCGACCGGCACGGCATCCGGCAAGAGCCTTGCCTACCTGCTGCCGATGCTGTCGGCGGTCGCCGACGGGTCCGCCGCGCCCACCGGTCGTGGGGCCACAGCGATCTACCTCGCGCCGACCAAGGCACTGGCCGCCGACCAGGAGGCACACATCCGCGGCCTGGCCATCCCGGGAGTGCGCGCAGCCACACTCGACGGGGACACGCCGCTGGACGAGCGCCGCTGGATCCGCGACCACGCCGCGTTGTTGCTGACCAACCCCGACCTGCTGCACCACACCCTGCTGCCCGGACACGAGCGGTGGGCATCGTTCTTCCGCGCGCTCAAATACGTCGTCATCGACGAATGCCACGTCTACCGAGGGGTTTTCGGCTCCCACGTGGCCGGCGTCCTGCGCCGGTTGCGACGCATCGCCGCGCGCTACCACGCCGATCCGACGTTCGTCCTCGCGTCGGCCACGGTCGCCGCTCCCGCGCTGCACGCCGGCGAGCTGACCGGACTGCCGGTGCAAGCCGTGACCGACGACGGGTCTCCGCGAGCGCCGATGCTGGTCGGCCTGTGGCAGCCGGGCAGCAGACCAAGTGACGGACCGGACACCGCACAGCGCAGCGCGGTCGCCGAGTCCGGCGACCTGATGACCGCGCTGATCGACCGCGGGGTCCAGACGCTGACCTTCGCACGGTCTCGTGTCGGGGTGGAGATCGTCGCGGAGATGGTGCGCTCGCACTCCGGCGTCGGCGATCGCGTTGCGGCATACCGCGGGGGCTATCTGCCCGAAGAACGCCGCCAGCTCGAAAATGACTTGCGCACAGGCACGTTGCGCGGCATCGCCGCGACGTCCGCTCTCGAGCTCGGCATCGACGTCAGCGGTCTGGACGCAGTGCTGCTCGCGGGTTGGCCGGGCACACTCGCCTCGCTGTGGCAGCGCGCCGGGCGGGCCGGGCGTAGTGGCCGGACCTCGCTGGTGGTGCTGGTCGCCGAGGACGATCCGCTGGACGCCTTCCTGGTCCACCACCCCGAGGCGATCTTCGATCGACCGGTCGAAGCTGCGACCCTCGACCCGGCGAACCCCTTCGTGCTGGCACCGCACGTCGCGGCCGCAGCACACGAACTGCCGGTGACCCGGGCCGACAGCGAGCTCTTCGGCCCGTCGCTGCCCGGTGTGCTGCAGTCCCTGGTGGCCGGCGGCATCCTCCGCAAGCGTCCGCGCGGTTGGTTCTGGGCGCGCGACGATCGGCCGGCCGATCACTTCTCGCTGCGCGGCGGCAGCGAGGACGACGTGCGGATCGTCGAGACTCGCACCGCGCGCGTCCTCGGCACCGTGGACGCTGCGCGGGCGCACTCCGCGGTGCACACCGGAGCGGTCTACCTGCATCAGGGCAGGTCCCATGTGGTGACCGAGCTCGATCTGGACGCAACGACCGCCCACGTCGTCGTCGGTGACCCGGGCTGGTCGACTTTCGCGCAGTCGGTCTCGTCGTTCGACATACAGCAGGTGGAGCGCGAAACCCGTTGGGGCAGTGTCGTTTTGCACTTCGGCACGATCCGAGTGCGCACCCAGGTCACGTCCTTCGAGCGAGTGCTCCCGTCCGGAGAGGTCATCGGGCAGCATCCACTCGACCTGCCCGAGCGGGAGCTGGTGACACGTGGCGTGTGGTGGACCATCGCCGAGGACGAGCTGCTCGCGGAGGGTTTGACGGCCGAGGCACTGCCGGGCGCACTGCACGCGGCCGAGCACGCGTCGATCGCCATGTTGCCGCTGGTGGCACAGTCGGACCGCTGGGACGTCGGTGGTGTGTCGACCGCGCTGCACCCGGACACCGGCCTGCCGACCGTGGTCGTCTACGACGGTTACCCGGGCGGAGCAGGCTTCGCCGAGCGTGCGTATGCCGAGGCCGCCACCTGGTTGCTGGCGACGCGGGCCGCGATCGACGCGTGCGCCTGCCGCGACGGGTGTCCTGCATGCGTGCAGTCCCCCAAGTGCGGCAACGGCAACAACCCTCTCGACAAGGCGGGTGCCGTTGTGGTGCTCGACCGGGTGCTGCGCGATCGCGCCGACTGACTGCCGAAAATCGTTTGCTCACCGGTGTTTCCGGCGGGCACGCTCGGACCGTGATGGACGATTCCACCCTGCTCGCGATGTATGACGAGCAACTGCGCACCGATGCCGAGATGCGATCAATGGCCGACGTCGAGCGACACGGGCCCCTCAGGTGGGGGACCTTCCACAGCGGTCGGGGTTTCGTGAGCTACCGGAGCCTCGGGGCGCCGACCGACGATGAGCTCGAGCAGCTGATCATCGAGACGGTCGAGCACTACTCCGCCGACCCGAGGACGCACGAGTTCGAGTGGAAGACCCGCGGCCACGATGGTGTGCCGGCGCTGGACGGACTGTTGCGCAAGCATCGGTTCGTCGCCGAGGAGGTCGAGTCGGTGATGGTCGGCGAGGCTGCCTCGATCGCCACGGATGTGCCTGTCCCCGAAGGAGTTTCGTTGCGCAGTGTCACCTCACGTGAAGACGTCGCCGCGATGATCAGAATGCAGGCCAGCGTCTTCGGAGACCGCGAGACAGTTGAGGAACGTCTCGACTCGACCCTGCAACGACTACAGGACCCGGACACTCCGGGTGTCCAGTTGTGGGTCGCCGAGGTCGACGGCCGACCGGTCAGCGCCGGCCGCATCGACCCCGTCCCGGACACCGATTTCGCCGGCATCTGGGGCGGCGCGACCCTGCGGGAGTGGCGCGGGAAGGGCATCTACCGGGCGCTCACCGCCAAGCGCGCGCAGGCGGCACTTCGCTGCGGCAAGACACTGATCAACTCCGACTCCACGGAGTTCTCCCGGCCGATCCTGCAGCGCGCAGGCTTCCGCCGCGTCACGACCACGACGCCATACGTCTGGCAGCGCTGAGCGCCCCTGCACGGGCGGGCGGGCCGCATCCTGATCCCGCCGCGACGGCGTTTGCGCACCCACGCGTGGTCTGCAAGATATCGGCGAATCCGGTGCCGGAGGCGGCGGACAGCGGCACTATGCAGTCATGGTGTGGGAGGTTGCGGGGCGAAGGGGCCATCTGGCGCGCGGCCCCGTGGTGACGGGGGAATGGCGGACGCTCGAGGACATGAACGCCGTCGCCGGGTGGTTGTTGTGGTCGCATCGGATGGCGTCCGAATACGGCGGCATGACCGGCAGGGAGTTTGCGGCCGCCGCCCGCGCCCGCGGCGTCTCCCTGTCGGAGACCGAGGTGTCCCGCGTCGAGAACGGTGAGACCGATGTCGTGATCTCGGCGATCGGCAAATACGAGCAGATGTTGCGTATGCCGCCGGGCACGCTCAGCGCACCATTGCGCTCGGCCGCGCGGTTGACACCGAAGGTGCCGGGCGCACGTCGGCTGTCGACACTGCGGCTCGCGCCCAGGTCGATCGAGGATCGCCAGCAGGTGGTCGACGACTTCTATCAGCGGCACATCGCCGACGAGCATTTCACCGGCAGCGACTGGCTGACGCTCATCGACACCATCACGCAAGACAAGCCGTCGCTACTGCCGAACGCATTGGCAGCGCAATGGATCCGGATGTTGCTGGACGAGTGCATGCGCTCGGTGAACATTGCCTACTTCCTGCGCGTCGAGGCGCTGTCCACCGTCGCCGGCTGTGATCGTTACGCCACCTACCTGTTGGACGCTGCCCGCTCGCTGGGTGCGGCGCCCGGAGCCACCGGTGTGATCGATGCGTGGAGCGTGGTGGGCGACATCCGCCGCCCGGACCTGATCAACGAGCTCATCACCGAGTTGCCATCCGTCCCTGACAACGCCCTGGTGTTTCACGCGATAGCGCTGCAGATGCCGGCGCACCTGGGCACCCTCGGCCACGCGCAGTACGAAGCGATTGCAGCCGAGCTGTCGCGGCGGGTTTCGACCTGGTCGTTGCGGTCATACGAGCCGATCGCCGCGCTCGCCGCTGCCCTGCCGTCCGCTCTCGGCGGACCGATCCTGCGCCGCATCGACACCGAAGTGCATCCGCTGTCCCACCTCACCGGTGGGCGCACCGGACACGACGTGCGTGCCGAGGTCGCGGCATACACCGAGGCGGCCCTCGCACGGACCTGGCCGGAGCACCCGACCGGCAGCGTGTTGCCGCAACTGATCCGGCTCATCGTCGCCAGCGAGCAGTTCGGCATCCGGCACCATGCGGCGTCACTGCTCTACTCCAGTCCATTTGCGGCGGCGATCTGCGACGAAGCCGCCGAGACCTGCGGTACCAGCCGTGATCCCATCACCCGGCAACTCGCGACCTACCTGGTGTCCCGCCTCGCGACACCGGACAACGACACCCAGTTGCGGCTCCTGCTGAAGAACGACCGCGATGCCGGAACCGTGACGAACACACTCACGGCGATGGCGCATGCAGGGGTGCTGACCGACCAGGACGACCTTGCGGCATACATGCGGGACCCGGTCTATCGCCAGATCGGCATCTACGCTGCCGGTATCAGCCGCCACCCGGACCTCTACAGCCCGGACGCGGTCGGAGCCCTCGCCGACTGGTGGCGTGACAAGCGGGGTGGCGTCTGGGTCTAGTCCGCGGGAGCAGAGCTCGAGTCCGGCGCCGGATCCGGCCCCGCGCGCGCACGCGCGGTCGCTCGCCCCAGGCCCGGCCAGCTCGCCGGGCAACTCACGTCGACCATGATGTCGTCACCAGCCACGGTGCACTCCACCAGCGCCCCACCGTTCTGCGTCGCCACACCGGCCGCGACCTCACACGGCGCAGCAGTGGCATGCGAGCCGACCAGTGCACGTGCGCCGGCAAGCGCCGCAAGGTCGGCGGCAGCGCGAGCCCGGTGACTGGCCTGCACCGCCGACAGCAACGCCAACGCTCCTGCCAAGCACAACAGCACGACGCCGATCGACATCACGACCAACACCGTCGCCGAACCACGCTCGGGTGACTGGTGATTCGCGTCGCTCACGACTGCGGCTCCGAGCTCTCGACCGGAGTCGTAACCGCGGAACGCAACGGCCGGCCACCGACCAGCCACCCGAACGGTCCCGGCACCGGAGCCGACACGGTGACCGTCACGTCCTCGCCGCCGGCAGCGACCAGCACGGTCGCGCCGGTCGGTCCGGCACGAGTGCCGGCACGCTGCACCGCGGGTGCGCTGTCGCCCCGCGCCGCCGCCCGAGCCGCGGCACGTGCGGCATCCACGCACCGCACCTGGTTGATGCCGATCATCACTGCGTTGACGGCCACCAGGAGCACGAAGATCAGCGCGGGGATGGTGGCCGCGAGCTCGGCAGTGACCATGCCACGCTCGCCGCGGCGCTCGCCGCCACGCCCGACGGCGCGGCGACGCCGCACCCGGCGCGCCGGTCGCGGCCACCTCCCCGGCATCAGGACGCGACGCTGAGTGCGGACTCGATGATGCCGGTCAGCGCGGACTTCACCGCTCCCGACTTCACCACCGCCATCAGCACCACCGCGAACGCCACCGCGGCAAGCGTTCCGACGGCATACTCGGCGGTGGTCATCCCCGCCTCCCGCCGATCCCGGGCATCGCCGGCCAGCTGCAGCCATCGTGCTTGCAGCCGGGCACCCAACCGGATCGTCCTCCGTGACATGTGCGTCTCCCTTCCTGTGTGCTGAGCCGCTCTCGGCGAGAGCGGCTCCACGCGCCGTGTCGGCGCGGGTTCTGGGACTCATCGGGCACCTGCGAGCAGGTCCCCGGCGAGTGCGGCGATCACCGGCACCACCGTCAGCAACGCGAACGCCGGCAGGAAGCACAAACCGAGCGGTATGACGACCAACACCGACAGCCGGCCGGCGGCTTCCTCGACGCGACGTTGTTCGGCACGGCGCATGTCAGCGGCAGCGCGCCGGAGCAGTCCGGCGGGCGGGACACCGGCCGTCCCGGCGAGCGCGACAGCCTGACCGGCCGGACGCCAGATGGCCGGCAGGCCGTCCCATGCCTTCGCCTCGGCGACGCCCCACCGCAAAGCCGCGACGACCTGACGCAGTTGCCCCGCGACGACCGGGCCACTGCGGTCGGCGACCACTTCGACCGCGGTCACCAGCGGCACCCCGCTGCCCAGCGCGAGCGCCATCAGGTCCAGTGCTCCGGCGACGCTGAGCACGTGCTCGGGGACGGTGTGGCCCGGCGGCGTCTCGAGCGCGGCCGGCGACGGCGAGTCCGACGCGGCGCTCGCGCTCGATCCCGTCCGGGCGGGCCAGATCGAAGGGATCACCGCGACCAGAAGCGCAACCAGCCACCACGTCGTCATAGGACCGCCGCCGGGGTCGTTGCACGACTGATCATCCGGCGGGTGAGCCACCGCCCGGCCAGCACGAATGCCGCGCCGAGCACGAGCACGGCAACGCCCAGAGTCCCGGCGTAGAGCTGCCACGGCGGCACACCGATCATCGCGGCGATGCCCACCCCGAGCACCGGGAGCAGGGTCAGCAGCTGCATGGTCGCGCGCGGCCCGGCGGTCGCCGCCGCGATGCGGCGCTCGAGGTCCAACTGCTCGCGCATCATCGCGGTCGCGACACCGAGTGCGTCGCCGATCGCGCATCCCAACTGCTCCGACAGTGCCCAGGCGCGGGCCACCTCGCCGAGCGCCGGCACGTCATGTCGGTGGTGCAGGCGCGACCACACGGGCGCCAGCTCGGCACCGGCCGCAGCCTGTTTCGCCAGCGTCTCCAGGTCCTTGCGCAGCGCCGGGTCGGCGGTCGTAGCCGCAGTCAGCAGCGCGGAGGTCGCAACGGCGGTCGCCGGTATGACGCCCGCCGCAACCGCAGGAGCGATGCCCTCGACCATCGTGGTCAGGGCGTCGAGGTCGGCGTTGCGCGGTGTGCGGGTGCGGCGCACGGGCAAACGAAGCCGGCCGCCGCGGCGTCCGCCAACGGGCACCGGTCGCCCCGGCCAGCAGAGGATCGCCAGTGCGACACAGAGTGCGGCCACTGCGCTCATCACCAGTCCCCCGTCGGGTTCCCCGCCGCGTCCCCGGTCGAGTGCCCTGTCGAGTCCGCCGGGGTCTGTGACGGTCCGGCGAGCAGCGCGGCCAGAACGGGCCAGCCCTCGACCGGGCGCAGGCGGTCGTCCTCCCGGCGCATGGCCGGCACGACACGGAGTCGGTCGCCGACCCAGCCGATGACACCGATCTCGGCCACCACTCGGTCGAGACCCTCCCGCCGCACGTGGATGACGACCTTGACCGCCGACGCAAGCTGCGAACGCACTGCGCCGCCCGACATCGCGGCCAGTGCACCCAGGGCCTCGAAACGCGCCAGGACGTCGCCGCTGGCGTTGGCGTGCACGGTGCCGCAACCGCCTTCGTGACCGGTGTTGAGCGCACTGAGCAGCTCGCGCACCTCGGCACCGCGGACCTCGCCGACGACCAGCCGGTCGGGCCGCATCCGCAGCGACTGGCGGACCAGAGTCGACAACGTGATCTCGCCGCGACCCTCGACGTTGGGTGCGCGACTCTCCAACCGGACCACGTGCGGGTGATCGATCTGCAGCTCCCGGACGTCCTCCACCACGACGATGCGCTCGACGGCAGCGACCTCCGCAAGCATCGACGCCAGCAACGTGGTCTTGCCCGATCCGGTGCCGCCGCTGATCACGAACGCGACCCGGGCGGCGATGATCCGACGCAGCACCGCCAACCCCTCGGGGCAGCAGGTGCCGGACTCAGCGAGGTGGCTGAGCGCGGGCGGCTCCCGACGGGGCACCCGCAAGCTGATGTGGGCCGCGCCGTCGACCAGCGGCGGCAGGAGCGCGTGCAGTCGGACACCGCCGGGCAGCAGTCCGTCGACAAAAGGCGATGTCTCGTCCAGCCGTCTCCCGGCCCGGGTCGCCAGACGCACCGCCAGACGCCGGACTGCCGCCGCGTCACCGACCTCGACGGGCGCGCGCTCGAGCCCGGCCCCACGGTCGATCCACACCCCGGCAACACCGTTGACCAGCACGTCGGTGACGCCCGGGACGACCAGGAGCGGCTCGAGCGGTCCGGCACCGAAGACGTCGGCGCGCAATCGACCCTCGAGGGACTGCACGCTGTGTTGCCCGAGCACTGCTGCGTCGAGCGCGGCCAGTCGCTCGACGCTCTCGTCCGTCGGCGAGCGACCGTCACGGATCTGCGCCCACAACGCATCACCGACCGCCGCATCGGTCGCCCGTGCCGCTCGTGTCTCCCCGGCCGGTGTCGTCCCCGAGGCCGACGGGGTGTGACGGACGCCGGTCACGCCGCCACCTCCTCGGGCAACAACAGATCGCGCAACAACACGTCACAGGCTCCGACGTAGGCAGATCTGCCTCGTGAGCCGGGCGGTATGCCGCGCTCCGTGTCGGCCGCCAGTCGCTGGTCGGTGGGCAGGACGGCGGCCAACTCGGTGTCCAGTGCTGTGGCCGCTTCCCGGGCGATGGACCGGCCGGCACCGCGCACCACCAGCCGAGGTGCTCGCTGGAGCTGCTGAGCGGTCGCCCCTGCGGCGGCCAGTCCGGTGGCGGTGCCGCGCGCCACCAACACCACTTCGTCGACCCGCTCCGTCATACCGCTGGCGAGTGCTTGGCGCCCGACATCGATCAGCAGGAGCTCCTGCGCCTGCTGCAACCCGGTCCAGGTCCGCTCGAACAATTCCTCCGGCACTGCGCACCACTGCCGGCCGAAGGACAGCACGGTCGGCCCGTCGTGGTGCTCGGGCAGGCGTTCGGCGAGTCGCTCACCGTCGAGCGGACCGTCCGAGCCGAGCAGGTCCTCCCAGCGGACACCGGGCTCGGTCTCGATGCCGAATGCGACGTCCAGCCCGCCACCGCACGGGTCGGCGTCGACTGCCGTCACGCGCCGTCCGGCTGCGTGTGCCCGCATCGCCAGGGCAACCACCAGGGTGGTTGCTCCCGCGCCGGTGCCTCCGCCGAGCACTGCGATCGTTCGCCCGTTTGTCATGAGGCCGATCGTGGGTCGGACGGAACCCTTTGCGAAGTGCTGACGTCGCTACTTGTGGATGCCGGCCGATCACCTGACGGGGTGTGGATGAGGGGACCGACGGGTCGGTCGGTCGGCATTCGCCGGGACATTGGCGCAGACATATGAAGACCCCCGCCGGGGGGGTGGGCGGGGGTCTTCAGTGCGCCGGGGCCCTGGGGGGTAGGAACCCGTCGCGGCGCTACGACCTAGAAGGGAGCGCTTCGAGATCAAGTGTGAACCGGCCGTCAGCACCAGCACAATGCCCTACGGCGTTCTCATAAGAAGTCCTTACCTTCTGCAGAAGAAGGACCGTGAGGTAAGGACCAAACACGGTTTCGGCACATACCGCATGTCACCGAAATTTCGTCGATTCCCCGGCTCATTAGACGTGGGCTTTCCCGGCCAACCGGCCTTTCGTCGAAGTTTGCAGCGTGAGCAGTGGAGTCACACTTCGTGGCCGCTCATCCGGGGTCCTTGCGAAGTCTCGGAGGAGCGCAGCGCGGGAGAACTTCCCGGAGTGAAAGACGATGGCCCCGCCACATGAGTGGCGGGGCCATCAACCGCTTTCTACCTCCGGTTACCAGGCGTGCATCCTCAAGGTTTGTCGCCAGGGCACAAGGCCCTGAACGAGCGGTCCATAACGTGGACTGTCTCCGCGTGGGTGCCGGTTTCGATAGCGGTGGTCGTCGGATTCCCATCCGTCGTTGATGACCTCAGGTCTACTCTCTTCGGGACCGGCATACAAGACTTGTATCTGCACCCCGTCGGGCGGACAATCCGCCTTCGACTCACGCCCTCTTGAGCCGCCCGGCGAGCACCGCATCGGCGATGGCAGTGCCCTCGGCGGCACCGATCAGGATCGCGTCCGCGTAGTGCCGCAGCCAGAGCGCCACTCCCTCCGGACTGCCCGCTGTGTACGCCGCAAGAGCCCCCTGGTAGGCGACCCCGCCGTGCCGCGAGTAGCCGGCTTCGGGAACGACGGCACCGGTCGGGTCGACACCGAGGACCTGCAGCAGCAGACGCTCCAATCCCCTTGCCACCATGGCGTTTCCGTGGGTGAACGGTCGCACGGACGCGACCTCGGCGTGCGCGATGCCGGCCACCAGGATGCCCGGCTCGTCCTGCGCGTTGGCGATCAGCTCGATGACGCCACGCAGCCGCGCACCCGCGGTGGCGGCGTCCGGCGCCTCGCCCAGGTCGCGCAACTCAGCAGCGCTCTCGCCGGCACGCCGTGGCCGCCCCAGTTGCTCCGGGTCGGCGAGGTCGGCCGCTGCCGCCGTGTGCAGCCGCGCGAGTGCTTGCGCCGGAGCGCTGAGCACGACGGAGGTGAGCTGTTCGGTGACCGCAGTCGTCTGGATCGCGCCGTGCAGCACCCGCTCCTCGGGACCGTCATGGTTCAACGGCCGCGCCCCTCGTATGACGTCCCGGACCAGGTCGACCGGGAACTCCGCGCCTTCCAGGAAGGCGCTCGCGCGGGCACCTCGCACCCGCGACTCCGCCGCCACCTCGGGCACCCTGCGTCGCAGCGCACCGTGCCAGCGAAGCTGGGTGCACGCCTCCCGCGCCGCGTCGATCGCGTCGGCGACTCCGGGCAGGGCCGTCAGTCCGGTCAACGCAGCGGTCATCGGATGTTGCTCTCCTCGGCAGATCGGCAGGGACGCACCGAGGATATGCGGCGGGTCCGGTGCGCCTCAGCGCCCGCCCTGTATGACGAGATCGGCATACCGCTGCAAGTAGATCGGCCAGCCGTTCGGGCTGCTCAGTGCAGCGGGCAGATCCTGCCAGCCGGGCCCGTGCTGATCGAGCTTGAAGTGGCGGACGCCGACCTGGGTCGCGGCGTCGCCGTCGGCGGTGAAGCGGATCTCGACCTCGCTGGCGTTCTCCCGGTCCTGCACGTGCCAGTCGGGTCCGATGAGCCAGGCGAAGCGCAACAGGTTCGGCGCTTCGACTGCAAGGACTTCGCCCCAGACGCACTCCTCGCCGTTCTCGGCTCGGTCGAAGATCCGCCCGCCGGGGCGCACCTCCATGACGGTTTGCGCGACCGGCGACTGCATCAAGTTGTGCTCGCGCGGCTTGATCAGGTCGAACTGTTCGGTGAAGACGCGGAACGCGTCGGTGAGCGGCAACGGCACGGTGACGCTGCGCTGCACCTCGGGTGTTGTGGTGGTCGTCATGATCGTTCGTCCTCCGGTGGGTTGTTGGTCTGCTCGCCGAAACTGGCGAGCGTGCGCGCCCAGAAGGCGTCCAACTGGTCACGCAGCGCCTCGACCGCGACAGGGTTGAGGCGGTAGACGCGTCGGGTGCCCGAGGCTTGCTCGGCCACCAGGTCCGCGTCCTTGAGCACCTTGAGGTGCTGTGAGACGGCCGGCCGGCTGATCGGCAGGTCGGCGGCGAGCTCACCCACGGCCCGCGGCTGTTCCGCGAGCGCTTCGACGATCGCCCGCCGACTCGGATCGGATAGCAGGACCCATGCATCTTGGTAAGTTGCCACGAACGGTAAGTTGCCACTTACGCTTCTGGGTGTCAACCCCCTGGGCGAGAAGTCCCGCTCGACGGCGCGCCCGACGCAGCGGCACGTCGCGTCACCGCGCGAACGGGCCGACATACATCAGCGCGGTGTTCACCACCACAACGACGCCGTAACCGATCGCGACCGCAACGGGCAGGACCAAGAAGCCCGCCGCCACGCTGCCGCCGAGCACGAGCACCTTGACCCCGAGCGCGAGCGCCGGCACGTCGAACCTCGCCCGGGGCGCCGCGAACAGACTCCAGAGCGTCACGGCGATCCCCACCACCACGATCACCGCGAGGACCTGCAGCAGCGCTGGGTCCGGCGCCGTACGCCATGTCCAGAGGCCGAGGAGCGCCAGTGCGACGAGCTCGATCAGGAACGCCACGACGTCGTTGGCGTTCACCTCACGCGTCACGCACGCTCCAACCGGAAGACCGGGTGATTGGCGACCACAGCTGCCAGCTCGTCGTCGCTCGACTTCGCAGTGACGCCCTCCGGGAAGAACCGGCCCACCTCCCAGGCCCACCGCTTCAGGTAGTGCCGCATCACGGGCACCGCGCTCGCATCCTGCACTTCGCGCGCGTCGTAAATCTCCTCGGATCGCCCGCTGCGCAACGTGATTCGGGGTGTATGGCGCACGTTGCGCACCCACTGGGTCTGCCCACGCGGGGCGACGAGATAGAGCTGCCCGTCGACACGCACCGGGTTGACCGGCGTGCTGCGGGGCTCCCCCGAGGTGCGCCCGATCACGACGAGCTCCTTGGCTCCGAACGCGCTGATGCCCAAACGGGAGAGGCCCTTGACGAGCACATTGGTGATGCGCGTGCCGAGGTCGAGCTGAGTGGCGGCCATGACGATGCCTTCCGAAGTAGTTGCGAGAGCACTGCTCTCACAACTAGGAAAACACTTCGTCGTCAACTAATCAAGAGCAGTGCTCTCTATTGTGTCTGGTGCTCACAGTTGTCATCATGGCCGCATGAGCCCCACACCACGCGAACGCGCTCGCGTCGACACCATGCAGCGGATCCTCGAGTCCGGCCGGCAGCAGTTGGCCGAGCACGGCGCCGCCGCACTCTCGTTGCGGGCCGTCGCGCGTGACCTGGGCATGGTGTCCTCGGCCATCTACCGCTACGTGGGCAGCCGGGACGAGCTGCTGACCGCACTGATCATCGAGGGGTACCGGGACCTGGCCGAGGTCGCCGAGGCGGCGGTCACCGGGCGCGCAGTCCCTGGCCGCCGCTTCGTCGCGCTCTGCGAGGCGGTCCGCCGGTGGGCGCACGACCATCCGCACCAGCACGCGTTGATCTTCGGCTCGCCCGTCCCCGGTTATCGAGCACCGCAGGACACCGTCGCCGAGGCTGCACGGGTCCACGTCGCCGCCATACGCCTCGTCGAAACAGCTTGGGAGACAGGCGATTTGACCGATTCGCCGGCACCGGTCATCGGTCAGGCGCTACGCCGCCAGGCACAGGATCTCCGGGCCGCGCTCGACACCACGCTGCCCGAGCCCGTCCTGGTGCGCTTCGTCGCCGCGTGGACCCAGGTGTTCGGCGTCATCAGCTTCGACCTCTTCGGGCAGCTCGTGGGCAGCTTCGAGCCCGGTGACCAGATGTGCACCTACACCTTCCGCACTGCCGCCCGGACCATCGGCTTCCCCGACTGAGCGCCCGCGTCGTCCGTCCGCTGACGGTGCAACTCGCCGTTGACGCTCGGAACGGTCGGTGACGCCCCTGCTGCACCGTCAATGGCGATTTCGACCGTCAGCCGGTGGATCGGGTTCCCTGCCGGACGCGATTGCCCCTGTGGACAACGGTTTGGACCCACCTGGAGCTCCCATCATGGTGCGATGCAGAAACCTGGACGTAGCTTGCAACCCGACGACCTGCTGCACACCCAAGACCTGCTGCGCCGTGGCGTCATCCCGTGGGAGGACACTCGCCGCTGCGCCTCGAGACTGCGACGCGTTCGGCGCGGGTCGTATGTCGAGGAGTCTCGCTGGGACGAGCTGGACGACGAGGACCGTTTCCGCGCACTGGTCGTGTGCACCTACCGATCCATGCGCAGTAGGCCGCAGTTGACCGCCTGCTGGCACGCGGCAGCGATCCTGTGGGAGTTGCCGGTCCTCGGGCGATGGCCGAAACATGTTGATGTCGTGACCGATTCGAGCGCCGCGGGCAGTAGTCGGCTGATTCGCAGACATCGGGTCACGGTCGTCCCCGAGCCGGTGGAATTGCGCGGCATACCCGTCACGTCGCTCCCCCGCACCGTGGTCGATCTGGCGCGCGTCGGCGACCTGGCAGCCGGCCTGGTGACTGCGGACGCGGCGTTGCACGACCACAAGTGCACGCTTGAGGAGTTGGATGCCGAGGTCGCCGCGATCGCACCCGGCGCATCAGGCCGTCGACGCGCTCAGCTCGCCATACGACTTGCGGACGGACGCTCCGAGTCGCCCGGGGAGTCGTTGAGCCGGGCACGGATCTACGAGTTCGGCTTCGCACAACCTGACCTACAGGTTCCGCTGCGCGACGGGCGCGGCATCTTCGGCTACTCCGACTTCGGGTGGACGCACCGGAGGGGCGAGTTCGACGGCGAGCTGAAGTATGTCGACCCAGACACGGTGTGGCAGGAGAAGCAACGGGAGGACCGCGCTCGGCGCGCCGGAGCACCGTCTTCCCGGTGGACCTGGCGTGATGCCTTCGCCGGCGCGGGACTGCACGACCGACTCAGGACTGACGGCATCCCACGGTCGGCGGCAGCGTGGCGGCGCTGGGACCCGGTGCGCCAACCGATCCGGACCGACACGCACTTCCGGTGACGTCCCAACCGGCGATTGACGCTCGAAACAGCCGGTGACGCCCCTGCTGCACCGTCACCGGCCTTTTCGACCGTCAGCGGTGAGATCGGTAAACTAGGTATCGGTGTGCCGGGAAGTCTGGTCGGCGTCGCATTTCGCAACCCCGCTCACCGAAAGGTGCCCATGACGATCCGGCCCATCCGACGTGTCTTCAGCCGCAGCGACTGGCCCGAAGCCCGCCGCGTCGCCGCGCTGCTACGCCAAGAGACGGTCGGCGGCGCCCTGCTGCTCATCGCCGCCGTCGCAGCACTGGTCTGGGCCAACAGCCCCTGGCGCGATGGCTACCACGACCTGGTGGCAGCCGAGATCGGTCCGGACGTGCTGCACCTCCAGATGAGCCTGGCGCACTGGACGTCCGACGGGCTGCTGGCGATCTTCTTCTTCCTGGCCGGGCTCGAGCTCAAGCACGAATTCACCCACGGGGCACTGCGCGACACCGGCAAGGCGGTCGTGCCGATCGTCGCCGCCTGCTGCGGTGTCGCCGTCCCCGCCATCCTGTACACCGTCTGCCAGGCGATCGGCGCCGGCGAACTCAAGGGGTGGGCCATCCCGACCGCCACCGACATCGCCTTCGCACTGGCAGTCCTCGCGGTCATCGGCACGCACCTGCCCTCGGCACTGCGGTCCTTCCTGCTCACGCTCGCCGTGGTGGACGACCTGATCGCGATCACGATCATCGCGCTGTTCTACACATCGTCGATCAGCCCGATCTGGCTCGCGGTCGCACTGGTCGCCCTCGCCGTGTTCGGGCTGACCATGCGCGGCAACCGAAACCTGTTGCTGCTGCTGGCATTCGGGCTGCTCGCCTGGGTGGCTGTGCTCAACTCCGGCGTGCACGCGACCGTCGCCGGTGTCGCTCTCGGTCTGCTGGTGCCGGTGACTCCGCGCCCCGGCGAGCGCCGGTCGCTCGGCGGGCTGATCGACAGCCGCCTGCGCCCCTTCTCAGCCGCGATCTGCGTGCCCGCGTTCGCCTTCTGCGCGGCCGGCGTGACGGTCGTCGGGGGCGGCCTGAGCGACGCGCTCCGCGACCCGGTCACCATCGGCGTCGTCATCGGGCTGGTGTTGGGCAAGACGATCGGCGTCTTCGGCGGCACCGCCCTGACGGTCCGGTTGACCCGTGCCGAGATCGACGACGGCCTCTCCTGGTCGGACGTGTTCGGCCTCAGCCTGCTGGCCGGGGTGGGCTTCACCGTGTCCTTGCTCATCGGTGAGCTGGCGTTCGGCAGCGGCTCGGTCGCCGACGAGCACGTCAAGCTCGGCATCCTCGGCGGCTCGCTGCTCGCGGCTCTGCTCGCGACGGCGGTCCTGCGGTCGCGCAACGCGACATACCGGCAGATCCACGCGCAGGAGTCACTGGACGCCGACGGTGACGGGGTGCCGGACTGCTTCGAGGCGGAGCAGGATGACCGCGCTCAACCCCAGTGACCCCGCGCGAGACCCGGCATGTCCGTGCAGCGCGCCGAAGCGACTAAGGTACCCGTGAGTTCGATGTGCTTATTCTGGCAACTACAGGCTGAGCGAACCGACAACCACCACGAGGAGTAATCGATGGCCCAGATCACCAAGGGCACGGAGCGCACTCTCGGCCAGTTGGTCGCTGACGTCTCCACCGACCTGAAGTCGATCGTCAAGGACGAGATCGAGCTGGCGAAGGTGGAGGTCAAGGCCGATGTGTCCAAGGGCGGCAAGGGCGCCGGCCTGCTCGCGGCTGCCGGACTCTTCGCGCTCTACATGCTCGGCTTCCTGCTGCTCACCCTCGCTTGGGGGCTGCACGCCGCCGGTCTGTCGGTGTGGCTCGGCATGCTGATCACCGCGGGCGTCCTGCTGGTGATCACCCTGATCCTGGCGCTGCTCGGCGTGAGCGCGCTGAAAAAGGTCAAGGGCAAGCCGGAGCGCACCATCGACAACGCGCAACGCACCGTTGCAGCGGTCAAGCCGCCGAAGGCCTGACTCGCCCAGACTCAACACACAAGAGCCCCGGCCACGTGCCGGGGCTCTCGTGTTTCGTATGCCGCCGCCGGGGAGACCTATAGACGCACCGACGCGGCTCAGCCGCCTCGCAGATAGCGACTCGGCACCGGCCGCTTATCACCCCGGTCCCACGGACGCTCCAGCCCGGCGAGTCGCAAGGTGGCGTCCAGCAGGATCGCGGTGAACCCCCAGACGTAGAGCCCGTCGACCTCGAACGCCGGCGACACGAACTCCCGCCCGGGCACCACCGAGCTGAAGCGGTTGGCCGGGTCGACGAGGTCGGCCAGCCGGACACGCGCCACCCGCGCGACCTCTGCGGTGTCGACGACACCGATCGGCGACGGCCGCTCCCACCACGCGGCGATCGGGGTCACCCGGAAGCCGGTGACACTCAGCGGCAACGAAGGCAGCACACCGGCGACGCGCACCCCCGCACGATCCAGGCCGATCTCCTCGTGCGCCTCACGCAGCGCCGTGTCGGCGTAGGAGGCGTCACCGGGGTCGACCCGGCCGCCCGGGAACGACACTTGTCCCGCGTGGTGCCGCAGCGACGCGGACCGCTCGGTCAGCACGACATCGTGTGCACCGTGCTCGTCCTGGCCGAAGAGCATCAGCACCGCCGACTCCCGGCCGCTGCCCTCGGGCAACCCGGCGACCAGCGGTGCGTCGTGCGCGCGGTCCGCCAGCTCCCGCAGCCAGTCCGGCTCGGACGCGGGAACGAACTCGGCGGACGACCCGGTCACAGGACTGCGGCCGGCTCGGGCACCCCGTCGGGCCGGTCGGCGCCGGGCGCCAACTCGAATTTCAGCAACTTGCGAGCCTTGTCGGGGTCGGTCTCGCCCGCGCCGTATGACGGGCACCACCGCGCGATCGGGCACACGCCGCACGCCGGACGCTTGGCGTGGCAGATGCGGCGTCCCTGGAAGATCAGCACGTGGCTCAGCTGGGTCCAGTCCTTGCGCGGGAACATCTCACCGATCGCATGCTCGACCTTGACCGGGTCCTCCAGGTCGGTCCAGCCGGCACGGCGCACGACCCGGCCGAAGTGGGTGTCGACAGTCAGGCCCGGCAGCCCGAAGGCGTCGCCCAGCACCACGAACGCCGTCTTGCGTCCCACGCCGGGCAGGGTGACCAGGTCCTTCAGCCGCGGCGGGACTTCCCCGTCGAAGCGCTCAACCAGCGCCTGCCCGAGCGCCATCACCGACTTGGCCTTCGCGCGGTAGAAACCGGTCGGGCGCAGCAGCTCCTCCAGCTCCTCACGGTCGGCGCCGGCGTATGCCGCGGCGTCCGGGTAGCGCGCGAAGAGCGTCGGCGTCACCTTGTTGACGCCGACGTCGGTGGTCTGCGCGGACAGGATCGTGGCGACCAGCAGCTCCAGCGGGGTGCGGAAGTCGAGCTCACAGTGCGCGTGCGGGAACTGCTCGGACAGCGCGCGGAACATCTTGCGGGCCCGACGGGTGCGGGCGAGGTCGGACTCGGCCGATACGTCGATGGGCTTCACGACATACGACCCTATTGCTCGGCACCGACGGGCGGTCCGCCGACGCGGCCGGATGTGAGCTGCGCAACGTATGACGGCCGCTCGTGGCAGACTGCACCTCGTGGATACCGAGGCTGTGCGCAAAGCGCCATTGTTCGCTGCTCTCGACGACGACGCTGCCGAGGCGTTGCTGTCGACCATGACCCGCACCAAGATCGCGCGCGGGCAGGAGCTCTTCCACGAGGGCGAGCAAGGCGACTCCCTCTATGTCATCACCGGAGGCAAGGTGAAGCTCGGCCGCCGCTCGGCGGACGGCCGCGAAAACCTGCTTGCCATCCTCGGTGAGGGCGAGATGCTCGGCGAGCTGAGTCTTTTCGATCCCGGCCCCCGCACCGCGACCGCCAGCGCCATCGCCGACACCGAGCTGGTCGGGCTGTCGCACCCGGACATGACCGAGTTCCTCGGCACCCGCCCCGAGGTCGCGATGAAGATGCTGTCGGCGCTGGCCGCGCGGCTGCGCCGCACCAACGAAGCCCTGGGCGACCTGGTCTTCACCGATGTCCCCGGACGTGTCGCCAAGGCGCTGCTGGACCTGTCCCGCCGGTTCGGCAAGCCCGCCGACGACGGCACCCTGGTCGCGCACGACCTGACGCAGGAGGAGCTCGCCCAGCTGGTCGGCGCGTCCCGCGAGACCGTCAACAAGGCACTGGCCGACTTCTCCTCGCGCGGCTGGATCAAGCTCGAGGCGCGGGCGGTCACCCTGATGGACACCGAGCGGCTGCAACGCCGCGCGCGCTGAGCCCGGCCCCGGCATACTGTCCTTGCCAGGCTGCGGAACCATCGGCGTCCCCGCATCGTCTGGATGACGTCAGGTCGCCGCTGAGCGAAGGAAGGCACCCGAGTGGACGAGAGCCAGGCACCGCTGCCGGCGGACGACGCAGTGGGCCCTACGGCGGGCAGTGCAGCGGACGCAATGAACGATGCAGTGAACAACGCGAACGACGCAGCGGACCCGCGCAGCCATGTCGCGCTGTCCCCGCACCCCTGGGTCGCCGGCCAGTCCGACATCGGGCAGCGCCACCACCGCAACGAGGACTCCATCGCCCTGGCCGCCTCCACCGAGGTCGGCGCCCGCGCGGTGCTCGTCGCGTGTGACGGCGTCTCGACCTCGACCGACTCCCACCTGGCTTCCCAGGCCGCCGCGATCGCGGCCATGGAGCGACTCTCGGAGCCGATGCCGCGCCGGGACGTGCCCGACGAGACCTGGCTGGAGACCGCGGGGCAGGCCTTCGCCGAGGCAGCACGTGCCGGCAGCGACGCAGCCGCCAAGACCGGCACCGACGAGGCGGACCCCAAGCCGCCGTCCTGCACGCTGGCCGCTGCCGTCGTCGAGGACAACCTCGTGGTCGGCGGCAATGTCGGCGACAGCCGCGTCTACTGGATCCCCGCTGCTTCGCCCGACCGCGCGGTGCAGCTGGGTGACGACGACTCGATGGCCAATGAGCTGATGCGCCGCGGCGTCCCGCGCGACAACGCCGAGAACGCCCCCAACGCGCACGCGATCACCCGCTGGCTCGGGCGCAACGCACCCGAGGACGTCACCCCGCGTATGGCGCACCTGCTCGCCGAGGAGCCGGGCTGGGTCATCGTGTGCACCGACGGACTGTGGAACTACTGCTCGGCGCCCACCGACCTGTGGGACCTGGTGCAGCGGGTGCGCTCGTCACACGGCGACTCGGCCGCCGAGATCACCGCCGGGCTGGTCGAATTCGCCAATGCCTCCGGCGGCCACGACAACATCAGTGTCGTGTTGGCGGCGCTGACGCCCTGAGCCGGCCGAGCTTGCCCTGAGCCGGCCGAGCCTGTCGAGGTCACAAGGTCGCTTCGACAAGCTCAACGACCATGAAGGGACAAGCTCAACGACCACAAGACGAGGTGGCCGAGCTTGTCCCTCGAGGTGGCCGAGCTTGTCGAGGTCACGGCGTCGTTCCGAGGTATTCCAACTGCGCCCGCACGCTCGCCTTCGCCGCAGGCCACACATCCCGCGGAACATCGGCATAGACCCGCTCCACCACCGCCTGCGCCACGTCGGCAGCGTCCGCGTCGCCTGCCGCGAGCGCGGCACGCACCTGCTCCAGCCGCTCCAGGCGGTGTTGTTGGTATGCCGCAATGACCGACGCCGCGTCGGCGTGCGTCGGGCCGTGGGCCGGTGCCAGTCCGGTCGGCCGCGCCGACGCGACCGCGTGCAGCTTCTCCAGCGACTCCAGGTAGGGACCGAGCGCACCGTCGGGGTGCGCGACGACGGTCGTGCCGCGGCCGAGCACCGTGTCACCGGTGATCAGGACGTCGGCGTCGGGCAGGTGGAACGACATCGAGTCGGCGGTATGCCCGGGCGTCGCAAGGACGTGGATCCGCAATGATCCCAAGGCGATCCGCTCGCCATCGACCAGCGGCTCGCCGTTGCCGCCACCACGGATCGGCGTGTCGACCAGCTCTGCCCAGCGGCCCAGCGACTCGGTGTGGTCGTGATGCCAATGGGTGACCAGCGTCAGCGCGACACGGGCGCCGAGTCCGTCGACATACCGCAGCACCGCCTGCAGGTGACCCTCGTCCAGCGGCCCCGGGTCGACCACGACCGCGCTGTCGCCCCCGGGGACGTGCAGCACCCAGGTGTTGGTGCCGTCGAGCGTCATCGGGCCGGGGTTGGGCGCCAGCACCGCGTGCGCCTGGTCGCCGAGAGAGCCGCCGCGCCATACCTCTTCAGTCGTCACGGCCGACCACGCTAGCGCGGTGCGTGCAACGTTGCCGGACAGTTGCCGGTCAGTCGCCGGACAACACCGGGCCGGCCACGCTGCGTGCCACAACTCACCCGGTGCGACTCGCCGACCTGTCAAAGCCTTACCAAACATTGGTGACTCATATACCTCGTGTGAATACCGTGAAGTTTGTTGAAGCTGAGGTTTCCCCCGGACCACAGCCCGCCCCGAACGGTTCAACGTCTCGTTTGCAAAGGACCCCGACCATGAAAAAGCCCCTGCTCAGTGTCTGCGCTGCCGTCGCCTCGCTGGCACTCGTCGCCGTTGCCACCCCCGCCCAGGCCACGACCACCCCCGACAACTCCCGACAGCTGCAGCCGACCGCGGCCGCCCAGCGCGCCGGCATCCACAAGGTGGGTGATGCGTATGCCGGCTGGAAGCAGCACGCCGTCAGCAGCAACCGCACCTCACCCGGCCTGACCCGATCACTGCAGTCGCTGGCCGCCACCAAGACACCCGGCATCGACGTCTCGGCATACCAGGGCAACGTCAACTGGAGCTCGCAGTGGAACGCCGGCGTCCGATGGGCCTACACCAAGGCAACCGAGGGCGACTACTACACCAACGACTACTTCGCCCAGCAGTACAACGGCTCCTACAACGTCGGCATGATCCGCGGCGCCTACCACTTCGCCAACCCGGCCGGCCGCTCCGCCAGCGCCCAGGCCGACTACTTCGTCAAGCACGGCGGCGGCTGGTCCAAGGACGGCAAGACGCTGCCGGGCATGCTCGACATCGAATACAACCCCTACGGCTCCACCTGCTACGGCTACTCCAAGTCCGGCATGGTCACCTGGATCAAGACCTGGCTGAACGAATACAAGCGGCTGACCGGCCGCGACGCGGTCATCTACACCACGACCGACTGGTGGACCACCTGCACCGGCAACTCGACCGCGTTCAACTCGACCAACCCGCTGTGGATCGCCCGCTACGCCTCCTCCCCCGGCACGCTCCCGGGCGGCTGGCCCTACTACACGATGTGGCAATACACCTCCTCGCCCATCGACAAGGATTACTTCAACGGTGACCTGAGCCGGGTGCGAGCACTCGCCAACGGCTGATCGAGCGCATCGCAGGTGCGCGAATCCTGTTGAGAGCACACGGAAAGCGGGCCGGTCCGGCCCGCTTTTCGCATGCTCGCGCGCGGGCGGGAACGCGCGGCGACGAGCAATGTTCACCGGCTCTGAAGAAGTCTTTACCGGCAAGAGGTAAGCACTTTACACAGAATCAATAGCGTGGGAATTACTTAACAGACGCGTTGTGCTGTTCACCCCCTGGACGACACCGCGCACACCCCATCGGAGGAGTGCTCATGAGGAAGTCCCTGGTCACCGCCCTGTGTATGACGGGCTCGGTCGCCCTGACCGCCGCGATCGCAACCGGGCCCGCACACGCCGCCCCCGCCACCGGCGACAGTCCGACGACTGCCGCAGCGCGTGCCGGCATACATGCCCCGGGCGAGGCGTATGCCGGCTGGAAGACTCCCGACACCCAGCAGCCGTTGACCCGCTCGGTGACGCCCGCTGCGGCCTCGGGCCGCACGCTCGGCATCGACGTCTCGAGCCACCAGGGCAACGTCAACTGGAGCTCGCAGTGGGGCGCCGGTGTGAAGTGGGCCTACAGCAAGGCGACGGAGGGCACCAGCTACACCAACCCCTACTTCGCCCAGCAGTACAACGGCTCCTACAAGATCGGGATGATCCGCGGCGCCTACCACTTCGCGCTGCCGAGTTCGTCGTCCGGCGCGGCGCAGGCCGACTACTTCGTCAAGCACGGCGGCGGCTGGTCCAAGGACGGCAAGACGCTGCCGGGCATGCTCGACATCGAGTACAACCCCTACGGCTCGACCTGCTACGGCAAGTCCCATTCGGCCATGGTCAGCTGGATCAAGTCGTTCCTCACCGAATACAAGGCAAAGACCGGACGTGACGCGCCGATCTACACGACCACCGACTGGTGGAAGACCTGCACCGGCAACTCGACCGCGTTCAGCAAGACCAACCCGCTGTGGATCGCGCGCTACTCCTCGTCGCCCGGCACGCTGCCCGGCAGCTGGCCCTACTACACGATGTGGCAGTACACCTCGTCACCGCTGGACAAGGACTGGTTCAACGGCGACATCTCCCGGGTGAAGGCGCTCGCCAACGGCTGATCCGACCGCGTGCACCGCACCGAGCGGACACGAAAAGCACTCAGCGGACACGAAATCCGGCCCGGATTTCGTGTCCGCTGGTTCGTTGTGTGTCCGCTCGGTATGGCGGGGTCAGTCGTTGAGGTGCGCGCGGAGCAGCAACCGGTCGCCGTCACGGACCGGCTGCGGCATCACCGCGCCCAATCTCTCGCGGCTGACCGTCGCGGGTGCGAGGTCGGGCCAGCCGGCGATCCTGCGAAGCTGCGTGAGCGTCGGCGGCATCAGGTTCGCAGCGCCCTGCTCGGCCTCCTGCAGGACCTCGGCGGGGAGGCGCCATACGGCTTCAGTGGCCTCGGTCGTGTCGTCGTCCGCGACCTGCCGACCGGGCAGGCGGGCGGAGAAGAACCACGTGTCATAGCGCCGCGGCTCCATCTCCGGGGTGATCCAATGATCTTGCAGCGCAAGCAGATCCGAGCGCAGCAGGAGGCCACGCCGCTCCAGCAGCTCTCCGAAGGACAGGCTGCGGTCGAGCACGGCAGCCCGGTCGGCCTGCCAGTCGTCGCTGGTCGCGTCGAGCACCACCTCGTCGTCCGACGGGCCCGCAAGCAGCACGCCGCATTCCTCGAAGACCTCGCGCACCGCCGCAATGACCACCGCGCGCGCACGTGCCTCCGGTATGCCGATCAGGCGCGCCCACTGCGCCGGTGACGGTCCGGCCCACGGCAGGCCGACCACCTCGTCACGCGGGTCGACACCGCCGCCGGGGAAAACCCACATCGACGGTGCGAATTTCATCGACGCCACCCGGCGCTGCATGAAAACCTCTGCGCCGGCGTCGGATTCGCGCAGCAGCAGGACGGTGGACGCAAGCCGCGCCGGGGCGATCTCTCGCTCCGGCGCGGGTGTTGCGAGCCAGCTGAGCGCCCGCTCGCGCAGCGTCGGCGGCAGCTCGATCTCGTGCGTCGACGGCATGGGCAGAGTGCTACGCGACCGAGACGGTGATCTCGACCTCGACCGGGGCATCCATCGGCAGCACGGCCACGCCCACGGCGGACCGAGCGTGAGCACCGGCCTCGCCGAACGCCTTGGCCAGCAACTCGCTGGCGCCGTTGACGACAGCCGGCTGTCCGGTGAAGCTCGGGTCGCTGGCGACGAAGCCGACGACCTTGACCACGCGCGTGACCTTGTCGAGGTCGCCGACCTGCGACTTGACCGCGGCGATCGCGTTGAGCGCGCAGGTCTGCGCCAGCTTCGCGGCATCCTCGGCGGTCACCTCGGCACCGACCTTGCCGGTGGTGCCGAGCTTGCCGTCGACCATGGGCAGCTGGCCGGAGGTGTAGACCAAGTTGCCCTCCTGCACGACCGGGACGTATGCCGCGACGGGCGCGGCCACCTCGGGCACCTGCAGGCCGAGCTCGGCCAGGCGGTCTTCAACTGCGGACATCTGTCACTGCTCCTTCGGGCGCTTCAAGTAGGCGACCAGGTTGGTGCCATCGGGGCCCAGCACGACTTGCACGAGCTCCCAGCCGTCCTCGCCCCATTGGTCGAGGATCTGCTTGGTGGCGTGGACGATCAGCGGAACGGTTGCGTACTCCCAGGTGGTCATGTCGTCACCTTATTCCCGGCATGCTGGTCGAGTGCCGCGAGGTACGAGGGCAACGCACGCTGGTCGAGTGCCGCGAGGTACGAGGGCAACGCACGCTGGTCGAGTGCCGCGAGGTACGAGCGGTGTATCGAGACCGAAGTGCGGCTCCGGATCTCGCTACGCGGCTCGTCCCTCACCGCTACTCGATCGACGGATGCGACTCAGCGGGTGGGGTCGAACGGGAGCAGCTCCGGCGGGGTCACGCCGGTGACCATCTGCTCGGCGAGCAACTGTCCGGACAACGGGCCGAGCGTGATGCCCCACATGCCGTGCCCGCCATTGGAGAAGACACGCGGCACCTTCGTCGGCCCGACCAGCGGCAGGCCGTCGACCGTGACCGGGCGGCTGCCGACCCACTCGTCCTGCCGGTCGTCCCAGTCGACACCGGACAGCAGCGGCTTGCCGCCCTTGACGATCGCCTCGACCCGCTCGGGATGCAGCGGCTCCTCGGTGCCGCCGAACTCCATCGTGCCGCCGACGCGCAGTCGGTCCCCGAGCGGCGTGCAGGCGATCCGCTCGAAGGGGAAGTAGACCGGGCAGGGCACCGGGCGGTTGGCCGGGTCCGTGACCTCCAGGGAGAAGCTGTAGCCGCGTCCGGCGCGCACCGGCGTCCGGACGCCGCACTCCTTGGCCAGCTCCGACAGCCATGCACCGGTCGCGACGACGACCGCGTCACCGGCGACAGGTGCGCCGGAGACCATCTCAACGGTGACACCGCCCGGTCCGTGCCGCAGCGCCCGCGCGTTGGAACCGATCACCAGGTTGCCGCCACGCTCGCGGACTGCGTCGGCCAGGGCGTTGACGTATTCGGGCGGATTGATGAAGCGCTGACCGCCGAGCCGGATCGCCTTCTCGACGTCCGGGCTGACGATCGGCAACTCGGCACGCAGCGTGGCGTTGTCGATCTCGGTCGCCTCGAGCTCCAGGCCGGCCTCGCGGATCAGCTCGACCTCGTGCTCCAGCCCGGCCGCGTCCTCGGCCCGCCGAAACGCCGCCATGATCGGTGCATCGTGCGAACTCGCCTTGACGCCGTGGTCCTCCAGGAACTGGAAGGCCTCGATCGCGCGACGGTTGACCGGCACGAACTTGTCCATCGTGCGCTTCCACTGCCCCGGCGTGCACCGGCGTGCGAAGCCGAGCAGGAACGACGCGAGCTTCGGGTCCGGCTTCATCGGGATGTAGAGCGGCGAGTCGGGGTCGAGCAGCGCCTTCAGTCCGTACTTGATCACCGACGGGTCGGACAGCGGCACACACAGGCCGGGCGAGACCCAGCCGGCGTTGCCCCACGAGCTGCCGGCCGCGACCCCGGATCGCTCCACGACGGTCACATCGACACCTCGCTCCTGCAGGTGCCAGGCGGTCGAGAGACCGACCATGCCTGCTCCGATGACGACAACGTGCGGGGTGCCCTGGCCCTTGGCGGGCCGCAGGGGTTCGAGCACCATTGGCAACCTCTTTCCTACAACGACAGCACAACATTTCAGCACTTCTCACGCTATACATGGGTGCGGGTGCGTCAACTATTCAAAGGCTGGGGCAAATGAGCTCATTTTCTCCAACCAGGCCATCGGATAGCCTCCCTGTCATGGAGGATGTGCGACCGCGAAAAGTGACGCCCGACACAGCGATCGATGACATCGACCGTCGGCTGCTCCGAGCGCTGTCCGAGGATGCCCGGCTGTCCAACAGTGCCCTTGCCAAGCGGGTCGGGATCGCCGCTTCGACATGCCACTTCCGTGTGCGGCGACTGATCGACCGTGGTGTCATCCGTGGTTTCCGGCTCGACATCGCTCCCGAGGCGCTGGGTTACGGCATACAGGCGATCGTCGCCGTGCGGCTCCAGCCGACGGCTCGCGGGCAGATACCCCGCTACGCAGCCGGCCTGGTGCGGCTTCCCGGCGTCCTCAACGTCTACTTCGTCGCCGGTGTCGATGATTTTCAGGTGCACGTGGCAGCCGCTTCGACCGAGGACTTGCGCAACTTCGTGGAGGGTCTGAGCAAGACGCGAGAGGTCGCGAGCACCGAGACCAGCCTGATCTTCGAGCACACCGTCGGATCCACCGGAATCGTCTGACCAGCCTCAGCCACGTGTCCGTCTGCCAGACCGTGAGGCGCCACGCCGGACAAGTAGGGTCGGCGCGTGTCGATACCTTCCGCCACCGCCCCGCCGCCGGACCGCACCGTCTCCTACGGCCCTGCCCCCGAGCAGCTGTATGACGTCCGCGACCCGTCGGGCGCCGCGCGAGACGCGACCGTCGTCGTCATACATGGCGGGTTCTGGCGTCCGAAGACCGACCGCGGGCATGCCGGTCAGCAGTCAACGACGTTGGCAGCACACGGTTTTCACGTTGCGACCATCGAATACCGGCGCGAGCCGGGCAACTGGGCGGCGATGGCGTCGGATGTGCTCGCCGCGATCAACGCAGTCGTCGCAGACACCGAGCTACCCGATCGGATCGCGCTGATCGGGCACTCCGCGGGTGGGCATCTCGTGACCTGGGCGGCATACCAGCAGACCCCGATCGCCGGCGTCGTCTCGCTCGCCGGCTGCGTGGACCTGCACCTCACCCGCGACCTGGGCCTGGGCGACGGTGCAGCCCTGGCGATGATGGGTGATGCCCCTGAAACCGTATGGCGCGCAGCCGATCCCGCACTTCTCGGTCCGCCACCCGTGCCGGTCCGACTCGTCCATGGCAGCGCCGACGACACCGTCCCGGTGGAGGTGTCCGAGAGCTACCAGGCGGCAGCCGATGCAGGCGTGCCGTTGCAGGTGCTGGCGGGGTGCGGGCACATGGAGTTGGTCGACCCGGGCTCGTCATACTTCGCGCACACCGTGACCGCGCTCGAGGCCGTCCTCCAGAGGTGGCCGAGGAGGTCGTGAGGCACGAGCGACCGTCTCGAGGCCCCGATGCGAGGAGACCGTCTCGAGGCCCCGCCCCGTGATGTGAGGTTGGTGGAGAGGGTTGAGGTGGCCGAGGAGGTCGTGAGGCACGAGCGACCGTCTCGAGGCCCCGGTCCTCTCGAGACACCCGCTCGTCCCTCACGGGTTCCTCAAGGACCTCGTGCAACCCAGGCGCCACCGATGCTGAACGGCACTGTCGCGACGAGCAGCACCACCGGGATCGTCCACCAGTGCGCCAGACCGCCGACGAGCGCGAAGCTGGTGATCGCACCCACTTCCCCGACGACGCCGCCGACGGACGTGACCGTTGCCCGGGACGCTCCGCGGATCTGGTGCTGCAACCGGTTCTCCTGTGCGACATAGACATTCGTCACCAGCCCGTATGCCGCCGCCACCAACACGACAGCTGCCACGCCCGCGCCGAGTGAGCCGGTGCGGGCAGCCAGCGCGCCGACCACGAACCCGGCACCGCCGAGAGCCACCAGCAACGGCACCTTCCGCAGGTTCGTCGCCGGGGAGCGTGCGGCCAACGCCGTCCCGAGCGCCTGCGCCGCCGCGGTGATCGCCACCGCGACGGTCACCAGCACCGGCGAGAACCCGGCTGCTGCGAAGAACAGGGAGAAGTATTCGTCGAACGCCACCAGCGCCACGACCGCGGCGATGGTCAGGATCGTCCGGCGCAGCGGCGGTGAATCGCGCACCTCACGCAGACCGTCCCGCAACTGGGCCAGGTAGTGCCGCTCGGCGACCTTCTCCTGCCGACGGGCCGGCGGCAGGAGGAGTGTCAGGGCGGTGTGCAGCGCGGCCACGCCGACGCTCGCGATACCGACGGCGCGGTAGCCGCCGAGCGTCAGCAGCGGTCCGGCCAGCAGCATTCCGGCCATGATGGCGATGACCGCCGCGGTCTCGGCGTGCGTCCGCACCTTGTCGTAGGACGCCTCGTCCCCGGTCGAGGCCAGCTCGTCATACACGAGTGCCTCGAAGGTTCCGGACATCAGCGACGAGGAGACTCCCCACAGCACGAAGCCGACCAGGAAGCCCCAATACGCAGGAAACAGAAGCCAACTGGTGAATCCAGCGGTATAGAGCACGCCGGATACGCCGAGCAGCGCACGTCGATCGATGGTGTCGGCCAGCGCACCCGACGGCACCTCACAGACGAACGACGTGATCGACCAGAGGACGAAGAGCGTCCCCTGTGCCGTTGCGTCCACCCCGTGCGCGGCGAAGTAGAGCGGGCTCACCGCGAAGAACGCGATGCACTCGCGGCTCGCCCGGAAGGCGGCCGCTCGGATCGTCAGTGATCGGACTCAATGATGTCGGCGCATGCCCACGACGATACGGACTCGGCCGGCGCGACGCACCCGGAATCCAGCGACGGCGCAGCCACCGGACGAGCTTGGCCAGCGCGGTCAGGACGGTCAGCGACACTGCTGCGACGACGATGGGTCCGGCACCGGTGAGCGCGCCCACGGTCGCCCCGATCCCGATCATGTATGCCGCCCACATCGACGCACCGCAGGCGCTCGCAGCGAAGAACCGCGCGGGCGCCATACGCGTGGCGCCGGCGAGGAAGGTGATCGCGACCCGCCAGCCGGGCAGCAGCCGAGCCGACAGGATCAGCGGCGCCCCACGGCGGTTCAACTCGACGCCGGTGCGCTCGAGCACGCGCGCCACCCAGGCACGTCGCTGCCAGGCGAAGCGTCGCGTCCCGATGCCGCGTCCCAGGAAGTAGGTGATCACGTCGCCCAGGAACGCGCCGGCCGCTGCCAGCGCCCACAGGCCGACGACCGCCGCCCACCCGTGTGCCATCGCACCGGGCGCGTGCGCCAGCAGCACGGCCTCGCTGGGCACCGGCGGCACGATGCCGTCGGCGACGACCAGTAGGAACAACACCACGAGGCTCACCGCGACAACCTCCGCAGCCGCAGCAGCGCGAGCGGCATACAGACCGCGGTGATCGCGACCGGCCACGCGATCGCCATCGCCGTCGCGTGCTCGGCGACCCACGAGGTCGTCGCCGCGGAGGGGCTGCCGAAGAGGTGTCGGGTCGCAATCACGGTGGCGGACAACGGATTCCAGCGTGCGATGCCGGCGAGCGCGTCCGGCATCAGGTCGGTCGGTATGACGGTGTCGGCCACCATCGCCAGCGGGAAGAGCAGCGAGAAATACTTCATCGCAGCCTCGGGGCCGCTGACCAGCAGCCCGAGCAGGATCCCGATCCAGGAGAACGCGAGCCGCAGCAGCGCGAGCAGACCGAATGCGGCGAGTGCTCCGAGACCGCCGTGCCACTGCCAGCCGAGGAGCGACCCGAGACCCATCACGATCGCGAGTTCGACTGTGGCAGTGAGCAAGTCGGCGAGCGAGCGACCGGCGAGCATCGCGGCGGGTGACATCGGCAGGGACCGCATCCGGTCCAGCACTCCCCCACGCACGTCGGCCGCGACCGAGATCGTGGTGTTGCCGATCCCGAACGCCATGGTCAGCGCGAAGAGCCCGGGCAGCAGGAACTCGCGGTACTCCGTCCCGGGCAGGGTCATCGCCGCTCCGAGCGCGTCACCGAAGACGAAGCCGAACATCGCGACCGCCATCACCGGGATGAGCAACGTGCCGAGCAGCTCGTCGGGTCGCCGGACCAGTCGCATCAGGTGCCGGCGGGTGACGGCCCACGTGTCGGCGACGAACCACACCGTCGGCGCGGACAGTTTGAGCGCGGGCATCGAGACGGTGGTCATCGCACGGCCTCCTGCAGGTTCGGTCCGCCGGTCAGCTCCAGGAACGCGTCGTCGAGGCTGCCGCCGACGCGCGCCTTCAGCTCGTCGGGCGAGCCTTCGGCGACGATCCGGCCGTGGTCCATCACCGAGATGCGGGAGCACAGCCGGTCGGCCTCCTCGAGGTATTGCGTGGTGAGCAGGACCGTGGTGCCGGCCTCGGCGAGCTCGCGCACCGCGTCCCAGACCTCGCCGCGGCTGCGCGGATCGAGCCCGGTGCTCGGCTCATCGAGGAAGAGCACGCGGGCGTCGCGGATCATGCTGACCGCGAGGTCGAGCCGCCGCCGCATGCCGCCGGAGTAGTGCCGGACGGGGCGGTCGGCTGCCGCCTGCAGCCGGAAGCGCTCGAGGAGTTCGTCGGCGCGGGTCCGTGCAGCTCGGGTGCGCAGGTGGTGCAGCCGGCCGAACAACTCGAGGTTCTGCCGGCCGGTCAGCACCTCATCGAGCGCCGCGTACTGCCCGGCGACGCCGATACGTGCCCGGACGCCGGCGGGGTCACGCGCCACGTCGTGCCCGGCTACAACGACCCGGCCGGCGTCGAAGCGCTGCAGCGTCGACAGGATCTGTATGGCGGTGGTCTTGCCCGCTCCGTTCGGACCGAGCAGGCCGTGCACGGTGCCGGGCGTGACGGCCAGGTCCAGCCCGTCCAGCACCACGCCCCGCCCCGGAAAGCTCTTGCGCAGGCCCTCGCAGAGGACCGCCGGTTCGCAACTCAGCAGTCTCATGCCACGGCCTCCATCCGAGTCGCATCGGCCGGGACCACGTCCGCGCCCGGACCTGCGACGCCCACCGCGCCGGGTGGCGTCACGTCGTCATACCGACCGACAGCGATGCGTGCGATGTTGCGCAACGACTCGCTGCCCTCGGTGTAGTAGCCGCAATGCCCGGTGATGTCGCCGGTGCCGAATCGCGTTGCGTTCATTGCCGAATGGAGCGGCGGACGCCCCAGCCCGAGCCGCCCGATGCGACCGTGCGGGAAGAAGCGGATCCAGTCCGACTCGGTCTGCGCCGCCCACACGCGGGTGCCGGTGCCGAGGTCGTCGCTACGCCAGACGCCCATGCCGGCGCTGCCGAGCGCGACGCAATCCTCGGCCCGAGCGGTCGGCAGCGCCAACCCGCAGACCGCGCTGCCGTAGCTGTGCCCGATCAACGTCAAGTGCGCCGACCGCGGCAGGTAGTGCGTGAGCCGGGCCAGGTCCGCAGCGCCCTCGCGGGCGTAGCTGTTGGAGAAGGCCGACGCCATACCGGCCGGCGTGCGGTAGCCGACCCAGACGACCACGGCGACCCGCTCGTCCGGTGCCAGCGCGGCCATCATGCGCAGCACCTGCTCGCCGCGTGCCCGCGGGCTGACCGGGCCGCGGTCGGTGAAGTAGTTGCCCAGGTGGTGGCCGTTGCCGGGTATGACGACGGCGATGTGGTCGGCCAGCGTGACGTCGCCGAACGCCTCGACGATGCGCGCCCCGCCCGGACGGTCGCACGCCAGCAGCTGGTGGCCGTCGACCTCGTGCATTCGATAGTGAAGTGCCGTTGCGGTGTTCATGCCGGGAAAACTATGGAGCAGGTTCCGCCCCACGCGTCACACCGCGGAGCCAAAAACAGACCCCTACCCGGGTATCACTCGCCCGGCGTGACCAGCCCCGACTCGTAGGCGAAGACGACCGCCTGGGCGCGGTCGCGCAGGTCGAGCTTGGTGAAGACCCGGCTGACGTGGGTCTTGACGGTCTGCTCGGCGACGAAGAGCTGGTGGGCGATCTCGGAGTTGGAGCTGCCGCGCGCGACCAGGGTGAGCACCTCGGTCTCCCGCTCGG
Source organism: Flexivirga sp. B27 (assembly GCF_052905685.1). Taxonomy (NCBI): domain Bacteria; kingdom Bacillati; phylum Actinomycetota; class Actinomycetes; order Micrococcales; family Dermacoccaceae; genus Flexivirga; species Flexivirga sp. B27. Next base: position 309,273 of record NZ_JBPYUM010000003.1, on the reverse strand, counting down.
TCAGGGCGTTCAGCCGCAACGACGGCTTGCTGCGCCCGGCGGGCCGACGCTGCGCGAAGTCGGCGATCAGCCGCCGGGTGATCGACGGGGCGAGCAGTGCGTCGCCGGCCGCGACGACGTGCACCGCGGAGATCAGGTCGGCCGGCGGGGCGTCCTTGAGCAGGAAGCCGCTGGCACCGGCCCGCAACGCCTCGTAGACGTAGTCGTCGACGTCGAACGTGGTCAGCATGAGCACGCGCGTGTGGTCGGCCAGTCCCGGTGACGCCACAATCCGCCGCGTCGCCTCAAGGCCGTCCAGCTTCGGCATCCGCACGTCCATCAGCACCACGTCCGGCCGGCTGCGGCGTGCCAGTGCGACGCCCTCGTCGCCGTCTGCCGCCTGCCCGACCACGTCGATGTCCTCCTGGGCATCGAGCAGGGCTGCGAAGCCGGCGCGCACCATGGCCTGATCGTCGACGACAATGACGCGCGTGGTCACGTGGATTCCTTTGCTGTCAGCGGGATTTCGGCGGCCACCCGGAAGCCGCCGTCGGGTTGCGGACCGGTCTCGAGGGTGCCGTCGACCAGGCGCACGCGCTCGCGCATGCCGACCAGGCCGTGCCCGGTGTCGCCGCGCTCGAGCGGTCGGGTGGGCGGCTGCGGGGACGCATCGTTGACGACGAGCACCTCGAGTCGGTCGTCGTCCGTCGACAGCGTCACCCGGGTCGGTGCGCCCGGTGCGTGCCGCACGACGTTGGCGAGCGCCTCCTGCACGATGCGGTATGCCGACAGGCCCACCGCCTCGGACACCTGCGCCTCGTGCACCTGCCTCTCGAATGACGCGAATTCGACTGGGACGCCTGCACGTTCGGTCGCCTCGACGAGATGACCGATGTCGGTCAGCCCCGGCTGCGGAGCCAACTCCCCGGTGGCCTCCTCGTGCCGCAGCACCCCGAGCAGCCGGCGCATCTCCCCGAGCGACTCGCGTGCGGTGGCCGCGATCGAGGTGAATTCGTCGCGCACTTCCGGCGCCACCCCCTCCAGTCGGTATGGCGCCGTCTCAGCCTGCACCGTGATCATCGACATGTGGTGGGCGACCACGTCGTGCAGCTCCCGCGCGATCCGGGCGCGTTCCTCCAGCAGCGTCCGGTGGCTGCGCTCGGCCTCGCTGATCGTCTCCTGCTCGGCGAGCCGGCGCTGCGCGTCATACCGCTCGCGGAGCGCGGCACCCAGCACAAGCGCTACAGCGCTGAGGACGATGACCACGACACTCGTGTCAGGCGTGTTCGCGGGTGCGAGAAGGGTGAGGACGGTGCCGGCAGCCGCCGTCGCTAGCCACACCGTCAGCAGGATGCGCCGTGACTCGCGCAATCCGAGGGCGAGGCAGAGAGCGACATACCCGACGATCTCCATGGGCGGGAAGGGCCATGCGGAGTCCCTGAAACCGGTCGTGAGCAGGATGAGCGCTCCGACGATGTCCGCGGCGAAGATGACGCACCAGGCCTGCAGGGGGCGCACCACGGCGAGCGCGAGCGGTGCGGTCTGCACCACGGCCAAGATGCCTGCGATCCCGTCGTTGAGCCGGTAGTCGTCGCCCAGCACACCGATCGTGACGGGCAGCAGGACGATGACGAGCACGAACGCCACGGCCCACGGCAGCAGGCGGACCCACGGACGCGACGCCTCGGAGAGCAGCGCGTCCGAGTGACCCTGCTCGACCGACGACATACGTGCAGCGTAGGTGAGCAGTCCCGCCGCGGCGTCACCCTGCAGTAGCACCTACCCGGGTATGACGCGCCGGTCACACCCGCAGCCCCGATACCGTGAACGCATGAAGACCGGTGATTTCGACGACGTGCGGCTGCACGTCGTGACGGGCAAGGGCGGCACCGGCAAGACGACCGTTGCGGCCGCCCTGGCGATGGCGCTGGCCACCGACGGCAAGCGCGTCCTGCTGGTCGAGGTCGAGGGGCGCCAAGGCATCAGCGGCGTCTTCGACGTGCCGCGCCTGGGCGACGACGAGGTGCAGGTCGCGACCGGGCCGGGCGGCGGCCAGGTGATGGCGCTGTCGGTCGACCCGAAGGCCGCGCTGCTCGAATACCTGCAGATGTTCTACAAGCTCGGGTTGGCCGGCGGGATGCTCGAGCGCTTCGGCGTCATCGACTTCGCCACCACGATCGCGCCGGGGCTGCGCGACGTGCTGCTGATCGGCAAGGTCTACGAGGCGGTCCGCCGCCGCCCGAGCCGGCGCGGCACCCGCAGCCCCCATCTGTATGACGCCGTCGTCCTCGACGCACCACCGACCGGCCGGGTGGGCCAGTTCCTCGGCGTCAACCATGCGATGTCCGGGCTGGCCAAGATGGGCCCGATCAAGAACCAGGCCGACGCGATCACCGCGATGCTGCAGTCGTCGCAGACGGTGGTGCACCTGGTGACGTTGCTGGAGGAGATGCCGGTGCAGGAGACCGTGGAGGCGGCCACCGAGTTGCGTGGCCTGTCGCTGCCGTTGGGGTCGGTGATCATCAATCAGGAGGTCGCTCCCCCGGTGAGCGAGCACACCCTGGCGCTGCTCGGTGCCGACAACTTCGATGCCGAGCCACTGACCGTCGACCTCGGCGCTGTGGGCCTGCGCGTCGGCCCGCGCATGGTCCGCGGCCTTACCCAGACCGGCGTCGACCTCACCCAGCGGCTGGCGCTGCAGGACCGCGAGCGGCAGACCCTGGCCGGGCTCGACCTGCCGACATACCACCTGCCACTGGTGCCGGGTGGCATGGACGCGGGCGGTCTGCTGGAGTTGTCGGCGACCGTCACCGACCAAGGAGCCGCGGTATGACGCGGCCACCGCTGCTCGACATCGACCAGTTGCTGCAGGACGACTCCGTCAGCACCATCGTGTGCTGCGGCTCCGGCGGCGTCGGCAAGACCACCACGGCGGCCGCGATCGCCATACGGGCGGCGGAGCAGGGTCGCGCGGTCGCGGTACTGACGATCGACCCGGCCAAGCGCCTCGCGCAGGCGCTCGGCCTGGAGCACCTCGACAACGAGCCGGCGCCGGTCGAGAAGATCGACGACACCAACGGCGGCTCGTTGGACGCGATGATGCTCGACATGAAGCGCACGTTCGACGAGCTGGTGCTGCGGCACTCTGCTCCGGACAAAGCGCAGCAGATCCTGGAAAACCCCTTCTACCAAGCGGTTTCGAGCTCTTTCGCGGGCACGCAGGAATACATGGCGATGGAGCGGCTGGGCCAGCTGCACGCCGAGCAGGTCGACGGTGACGCGCGCTGGGACCTCATCGTGGTCGACACTCCGCCGTCGCGGTCTGCGCTGGACTTCCTGGACGCGCCCAAGCGGCTCGGGTCCTTCCTGGACGGCAAGTTCATCCGGTTGCTGATGTCACCGGCCAAGGCCGGCGGGCGGGCCTACCTCAAATTCATGTCGGTCGGCGTCAACACGGTGACCGCGGTGATGTCCAAGGTGCTCGGCGCCCAGATGCTGCGTGACGCGCAGACCTTCGTCGCGGCGCTGGACTCGATGTTCGGCGGCTTCCGCGAGCGCGCCGACGAGACGTATGCGCTGCTGAGCGACGAGGCCACGGCATTCGTGGTCGTCGCCACCCCGGAGCGTGACGCGCTGCGTGAGGCGTCGTTCTTCGCCGGCCGCCTGGCCACCGAACGTATGCCGCTGGCCGGCCTCGTCGTCAATCGGGTCGAGCAGACGCACGTGCCTTCGTTGCGGGAGGGCCGGGCCGAAGCCGCGGCCGAGGAAGCCGACGCGCTCGATGCGCGGGAGGGCGAGGGCTGGCAACCGGCGGACACCGCCGGGCTGCTGCGGCTGCACGCCGAACACGCCGCGCAGGCGGGCCGTCAGGAGGCAGCGATCGGCAGGTTCACCGCCGCGCACCCCACGATCCCGCAGGTGATCGTGGCTGCATCGGCGGAGGACGTCAACGACGTGGAGCAGCTGCGCGGTATCGGTGCACAGCTCGCCCGCTAGAGCTGGTTGAGCCTGTCGAAACCACGGTCGTTGAGCTTGTCGAAACGACACCCGGACCTCGACAAGCTCGGCCACCTCGGGTGTGACCTCGACAAGCTCGGCCACCTCGGGTGTGACCTCGACAAGCTCGGCCACCTCGGGTGTGACCTCGACAAGCTCGGCCACCTCATATTCAAGGTGGTTGAGGAGCGAGGAACGAGCGTCTCGAAACCCCCGCCTCAATCGCTCAGTCGGCGGACTTGGCCTCGTCGGCGCGCGCCATCTTGAACAGCTGTGCCCAGGAGGGGACGTCGGGTCGGCGGCGCAGCAGTGCCCGGCGCTCACGCTCGGTCATGCCACCCCAGACGCCGTACTCGGTGCGGTTGTCCAGTGCGTCCGCCAGACACTCTGCGACAACGGGACACCGCTGGCAGATGACCTTGGCGGACTGCTGCGCAGCCCCCTTGGCGAAGAGTTCGTCCGGAGACGCCCCTGTGCGGCATACAGCGCGCGCCGCCCAGTTCTCGTCCCAGGTCGCCTTCTCGGGCATCACAGCAGTCATGTTCTCGCTCTCGGCCTTCCCCGCCCATGTTCTGTTTCACGCCCCCCGCGTGTGTCTCGGATCACGGTATTGATCCGGAGCACCGCCCGCTAGATGTCCGGGGAACTATTTCCAAATAGTCATTTCGAACTATACGTGTGCCGTCAACGGCTCGTCTATGATGCACGGCCCGTCGGATGCGACCGATGACAGTTCGGGCGGTTACCCTGCCAGGCATGCGTGTTGCTTCTCGTCTCGGCGCCGTCTTCAGTCTGCTCGGAGCGTTCGTCGCCACGGCGGTCGCGATGGGACTGATCGTCGCGTGCCTCTTCCTGCCCGCGGTCGGCGCGGCGGGTCAGGCGACCAACGGCGGCGTGAAGCTCTTCAACGACATGCCCGGGTCGTTCGCGATGAACCCCCTGGCGCAGCAGTCACGCATCCTGGCCAGCGACGGCACCGTGCTTGCGACACCGTTCAACCAGAACCGCATCGTGGTGCCGTTCAGCAAGATCTCCAAGAACATGAAGAACGCCCAGGTCGCGATCGAGGACGAGCGCTTCTACGAGCACGGCGCGATCGACTCCACGGGCCTCTTCCGCGCTATCGGCTCCAACATCTTCAGCAACGGCACGCAGGGCGCGTCGACGCTGACCCAGCAATACGTCAAGATCGCCATCCAGAACGAAGCGATCAACTCCGGCAACACCGAGAAGGCCAAGCGCGCCGTCAGCCGCACCGGCATGGAGGGCTACGTCCGCAAGCTGCAGCAGCTGAAATACGCGGTGTCGCTGGAGCAGAAATACACCAAGGACCAGATCCTCGACGGTTACCTCAACCTCGTCTACTACGGCGGTCAGGCGTATGGCGTGGAGGCCGCGGCCCGCCAATACTTCGGCGTGCACGCCTCGGAGCTGAACCTGCCGCAGTCCGCGCTGCTGGCCGGCATCGTCAACGAGCCGGGCAACCTGGACCCCTTCACCAACGCCAAGGGTGCGACCGCGCGTCGCAACGTCGTGCTGGCGAAGATGTATCAGCAGAAGATGATCACCCGCGATCAGATGATCAAGGCCCAGAACACCAAGCTGGACCTCAACCCGCACCCGGTGAAGTCCAACAGTTGCGCCAACTCCAAATACGCCTACTTCTGCTACTACGTGATCGACTGGCTGCAGAAGCAGCCGTCGCTCGGCAAAACACCCAAGGAGCGGATGGCGACCCTGGAGAGTGGTGGCCTGACGATCCAGACCAGCTTCAACCCGAAGATGGCCGACGTCATCAACAAGCAGATCCGCAAGAAGATCCCGCAGGGCAACAAGGCGGGCGTCGATTCTGCCGCTGTCATCATCCAACCCGGCACCGGCCTGGTGCTGGCCAGCGGACAGAACACCAAATACTCCAACTCACCGGGCAACGGCACGAGCGCCACGAACTTCGTGGACCCGGACGGCGGTTACGCATACGGTTCGACCGCCAAGATCTTCGCGGTGATCACGGCACTGGAGAAGGGCTGGTCACCGGACAAGAAGATCGAGGTGCCGTCATACAACGGCAAGTCCAGTGCCGGAGCACCCGCGCACATCTTCACCAACGAAGAGATCCCCGGCCGCTGCGGACTGGGCGGCGACAAGTGGCCGCTGCCCAACGACGCCCCGAAGCCACCTGCGGGCAGCGACATGTCGCTCACCGACGCGACCGCCCAGTCGGTCAACACCGTGTTTGCCAAGATCGTGGGTGAGCTCGGGGCCTGCGAGGTCTTGAAGACGACATCGAAGTTCGGTGTGAAGGACGGCAGCGGCAGACCAATAACGTCCACGATCTCCTCGATCACGTTGGGCTCGTCCAACACGACACCGATCAACCTCGCCAACGCCTACGCCACCGTCGCGTCCGGCGGGATGTACTGCCCGCCGCGCCCCGTCGTGTCCATCAAGAACGGCAGCGGTAAGAAGCTCAAGCTCTCCGGCACCCAGTGCAAGCGGATCGTGAGCAAGAAGGTCGCGGCCGAGACGACCAAGATCTTCAAGTCGGTCATCACCGACCCGAAGGGCACCACCCACGGCGACATCCAGCTCGACGGCGACCGTCCGTCAGCCGGCAAGACCGGCACCGAGGACGGGTCGAGGAACCTCTGGTTCGTCGGTTACACCCCGCAGATCGCGACCGCAGTCTGGGTCGGTCACCACGCGGCTCCCAAGGACCTGAAGAACGTCACCCTCGCCGGTCACCGCTACACCAGCCCTGGCGGCGGCTACGTCTTCGCCGGTGACCTCGCGGCGCCGATCTGGAAGGACATCATGGACGGCGCCCTGAAGGGCAAGCCGATCAAGCACTTCATGAAGCCGGACGGCACGACGCCGAAGGACTCGCCGTCGCCGAAGACGAGTGAGAAGACCACGACGTCCAACCCGCCGACATACTCCGGACCTGTCTCGGGCCCGGCCTCGGCGACGACCGTGCCGCAGACGTGGCAACCGTCGACGACGCGCACCTACGTGCCGCCGGCTCCCAAGACGACGCAGCCGCCCAAGACGACGCAGCCTCCGAAAACCACGCAGCCGCCCAAGACGACCGAGCCGCCGAAAACGACTGAGCCGCCGAAGAAGACGAACCCGCCCAAGCACACCGGCCCGCCGCCGAAGGAGAAGTGACCAACGAAGCCCCTCCCGTATGACGGGAGGGGCTTCGTCGTGAGAGGTGGCCGAGGAGCGAGGAACGAGCGTCCCGAGGTCCCCTCCTTTCGAGACGTTCGCTCGTGCCTCACGAACTCCTCAAGGACCTCCACTTGAGGTGGCCGAGGAGCGAGGAACGAGCGTCCCGAGGTCCCCTCCTTTCGAGACGTTCGCTCGTGCCTCACGAACTCCTCAAGGACCTCCACTTGAGGTGGCCGAGGAGCGAGGAACGAGCGTCCCGAGGTCCCCTCCTTTCGAGACGTTCGCTCGTGCCTCACGAACTCCTCAAGGACCTCCACTTGAGGTGGCCGAGGAGCGAGGAACGAGCGTCCCGAGGTCCCCTCCTTTCGAGACGTTCGCTCGTGCCTCACGAACTCCTCAAGGACCTCCACTTGAGGTGGCCGAGGAGCGAGGAACGAGCGTCCCGAGGTCCCCTCCTTTCGAGACGTTCGCTCGTGCCTCACGAACTCCTCAAGGACCTCCACTTGAGGTGGCCGAGGAGCGAGGAACGAGCGTCCCGAGGTCCCGCCCGAGCGACGCTCAGCCCTGCAGCGCCTGCTTGACCGAGGCGGCGACCCGGCCGCCCTCGGCACGACCGGCGACCTTCGGCTGCACGGCCTTCATGACCTGGCCCATGCCCGCCATACCCTGCGCACCGGTCTCGCTGATCGCCTCGGCAACAAGAGCTGAAAGTTCCTCATCGCCCAACTGCTTGGGGAGGTATTCCTCGAGCACGGCCAGCTCGGCGCGCTCGCTCTCGGCCAATTCGGCGCGGCCGGCGCCGTCATACGCCTCGGCCGCTTCGCGGCGCTTCTTGGCCTCCTTGGCGAGCACCTGCTGCACCTCGTCCTCGGAGAGCTCCTTGGCCTCCTTGCCGGCGACCTCGGCGTTGGTGATCGCGGCCATCGCCATCCGCAGTGTCGAGGTGCGCACCTTGTCGTGTGCGCGGAGGGCGGCGGTCATGTCCTCACGGAGGCTCTGCTTGCTCGTCATACGGGTCAGTGTCCCACTGCGTGCAGACCCGCCTGCCACACGGACATCGAAGTGGCGACACAATTGGCAGCGTCATGGATGCACTCACGAGGACCGCGGCCGCGATCGCCGGCGCTGGGATCGGCACGCTCGCATGGGCATCCCTGGTCGAGCGGCACCTCTACACACTGCGGCGCTTCACGCTCCCGGTGCTGGCACGCGGTGCCCGCCCGCTGCGGGTGCTGCAGGTGAGCGATCTGCACCTGGTGCCGCGGCAGGAGCGTCGCATCGAGTGGGTGCGCGGACTTGCAGCGTTGGAGCCGGATTTCGTCCTCAACACCGGTGACAATTGCTCCGACCTGCATGCGGTGCCGGCCGTGTTGCGGGCGATGGAGCCGCTGCTGGAGTTCCCGGGTGCGTTCGTTCTCGGGTCGAACGACTACTACGCGCCCGCGCCCAAGAATCCGCTGAAGTATGTCGGAGTCGGCGCACCGCACAAGCGCGGCGCGGACCTCGAAGTGCCGACCCTGCCGGTCGACGAGCTGGTCGCCGCCTTCAAGCGCGGCGGTTGGACCGATCTCGACAACGTCCGGACGAAGCTCGAAATCACCGGTACGCCAGTCGAATTCGTCGGAGTCAACGATCCGCACATCGCGTTGGACGACTACCCGTCGGTGGCCGGTCGCGCAGCTGACGATGTGGTCGCGACGGTTGGGGTGGTGCACGCGCCATACGTGCGGGTGCTGGACGCGATGACGGCCGACGGTGCACGGCTGATCCTCGCCGGGCACACCCACGGCGGCCAGGTGTGCGTGCCGTTCCACGGTGCGCTGACGACCAACTGCGACCTGGACAACGCTCGTGCCAAAGGGGTTTCGCGGTGGTGGCCGGGTGCGTCGGGGCATCGGGATGCGGATGCGCCCGCGGACGCCGCGTGGTTGCACGTGTCCGCTGGCCTGGGCCACAACAAGTACAACCCGGTGCGGCTTGCCTGCCGCCCGGAGGCGACGCTGCTGACGCTGGTGCCGCGATGAGTTTCGTCAAGCACGCAGCTTCGCCGCGAGCCGCTTCCTGGGAGGCGGCCGGGCTCGAGTGGTTACGCGCAGCGGACGGTGCGCCGGTCGTCGACGTGGAGTCGATTGACGGCAGTGACCTTGTGCTGCAACGACTTTCGGCTGCATCACCGTCGAGCGCCGACGCCGAGGACTTCGGACGGGCACTCGCCGCCACCCACACGGCAGGCGCTACGGCGTATGGCGTCGGACCCGACACCTGGGACGGTGACGGCTACCAAGGACCTGCCGACGACCTGCTGTCGCTGCCCCTTGCGTCCTACGACTCGTGGGGCGCGATGTATGCCGAGCTCCGCGTCGCACCACTTGCGGACCGGGCGGGGCTGAGCTCGGCAGCCGCACCGTTGCTGACCCGTCTGAGGGATGGCGAATTCGACGAATCCTGCGCCGCCCCAGCCCGATTGCACGGCGATCTCTGGGCCGGGAACGTCCTATGGACCCCCGACGGCGCGGTCCTCATCGATCCCGCCGCGCACGGCGGTCATCCGGAGTCGGATCTGGCGGCGCTGGCTCTCTTCGGAGCGCCGCATCTGGAGCGAATCCTCGCGGCATACAACGAGGTTGCGCCGTTGCACGACGGCTGGCGTGACCGGGTCCCGCTGATGCAACTGCACCTGGTGCTGCTGCACGCCGTCCTCTTCGGCGGCGGGTATGTCGAGCAGTCTCGCCAGATCCTGCGCCGCTACGCCTGAGGCGTAGCCCCGCCGGTCGAGACCGCTACAACACGCTGATCGAGTGCCGGGGGAGCGCAGCGGAGGAGGTGTATCGAGATCGAGTGCCCGAGTTGATCGACCCGATTGGGCGAAACGCCGCGACGCCTTGTATCGTTACTTCTCGCTGCGTGCATCCACCGGGTGCCCGCGGCATGCCACGGGGTGTGGCGCAGCTTGGTAGCGCGCTTCGTTCGGGACGAAGAGGTCGCAGGTTCAAATCCTGTCACCCCGACCAAATTTTCCGTCAGCTTGCTGGCGGATTTTTTGTGTCGGGAGACACGATGCCGGGAGCGCGTGCACGGTCCGACGCAGGAGGAGCGTCACGCGCGGCTCCTGTCACCCCGACAACAGTGAAACCGCCGACACTGTCGGCGGTTTTCTCGTACCAGACGTCACCTGCATCGTTGACCCGCTGAGTGGGTCAACGATGCAGGGGTCTCGGCAGCCGTTCCGCTGTGGTGCTCGCTGTGCAGGTGCGGAGACGTCAGGTCGTGCCGGGGCACCGACCGCTGACGGCTACGCGCTGACCTTCGCCCGCCGGCGCGCGCTGCGCTCACCGCGCTGCTCACGAGAGGCGAACTGCTCGACGTGCCGTGCCGCGATGTAGAGACCTTCGCGGTTCAGGTGCCGCGAATACCGCGCGTCCAGATAGAGCACCGGTATGTCGCCGGCGACCTGCTGCAGGGCGGGCCGCAACAGGTGCTTGATCGGGCCCGACCCGCCGCCATACACGTAGACGACCTCGGTGGTCGCACCCGCTTGTGCCACGACGTCCGCGAAGCGGCTGGCGATCTCGGCCACCAGATAACGCGCCTCGTCCTCGACGAAGTCCCTCGCCCGGTTGTAGCGGCCACGCTGCAGCACCGACGGACGCTGCTGCAGGAAGTCCGCCAACTGCTTGCGGCTGGTGAACGCCAGCTGCTTGTCCGACTCGCTCATCCGCTCCATCGCGTTCATCAGCGCGGTGCCGTAGCCCTGCTCGAGCGTGATAGCAGCCTCTGCGTTGAAGCGGCCGTCGGTGAAGACCGGGAAGTTGACGGTGCCCTCGCCGACGTCGACGCCGATGGTGTTGCGCACGTCCACCAGGTCGGCTGCGGTGATGCCCTCCGGCAGGGGGTCCGGGTCGCTGGCCCGCAGGTCGTCCAGCAACGCCTGTGCCAGCGGCTCACCCTTGTCGGTGATCGCGAACTGTGCCGACGCGCCCTCGGCGAGGACCTGCACGTCGATGAAGCGCAACCGCACCGTGACCGGGGTGCTGAAGTTCTTGATCGTCACCGAGTGCACGATCGGGCGTGCCCCACTCTGCGACCCGGTGAACTCGGCAGCGAACGTGTGCCGCCGCTGCACGTATTCGCTGATCGGCAACGCCAAGCCGGCCCGCACATCGACCTGCAGGTCACGCTCGGGCAGCACCCCGTGCGCGGCGACGTAGTCGCGCAATGCCTTCGCGGCGAAGACACCCAGCACGAGCACCGCGCTCAGCTCCTGGTCCGCCTTCGACCGCTTGCCGAGCACCTCGAACTCGGTGAACTTGCTGCCCCGCACGGACAGCGCCGAACGGCCGAAGATCCGCCGATCGGTATGTCCGACAAGGGGACTGGTCAGGGAGCAGTCCAGTCGGTTGTAGAAGTCGTCACCGTCTCCGGGGCCTCCCCCGTTGATGACTGCGACCACGTCGGAGTCGGCCAGCGGCACCTTCGGGGTGGATCGGCTCGTCGAGACCACCGCAGACGGCAGATCGATCTCGTCGAAGACGGCCTCGCCGCCGACCTCACCGCGGATGACGCCCTTGAGATAACCGTTGCCGACGTCGATGCCCCCGGTCAGGGTCGTGCCGTCGTCGGCGCTCGCGCTGCTGGTGCTCGTGCTGGTCGCTGCGCGCTTCGTGCTGGTGGCGCTGTGTTTCGCCATTCCTCATTCGTCCTTTTCTCGATGTGGGTTGGTTCAAGGGACGCCGGTCAGCAGACACCGGCTCAGCTCGTCACTGCCGGGTGCTGCTCATGATCTCGTCGATCGAATACTGCTTCTGCGGCTTGGGATTCGGCTTCGGCGCTCGTGCCGGCGGGTCACTCTTCGCGCCCGTGCCCGTGCTTCGGCCGGAGTCTCGCCTGACCGGCTCACGGGCCGCCGGGGCTGCCGCAGGTGGGGCAACGGTCTCACGTGCGTCAGGCTCCGCCGGAGCCGGACGCGCGGGTTCGGCCGCCTGCCGGCCACGACGTGGCAGCTGATCGACCGGCCGCGTCAGCACGTCGGTGTAGCCGTCGCGCTCAATGGATGCGCGCACCAACATGCGCAGCGATATCGAAGGGTTCTCCTGCAGCTCGAGCCATCGCAACACCGACGTGTCGGACGCCGGCACCGTGATGCGCAGGCGATGTGGCGGATCACTCCGCGAACGCGGACTCATCCCGAGACCACCCACCTGTTCGCGGCTACATCACATGCCATGTAGTCGGTTCCTCTCTCTGGTTTCGCACGCTCACCAATGCGTCGTGACAAGGTCATGGGTGACCTCGAACAGCGTTGCGGCACAAATGATCCGGAGCGGGCCAGCAAAGGCCACGGGGTATGCCGCAAGAGGTCACCCAGGAGAAATTTCTATCGGATTTGCCGCCCTCGGGGGCGGTTTCGGGCCTATCGATGACCTGAACGTGACCAAATCCGGACCAACACGTGGTCTGCGTCGAAATAAGCCGACCCGCCCGAGCCGGCAGCAGTAGCGTGCTGCGCACTGCGGCTTCATGCAGGTATGGCGCCGTCGTCAGCGTGCGATTCACCGACGTGGTCGACCGCGTCTCGGCGACGATCGACACGTTCCGGCCCGACCTGATCGTGACACTCGACGGCTCGGACGGCCATCGCGATCACGCACGCACTCGAGACGCCGCGGTGGCGGCGGGCCGGGAGCACGGCATACCCGTGTGGCTGCACTGCCTGCCCCAGCACCTGATGCAGCGCTGGGCGGAGCACCTGGCACGTGACACACCGGACTCGCCATACCTCGATCTCGCCGAGCTGGGCACACCGGACGACCTGCACACCATGCACATCGACACCGCCGAGCACTACGCGCGGAGGCAAGCGGCGATCGCCTGTCACCGCTCGCAGACCTCACCCTTCGAGGCGCTGCCGGAGGAGCTTCGGCGCGAGTTCCTCACCACCGAGCATCTGCGTCACGCAGGCCCGGCCGACCCGGACCGCGCACGCCACCGGCACGGCCGCGACACCTGCTTCTGGGACCAGGTCGAGTGCCGCTGGTCCTGCCACCCGGCGTCGACCAGCCATCAGCCGACCGCGGCGGTATGACGGTTCACCGCGGGGCCACGGCGTGGACAGCCTGAACATCCACGAGCATCCGGTCGCACAATGACCGCATGGATGCGAATGAACTGCGCGCAGCACAGGCACCGCTGAAGGAGCGCTACCGGGAGTCCGCCGAGACTGCAGTGACGCCGGTCGCCGCAACGGGTGACGGCAGCGGTCCGGCCCCGTCCTTCTCGGTGCAGCAGACCGGAGCGGTCACCCGGGCGGGGCTGCACCGCGCAACCGGCGGCGACGGGTCCGACGCCTGCTCCGGCGACATGCTGCTCGAAGCGGTCCTCGCCTGCGCGGGCGTGACCTTGCGGGCCGTCGCGACCGCGTCCGGCCTGGACCTGAAGTCTGTCGACGGCACCGCCAACGCCACGTTCGACGCCCGCGGCACCCTGGGTGTCGACCGTGAAGCACCGGTCGGGATCCAAGACCTGGCAGTCGAATTCACCGTCGACACCGATGCCACCGACAAGCAGCTCGCGCGGCTGGGGCAGATGACCGAGCGCTACTGCGTCGTCGGCCAGTCGCTGGCGCAGCCACCGACGATCACCGTGCGACGCGCGTAGTGGCGTAACTTCGGGCCATGGACATCACCGAGATCATCCAACAGCAGCACGACGAGCAGCGGCGCGGCTTCGCGATGCTCGAGGAGTGGCCACGCAGCGATACCGACGGTCTGGCCGCGATGTGGCGCCGTCTGGCGATCCTGTTGGAGAACCACGCGGACGCCGAGGAGCGCTACTTCTATCCGGAGCTGCTCAAGCTCGGCACCGGCGCTGCGGATGCGCCGGACGCGGCGGACGAGACCGACGACGCCATCGGCGACCACAACAACATCCGTATGGCGATCCGCAAGGCCGACCGTGCCACGACCGGCTCGGAGGAGTGGTGGACAGCCGTCACCGACTGCAACGTCTACAACAGCCGGCACATGGGCGAGGAAGAACGCCAGGACCTGGCCGACTTCCGACAGCAGGCCAGCTTGCAACTGCGTCACGACATCGCCATACAGTTCCTGCGGATGGAGGCGATGAATGCCGCCTCCGGAGTGAAACCGGTCGACAAAGATCCCGAGCAGTACATCGAGGAGAACGAGCAGCACGGCGGCAAGGTCGCGGCTGCGAAGAAGTCGCCCGGCGCGCCACGCCATTCGAAGACCGCCAGCGACGAAGCGTCTGGCTGACGATCCCCACGGCGGCGGAGTTCGCCAACACCGGGTATGTCGCGAGCTGACCGCATGCGCGCGGGCGGTGCGTCAGCCGGTCAGGACGGGTGTGTGCCGGGGTCTGCGGCCGCGGTGCGCTGCGCGGTGACCGCGTCACCGTCGAAGAGGGGCCGTATGGCGCCCTGCTGGTCCGGGCGCACCAGCACGGTGACCAGGTCGCCGGCCTCCAGGTGCACCGCCCCCAGTCCGAGCAGCATCGCGTCGGCACGGCGGACCGCCACCACGATGACTCCGTCGGGCAGCACCTGCTCGTCGAGCCGGTGGCCCACCAGCGGAGAGCCGGCGCCGACCTGCACGTCCTGGATTCCGGCGCTGGTGGCGACCCGCGACATCCGGCGGGCGTCGGCGCGCAACGCCCGGTGGTAGGCCCGCACGATGTCACTGAACGCGACGATGCCGTGCACCTGCCGCTGGTCGTCCAGCACCGTGAGCCAGTGGACGGTCGCCGGCAGCGCATCGATCACCTGGTCCAGGGTCGCTGCGGTGTCGGTGGAAGGAGCGGTCGCGTCGACCCGTCGCCGCAACGTGCCGCCCGGGTCCTTCGCCGCCAGCACCTGCAGGTCGTCAAGGGCGACCGAGCCCAGGAAGCGCTGCTGTGAGTCGATCACCGGAGCACCCGGAATGCCTGCTGTCGAAAGGCGATCCACCGCATCGGCCAGCCGGTCGTCCTCATGCAGCACGAGCCGCGGCACCGCCATCGCCTCGGTGACGGGCACGCGCCCCAGCAACGGCAGGCCCTGTTTGAGCCGTGCCGCGACTGCCTCGTCTCGGTTCGCCAGCTGGGAGCGATAGATCGTCCGGTCGAAGTGCCGCACGATCAGGTAGGCGATCCCGACCGCCACCATCGCCGGGGCGAGGATGGTGAGGTTGCCGGTCATCTCGGCGACCATCAGCATGATCGCCAGCGGTGCGCGGGCGATGCTGCCGAAGCACGCCATCATCCCCACGATCACGAACGGCGCGGGACTGTGCGGCACGCCGGGTGCGAAGGTCTCCAGCACTCGCCATACAGCCCCGCCTGTGAAGGCCCCGATGACCATGCCGGGTCCGAAAATGCCTCCGGATCCACCGGATCCGATGGACAGGGCGGTCGCGACGATGCGTGCGAACGGCAACAGCAGGATCGTCCACAGCGGTATGTCGAGCAGGCCCTCCCGGGTCAGCGAGATCTGCACCCAGCCGTAGCCGGTGCCGAGCACCTGCGGGATCGCGAGCGCGAGCAGCCCGACGGCCAGACCGCCGGCGGCCGGCTTGACGATGGTGTTGCCGGGCAGCCGCTTCACGAGGTCGGCCACCCCGTAGAACGTCGTACTGTAGGCCAACCCGACCAGCCCGGCGACGATCCCGATGACTGCGAACCACACGAGTTGGACCGGCTGGTTGAATTCGTAACCGGAGGCGGCATACCCGAACATCGGCGAGAAGCCCTCGGCGAAGCCGAAAACCGTGTAGGCGACGATCGAGGTGACGAGCCCGGGCACCAGCGCCTCGACCTCGAAGTCGTCCTTGTAGACGATGTCCGCGGCCAGGACCGCACCGCCGAGCGGTGCACCGAAGATGGCGCCGATGCCCGACCCGATGCCGATCGACACCGCGATGCGGCCGTCCTCGGGTTTCAGGTCCAGGGTGCGTGCCAGCAGCGACCCGAACCCGGCCGAGATCTGCGCGGTCGGCCCCTCCCGACCGCCGGAGCCACCCGAGCCGATCGTGATCGCCGAGGTGATCATCTTGACCACGACGGCGCGCGCCCGGATCATCCGCGGGTTGCGATGCACGGCGTCGATCGCCGCATCGGTGCCGTGCCCCTCGGCCTCCGGCGCCAGCTTGGTCACCAGCAGTCCGGACAGCAGACCGCCGAGCGCCACCACGAGCGGGATGGCCCACCACCGCGTGAAGTGACCGGTGCCGTGTGCGCCGCCCTCGGCGGCCGCGGTGGGCACGACGTAGCCGCCGATGCCGGCGAGCAGCAGGTCCCCGGCGATCTGCAGTGCCTGGTAGAACGCGATCGCGCCGAGCCCGGCGATGACACCGATCACCGTGCCGAGGACGACCCACTTCTGCAGGTAACTGCTGCGGCGGACCCAGCCGCCGGCCGATGCGCCGGCCGAGCGTAGTTGTGTCTGGACCGCGATCATCGGGCTCGCGACGCCCGGGTCCGGTCACTGCCGTGCGCAGCCTGCACCAGCGCGCCGAGCGACATCGCGAGCTCGGCCTGGGTCTCGGGTGGGATGCTCTTGAGCAGTCGGGTGATCTCGCGCTTGCGCCGGCGGGTGCTCTGCGCGATCAGCGTGCGACCTTCCGGGCGCAGGGTCACCGTCACCTGACGGCGGTTGGTCGCATCGACGGTCCGGTCGACCAACTCCTTGGCGACCAACCGGTCGCACATGCGGGTCGCGGTGGACGGCACCACTCCGAGCGCCTCGGCCAGCTCCGCCGCGGTCATCGACCGGTGTATGTCGATCAGCACCAGCGCGCGGAACTGCGGCAGCGTGATCTCCGGCTCGAGATTGGCCAGGGCGCCTGCAGCGACAGCCACGAAGACACGGTTCGCCGCCAGGATCGCGTCGACGACCTCCGCCTGACCCGCCAGCATGCTTGCGGTGTCGTCCTCGGCGAGCTCGGCGGCGACGGAGTCGGCCATGGAGTCGGGCGCTGTCCTGGAATCATTCACAGCCGACAGCATAGAGCAACTGTTGCACCATGCATCAATAACGCATTCAGTGCGCACTCAGGCAGGCATGTGACCGTTGCTCAATGCATCGATTGCACATGGCATTGATCGGAGCTGTCGTCGTGTTGGGGCTCGCGGGATGCTCGTCCACCGCATCAACCAGCAGCCCCAACTCGAGCGCGTCGAGCCACGCATCGCTGGATCATCTTGGCACTCCGATGAATTCGGCGATCCCGAAGCGCATTCGACATCTCACGTTCACCGACACCGCCGGCCGGCAGGTGAGTCTTGCGCAGCTCGCAGGCCGCACCGTGGTGCTCTCCGACGTGATGACGCTGTGCCAGGAGACCTGCCCGATCGACACCGCCACCGTGGTGCAGACCGCACGCGCCGAAGCTCATCCGAAGTCAGGGAAACCACCGGTCTTCGTCTCGCTGACCGTCGACCCGCGCCGGGACACGACGGCACAGCTTGCGGCATACCGGCGACTGTTCACCGATCCGCCTGCGGACTGGCAGGCCTGGACGGGCAGCACCGAGAACGTCAACGCGCTCTGGGACTACTTCGGTGTATGGCGCAAGAGGGTCGCCGACGATCCGGGCCCGAAGCCACACAACTGGCGCACCGGCGCGGCGTTGACCTACGACGTGCAGCACTCCGACGAGGTCTTCTTCATCGACCCCTCCGGACACGAGCGGTTCGTGCTGGAGGGCACACCGGAGGCGACGCGGCGCAGCATGCCGACGACGCTGCTGAAATTCATGAGTGACGACGGCCGGAAGGACCTCGCGCACCCGAAAAGCACTGCCTGGACACAGAAGCAGGCCGAGACGGTGCTGCGGTCGCTGCGGTCATGAACGGCACGGGCTCGCACGGCTTCCACATGACCGGCCCGATGTGGATGCCGACGCGGCCGCCGTCGATCGGACGGATGCTGACGTGGCATCTCCAGCCGATCCCGGTCCTGGTCATGCTGGCCGTCGCCGCGGGAGTGCTCTACGGCTGGGGCGTCATACGACTGGAGCGCCGTGGCGACGGGTGGCCGGTCGGCCGCACGATCTTCTTCGCGTGCGGGATAACGTCGTTCCTGCTGATGGTCGCAACGGGGATCAACGGCTACGGCATGGAGCTGTTCAGCGTGCACATGGTGCAGCACATGACGCTCAGCATGGTGACGCCGATCCCGCTGTTGCTGGGTCGGCCCACGACACTCGCGCTGCGGGCAATCCCTGCGCGGTCGCGGACACACCACTACCTGGTGCGTTTGCTGAACAGTCATGCCCTGGCGTTCGTCACCGCGCCGGCGTTCACCATCCCGCTGTTCATACTGACGCTCTACGGGATGTACTTCACACCGGGCTTCGACTGGCTGATGGGCAATTGGATCGGCCACGACGTCATGCTCGTGCACTTCGTCGTCACCGGATATCTGCTCTTCTGGCCGATCCTCGCCTTGGATCCGTCCCCACACCGGCAACCGCCGACGCTTCGGCTGCTGGAGGCGTTCTTGCCGGTGCCCTTCCACGCGTTCTTCGGTGTCGTGGTCATGGGTATGACGACGCTGCTCACGCGCAGCTTCGCCCACCCGCCATCCGCCTGGCGCATTTCCCCCGTGCACGATCAGCAGGTTGGCGGCGGCATTGCCTGGGGATTCACCGAGCTGCCCAACCTTGCGCTGGTGCTCGCACTCGCCGTCGCCTGGGCGGCAAGCAGCAGGCACGCGGCGCGGCGGTACGACCGTTCCGAGAGTCGCAGCAACGATGCGCAACTTCGCGCGTACAACGAGTGGTTGCAGAACCTGCACTAGCTTGGCCACAGCATCGACCGCTCGACGGCCATCGGACGTCGGCGGCCCGGAACGATCGGGCCTGTTCTCCGGCGCCGGCGTCGTCGACAATGGCACGACAGAGATGGCAGGTCACGCGCACCCGCGAGGCAGCGCGTTCCACCCCGGCACCGGGCCTGCGGACGACACCCGAGCAGACCACGGCGCCGAGCCGACGACGAAAGGACCCTTCTGTGACCTCCCGCGAGCCGACTCCCGACCACGCCGAGCACAACGCCTTCTTCCCCTCCCCCTACTCGTTGGAGCAGTACGTTCCGCCGCGCACCGACTACGACGGCGCCGACCACGCGAAAACCCGGTCCGCCCGGCGGAAGGTGCTGCTGATCGGAGCCGACGAGCGCTACCTGGAGGTGGAGGGCGGCCGCTTCTTCTCCACCGGCAACCACCCGGTCGAGACCCTGTTGCCGGCCCTGCACCTCGAGCAGGCCGGCTACGAGATCGACGTCGCCACCGCCTCGGGCAACCTGATGAAGTTCGAGCTGTGGGCCTTCCCGGCCGAGGACGCGAACGTCGTCGACATCTATCAGCGGCTGCTATCGAAGTTCCAGCACCCGCGGAAGCTCTCCGACGTCATCGCGGAGGAGCTCGGGCCGGACTCCGACTATGCCGCGGTCTTCGTCCCCGGCGGACACGGCGCCATGATCAACATGGCCGACGACCCGGACATCGGAGCTGCTCTCGCCTGGGCACTGGACAACAACCGACCGGTCATCACGCTGTGCCACGGGCCGGCTGCATTGCTCGCCGCGAAGGCTCCCGACGGCACGTCGTTGTTCGCCGGGTATGCCGCCTGCGCCTTCCCGGATGCGCTCGACAGTGGCGCGAACGTCGACATCGGCTACCTGCCCGGCCGGATGACCTGGCTGCTCGCAGAGCGACTGCGCGAGCACGGCATGACCGTGGTCAACGACGACATGAGCGGGGCGGTCCACCGTGACCGTCTGTTGCTCACCGGCGACAGCCCGCTGGCAGCGAACGCCCTGGGCAAGCTCGCGGTCGAAACGCTCGCGGAAGCCTGACCCCCGGGGAACCCACGAGTGCCGGGCCGCATCGGATCCGCGGTCCGACTCCTGCCGACGGGCCACGCAACTCTTCACCCGAATGACAGGATGTGCTCATGACGTCGAACCCGCCCGCTGCTTGGTACAACGACCCGGCCGGCTCCAACCAGTTGCGCTGGTGGGACGGCCAGCAGTGGACCGAGCACTACCAGCCGATGCCGGCCCCGCAGCAACAACCCCCGCAGCAACAGCAGCAAGGCTCGACCTACCCGCAGGGTGGTTACCCACAAGAGCAGCAGAGCGGCGGCCCCCAAGGTCAGCAGAGCAACTATCCGCAGCAACGGGGCGGGCCGCAGTCCGCACGCGGTGAGCACGCGCAGTGGACGCAGGGGTATGGCGACCGGAGCTTCGGCGGGGCGGTCAACGGCCCGGTGGGTCACTCGGTGGCGGGCGCCGACCGCAACGTCTTCACCGAGCACACGCTGGTCGTCAGCCAGAAGCGCAAGCTCATCGAGTTGACCAACGAATACCTGGTCTACGGCCAGGACGGCGCCGAGATCGGTGCGGTCGTCGAGGTCGGGCAGAGCAACGCCAGGAAGGCGTTGCGCTTCCTGTCCAACGTCGATCAGTTCCTGACCCACCGGCTGGAGATCCGGGACACCCAGGGCAGGCCGCTGCTGTTGCTGACCCGCCCCGGGAAGGTCTTCAAGTCGACCATCGTGGTCGAGCAACCCGGCGGCGGGGAGATCGGTCGGCTCGTGCAGCAGAACGTCTTCGGCAAGATCCGCTTCGGCCTGCAGGTGGGTGGCCAGGACGTCGGCACGCTCAATGCCGAGAACTGGCGCGCCTGGAACTTCGCGCTGTTGGACGGCAACGGCGTCGAGGTCGGCCGGATCACCAAGACCTGGGAGGGCCTGCTGACCACGATGTTCACCACGGCCGACAACTACGTCGTGCACATCCGCCCGGAGCTGACCGACCCGTTGCGGTCGTTGGCGATCGCTGCTGCCCTCACCGTCGACACCGCCCTGAAGCAGGACGAGCGCTGACCGGCGTGGCGACACCGACCGTGCTGGTCGTCCAACCGGACGACGTCGACCCCCTGGGCAGGTTCGACGGTTGGCTCGACGAGCACGGCGTCGCCATACAGACCGTGCGGCCCTATGCCGGCGACCCCGTCCCCGCCGAACTCGCAGCAGATGGGTTGATCGTCCTCGGTGGCGAGATGAGCGCGAACGACGACGCGGTATACCCGTGGCTGGCGGACGTCCGCGCGCTGATGCGTGGTGCCGTGGAGCGCTCCGCTCCCCTGCTCGGCATTTGCCTCGGCGGGCAACTGCTCGCGAAGGCCCTCGGCGGCAGCGTCACCAAGGGTCTGCACGGGACGGAAGCCGGTCTGGTCCCGGTCACCGCAACCGCTGACGCCGCCAACGACCTGCTGTTCAAGGAAATCGGGCCGGACTTCCTCGTCACCTCGATGCACGGCGACGTCATCGACACTCTTCCCGATGGCGCGGTGCTGCTGGCGACCGGGAGCACCTACCCGCACCAGGCGTTCCGGGCTGGGCGGCGAGCGTGGGGCGTGCAGTTCCACCCGGAGGCGGAGCCGGCAACGTATGCCGGCTGGGCCGCCGACTTCCACAGCGACGACGCCGAGGAGCGCGACCGGGTCGCCCGCGGAGTCGATGAGCTCGCTGCCGCAGACGCGTCGGTGCGGCAGACCGCCGCGCTGCTGGCGCGGCGCTTCGCCGCGCTGCTCACCGGCTGACCGGGCGGGCACGATCGGCCGTTGCGGGACGGTTCGGTCGAGACCAGGTCAGTGACACGAGTGCGCTGCGGGGTCCGACCCTGCCAGGTCCGATGGGCCCAAATCGTCGGACCGCCCCGCGTCGATGCGCGGCCACTGCGATATCGGGCGCCCACCCGGCCAGTCGACGACCGGCGGCCAGTCGGGTGCACCGGCTTCGGTCCGCGCGTTGCTCCGGTCCTGGGGCCACCCGCTGGGTGAGTCCTCCCAGTCCTCCTGCCGCCCGTACGGCGTGAGGTCCATCAGCGCATAGCTGTTGTCCAGGACCTCGACGCCCCGACGCAGGGTCCAGTACGTCTCGAAGACGCGGTCGCCATCGCGCAGGTAGCACACGAGGTGGAACAGGCCGAGTTCGCGCCCGACCAGCAACTTGTCGAGCGAGGGTTGCGCGGAGTACCACGGAAGGTCCCAGCCCATGAAGTCCCGATACGCGAGGCTCGCCTCATACGACTGCTGGGCGTCGGCGGGACCGACGGCGACGTTGCGCCCCTGGCAGAGGACCGCGAAGGTGATGTCGCGCGAGTGCAACGCCGACAACTCCCGCAGCTGACCGGTGTAGTAGGTGCAGCCCTCGCACTGCTCGCGGGCGGGACGGTTCGGGTTCCACATGAAGTAATAGGCAAGCAGCAGGCGGCGCCTGTCGAAGCAGTCCCGCAGGGTCGTCGGCCCGTCCGGACCGATCAGGGACAGCTCGGCGTCGACCTCGACCATCGGCAGGCGCCGTCGCGCCGCGGCGATCGCATCGCCCTCTCGTGTGTGGGCCTTCTCGCGTCGGCGCAACGCGTCGAGTTCTCGCTCGAAGGTCGCTCGATCGGCGATCGCAGGCGCAGGAGTCGTGAGTTCGGTCATGATGTCGTTCCTCTCGGCGACGGTCGGAGCCCGACCGACCTGGCGATGTACTTGATGAATTCCGGCGCCGTGAGAGCGCTCGAACGATCCTGAGCACCGCTGCGATGCAACGAGATCCGGCCGACACAATCGATGTCGATCATCGTGCTCGACCATCGTTCGACCGGGGCCTCCGACGTCTCCGGAGCAGCAACGGCACAACCGCCGCCGAATATCCCGCGCGCTTCCGGCACGCTGGTCGCGGGTGCGCGACCGGTGCGGTTCGCGCTGCTGCCGTAGAGACGCGGGAAGTGCTGCCACAACCACCCAAGCGCCTCCCAATAGCCGTTGAACACCGCGACCTTGCCGTCGCGTGTCGCCGGCGCTGTCCAGGCCGGTGCGGACACCTCGCCGAGCGGCAGCAGGAGACCGAACCGCCTGCGCAACAACGAGACCACCGGCCCGAGCACGGCGGGCGGGAGGTTGAGACTCGGCGCCAGCTCACGCCACAACGATCGGTCGTGGAGGGACACCGCAACGTTCTGGTCGACCGGCCGGCCCTTGACCGTGTTCACGGCGCGTGCGGTGGTCGCCACCACGCCATACGCCATCGGTGCTGGGTTGGCCACGACCACCGCTTCACCCCGAACGAGCGTGTCGCAGACCAGATCGCGCGAATCCCCTTCCACGACAACAACGTATGGCGCACCAGAGCCTCGAGGGAAAGTCGCATTGCCGATGGACTCAGAGCTGCAGGCTATGGCCGGCCAGCAGTGAAGCCGGTGGGGGAACCGCGGTGAATATGAGACTGCGCCGGCCGTCACATCCGGCGTAACGTCTCCAGGATGGAGCCCGAGACGCGGCTACTGCGCTACTTCCTGGCTGTTGCCTCGGAGTTGAACTTCACGCGTGCCGCGAAGCAGCTGCACATCACGCAGCCCACCCTGAGCGCTCAGATCCGCCAGCTCGAGTCGCAGCTGGGTGTCACTCTCCTGCAACGGGATACGCGATCTGTTTCGCTGACCGAGGCGGGGCGTGCACTCGCCGACGAGGGTGCTGCGGCCATCACGACACTGGAGCGCGCGTGGGATGCGGCTCGTCTGGCCGGCCGCGCGGAGGAAGGATCGCTGCGTCTCGCCTACCCGCTGAGTGCGGCGCACGACACCGCACCGCAGCTCGTCCACGCACTACATGCATCACACCCTCGGATCACGGTCTCCACCGAGATCCTGCCGACACCGAAGGTCCTCATCGCGGTGCGCGACGGCCGCGCGGACGCCGGTGTCGCCCGGGAGCCCGCACCGTTGGATGGCGTTCACCTGCAACCGATTCGGCGCGATCCGCTGGGCGTGCTCGTCGCCGACGGACACCCGCTCGCCGGCCGAGACCCGCTCGACCTGATGACCGTCACAGCCCATCCCGTGGTCGTGCACCCGCGCACCGCGAATCCGGCACACTACGACTTCATCGTCGGGCTCTTCACCGATCGCGGCCTGCACCCAGACCTGGTCGAACGGGACATCGCCTTCGACTTCCGGCACGAGTTCATCGTCGACGGCGCCGCCGTCGCGCTCGTGGGCCGCTCGTCCGCGCAGCGTCTGCCACCGGGTATCAAGTGGCAGCCATTAGCTGAAACCATCGCAGTCACAACCATGCTCGCGCTTGCGACCGTCGACCGGGCGGCTCCGGCGCGACACTTCCAGCAGGTAGCAGAGGCACATGCCGTCGCCAACAATTGGGTCGCCGGCGCCGGGTCGACGCAACGGGCAGCAATCGACCCGGGGAGCTCCCGGGGTTGATCAGGGACACCTTCCGGGTCGTCCCCGATGGTCGCCGGGGTCCTCCGGGCGAACGCTGGACTGATGAATCAGACCCGTTCTCCCGTCAGCAGATCCGCTCGTGTGCCGGCCCTCTGGGTGCCGGTCGCTCTCCTGGCGTACGGCGTCTTGCGGTTCGTCGACCGTCTCGGCGGGACCGACGAGTCCGGACCCCTGTGGGTGGCCGGCCACCTGTGCTTCCTGGCGGCGATCTTCGGAATCGCAGTGCTCGACGTGTTGCTCTGGCGCGGACTCGACAAGAGCATCGTCGCCGACACCGCGGACGTCGTCGGCCTGGCCGGCGCCGCAGCGTTCATCTGGGTGATCCTGGGCGACATCTTCCCGGCCGTTGACACCGACTTCCCTGCCCCGGACGTGGTGACACTGCTCGGCCCGCCTGCGTTCCTCTTCGGCATCTTCGCACTTCTCGCGGTCGCCGCAGTCCGTGGTCAATTCTCCTGGCCCCATTGGGTTCTCGTGGTCCTCGGCTTCTGCTGCATCGCTGCGTCGCTTGTCCTCCTCCCGGTCGCGGCGGCATTGCTGATGGTCGGCTTCGAGCCGCTGCGCTCGCACCGGAGACTGCTCGACGCGCCGCGGATCGCCGGCTCGCGGTCCTCCACTCCGGAGCAGTGACGCGAGACCCGTTGACATATGCAGGTAGTTACCTGCATATTTGATCCATGACCGATGCCGAGCGGGACCGAGTCTTCAAGGCACTGGCCGACCCCACCCGCCGGAGCCTGCTGGACCGACTGCGGCGCTCCGACGGGCAGACGCTGGGTGAGCTGTCCGCCGACACCGGCATGACACGACAGTCGGCGACCCAACACCTCGACCTGCTCGTGCAGGCCGGGCTCGTGACCGTGGTGCGCCGCGGCCGCGAGCGCCTGCACTACCTCAACCCAGCACCGATCCATCAACTCCAGGATCGCTGGATCTCCACCTTCGACCGACCGCGTCTCGATGCGCTCGGCGCCATACGCCACCACGCAGAGGATCTCGCCATGAGCGAAAGCGCAACAACCACAACGGTCCCCACCTACGTCTATGTCACCTACATCCGCGCATCCGTCGACCAGGTGTGGCAAGCGCTCACCGACGCCGACCTGACCGCGGCCTACTGGAACCACCGCAACGTGTCCGACTGGCAACCCGGCTCGACCTGGGAGCACCGGACCATCGACGGCACCGAGACCGAGATCGACGGCAAGGTGCTCGAGGCCACTCCCCCGCAGCGGCTGGTGATCACCTTCGAGGACCCGGCCGGCGACCGCCTCCCCCGCCCCTCCACCGTGACCTTCGACCTCGAGCCGGGCGACGAACTCGTGCGGCTGACCGTGACGCACGAGGATCTTCCGACGGTCGGGATGTACGGCGGCGTCTCCCGCGGCTGGCCCGCAGTGCTGGCCAGCCTGAAGTCCCTGCTGGAGACCGGCGATCCGCTGCCGGTCGAGGTGTGGTCGCTGATGTCGGCGGAGCAGTCATGACCACCGCGACCGTCGAGCACGAGCTCGCGGCACGAGCCATCCGCCACCTGAGCGAGGTGCTGGACTCCCTCGACGACACCGACCTGACTCGTCAATCCCCGTGCCCCGATTGGAAAGTCAACGATGTGCTGGCGCATCTCACCGGCACCGCCGACGCACTCGCCGACTTCGTCCGCACCGGCCGACGCGAGCTGCCGGAACAGCTGACACCGCTTGCCGACCCGGTGCAGGACACCCGGGACGCGATCCGCCGGGTGCAGGCCGCCATCGCTTCGGACTCCACGCACGCACAACGCGCCGCGGGCGACGTTGCGGTCGAATTCACCACGCACTCGTGGGATCTCGATCCGCGCGTCGGCATACCCGAGGACCTGGCCGCCGATGTGCACGCGTTCGTGGCACCCGCCCTGACCGATGAGTTGCGAGGGCAGTTCTTCGCCCCGCAGCTCACTGCACCGGGCGGCGCCACTGCCGGTGACCGGCTGCTGACCTTCCTCGGTCGTGACCCGACCGAAGGCCGCCCGGCACTTCGGGAAGCGGCCGCTCCCCGAAGCTGATCAGGCGGTGCCGGAGGCTCCTTGAGCCACCGCGCTGAGCGAGGCGAGCAGCAACACGCCGCCGATGACGATCATCAGGATGCTGAGCCCCATGTTCGGCGGCTTCTTCGTCGTTGCCTTGCCGGAAACAGCCTGCGCTGCGTAGGGATCCGGCTGCTGCATCGGATAACCGCCCGGCGACCCGTAGGGCGACTGACCATAAGGCGGCTGGCCGTATGCCGGCGGGTGACTCTGCCCGCGAGCGGCATACGGTGTCGCCTGATCGCCGTATTGGCGCTGCCGCTCCATCGCCGATCGCTTCATCAGCCGGCGGATGCCGAACACGATGAGCAGGATCGAAGCGATCAGGAAGATTGCGAAAGCGCCGAAGTAGCCGACGAGTTCGCCGGTGTTCATCGTCGAAATGCCCGAGTCAGCAACCATGGGGCCATCGTGACACGATGCCCCGCCGACGACGTTGCACCCCCACTTGGCAGGATCAGCACATGAGCAACAACAGCACTCAGCCGACCGAACTCGCCGACGACGCAGTCATTCTCGACGTACGCCGGCAGGACGAGTGGGACGCCGGACACGCGCCGACCGCCGTCCATATCCCCTTCGAAGAGCTCCAGGACCGACTCGCGGAGCTGCCGTCGACCGACGGACCCGTCCCCGTTGTATGCCGCGGAGGCGGTCGCTCGTCACGAGCGACCAAGTGGCTCAACGACAACGGATACGAGGCGGTCAACGTGACCGGCGGCATGAAGGCGTGGCACGCCGCGGACAAGCCGATGCGCAGCGCCGACGACTCCGAGCCGGAGGTCATCTGACCCCCATCGCGAGTGACGGCTTCTTCGCCGGCTGACGCCCGAATCAGACCGTCAGCCGACGAGAGAGCCGTCATTCGGCGTGGGTTCCGCATGCGTCAGGCGAACGCGAAGTAGCGCAGTGAGACGTAGACCCACGCCAGTGTCGTCGTCACAGCCGTGACCACGATGCCGTAGCGGGTGAACTGCCAGAAGCTGATCCGGTGACCGTTGCGGGCGGCGAGGCCGATGGCGACCACGTTGGCACTTGCGGCGACCGCGGTCCCGTTGCCGCCGAAGTCGGCGCCCAGCGCGAAAGCCCACCACAGGGACTGCCCGGTCTGCGCGTCGGGCGCATCAGCGGCGAGCTCCTCGACGACCGGGGCCATCGTTGCGACATACGGGATGTTGTCGAAGAAGGCGCCGAGGATGGCGGACCCGAACAACAACGCGGTGGCCGCGGCGTAGAAGTTGTCGCCGACGGCGTCCGCGACCCAGCCGCCGAACGTGTCGATGACTCCGGTGTGAGTCAGTCCGGCGACCATGACGAACAGACCCATGAAGAAGATCAGCGTCGGCCACTCGACCTCGCCGACTGCATCCTGCGGGTCGACCCGGGTCACCAGCAGCATGACCCCTGCGCCGAGCAACGCGACGATCGCGGGGTCGAGCTGCAACGCCCCGTGCAGGCTGAAGCCGGCAACCACACCGACGAAGACGATAAGCGCGCGGCGGAGCATCGCCGGATCGGTGATCGCACGCCGTTCGTTCAGCGCCATCACCTCGGCCACCCGCTCCGGGTGATAGCGGAACTCCGACCGGAAGAGCACCCGGGTGCCGAGCACGAAGATCGCGAAGATCACCACCACCGGCGGGGCCATGTGCACCAGAAAATCGGTGAACGTCAGGCCGGCACGGCTGCCGATGATGATGTTCGGCGGATCGCCGATCAGGGTCGCCGCACCACCGATGTTCGAAGCGAGGACCTCGGCGATCAGATACGGCCGTGCCGAGACCGCCAGCCGATCACAGACCACCACGGTGACCGGGGCGACCAACATGATCGTCGTGACGTTGTCGAGGAACGGCGACGCGACCGCAGTGATGCTCATCAGCATCACCATCAGCCGATAGGGACGCCCCCCTGACTTCTTCGCCGCCCAGATGGCGAGGAAGTCGAACAGTCCGGTCTGCTTGATGATCCCGACGATGATCATCATCCCGAGCAGCAGGAAGATGACGTTCCAGTCGATGCCGGAGTGCTCGGAGAAGAAGACCTCGCTGCCCGGGATCAGCCGGAGGACCGCCATGGCCCCTGATCCGATGAGCACCACCGCGACCTTGTCGGCCTTCTCCGTTGCGATGAAGAAGAACGCGATCAGGAAGATCGTCAGGGCCAGCGCGGCCGTCACCGGCTGCACCTCTCGGGACCTGGCGGACAGTTCACGTGGCGGTCTCCTTCACCCGAGCGGTGGTCAGGGGGGCGTCGTCTAGGGGCTGTGCTCCGGCGGTGGGGTCGGATCGTCGCCGGCCGATACGGCGAGGCTGGTGATGAGGCGTTCCAGGGTGATCGCGCCATAGAGCGTGCCGTCGTCCTCGACGACCGCGATGACCGGACTCCGCAGTCGTGCCATCAGCGCCGCCACTTCGAGCAAAGTCGCATCCCGCCGCACCTCCACCGGCGGCCGGATCGGCACCGGCAGGCAATCGGCGATCGCGCGCCTGCCGACCGCGGACCAGAAACGATCGGCATGCGACTCGTCCACGGTGCGGACCAGCGCCGGGTCGTCCCGATAGGAGTCCGGCACCATCAGGCGCAACACCTGGCTGCCCGGGATCACCGTCACCGGACGCGCCGCGTCATCGACGACGATCAGCCCCGGGATCCGGCTGACGGCCATCATCCGCACCGCCCGGATCACCTCGTCGTCCACGGTCACCGTCGGCACGTGGGCGGCGATGTCACCAGCCTGCATATGTCTCGATCCCGTTCTGCGACTCAGTGGCTTCAGCAGCCCGACGGCACCGGTTGCCTCTTCGGTCACCGTTGCCTTCGCCATGATGGAGGCCTTTGCTCGTCGATTGTGGCTGCTGTCGATCCGTGCCCAGTCTGTCCCGGGAAGCTCGTCGGCGGTATCCGTGCTGACACCCATATCTGCAGGGGACGACCCACCACCGGGGTCGTCCACGGGATGCCATCGACGCCGGGGCTCCACCGCCGCCAGGCCGGCAGCGGCCAGGCCGGTCGCGATGATCCAGGTGTGGCCGAGCGCCATACCGATGACGGCCAGGAGGACACCGGCGGCCAGCAGCCAGATCAGCAACTTGCGTCGTGTCATCGTCCCCACGCTCCTGCCCTGCCGGGATGCTCCTCGCTGTTTCGGGATCGGCTCGTCCGCACGGCTTCATCCGTATGCCGTGTGCACCTCTCACGATGCCGTCGAACCGCGCGCAGAACCATCCGGGGCGGCACCCATCTCTGCGGCGTGCACCATGTAGTCACCTGCCGCCGCGTGGACGCGCGGCAGGCGCGCATGTCAGGCTCGCTGCAAGCAGCGGCGGCCGATCGCGAGGTTGTGACAGGAGGATCACGATGTCGTTGTTCTGGCGGATCTATCTGCTCAACGCCGCGGTCCTGGTCGCCGCGACATTCAGCGTGGTCTTCGGGCCGGTGAGCGTGTCGACCCAGCCGGTCTTCACCGAGGTGGTCGTCGCGGTCCTCGGCCTGGTCCTGCTGCTGGCGCTGAACGGCATCCTCTTCCGCATCGGCCTGGCACCACTGCGACGGCTGAGCCGCTCGATGACCTCGGTCGACCTGCTCCAACCCGTGCCACGCCCGGTCGAGGCCGGCGGGGGCGACGTCGGGGAGGTGATCAGCACCTTCAACACCATGATCGATCGGCTCGAGACCGAGCGCGGACGCAGCGCAGCTCGTGCCCTGTCGGCGCAGGAGGCCGAGCGACGCCGCATCGCGCAGGAGCTGCACGACGAGGTCGGCCAGACGCTGACGGCGGTGCTGCTGGACCTCAAGCGGGTCGCCGACGGTGCACCGGCATCGGTGCGAGATCAGCTGCGCGAGGTGCAGGAAACCACGCGCGGCAGCCTGGACGAGATCCGCCGCATCGCCCACCGGCTGCGGCCGGGTGTGCTGACCGAGCTGGGGCTCCCGGTCGCCCTGAAAGTGCTCACCAGTGACACGGCGAAGCGCAGCGGCGTCCGGATCGACTACACCTGCACGTCCGACCTGCCCGAGCTGGACGCCGAGACCGAGCTGGTGATCTACCGCGTCGCCCAGGAAGCACTGACCAACATCGTCCGGCATTCCGGGGCCAACCAGGCGCGAGTGTCCCTCACCCACGGCATGTCGCGGGTCGAGTTGCGCGCCCAGGACGACGGGGTCGGTATGGCGGCCGCCGCCGAAGGCTCCGGCGTGCAGGGGATGCGCGAGCGCGCCCTGCTCATCGGCGCACAGCTGTCCGTCGGCACGTCCCACAGCGGGCGGGGCACCGACGTCCACCTGAAGATCCCGGTCACCTCACCCGACAGGAAGTCCGTATGACGTTCAACGCCCAGACCCCGGCGACCGTCCTGCTGGCCGACGACCACGCACTCGTACGCCGCGGCGTGCGGCTGATCATCGACGGCGAGCCCGACCTGACCGTTGTCGCCGAGGCCGGCGACGGTGCCGAAGCGCTCGAGCAGGCACGCACGCACCAGCCGGACCTGGCGATTCTCGACATCTCGATGCCGCGGATGACCGGCTTGCAGGCAGCCCGGGAGCTCTCTCGCGATCGCCCGAACATGCCGATCCTCATCCTCACGATGCACGACAACGAGGAGTTCTTCTTCGAGGCGCTCAAGGTCGGTGCGGCCGGTTACGTGCTGAAGTCGGTGGCCGACCGCGACCTGATCGACGGTTGCCGGGCGGCGCTGCGCGGCCGCCCGTTCCTCTACCACGGCGCGGTCAACGCCCTCATCCGCAACTACCTGGACCAGGTCGCCCGTGGGGACACCCCGACCGAGTCACGCATCACACCGCGCGAGGAGGAGATCCTCAAGCTGGTGGCGGAGGGCAGGTCCAGTCGGGAGATCGCCGACCTGCTGGTGATCAGCCCGAAGACCGTCGAGCGGCACCGCGCGAACCTGCTGGCCAAGCTCGGCTTGCGGGACCGGGTCGAGCTGACCCGCTACGCGATCCGGACCGGGCTGATCCAGGCCTGACACCGAGGACCTCCCGTCACCGAAGACCCCCGTCGCGAATGACGGCTTCTTCGGCGACTGACGCCCGAATCAGACCGTCAGTCGGCGAGAGAGCCGTCATTCGCGATGAGTTGGGCGGGGTCAGGACCGTCCGAACCAACCCGGACGGGCGACGCGCAGCCGCAGCACCCGCTCGGACTCGCGCGCCTCCCGCACGTCGCGCACCCGGCCTTCCAGCAGCATGGTCAGTGACACCAGGCCGACCAGTCGTGTGGAGTCATCGCGGTCCACGACCGGCATCTTGTCAACAGCGTTGGCGGCCATGGCATTTGCCGTCTCGCGCAGTGTCTGGTCGGAGTGCGTGACGATCGGTGCAGTGATGCACAGCTCTCGCAGCGAGGTGTCACCACCCTGCTCGTGCACCGCGGTCTCCAACTGCGTGCGAGTGACGACACCGACGATCTTGTCCCCGTCCTCCACGACCGGATAGAGCATCTGCCGACGCGTCTCCACCTTGTCCGGCTCGGTGCCGGAGATGACCTCCAGCGCTTCCGCAGCGGTCAGGTCGCTCTCATAACTGAGGACATCGCGGGACATCACCTCGCCGACGAAGTAGATCTCGAGCGGGTCGACGTCATACTCCCGGGTCAGGTGGTAGCCGCGACGGGCGATCTTCTCGGTGAGGACCGACCGCTTCAGCAACAGCGTCGAAAGCGCGAAAGCCGTTGAGGCGCCGATGATCAGCGGCAGGATCGCGTCGAATCGCCCGGTGAGCTCCATGGCGAAGATGACGCCGGTGAACGGCGAGCGCATCACTCCTCCGAGCACACCCGCGAGCGCGACCAGGGCCCAGAAGCCGGGGCCGACCTCGGGGAAGATGTTGGCCTCCAGCGCACCGAGCGCGCCGCCGATCATGAACATCGGCGCAAGGACACCACCGGACGTGCCGGACCCGAGCGAGAGCGACCAGATCAGCGTCTTGACGATCAGGATGCCGACGACCAGGTCCATGCCGATGCTGCCGTCGAGCTCGGCCTCGATGATGTTGTATCCGACACCGAGCGACTCCGGCACGATCATCCCGCCGATGCCGATGATCACGCCGCCGATCGCCGGCCACCACATCCAGTGCACGGGCAGCTTGCGGAAGCCGTCCTCGGCGGCATACACCAGGATCGTCGCGACGATGGCCAGCAGCCCGGCGACGAGTCCCGTGACGACACACAGCAATTCGGCGACCGGAGTGATGTGCAGCGCGCCGTGCACGGGGAAGAGCACGCCGTCGCCCAGCATCGGGTGGCGTATGACGGTCGCGACACACACCGCAGTCGCGACGGGCACGTAGCTGCGTGGTCGCCATTCGAAGAGCAGCAACTCGACGGCGAGCATGACCGCCGCGAAGGGCGTGTTGAAGGTCGCCGCCATACCCGCTGCCGCGCCCGCGACGAGCAGCGTCTTGCGCTCGTCAGCGGTCAGCCGCAGGAACTGCGCGAAGAGGGAGCCGACGGCACCGCCGGTCATGATGATCGGGCCCTCGGCGCCGAACGGGCCACCGGTGCCGATCGCGATCGCGGACGAGACCGGCTTGAGTATGGCGACGCGCGGCTGCACCTTGCTGCCGCCCAGCAGAATCGCCTCGATCGCCTCCGGCATGCCGTGACCGCGGATCTTCTCCGAGCCGTAGCGCGCCATCAGCCCGATGACCAGGCCGCCGACGATGGGTGCCGTCAGCACGAGCCACCACTGGTCGTGACCGCCGCCGGGTGCGACCAGTTCGGTGTCGATGCGCTGGTAGAAGACCGCGTTGGTGATCAGTCCGATCAGTCGCAGCAATGCCCAGGCGACCACTGCCGCGACGGCGCCGACGGGCACCGCCAGCGCGGCGATGATCACCAGCCGGGGAGTGGCGCGGAAGTCCCCGAGGTGGTGGACGTCGCGTGGGACGTCATTGGGTGCGATGGGCTGGGTCGTGCTCATGACCTGCGTTCGTTCAGCTTCAAGGGGGTCTTTCCGTTGTCGTCGTGGCGTGGCTCACATTTATGTCGTGACACGACTATGTCGTGCAGCGACACAATAGTAGGGTTTGCCGCAACCGACGAAAGATAGGGTCCGCTACGTGACCACTCGCCCACGCGTCACCGACGCCGACTACACGCGGCTGCTGCGGTTGCGCACCCGGCTGCGCCAGTTCGAGCACTGGAGTGCCGAGCAGGCTTCCGCCATGGGACTGACCGCCAGCCAGCACCAGTTGATGCTCGCCATCCGGGGGCACAGCGACTACGACGGACCGACGATCGGCGAGGTCGCCGACTACCTGCTCGTGCGACACAACACCGCTGTCGAGCTGGCCAACCGCACCCAGGAGCTCGGCCTCATCGACCGGCAGCGCGACGGCACCGATCACCGTGTCGTGCGGCTGGCGCTGACCGAAGAAGGCCGCAAGCGGCTCAATGCGCTGTCGGCCGACCACATCGAGGAGCTTGCCCGGCTGGCGGATGTCGTGGACGAGCTCCGCGACACCTTGCAGCGCTCCTGAGCGCCACGGCTTCCGCCCGCAAGTTGCCTCAACCACGCTCTGCAGCGCAGGCTAAGCTGCAAAAATTCAGATTTGATCAATTCTTGAGGACCTGCTGTGACCGCTTCGCACCTCGGACCCGTCACGCATACGACGGCAGCCGATGCCGCGACGACGGCGCTGTTCAACGGCATCGTCGACGGGACGGTAGCGCCGGGCTCACACCTTCGGCTGGCAGAGTTGGCTGAACAGTTCGGACTCAGCATGATGCCGGTTCGCGAGGCGCTGCGGCGACTCGAACATCTCGGCTTGGTCGAGGTGGAGGCGCACCGAGGCGCGTTCGTGCGAGAGCTTTCGCTGGACGATGTCCGAGCGACCTACGAGGCACGCTTTCTGCTGGAGGGCGAGGCAGCCTTCCTAGCGGCTCGCCACTTCACGGCAGAGGCCGCGAAGACAGCGCAGGAGGCGCTCGAGGTGCGAGCCCACCACCTCGACTCGGGCAGCCTGCAGTCGGCTCGGGATGCTCACGAACTCTTCCACTTCACCATCTATGAGGCGGCCGGGAACCCATGGCTGCTGCGATCGATCATGCCGCCCTGGCGCAACGCGGAGCGCTATCGACTGGAGTCGATGCGCCGTCCCGACATGTCGACGCAGCGGGCGAAGGAGCACGAAGCGATGCTCGCTGCGGTTATCGACGGTGACGGCGACGCAGCACGCAGCCGGACCATCGAGCACCTGCAGGCATCGCTTGCGCTGATCGAGAGCATCTACGCGGCCCGGTCGACACCCTCGGATGAGGACGTCCACCCCGCGGACTGAGCCAGTCGAGTCGACGGGACACCGGATCAAGCCAGCGCGGTGCGCACCACCGGATTGCGCATTTCGCCCAGGACCCCTCCGCGGGTGACGATCACGTCGTCCACACCGAGGAAGACGGCAGGCTCGCGAGCGTTCCCGATGCCGCTGGGCGTGCCGGTCAGTATGACGTCGCCGGCGCGCAGCGTCATCCCGAAGCTGAGTTCGCTGATTAGACGGGAGATCGGGAACGCCATCTCGCCGATAGTTGCCCGCTGCATGACTTCGCCATTGAGCTGGCACTCGATTGCGAGTGCCTCAACGTCGGAGACTTCATCGACTGTCGTCAGCCAAGGCCCCAAGGGCATGGTGCAGTCGATGCTCTTCCCCTTCAGCCACTGCCCGCCATGTGCCCGTTGCAGATCGCGCTGGGAGACGTCATTGGCGAGAAGGAAGGCGAAGACGTGGTCCCAGGCATCCTCCTGCCGGATCGACCGGCCGCCGGCGCCGATGACGATCGCGATCTCGGCTTCGTAGTCCCACTTCTGCGAGACGGATTCGTCGTAAGCGATCGGGTCGTGCGGACCGATGACTGTGTCCGGACCCTTGGTGAAGAAGGTCGGGTGCGTCGGCAAGGAGTCCGGATCCTGACCCTCGCGCTTACCCATCGACTCGTAGAAATGGTCCAAGTAGTTCCATCCGGTGCAGAGGATGTCGCGGTTGAATCGCTGCAACGGAGACGCGAGATCCACGTCTGCGATGGGCACCGGATCGACATCGCGTGCCGCGTGGGCAAGGTCCGTCGTGGCCACTGCACCACGCACGAGATCGTCAACCGTGCCGAGCGACTGCGACAGCACGCGCACACCGTGCAGATTGTCCGTGACGACCCCGATCGTTGTCGCGTCACCCTGGCGCACGGCGGCGAGTTTCATCGCCCGCCACCGATCGCCGCGATGGCATTGATCTCGATGAGGTACTCCGGCTTCACGAAGCGAGAGACTTCAACCATCGTGGACGCCGGCGCGTGCTCGGTGAAGTACTGCCGGCGAACCTCGTGGATAGCGTCGAAGTCCGCCATGTCCCGCACGTAGACATCCAGCCGCGCGATGTCCGCAAGTGTTCCGCCCGCAGCCTCCACTGTCGCCTTCAGGTTGCGGCACACCTGATGGGCCTGGGCGGTGATGTCGCCAATCCCGGTGACGCCACCCTCTGCATTGCGCGCGGTCATGCCGGAGAGGAAGACCAGCCGACTCGCGGCGGGCACGCTCACGGCAGCACCGTGCGCGAAGTGCCCGTTGGGCTCGGCAAGCTCGGGCGCAACAACTGTCTCGATAATCATGAGTCTCCCTGGGGTCAGCGGGCGTCGTCGGCCAACGGGAAATATCGGACGCGCGCCCTGTGATTTAGATTTGATCATATATCATCTAGGTCCGATCTTCGCTCTCCAACCGCCACTCCGACGCACTCGACACAGAAGGTGCTCTCCTATGACCCGTCCTGCACGCACTGTCCTGATCACCGGCGCTACCCGGGGCATCGGTCGCGCGCTCGCCGAACAACTGGCGACAGCGGGTGACACGGTGCTGCTCAGCGCACGCGATGAAGAAGCCGTCGTTGCAGCGGCCACCGACATCCGCGGCGACGTGCACCCGATCCAGCTCGAGGTGACGGATCCCACGAGCGTCCAAGCGGCGGCAGCGCGGATCCGTGCAGACCACGGTCACCTCGATGTGCTGGTCAATAACGTGGGAGGCCTCTTCGACGGCCCGCAGCGAGCCTCCACCGCGGACCTCGACGTGGTGCGAGCCACGTTGGAGCTCAACCTCTTTTCGGCGTGGCGCGTCATCCAGTGCATGTTGCCGCTGCTGCGTTGCGGCCACGACGCGCGCATTGTCAACGTCTCCAGCGAGAATGCGTCGTTGACGCGGATGACCGCGGGTCAACCCGCCTACGGTCTTTCGAAGGCAGCGCTCAACGCGCTCACCCGGTCGCTGGCCGCGGAACTCGACGGGGAAGGCATCACCGTGCATGCCGCCAGCCCCGGTTGGACCGCCACCGAAGCCAGCGACGGCGGACGCCCCGTGCCCGACGGCGCCGCCAGCATCAAACAGGTTGTGGACCTGCCGAGCGACAGCGGCACTGGCGGATTCTTCCAGGACGGCGTGCCGTTGCCCTGGTGAGTAACGAGCCGAGGCGGCTGTCGGCGCTCAGGCGATCCGGATCCGCTGCAGGTCTTCCCCGATCGTCACGGGGCCGTGGTACCCGCCACGCGCCCACTTGCGCCATTGCGCGACGGGCAGCGGGTTGCCACGCAGGTCGGAGATGTGACTGAGGACCAGGTGCCGAGCGCGGCTCTGCCGGGCGATGGGTCCCACCTTCTGCACCTCGACGTGGGACTGCAACAGATGGTCGACGAACACCGGAGTGCCGTTTCTCCAGCCCCGCACATTGATCGCCTCGTGCACGAGGACGTCGGTGTCCCGCGCCAGCCGCGGGATGTTCGGCGTATAGGTCGTATCACCCGAGAAGGTGACGGATCCGTACTTGGTGTCGAACCGGAAGGCGAATGCCGGAAACACCGGACCGTGCGGCACGAGGATCGCGCTCACCCGAACATTCTCGTCCTCCATGACCACG
The DNA here is from genome assembly GCF_052905685.1 of Flexivirga sp. B27. Classification (NCBI taxonomy): domain Bacteria; kingdom Bacillati; phylum Actinomycetota; class Actinomycetes; order Micrococcales; family Dermacoccaceae; genus Flexivirga; species Flexivirga sp. B27. The sequence goes on along the minus strand of NZ_JBPYUM010000003.1, from coordinate 271,859 downwards.
AACGGCGCCATCTGCGGCGCGGTGTTCTCGAACGTCGCGCCGGCGCTGCTCGGGACTGCGATCTCGTGCACATCTGCCAGTTCGCGGATGTCACGGATCCCCATGTCTCGCAGGAACACATTGCTGCTGTAGGCGTAGGCGTTGTGGCAATCGTCGGTCAACTCCGCAATGCCGGGCGTAGGGCTGTCCGGGTTGATCGTCGGGGAGGTGCCACCCCCAAAAGTCGGAGGCAGGCCCCCCGCAGCCCCGGGACCGTAGACCGGGATCGGCCCGGGCAGGCTGTCGCCCTCTTGATTGGGAACGCTGCCTGCGAGTAGGAAGAAGTTGTAGTAGTCGGCGATGTGATCCGCATGCAGATGGGTCACGAAGATGCCCTTGAGCGACTTGAACGTCAGCCCTGCACGCAGGTATTGCGTGGTCGCGGACCGCCCACAATCGATCACGTAGGTCGCACCATCCACCACGAGCGCGGATGCGATCCCGGTGCGGAGAGGATCGATGGGCGGCCCTGCCTTAGTCCCGAGCAGCACCAACTCGAGGTGTGCAGGCTTCTTACGCGGCGCGGCAGTCGCGGCACTTGCCCCAGCGGCCATCAGCGCCGGTGTCGCTGCTGCCCCGGCCAACATCGCGCGCCGGCCGATACCACTTCCCTGGTGCTGACCTCCGGCCTCGTTCGGGCCACAAAGAGTGCACATGAAGATCTCCAATTTCAAGGGGTTGCTTAATTTGACGTGCGCCTGCCAGGTGCGAATCCGTCTCAGCGGCAGGGATTTTCGCGGTTCTTCTCGGTCGAGGGCTGTCAGCCCTGGGCCAGCATCGGGTCCGGCGTGGCGAGATCGAAGAAGCCCCAGTGGGTCCCTTCGGGGAGAGTTTCGGTCAGCATCCGTCCGCACTGGGTCGTGACGACGGTCGAAGCACCGCGGTGCAAGTTGCCGGCATGGCTGTCCCGGAAGAATCGCTGTATCGCGCTCTTCCGCATGACCTGCGCACCGGCGAAGCGGTGCACCAGTTGAGCGATCTCGAGCGCCGTGCGGGTCGCCAGGCTCGAGGCAAGACGGGCCATCGTCTCCTGCTCGTCGGTCAGCGACCGCGCCGAGCCGAGCTCAGTCGCGATGCCCGACCAGGTTTCACGCATCAACGCCATCGTGCCGCGCACATGCGAGTAGTGCCGAGCGAACTCCGCGAAGAAATCATCAGTGGTCACGGGCGCTCCCTGTGCCGGATCGCGACGCTGAGCCAGCGCGCGGAGTTCCTCCAACATGCGTCGCCCGACTCCCTGTGACCAGGCGGACTGGTGCAGCCCAGCGAGCAGCGCCGGACTGAGGTGGCTGGATTCGCCGCCGCGCAGTGCCTTCCCGGGCTGGATCCGGAACGTCATTCGCTCCGGCACGAACAGGTCCTTGACCGAGTAGTCGAGACTTGCGGTCGCGCGTAGGCCGAGCATGTCCCAGTTGTCCGCCAGCCACACATCGCTACGCGGCACGAGGCAGACCAGCGGCTCGCCGTCGGCGCTGGTCACCGACAGGTTCAGATGAGTAGCCACCGACGTCCCGGGGGCGAAATGCCATGTGCCGGTGACCAGGTATCCCCCGTCTGCCTCTTTCGTCGTGCCGGTGTAGGACGTCGCGTGCCCGCTGACCAGCGGAAAGCCGTCCGCGCGGAACTCGTCAATCGCCGCCTGCGGCAGGTAGGTCGCCGCGAGTGCCGTTTCGGTGACGATGGACCTGGCCAACCAGCCCAGTGACGCATCGGCGTACGACAAGCTCTCGATGACGTCGAGCACCTCGGTCGGGGTTGCCTCCAGGCCGCCGAGTTCCCTCGGCATGATCAGCTTGAATACGCCGCTCTCGCACAGCGCGTCACGCACCGCCGGGCTGGGACGCCGCAATCGTTCACCCACTTCGGCCTCGAGCTGGAAGAGGTCGTATGCCGCGGTGAGGCGATCGACCACCGCCGCAACATCCGGGCTCAGTTCAGTGGTTCTCATCCCCACACCTCCGTCGATCCATCGCTTGGTTGCGCCAGCCCGCGCCACGCGCCCTGGTAGAACAGCAACGGTTTGGTGGTCGTTTCCTGCCCGAACGAGGACACTTTGCCCAGCACCAGCACGTGGTCGCCACCGTCGTATGCCGCCCACGGAGTGCACTGGAAGTACGCCAGCGAGCCATTCAGCCACGGGGCGTTCTCGTCACACACCCACTCGATCTGATGAGTCTGCGGCTTGCCCGCGAATTGCAGTGCAGTGAGCAGTTGTTCGTTGCCCATGACGTTGACCGCGAACGGTCGTTCGAGCAGGTAGCTGAGCGCTCGTGAGCTGCGCTGCATACTGATCAATACCAGCGGAGGCTCCATCGACACCGAGGTGAACGAGTTGACCGTGACGCCGTAGTAGACGCCGCCGGCCTCGTAAGTGAGAACAACGACACCGGTGGCAAATTTGCCGAGCGCATCACGCAGCGACCGCGGATCCGTCAACTGCGGCGGCGCCGATGCCGCGGGCAGTGTGACGGCCTCGTCGGCGTTCTCGTACAACTCGAAGTTCCACATCAACTCCGACATGGAGGTTCCTTTCCTGCTGAGGGTGCGTCCGGGGTGCGGAGCGATCGGGTGACCTGGTGTGGCAGACATCGGTCGCTCAGACAGCCTCGTCGAGAGCTTCGGTCTCGACGGCGAACGATGTGCCTGTTCCCTCCGGCATGACGGTGCGCAATACCGGGTAGAGCACGATCGCCACGATGAAGGACACGAAGAATCCGAGCGGGAACACCTCTGTCGCGATCAGCACGACCCCGACTGCCGCAGCAACCACGAGGCTGATCAGTCCGGCCCAGTTCCACATCTCCATCCGCTGGCGAGAGATGTCGAAGCGCCGATGGCGCATCAGGTAGAAGTCGGCCATCATGACACCGCACATCGCGAAGGTGCAGGCGCCCAGATGGGCGAGATACTTGTTGAAGCTGTCGAGAATCCCGGCCGCAATCATCGCCAGGGCAATGACATTCGCAACTACGACCATCACTGCTCGACCCGGCTTGCGACCCGACAGCACGTCCACGAGGTTGACCAGAGACAGCGACCCCGAATACGCATTGATTGCCTGCGCCTTGGCCTGAGCCGCGTAGATCGTGACGAAGCCGAGCCAGCCTGCGAAGATGACGAAGAACGCGCCGGTGTTCCCCATCACGTAGCCGGAACCCACCTCACCGGCCTGGGCCGCGGTCATCCCGGAGTTGTGGGCCATCAGGTATTTCACGACCTCTGGCATGCCACCGATGACCACCAGCGAACCCAGCACCGTCATCACGATGTTCTGCATGAATGGCCCGCTGACGGACAGGATCGTGACGTCCCGTCCGGTCCGGCAGTAGCGGGCGAAGTCGGTGGTCACCAGCGCGATGGTCCCGCCGGTCGCGCCCATCAGTCCGAGCGCTGCCTCCAGTCGAGGCCACCAACCGCCGGGCACGACCCCGTGGTAGCTGAAAACCGTTGACATACTGGCGTCCCCGGCGGCGTAGATGTGGAAGACCATGTAGACCGCAACCACGATGGTGACAACGATCAAGACCCCGGTCGCCCGCAACGCCAGCTTCAGGCCGAAGATCGCCAGGGCGGTCCACAGAATCGCGAGGATCCCGTAGATGACGATCTTGGTCAGCCAGGTGTCGCTCCAACCGAAGGCCAGCAGCGTGCCTTCGTAGAGGAGTGCTGACTCCACGGCGAGGAACCCCAGAATCATCACCGCAAATATCACTGAGCCGGCTGCGGAGCCGCGGAGGCCAAAGCCGAAGAAGCGTGCGGTCAGCGTGCTCGACATACCGGTCTGATAGGCCATTTGGCCCAGTGCCCGACCCAGCAGCACCCCGACGACCGCCACGATCAGGCCCGCCAGGAGGCCAAGCCCGAAGCCCGCGAGCACGACAGTGAATCCGGAGATCGCGAAGATCACCAGCGCGGTGCCTACACTCATCGGACTGAGCGAGAGTTCCCACCCACTCTTGCGGTCTTCAGGGGGAACGCTGACCAGCGAATGGTCCTCGGCGGCCGAAGCCAGGGATGAGTCGATCGACTCGCCGGGAGCCGCCGACTCGACCTGCTGAGCGACCGGAACCGGTCGTGACTTGGCTGTGGACATGGTTGTTCCTTCGGTTCGGAGTGTCTCGGAGGGTGGTGTAGGTCCGCGCGAGATGCGCGGACCTACACCGTCAGTGAGTGGTGCTGCTGCCTGCGATTGCCAGGGCCTCGATCTCCAACAAGATCTCCGGCTTGGCCAGGGCTGCGACCTGGACCAATGTGCAGGTCGGGAAATCACCGGTGAAGAACTGCTTGCGCGCGTCCCAAACCTTGCTGTTCTGGGTGATATCGGTGACGAAGATCGTCATCTTGAACACGTCGTCCATCTGCGCACCCGCAGCCGAAAGGAGATCCCGGATCTTGCCGAATATGACCATGGACTGGTCATATTCGTCGCCCGTGACCGTCTCCCCGTCAGCTCCGCGGGCCGTCATCCCCGAGACGGAGATCAGATCGCCGACGCGCAGGCAGTTGGACCACATGCCGTCGGCAGGCTCGCGCACCTGCTCCGCGCGGAACCTCTGCCGCACCCCGGTCACAGCTGGATCCGATCGTCCCAGGCCGACTTCCCGCTCCAGTTGACACAAACGCTCTGTCGGCGCATGAACTCCCGCCAAGCATCGGACCCTGCGGTGCGACCGCCCCCGGTCTCCTTCTCGCCTCCGAACGCCGCGCCGACGTCTGCGCCCGTCGTGCCCATGTTGATCCGCACGATGCCGCAATCGCTGCCGCGGGCGGACAGGAAGCGCTCGATGTTCATCAGGTTGGTGCTGTGCATTCCCGATGCGAGGCCCTGTGCGACGTCGTTGTGCATGGCGATCGCTTCGTCCAAGTCGTCGTAGACCAGGACGGAGACAATGGGCGCAAACGTCTCTTCCTGCGCGATCTGCGACTTCGGGTCGACATCGACGACGATGGTGGGCTCGACATACAGACCTGGCCGGTCGATGAGTCGGCCGCCGTGAGCGATTCGAGCCCCGGCCCGCTCAGCGTCGGCAAGAACCTGCTGGAAACGAGTCACCGCGGGCGGATCGATCAGTGGGCCGACGACGGTCTCGGGATCCCGTGGGTCACCGACCGCGATTTGGTCGAACGCCCGGCTCATCAGTTCGACGAGTCGGTTGGCGATGCTGCGGTGTGCGATGACTCGCCGCGTGCTGGTGCAACGCTGTCCGGTGGTGCCCACGACGCCGAACGTGAGTGCCTTGGCCGCCAATTCGAGGTCGGCTGTCTCGTCCACGATGCACCCGTTGTTGCCGGAGCATTCCAGCTGGTAACGCCGACCAAGAGTGCGGCCCACGCTCTCGGCGACCTTCTTGCCGACACCGGTCGAACCGGTGAACGAGATGAGTCCGACTCGGTCGTCGGCCACCATCCGCTCAGCGACAGAGTCATCGGTCGGGATGAACATCGAGAAGACGCCTGCGTGACCAAGCTCCGCACTGGCCTGAACAGCCAGCTTCTGCAACGCGATCGCAGTGAGCGGAACCTTCGGGCTGGGCTTCCAGATAACCGTGTTACCTGCGATCGCTGCGAGGAACGCGTTCTGCGCCCAGACATTCCCGGGGAAGTTGTAGGCGCTGATGATCCCGACGACTCCGAGCGGCAACCACTGGTCGTACATTCGGTGATCGGCGCGCTGCGACTGCTGGGTGACGCCGTAGAGCATCCGGGCCTGCCCTGCAGCGAGGGTCGACATGTCGATCGACTCGCGCAGCTCACCCTTGGCTTCCATGATCGACTTGCCCGTGTCGAGACAGACGAGTGCGGCCAGATCGTCGAGGTTCTGCTCGATCAACTGCCCGATGCGTCGGACCAGGGCACCACGCGCAGGCGGTGGGACATCGCGCCACTTACGCTGCGCGGTGATTGCGTCCTCGATGATCCTGTCGTAGTCCTGCCCGGTCGCCGGCGCGATACGCGCCACCACCGTTCCATCGGCCGGGCACACGGCCTCCAGTAGTTCCCCCGCGGCCGCGGTGGGGTCGGACCAGCCGTTGCTGGGCGCGTAGGCACCCGCGTGCACCGAGTCGAGCCCGAACTTTGCGAGCACACCGGCAGTATCGAAAACGGCCGACCTATCGGTCGTAGTTGCTGTCATGATGGGTTCCTTAGGTGAAAAGCGTTGTGTGTCAGTCGGTTGCGAGGAAATCGCCGATGGTTTCGTCGGTGTGATATTCCGGCTTCTCGTAGTAGTGCGGTCCGTCGTAAATTTCGATCAGCACACTGCGCTCGTGGGCGATGGTCGGCCCGTGCGGGTGATCCTTGGGGTTCGCGTAAAACGATCCGGGGTGCAAGCGGAGACCCGAGTCGGTGTATTCGTAGTCCCCTTCGAGGCAGTACATGAACTGGTTCGACGCGTGCGTGTGCTTCGTCGGGATGCGTCCGCCCTTTTCGTATTCCAACAGTGCGATACTCGCGCCGGTCTCGGTGTTCTTGTGCAGGAAGTACTGCCGGAATCCGTAGTCCGGGTAGTCGATCCACTCCTCCTCGACGAAGTCGGTGTCATGCACCAGTCGCTCCAGAGACAGCTTGTCGAAGGTCCGGTCGTTGTCTGCCATGTCGGTCACTCCTGCCCGGGCCGCCCCGCAGCGACCCACTCGTCGTATTCGCGTTTGCTCTGGTCAGTCGCAGGGAACACCTCGAAGAGCGAGCGTCCAGCCTTCAGTTGCAGCCCTGCGAAGTGCTCGTACTGCGCCGACGCAGCGCCTTCCTCGGCCACCTGTGCGACGAGGTGACTCGGGATCACCACGACGCCATCGCTGTCCCCGAGGACCACGTCACCTGGGTATACGGCGACTCCTCCGCAGCCGATGGGCTCCTGCAACGCGACCGGGTGAAGGGCGATCGGCGTCGCCGGTGGGGCCGGATGCGCCTGGAAACAGGGCAAATTCGTTTCCACGATGCCGGAACCGTCGCGATATCCGCCGTCGGTGACAACCCCGCGGACACCACGCGCTCGCAGCCGAGTCGCCATCAGGTCACCCATGCTGGAAGCGCGTGTGCAGCCTTGAGCATCGATGACCAGGACGCTCCCTGCGGGACACTCCTCGATTGCCCGCCGGTGAATGTTGTCCTCGCGGGAGTACCGACTCATGTCATCCAGGTCCTCGCGCGCCGGGATGAACCGGAGCGTAAAGGCCTCGCCCACCAGTGCCGGCTGACCCTCGCGAAGCGGGCGGAGACCATGCGGCATGGTGTTGCGGAGCCCACGCTTGTAGAGCAGGTTCGCGATGGCGGCGGTCCCGGCCTGGGTGAGTTTGTGCCGCAGGTCGTCATCGATGATCGGAGCAGTAGCGACGCTCATTCGAAGAACTCCAGCGGCGGGCGGTTGCCCCATTGGGTCGTCTCACTCGCCGTGCCATTGAACGCACCTGGCTGGTGGGACGCGTCCACCACGTCACCGTCGGTGTAGTGCTCGACCCGGAAGCCGAACGGGTCCTTCCAGTAGTCGAAGATCTGGCTGCCCAGCAGGTGACGTCCGACCCCGACGTCTTGTGTGTACCCCTGCTCGATGAGGAAGTCGTGCGATGCCATCACCGCGTCCATGTCGGTGACTTCGAACGCGCTGTGGTGCACACCGACGCGCTCCGACTGCAGGATCAGCGTGAAGTGGTGGTCGACCAGTTGCTTGCCCAGGTCGAGGCGAACGAAGGTCCCGACGACCGGCCCTTCCTCGCCGGGCGGCAAGAAGTAGTCCGAGGGCAGGAAATTGAACCGGTCGTTGAGCCAGCCCATCGTCTGGTCGTGATCAGACACGTGCAGCACGAAGTGTCCCAACCGGGCGATGGATTGCGGCGCCCGCTCCACGCGGACCCACTCGGACACTCGTCGTTTGTCGCGAATGTTGTTGAATTCGAACGGTTCCCGCGTCTCGATCGGCGTTGCTTCTGCTCGGCCATGGATCGCTCGGATCTCGTAACCATCAGGAGTGTGCATCACGACCTGCTCACCACCGCCGGGCTCCGTGGAGTCGGTGATCGCCGACGAACCGGGCATGTCGGCGAGTTCCACAAGGTCGTCCCGAGTCGCAACCTCTATCGAGGTTCCGATGAACTGCTGGGTCGCGGATTTGTGCGTGACATGGATGTGGTGTTGTGTGCCGGTGCCTCTCATGTAGAGGGTCTGCTCATCGCTGCCGGGCGCCTTCGTCATACCGAATGACGTCAGGAACCGCTCCATAACATCCAGATCGGGCACTGCGTAGGACACCTGCGCGGCGTCGATTGCGATAGCCATGTCAGCCCTTCCGGAAGACGCTGACGTCGTTCGGGCCAATGAGGTCCGGCACCGTCCAGCCATCCAGGTCGTACTCGTCCATCGCGCTCTGGGCGAACGCCTTCCAGTCCTCGAGCTTGCCGTTGCCGCGTGCGCTGAAGAGGTTGGTCTGCCGGGTTACGTCGTTGCTGCCGATGTAGTTGATCTCGTACAGCTCGTGACGCGCGCCGAACTCCGTGCCGATCGAGTCCCACAGCAGCTTCATCACCTTGACCCGCTCCTCGGCCTGGATCCCGTCCGAGCCGCGCAAGTAGGTGTCGAGGTAGCCCTTCAGCTCAGGTACCTTGAAGTCGTCCGCACTGGAGTTCAGGTAGATCAGTCCACTGGCGACGATCTGCTCGATGATGTTCTTGATCTTCGGCATCGCGAGCTGGTTCATGACTCGGTATGCGCCGGCGAACTGCGCGTCCGGCTGGATCATTCCGCCCACCCACGGCACCTCGCTTTTGGCCATGGCGTCGGACAAGGCCCAGAACGTGTTGCGCCATGCGATGACCTCGCCCAGCTGTGACATCACGCCGTGGAATTGGCCAGCGCCGGTGATGTCCAGCGCCTTGGCCAGTAGTCCGACGATGAAGTCCAGCTTCACTGCGAAACGTGTGCAGCCGTGCAACGAAGCGCGCTCGAGGTAACCGGAGTGGATGTTGTACTTGTTGGCCTGCTCGAGGTCGTTGTAGATGAAGGTGTTCTCCCACGGGATGAACACGTTGTCGAGCACCAGGATGGCATCGTTCTCGTCAAGCCGACTGGACAGTGGGTAGTCGAACGGCGAGCCGGTCGTCGCAGCGCGGTATTCGTTCGACACCCGCGAAATCAGTTTGACGCCAGGAGCATTCGTCGGAGTGATGAAGACCGGCGAGTATGCCGCGTCTTGAACGCCGGCCGGTCCGACGTGCCCGACGAACGTGTAGTGCGTCAGGGCAGATCCCGTGGCGACGACCTTCGCGCCCGAGACGTAGAAACCGGCGTCGGTCTCCTTGGTCACGTGCACGAAGACGTCCTTGCCGGCACCAGGCCCGCTCGCCCGGTCCACGGGCGGATTCATGATCGCGTGGTTGATGTACCACGTGCGCTCCTGAGCCTTGCGGTACCAGGCACGCGCATTGTCTTCGTAGCCACGGTAGAACTCGGCATTCGCTCCGAGAGTGCCCAGGAAACAGCCCTTGTAGTCCGGCGAGCGGCCCATCCATCCCCACGCGATCTTCTGCCACTCTGCGATGGCGTCGCGGGACGCGACCTGTTCTTCGACCGTGCTCGGAGCCCGGTAGAAGCGATGCGTGCGCCCACCCCACTCGGTGGGCACGGTCAGGATCTCTTGACGCTCCGGGTCATGCAGGGCGTCATACATCCGGGCGATCATCCGGGCGGAGTTGCGGAAGGCAGGGTGTTCGGCGATGTTCTCGACGCGCTCGCCGTAGATCCACACTTCGCGCCCGTCGTTGAGACTCTCCAGATACTCCTCGCCGGTGAGCGGCAGGAATTCGTTGTTGGTCGGGTCGGTGTTGTTCACGGTTGCTGTCTGGGTCATGACTTCTCTCGATGGGCTTGCCGGTGGGTGGTGTGCAGTGCCTCTGGTCGACATCTGGGGAGCGCCGCGGTGGTCAATCTCGACCGCTGGCGCTGCGACATGTTGTGGCGCATCACACGTTCGGCGACAAGTGATTCGGCGGAACTGCTCGACTCGAGTTCGTCGGGCAGCAGCCAGGAACCAGTTCGACGACCAGGCGGTCGCAGCGCGCTGACCTGCGCAAATGCGTGAGATTCCGGTGCGCCTTGGACGCATCCGAGCGTTCCTGGAACGGCTATTTATGCGTTCCGAATAGTGAGATCTTGATTTGACTCAACCCGTTGATCGCGATAAAGCCGCTCGATCATGGCATACACAGAATTTATGGCTCAGATCACATTCGCAGGCCCGAGTCGGCGGGTCGCGATGAGTCGGGACGCGTCAAGCCAACGACGGATGTGCGGGGTCATCTCTTGATCCCGCCGCCATATCACCGTGGCTTGCATAGGCCGCATCCATGACGGTCCGTCAAGGACAGCGACCCGGGGGTCGTCGCCCACCAGTTGTTGGGTGACCGGCGAAACACCCAGACCTGCGGCGACGAACGCAATCGCGGTCTGCGGCGTCGACACCTCGATCATCGAGAAGTCCGGGTCCGAGCCGAGGGCCGCACGGGCGTCGTCGGGCATCCCGGAGAACTCGTCCATCTGACGCGGCAGGATCCATCGGCCCCAGCCATGACCGTCAGGATGCACCTCGCCCGCTCGCTCGCGAGGCACGGCCAGCCGCACAGCGATGCGAGCGATAGGCGACCAGTCACACACCTGCGCAACCGCGTCGCCGAAGCGGTCCGCGGCGAAGGGGACACAGCCGACGTCAAGTGATCCGTCCCGGATCCCGTGCAGAATGCGATCCGGCGTCGTGTCGGTCAATGTCACGTTGACGCCGGGGGCCTGCCGAATGAACTCGGTCAGGACATCGGCCATCACTTCATGAATGACCATGGGTTCGAGGCCGACACTCAGGTTGCCCACCAGGCCGTTCGCCATCAGCGAGATGGTCTGGTCCAAACGATCCCGCTCACCGAGGAGCCGTCGGGCATTTGCCAACAGATACCGCCCGACGTCGGTCGGCTCGACGCCGCGGGCCGACCGCTCAAGCAACTGCACGCCGACGTCTCGCTCGAGCTTCCTGATCGCGGCAGTCAGAGCCGGCTGAGACAGTCCCAACAACTTCGCCGCTCCAGACAGCGATCCCCGATCCGCTACTGCGCGAAAGTATTCCAACTGGCGAAACTCCATTGGGCGTCCTCCGGCATTGGCTGTTGCGAGTTTGCTGACCGCCCCGCCCCGTGAACTTCGTGGTTCCGCTCGTCGATCAGTGCTGACAGTAGAGCAGCGAAGTCCGTGTTACATCACCCCGGCAGCGATCCTGACGGTGCCCTGCCCCCGAGTTCGCAAGACAATCGGGTGAGTCGCACGCTCCGTCCTGCAGACTCTGGTCCAATGGATTCGTGACCGCTAGGGAGGGAGCGACCATGTCTGCTGTGCCCGCCGGGTCGGCAACCGCCGAGACCAGCGACGCCACCTGCACGCGCTACGTCGCGCCCGACATCGATCAGCTCCGTGTCCGCATGGGGCCGAGCACGTCATACCCCTGCGTCGGCGGCTTGGCGCCGGGCGCCCAACTCACCGGGCTGCACCGTCGGGACTGGCTGCAGATCACCGACGGGTCGCTCGTCGGCGCCTGGGTCAGCACCGACTACCTGACGCCCGAGCGGCCCGCGACGACTCCGGCGGTGCCCTGTCCACAGTTCGTCGGGCGGGTCACCACCGACAACATGTTCGCCAACATCCGGTCCGGTCCCGGCTTCGACCACCGGGTCGTCGGCCGCTACGCCCACCACGAGCTGGTCACCGGGCGACTCGTCGACGACGGCCCGTGGGTCGCCACCGATCGCGGCTTCGTCAACGCAGGCACGATCACCGTGCACGCGACCGATCCGAGCACTCTCAACGGCCGCATCCCCGAGCACCTGCTGTCCCCGATCCCGTTGCACTACAACGCAAACGCGCACTTCGAGCCCGGCTACTCCCCCACCACGCCGCGCTATCTGAACGGCGCCGCGCTTGCTGCGCTGCACCGACTGCAACGGGCCTTCCGCCGGCGCTTCGGTCACTTCGCGACGATCGACCTCACCTATCGCTCGTATGCCGAGCAGGAGTACTGGTTCGACAAGTTCGGCCGACCACGTGCGGCGGAGCCGGGCACGTCCAACCACGGACTCGGCCTGGCCATCGACTTCGAGGAGGGCGACGGCCCCGGCATCTACTCCTGGGGCGCTCCCGCCAACGACTGGCTACTCACTCATCAGGCGAGCTTCGGCTTCGACAACCCGTTCGCGCCCACCCTGCAGGAGGGCGAGGACTATCACTTCAATTTCGTTGGCTGACGCAGCGGTCCAGAAGCGCCCAGCGGGTCCGACGCGGATCGCGGAGCTCTCAGTCAGCAATGCCCGGGCCAGAGCTTGGACGGCCAGCCACAACAAGAGATGACCGAGCTCAACCAGCGCGAGCGCTCAGCCGATGTCAGCCAGGATCCTGGGCATGTCCTTGGCCAGCGCCATGTTGAAGCACGACTGGTTGTGGTTGCCGTCGCAGTGGAAGCCTCCGTAGTCCACATCGTGGCCGTACATGCCCCAGACATGCGGAATCCCTTGTGCGGTAAGCGCATTCGCAAGGGTGTTGGTGGAGTTCTTGGCGCCCTGCTCGATGATGTTCGGGCCGTCGCCGGCATACAACGAGATCCCGACACCGCGCAGTTGGTCCGCGTGCCGCACCGGGTTCTCGTTCTTCCACGCACCGTCGAAGGGGAAGATCGGACTACCGAACGGGCTGTCGAACGGACCCATGCCCTGGTAATTCACGCTGCCGATCACCGCAACGCGGACGGCCTGGTCCTCCATGTCGAGACCACCGGAGTAGCTGGAGACGTGGTTGAACAGGTCCGGATGCTTGAACGCGTAGTGCACAGCGCCGTAGCCGCCCATCGACAGTCCACCGATCGCGCGATGCTGCTTGCTGGCTTCGGTCCGGAAGTTCTGGTCCACCCAGGGGATCAGGTCGTTGATGTGGAACTTCTCCCAGTTCTGCGGGAAGCGGCTGTTGGTCCAGTTGGTGTACCAGCCGGCCTTGCCGCCCTCGGGAGTGACCACGATGACGTCCTTGCCGGCCGTGATCTGCTCGGCCTGTCCGCCGTATGCCTTGGTGTCGGTCCACTGCTCCACGTGTCCGGGGTGGCCGTGCAGCAGGTAGAGCGACGGGTAGGAACGGCCCGAGTCGGCATATCCCTCGGGCAGGGTAATGCGCACGCGCAATTTCGCGCCGTAGACGCTGTAGACCGAGTTGATGGCCGGATCCGTCATCGTGACTTCATATGTCCGCTGCAGATCCTCCACCTTCGTGAAGCTGGACACTTTGATGTTGTGGCCGTCCGTCGGCGTCGGAATCTCCTGCGCCGAGGCGGGGGCAGCCGCCACCATGGCGAGCGCCGGCGCGACCAGCGCGACAGCGATCGCTGCCGTTCCCTTCCGAACTCGTGAACGGGTCGGGTGCGACGTAGGGGTGGTCATGCTGGCTCCTTCCAAGGCCGGCATCGGGCGCCCACTGCGGGCGGCATACAGCCGATAGCTCCGATCCTGCAAGCAACAGTGCCGGATGCCCGGGCCGCGTCGGACCAAGCCGACGTAAATTTGTTTCAAAGTCTCGACAGGGAAGAAGATCCATTTCCAAGGTGGCGCCGCGGTCGATCACAACGTCTTCCGCCGACATGACCGCACCGGGCCGCTCACCGCAGTAGTGTCAGTTGGCCCTGTTCCGCCACGACTTGGAGATGAACCATGCACCGTCGTGCAGCAACGATCGCCGCGATCACCATCGCGGCGGCAGCACCAGCGCTCACCATCGCGCCCAGCGCGAGCGCCGACTCCGCCCACCACGGACCGCCCGCGAAGTCAGCACACAGCTTCGTGAAGTCGCTCTCGTCCTGGGCGGATCACCAGCTCACCCCACGCACGCACTTCACCATGGAAGCCGACGGATCGAGCGGCAAAACCGTTGGCGGAGAAGGCATCCCGAACATCGACTCGGTGAAGTCCACTATCCGCACCTACTACAACGCGGGCTCCGACGGCATCGCGAACAAGACCTCGTCGCCATACATCAGCGAGATGAATGCGATCGTCGCCAAGCAGGAGAAGAAGCTCAAGGGCCTCTACCAGAGCAGCAAGGCGCACGGCAAGAAGCCGGCCATCGTCTTCGACGCCGACGACACGACGCTGATGACCTATGACATGGAAGACGCTGCCATGCACTTCAACTTCGATCCTGCGCTGCAGGACGTGTGGGTGCAGGGCCAGAAGTTCCCGGCCACGCCGGCGATGGTCGGCTTCGTCAAGGCCGCCGAGAAGATGGGCTTCACCATCTTCGGGCTGACCGGCCGCAACGACGACCAGAAGGCCGCCACCGTGGCGAACCTGAAGAAGGTCGGCTACACCGGCTTCACCACCGACCGGTTCTACACGAAGTGGACCGGCAAGGGCGACAGCCAGCAGCCGTCATACATCAAGTGCGCGACCGCCAAGTGCACGACCGTGGAATACAAGGCGGGCACGCGCAAGCACATCGAGTCGATGGGCTATGACATCGCACTCAACGTCGGCGATCAGTTCTCCGACCTGCAGGGCGGGTATGCCGACCACACGCTGAAACTGCCCAACCCGACCTACTACCTGCCCTCCCCCGACCTGCCCGGCAAGCACGAGCCACGACTCGCACCGCGCACGCACTTCACCATGAAGGCTGACGGGTCGAGCGGGAAAACCGTTGGTGGAGAAGGCATCCCGAACATCGACTCGGTGAAGTCGACGATCCGCACCTACTACAACGCCGACTCGGACGGCATCGCGAACAAGACCTCATCGCCATACATCACCGAGATGACCCAGATGTCCAAGCGAATCACCCCGGCGCTGACGGCCGCTTGCGCTCTCGGCAGCGTCTTCGGCGCCAAGCCGGCCATCGTGCTGGACGCCGACGACACGACGCTGATGACCTACGACATGGAGGACGGGGCGATGAACTTCAACTTCGACCCGCCGCTGCAGGACGTGTGGGTGCAGGGTCAGAAATTCCCGGCGACCCCGGGCATGGTGAGCCTGGTGAATGCCGCGAAGAAGTCCGGCTGCACATTGATCGGCCTGACCGGTCGCAACGACGACCAGAAAGCCGCGACCATCGGCAACCTGCAGAAGGTCGGTTACTCCGGCTTCGCCACCCGCAACTACTACACCAAGTGGACCGGCGAGGGTGACAGCCAGCAGCCGTCATACATCAAGTGCGCGACCGACAAGTGCACGACGATCGAATACAAGTCGCAGACCCGGGCGCACGTGCAGTCCCCCTCCGGCGGTGACTACACGATCATCGCGAACTTCGGTGACCAGTTCAGCGACCTGATCGGCGGGAACGCGCTCGTCCCGGTCAAGCTGCCGAACCCGACCTACTACCTCCCGTAACCACTACCTCACCGACAGGCCCGGCAAATTCCGACAGGCCCAGCGATTCCGCCCCGTATGACGCGGAATTGCCGGGCCTGTCAGTGCATCGGTGGGCCTGTCGGCAAAAACATGACCTCCGCCGCCCTGGATAATGGCGCGAGTGAACCCGACTCGACTGCGCACCGCCCTGACCCGCTGGACCGTCTGGGTTCCGATCCTGGCGCTCGTGCCGCTGCCCTTGACCTGGGGACATCACATCGGCGTCGCCTGGATCGTCATCGTCGCGGCGCTGCTCGGGGCGTCCGTGCTCGCGGCCGTGCATCACGCCGAAGTGGTCGCACATCGGGTCGGCGAACCCTTCGGGTCGCTCGTGCTGGCGGTGGCGGTGACCGTCATCGAGGTCGCGCTGATCGTGACGCTGATGGTCGGTGGTGGCCCGGACACCAACACGCTCGCACGCGACACCGTCTTCTCCGCGGCGATGATCACCTGCAACGGCATCATCGGAATCTCGTTGCTGGTTGGTGGTATTCGCCATCACACCGTGACCTTCAACGCCGAGGGCACCGGCGCCGCCCTCGCCTGCGTGCTGACCTTGGCGACCCTGACACTCGTGCTGCCGAACTTCACCACCAGCGTCCCCGGCCCGGAGTTCTCCGGGTCACAGCTCACCTTCGCCGCTGTCGCGTCACTCGCCGTCTACGGACTCTTCGTGGTGACGCAGACCGTCCGCCACCGCGACTTCTTCCTGCCCGTGCGCCGAGAGGACTACCGCCCGCTGGCACGCAACGGCGCCGGCGGTGTCACGCCGGGACGTATGTCGGAGGCGTTGGCCGCCCACGGCGCGGGCGAGAGCGTCAATGCCCTCGCCGACCTCGATGACCCCTCGACCCAGGAGTCGGAGGGTGACCACGCTCCGCCACCGAGCACGCGGGCCGCACTGCAGAGTCTGGTGTTACTGCTCGTCTCGCTCATCGCGGTGGTCGGCCTGGCGAAAGTGGAGTCCAAACCGCTGGAGGACGGCATCGCGTCGATCGGCCTGCCACAGTCGTTCGTCGGCGTGATCATCGCCCTGCTCGTCCTCGCCCCCGAGACCCTCGCGGCCGTGAATGCCGCGCGCCGCGACCGCATCCAGATCAGCATGAACCTCGGCTACGGCTCGGCGATGGCCTCCATCGGACTGACGATCCCGGTGCTTGCCGTCGCCTCGATCTGGTTGCCGACCGATCTGCACCTCGGCCTGGAGACGGTGCAGATCGTGCTTCTCGCCGTGACCGCGATCATCGGCGTGCTCACCGTCATGCCCGGACGCGCGACG
This sequence comes from Flexivirga sp. B27, assembly GCF_052905685.1. Taxonomy (NCBI): domain Bacteria; kingdom Bacillati; phylum Actinomycetota; class Actinomycetes; order Micrococcales; family Dermacoccaceae; genus Flexivirga; species Flexivirga sp. B27. Next base: position 255,128 of record NZ_JBPYUM010000003.1, on the reverse strand, counting down.
CGCCTGCAGGGCGGCATACATCTGGTGCTGCTGGCGGCGTTCGTCTTCCTGGCCGCGAACCCCTAAAGGTGGTCGAGTAGGGCGAGGAACGAGCCCGTATCGAGACCTCCGACGGGTCTCGAACCTCCGAGGGTCTCGATACGGCTCGCCTAGCGGCTCGCCTACTCGACCAGCTTGGGTTGCCTACTCGACCGGCGTGGGGTCACAACCAGTTGCGCTTGCGAAAGATGATGAACAGCACGCAGCAGACCGTGAGCATCAGCGCGATCCCGAAGGGGTATCCGAACGCCCAGTGCAACTCCGGCATGTGGTCGAAGTTCATGCCGTAGATGCCGCTGATCAGTGACGGTGCGAAGAGGATCGCCGCCCACGCGGAGATCTTCTTGACCTCGTCGCTCTGCTCCATACCGGCTTCGGCGAGCCGGCGCATCTCTTCGTTCTGGGTCTGGGCGACGAGCGTGGCGTTCAGGCTGAGTATGTCGGCGAGCGTGCTGCGGAAACCGTCGACGCGCTCGACCACGCTGGTGGCGTGGTCCTGCACGTCGCGCAGGTTGCGCTGCAGTTCCTCGTCGGTGCCGTACTTGTCGAAACCGGCTTCGAGGTCACGCATGATCTGCAGCAACGGCTTGGTGGCGCGCTGCAGCTCGGCGACCTCCCGGGACAGCTCGTAGATGCGGCGCGACACGGCCGGGTCCGACTCGAAGACCTGGTTCTCGATCTCGTCGATGTCGTTCTCCAGCCCGGCGACGACCGGGGCGTAGCGGTCGACGACGAAGTCGATCATCGCGTAGAGCACGGCCTCCGGGCCACGGGCCAGGAGCTCGGGGTCGCCTTCGAGCCGCTCCCGCACCGGAGCCAGCTTCGGCCGGTCGGAATGCCGGACGGTCAGCACGAAGTCCGGGCCGATGAACAGGTGCAACTCTCCGATCTGCACCGTCTCGGAGGCATCCAAGTAGATCGCCGGGCGCAACACCGCGAAGAGCGTGTCGTCATACCGCTCGAGCTTGGGGCGCTGATGGGCGACGATCGCGTCCTCGACGGCCAGCGGGTGGAGGTCGAAAACCTCTGCCATGTCATTGATCTGGTCCTCGGTCGGGTGGAACAGACCGATCCAGGCCATCGGCTTGTCCGGCCCGCGCAGCCGGTGCATCGCCTCGCGCAACGAGTGTGGCGCCTCCACCCGTTGACCGTTGCAGTAGAGGGCCTTCTCGACCACCGACTCCTCGACCGGCACAGCGTCCTGCTCGCGTCGCGGCTGCAGGATCCGCTCGGGTGCGTCGTCGCGCGTCGACGCGTGCCGGCGGGTCGCCAGCACGTCAGTCGCTCGGAATGCGCGATTCCTCCAGTTGGGCACGCCCCGAGCCTAATGCCACCCCACCGACCGAGCGGACACCAAATGCACTCAGCGGACACGAAAATTTGGCCGCTCAGGGCCAAATTTCGTGTCCGCTCGGTCCCGATGGTGTCCGCTCGGTGAGGATGGATCAGTCGTGCGGGTGGGCCATCGCGAGCACGTCCAGCACGCGGTCGAGGTCGGCCTCACTGATCGAGCCGTTCGCCACGTGCCCGCGAGCTACGACCACTTCCCGGATGGTCTTGCCCTCCTTGAGGGACTGCTTGGCGATGGCGGACGCCTCGTCATACCCGACGTAATGGTTCAGGGGCGTGACGATCGACGGTGACGACTCGGCGAAGACCCGGCAGCGTTCGACGTTGGCGGTGATGCCGTCGATGCACCGATCCGCGAAGAGCACGCTGACATTGGCGATGAGCTCGATCGACTCCAGCAGGTTGTCGGCAATGACCGGGAGCATCACGTTGAGCTCGAAGTTGCCGGCCGCACCGCCCCACGCCACCGCGGCGTCGTTGCCGACGACCTGTGCCGCGACCTGGCAAACGGCCTCTGCCAGCACGGGATTGACCTTTCCGGGCATGATCGAGCTGCCGGGTTGTAGGTCGGGCAGGAAGATCTCGGTCAGGCCCGTGCGCGGACCGGAGCCCATCCACCGGATGTCGTTGGCGATCTTCATCAGCCCGACCACGATCGTCCGCAGCACACCGGACAGCTCGACCAGCGAGTCGCGCGCACCCTGTGCCTCGAAGTGATCCGCGGCCTCGGTGAGCGGGAGACCCAGATCCTTCGCGAGACGCGAGATCACTTCTGCGGCAAGACCTTCCGGTGCATTGATGCCGGTGCCGACGGCTGTCCCGCCGAGCGGCAGCGCACCCACCCTGGGCAGCACGCTCTCCAGCCGGACGATGCCCTGGCGGACCTGGGCGGCATACCCGCCGAACTCCTGACCGAGCGTCACCGGCGTCGCGTCCATCAGGTGTGTGCGCCCGGATTTGACCACGTCCGAGAACTCGGTCGCCTTGCGCTCCAAGGCTTCTGCGAGATGCGCAAGCGACGGCAGGAGCTGCTGCACGACCGAACGTGCAGCAGCGATGTGTATGGCGGCAGGGAACTGGTCGTTGGAGGAGAAGGGATCGTTGACGTCGTCGTTGGGGTGGACCGGTGCACCGAGCGAGTCCTGCGCCAGCGTGGCGATCACCTCGTTGGCGTTCATGTTGGACGACGTGCCCGAGCCTGTCTGGAAGACGTCGATGGGGAACTCGTCGTCCCAGGCGCCCCGTGCCACGTCGGCGGCAGCTTCCTGGATCGCGCGCGCCTTCTCGGCGGAGAGCGCGCCGTTCTCACCGCGCACGACCGCCGAGCAGCCCTTGATCGACGCCAGCGCACCGATCAGCTCCCGCTGGATGTGCTTGCCGGAGATGGGGAAATTCTCCACGGCTCGCTGCGTCTGAGCGCGCCACTTGGCGTCGGCCGGCACCTCGACCTCACCCATCGAGTCGTGCTCGATGCGGGTTGCGGGCATCGGATCGGACACCGAATCGGACATCGAATCATCCTGTGCAGTCATTGTTCTCGGCTCCCGTCGCTGTCGTGACCGAAGCCTCGAGCACCATGACCACAGCAGACTTCGGACCTACTTCGGACCTACTCAGCAAGTCTGCCACTGAGCCACGCGACGCGTTCAGCCGCCTGAACCGGCCTTCATCGGCGCTCGACCGGCCGGTTGCTCCGGTCGAGGCGTGAGTGGCTTCGCCGCCTTCGTCGCCCGCGAGGTCGGCTTGCCCGATCGCAAGGTGAACTTTCGGCCGTAGTGCTTGATGCTGGCGTGCCCGTCCGGACCGTCGACCAACTCGTAGACCGTGCGCTCGTGGGTGATCTCGACCCGGATCTTGCAACTCTGCCAGCGGATCGTGAACGCCAGCCGTTCGATGCCCTCCGGCAGCGCGGGGGCGAAGCTGAGCTGACCGTGATGATCGCGCATTCCGCCGAAACCGCACACCAGCGCGAGCCAGGCACCGGCCAGTGACGCGACGTGCACACCGTCCTTGGTGTTGTGCTCGAGGTCGTGCAGATCCATCAGCGCGGCTTCGGTCGCGTAGTCGTGTGCCAGGTCGACGTGTCCGACCTCCGCGGCGATGACCGCCTGGGTGCACGCCGACAACGACGAGTCCCGGGTGGTCAACGGCTCGTAGTAAGCGAACGCACGCGCCTTCTGCTCAGCGGTGAATTCGTCGCCGCACCAATGCATTGCGAGCACCAGGTCGGCCTGCTTGATCACCTGCCGCGGGTAGATGTCGACATATGGGTAGTGCAACAGCAGCGGGTAGCTCTTGTTGTCGTGCGTCTCCTGGAAGTTCCAGACCCGGTGCCCGGTGAAGGCGGAGTCCTGCATGTGCACGTCGCGTTCGCTGTCATAGGGCACCGCGATCGTCTCGACGGCTGTCCACCAGTCCGCGCGCTCGGCCTCGGTGACCTTGAGCTCCTTCGCCGCCTTGGGCCAGCGCTCGACGGCCTCGGCCGCGTAGCGCATGTTCCGCGCCGCCATCAGGTTGGTGTAGAGGTTGTCGTCCACGATTGCGCTGTATTCGTCCGGTCCCGTGACACCGTCGATGTGGAACCGGCCGTCGCTGCCGTGATAGCCGATGTCGGCCCACAAGCGAGCGGTCCGCACCAGCAGCGGCAGGGCGACGTCGCGGTCGAACTCCTCGTCCAACGTCCAGTAGACATAGCGCGCCGCGGCCACTGCGACGGCCGAGTTGATGTGGAAGGCTGCGGTGCCTGCCGGCCAGTAGGCCGAACACTCCTGACCGCGAATCGTGCGCCAGGGGAAGGTGATTCCCTTCAGCTTCAAAGTCTGCGCGCGCTCTTCGGCAAGGTTCGCGATCGACAGGCGCCACATCAGTGCGTCCCGCGCGGCCTGCGGCGCGGTGGCAGTCAGCACCGGCAGCACATACATCTCGCTGTCCCAGAAACAGTGCCCGTCATACCCCGGACCGGTCAGGCCCTTGGCGGGTATGGCGCGGCCCTCCGACCGGGCGCCGGACTGCAGCACGTGCCAGAGCCCGAAACGCACGGCCTGCTGGATCACCGGATCACCGTCGACCTCGACATCGGCTCCGTCCCAGAACTCGTCGAGGTAGTTGCGCTGCTCGGCGACCAGACTGTCCCATCCGGTGTGCAGCACGGCCGAGAGGGCGGCGTCCACCTGGTCCCGCAGCGCGGGCAAGGTGCGCTGCGAACTCCAGCCGTAGGCAACGAATTTCGTCAGACCGACGGTCTCGCCCGGCTGCAACTCGGTGCCGACCGTCGTGCGTGTCCAGTCGGGCTGGATGTAGGTGTTGCTGTGGAAGTCGGTCTCGGCGTGGATCTCGTGGTCGCAGGCGACCGCCATCCGCAGCTTGCTCCGCCGGGTGCGGTGGATCAGCAGGGAGCGGTTGTCGGTGTGCGAGTGCTCCTCCGGGTCCAGCGGGTCCTTCAGCGCTGCCGCGACCCGCGGATCCTTGGACGTCGTCTCGAGGTTCTCGTTGGCGACCATTTCCGACTGCATGACGATGCGCACCGGCCGGTTCACGGCTTCGACCGTGTAGCGCAGCGCGAGGATCGCGCGTTGGGTGAAGGACACCAAGCGAGTCGAGCGGATGCGCACCTGCGCTCCTGCCGGCGTCTCCCAGAGCAGGTCGCGGTGCAACAGGCCGTCCCGCAGGTCGAGGGAGCGCTCCTGATGGCGGACCACGCCGTAGCGCAGGTCGAGCGGCTGGTCATCCACGAGCAGTCGAATGATCTTGCCGTCAGTGACGTTGACGATCGTCTGCCCCTCTTCGGGGTAGCCGTAACCGGCTTCGGCATACGGCAGCGGGCGCTCCTCGTAGAACGAGTTGAGGTAGGTGCCGAGCAGTGCGTTGGGTGTCGACTCGTCGTAGTTGCCGCGGACCCCGATGTGCCCGTTCGCCAGCGCGAAGACTGACTCGGACTGGGCGAGATTGCCCGGGTGGACGCCGATCTCGCGGACTCGCCACGGCTCGACGGTGAACTCGCTCTTGGCGTTGTCGGTCATCGCGTCAGCCTTTCTGGTCGATGAGTTCGGACAGATCACGCACGACGATGTCGGCGCCGTTCTGCTGCAGCGCGTCGGCGTGACCGACCCGGTCGACACCCACCACGTAGCCGAAGCCGCCGGCGCGTCCGGCGGCGACTCCGGAGACGGCGTCCTCGAAGACAACGGCTTGATCCGGTGCGGCACCAACGAGTTTCGCGCCGGCCAGGAAGGAGTCCGGCGCCGGTTTGCCCTTTATGTGCTGCTCGGCAAGGGTCACGCCGTCGACACGTCCCTCGACATACTGACCGAGCCCGGTGACCTCGAGGACCTTCTCGGTGTTGGCACTGGAGGACACCACGATCCGACGCAGGCCCTGCTCCTGGGCGAGCTGCAGATAACGCCGGCTTCCTTCGTAGACCTCGACGCCATTGCGCTCGATCTCGTCCTGCAGCTTGTCGTTCTTGCGATTGCCCAGCCCCCAGACCGTTTCGGCGTCGCCACCGTCGTCCGGTGACCCGTCCGGCAGGTGTATGTCGCGCGACGCGAGGAAGTCACGCACCCCGTCCTGGCGTGGCTTGCCGTCGACATACTTGTTGTAGTCGTCATCGGTGAAGGGTTGAAAACCCTTGCCGTCCTTGGACTCCAGGTAAGCATCGAACATCTGCTTCCACGCCGTGCGGTGCACCCTGGCGGTGTCGGTCAGCACACCGTCGAGATCGAAGAGGCAGGTCGTGATCGAGTCCGGCAGTCCAAGCATCGAACGTTCCTTTGGCGCATCTGCACGCGTGTCGTGACGGTCCAGCATCTCTGGTGGGCTCCTGGCAGGGTAGACCGGAAGTCGTGCAGAGCACAGAAGATCCGGACGGTGTTTCCGGACCACGGCACGCCTGCCGCCCGCCGAGTGACGGCTGATCGGTCGAGTGACGGTCGAATGGCGCCGTCGCTCGGCGAGGAAGCCGTCACTGGCGGAGGGTCGGCGGCATACGCTGACCGTATGTCGCTTCCCGGAGTTGCCCGAGCGATCGATCGCGCCGTCGCCGACCGGCGCATCGCCGGTGCGGTGGTGCTCATCGCCAGGGACGGCCGGCTCGTTCATGAGCAGGCGGCCGGGATGGCCGACCTCGAGTCGCAGACCCCGATGACGCCGACCACCGTCTTCCGCCTCGCATCGGTCACCAAACCGGTCATCGCCGTCGTGACGATGCACCTGGTGGAGCAGGGAACGCTCGACCTCACCAGTCCGATCACGCGATGGCTGCCCGACTTCCGGCCCGCACTCGCCGACGGTTCGACCCCCGACATCACCGTCGACCACCTGCTCACCCACACCGCGGGACTCAGCTATCGGATGCACGAGCCGCCCGGCAGCGACTACGACACGCTGCGCGTCTCCGATGGCCTGGACCGGACCTCGTTGACGCTGCAGGACAACCTCGCCCGCATCGGTCAAGCCCAGTTGCGCAGCGTCCCCGGCACCGAATTCCGTTATTCCGTGGCGTATGACGTGCTCGGCGGCGTCATCGAGGCCGCGACCGGCAGCACGTTGCCGCGAGCCGTGCACGAGATCGTCAGCGGTCCACTGCAACTGCACAGTTTCGACTTCGCGGTCGGTGAGCGGGCACAGGTGGCCACGGCATACAGCGACGGACTCAGCCCCATCACCGATGAGCCGATTTCCAACGACGTCAACGTTGTTCGCTACTCCCCCGAGCGGATCTTCGACCGCTCGCAGTGGCCGTCCGGCGGAGCGGGCGCGGCCGCCAGCGCACCCGACGTCCTGCGCTTCCTCAACACCGTCGCACTCGGTGGCGCCCCGATCCTGCACTCCTCCACGGTCACCGAGATGTATGCCGCGCGGATCGGGCGGCAGCTGACTCCGGCGGTGCGCGACTCCTTCGCGCGTGGCTGGGCGGTGACCTCTCCGGACACCAGCCCGCTCTACGGCCTGCCGCTGGACGCAGTGCACTGGGGCGGTGCCTACGGGCACTCCTGGGCCATCGACCCGGCCACCCGCACGGTCGTGGTGGCGCTCACCAACACCACGCCGGAGGGCACGTCGGGTGCTTTCCCCTCCGACGTGGCGCGTGCCGCCTTCCTCGACCTGGCGAGCGGCACCGGCGACTTCAGCGACAACACAGGCGACAACACCGCTGGCGATGGCGCGACGGGCGGCCCCGCGTAACGTTGGCTCGATGAGCAGCCTTCCGACATACACCCTGAATGACGGCACGACCCTGCCCGCAATCGGTTTCGGCACTTACCCGCTCAGGGACGACGACGGCACCGCGGCGATCGAGAGCGCGCTCACCGCGGGATACCGATTGCTCGACAGCGCAGTCAATTACGAGAACGAAGCCGAGGTCGGTGATGCGTTGCGCCGGTCGGGCATCCCGCGCGACGAGGTGCAGATCCAGACCAAGATCCCCGGGCGCCACCACGGGTATGACGAAGCGCTGGAGTCGATCCGGACCTCGCTGGAGACACTGCAGCTCGACCGCATCGACGTCCATCTCATCCACTGGCCGAACCCCAGCGTCGACAAGTACGTCGAAGCGTGGAAGGCGCTGGTCACCGCGCAGCAGGAGGGCCTGGTGACAACCATCGGTGTCTCCAACTTCACTGCTGCACAACTGGATCGCATCATCGACGCGACCGGCGTGACTCCGGCGGTCAATCAGATCGAGCTGCACCCCTACTTCCCGCAGGACGAGATGCGCAAGGTCAACGCGGAGCTGGGCATTCAGACCGAGGCGTGGAGCCCCATGGGCAAGCGGCAGGCGCCCTTCGACGAGCCGCCGGTCGCCGACGCGGCGCGCGCCCACGACGTGACACCGGCCCAGGTCATCCTGCGGTGGCATCACCAGCTCGGCAGCCTGCCGTTGCCGAAATCGGCCACGCCGGGGCGGCAGCGGTCCAACATCGACATCTTCGGTTTCGAGCTGTCCGAGGCGGAGATGAACGCCATCACCGGCCTCGGCCGCCCGGACGGACGACTCTTCGGCGGCGACCCCAACACCCACGAGGAGATGTAAGTTCACCCCACGAAGTTCTCCTCCGCTTCGCTCCCCCGATACTTCGCGGGGACCCCGAATCCGCACCCCGCGAAGTTCTCCGCGGGGGGCCACTCTCAGTGCGGGTCGTATGACGCGCGCCGTGCGGCGCGGCGCAGCACGACGAGCACCGGTCGGCCCAGCAGGGCGATGGCCAGGGCGTTGGTGATCGCGCGGCCGGTGTCCCAGCCGCCCGTCGACGTGACGAGGGTGTAGATGCCGAAGCGGTGCAAGTTCTCCAGCAGCGAATCGCCCGGAACATACGCGAGATTCGCGTGTCCGGAGATGTCCGTCCCGGCGAGGAACGGCCAGCTGTAGAGGTTCATCAGCAACCCGAAGAGGTATGCCGCGACGATGCCGTAGCCGATCAGCATCACCACCTCACGGGTGCCGCGCACGCGCCGCGGCAGCAGCCCGGCGCCCATCCCGATCCACGCCGAGCAGAGCATCTGGAAGGGCAGCCAGGGCCCGACGCCGGCAGTGATCAGTGCGGACGCGAAGAGCGAGGTGCACCCGAGCACGAAACCGAAGCCCGGTCCGAAGACGCGTCCGGCCAGGATGAGCAGGAAGAAGACTGTCTCGACGCCACCGGTGCCGCCACCGGTCGGTCGCAGCGCGGCATCGACCGCCGACAGCACGCCCAACAGCGCCAGGGCCTTGGAATCCATTCCCCCGTCTGCGAATTCGGCGAGCACGACGAAGACCAGCAGCGGCAGCGTGATCGCAAAGATGATCGGGGCGTCGGTCACGTGAGCAGCGTCGGTCCCGCTGTGCTGGGTCAACAGCGGCCAGCAGAACATCGCCAGGCCGGCGATGCTGATCAGGACCAGCACCAGGGCGGACCGGGACCGGATCGGGACCGCGCGCCGACTCAGCGCCGCGACGAAGTCTCCCTGACCGTCACCGTCGCCTCGGGGCGTTGCCGGATCGGTGACCTGTTTCACGACGTGCCCTCTGGCAGCACAGCAGCCACGTCGTCCACCGTCAGGAACTCCTGCGGCGCCAGGACTTTCGCGACCTGGGGCGCGAAGATCGGCGACGCGGCGACGACGTCAGCGGTCGGTCCGTCCGCGATGATCTCCCCCTCGGCCAGCACGACCACCCGGTCGGCCAGGCGCGCGACGAACTCCACGTCGTGTGTGGTCACCAGCACCGCTCGCCCGTCGCGGGCCAGCGAGTCCAATTGGTCGGCCAGCAGCATCTTGGCCGTGTAGTCCAGCCCGCGGGTCGGCTCGTCCAGCAACAGCACTCGCGGCCGCCCCGCCAGCTGTATAGCGAGCACCAGCGAAAGTCGTTGCCCCTCGGACAGATCGCGCGGATTGTGGTCGTCGGCGATGCCCGGCGCGAGCTCGTCGAGGAGCTGCCGGGCACCCGGGCCGGCGGTCGCGCACTCCTCACCCACGGTCTCCAGATAGAGCAGGTCGCCAGGAGTCTGCGGGACGAGCGCGACCGGCGCCGGACCGTCGTCGGCGCGCCGCTTGCCGCTCTTCGACGCCGTTTCGACCCCGTCGATCAGCACCGAGCCGGCACTGCGCCGGCCACTGCCCTGCAGCGCCCACATCAGCGACGACTTGCCGGATCCGTTGCGTCCCATCAGGGCGGTGACGGTGCCGGCGTGCAGCTCCAGGTCGACCTCCCGGACGGCGATCCGCTCGGCATACCGGACGGTGACGCCCTTCGCCTGCAGCGCGACCTCGCCCGCCGGTCGGGTGCGCGGCGTGGGATCGGGCAGCCGGCCGCGCAACGGACGCGCCGCACGGCGCGCGTCTCGGACCGACAACGGCAGCGGCGACCAGGAGCACAGCCGGCCCAGCTCCACCACCGGCGGGGCCACCGGCGCGTCGATCATCATCGTCGCGGGATCACCGTTGCGCACGAGCCCGCCGGCGGTCAGAGCGACCACCGAATCGGCATACTGCACAGCTCTTTCCAGCCGGTGCTCAGCCATGACGACTGTCGTGCCGAGGTCGTGCACGAGACGCGTGATGGCCGCGAGCACCTCCTCGGCCGAGCCGGGGTCCAGCGCGGAGGTCGGCTCGTCGAGCACCAACACTTTGGGCGCAGTGACCAGTGCGGCGGCGATCGCGACGCGCTGCTGCTGCCCGCCCGACAGCGTCATCAGCGCGCGACGGCGCAGCTCCGCGATGCCGAGCAGATCCAGGGTCTCCTCCACGCGCTTCCGCATGATCGCCGGAGACACGCCCAATTGCTCCATTCCATAGGCGATTTCGTCCTCGACGGTGTCTGCGACGAAGCCGGCGACAGGGTCCTGACCAACCCGGCCGACCACGTCGGCCATCTCCCGCGGCGGGTGATCCCTGGTGTCCAGGCCCGCGACGGTGACGTGCCCGGACAACCTGCCGCCGGTGAAGTGCGGCACGAGCCCGTTGATCGTCCCGAGCAGCGTGGACTTGCCGACGCCGGTGCGGCCGACGACCAGCGCCAGCTCCCCCTCGTCGATGTGCAGGTCGACGTCTGCCAGCTCGGGGGCAGTCGCCTCGTCATACTGCACGGACACCTTGCGCAGCTCGATCATGCCGCCACCTCCTCGGTCTGCTTCGACTCGATCCCATCCGGCCCACCCGACCCATCCGGTATGACGCTGGGCGGCGACACCACCGCAGCGACCAGCCCGACCACCGCGGCGACCAGTGGCAACAGGTCCACCACGGGCCAGACCGCGGGTGTCGTCGACGGGTTCAGGTGTGCCGGAGCGTATTTCGTCGCTGCGATCATCAACGCACCCGACAGCAGACCACTCACCGCGACGGCCGCAGCTATCAGGTCGAAAGGATCAGGTCGATACCGCGTGACGGTGCGCTCCCGGGAGGAGAACGCCAGTCCTGCAGCGGCCAGCGCGACACCGACCACGAAGGCCGGCCAGCGGAAGATCGCCGGCGAGTGCTCGTCCAGCACACCGAAGATCCCGATGCACAGGGCGATCAGCCCGACGACGGTCAGCACACCGAGCACCCGCCGGCTGCGCTCCGGCGTCGCCCCGCGACGCCCGTATCCGCGCGAGTCCATCGCCGCCGCGAGGTGCAGCGACCGGTCCAGTGCGTCGGCGAGCACCGGGATCATGATCCGACGGACCAGATGCCACTTGCCGCCGTCGCTGTCCGACCGCAGCCGTTGTGCCCGCCGCACCCGGCGCAGGCTGTCGGCGATCTGCGGGAAGACCGACACCGCGACGACGACCACCGTGCCGATGTCGTAGAGCGCGATCGGCACGACCTTCAGCAGCCGCTTCGGGTTGGCCAGCGAGTTGGCCGCACCGATGCAGATGATCATGGTCGCGAGACGCAGTCCGTCATACAGGCCGTCGAGGATGTCGGACAGGTGCACCGGCCCCAGCAAGGTGATCCCGGCCGCCCAGTCCGGCAACGGGATCTCCGGCAGGTCGAGCACCACCGGTCCGCCACCGGCCGCGCCGAGGAAACACCGGAACGCCACGCGGATCAGCACCACGAACGCCCCGAGCAGCAGATAGACGCGCAGCGACCGCGCCCACGGTGCGTTGCCGCGCCGGAGCACCACGACGAAACATGCGACACCGACCAGCAGCAACAGCAGCAGCGGGTTGGTGGTGAAGGACGCCGCAACAGCCAGCCCGATCGCCCAGAGCCACCAGGCGACGGGGTGCACAGAAGTGGGTAGCCGGCTCACCCCAGGTTGCGCTTGCGGATGATCGCGACCACGCCACCGCCGATGGCCAGCGCGCCGAGGACTCCGCCGCCGACCACGGTCGTCGCGTTGATGCCCGAGGAGTCCTTCTTGGAGTCCTTGATCAGGTCGTCGCTGTTGGCGACCGGGCCGCCGGCTGCGTTGGTGCCTGCGCCCGATGAGGCGCCCGTGGCGGCGCCGGCGGACGAGCTGGCCGACTTGCTCGATGAGCTGCTCGAGGAGTGCGAGGCCTTCGCCTTCTTGCTCTTCGCAGCCTTCGACTTGGCCGCGGCCTTCGAGGCGGCGGCCTTGCTCTTGCCGGCCTTGCCCTTCGCTGCCGCGGACTTGGCCGCCTTGCTCTCGGCAGCCTTGCCGGACGCGGTCGACTTCGCCTCGGAGCCACCGCCCGCGTCTCCGGCGGTGCTGGTGCTGGTGCCCGGTGCCGGGTCGTGCTTCGGCGCGGTCGTGGTCGTATGACGCGGCGGCTGCGTGGTGGTGGTCGCGGGCGGCGACGTCGGCTCGGACGGTCGCGTCGGTGCCTTGCCCGGCGCGACCGTGGAGCCCTCGCTGAACGACCAGCCCTCGAACCCGCCCGGGATGACCTGGCTGGTCGACAGGCCCTTCTGGCTGAAGCTCCACGACCCGCCGTTGGGGGCCTGCCAATAGCTCCAGAAGGCCTTGGTCGGAGGCATCCGCGCGCACGACTCGTGGTAACCGCCCGGCAGCTCCTGCGTCGCAGTCGGCTTGCCGTAGATCCGGCACGCCACCGACAGGCCGACGTCCCTGGTGCCTTCCACCGGGATCCCGGCCGCCTGCAGCGCATCCAGGCCGCTCGCTCCGCTCCCGACCGGCGAGCACCGGATCGCCACGCCACCGCCGAGCCCGCGGAAGTCGACCACGACGGTGACCCCGGAGCTGGTCTTGCAGTAGCCGTTGTAGGCCTCCGCGTGTGCGGGCGCGGCCGATCCGACATACGCGAAGGTGGTCGCCGATGTGGCGAGCGCGAGAGCGGCGGCGGTGCGCACCGAGCGGCTGGGCATGACGGGTGTGGGTCCTTTCGTGTCAGGACTTCCACGCGTGCGACACGATCTCGCCCGCGACTGCAGTCCACGACAGTCGATCCGGTTGACGGGTGGCGCAGGTATTCCGACTCGTGACCCGTTGGTCACTCACGGCTGCGGGACAGCGCCGGATTTGCACCGGCTTCCCCTGCTCGCACCTGGACGCCCTCGACGGACGCCACCCACGAGATTAGCAGCGTCCGAGGGTGCCTCCGGACACTCGCTGCGGCTTGTGCAGTCAACTTGTGCAGTGCGCCCGTATGCCGCAGAGTCTCGCGAGTGACCCAGCCCTCTCTCGACCTCGACGCAGCACTGCGCACCCTCGTGGACCTGTCCGCCACGCATGACCGAGTCGTCGTCGGCCTGACCGGCCCGCCGGCCACCGGCAAGTCCACCGCGGCCGACCTGTTGGAGCGCGGATGCCGCGAGCGCGGCCTGCGGACCGTTGTGGTGCCGATGGACGGGTTCCACCTCGCCCAGGCCGTGCTCGACGAACGCGGTCTCGGGCCGGTCAAGGGCGCGCCGCACACCTTCGACGCCGACGGTTATCTCACGCTGCTGCAGCGCATTCGGCGCGATCACGACCGGACCGTGTGGGCGCCGGCGTTCGACCGGTCGCTGGAGGAGCCGATCGCGGGCTCCATCGCCGTCGCGCCGGACACGCAGGTCGTGCTCACCGAGGGCAACTACCTGTTGCTGGACGAGTCCCCGTGGCGCGAACTGCCCGGACTGCTGGACTCCGTCTGGTATGTCGACACCCCCGACCCGCTACGCCAGGACCGGCTGATCCAGCGGCACCGTCGATACGGCCGCAGCCGGGCCGAGGCCGCGGAGCGGGCACTGGGCACCGACGAGCGCAACGCCGAGTTGGTGCGCTCCACCCGGCACCGCGCCGGCGCCATACTCCTGCTGCCGTGAGCATGTGACCGATCCCACGCGGGCGAATGCCGTCTGCCGCGGCCCGCGAGGCAACCTTCGCGCCCGTGATGCGTCTTCCCACCATGAGGCGCAACGCGTATGTCGACGAGCGGCAGCCGGGCCTCGGCTCACCGCGACGAGGCGTTCCCTCATCGAGCGATGACTGGTTAGGGTCTGGGCGAGGGGTTGACGTGCCGTGACACTCACTGCACCTGCCGTGTATGCCGAGAGGCCGTATCGCTTGGGAGGTCCGATCCATGACTCCGGGTCGACCGCTGCCCATGAAGCGATGACGGACGACGACACGGTCGACCTGGCCGAGCTCTATCGAACGCACCATCTGCAGATGGTGCGGCTCGCGCGGCTGCTCGTGGACGACATGGCCAGCGCCGAGGACGTGGTGCAGGACGCCTTCCTCGGGATGCACCGCAACCGTGCGGCGCTGCGCGACTCACGCGCTGCTGTCGGTTACTTGCGTCGGGCCGTGGTCAACCAGTCCCGCTCGATGCTGCGCAGGCGGCGCACCGTGCGCGCGCACCTGAAGGTCGCCGAGCCGGAGATCGCACCACCGGCGGACACCGATGTGCTGCTCTCCGAGGAGCATCAGGAGGTGCTGCGGGCGGTCGACCAGCTGCCGCCACGGCAGCGTGAGGTGCTCGTGCTGCGCTACTGGTCGGACATGTCCGAGGCGGAGATCGCCGAGGCGCTCGGCATCAGCAAGGGGACCGTGAAGTCACAGGCGAGTCGTGCGATGGCGACTCTGGGCACGATCATGCAGGGAGGCGACAACGATGCATCCGTCTGATCACGATGACGACAAGACCGACACGACCGATCTCGAGCGTCGCCTGCGGGAGGCGTTCAGCGCGAAGGCCCTGCAGATCTCCGACGCGGACCTGGACCGCGAGCGCGAGGAGGAGGTGGTTGCGGCACTGAGTGAGCAGCGTCGCGGTCACCGGGCGACCCGCTGGTTCGCGGGCGTCGGTGCCGCCGCGGCCGCTGCTGCGATCGTCGGCATCACCTTCGTCGGCCTACAGGACAGTGGGCACCCGGAGATCATCGACGGGCTGCCGCCGGCCAGCACGACGTCGTCGCCGGCAACCGCATCCGGCAACAGCCCGGCCACGTCGTCGTCCACGTCACCGACGTCTGCGCCGCAGACCGCGACCGGCAAGACAATGCGCCCCAACCAGCAGAGCGGCGCGCAGCCATCCCTGCCGCAGTCGAGTGCGGCCACCGGGCCGTCCACGGCGCCGTCCAGCGCCACCGGCTCGACCGCGCCGAGCAGCAGTGCGATGTCCGGCGCGACCGGCCCGACCGCTTCGAGCAGTCCGCCGAGCCGCGCGTCGAGTGAGTCGATGACGCTCACCGCGCGGCAGCCTCCGATGTTGCCTGCCGGTCTGCCGCAGGCCAGCCCGCTCGGCGACCAGGAGTATGTCGGGGCCGTCCCGCTGCGCGACCCGTCCGGCGGCTCGCTGCGGGAGCTCTCGATGCCGTCCGGCACCAAGTGGGAGCGCACGGCCGAGAGCGGCAACAGCCTGACCGTCCGGATCACCGACCTGCCGACCGACATCGAGGCCTATTGGCAGCAGACGCTGCCAGGTCAGGGCTGGGTCCGCAGCGGGGGCGGCTGGAGCTTCCCCCACACCGGCTACACGGTCAGTGCGATCACCGACAAGGGCAGCTTCACCGTCACCTGGTAACACCCATTTTCGCCAGTGACGGCTTCCTCGCCGAGTGACGGTTGTATGGCGCCGTCAGTCGGCGATCTCGCCGTCACTCGGCGGCGAGGTGGCCGACCTGTCGCTCGAGCGGTCAGGCGTTGTCCTGCAATGCACGCTTGATGCCGGATCGCCAAGCGCCACGCTGCATTTCGCGCATCTCAGGTGACATCTGCGGATCCCATTGACCGGCACGGTGCCAGTTGCGGCGGAGCACGCGGATGTCGGACCAGTAGTCGACCGCCAGGCCGGCGAGGTATGCCGCACCCAGGCTGACGGTCTCACTCATCGTCGGACGCACGACCGACACGTCGAGCACGTCTGCGACCATCTGCATCATCAGGTGGTTGGCCGTCATACCGCCGTCAACACGCAATGATTTCAACGGAACTCCGCTGTCGGCGGTCATTGCCTCCACCACATCACTGGTCTGCCAGGCACACGACTCGAGCACCGCCCGTGCCAGGTGTCCGGCCGTGACGAAGCTGGTGAGCCCCGCGATCACACCGCGCGCGTTCGAGGACCAGTAGGGCGAGAAGAGCCCGGTGAACGCCGGCACGACGACGCAGCCCCCGCTGTCGTCGACGGTCCGGGCAAGCGTCTCGATCGCCGGCGCGGTGTCAATCAGCCCGAGCCCGTCACGGACCCACTGCACGAGGCCGCCGGCCACGGCGATCGAGCCTTCCAGCGCGTAGGCCTTCGAGCCGTCGCCGAGCTGATACGCGACGGTCGGCAACATCCCGTGTGTCGAGCTGACGATCTCGTCGCCCGTGTTCATCAGCAGGAAGGCACCGGTGCCATAGGTGCACTTGGCCTCGCCGGCCTCGAAGCATGTCTGACCGAAGAGCGCGCCCTGCTGGTCACCGACCGCTGCAGCGACCGGGACGCCGGCGAGCGCACCGGTCGCCATACCTATGACGCTCGACGACGGCACGATGCGCGGCAGGATCGACTCGGGAATGTCGAAGAAGTCGAGCAACTCCGAATCCCACTGGAGTCTCTCGAGATTCATCAACAACGTACGGCTGGCGTTGGTCACATCCGTGACGTGTATGCCGCCGTCCACCCCTCCGGTCAGGTTCCAGATCAGCCAGGTCTCCATGGTGCCCACCAACAGGTCGCCACGTCGGGCACGCTCCCGCAGGTCCGGCCGGTCCTTCATCAACCACGCCAGGCGCACCGCGGTGAAGTAGGAGGCGGGCGGGATGCCGGCGCGTTCGCGGAAGAAGCCCGCTCCGGGATCGGCCAGCAGTTGCTCGGCGGACGCACGGGTGCGGGTGTCCTGCCAGACGATCGCCGGACACACCGGGCGGCCGGTGACCCTCTCCCACAGCACGAAGGTCTCGCGCTGGTTGGCCACACCCACAGCGGCCACGTCCGCGACCGATATGCCCAGGTCCGCGAGCGCCTCCGGTATGACGCGGCGGGTGTTGTGCCAGATCTCCGCCGCGTCGTGCTCGACCCAGCCGGGCTGCGGGAAGATCTGCCGGTGCTCGCGCTGCCCCATGCCGGCGAGGCGCCCGTGCTGGTCGAAGACCATGGCCCGCGTCGAGGTCGTGCCCTGGTCGATGCTCACGACATACTTCGCGCTCATCTGTGTACCTCCTCGAAACTGGCGCAGAACTTCGTGGGGTGACTACCAGCGCCTGGCCATCAGTGCGTGGCTGGTGCCGCGAGCGGCCTCGTCCAGCGTGCGGAGAATGTCCTGCCGCGCCCGGCGTGCGGGGGTGAGCACCTGCTCGATCGTGCCGCGCACCCCGAGGGCCGCGACAACGACTCCGCCGTGGCTGCGCACCGGCACCGCCACGCCGGAGCTGTCGGAGCGGGTGCAGATCGCGAAACCGTGGCGGCGGGCGCGGGTGATCTCGTCCCGGAATTTATCGTCGCCCGCCGCCCCGCCGCGTTTTTGCAGCCCGTCGAGGACCTGTCCACCGATCGGACTGAGTGCCAGCAGCACCTTGCCCTCCGCCGCGGACTCGAGGTCGACGACGTCGCCGATCTCGACCCGTTGTGGCGCGTTCGACGCGCTGAAGACGTGGTGTGCGATCAGCCCGGTGACGATCCGTGCCGCCGGTGCGTCGGGTAGGACCACCAGCCGCGTCGCCAGCCGGGTGCGCGCTGCCAAGCCGTCCACCCAGTTTGTCGCTCGCGAGCGCATTTCGTTGATATCCATGGGTTTTGGGCGTTCTTCGAACGTCTCGGGCGTCAGCAGATATACGCCCGTGACGGTGTCCTGCTCGACGAATCCGACCTCGACGAGAGTCCGCAGGAGGCCGTGAACGGTGCTCTTGTGAAGCCCCAGCGCGTCGGACAGGTCCCCCAGGGCACGCCCGTGACCGACCCGAAGCAAGCGCAGGATCGCCGCCGCCCGCTCGACCGATTGCACGCTGCCCGGCATACCCACGAGCGTAGGACCGGACAGCTGGTTCGACAATGTCGAACGACGAGCAACCCTGCCTCTCCGGCCCGACCTACGTTGATGCTGCGCAAGCGATTTGTGACTCTCCTCACATCATCGAAAGGCAGGCCCATCATGAGACGACCAGGTTTCCACCCACCCGCCGAGGTGACGCGATGAGCGCCGTGACCGAACCGCTGAAGCGCGGGTGGGGACTCAAACAGATGGGCGGCCTGTGGGGTGAGTGCGCAGCCGAGTTCCTCGGCACCTGCGTCCTGATCCTCTTCGGTGACGGCGTCGTCGCCATGGCGGTCGCCGCCCTCCCCGGCTCCGGTCGAGCCGAGAACGCCACGACCATCTTCCTCGCCTCCGGCGACTGGTTGCTGATCACGTGGGGCTGGGCCTTCGCGGTCTGCTTCGGCGTCTACATCGCAGGTGGCGTCACCGGCGCGCACCTCAACCCAGCCGTCACCCTCGCGTTCGCCGTACGTCGCAAGTTCCCCTGGCGCAAGGTCGCGCCCTACTGGGGCGCTCAACTCGTCGGCGCCTTCGTCGGAGCCGCGCTGGTCTGGTGGAACTATCACGACTCCATCAACGCCTACGACAAGGCGGCGGCCAAGGGCGGAGCCGAGTTGGTCAGCGGCCACACGAACGCGACGTTCTCGATCTTCGCGACCTTCCCGTCACCTGCCTTCAACGGGTCGATGTGGGGTCCGCTGCTCGACCAGATCATCGGCACAGCACTGCTCCTGCTGTGCATCGCCGCCGTGGTCGACGCGAAGAACACCATCGTCAAGGCAAACCTCGGGCCGCTGATCATCGGCTTCTCCGTCGCCGCGATCGGCATGAGCTTCGGAGCGAACGCCGGTTATGCGATCAACCCCGCGCGTGACCTCGGCCCGCGTGTCCTGGCCTACTTCGCCGGATTCGGTGAGTTGGCACTACCCGGCACATTGCACGGGCCGGGCGGCTTCACCGGCTACATGTGGGTGCCCATAGTTGGCCCACTGATCGGTGGAGTGATCGGCATCGTGGTCTACGACCTGTTCATCGGGAAGGCGCTGGCAGCACGCGAAGCGCTCGGTGCACCAGAGGAAGCGCCGGAGCAGGTGCCACCGATCGACGACGCCGAGTAGTCGTCCCACCCGACAATGAACATCAGCAACAATTCTCAGGAGGCACCATGCCCGACTTCGTAGGGGCCCTGGACCAGGGCACGACGAGCACCCGCTTCATGATCTTCGATCATGGCGGCAACGAGATCGCCAAGCGGCAGCTCGAGCACGAGCAGATCATGCCGGAGGCCGGCTGGGTGGAGCACAGCCCGCTGGAGATCATCGACCGGACCCGCACCGTCATGGGCGCGGCTCTGGCCAACGCCAATCTGCAGGCATCCGACCTGGATTCGATCGGCATCACCAACCAGCGAGAGACGACGGTCGTCTGGAACAAGAAGACCGGCCGCCCCTACTACAACGCGATTGTGTGGCAGGACACCCGCACCGACAAGATCGCCTCTGCACTCGAACGCGAGGGCAAGGGTGACGTCATTCGGCAGAAGGCCGGCATCCCGCCGGCGACCTATTTCTCCGGCGGCAAGATCAAGTGGATGTTGGAGAACGTCGACGGGCTCCGGCAGGCGGCCGAGGCCGGTGACGCCATCTTCGGCAACACCGACTGCTGGGTGCTGTGGAACCTCACCGGTGGCACCGACGGCGGTGTGCACGTCACCGACGTGACCAACGCCAGCCGCACCATGTTGATGGACCTGGAGACGCTGGACTGGGACGACGAGTTGCTGTCGTTCTTCGACATACCACGCTCGATGCTGCCGGAGATCCGGCCCAGCTCCGACCCGAATTACTACGGTATGACGCTGCGCAGCGGCCCGATCGGCGGCGAGGTCCCGCTCTGCGGCGACCTCGGCGACCAGCAGGCAGCCACCGTCGGCCAGGTGTGCTTCTCCCCCGGCGAGGCGAAGAACACCTACGGCACCGGCAACTTCCTGCTGATGAACACCGGTGAGGAGATCGTCCGCAGCAAGAGCGGACTGCTCACCACACCGGCGTACAAGTTCGGCGACAACAAGCCGGTCTATGCGCTGGAGGGCTCCATCGCGGTGACCGGCAGCGCGGTCCAGTGGCTGCGTGACCAGCTCGGCATCATCTCCGGCGCCGCCGAGACCGAGCAGCTCGCCCGGCAGGTGAAGGACACCGGCGGGATGTATTTCGTTCCGGCGTTCTCCGGGCTCTTCGCCCCCTACTGGCGCTCGGACGCACGCGGCGCGATCGTCGGTATGTCGCGCTTCAACACCAACGCGCATCTCGCCCGGGCGACGCTCGAATCCATTTGCTACCAGAGCAAGGACGTCGCCGACGCGATGGAGAAGGACTCCGGCGTCAAGCTCGACGTGCTCAAGGTCGACGGCGGCGTCACCGCCAACAGCCTGTGCATGCAGTTGCAGGCCGACATCCTCGGCGTGCCGGTCTCCCGACCGGTCGTCGCGGAGACCACGGCGCTGGGTGCGGCATACGCGGCGGGTCTGGCGACCGGCTTCTGGAACAACACCGACGAGTTGCGACAGAACTGGAACGAGGACCAGCGCTGGTCGCCGGAGTGGGACGCCGAGCAGCGCTCCACCGGGTATGCCGGCTGGCAGAAGGCCGTGCAGCGCACGCTCGACTGGGTCGACGTCGAGTAGCAGGAGGTTGAGCCTGTCGAGGCCACCCGGCCTCGACAGGCTCAACCACCACACCCCCGACAAGCCAGACCAGCACATACCTAAGGTGGACAACACCGGCGGTCAGACGCCCGGAAGCCAGGAGGAATTTTCATGGTGATGCAGCCCAACAGCGCCCGGCTCGGACCGGAGGAACGCGAACAAGCCTGGAAAGACTTGCAAGAGCGCGAGTTCGACGTGCTCGTCATCGGCGGTGGGGTCACGGGCGCCGGTGCTGCCCTGGATGCGGCAACCCGCGGGCTGCGCACCGCGCTGGTCGAGTCGCGTGACTTCGCCAGCGGCACGTCGTCACGCAGCAGCAAACTCTTCCACGGCGGGCTGCGCTATCTCGAGCAGATGAACTTCGGCCTCGTCGCAGAAGCGCTGCGGGAGCGCGAGCTCATGCTGACGACGATCGCCCCACACCTGGTGCACCCGGTGTCGTTCCTCTATCCATTGTCACACCGCGGATGGGAACGCCCTTATGTCGCAACGGGTTTGGCGATGTACGACCAGATGGGCGGCGCTCGCTCGGTGCCGCGCCAGAAGCACCTCACCCGTGGTGGTGCGCTCAAGCTCTTCCCGAGCCTGAAATCAGACGCACTGGTCGGCGCGGTGCGTTACTACGACGCGCAGGCCGACGACGCCCGGCACACGATGACGGTCGCGCGCACCGCCGCTCACTACGGCGCGGTCCTTCGCACGTCGACCGAGGTCGTCGAGATCGTCAAGGAGGCGGACCGGGTCGTCGGGGCCGTGGTCCGCGACGTCGAGACCGACGAGCGGATCACCGTCCGCGCCAAGGTCGTCGTCAACGCCACCGGCGTCTGGACCGACGACGTCCAGCGGATGAGCGGCGGCCGGGGGCGCTTCCGGGTGCGCGCGTCGAAGGGCGTGCACATCCTGGTGCCGCGGGACCGGATCGCCGGTGAGGTCGGGCTGATCCTGCGCACCGAGAAGTCGGTGCTGTTCGTCATACCGTGGGGACAGCAGTGGCTGATCGGCACGACCGACACCGACTGGACCCTCGACCTGGCACACCCCGCCGCGACTGCGTCGGACATCGAATACCTTCTGGAGCATGCCAATACGGTGCTCGCGACACCGATCACCAAGGACGACATCCTCGGTGTGTATGCCGGCCTCCGGCCGCTGCTCGCCGGTGAGAGCGAGGACACCAGCCAGTTGTCACGTGAGCACGCCGTCGCGCGGCCGCAACCCGGCCTGGTCTCGATCGCGGGCGGCAAGTACACGACCTACCGGGTGATGGCCAAGGACGCGATCGACATTGCCGGCAAGGACATCGGCGAGATCAAGGAGTCGGTCACCGACCGGGTGCCGCTGGTCGGTGCCGACGGGTATGCCGCCATGCGCAACCTCACTCATGAGCTGTCCGAGCAGACCGGCTTGCCGCCGTGGCGGATCGAGCACCTGCTCAACCGATACGGATCGAAGCTGGACGAGCTGCTCGCCCTCGCGGCGGAGGACTCGACGCTGCTGGAGCCGGTCGAGTCCGCGGAGACCTACCTGCGGGTGGAGTTGAAATACGCGGTGACGCACGAGGGAGCGCTGCACCTCGCGGACGTGCTCGCGCGCCGCACCCGGATGTCGATCGAGACCAAGCACCGCGGTGTCGACGCGGCGCAGGAGGCCGCGGACATCATGGCGCCGGTGCTCGGCTGGGACGACGCGACCAAGCAAAGGGAGATCGAGACCTACACCGAGCGCGTCTCAGCCGAGCGGGCCTCGCAGGAGCTGGACACCGACACCGAGAGCGACGCGGCCCGCCTGCGTGCCCCTGAGATGCGCCAGGGCCTGCGCCGGGTGACCGCCACCACGTAGCACAAGCTGGTCGAGTGCCGGGGGACACCGCAGAGCCGCTCGGACCGCCGAGCCGCTCGCTACTGTCGCGAGTTATTCGCCACTTCCCGACGATTTCGGCGAATAACTCGCGACAGTAGTGGGTTTGACGGCATGTCCCGTCTCGGTCTCCCTCAGGTCAGCTTTTTCGGGTCGACGCGCAGGATGCGGTCGTCACCGGGGCGCGGCGAGCCGCGGGTGTCGGTGTTGTTCGTCAGCACCCACAACGACTTGTCCGGCGCGACGACGACATCCCGCAGCCGGCCGTAGGTGTCGACGAAGAACTCCTTCGACGTCGACGGCTTCTTCACCGGCACCACAATCAGTCGCTCGCCGCCGAGTGCCGCGATGTAGATGGTGTCGCGCAGGATCGCCATACCGCTCGGGCTGGCGTCGGACGTCGGCCATTGCTGCACCGGATTGCGATAGTTGGCCGATTGAGTGTCGTCCGACCGCCCTTCGTGCACCGGCCACCCGTAGTTGCCGCCGCGAACGATGACGTTGAGTTCGTCCCAGGTGTTCTCACCGAACTCCACCGCGAACATCGTGCCGTCGGACGCCCAGGCCATCCCCTGCACGTTGCGGTGCCCCATCGACCAAACCGGACTCTTCGGGAAGGGATTGTCCGCCGGCACCCGTCCGTCCGGATCGACGCGGAGGATCTTGCCCGCCAAACTCGTTCTGTCCTGGGCGAGTTCGCGCTGCGTGCTGTCACCCGTCGAGACATAGAGCTTGCCGTCCGGGCCGAACTCCACACGCCCGCCGTTGTGCACAGCACCGGCCGGTATGCCGCCAAGGATCTGCTTCCGCCCGGTGAGTCGCACGGCATCGCCACGCATGTCGCAGCCGTAGCGCACGACGCGGTTGGTGTCGTCCTCACCGGTGTAATAGACGACCAGCGATCCCGACCGGACGGCCATGCCGAGCAACCCGCCCTCGCCACCGTGCTTCACCCCGGGCACGGTGACGACGTCACGCAGCTTGCCGTCGACGAGTTGCCGGATCCGCGCGTCGTCGCGCTGGCTGATCAGCGGCGCACCGTCGACCCACACCGCCGACCAGGGCGCCTTCAGGTCGGTCACGACGTCGGTGACGCCGTCAGCCCGTCCGGTGCCGGTGCTGCTCGAATCCGTTGTGCTCGCAGGACTGTCGGATGTGCAGGCGCTGGCGATGGTGGCAACCGATGCGGCTCCGAGCACCCCCATGAGTGCTCGCCGGCTCGGTCCGGACGCTGCGGACACAGCCACCACCTCCACAATCACGGTCCGGTCCAGCCTACGGAGGGCGAGCTGTCGTCATACAGACTTCACACAGGTGAGCCATAGACTCGACCACGTCCGCACACAGCGTGCGACGAAAGGGTGAGGATCATGAGCGAGCGAAGCGAGCGCCCAATGTCGGCGGGTGATGCTGCCCGACGCAGGAGGGCGGCATCATGAGCGACAAATCCGGCCTGAGACGCCCTGACGGATCCCCCGTGCGTGTCCTCGTCGTCGACGACGAGAGCAACCTGACCGAGCTTCTCTCGATGGCACTGCGCTATGAGGGTTGGGAGATCAAGAGTGCGGGCACCGGCACGAGCGCGGTGCGCACCGCCAAGGAGTTCCGACCGGACGCCGTCGTGCTCGACATCATGCTGCCGGACTTCGACGGCATGGAGGTGCTGCGCAGGCTGCGCGACGAGGACCCGACGGTGCCGGTGCTCTTCCTCACCGCACGCGACGCGGTCGAGGACCGTGTCGCCGGACTGACCGCCGGCGGCGACGACTACGTCACCAAGCCCTTCTCCCTGGAGGAGGTCGTTGCTCGTGTGCGGGCGTTGCTCCGTCGCTCGGTCGCGATGACCGAGGACGCCTCGTCCATGCTCGTCGTCGGCGACCTGCGACTGGACGAGGACAGCCACGAGGTCTTCCGCGGCGACACCGAGATCTCCTTGACCGCAACGGAATTCGAGCTGCTGCGCTACCTCATGCGCAACCCCAAGCGGGTGCTGTCCAAGGCACAGATCCTGGACCGCGTGTGGCACTACGACTTCGGTGGCCAGGCCAACGTCGTTGAGCTCTACATCTCCTACCTGCGTAAGAAGATCGACGCCGGCCGCGATCCGATGATCCACACCATGCGCGGCGCCGGTTACGTCCTCAAACCCGCCAGCTGAGCCGGGCCCGGCCGCTGACCCGACTCCCCGATGACCACCACCGCATTCTGGCGACCCCGACGATGGACCCTGCGCACCAAGCTCGTCGCCTGGATGCTGCTGCTCTTCATCGTGGTGACGCTGGCCGTCGGTGCGTTGACCGTCTGGCAGCTCAGCCGAACGCTGCGGGGCCAACTCGACAATCAGCTCGTCCAATCCGCCGTGAACGTCGGCAACCAGCTGGCAGACTCTGCACCGGGTGGTCCGCAGCCCACTGCGGGCCGCTCGCTCCGGCTGAGCTTCCAGGTGTCGAACGGTCAGATCGTCCAACTGCCGATCCCGTATGGCGATAGCCAGAGCCATCTCGTGCAGCCGAAGCCCGACAATTTCGTGTCCGGCTACGGCAGGACCGACAGCCTGACCAGAGCGCAGGTCCATGCGCTGAAAGCAGCCGACATCGGTCGTCGCCCGATGACCGTGCACCTCGGCGGACACCTCGGTGACTACCGGGTGGTCGCTGTCAAGCACAACATGACGGTGATCACCGCAATCAATGCCGCAGGGACGCAGGTGAACACTGAGCCCGAAGCCGTCATCACTGTCATCGGCCTGCCACTGGACGCCAACCGGACAACGGTGGCCAAGACTGCCATCGCCGTCGCGTTGCTCAGCGGGTCGGGCGTGATCCTGGTCGCGCTCGCGACGACATACATCATCCGCCGCAACCTGGAGCCGCTGCGCCGCGTCGCCGCGACCGCGACTCGCGTCTCCAAGCTGCCGCTCTCCTCCGGCGAGGTCGTCATGCCCGAACGCGTCGAACCACGCGACACCGACGAACGCACCGAGGTCGGCCAGGTCGGGGCGTCACTCAACGACATGCTCGATCACGTCTACCACGCGCTGACCGCGCGGCAGGCCAGCGAGATGCAGGTGCGGCAGTTCGTCGCCGACGCCTCCCACGAGCTGCGCACCCCACTGGCCTCGATCCGCGGGTATGCCGAGCTCTCCCGCCGCGAGACCGAGCCCGTCCCGCAGGGCATCACGCATGC
Source organism: Flexivirga sp. B27 (assembly GCF_052905685.1). Classification (NCBI taxonomy): domain Bacteria; kingdom Bacillati; phylum Actinomycetota; class Actinomycetes; order Micrococcales; family Dermacoccaceae; genus Flexivirga; species Flexivirga sp. B27. The sequence goes on along the minus strand of NZ_JBPYUM010000003.1, from coordinate 229,162 downwards.
ACTGGGTCGCATCGAGTCCGAAGCCGGCCGGATGACCACGCTGGTCGAGGACCTGCTGCTGCTCGCCCGACTCGACGCCGGACGCCAGCTCGACTTCCAGCCTGTGGAGCTGCCGATCGTCGCGATCGAGACCATCAGCGACGCGCGTGCGGCCGGCCCCGATCACGTGTGGGGCCTGGACCTGCCGGAGGAGGGCCTGGAGATCGAGGCCGACGAAGCACGCATCCGGCAGATCCTGATCAACCTGCTCGGCAATGCCCGCAAGCACACCCCTGCGGGCACGCACGTCGTCCTCTCGGTGCATCCGCAAGGGTCCGGCGTGCTGCTGCAGGTGCGCGACAACGGCCCCGGGATCGATCCCGAACTCGTCCCGCGCATCTTCGAGCGCTTCATCCGCGGCGACGCCGCTCGCACCCGCACGGAGGGCTCGACCGGTCTCGGCCTGTCGATCGTGTCGGCCGTCGTCGCCGCTCACCACGGGAAGGTCGACGTCACCTCCCGGCCGGGCGAGACCGTCTTCGCCATCTGGCTGCCGCGTCGTCAGGCGGCCCCCGCACCCGCGACCCCCCAACCCGCCGTATGACGGGCGCGCCGCGCCATACGTCCCCCGGGGCGGCCGAGCCCTTCGAGACGTCCGCTCGTACCTCACGGACTCCTCAGGGACCGCGAGGATCGAGCGGCTTCCCCAAGGTGGCCGAGGAGCGAGGTACGAGCGTCTCGAGGTCCCCTCGCCATACCCGCCTGAAGCACCAACTGAGCAGCTTCGCGGTGATCGGTGTCGCGAGCACGCTCGCCAACGTCGTCCTCTTCTACCTGCTCAACCTGACGATGAACGCGCAGGTGGCCAATGCGTTGTCGCTGATCATCACCACGATCTTCAACACCGCCGCCAATCGGCGTTTCACGTTCGGTGTCCGATCCCGCGGAGGCGCCGCGCGTGCGCAACTGCAAGGCCTCGTGCTGTGGCTGATCATGTGGGCAGCGACGGCGCTGGCACTCTTCCTCCTGTTGCGCGCGAGCCCGGACGCGTCACACACCGCGCAGTCAGTGGTGCAGTTGGTCGGCAACGTGGTCGCGACCGTCATCCGCTTCGTGATGCTGCGGCGGTGGTTCGCGCCGCAGCGTACGGTCGCCGCGCAGGAGTAACGTCACGCCGTCCCGAGGTGGCCGAGGAACTCGTGAGGCACGAGCGAGTGTCTGGAGGTGGCCGAGGAGCGAGGAACGAGCGTCTCGAGGCCCCCGCCGAGCGATGGCACCAGCGTGTCCCGGGGCGTCGAGGCGGAGGGAGCCGTCGTCCGTGAGCTGCCTCGTTCCTCGGCACCTCGCGGACTCCTCCCAAATCCCGCAGCGTCCGATAAAACGACGATTGACCCCCGCCAAAGTGCGCGTCGGGGGTCAATCGTCGTTTTGCGGAGGCGGAGGGATTTGAACCCTCGATGGGGTTTTATCCCCAAACCCGCTTAGCAGGCGGGCGCCATAGACCAGACTAGGCGACGCCTCCATGCCTCACCGGGGTGAAGCGTGGCAAGGCTACCCAAGGGAGGGGCCGGAGTTCAAAACGGGTCCTCCGGCCAGCAACCCCGGGCAAAGGTTCGGCGTCTACTGTGACGGGGCCCTCGATTTGTGGTCGGCACTTTCCGTCGGTCAGACTCGTTGGTCGAATGATCACAGAACGGTAACGGCAGCACAATGAAGGCGGGCGGATGACGGGCAACGTCGGGGGCGTCGGAGGACGACGCAACATACCGGACCATGACCCGGACGAGACGATCATCGCCACGCGGCGTGAGCTCGTTCGGCGTCAGGCCGCTGGCCAGTCCGGTGCCCGATCACGCCACGAGGTTCGCACCGCGCGTGCGCGCGACGTCCGCCGCGCCCTGGGCCTGACCGCGTTGTCGGTGCTGCTGCCCGGACTCGGACTGGTCTGGACCAGGCGCAAGATGGTCGGCCTCGCGATGATCGGCGTGACACTCATCGGCGCGATCTGCCTCGGCATCATCGTCTCCAGTGGCGGGCTCATCCACGGCACCGCCCAGTTGCTGACCAAGAAGGGCCTGGTCCTGCTGCTCATGTGCACGATCGGCGGTGGCCTGCTCTGGGTCGCCGGCATCGTGCTGACGGCGGTCACGACGAGCGGGAAGCGCTGGCCGGAGCAGACCCGCTGGATGCACCGGATCTTCGCCACCGTCATGTGCCTCGTCGTCGCCACTCCGGCTGCCTATGCCGCACGCGACGTGTGGGTCACCCGCAACGCGTTCAACAACATCTTCCACGACCGCTACACCTCCAATACCGACGCCGCTACTCCCGGCGGGGGCAGCAACCCGTGGGCGGACGTGCCCCGCGTCAACATCTTGCTCTTCGGCTCGGACGCGGGGGCCGACCGCATCAATCAACGTCCCGACTCGCTGATCGTGGCCAGCGTCGACACCAAGACCGGCGACACCGTGCTGGTCAGCGTGCCGCGCAACATGGGTCACGTGCCCTTCCCGAAGGACGACCCGCTGCACAAGCTCTACCCGAACGGATACACCAAGCGACCCGGTGATACCGACAACGCCGCCGGGCTCATGGAGGCTGTGTGGCTGCTCGGCAACGAGCACAAGGACCTCTTCCCCAAGGACGACCCCAATCCTGGCCTCACTGCGACCAGAGACGCTGTCTCTGGCGTGACAGGCCTGAAGATCGACTACACCGCCACGGTCGACATGGACGGCTTCGAGGAGCTGGTCAACGCCATGGGCGGCGTCTATGTCAACGTCAAGGCCGACCCCGGGTCAACCTTCGACCCCAAGAAGGGCATCCCGATCGGTGGCGAGATCGAGAACGGCGTGATCAAGCCGGGCTCCATCACCGGCTGGATCAAGCCCGGCTACCAGAAGCTCAACGGCCACGACGCGCTGTGGTACTCCCGCAGTCGGGTCGGATCCGCGACTGGTGACGACAACCGGATGCGCAGGCAACGCTGCATGATCAACAGCCTCGTCTCCCAAGTGAACCCTTTCCAGATGGTGAAGAAGTTCTCCAGCATCATGCAGGTCGCCTCGGACAACATCCGCATCGACATCAGCCAGGACGACCTGCCCGCCTTCGCCGAACTCGCCAACAGGATGAAGAGCGGCAACATGCGCACGGTCGACATCTCCAACCCGCGCAGCAACTGGGACCCGGACTACCAGAAGATCCACAAGCTGGTGAAGAAGGCCATCACCGCCAAGCACAGCAAGAAGGCACCGACGCCGAAGAAGGGCAGGGCGACCTCCAGCACCAGCAGCTCCACGTCGTCGTCGAGCAGCTCCAGCAGCACCTCGACGAACCCGATCGGCAACACCGCGGACGCGTGCTGAGGCGTATGCCGGTCGCCGACTCCACCCACGAACGATCGACCGAGCCCGCGCCGGTCGTCCGCAGCCCGCATGAGGTTGGATGGACCGCATGAGTTCACGTGCAGTACTCGGGGTCACTGCCGGAGCCGTGCTCATCGCGGGCGGCGCCGGTGGCTACATGTATTGGCTACAGGCCGACAGCGTGAACAAGCAGGACTCGGCCGCCAAGGCTGCCGCCACGCAGTTCGCGCACGACTGGTCGGCACGCAAGTTGGGGGCGGCGTCATACATCGGCACCAGCGGCGAGGGCGCGGCCGCCAACTTCGAGACGGCGACCGCGGCGCTCGGCAAGGGCCCGATCAAGGTCGACGTGACCGAGTTCAACCGCGACGGGAAGACCGCGACCGCCACACTGCACGTCGCCTGGACGCTGGCCGACAAGCGCACGTTCAGCTGGGACGACCCGATCGAGCTGGCCAAGCAGGGCAACCGGTGGGGCGTCAAGGTCGACTCGGCCAACTCGTTGTGGCACCCGAAGCTGCAGTCGTCCGACGCGTTCGTCGTCCACCAGGACGAAGGACTGCGCGGCGAGATCCGCAGCACCGACGGCAGCGCGATCATGATCAACAAGAAGGTCTACGACATCTCGATAGACCCCACGAAGGCGACCGACGCGTCGATCGGACAACTGCAGAACGTCCTGAACATCACCGGCCTGGTCGACAAGCTGCACGCGGCCAAGAAATCACACTCGCAGGCGCTGATCCCGGTCATCACCTACCGCCAGGACGACTACATCATCTATCAGAACGGCGTCGAAGGCCTCGACGGCGTCGTGGTCAAGAGTCGCAAGCAGCCGCTCGCCGAGAGCCGCACCTTCGCCCAGCCGCTGCTCGGCGGCGTCGGCCCGGTGACCGCCGACATGATCAAGAAGCACCCGAAGACCTACCACGAGGGCCAGGTCGCCGGCCTGTCCGGACTGCAGGCGCAGTATGACGCGACGCTGCGCTCCACCCCCGGCTTCACGATCACGCCGCGCTCGGACACCTCCGAGGTGCTCTTCGGCAGCAAGGCCAAGAACGGCAACAACGTCACGGTCACGCTCGATCCGAAGGTGCAGAACGCCGCAGAGAAGGCGCTGGAGTCGCAGAAGGGCAAGCCCGCCGCGATCGTCGCGATCAACGTCAAGACCGGCGGGGTGAGTGCAGTGGCCAACTCCCCGTCATACGGCATCAACCGGGCCCTGACCGGCCGCTACGCGCCGGGCTCACAGATGAAGATCGCGACGACCTACGCGTTGCTGACCCACGGTTTCGACCCCGACAGCAAGGTGCCGTGTCCCAAGAACGTCTACGTCGGCGGCTACCGGATCGGCAACTTCGAGGGCGAGACCGGCGGCAACCCGAAGTTCAAGACCGACTTCGCCAAGTCATGCAACACCGCGTTCGTGAAGGCGTCCTCGGACTTCAGTGACACCGAGTTGCAGCAGGCGGCGCACGCCCTCGGCTTCGGGGTCGACTGGAGCAAACATGTCGGGGTCAACGGTGTCTTCGCCGGCAACGTCCCGACTCCGAAGAGCAGCACCGAGAAGGCCGTGTCGGTCTTCGGCCAGGGCCGGGTGCAGGGGTCACCGCTCGACAACGCGGTGATGTCGGCCTCCGTCGCACGTGGCTCGATGATCCCGCCGTCGCTGGTGACCAAGCCGGCGCCCGGTGGGTCGGACAAGGCAAAGCCGTTGGACAAGAGCGCAATTCACGAGTTGCGCTCGTTGATGCGCTACACCGTCACCAACGGCACGGCCAAGGCGGTCAAGAAGGTCCCGGGTGGTCCTGTCTACGCCAAGACCGGCACCTCCGAGTGGGCCGAAGGCGGCAAGACCGGCGTCAACGGCTGGCTGACCGGCTGGCAGGGCAACACGGCGTTCTGCGTCCTGGTCGAGGACGTACCCAAGGGCAAGAGCGGCGGCGACACGGCAGCGCCGGTTGCCGCGAAGTTCCTGAAAACACTTGCGAACAGCTGAGATTCACCGAGTCGGCTGAGTCGGCCGGTGGCTCCGCGGACCAGCATCGCGCGGGACCGTGCAGGAGTCTCCCCAGGGACGACAAAACGCCCCGGCAGAAACTGCCGGGGCGTCGTGCTGGTCGGATTGGGATCCGACCATCGTCGTGCTAAATCAAGGGGTCGATCAGACCGGAACGACGTTGGCCGCCTGCGGGCCCTTGTCACCCTGGGTGATCTCGAACTCGACGCGCTGTGCCTCGTCGAGGCTGCGGTAACCCTGAGACTGGATCGCGGTGAAGTGGACGAAAACGTCCGGACCGCCGCCATCCTGAGCGATGAAACCAAAGCCCTTTTCAGCGTTGAACCACTTGACGGTTCCCTGTGCCATTGGGGGTAACTCTCAATCTATTGTTCTTCTTCGCGTGACCGCGCACCTTACGTGGCCACCTGACTACCGAGGCATCCCCCCAATGGGTGAACCGTCCGCTCACAAACTCGGCGCCCAACGTGGAGTCGGGCGCCGCACCAACGAGGAACTGCAACTGCAGTCGTGCACTGACGGTAGCACGCGGAGCGTGGCCGGAAGGTGTCCAGCAGTTGACTGATCTCACCCCCTGGGCGGAATGGTCCTTCGTAGTTAGGCTGCGGTGATGCTCGAGCGTGCAGGCGAATACGCCTTCCCCTATTCCTTGCACGACGGCACAGGCGAAATCACGGTGGAGGCACGGCGAGCCGGGTCGCGGCAACATGCGACCGCGGGAATCGACGGTGGCCTTGACGTCGCAGATGACTACAGCACGGTGCGGATGCGCAGCTCGAAGGTCTCCATGTGCTCACGCATCAACCGCTCGGCGCGCTCGGCGTCCCCGTCGTGCACCGCGTCGAGGAGGTCGACGTGCTCGACGATGTGCGACCCGACGTCGGCCAGCCGCGAGGCGGCGACCGACCAGATCCGCGTCGCGAGATTGCCGTAACGGACGAGCGCGGTCTCCAGGTGCGCGTTGTGGGTCGCCCGGTAGATCGCTCGGTGCACCTGCAGGTCCCACTCCATGTGATCGCGGGCCGAGGTGTCGGCCGACAACCCGGACAGGCCGTCCCGCAGCTTCGCGAGGCCCTGGCGATCCTCGACATCCGCGCGCACCGCGCCCAGACCCGCCGCCAGCGGCTCCAGCACCCGGCGGATCTCGGAGATCTCCGACAGCGCGGTGATGTCAACCGGCGTCGCAAACGTCCCCCGCCGCGGATAGGTGACCACGAGGTGGTCGGACTCCAACCGCTTGAGCGCCTCGCGCAACGGCGTTCGCCCGACAGCAAGGTCCGCAGCGAGCGCCTGCTCGCTGAGCGGCTCCCCCGGCCCGATGTCCAGCAGCACGAGGCGTTCCTTGAGCGCTTCGTACGCGGCCTCGGTCAGCGAGCCGGCAGGTGATTCGTTGGACATGCTCCGAATCATGACAGCACCTCCCTGTGCGGCGGTCGACGAATGAGCCGAGGGTTGACACCCGACGAAGACGGGCCTAGCTTACCCGACAACTGATATATCAGTTGTCGATCTGGCTTCGGAAGGACCCGCCGTGACCGCTACAAGCACCACGCCGACAGACGCACACGCAGTCGGTATGACGCGACGTGGCTCCATCTCCACACCCACCGCCGCCTTGAATTCCCCTCTCGCAGAGGCAGATCCGGAGGTCGCTGCGGCAGTCGAGCAGGAGTTGCACCGACAGCAGGAGCACAGCATCGGAATCACGGTGAACCGCAACGCGATCCCCAATGATCCGCGTCCGCCGATGGTGACCTCCGGCCTGCGGATCGGCACCCCCGCACTGGCGACCCGGGGCTTCGGCGACGCCGAGTTCGCCGAGGTCGCCGACATCATCGCGGCCACGTTGGTCGCGGACGACATCGACGCGGTTGCCGACGACCTACGTGACCGGGTCGCGACGCTGGCCGCTCGTTTCCCGCTGTACCCCGACCTCGCCGACCAGGAGGCCTGATGAGCAACCAGCGCGCACTTCCGCCGCACCCGTCCTTCCTGTGGCGCAACCCCGACCCGAAGGACTCGTACGACGTCGTGATCGTCGGCGGCGGAGGCCACGGGCTGGCCACCGCCTACTACCTCGCGAAGGTGCACGGCATTACCAATGTCGCTGTCCTCGAACGAGGTTGGCTGGCCGGCGGCAATATGGCACGCAACACCACGATCATCCGCAGCAACTACCTGTGGGACGAGTCGGCGGCGATCTATGAGAAGTCGCTGAAGCTCTGGGAAGGCCTGGAGGACGAGCTCGGCTACGACATCTTCTTCTCCCAGCGTGGTGTGCTCAACCTCGCGCATACGCTGCAGGATGTGCGCGACTCGGTCCGCCGGGTCGAGGCCAACCGGCTCAACGGCGTCGACGCCGAGTTCGTGACGCCCGAGCAGGTCAAGGAGATCTGCCCGATCATCAACATCGGCCAGGACATTCGCTACCCGGTGATGGGCGCGACCTACCAGCCGCGCGCCGGCATCGCCAAGCACGACTGGGTCGCCTGGGGTTACGCCCGGCGCGCCAGTGAGCTCGGCGTCGACCTGATCCAGAACTGCGAGGTCACCGGCTTCGACATGGACGGCGACCGAGTCGTCGGGGTGCAGACCAACCGTGGCCGCATCAAGGCCGGTCGCGTGGCACTGGCCGCCGCCGGCCACACGTCGACGCTGACCGAGATGGCCGGCTTCCGAGTGCCGATCCAGTCGCACCCGTTGCAGGCGCTGGTCTCCGAGCTGCACGAGATGATCCACCCGACCGTGGTGATGTCGAACCACGTGCACGTCTACGTCTCGCAGGCGCACAAGGGCGAGCTGGTCATGGGCGCCGGCGTCGACTCCTACAACGGCTACGGCCAACGCGGGTCGTTCCACGTCATCGAGCACCAGATGTCGGCGGCGGTCGAGCTCTTCCCCGCCTTCTCCCGGGCGCACCTGCTGCGCACCTGGGGCGGCATCGTCGACGTGACACTCGACGCGTCGCCGATCATGGGACTCACCCCGGTCGAGGGCATGTATGTCGACTGCGGTTGGGGCACAGGCGGATTCAAGGCCGTGCCCGGTGCCGGGTTCGCTTTCGCGCACACCATCGCCAACAACGAGCCCCACGAGCTCAACCGCCCCTACTCCCTCGAGCGCTTCGTCACCGGAGAGCTCATCGACGAGCACGGCGCTGCCGCCGTTGCGCACTGAGCGCCATACGGGCTGCGACACGGACTGAAGGAGATCCCGACATGTTGATGATCGAATGCCCCCACTGCGGGGTGCGCCCGGAGGGCGAGTTCACCTACGGCGGCCAGGCGCACGTCCCCTACCCCGAGGACCCGCACGCCCTCACCGACCAGGAGTGGGGCGAATACCTCTTCTACCGCGACAACCCGAAGGGCACGTTCCGCGAGCGCTGGGTGCACAGCACCGGTTGCCGCAAGTGGTTCAACGCTGTGCGCGACACCCGCACCTACGACATCACCGCCACCTACATCGGCGCGGCACCGGCCGACGCAAGCACCACCCAAGGAGTCCAGCAATGAGCGCGCACCGTCTCGGGTCCGGCGGCGTCGTCGACCGCGCCGTCACCCGACGCTTCACGATCGACGGCCGGTCACTCGAGGGACTCGCCGGGGACACAGTCGCATCCGCAGCGCTGGCGAACGGCATCGTCCGCGTGGGCAATTCGATCTACCGCGGCCGCCCGCGTGGCGTCTTCAGCAGCGGGGTCGAGGAGCCCAACGCGTTCGTCCGCATCGGCGGTGAGTATGCCGAGTCGATGCAGCCGGCCACCACCACCGAGCTGATCGACGGGCTGGAGCTGACCTGGGAGGACGGCATCGGCACCCTCGACCAGTCGGTCGACCCGGCCGAATACGACCACATGCACGTGCACACCGACGTCGCCGTCATCGGTGCGGGACCGGCCGGCCTGGCCGCTGCCCGGGCCGCCGCTGCGACCGGTGTGCGGGTCATGCTCTTCGAGCAGGACTTCGCCCTCGGTGGCACCCTCCTCGGCCGGCCCAACGAAGTCGTCGAAGGGATCCCGGCCGGTGCGTGGATCCAAGACGTGCAGGAGCAGTTGGAGAGCGCCGCGAACTGCCGGATCCTCAGGCGCACCAGCGTCTTCGGCAGCTACGACAGCAACTACCTGATCGCGCTGGAGAAGCGGATCGACGCACCCGCCAAGGACGGTGTCTCCCGGCAGCGGGTGTGGCACATCAACGCCACCCGGGTCGTGCTCGCGACCGGCGCGTTCGAGCGCACCCTGGTCTTCGCCGGCAACGACCTGCCCGGCGTGATGCTGGCGTCGGCTGCGCAGACCTACCTCGGCCGGTACGGCGTGCTGGCCGGAGAGCGGGTGGTCGTCCTCACGACCAACGACTCGGCATACGGCGTCGCGAGCGACCTGGCCGCTGCCGGGGCCACTGTCACGCTGGTGGACAGCCGGCCAGAGGCGGGGGTCGACGACCCGACCGGTGTGGACGTGCGGCACGGCAGCGTCGTGGTCGAGGCCCTCGGTGAGGACAAGATCGAGAGCGTGCGCATCGCACCTTCGATGGTTGAGCCTGTCGAAACCACACGCGGAGACCTCGACAAGCTCGGCCACCACACCTCGATGGTTGAGCCTGTCGAAACCACACGCGGAGACCTCGACAAGCTCGGCCACCACTCGCTTCCGTGCGACCTGCTGGCCGTCTCCGGGGGCTGGTCGGCGAACGTCAACCTGCACTCACAGCGGCAGGGCGCGATGCACTGGGACGACGGGCTCGTCGGGTTCGTGCCGTCCGGTGCGGTGCGCGACCAGTCACTCGCCGGCTCAGTCACCGGGACCTATTGGACCGACGGCGCTGTCGCCGAGGGCACCGCAGCCGGTGCCGGACGTCCGGACCCGACGACTGCCGAGGACCGCCGTTCACGCTCGGGCGTGACCGATGGCTTGTGGGTGATCCCTTCTCCTGCAGGCGATTTCGACACACACTTCGTGGACCTGCAACGCGACGAGACGGCTGCCGGAGTGGTCCGTGCCGTCCGTGCCGGGATGCGCTCGGTCGAGCACGTGAAGCGCTACACCTCGATCAGCACCGGGCTGGACCAGGGCAAGATCGGCGGGGTCCTCACCATCGGCCTGCTGAGCCAGCTGCTCGGCGAACACGACATGGCAGCCATGCCCGCTGGCCAGCCCGGTCAGGACGACGCGGCCACCAATCGGCCGTCGCCGGGTCAGATCGGGACCACGACGTTCCGTGCGCCGTTCACCCCGGTCGCCTTCGCGGCGTTGGCCGGCCGCGCCCGCGGGGAGCTCTATGACCCGGCCCGATTGACTCCCGCGCACGCACGCCACGTCGAGCGCGGTGCCGAGTTCGAGGACGTCGGTCAGTGGAAGCGACCGTGGTTCTTCCCGCAGGAGGGCGAGGACATGGACGCCGCCGTTGCCCGCGAATGTCGTGCAGCACGAACGAATGTCGCCTACATGGACGGCACGACACTGGGCAAGATCGAGGTCCGCGGCAAGGACGCACCGGAGTTCCTCAACCGGATCTACACCAACGCGTTCGCGAAGCTCGCCATCGGCAAGCAGCGCTACGGCGTGATGTGCGGCCCGGACGGCATGGTCTTCGACGACGGTGTCAGCTTCCGGCTCGCCGACGACCGCTACCTGATGACCACCACCACCGGTGGCGCCGCCAAGGTCCTCGACTGGCTCGAGGAGTGGCACCAGACCGAGTGGCCGGACCTCGACGTCTTCTTCACCTCGGTCACCGAGCAGTGGGCCACGACGGTCGTCGCGGGTCCGCGGTCGCGGGACGTCATACACAAGATCGCGCCGGAGCTCGACGTCTCCAAGGAAGGCTTCGAGTTCATGACCTTCCACGACACGGTGCTGGCCAGCGGCATACCCGCTCGCATCGCGCGCCTGACGTTCTCCGGCGAGCTGGCCTTCGAGGTCAATGTCAGCGGTTGGTACGGCGAAGCCGTGTGGGACGACATCTCCGAGGCCGGCTCCGAATTCGGGATGACGCCATACGGGACGGAGACCATGCACGTGCTGCGTGCCGAGAAGGCCTTCCCGATCGTCGGGCAGGACACCGACGGCACGGTCACGCCGCAGGACCTCGGGATGGGCTGGGTCGTGTCGAAGAAGAAGCCGGACTTCGTCGGCAAGCGATCCTATGCACGTGCCGGGCACGTCGAAGAGGGGCGCAAGCAACTCGTCAGCCTCTTCACCGCTGACCCGGAGCTGCGGCTGCCGGAGGGCAGCCAGGTCGTGACGCCGGACAATGCACCGACCGAACCACTGAACGGCATTGCGCCGCAACCGATCCCGATGATCGGACATGTGACCTCGAGCTACCGCAGTGAGGCGCTGGACCGGACCTTCGCACTGGCCCTGGTCCGCGACGGTCGGTCGCGGATCGGTGAGGAGGTCATGGCGTCGTTCGACGGCAAGTTCTTCCCGGTGCAGATCGCCGAGGCAGTCGTCTATGACAAGGAAGGAGCACGACGAGATGGTTGAGCGCAGTGCGGTGCTGGAGCGCCGACGGAGTCCCCTGCAAAGGATGTCGGACGAGCTGACTGCCGGGAGCAGCGCCGAGGTCAGTCTCCGCGAGATCCCGTTCCTGGCTCAGATCGGCCTGCGTGCCGAGCCGGGCACCCCCTCGGCCGTCGCACTCGAGTGGGCCCTCACCGGCCCGCTGCCGGCCGGCGTGGGCGACGTGACGCAGCTGCCGGATGACCGGCAGGTGCTGTGGCTCGGACCGGACGAGTTCCTGGTCGTCGCGCCGGATGAGGCCGACGGTGGCGCGAGCCCCGAGGCACTCACCGGCGAGCTGAGCACGGCCCTGGGCGGGCTGCCCGGCCAGGTCGTCGACCTGTCGTCCAACCGGACCACGCTGGAGTTGCAGGGACCGCGCGCACAGGAGGTGCTGGACAAGTCGGTCCGGCTGGATCTGGATCCTGTTGCCTTCCCAGCGGGTTCGGCCCTCTCCACGCTGCTCGGCGTCGTGCCCGTCATCCTCTGGCGGGTCGCGCCGGACACCTGGCGGATCATGCCGCGGTCGTCATTCGCGACACACACCGCACGATGGCTGCTGGACGGCATGCGCGAGTTCGTCTGATGGCCCTCTCCGCGCTCGACCTCTTCTCGATCGGGATCGGGCCGTCGTCCTCGCACACCGTCGGTCCGATGCGCGCTGCTGCCCGGTTCGCCGCCGGGCTGCAGCGGGACGAGTCGCTCGAGCGGGCGCGACGGGTGACGGTGCAGCTCTTCGGATCGCTCGCCGCGACCGGCATCGGCCACGGCACCGACCGCGCGGTCGTGCTCGGGCTCACCGGTGCCGATCCGGAGACAGTCGAGATCGACGCTGCGTTCGAGCTCTTCGACGAGATCTGCGAGGCGCGGCGCCTGCTCCTGGGCGGCACGCACCCGATCGGTTTTGATCCCGGCGTCGACGTGGAGTTCCACCGCAAGCCGCTCCCCCGGCATCCGAACGGCATGCGCTTCACTGCGTATGACGGTGACGGCGCCATACTCGCGGAGGCTGAAAGCTATTCGGTGGGAGGCGGATTCGTCGTCGACAAGGACGACGGCGACGCGTTGGGGACTGCCGAGATCGACCTTCCCCGCCCGTTCACCAGTGCGGTGGAGCTTCTCGCGCAGTGCTCGGCGACGGGAGCCTCGGTCGCCGAGGTGATGCTCGCCAACGAAGCGGCGTTCCGGCCGGAGGCTGAGACCCGCGCACAGCTGCTGCGGATCTGGGCGGTGATGCAGGAGTGCGTCGAGAGCGGCTGCACGAGCGAGGAGAAGTTCCTGCCCGGACGGCTGCAGGTGCGTCGCCGCGCACCCGAATTGCGCAGGAAGCTACGCGCCCACGAAGCGACCGAGCGGGAGCTCACCGGCACGATGAGCGACCCGCTGTGGGCGATGGAATGGGTGAACCTCTATGCACTGGCGGTGAACGAGGAGAACGCCGCCGGCCGACGCGTCGTCACCGCACCGACCAACGGTGCGGCGGGGATCGTGCCTGCGGTGCTGCACTACTTCACCCGGTTCGTCGACGGAGCGGACGACGACGCCGTGGTGACTTTCCTGCTGACCGCCGCCGCGGTCGGGATCCTCTTCAAGGAGCGCGCATCGATCTCCGGCGCGGAGGTCGGCTGTCAGGGCGAGGTCGGATCAGCCTGCTCGATGGCGGCGGCCGGCCTGTGCGCAGTTCTCGGTGGCTCCCCGGTGCAGGTGGAGAATGCCGCCGAGATCGGCATCGAGCACAACCTCGGACTGACCTGTGACCCGGTCGGTGGCCTCGTGCAGGTGCCGTGCATCGAGCGGAACGCGATCGCGTCCGTGAAGGCGATCAACGCGGCACGGCTGGCGATGCAGGGCGACGGGGACCACCGGGTGGGGTTGGATGCCGCCATACGCACGATGCGCGAGACCGGGCGTGACATGAAGAGCAAGTACAAGGAGACCAGCCGAGGCGGTCTCGCGGTGAACGTGGTTGAGTGCTGAGTGAACATGCCCGAGGGACAAGGAGACTCGTGATGAGCGCGGACGACAGTGCACACCGCTACGTGCTGACGCTGGACGGTGCCGAGCGACCCGGGCTGCTGCACGCGGTCACCGGTTTCCTCGTCGACCACCGCGCCGACATACGCGAGATCAAGCAGTTCGACGACCAGCTCGCCGCCCGTTATGTATGCCGCGTCGACTTCGTCGTGCCCGACGATCACGACCCCGGCACTGCTGCGTTGGAGCAGTCCCTCGACGCGCTGCGCAGCGAGTGGCACCTCACCGCGCGGCTACGTCCCGCGACGCAGAAGCAACGCGTGCTGGTGATGGTCTCGAAATTCGAGCACTGCCTCAACGACCTGCTCTTCCGGGCGCACATCGACGACCTGCCGATCGAGATCGTCGCCGTCGTCTCCAACCACGCGGACCACGAGGATCTGGTGCATTGGCACCGGATCCCGTTCCACCACATCCCGGTGTCGTCCGCGACCAAGGCCGAGGCGGAGGCACGCCTGCTCCAACTGGTCGACGAGCTCGACGTCGACCTGGTCGTGCTGGCCCGCTACATGCAGATCCTGTCCGACGATCTGGCGCGCACCCTCAGCGGTCGCGCGATCAACATCCACCACTCGTTCCTGCCGAGCTTCAAGGGTGCCAAGCCCTACCACCAGGCCTACGAGCGCGGCGTGAAAACCGTTGGTGCCACTGCGCATTACGTCACCGGCGACCTCGACGAAGGCCCGATCATCTCCCAGCAGGTGCAGGAGGTCGACCACTCCTACACGCCGTCGGACCTGGTGGCCGCCGGGCGCGACACCGAGTGCAAGGCGCTGTCCAACGCCGTCCGGTGGCACTGCGAGGGACGGGTCTTCGTGCAGGGCCACCGGACGGTCGTGCTGCGCTAGCCCTTGAGCTCAGGGAAGTCGTCGTCGCGCCATTCGGGCACGGAGCGCTCGCCGGCGATCTCCTCCTCGCGTCCCCGCAACTCGACCCGGCGGATCTTGCCGGAGATCGTCTTGGGCAGCTCGTAGAACTCCACCCGCCGCACCCGCTGGTATGGCGCCAGGTGCTCCCGCGCGTACTTCAGGATCTCGAAAGCCGTTTGTTCCGTGGGTTCGTGGCCGGGTGCGAGCGCGATGTAGGCCTTCGGCACGGCAAGCCGGACAGGGTCCGGCGCCGGCACGATCGCGGCCTCGGCGACGGCGGGATGCTCGATCAGCACCGACTCCAGCTCGAATGGGCTGATCTTGTAGTCCGAGGCCTTGAAGACGTCATCGGTGCGGCCGATGTAGGTGTAGTAGCCGTCCGCGTCGCGGGAGGCCACGTCACCGGTGTGATAGACGCCGTGCGCCAGCACCGTGTCGTTGCGATCGGGGTCTGCGACATACCCCGTCATCAGCCCGACCGGGTGCTGACCGAGGTCGAGGCAGATCTCGCCCTCGTCCGCGTCGGGCGGCAGCAACTCACCGGTCACCGGGTCGGCGAGACCCGACGGCACACCGGGCAACGGACGACCCATCGAGCCCGGTTTCACCGGCGAGCCAGGGGTGTTCGCAATCTGCACGCTCGTCTCGGTCTGGCCGTAGCCGTCCCGGATGGTCAGCCCCCAGGACTTCTCGATCTGCCGAATCACCTCTGGATTCAACGGTTCTCCGGCACCGACCACTTCGCGGAGCGCGTCCGGCTTGGCTCCCAGATCGGCGTTGATGAGCATGCGCCATACGGTCGGCGGTGCACAGAAGCTGGTGACTCCCTCAGTGCGCAACTGCTCCAACATCGCCGGTGCGTCGAAGCGCGTGTAGTTGTAGAGGAAGATCGTCGCCTCGCCGATCCACGGCGCGAAGAAGTTGGACCACGCGTGCTTCGCCCAGCCGGGCGACGACACGTTGAGGTGGACGTCGCCGGGGCGCAGCCCGATCCAGTACATCGTCGACAGGTGACCCACCGGATATGAAACCTGCGTGTGCTCAACGAGTTTCGGCTTCGACGTGGTGCCCGAGGTGAAGTAGAGCAACAGCCGGTCCTGGGGAGTCGTGCCCGGATGCGGGATCTGCTGCCAGTCGGCGTCGAAGGCACCCGCCACGTCCTGCCAGCCATCGGCCGCCCCCACGCTCAGACGCAGGTAGTCGCCGGGGACCCCGTCCAGCTTGTCGACGTCACCGGCGTTGCACACCACGGCCTTCGCCCTCGTCCGTCCGATGCGGTCGGTCAACTCGTTCGGGCCGGCGGCGGTCGTCGTCGGCACGATGACCGCGCCGAGCTTCATGACGCCGAGCATGATCTCCCAGAGCTCGACCTGGTTGTTGAGCATCACGATGACGGCGTCACCCTTGCCGACACCGAGGTCACTCAACCATCGCGCGACCTGGTCGGAACGACGCGACATCTCCTGGAAGGTGCGGCTGGTGCGCGCGCCGTCCTGCTCCACGATCGCCAGAGCCGGGCGCTCGTTGTCGACCGACACGGCGTCGAACCAGTCGATCGCCCAGCAGAACCTCTCGCCCAGGTCGGGCCATCGGAAGCCCTCGACTGCCTGGTCGTAGTCGTCGTGGTGCTGCAGGAGGAAGTCCCGCGCCGCCCGGTATGCCGTGGTTGCCGTCGAGTCCATATTCGTCATCATGGCACTGAGGTCGCCCGTTCGCCCCGGGACTCAGGCAGGTCGGGCGCTGCCACGCTGGTTGAGTAGCAAAGAAGCCCCACCAAGCTGGCAAAGAAGCCCTACCAAGCTGGTTGAGTACCGAAGAAGCCCACCAAGCTGGTTGAGTAGCGGAGGAGCGCAGCGGGGGAGCGTATCGAAACCTGCGGAAGAGAGGAGAGTCTCGATGTCAGCTCGACGCGTCGTCTCGCTGGTCCCGTCGATCACCGAGGCGCTGGCCACCACCTGCCCGGAAGCCGTTGTCGGCGCGACCGACTGGTGCACCCACCCGGCCGACCTGTCGGTCACGCCCGTGCGCGGCACCAAGAACCCCAATCTCGACACCATTCGCTCCTTGCAACCCGACGTCGTCGTGGCCAACAAGGAGGAGAACCGCGAACTCGACGTGCGCCGCCTGCGCGACTCCGGGATCAACGTGTGGGTCAGCGAGATCGAAACGGTGCCGGCGGCTTTCGACGCGTATGACGAACTCTTCGACCAGGTCCTCCAGTGGGATCGGCCGGAGTGGCTGGAGGAGGCCCGGTCACTCTGGTCCGGCCCGCCGCCGGTCGTCCACACCCGTGTCGCCGTGCCGATCTGGCGCGACCCGTGGATGGTCGTAGGGTCGCGCACTTTTACCGGAGATCTGTTGCGCCACATCGGTTTTCAGAATGTGTATGCCGACGCCGAGGGACGCTATCCCCATGCCGAGGTGACGGACATCGACTCCCATGGGGCGGACGTCATACTTCTGCCGGATGAGCCGTACGAATTCACCGCCGACGACGGCCCCGAGGCATTCCGGACACCGACGCGCCTGGTCAGCGGCCGGCTGATCACCTGGTACGGCCCGTCACTGATCGAGGCCTACCACTTGCTCTCCGATTGACCGGCATACCCATGCATTGAGCGGCAGACCGATCGGGCGCGTATCGGTGCGCCGCTCGTGACGGAGGTATGCCGCTCAATCGGTGGCGGCGAAGATCCCGGCTCCCTGCATCACGCTGAAGACCAGCTGGGTCTCGGTGTGCCGCACGCCCCGGTGCACGTTGATGTGCTCCAGCACCAGGTCCCGCAACTGCTCGGGGCTGGTCACCGCGACGTGCAGCAGGTAGTCGTTCTCCCCCGCTACGTGGAACACCGTCAGCACACCGGGTATGGCGGTCAGCGCGTCGTGGAAGCGCAGCACATGGTCCCGATTGTGACTGGCCAGGCGCACCGCGATGACGGCTTGGATCGGGTGCCCGAGCGCTGCGAGATCCATCTGCGTGGTGAAGCCGGCGATCACGCCCCGGTCGCGCAGCAGCTGCACTCGCTTGGCGCAGGTCGACTCGGCGACGCCGACCCGTTTGGCGAGGGCCGCGCCGGTCACCCGTGCATTGCCGGCGAGCTCGGCCAGGATGGCCAGATCGACCTGGTCGAGCCCGGACGGATTCTTCGGCGCGGCCGTCATCGGACCACCGACATCAATGAATTCCACGGCATGTTCCGCATCATCTCGTGGATTCTTCGGTGACTTCCACAATTTTCGATATTTCCCCTTAGCGTGCCGCGCATGACGACACCCGAGCTGCAGCTGGATTCGATCGCGCCGCACGCCGGCCGGGAGGGCCTGGCCGAGCAGGGCGTGCACGTGCCGTCGATCGACCTGTCCACCACGAACCCCGTCCCGGACCTCGACGCGAGCGGGCTGTCCTACGAGACGATGGCCGGTGGCGGGCGGCCGGTCGACGGCGGCGGCAACGTCTACGCGCGGCTCTGGAACCCGACCGTCGCACGCTTCGAGGACGGCCTGGCCGCCTTGGAGGGCACCGACGAAGCCGTCGCGTTCTCCTCCGGCATGGCCGCGATGACGGCCGTCATACTCGCCGCCAAGAGTGAACGCCAGGGGCGCCACGTCGTCGCCGTACGTCCCCTGTATGGCGGCACGGACCACCTGCTCGGCTGCCCGTTGCTGGACGTCGAGACCACCTACTGCACCGCCGACGAGGTCTCGTCGGCCGTCCGGTCCGACACCTGCCTCGTGGTCGTCGAGACACCGGCGAACCCGACCTTGCAACTGGTCGACATCGCCGCCATCACTGCCGCTGCGGGCGACGCGCCAGTCGTCGTCGACAACACCTTCGCCACTCCGGTGCTGCAGAACCCGGCACAGTTCGGTGCAGCGCTGGTGCTGCACAGCGCGACGAAATTCATTGGCGGACATGGCGATGCGATCGCCGGAGTCGTCGCGACGAGCACGCCGTGGGCCGAGGCGCTGCGCCGGGTCCGCGCGATCACCGGCAGCCTGCTGCACCCGATGGGCGGCTACCTGCTGCACCGCGGCCTGGCCACCCTGCCGCTGCGTGTGCGCGCCGCGCAGGCATCCGCGGACAAGCTCGTCACATGGGCGAGCGAGCACCCGGCGATCGCCGAAGTGTTCTACCCCGGCCTGTCCGAGTGTGACCCGGCCGGCCTCGTGGGGCGCCAAATGCGTGGCGCCGGAGCGATGTTCGCGCTCCGCCTCACCGGCGGGTATGACGCCGCCGCGCGTCTCGTCAGCTCGGTGCGACTCTTCGAGCACGCTGTCTCACTCGGCGGCGTGACGTCGCTCATCTCGCACCCGGCGTCGCTCACCCACCGGCCGGTGCCGCCGGACGCACGTCCCGACGCCGACGTCGTGCGCATCTCGATCGGTCTGGAGGACGTCGAGGATCTGCGTGCCGACCTCGAGCAGGCGCTCGACGCCTGACCCGATCCACCGATCGAGCGGACACAAAACCACCGAGCGGACACGTAAATCGGCTCCGAATGGGCCGATTTTCGTGTCCGCTCAGTGTGGTTCGTGTCCGCTCGGTATGGGGGCGTCAGACGTTGCGGCGGTACTGACCGCCGACCTCGAAGAACGCCTCGGTGATCTGACCCAACGAGCACACCCGCGCGGCGTCCATCAACACCGCAAAGACGTTCTCGTCGTTGGTCGCCGCTTCACGCAACCGCGCCAGCGCCTGCTGCGCCTCGTCGCGGTGCTCCTGCTGGAACTCCTCGACGCGGGACAGCTGCGAGCTCTTCTCCTGCTCGGAGCCGCGGGCCAGCACGACCTTCTGCCGGGTCTCACCCTCGTGCGGGTTGCGGAAGGTGTTCACGCCGACGATCGGCAGCGAGCCGTCGTGCTTGCGGTGCTCGTAGAGCAGCGACTCGTCCTGGATCTTGCCGCGCTGGTAGCCGGTCTCCATCGCGCCGAGCACACCACCACGCTCGGCGATCCGGTCGAACTCCATCAACACCGCTTCCTCGACCAGGTCGGTCAGCTCGTCGATGATGAACGAACCCTGCAGCGGGTTCTCGTTCATCGCCAGGCCCCACTCGCGGTTGATGATCAGCTGTATGGCGAGCGCCCGCCGCACCGACTCCTCCGACGGCGTGGTCACCGCTTCGTCATACGCGTTGGTGTGCAACGAATTCGCGTTGTCGTAGATCGCGATCAGCGCCTGCAGCGTGGTGCGTATGTCGTTGAAGTTCATCTCCTGCGCGTGCAGTGACCGGCCAGAGGTCTGCACGTGATACTTCAACTTCTGGCTCCGCGCGTTGGCGCCGTACTTGTCGCGCATTGCGACGGCCCAGATGCGCCGTGCGACGCGGCCGATGACCGAGTATTCCGGATCCATGCCGTTGGAGAAGAAGAACGACAGGTTGGGCGCGAAGTCGTCGATATCCATGCCGCGGGCAAGGTAGGCCTCGACATAGGTGAAGCCGTTGGCCAGCGTGAAGGCCAGCTGACTCAGCGGGTTCGCGCCGGCCTCGGCAATGTGGTAGCCGCTGATCGACACCGAGTAGAAGTTGCGAACACCGTTGGCAATGAACCATTCCTGGATGTCGGCCATCATCCGCAGGGAGAACTCGGTGGAGAACAGGCAGGTGTTCTGGCCCTGGTCCTCCTTGAGGATGTCGGCCTGCACGGTGCCGCGCACCGTCGCAAGCGCGCGCGCCCGAATGTCCTGAGTTTCCTCGTCATTCGGCTCGCGGCCCTGCTCGTCGGCGAACTTCGCCAACTCCTTGTCGATCGCGGTGTTGAGGAAGAACGCCAGGATCGTCGGCGCCGGACCGTTGATGGTCATCGACACGCTGGTCGTCGGCGAGGTCAGGTCGAAGCCGTCGTAGAGGACCTTCATGTCGTTCAACGTTGCGATGGAAACGCCTGACGTGCCGACCTTTCCGTAGATGTCGGGACGACGGTCGGGATCACGGCCGTAGAGAGTGACCGAGTCGAACGCCGTCGACAAACGGGTCGCCGGCTGGCCCTCGGACAGCAACTTGAACCGACGGTTGGTGCGGAACGGGTCGCCCTCACCGGCGAACATCCGCGCCGGGTCCTCGTTGTCCCGCTTGAAGGGGAAAACCCCTGCGGTGTAAGGGAAGTAGCCGGGCAGGTTCTCCCGCCGCAGGAAGGAGAGCAGCTCACCGTGGTCTTCGTAGCGCGGCAGTGAGACCCGGCGAACCTTGTTGCCGGACAACGACTCCCGGGTCAGCTTGGTGTGGATGTCCTTGTCGCGGATCTTCACGACCTGCTCGTCGCCACTGTAGGACTCCACGACCTTCGGCCAGTCGGTGAGCAAGCGTGTCACCGAGCCGGGCACGATCTCGCCGGCCTCGTCGATCAGTCCGTTGAGCGCGTCAGGAGCCTTGTCCGCCAACGCATCCCGAGCTGTCGTCAGGTGTTGCACGCGGCGCGCCGCGGCGGCATACCGCTCAGTGTCGGCGTGATAGCCGCGCACCGTCTCGGCAATCTCGGCGAGGTAGCGAACCCGCTGCGGCGGCACGACCTGGCGCAGCACCGACGAGTGCCGCACCGACACCGGCTCGAGTGCGCCGTTGGCGAGCTCGAGCCCCTTGCCGCTGAGCTCGGTCTTCAACTCCTGATAGAGCGCGGTCACCCCGTCGTCGTTGAACGTCGCCGCGGAGGTGCCGAAGACCGGCATGTCCTCGGGCTTCTTGCCGAACGCCTCGCGGTTGCGGACCATCTGGCGGCCGACGTCGCGCAGCGCGTCCATCGCACCGCGCCGCTCGAACTTGTTGATCGCGACCACGTCGGCGAAGTCGAGCATGTCGATCTTCTCCAGCTGGCTCTGCGCACCGAACTCCGGCGTCATGACGTAGAGGTTGACGTCGGCGAAGTCGATGATCGCCGCGTCACCCTGGCCGATGCCGGGGGTCTCCACGATGATCAGGTCGTATGCCGCGGCGCGCAGCACCGTCAGCACCTCGGCGAGCTCCTCGGGCACTTCACGACCACCACGAGTGGCCAGCGAGCGGAAGAAGATGCGTTCGCCGTCAAGGGAATTCATCCGGATGCGGTCACCGAGCAACGCACCGCCGCCACGCCGGCGGGTCGGATCGATCGCCACGCACGCGACCCGCAGCTTGTCCTGTTGGTCCATCCGGATGCGGCGGACCAGCTCGTCGGTCAGGCTGGACTTGCCCGAGCCGCCGGTTCCGGTGATGCCGAGCACGGGCGTATGGCGGGAGTCCGCAGCGGCACGAAGGTCCTTCAGCAGGTCGGCGTCGAGAGCTGCCTGCTCCGCTCCGCTGATGGTGCGGGCGACCGCGGCACGATCACCGGAGATGACGGCGTGGGCGTCGGGTCGGCTGACGTCATACACATTGAAGTCGCAGTCCTTGATGACCTCGTTGATCATCCCGACCAGGCCCATTCGCTGGCCGTCCTGCGGGCTGAAGATGTGCACGCCCGACTCGCGCAGCCGCGCGATCTCCTCGGGGACGATCACGCCGCCGCCACCGCCGACGACCTTGATGTGGTCGGCGCCTGCGTCACGCAGGAGCTGCACGAGGTATTCGAAGTATTCGACGTGGCCGCCCTGGTAGGAGCTGACCGCGATGCCCTGTGCGTCCTCCTCTATTGCCGCGTCGACGACCTCCTGGACGCTGCGGTTGTGCCCGAGGTGGACGACTTCCGCGCCCTGGCTCTGCATGATGCGGCGCATGATGTTGATCGACGCGTCGTGCCCGTCGAAGAGGCTGGACGCGGTGACGATGCGCACCGGGTTCTGCGGGACGTGCAGGGCGGGTGCCTCGGACATGGGATCTCCACTCGAAAGATGCTGCGGCTCTATGTCGATAGTAGGACGTCCAAGTAATCGGGTCCAATTGCCGGACGCCCCTGCCGGGAGCGTTCGTACGACCCCTCAGCGGACGTCAGGCATCGCCGCGCGATAGGCCTCGGCGAACGTCGCCAACGACACGATGAACTCCTCGCCGCCGTCACCGAGCGCCTGCAGTGCACTCCCGAGCACGCCCATCAGTGTCTCGATGTCCGCCTCGTAGCATCGTCGCCCATCGGCGGATGCACTCAGCACCGCCGACCCGTGCTGGCCGGCCTCGCGCTCGATCAAGCCCTCACGCAAGGCGGCGTTGACCTGCCGGTTGACCGTCGACTGCTCGAGATTGAGCTCGGTGGAGATCTCTCGCTGCGTGCGCGGGCGATCGTCGGACAGCAGCCACAGCAGGCGCATGTCGGCTGCCGTCAAAGCGGTCTTGGCCTCGACCACGCGCCGGTTGACGTCGAAGGAATGGAAGATCGCCGCCAGGCGCCGTTGCGGTGGCACGGTCGTGTCGCGCGCGAGTGTGCGCAGGTCTGTGGCGATGTCCCGTGTGCTGGCGACCTCCCGATCCGTCATACGCGCAGTTTGACAGACAAGGAAACATGCATGCAACATACATATTGTCACACTCGCGAATGGGGAGTCATGCCAACGACATCTGAAACACCACCAGCGCCCGCGCCGGTCAAACCACAACTGATCGTCGCGGTGCTCTGCTTCGGCGCGCTGTCCGCGGCGCTGATGCAGACGCTCGTCCTGCCGATCCAGATCGAGCTGCCGCAGCTGTTGCACGCCTCGGCAAGCGACACGTCCTGGGTCGTCACGGCGACGTTGCTCGGTGGCGCCGTCGCGATGCCGGTCGCCGGGCGCCTCGGCGACATCATCGGCAAACAGCGCGTGCTCGTCGGGTCCTCGGTGATCTTGGTGGCCGGCTCGGTCGTGTGTGCACTGTCCACGAGCGTGTGGCCGATGATCGGCGGGCGCTTCCTGCAGGGCATTGCAATGGGCTTCATCCCCGTCGCCATCAGCCTGGTCCGGGAGGTCGTGCCCGCACACATGGCGTCCACCGCGATCGCGACCCTGAGCGCGACGATGGGCGTCGGCGGTGCGATCGGACTGCCGCTGGCCGCCTGGATCGCCCAGGACTACAACTGGCACACGCTCTTCTGGGTGTCAGCGGCACTCGCCGCACTGATGGCCCTCTCGACGGCCCTCCTGGTCCCGCACGTCGCCGACGGTCACCCTGCATCCATCGACATGGTCGGCGCAGTCGGTCTGGCCATCGGCCTCGTGGCCGTCCTGGTCGGAATCTCCAAGGGCAACGACTGGGGCTGGGCATCTGCCAACACCCTGGTCACTGTGATCGGTGGTGTGATCGTCCTGCTCCTCTGGGGCGTCTACGAATTGCGCCGTTCCGAGCCGCTGGTCGACCTGCGCACCACCGCCCGCCGACCGGTGCTGCTCACCAATCTCGCCGCGATGCTGATCGGCTTCGGCATGATGGCCCAGGCGATCGTCATACCGCAGCTGCTGGAGATGCCGGAGGTGACCGGTTACGGCCTCGGTCAGAGCATCCTGCAGGCCGGCCTTTGGATGGCGCCGGCCGGTCTGATGATGATGCTTCTTGCCCCGGTCTCCAGCAAGCTGATGACCACGATCGGCCCCCGCCTCACGCTGGCCATCGGTGCCGCGGTCATCGGGATCGGTTATCTGATGGCGCTGTTCATGATGGGCAGCGCGTGGGAGCTGCTGATCGCGAGCTGTGTCAGCTCTGCGGGCGTCGGCATCGGGTATGCCGCGATGCCGACCCTCATCCTGGAGAACGTACCCGCCGCCGAAGCAGGCGCCGGAGTCGGCATCAACACCGTGATGCGCTCGATCGGCACCACAATCGCCGGAGCCGTCATGGCCAGCCTGCTGACCAGCCAGACCATCACCCTGAAGCCGGGCACACCCGCGATACCGTCCGTGGACGCGTTCAAGATGTGCTTCCTGGCCGGAGCGCTGGCCGCCTTCATCGGCGGTGCCATCGCCCTGACGATCTCCGGTCGACGCCCGAAAGCACAGACCGCGACCGGCGACCTGGCGCTGGCCGAAGCCTGACGCGCACTCCCCTCTTCGCCGACTCGACGCCGGTCACCGCACGATGCTGCGGTGGCCGGCGTCTATGCGTCGGGTCCACCCTCGCGCATCCAGGTGCTCCAGCAGCGGTATGGCGACACGACGTGTCGTGTCCAGCGCCTTCCGTGCCTCGCTGGTGGTGAACACCTCTGGCAACCGGGACAATTCACGCATGGCGAGAGCCGGTGCCGTCGGCAACAAAATCACCTCGCCGGGGAGTCTCAACAGTCGCCCGACACGCTCCGCTGCGGCCAACTCGCGGGCGCCGAGCCCGAGCCGGGTCAATTCGTCGGCTTCCGGCGCGGCGAACGGCAGCTCCCGCAGGCGCGACTCGACGTGTGCCACCGGTTCCTCGGCCGGACCGAGATCGTCGGTGCCGGCCGACGTCGTGATCGCCGACCCACTGCCGGACAACTCCGCCCTGGTGACCACGAGAGCGAGCAGGCTCGGGTCCGGAAGTTGCAACAGGTCAGCGGCTGCACCACGAGACAGGCCGGCCGACAGGGGATTTCGCGTGCGGTCGGTCTCGACCGCGGTGCGCAGCGTTCCAGCCCATTCGGTGAGCGCAGCTTCGTCCACCCACCAGTCACCGTGCGCGACAACACCCGTCGGCGGCGCCTCCGGGACCTGCACCCCGAGCTGCTGCAGTCTCTCGACGGTGACCGCCTGCCGGCGTGCCACCTCCGCACGGACGTCCCCTGTCGTCGGGCGCGCCGAAATCTCCTGGGCTCGCCGACGGCCGGCGCCCCGTCTGCGCAGTGCGGGCGGGTCGACGTCAACGACCTGGACTCCGGCGAATGACCGGGATCCGCTGTCGCGCAGGATGATTCGGTCACCCAGCGTCAGCGGCAGGTCACGGTCGCACGTGACTCTGGCCGTTTCTGCGCCGAACGGCCGAATCCGTGCCGGGATCGCGAGCGTGCCAACGTGCATCATCAACTGCTCGGGCAGGTCGGTCAGCGGCGGCCCGCTGCATCGTCGAACGTCGATCGAGTCCGTGAGCTGCCACTGGCCACCGGTCGTCAGGACGTCGCCACGGTGGACCGCACCCGCCTCGATGCCCCGCAGGTTCACCGCGACGCGACTGACGGGCGTGACCCGGGTGACCGGCGCGTCGTGCTGCTGGAGGCCACGCACACTCACCTCGGCGGGGTCGCCCGCACCGTGCAACGTCAGCCGGTCGCCGGTGCAGATGGTCCCGGCGCTCAGCGTGCCCGTCACGACGGTGCCGGATCCCTTGATGGAGAACGCTCGGTCGATCCAGACACGGATCCGACTGTCCACCAACGGATCCGGAGCCGTCGCCAGCACGCCCTCGAGAGCGTCCACCAACTCCTGGATGCCGTCCCCGGTGACCGCGGACACGGCGATCACCGGCGCGTCCCGCAGACCGGTCTCGGCGAGTTCCCTGCGCGCCTGATCGACCACCTCGGCAGCACCGTTCGGTGCGAGGTCGGTGCGCGTGATCGCCACGACACCGCGCTCGATGCCGAGTGCACGGATCGCGTCACGGTGCTCGGCCGACTGTGCCTGCCAGCCCTCATCCGCGGCCACCACGAAACACACGATCGGTGCGGGCCCGAGTCCCGCCAGCATGTTGCCGAGGAATCGCTCGTGACCGGGCACGTCGACGAAGGCAACCTGCTTCTCGGAAGGCGTTGTCATCGCGGCGAATCCGAGATCGATGGTCAGTCCGCGGCGCTTCTCCTCGGCCCACCGGTCGGGTTCGACACCGGTCAAAGCACGGACCAGGGTGCTCTTGCCGTGATCGACATGCCCGGCGGTGGCTACGACATACATGTCACCCGAGTGCGGCGCGAACTGCCGCAGTCAGCCGCTGGTCGTCGGCCTCAGGCACACAGCGCAGGTCGACCAGACACCGACCGTCATGGACCCGCGGCATGACGGCTGGGTCGCCGAGTCGCATTGCGGCAGCGGCATTTTCGGGCAAGGACACCGCCCATCCGGGCAACGGCACACCGGCTCCTCCGCCGCCGCCGACCCGCCCGTCGTGCGCGACGACTTCTCCCCCGACCTCGGCCGCGAGCTTCTCGGCCCGCTCTCGCAGGCGGGCCGGGTCTGCATGCAACGCCTCCGTAGTCGGCGCGACAGGACCGGTGAGGGTGGCCTCGAGTGCGGCAAGTGCGAGCTTGTCGGCGCGGACCGCCCGGGCCAGCGGATGTTTCGCCATACGACCGACGATTTCGTTGCGCCCCAAGATGATTCCCGCCTGCGGGCCGCCGAGCAGCTTGTCGCCGCTTGCCGTCGTGACGTCGGCACCCGCGCTCAGCGCAGACGTCGCGTCGGGCTCGTCCGGCAGCAGTGGGTCGGGCTCGAGCAGGCCGCTGCCGAGGTCCACCAGCAGCGGCAGGTCGTGCCGTGCAGCGAGCTCATGCAACTCCGGCACAGCCACCGACGAGGTGAACCCCTCGACCCGGAAGTTGCTCGGGTGCACCTTGAGAATGCACCCGGTGTCCGGGCCGATCGCGTCGGCGTAGTCCTGCGGGTGGGTGCGGTTGGTGGTGCCTACCTCCCGCAGCCGTGCACCGGTGGAGGCGATCAGGTCAGGCAGCCGGAATCCCGCACCGATCTCGATCAGTTCGCCTCTGCTGACGATGATTTCGCGTCCCTGCGCGAGCGTGGTGGTCGCCAGCACGAGCGCGGCTGCGCCGTTGTTGACGACCAGCGCGTCCTCCGCGGCGGGGCACTGTGCGAGCAGTGCCGCCCGAGCCGCGGCGCCTCGCTTGGACCGCTTGCCGGTCGCGAGGTCGAGTTCGACGTCGACATACTCCGCTGCTTCGCGCACTGCGTCGATGGCTGCACTCGACAGCGGCGCCCGCCCGAGGTTGGTGTGTATGACGACGCCCGTCGCGTTGAGCACCGGGCGCAGCCGGGTGGTGCGCTGCCGCGCCAGCGCGTCGGCAAGCGTCTCGCTCACCTGTTCCGGGGCGATCTCTCCACGGCGGGCGCGGTCCTGGGTCGCACCGACCAGGCGGCGTACGGCGTCCGGACCGAGTCGGGGGATCGCGGCGATGGCCTCTGCAGAGGCGAGCAGCGTGTCGGTGCGCGGGATGCGGCTGCGTGGGTCCGTGGTCGGCAGGCTGGTCGGCTGGTTGGCCGACACCTCGGCCGACCGCCTGGGGGACTCCTTCGACGACATCGACACCTCCGTGCGCGACATACGAGCTGGCGGAGACGGACGGGAATCGAACCCGCCAGACCGAGATGCTCGGCCTCACCGGCTTTGAAGGCCGGGGGGCCCACCAGGAACCCTGACGCCTCCAGGGCCAACCTACCGGCCCCTCGCAACCCATCGACTGACGGCTCCCCCACCGAGTGACGGTGAGATGAGGGCGTCTCTCGGCGAGGAAGCCGTCACTGGCGGATCGGGTGGGTCGGCATACCCTCGAGGTATGACGAGCGCGCAGGCCCTACGACTTACCGACTACGCACACGGCGGCGGGTGTGCATGCAAGATCCCTGCCGGTGAGCTCGAGGACGCGGTTCGTGGCCTGACGGGGCAGGCCGGGCCCGACGTGCTGGTCGGCGTCGACGACGGTGACGACGCAGCAGCCGTGCGCGTGCGCGACGACCTCGCCGTGCTCTCGACCGCCGACTTCTTCACACCGGTGGTCGACGACCCCTACGACTGGGGGCGCATCGCGGCGGCCAACGCGCTGTCGGACATCTACGCGATGGGCGGCCAGCCGGTGGTCGCGATCAACCTGGTCGGCTGGCCGCGCGGCGTGCTGCCGATGGACATGATGACCGAGGTGCTGCGCGGCGGACTCGACGTCGGCCGGCAGGCGGGCTGCCCGGTGATCGGCGGGCACACGATCGACGATCCGGAGCCGAAATACGGGATGGCGGTCACCGGCGTCGCCGACCCGGATCGCCTGCTGCGCAACGATGCCGGCGTTGCCGGTATGCCGCTGACGCTCACCAAACCGATCGGTGTCGGGTTGCTCAACAACCACCACAAGCAGACCAGCGACCCCATCGAGGCAGCGATCACGTCGATGACCGCGCTCAACGACGTCGCCGCCCGCGACGCACTCGCCGCGGGGGTGAAGGCCGCGACCGACGTGACCGGCTTCGGGCTGCTCGGGCACCTGCACAAGCTGTGCCGGGCATCCGGCATCGGCGCCGTGCTCGACCGATCGGCGGTGCCGGCGATCGATGGCGCCCTGGATGCCTTGGCCGCCGGTCACATCTCCGGCGGCACTCGACGCAACCTGGACTGGGTGCGCCCGCACCTGCGCGCGGGATCCGGCATCACCGAGGACGACCTGCTCTTCCTGGCCGACGCGCAGACCTCGGGCGGGCTGCTGATCGTCGGCGAGGTGCCGGGCTATCCGGTGATCGGGCACACGACCGCCGGCGCCGGCATCGAGGTCCGCTGACCGCTTGACGCCATACCCGCCCCAAACCTCGACCGTCGAAGGTTAGGACCACCGAACGCCGACCTGGCCCGCCCCAAACCTCGACCGTCGAAGGTTAGGGCCGCACACGCTGCCTGGCTCAGCCGGCGGTCGTGATCGAGTCGTCGGTGATGCCCGCCGCACGGCGCTTCTCGAGACGGTTGCGCTGCGGCACCACGGTGTAGCGCGGGTCCTTCGCCGCCTCGATGCCGGCCTCCAGCACCCCGAAGCGGGTGCACGCGGAGGCGCCGAGCAACGCCATACCGGCCACCACGGCGCCGAGACGATTGCGGCCGAGCGCGATGGCGCCGAGACCGCCGGCGATGGCAAGGCGTTCGCTCCACCGCAGCAGCGCACCCGGCCGGCCGATCTGCAACGGCTCCGCGGCCACCGGATCCATCCGGTGCTCCATGTAGCGCGTCGCGATCAGGTCACCCGCGACGCCCATCACCGCGAGCGCACGAGCCGGGCCCGTCTCACGGGTCGGTGTCGTGACCATCGCGAGGCCGCCGGCTGCAAGCGAGGCAGAGCTGGCGAAGACGAAGGGCAGGTCGCGGTGCGCGGCGTTCCAGGTCGGGTTGGCTGTGTCGGACAGCAGCACCGCGGTGTAGACCGCGAGCGGCGCCCCGAATGCCGCGCCGGCAGCTCCGGCCGCCGGCTCCACGCCGGTCAGCACGCGACGCACCGGACCGAGCGGCAGCCGCCCGCCGGTCAGTCGGTCGACGTCGCTCGCCGCTGCGAGACCCATGCCGCCGCTGTATGCCGTGAGGATCCACGAACCCAGACTCATCGGTGAGGTGAGCTTGATCGTGCGCAGCATGTTGTAGAAGCGGTCCGGGCGGCCGAGGTCCTTCACCAGCGCACCGGCTCCGAGCGCGACCGCTGCCATCGCACCGATGCGAGCGTTGCGGCACAACAGCTTTCGGCCGGTCAGTTGTGCACCGTAGGCGAGCAGCCCGGAGCCGCCCGCCACACCGCCGAGGAAGAGATAGGCCGCGATCTCCGGACCCCACGGCGGTGGCTTGACCACGGGTTTGCCGTAATAGGAAGTGAATTCGACGTCCGGCACCATCGGCATCTCGCGGGCGCCGTCGCCCCCGCCACGCCGTCGACGACGACCGCCCGGGAGGCGCATCTTGCGGCGTCGCCGTCCGCCGGTCTCCGGTGGCCGATAGGCGTCGTATGGCGAAGTGGTCATCAACGTCCTCCGAGGAACGCCACTGCAGCGGCCGCCACCATCCCGGCAGCTGCCATGCCGGCACGCTTGAACATCACCGGCAGGTCCGCCGTGGGCACGCGCGGGTCCGGCGGCAGGCCGTAGACCTCCGGCTCGTCCAGCAGCAGGAAGACCGCACCGGTGCCGCCGACACCGTCGAGTTCGTTGGCGCCATACAGCCGAGCCTCGGTGAGGCCCTGCTCGTGCAACTGGCCGACCCGATCACGTGCAGCGTCAACGAGATCCGCGTGATCGCCGAATTTGATCGACTCCGTCGGGCAGGTCTGGGCGCAGGCCGGTTGCTCGCCGTCGACCAGGCGGTCGTAGCAGAGCGTGCACTTCTGCGCGATGCCGACGTTGGGCACCTCACTGTGCTGCGCGCCGCGCTCGGCCTTCGGGGCGACCGTGCCGTCGGTGCGCCGCTCGATGACGCCGAAGGGGCAGCCCGCCACGCACGTGCCGCATCCGTTGCAGACGTCGGATTGCACCACGACAGAACCGAATTCGGTGCGGAAGAGCGCGCCGGTCGGGCAGACGTCGAGACAGCCGGCGTGCGTGCAGTGCTTGCACACGTCGGATGCCATCAACCAGCGGAATTCCGAGGTCTCCGGAGGGGTCGTCGAGGCACTTGGTCTCGATACACCTCCTCCGCTTCGCTCCTCCGGCACTCGACCAGCTTCGTGGCTGGCACGGACTGTGGGCATGCCGAGATCGACCAGTTTGCGGCCGGATTCGCGTGCAGCCTCGACGTGTTCGCGGTCCTGCTCGATGAACGCCACGTGCCGCCAGGTGCTCGCACCCAGCTGCTCAGTGTTGTCGTAGGACATGCCGGTCAGCTCGAGCTCACCGTCACGCGGATTGTGGTTCCACTCCTTGCACGCCACCTCGCAGGCCTTGCAGCCGATGCAGATGGAGGTGTCGGTGAAGAACCCCTTGCGGTGCTCGTGGGTCTCCCAGCGCGCGTCGGCAGTCGGGTTCGCCGGTCCGGACAGCTGTCCCATCAGTCCTCCTCTCGTGGTGTCACGAGCTCGTTGCCGGTCTCGGTCGTCGCCCCGGCACGCGACTGGAACTCGGCGATGAGGCGCAGCAGTGCATCACCCTGCGGTCGTCGTCCGGGCAGTATGTCGCACGACCCGGCCTTCGACTCCTGGATCAGGACGTTGGGGTCGAGCGTGACGCCGAGCAGGTCGTTGGCCGAGTCACCGCTGACGACCGCGTCGCTGCCGACTCCCCAGTGGTAGGGCAGCCCGATCTGGTGCACGGTGTGCCCGGAGATGACCAGGGGCGTCATACGCTCAGTGACCAGCACGCGAGCCTCGATCGCGGCACGCGGCGACACGATCGTCGCCCATCCGCCGTGCTCCAGCCCGCGCTCGGCGGCCAGCTGCGGTGACACCTCGCAGAACATCTCCGGCTGCAGCTCCGACAGGTAGGGCAGCCAGCGGCTCATGCCGCCCGCGGTGTGGTGCTCGGTGAGCCGATAGGTGGTGAAAACGTAGGGATAAGTGCCTGATCCGGGGTCGCCCGCGCTCGGCGCGGTCAGGTTGTCCTTGCGCGGGAAGGTCATCCGTGCGGGGTTGCGCTGCTGCAGGTAGAGCGGGTTGGCAACCGGCGACTCCTGCGGCTCGTAGTGCGTCGGCAACGGGCCGTCGACCAGACCGTCGGGCGCGAACAACCACGCCTTGCCGTCCGGCCGCATCACGAAGGCATCGTCCCCGGCGAGCGCCGCCGGACCACCGAGCGCCGGGTCGGGCTGACTGCCCGGGGCGCGGTCGACCGGGAAGTCGGGCACATCGTCGCCGGTCCACTTGCCCTGCTGGTCGTCCCACCAGACGTATTTCTTGCGCTCGCTCCACGGGCGTCCCTGCGGGTCGGCAGAGGCGCGGTTGTAGAGGATCCGGCGGTTGGCCGGCCACGCCCAGCCCCATTCGGGCGCGATAGGCGACTGCTCCTGGCCGGGCTTGCGCCGGTCGGCCTGGTTGACACCGTCGGCATAGACGCCGGTGTAGATCCAGCAGCCGCCGTCGGTCGATCCGTCGGCCCGCATCTCGTTGAACGACGAGAGCGGCTGGCCAGCCTGCGGTCCGGTGCGGAACCGGCCGTTGACCTCCAAAAGCACTGCCTCGCCGTCGGGTTCGCCGTGCTCGTCGACCGGGTAGTCCCAGGTCAGGTCGAGCAGCGGGCGGTCGCGTTCGTCGGTCGAATCGGCCAGCTTGGCTCGGATGCGGCAGCCAAGGTCGTAGAAGAACGTCAGCTCGCTCTGGCAGTCACCCGGCGGCTGCACCGCCTGGTGGCGCCACTGCAGCAGCCGCTGCGTCTGGGTGAACGATCCGGCCTTCTCCACGTGCCCGGCGGCGGGCATGAAGAAGACCTCGGTTTCGATGTCCTCGGGCTTCAGTTCACCCGAGGCGATCTCGGGCCCGTCCCGCCAGAAGGTCGCCGACTCGATCATGTTGAGGTCACGCACGACCAGCCACTTCAGCTGCGCCATCGCCTCGCGTTGCAGCCGTCCGTGCGCGGACCCGACCGCGGGGTTCTGGCCGAGTAGGAAGTAGCCCTCGACCTGGCCGTCCTTCATCGCGACCGTGGTCTCGTAGGTGCCGTGCGGTCCGGACAGGCGCGGCAGGTAGTCGTAGGCGAAGTCGTTGTCGGCGGTGGCCGCGTCGCCCCACCACGACTTCAGCAGGCTGACCAGGTAGGCGTCGGTGTTGGCCCAGAAGCCCTTCTCCGCCTTGGAATGCACCCGCGTCAGGTAGTCGTCCAGCGTGTCGTGCTGGCCGACACTCGGCATCGGCAGGTAGCCCGGCAAGAGGTCGAATAGCGTTGGTATGTCGGTGGATCCCTGGATGCTGGCGTGTCCGCGCAGCGCCATGATGCCGCCGCCCGGACGACCCATGTTGCCCAGCAGCAGCTGCAGGATGGCCGCAGTGCGGATGAACTGTGCACCCAGCGTGTGCTGGGTCCAGCCCACGGCATACGCGAAGCAGGTGGTGCGCTCCCGGCCGGAGTTCTCGGTGATCGTGCGTGCGACATAGGCGAAGTCGTCGACCGAGATGCCGCACGCCTGCTGGGCCATCTCAGGGGTGTAGCGCGCGTAATGGCGCTTCAGGATCTGGAAGACCGTGCGCGGGTCCTGCAGCGTCTCGTCCCGAGAGCCGTCGGCGTCATACGCCCAGGTGGTGCGGTCGTATTTGCCTGTCGCCGGGTCGAATCCGGAGAAGAGGCCGTCCGCGTCCTCGGCGTCCTGGTAGTCCTCGCTGATCAGCATCGCCGCGTTGGTGTAGGCGACGACGTAATCCTTGAACCACAGGTCGTTGCTCAGCACGTAGTTGATCAGCGCACCGAGGAAGACCACGTCGGATCCGGCACGGATCGGCAGGTGCTTGTCGGCGATCGCCGAGGTCCGCGTGAACCGCGGATCGACGTGAATCACCTTGGCACCACGTGCTTTTGCCTCGGAGACCCACTGGAACCCGACCGGATGGCACTCGGCCATGTTCGAGCCTTCGATCACGATGCAGTCGGCGTTGGCCATGTCCTGCAGATATTGCGTCGCGCCGCCGCGTCCGAACGAGGTCCCCAAACTGGGAACCGTGGAGGAGTGTCAAATGCGGGCTTGGTTCTCGATCTGGATCGCGCCGGCCGCGGTGAAGAGCTTCTTGATCAGGTAGTTCTCTTCGTTGTCCAGGGTCGCGCCGCCGAGCGATGCGATGCCCATGGTGCGGCGCAGCTTGCGGCCCTGGTCGTCGAGCTCCTGCCAGGTGTTGCGGCGGGTCTCGATGAAGCGGTCGGCGATCATCTCGATCGCGGTGTCACGATCCAGCCGCTGCCACTCGCGGGCGCGCGGCGGACGGTAGAGGACCTCGGTTTGCCGACCCGGGGAGTTGATGAGTTGCTCGCTCGCAGCGCCCTTGGGGCACAGTCGGCCGCGCGAGATCGGCGAGTCGGGGTCGCCCTCGATCCCGATGACCTTCTCGTCCTTGACGTAGACGCGCTGGCCGCAACCGACCGCGCAGTAGGGGCAGACGCTCTGCACAACACGATCCGCGGTCGCGGTGCGCGGCTGCACGGATCGGGTCTTCTCCGAAGCCACAGCTGGCCCGCGTCCGAGGTAATCCCCGGAGCGGAACTGCCGGAAGACCGGCCACTCCAACGCGCTGAATCGACCCATGGGCCAACACTAGCCCCGAAATGCGTTGTGTTCACGCCTTCGTCAAAGACCGTCGCCTCTGATCGAACGGCACTGATCGAGAGGAGCACTCAGTGATCGAGAGGCGTAGCAAATCGGGGTGATTTGCTACGCCTCTCGTTGCGTTGGTGCGCCTCTCGATCAGGGAGTGGCCGGATCGTCGCCGGTCACCGGACCGTCGGTGTTCGGGCGCCAGCCGAGCGCGGGCGCAACGTGCTGGGCGAACGCCTCCAGCACGTGCAGGTTGTAGTCGACGCCCAGTTGGTTCGGGATGGTCAGCATGACCGTGTCCGCAGCCATGACGGCGGCGTCACCGCGCAGTTGCTCGATCAGCTTGTCCGGCGTGTCGGCATACGTCTTGCCGAATGTGGACCGGTAGCCGTCGATGATGCCGATCTGGTCGGTGCTGCTCTGGCCGCGCAGACCGAAGAACTGCTCGTCCAGATCGCTGACGATCGGGAAGATGCTGCGCGACACCGAGACGCGCGGGCGGCCTGTGTGGCCGGCTGCGACATACGCCGCCCGGAAGCGCTCGATCTGCTCCGCCTGCAGGTCGGCGAACGACTCGCCGTTGGCCTCGGTGAGCAGCGTCGACGACATCATGTTGAGCCCGAGTTCGCCCACCCACTCCGCGGTTTCGCGGCTGCCGGAACCCCACCAGATGCGATCACGCAGCCCATCGGAACGTGGCTCGATCCGCAGCCGAGTGCCCGGTATGGCGTGCTGCGGGTCGGCGTCGACCATCCCCTCGCCGTCGATCGCCTCCAGGAAGGTCGCGAACTTCGCCCGCGCGATGTCGGCTCCGCGCGGGTCCTGCGCCCCGGTGTAGCCGAACGCCTCGTAGCCGCGCTGCGCGGTCTCCGGTGACCCGCGGGAGATGCCAATCGCGATGCGCTGGTCGCTGAGCAGGTCGAGCGCTGCGAGCTCCTCGGCGAGCTGCAGCGGGTTCTCGTAGCGCATGTCGATGACGCCGGTGCCGACCTCGATGTGCCGGGTGCGCGCAGCGATCGCGGACAGCAGCGGGATCGGCGACGCCAGCTGCCGCTCGAAGTGGTGGACGCGGAAGTAGGCGCCGTTGACGCCCAGCTCGTCCGCGCCGACGCCGATCTCCAGCGACTGCTTCAGCGCGCTCGCCGCATCGGGCGTTTGCGACCCCGGCACGCGTCCGTAATGACCGAAGCTGAGGAAACCGAATGCCTTCATACAAATTTGAACAATCGACCCGCGTGGTCTGTTCCACCCCTTTGTAGGATGCACGCGGACCAGTGCGGGCGGACCGGTGCGGGCGCGTGACGGGAGACACCCGCACCGGACGGCGTTACCTCGCCTGCTCGGTGTAGACCCGCACGACCGCCTTGGCAAGATCGTCCTCGGACCCGTGGAACAGACCGCCGACCGAAGCTATGGTCTCCGCCGAATGGCCGAAGTTGGACGTGTAGGTGTAGGTCACGTTGCCGTTGTGGTAGTTGCAGCTCGTCTGTGTCCAGACCTCACCACCGCCGGGCGCTGCCGACGCCGGGCTCGTCGAGCTCAGACTGAGGCCACCGGCGAGGAGCGCGATGGCAATACCGCTGAAAAGCTTCTTGTGCATGATGGATCGTCCCTTCCCTGATGTTCACCGAATGCGACGGACGCGAGCGTTCGTGCCCGTCGGGTGACAGCAAACCTGCCGTCGCGCCAGGGACCGCGCATGCTTCCCGAACACTCCCGAACAGCGTGGGGTGACGAACCGGATCTCGATACACCTCCCCCGCTCCGGCACTCGATCAGCTTGGGCCCGGGACCCGAATTTTTCGGTGCACACCGACACCTCCGATCTGCCATGCTCCTGGGCATGAGCATCCCAGCGGGCGGAACGCCGCAGGACCTGCGCCGGCTCGGCGTCGAGACGACCGGCATCGAGATCATCGAGGAGTCGGAGCGGACCGCGCAGCCGCGTGATCTCTTCTGGCCGTGGTTCGCGGCGAACGTGTCGGTCTTCGGGATCTCGTATGCCGCGTTCGTGCTCGGCTTCGGGATCTCCTTCTGGCAGTCGGTCGTCGTGGTGGTCATCGGTGTGATCGTGAGCTTCGCGCTCTGCGGGCTGATCGCGCTGGCCGGCAAGCGAGGTTCGGCACCGACGATGATCCTGTCGCGAGCCGCCTTTGGCGTGACCGGGCAGAAGGTCCCGGGTGTGATCAGCTGGCTGGTCTCGATCGGCTGGGAGACCTTCCTGACGATCAACGCGACGCTGGCCACCGCGACGGTGATGCACGAACTCGGCTGGGGCGGCGGCACGACGACCAAGATCATCGCGTGCGTCGTGGTCGCGGCACTGGTCGTGCTCGCTTCGGTCGCCGGCTATCACATCATCATGCGCCTGCAGTCCTGGCTGACCTGGATCACCGGCATCATCACGATCGTCTTCATGATCGTCGCTGCCTCGCACATCGAGTGGTCGAAGGTCTCTGCGATGCCGTCCGGCAGCTGGCAGCAGACGGTCGGCGCACTGGTGATGGTGATGACCGGCTTCGGCCTCGGCTGGATCAACATCGCAGCGGACTGGTCGCGCTACCAGCGCCGCGACGCCTCCGGTCCGGCGATCGTCGGTTGGAACACCTTCGGCGGCGCGGTCGCTCCCGTGGTGCTGGTGGTCTTCGGACTGCTTCTCGCCGGCTCCGACGAGAAGGTCGCGACAGGCATTCTCGCCAACCCGATCGGCGCGCTCGCCGAGATCCTGCCGACCTGGTTCCTCGTGCCGTTCCTCATCGCGGCCGTCCTGTCGCTGGTCAGCGGCGCGGTGCTGGGCATCTACTCCTCGGGCCTGACGTTGCTGTCGCTCGGTGTGCGCATCCCGCGCCCCACAGCTGCCCTGATCGACGGCGTGATCCTCACTCTCGGAACGATTTACGTCGTTTTCGTGGCCGAGAACTTCGCCAGCCCCTTCCAGTCCTTCCTCATCACCCTGGGTGTGCCGCTCGCCTCCTGGGCCGGAGTGATGATCGCCGACATCGCACTGCGCAAGCAGTCGTATGCCGAGGCCGACCTCTTCGACGGATCCGGCCGTTACGGCCGATGGGACTGGACCTCGATCGGCATCCTGGTCGTCACATCCGTCATCGGATGGGGGCTCGTCGTGAACAACTACGCGCAGGACGCTTCCTGGAACAACTGGCAGGGCTACCTGCTGGACCCACTCGGACTCGGCTCGTATGACGCCAAAACCGCCAGCTGGAGCGGGGATTGGGCCTACGCGAACCTCGGGGTGATCGTGGCGCTCGTGCTGTCGTTCGTGGCGGCATACGTCCTGCGGCGGGCGAAGGTGGCGCGCCAGGAAGCGATGCCGGTCGGTGGCGACGAGCAGCCGTTGCTCGTGAAGGACTGACGCCGTGACGACCCCGGCAGGTTCGCACGGCGAGTGGCTGGTCGTCATCGACGCCCAGGTGATCTTCGCGGATCCGCAGACGTCCCAGTGGGGTTCGCCTATGTGGGCAGCAGCGGTGCCACGCATCCGGACTGCAGTCGAGGAGTATGCCGAGAGGGTCGTTTTCACCCGGTTCGTCGCCGACCCGGCACCGCAAGGGTCCTGGGTCGACTACTACCGGGAATGGCCGTTCGCCCAACTACC
The DNA here is from genome assembly GCF_052905685.1 of Flexivirga sp. B27. NCBI lineage: Bacteria > Bacillati > Actinomycetota > Actinomycetes > Micrococcales > Dermacoccaceae > Flexivirga > Flexivirga sp. B27. Next base: position 191,026 of record NZ_JBPYUM010000003.1, on the reverse strand, counting down.
GGACGCCGACCCGCTCTACTCGATCGTGCCGGAGCTGGCGCCATACACCAAGGATGCGTCGGTGGTGACGGCTCCGACCTTCGGCAAGTGGTCGGCGTTGCGCGAAATCGTCGGTAACACACCGCGATTGACACTCGCCGGCGTGTCGACGGATTGTTGCGTGTTGTCCACAGCGCTCGGAGCGGCTGACGCCGGCGCGACGGTCACCGTCGCCGCCGGTCTCTGCGCCGGTTCGACACCCGAGGATCACTCCAGGGCACTGTCTGCGATGGCGCTGTACGGCCCGCAGGTCACCGTGGTGTGAGACAACGCCAGTCACGCCACGCCGGCTTGCTCAGAGGAGTCGTTGGGTGCCCGACCACCCAACGACTCCTCGCACGGTCGATGTCACCGCATGTCACCGCATGTCACCACGTGGCACTGCGGGACATCATCCATTCATCACCCTTGGCACTTCACGGAGTTCGAAATGGTTCCCGTGCCGCCGCTTGACGTCGCGATGTGCAGTGTCGTGCCGTCGCACCAGGTCGTCACGTCGGCCAGAGCCCCGGTGTGGGTCGCGGAGCCGTGCATCATCAGCCCTCCGGTGACGATGGTGGCTACTGCAAGTGCGCGTGCTGCTGTTTTCATGTTCTTCTTCCTCTCCTGTGTTCTCAGCCGAGCCGGCTGACGTCGTCGGTGCCCGTGGGTGGCGGGCACCAGTAGGCACCGCCAGTTGCAGACCGCTGTGCGTTCGCGCCCGGACAGTTGTCGGTCGAGCCCCCGACCGCCCGATGCTGCTCTGCCACACCCGGCGAGCCGAGCATCGCGACCGAGCTCGCGCCGATCAGAATGGCGACCGCAACCGGCCGAAGTCTCACTTCTCCGACTCCTGGTACTTCTTGACGACCGCCTGCAGCAATGCCCCCTCGCTGCCGCTGAAGGTTCCACCGACCGAAACGGCGGTCTCCACCGTGGACCCGGTATTGGACGTGTACGTGTAGGAAATGATGCCGCTGTGGTGGTTGCAACTCGTCTGCGTCCAGAACACGCCGCTGGCGTTCGCCGGCCCCATCGAGGCGAGGCTCAGTCCTCCGGCAAGCAGCGCGATGGCGGCACCGCTCCACAGTTTCTTGTACATGGTCGATCAACCCTTCCCTGATTCCCATTGATGGCACCGACACGAGTGACGTCGGACCGGTGCTCGTGCCGACCATCGTCGGGAAGTAGCCGGACGCGTTCACGCAGTCCGAACAATCCCGAACGACTTCGTCACGGGTCCTCGTCGCAGAGACACGTCACCGTGCACCGGTACCGTCGACCTGTATGTACGAGACACCCGCCGAGATCGCTCGTCTCCAACGCCTCATCGACGCGTCGCACGGGCGCGGCACGAGTCACCTGCGCGACATCGTCGACTCCGACCACCTGATGCAGGCGGCACAGGTGGTTGACGCGCTGGACGGCATGAAGGTCTTGAGCCTGGCCACGGTGACCGCCAAGGGTGAGCCGCGGGTGAGTGCCGTGGACGGCCACTTCCTGCACGGAGCATGGACGTTCGGCACCGACGGTCGCGCTGCGAAGGCACGGCACCTCGCAGCGCGACCGGCGGTCAGCGCCGCCCACGTCGACGGCGAGCGCGTCGCGGTCTTCTGCCATGGCACCGCCATACGTCTCACCGAGCAGGACCCCGCGTGGGAGCCGACGCTCGCGCATTGGACACGGCACTACAAGTCCGACCCGACGACCTGGGGTGCGGACGTGCGGATGTACCGGATCGAGCCGAGCTGGCTGGTCGGTTACCGCGGATCGGAGTGAGCCAGGCAGTCCCGGGTGATCTCGTCGATCGAAGCGACTCCGGACAGCGCCATGGTGAGGTCGAGCTCGGCGAGCAGTCGCTCCATGACCGCCTCGGCACCGGCGGCACCATCGAGTGCCAGGCCGTAGAGCCACGGGCGCCCGACCAGCACGGCGGATGCGCCGAGGGCCAGCGCCTTGAAGATGTCAGCGCCGCTGCGGATGCCGCTGTCGAAGAGCACCGGCAGCCGACCGTCGACTTCGGGCGCGATGGCTGCGAGCGCGTCCAGGGAAGCGACCGCGCCGTCGATCTGCCGGCCGCCGTGGTTGGACACCACGATGCCGTCGACACCGTGATCGATCGAGCGCTGTGCGTCTTCCACCGACTGGATCCCCTTGAGGACTATCGGAAGTCGGGTCCACTCACGCAGCTTGGTCAGGTCGTCCCACGTGAGTTGCGGGCATGGGAAGACATCGAGGAAGGTCTCGACCGCCGCGCGTGGCAGTGGCGAGCGCAGGTTGTCGCGGAAGCTGCCCGGGTAGTGACGGGTGATCGAGAGCAGCGTGCGTATGGCGGCGAGCGTGGGCCGCCCCTCGGGGAGGTCCCTTCGAGACGCCCGCTCGTCCCTCACGGGCTCCTCAGGGAACTCCACCCGGTCGCCGACGAGGTCTTGGAAGACCGGGTCGGTGAGGTACTGCGCGATGCCCTGGCCGCGAGCGAACGGCAGGTAACCCAGGTCCAGGTCCTTGGTCCGCCACCCGAGCAGGTGGGTGTCGAGGGTGACGACGATCGCTTGGGCGCCGGCGGCCTCGGCTCTTCGGACGAGAGACTGAGCCAACTCGTCGTTGTTGCTCCAATACAGCTGGTACCACATCGGATTCGCACCCAATGCCTCGGACGTCTGCTCCATCGGCACCGAACCCTGGGTCGACAACACCATCGGCAGACCGAGCGACCGGGCGGCCCTGGCGACCGCGAGCTCGGCCTCCTTGTGTGCCATCTCCAGGACCCCGATCGGCGCGAAGAGCACCGGTGCAGCCAACGTCTGCCCGAGCAGCGAGGCCTCCATCGACCGTTCCGACACCTCACGCAGAATGCGCGGCACGATCGGAAAGCGTTCGAACGCAGCGGTGTTCGCCCGGTCGGTGCGTTGCATGCCGGCGCTGCCGGCGACATACGACCACGCCTGCGGGCTCATCCGCCGCCGGGCGGCGTCATACAACGCGGCCGGCTCGACCGGCACCTTCGGCTTGTGCCCGTAGGCACCGGCGGCATAGATCGCACCTTGGACGGCGCGGCCAATGCCGGACAGTGAGCGTGCCGCGGTCTCGATACGGGCCTCCTCCACTTCGTTCCCCTGGCTCTACTCGACCGGCTTCATCCGTTGATCTGCTTGTCCTGGCCGTCCCAGAACGGTTGCCGCAGCTTGAATTTCTGCAGTTTGCCGGTCGCGGTGCGCGCCAACTCGTCGCGGAACTCGACCCGCTTGGGCGCCTTGTAACCGGCGAGTGACTGACGCGCGTGCGCGATCAACTCCTCCTCGGTCACCTCACCGTCAGCCACGACCAACGCGGTCACCAGCTCACCCCACTTCTCGTCGGGTATGCCGATCACCGCCACCTCCCGCACCGAGGGATGCGACATGAGCACGTCCTCCACCTCGATCGACGAGACGTTCTCACCGCCGGAGATGATCACGTCCTTCTTGCGGTCGGCGATGACGAGCGCACCGTCCTCGATGTGCCCACCGTCCCCGGTGTGGAACCAGCCACCGGCCAGCGCGGCGGACGTGGCATCGGGGTTCTGCCAGTAGGCCTCGAGGTTGTGGTTGGTCCGCGACAGCACCTCGCCGGACTCGTCGACGGCCATCCGCACTCCGACCGCCGGATAACCGGCTCGCCCGAGTTTGCGGGCCTGCTCGGTCGGTGACAGCTCTGCCCATTCGGCGCGCATCTTGCTCATCGTCAGCAGCGGCGCAGTCTCGGTCAGTCCGTAGATCTGGATGAACTCCCAACCGAGCTCCTCACGCACGCGCTCGATCGTGCGCGTGGGAGGTGGCGCACCTGCGACCACGATCCGGGTGCGGTCCCGCCCCGGGATCGGGCCGTCCCACTGCTGCGCTCCGTCGAGCGCGGCCGCGACCACGGCGGGCGCCGCACACATCAGTGTCACCCCGTGCTGCTCCACCCGCCGGAGGATCTCGGTGCCGTCGACCTTGCGCAGCACGATGTGTTGCGCGCCGATGCCGGTGACCGCGAAAGGCATCCCCCAGCCGTTCGCGTGGAACATCGGCAAGGTGTGCAAGTAGACGTCCTCGTCGGAAACCGGTGTCTGCCAACCGAATACGGTCGCGTTGAGCCAGTTGGTCCGGTGCGTCAGCTGCACGCCCTTGGGACGAGCGGTCGTGCCCGAGGTGTAGTTGATCGTCGCGGTGGCGTGCTCGTCGCCGTCCCAGGGGCGCGGCTCGTCGGTGGATCCGAAGAGCTCGTCGTCGGACTCGCCGAGCACGAACTTGTGATCGCAGTCAACGTCGTCGAGCAGGTGCCGCAGCTCCGGATCGACCGCAAGCACCTCGGCACCGGAGTGCTGCACGATGTATTGCACCTCGGGCACCGAGAGTCGGAAATTGACCGGGACGAGGATGCGGCCGTATCCACTGACGCCGAAGAAAGACGTCAGCAGCCGCGCGCTGTTGTGCGACACCACCGCGACCCGACCGCCGACGGGGACACCCATCGCATCGAGCCCGGCAGCCTGTGACCGAGCGAGCTCAGCCATCCGTCGATAGGTGATCGTGCCACCACCGAAAGGCGTTGCGGGCTGGTCGGGTTCGTCCACCACCGCGACCCGGTCGCCGTAGACGACCTCCGCCCGGTCGAGGAAATCACGAACGATCAATGGAACTTCCATCGTTGCCTCCGGGTCGCCGACGTTTTCGTCATTCTGGCAACTGCGGCTGTATGGCGCCAGAGAAACAGCACACCAAGGTGACCGAGGAGCGCCCGGAGGTGGCCGAGGAGGGTGGAGGAGCGAAGCGGGGGAGCCCGTCTCGAGGTCCCGCACCTATCGAGACACTCGCTCGTCCCTCACGAGTTCCTCACGGAGCTCTGGTTGTGGTGGCCGAGGAGGGTGGAGGAGCGACGCGGGGGAGCCCGTCTCGAGGTCCCGCACCTTTCGAGACACTCGCTCGTCCCTCACGAGTTCCTCACGGAGCTCTGTTTGTGGTGGCCGAGGAGGGTGGAGGAGCGAAGCGGGGGAGCCCGTCTCGAGGTCCCGCACCTTTCGAGACACTCGCTCGTCCCTCACGAGTTCCTCAAGGAGCTCAACCTGACCTCGACCAGCTCGGGCGCCTCAGGCGACCTGCACGACCTCGGCAATGAGCTCGCCGGCTCGGTAGTGGGCCAGCCGGGTGGCACGGCTCATCGGATCAACATCGCGCAGCACCGTCGAGTCGCTCACCTCCGCCAGCACACCGACGGCCTCGTCGGCGACCCAGATGCCCTCGGCGTGCCGAGCGCGCATCAGGTCGTCCATCTGCCGCCGGTCGTCGACCATGCACAGGAAGGACGAGCCGAAGACGATCGGCAGACGCCCGAAGCCGAACCCCTCCGCAGCCACCACCTGGAACGCGTCACGCCGCGAGACGACGATGTCCTGCTCGTCGACCAGGCGAGCGGCGCGCAGCACTCGCGCCTGGGCCTCCGTCTGCTCCGGCTCCAGCTGGGACAGCATGCGGTCCAGCACGCCGTCCTCACGGGGGTGCAACGGGTGCAGGTCATAACCTCGACGCGACGCAATGTGGTGTCCGGCAAGCAGATCCGGCTCGAAGGAGTCGGCAACCAGCTCCAGTCCGGCGGCCGCGCCGACGGCCACCAGATCGACGACGACGCGCTCGGCATACACCGTCTGCAGGTGCTCGGTGACCAGGCGCAGCATCCGCACCCCGGCCTGCGGGTCGTTCAGCGGCAGCGGGCGCTCCTGCAGTCGCCGGCCGATCGGCCCGCGTCGATCACGCAACAGCTCGGTCCACAGCTGGTAGGAGCGACCGTCCGGCGGCAGGGTGCCGTGCAGCACCGGGTAGTAGCTCGCGAGCGGCCTGCTCGGGTCGAGCGTGCGCAGCTCCTCGCTGGTCGCGCGCAGCAACCGCTGCGCTGCCTGCCAGTTCGCGAAGTCCAGTCCGTATGCCGCAAAGGCGGTGAAGGTCCTGTCGTCCGGCCCGGTCTCCGCACCCGCGAGCGTGCACCAGTGCCGGTAGAGCGGCCCGGAGAAGACGTCAGCGGCAGCGGTGAACGCGGCACGGACATCGGCGATATCGGTCATCGGCATGATGCGGCCAATGTAACTGAGGGGCCTCGAGACGCGGCTCGTACCTCACCGCTCCTCGGCCATCTCCCCCGCGTGACCTCGACAAGCTCGGCCAGCTCATCGGTCCTCGGCCATCTCTCGCGCGTGACCTCGACAAGCTCGGCCAGCTCACCGATCCCGTCATACCTCCAGCAGTCGGCGCAAGAATGCTTGGGTGCGCGCCTCCTGCGGGTGGTCCAGGACGTCGGCCGGGCGGCCGCGCTCGACGACCAAGCCGCCGTCGATGAAGAGCACCTGGTCGGCGACATCACGTGCGAAACGGATCTCGTGGGTGACGATCACCATCGTGCGGCCCTCCCGCGCCAGCTGCCGTATGACGTCGAGCACCTCGCCGACCAGCTCCGGGTCGAGGGCCGAGGTGGGTTCGTCGAAGAGCAGCAGGTCCGGCTCGAGCGCGAGCGCCCGCGCGATACCGACCCGCTGCTGCTGGCCGCCGGACAGCTGCGACGGGTATTTGTCGACGTGCCCGGCCAACCCGACCTTCGCCAGCAACTCGCGCGCGTCGGCGTCGGCCTGAGCGGCCGGCCGGCCCTGCACGACGACCGGACCCTCGGTGACGTTCTGCAGCGCCGTGCGATGCGGGAAGAGGTTGTGGCTCTGGAAGACCATGCCGCTGCGAGCCTGGTAGCGCCGGATCAGCTCCCGATCTGAGCCGCTGAGTCGGCCACGTTTCGAGGCGTGCACCGTCGAGAAGTCGACGGTCACATCGCCGATCCGGACCACGCCGGCGTCGGGTCGTTCCAGCGCGTTGAGTCCGCGCAGCAGGGTGGTCTTTCCCGAGCCGGACGGCCCCACGACCACCGTGACCGAGCCCTTGTCGACGCTGAACGAGATGTCCTTGATGACCTCATGGTCACCGAACCGCTTGGCCACCGCGGTGGCCTCCAACAACGGGGTGCTCTGCTCGGAGGAGTTCATAGCGCGACATACCTGTTCAGTCGAGTTTCGAGGCGGCCCTGGACGGCGTTGAGCCCGAAGCAGATCACCCAGTAGTAGACGGCGGCGGCGCAGTACAGCGCCAGATAGCTGTATGTCGGGGCCGCCGCGTCCTGGGCCTTCTGGAACAGCTCGGGCACCAGGATCAGTGAGGTGAGCGAGGTGTCCTTCACCAGCGACACCAGGGTGTTACCGAGCGGCGGCACCGCGATACGGGCGGCCTGCGGCAGGACGATCCTGCGCAACGAGGTGCGATATCGCATACCGATCGTCTCCGCGGCCTCCCATTGGCCCTTGGGCACCGAGGAGATCGCCGAGCGCACGACCTCCGCGCCATACCCGCCGACGTTGAGGCTCAGCGCGATCACCGCCGACCAGAACGAGCTGAACTTCACGCCGGCCTGCGGCAGCGCGTAGAACACGATGACCAGCTGCACCAGCAGCGGCGTTCCCCGGATGATCGAGATGTAGACGCGAGCCAGCCAGGAAAGCACCAGCACGGTGGAGCGCCGCATCAGCGCGATGCCGACCGCCAATAGCAGCCCCAGGACGAAACTGATCGCGGTCAGCGGGATCGTCGTCTTCAACGTCGCCTTCAGCATCGGCCACGCGTTGTCCTTGACCAGCTGCCAGTCGCTGGTTGTCGACTTCTTCTCGGACTTCGCGCCGAAGTACTTGTCGTAGATCTTCTGCAGCGAGCCGTCGGCCCGCATGGCAGCGATCTCCTTGTTGATCGCCGGCATGTAGCCGCTGCCCTTGCGGGCCGCGAAGACCGACTCGCTCTTGTCGTCGGTCGTCGCGACGATCTTCACGCCCTTGTTGCCGGTGGTGTTGAGGTAGTTCTTCACCGCCAGCTGGTCGTTGACCATGGCGTCGACCCGCCCCTGCGTCAGCGCCGACACCGCTTTGTCCATCGCGGTCACCGACACGACCTGGGCGCCCGCCTTCTTCGCGGTGGCGGCCCAGTTGCTGGTGGTGTTCTCGGCAGCCTTCTTGCCCTTGAGGTCCTTGAGTCCCTTGATCGAGTCGTTCGAGGACTTCACGACGACCACCCCGGTGGTCGTGATGTATGGCGCCGAAAGGTCGTACTTCGCCTTGCGCTCCGGGTTGGCGGTGACCTCGTTGGCGACCAGGTCGATCCGCTTTGCCTGCAGCGCAGAGAACATCGAATCCCATGGTGTCTGGACGAATTGGACCTTCACGCCGAGGCGTTTGCCGAGCTGCGTGATCAGGTCGACGTCATACCCGGTGAGCTTGCCGGACGCGCGATAGCTGAACGGCGGATAGACACCCTCGGTGCCGACGCGCAGCGTCTTGGGCAGCCCCGAGGACTGGTCGGTCGCTGCGTGGGCCGACGGCGCAAGCAACACACCACCGATCAGGAAGAGTGTCGCGAGCACCGCGCCGAGCCGCGCTGCAGATAACCGAAACTTATGCACTGCAGAAGCATACGTGGGTATGACGCCGTGCTCCCGACGCGGAACGACCTCGCACTCCGCCGCTGATGGGCGTGCGGGGCAACTACTTCAGCGGGACTTCTGCTTCAGCGGGTCGAGACCGTCAGCTCGGCGATCTGCAGCGCGTTGAGCGCCGACCCCTTGCGCAGGTTGTCGGCGCAGATGAACAACTCGATGGCGTTCGGGAAGCCCTCGACCCGGCGGACGCGGCCGGCGAAGATCGGGTCGGCGCCGACGACGTCGACGGGCGTCGGCCAGCTGTCGTCCAGGGAACCCGCCGAATCATCAAGCACCACAACCGAGTTGGACGACTCGGTCAGCACGCGCACCGCGTCGTCACGGTCGGTGTCGGTGGCGAACGTGGCGTGCACCGACACCGAGTGGGTCCGCACGACCGGCACCTGCACGCAGGTCACCGCCACCGGCAGGTGGGCCACCCGGAGCAGGCTGCGCAGCTCCTCACGGACGACCGCCTCGGAGTCGGTCTCGCCGGCATCGGCCTGCTCGCCGACCCACGGGATCACGTTGAACGCCACCGGGGCCGGGAAGGGCGACTCACCCAGGTCGGACAGCATGCGACGAACGTCACCCGGTGACTGGCCGACACCCTGGTTGCCGGCGAGCTCCATGGTTTCGTCATACAACCGCAGTGCGCCGGACACGCCGGCGTCGGTGACCGCCTGGAAGGTCGTGGCCACCACGGAGGTGAGCTGCCACGAGCTGTGCAGCGAGTGCAGCGCGCCGACCATCATCAGCGTGGCCGCGCTCGGGCTGGCGATGATGCCCGACTCCGGCCGCCGGGCACTGTCGGGGTTGATCTCGGGCACCACGAGCGGAATGTCGGGTTGCGGAGTGAAGTGCCCGGAGTTGTCGATGACCACCGCACCCGCACCAACCGCGACCGGGGACCACTGCGCCGACACGTCGGCCGGCGCGGCCATGACCACGACGTCGACACCTTCAAAGACGTCGACGTCCAGCTCCCGGACGACGACGTCCTGCCCGAGGATGGACACCCGGCGCCCGACGGAGCGGCCCGACGCGATCGGCCGGATCTCGCCCCACATGTCGTCGCGCGTCGGCAGCAGCGACAGCAGCGAGAGCCCGACGACCCCCGTCGCTCCCACGACGGCCAGGGTCGGCTTGTCCGCACTCATCTCGTCACCGACTCGCGGCGATGACCTCTGCGATCTGAATCGTGTTGAGCGCAGCGCCCTTCCGCAGGTTGTCGTTGCTGACGAACAACACCAGGCCCTTGCCGTCGGGCACCGACTGGTCCACGCGGATGCGGCCGACGTATGACGGGTCCTTGCCCGCGGCCTCCAGCGGCGTCGGCACCTCGGTGACCACGACACCAGGAGCCTCCGACAGCACCTCGCGAGCCTCGTCCGGGGTGATCGCCTTGTCGAACTCGGCGTGGATCGCCAGGGAGTGCCCGGAGAAGACCGGCACCCGCACGCAGGTGCCGGCGACCGCGAGGTCCGGCAGGCCGAGGATCTTGCGCGACTCGTTGCGCAGCTTCTGCTCCTCGTCGGTCTCCTCGCTGCCGTCGCCCACGATCGAGCCGGCCATGGCCAACACGTTGTAGGCGATGGGGGCGACATACTTCTTCGCCGGGCCCAGCTCGACGGCCGCACCGTCATGGGTCAGCCCCTCGAGGTCGCCCTCGACGCCCTGCCGGATCTGACCGGCCAGCTCCTCGACACCGGCGAGTCCCGAGCCGGAGACGGCCTGGTAGGTCGCCACGATCAGCCGGCGCAGGCCGGCCGCGTCGGTGAGCGGCTTCAGCACCGGCATCGCGGCCATCGTGGTGCAGTTGGGGTTGGCGATGATGCCCTTCGGCGGGTTCGCGATCTGGTCGGGGTTGACCTCGGAGACCACGAGCGGCACGTCCGGGTCACCGCGCCAGGCGGACGAGTTGTCGATCACCGTCACGCCGGCGGCCGCGAAGCGCGGCGCCTGCTCCTTGGAGGTCGCACCGCCGGCGGAGAAGATCGCGATGTCCAGACCGGACGGGTCGGCCGTCGACGCGTCCTCGACCACCAATCGCTTGCCCTGCCAGTCGATCTCGCGGCCGGCGGAGCGCGCGGACGCGAAGAGGCGCAGCTCGCCGATCGGGAAGTTGCGCTCGGCGAGCAGTCGCAGGACGACGCCGCCGACCTGTCCGGTGGCGCCGACGACGCCGATGTTCAGTGCCATGGAATTACCTCGTTGATGATTGGGTCCCCGCGAACTGTTCGGGGCGCGAAGCGGAAGAACTTCGTGGGTCTTTTGTGGGTCCTTCGCGGGTCCTATCGACCGGTGCCGCCGTAGACCACGGCCTCACCCTCACTGGAGTCCAGCCCGAACGCCGTGTGCACCGCGCGCACCGCGTCGTCCAGCAGGTCGCCCTTGGTGATGACCGACACCCGGATCTCCGAGGTGGTGATCATCTCGATGTTGATGCCCGCGTCGGCCAGCGCCTGGAAGAACGTCGCCGAGACGCCCGGGTGGCTGCGCATGCCCGAGCCGATCAGCGAGAGCTTGCCGATCTGGTCGTCATACTGCAGCGACTCGAAGCCGAGCTCGTCCTTGGCCTCCTGCAGGGCCGTCACGGCGCGCTGCCCGTCGGACTTCGGCAACGTGAAGGACACGTCCGTCTTGCCGGTGGCCACCGCCGAGACGTTCTGGACGATCATGTCGATGTTGACCTGCTGTGCGGAGATCAGGTTGAAGATCGCCGCAGCGCTGCCGGGGGTGTCCTTCACACCGACGACGGTGATCTTGGCTTCGCTCCGGTCGTGCGCAACTCCGGCGATGATCGGTGCTTCGGCGTCCACGTCTTCTTCTCCTTCTGCTGCTGGGTAGACCCACGTGCCCTCGCGGTGGCTGAACGACGAGCGCACGTGGATCGGCAGGTTGAACCGTCGGGCGTATTCGACGCAACGCAGCATCAGGACCTTTGCGCCCGACGCCGCCATCTCCTGCATTTCCTCGTTACTGATCCGGTCGACCTTGTGCGCCGACGAGACGATGCGCGGGTCGGCGGTGAAGATGCCGTCCACGTCGGTGTAGATCTCGCACACGTCGGCGTTGAGCGCGGCAGCGAGTGCCACCGCAGTGGTGTCGGAGCCGCCACGCCCGAGCGTGGTGATCTCCTTGGTGTTCTGGCTGACGCCCTGGAACCCCGCGACGATCACGATGTGCCCGTCGCCGAGCGCCCCGCTGATGCGGCCGGGCGTGACGTCGATGATGCGGGCCTTGCCGTGCACGTCGTCGGTGATGACACCGGCCTGGGATCCGGTGAACGACCTGGCGGAGTCACCGAGGTTGGCGATCGCCATCGACACCAACGCCATCGACATGCGCTCGCCCGCGGTGAGCAGCATGTCGAGCTCCCGCTCCGGCGCGGACGGTGTGACGGCGTCGGCGAGGTCGAGCAGTTCGTCGGTCGTGTCGCCCATCGCGGACACCACGACACACACCTGGTTGCCGGCCTTGCGCGTGTCCACAATGCGCCGGGCAACCCGCTTGATACTTTCGGCATCGGCGAGCGATGAGCCGCCATACTTCTGGACGACAAGAGGCACGGGTCGAGGTTCCCTTCGCGGGTCGGTGTCGGTCGAGATCGGTTCGAGGTCTGATCAGGTCGACGTCACGGGCGTTCTGGACAACACCAAGGGCTGCCGTCGGATGCCGTCACGCAGTGAGCCTTCCTGGGAAGCGGAGCACCCAGTTTAACGAGCGCGACTGCCGCGCCCGGGGGCGCCCGTATGGCGGGACCTGGCATCGCCATACGGACACCTCACACACCACGCGCCCGCGTGCGAGTTATCACGAACACTCCATGAACACACCGTGATTTCTATGTGTGAGAGTTCAGTGACAGACTTGACGTGTGGCGAGAGTTTCGGGCGGGGTCGACGACCTCACTACGGTGCAGCGCCGGACCGAGACGGGTCCGGCGCTGCTTCCACTCGGCTGGCGCGCCTACCGGCCACCGCGCTGGTGGTTCGAGCTCGTGGTGCTCGTCGCTCTCGACATGATCTACGAGCACCTGCGCAACCTGGTGCCGACCCGTGAGGCCGAGGCGCTCGCTCGCGGCTGGGACCTCTTCGACTTCGAGCAGCGCATCGGGCTGGACATCGAGCTGACGATGAACCACTTCGTCGTCCGCCACGAGTGGATCGCGCAGATCGCCAACTACGACTACTCCTTCTTCCACCTGCCGATCACCGGCGCCGTGCTGATCTGGCTGTTCTGGATGCACCGGCGCATCTACAAGACGGCGCGCACAGTGCTGGTCTTCACCACGGTCCTGGGGCTGATCGGCTTCTGGCTCTTCCCGATGGCGCCGCCCCGCCTGCTCGAGGGCAGCGGCTTCATCGACACCGTTGTGCACTTCAAGACGTTCGGGTCGTGGGGCAGCCCGGCCGTCGCCGACCATTCCAACCTGTATGCCGCCATGCCGAGCCTGCACTGCGCCTGGGCGATGTGGGTCGGCCTGTCGGTGTTCTTCGTCGCGCGGCACAAGCTGATCCGGATCCTCGGCCTGTCCTACGGCATCTGGACGGTGTTCGTGGTTATGGCGACCGCCAACCACTTCATCTTCGACGCGTTCGCCGGCTACGCCTGCCTGGCCGTGTCGGTGCTGGCGGTGTGGCTGCTCTTCGGGCACAACCCGTGGAGCCCCGCGCGTGACAAGGCGGAGTTGCTGGCCGCGGCGTCCGAGACGCCCGGCGACGACGTTGTGCCGGTGTCCGGGTCGAGCCACGGCGGCGAGGCCGGTGTCGGACGAGACAAGGACACAGGCGAGGGCCGGGGCACGAAGGCTTCGACCCGAGTCTGAACGCACCAACCCACTACTGTCGCGACTTATTCGCCCGCACCCGACATTTTCCGCGAGCATCCCGCGACTGTCGCGAGTTATTCGCCATACGGCCGGCGCCCCGGCGACTCAGGGGTGCAGCGCCTCGAACTCCGCGTCCGCCATCGTCTCGTCGTCGGCATCCAGCCGGATGTGCCCGAGGATCGTCTGCACCACCCGCAGTGCGGCCGACGAGCGGACACCCCACTGCGACAGGTAGCTGAACTGCCACCACCACAAGGCTTCGGTCAACCGCCCGTGGTCGAAGTGCACCAGGCCATGCTCCAGCGCGCCGACGATGTCGGTGAGGTCATCGGACAGCGCGCCGCGCGCCGGCTCGACGGACGTGAGCGGGTCGACGACGTCGGCATAGTCGTCGATCCCGTCCAGCAGGTTGGCCAGGCTCATCCGCAGCGCATCCAGGTCGCTCTCGTCACCAGGGTCCGCCTCGAACCGCTCTGCCGGCACCACATCCTGTATGGCGCCCAACCGCGCGCCCGTGACCTGCAACTGCGACAGCATCAGCAGCATCAGGGGCAGGGCTTCGTCGGGTGCGGATCCGGCGGCGAGCTGGCGCGCCGACTCACAGAACGCGCGCGCGTCCTGCGCTGTCTCGGCGGCCAACGCACCGACCTGCAGGGCTTCGGTGTCAGGTGTCTCAGGCATCGACAACTCTCCGTCCTTCGAATGCGCGGCCGAGCGTCACCTCGTCGGCATACTCCAAGTCTCCCCCGACCGGCAGCCCGGACGCCAGACGCGTGACGCGCATGCCCATCGTGCGCAGCAGTCGCGACAGGTAGGTCGCGGTCGCCTCGCCGTTGAGGTTGGGGTTGGTCGCCAGGATGATCTCCTCGATCGGCTCCTCACCCAGGCGACGCACCAGCTCGGTGATCTTCAGGTCGTCGGGGCCGATGCCGTCGATCGGGCTGATGGCGCCACCGAGCACGGCATACCGACCACGAAACTCGCGGGTCCGCTCGACGGCAACGACGTCCTTGGGCTCCTCGACGACGCAGAGCAGTTTGTCGTCGCGGCGCGGGTCCTGGCAGATGCGGCACAGCGTGTCCTCGGCGACGTTGAAGCACCGCTCGCAGAAGCGGACCTTCTCGCGCACCGTGGTCAGCACCTCGGTCAGCCGATTGACGTCGGCCGGGTCGGCCTGCAGCAGGTGGAACGCGATCCGCTGCGCGGACTTGGGACCGACGCCGGGAAGCTTGCCGAGCTCGTCGATCAGGTCCTGGACCACACCTTCATACACAGTGGTCGAGCCTAATCCTCGCCCGCGACGCTGCCCGCCCGACACTCCCCCGACCGCCCCGACCTCCACCCGGCCACCCCTAATCCCAAGCCCCCATATCCGCCAGTGACGGCTTCCTCGTCGAGTGACGGCGCAATTTCACCGTCACTCGACGAACTCGCCGTCACTCACCGGCCGCCGCACCTCTGGGCGCGTAACGTGCAGCTGTATGACGACGAGCGCTCCGCCACCGGACCGCTGGCAGCGGCACGACTGGTGGGGCGTCGTGCTCGACGCGCCGGACGTGCGGGAGCTCGCCGAGTTCTACTCGCAACTGCGCGGGTGGCCGATCTACAGCATCGATCGGAACGACGCAGCACTCGACCTCGGCGAAGGCGTCGCCTATCTCTCGATCCAGCGCAATGACAACTACATTCGGCCGACCTGGCCGGCTGAAGACAGAGCGCAGCAGATGATGCTGCACCTGGATTTCGAGGTCACCGACCTCGCGACCGAGACCGAGCGCGCGATCAGGCTGGGCGCGCGGCTCGCGTCATACCAGCCACAGGACGACGTGCGGGTGCTGCTCGATCCGGCCGGCCACCCGTTCTGCCTGTATGCCGCAACGGACTGAGCCACGGTGCGCCGTCTGCACGTCGAAACCTCCGCCAACATGGCGACGTCAGGCGGCGCTGCCGTGTGGAGCTTCTATCCGGATCTGTGGGGCGTGTGCGAGCAGGCGCCGTCCGCCTGGGAAGCGATCGAGCTGTGGAAGTCGCGCCACGGACCTGCCGCAGTCGCGGAATACCTACCTGGCGACGAGCGGGCATTCCGGCGCGATCGCGAGCCCGTGACAGACACTGAGCTCGACGGGACCCTGACGATCTTGGCGGACGCGCGGGAGCGCTCGATCGCCATACTCGACACGCTGCCGGATGGATTGCTCGACCTCGACGATCCGGCCCGCAAGCTTCCGGAGTGGGCACGGTGGCGGACGATCCGGCAGACGCTGTGGCACATCACCGACACCGAGTCGCGCTACTACTTGCCGCAGAGCGGGCTGCCGGCGAAGGACCGTCTGGATGGACTCGCCGACGAGCTGCGTGAGTCGGCCCGGCACGTGCGCTCCGCCCTCCTCGCGATGCCCCGCGACATCGTGCACCGGAGCGGTGACGAGGTGTGGACGTCGACCAAACTGTTGCGTCGGCTCGCGTGGCACGAACGCGGCGAGCTCGACGCGATCGACGGTCTGCTGGCCCGCTGGCGGACGCGTTGACGCTAGTGCGTCGGGCGTTCGTTGTATGACGCCGCGCGCTCCTGGCCGGACAGCTCGGCGATGGCGTCCATGATCCGGTCGGTCGCGACGCGCCTGGCCTTGCCGGCGGGCATCGCGTCGAATTCGTCGCCGAAGGTCAGCGGCTCACCGAACTTCACCGTGACCTTCGCCAGACGCGGGACGTTGGAGCCGATCGGCTGCAGCTTCGGGGTGTCGATGAGGCCGACCGGCACGACCGGCACACCTGCCTGCATCGCCAGGTGTGCGGCACCGACCCGCCCCTTGTAGAGCCGGCCGTCGCGGGAGCGGGTGCCCTCGGGGTAGATGCCGAACGCCTCGCCTTCGCGCAGCACGCTCAGTGCCTGGTCGAGGGAGTTGACCGCGGCCCGAGAGTCGTCGCGCTCGACCGGGAGCATACCCATCGAGTTGAAGAACGTACGCGAGGCGATGCCCTTGGGGCCGGTGCCGGTGAAGTATTCGGCCTTCGCAAGGAACACCACCTTGCGCGGCGCGACCAGCGGTATGACGACGCTGTCGATGAACGACAGGTGGTTGCTCGCGATCAGCACACCACCGCTGACCGGGACGTTGTCTCGGCCCTCGACACGCGGGCGCCAGACAGCACGAAGTAGCGGCGCGACGGTCAGCCGCGCCAACGGATAGAGCGGGCCGCCGGTCACGGCGTCATTGTCCTCCAACCGAGGTTTTCCTGCCGAACAACCCCGGAAAGCCCCGTGTCGGATCGCATCAGTCCACCTGCTCGTCGATCACGGTGGCGCCGAGCACCGCCTGCATCACCGGGAGGCCGACCGCGCCCGGGTCATCGACGTCCTCGTCGTCCATGGACTCGGTGATCTCTTCGTCCTTGGGCTTACCCGCTTTGCTGGATTTTGCTGGTGCTGCTGGGTTTTCGGCGGTTGCCCACTCCGGCGGGGGTGCGCTGACCGATCCCCAACCACCGCCGGAGTCCGTCGCGCCCGAGCCTGCCGACAACCCCGCCTGAGCAAGCGCTTCGGCTGCCCGGGACCGCCGCGCGGGCTGGGCTGCCGCCTCGGCTGCGGGCGGCGCCGAAGTGTCCGCGTTGTGGTCCGGTGAGGGCGCCGTCGGTGCGCTCGGCGACCACCCGCCGGACGCAGACTCCGTCGACGCACCGTCCTGCGCCGGAGGCTGTGCCGTTGTCGGCGGCGCTGCCGAAGCCGATGGCCGGCCGCCCGATTCCTGCGCCGACCCCGGGCCCGACTGCGAATCCTGCTGCTGCGGCCCACCGGGAGCACCGGACGGACCGCCCGGACCCCGCGGCGCACCACCGGACGGGCCCTCGTCCGGCTCCGGTGGCAAGCTCGGCGACGGTGCACCTGCATCCGGCCGAGCCGTCACGCGAGCGCGGACACCGAGTGCGTCATACAGCGCGGCGGCGACGACGTCGGGGTGCGGTGCGCGCTCGACCGCGGACGCGAGCCCCGGGCTGCTCGTGCCGAGCACGAGGGTCTCGCCGTCGAAGTCCGCGACGTGCGCGTGCTGGCTCAGCAGCGCCCAGGTGACGCGCTTGGATCGCGCGATCCGGTCGAGGACGTCGGGCCAGGCACGGCGTACGGCGTCGGTGCTCACCGCTCCCGCGGGCGCGGGCTGTGGTGGCTGCGATGCCGCGGGCTGCTCGGGTTGCGGGTCCGGCGGGGTCTCGATATGCGGCTCGTTCCTCGCCGCTACTCGACCACCTTGGGTTTGCGAGTCCTCCCTCGCCGCTACTCGACCACCTTGAGTTTGCGGGTCGTCCCTGGCCGCTACTCGACCACCTTGGGGGTGAGACTCGTCCCTCGCCGCTACTCGACCACCTTGGGTTTGGGAGTCCTCCCTGGCCGCTACTGGACCACCGTGGGTTTGGGAGTCCTCCCTGGCCGCTACTCGACCACCTTGGGGGTGAGACTCGTCCCTCGCCGCTACTCGACCACCTTGGGTTTGGGTGTCCTCCCTGGCCGCTACTGGACCACCGTGGGTTTGGGAGTCCTCCCTGGCCGCTACTGGACCACCTTGGGTTTGCGGCTCGTCCCTCGCCGCGTGCTGGTCCGGCGGGGTCTCGATACGCGGCTCGTTCCTCGCCGCTACTCGACCACCTTCTGGGCTGTGCTCCCCCGGCTCCTGGGCCGCCGAAGTGCCGGCGATGTCCATGCGGCGCTCGAGGCGGTCGAGCCGGGCGGCATACCCCTGCTCACCGGACACGGCGGGCAGCAGGACTCGCGCACAGATCAGCTCGAGCTGCAGCCGCGGACCCGTGGCACCGGTCATCTCGGACAGGCCGGTGTTGACGATGTCGGCGGCCCGCGACAGCTCCCCGGGCCCGAACGATGCGGCCTGCTGGCGCATCCGATCGAGCTGGTCCTCGGGCACGCCCCGCAACACCTGCGCAGCCCCGTCGGGCACCGCGGCGATGACGATCAGGTCACGCAACCGTTCCAGCAGGTCCTCGACGAATCGCCTTGGGTCGTGGCCGGATTCGATGACTCGGTCGATCTGCCGGAAGACGGCTCCGCTGTCGCGAGCGCCCAGCGCGTCGACGGTCGCGTCGAGCAACTCACCGTCGGTGAAGCCGAGCAACGCGGCGGCTCCGGCGTAGGTCAGCCCCTCCTCGCCCGAACCCGCGATCAGCTGATCGAGCACCGACAGAGCATCGCGGAACGAGCCGCCGCCCGCCCGCACCACGAAGGACAGCACGCCCGGCTCGACCTGCACGCCCTCCGCCTCGCACAACTGCTCGAGGTAGGTCTGCATCGTGCCCGGCGGCACCAGCCGGAAGGGGTAGTGGTGGGTGCGCGAGCGGATGGTGCCGATGACCTTGTCCGGCTCAGTGGTCGCGAAGATGAACTTCACGTGCTCCGGCGGCTCCTCGACGATCTTCAGCAGCGCGTTGAAGCCCTGCGGCGTCACCATGTGCGCCTCGTCGATGATGTAGATCTTGTAGCGCGACTGCGCCGGGCCGTATGACGCCCGCTCCCGCAGGTCACGCGCGTCGTCGACACCACCGTGGCTGGCCGCGTCGATCTCGATCACGTCCACCGTGCCGGCTCCGCCACGCGCCAGCGCCACACACGACTCGCACACCCCGCACGGCGTGGGCGTCGGCCCCTGCTCGCAGTTGAGCGACCGGGCCAGCACCCGCGCGCTGGTGGTCTTGCCGCAGCCGCGCGGGCCGCTGAAGAGGTAGGCGTGGCCGACCCGACCGGTGCTCAACGCTCGCATCAGCGGCTGGGTGACCTGATCCTGACCGATCATGTCGCCGAAGGCGTCCGGGCGGTAGCGGCGGTAGAGCGCGGTGGTCATTCGAAAACTCTATTCTCCCCTGCCCACACCCGACACGGGACGGCGGAACCGAGCGTTTTCCGGGAGGAAGTGCGTCGGTGGGTAAAGGTACGGTGGACGTCATGCTCTCGTCGCTGCGGCTGCGTTCGCCGACGACGTTGGCAACAGGGTGCGCAGTGGTGTTCGCGCTGATCTACATCGTCTGGACACCCCAGGTGCCGGACCTCGCGGCGCAGGTCGCCCGAGCCAAAGTCGCCCAGGTCGGCGGCGCCCCGGTGTGGTGGGGCGGTTGGTTCGGCGGCATCACGCTGCCCAGTTACAGCGCGATCGTGCCCTTCTCGATGGCGACCTTCGGCATCCGGCTGACCGGGGTCGTTGCCGTCATACTCGGATCGTATGGCGGGGCACTGCTCGTCCGGGGCGCCCCGCGACCGCGGGCCGGCGCGATCGCGCTCGCCCTCGCGCAGGCGGCCGACCTGCTCAACGGCCGCGTGACCTTCACCGTCGGTGCCACCCTGGGCATCTGGGCGCTGGTGGCGCTGCGCAGCCATCGCGAGAAGACAGCGACCGTGCTTGCCCTACTGTCCTTCCTCGGCTCACCGCTGGCGGGGTTCTTCGTCGGCATGATCTGTGCGGTCGTGGCCGTCCTGCGCCAGGATCATCGCCGCACTGCGGGCATCTGTGCCACCGTGCTGCTCGTGGCCGGACTCGCGATGGCGATCCTCTTCCCCGGCACCGGCACGATGCCCTTCCCGATCTCCGACGCGGCGCCGGCAATGCTCAGCTGCGTCGTGGTCTTCGGGGTGTGCCACCACAAACTGATCCGGGCGACCGCGCTGGTGCTCGCAGTGTCCTTCCTGCCCTTGCTGATCGTTCCCCTGGCGATCGGCACCAACGCCACCCGGCTCGCGTGGCTGGCTGCGGTCCCCGCGGTCGTCGGATACGCCCGGATCCGTGACTCGCTCACCTGGTTGTGCGCCCTGGTCATCGCGGTGTGGCCGGTCAGCGACCTGGTCAACCAGTTGCACCTGGCACATCAGCCGTCCAGCAGTTACGTCTACTACCAGCCGCTGGCCACCGCGCTGAAGGCTGACCGGAAGGCCATGGGCGCCGCGGCGATCGGCCGTCGCGTCGAGGTCGTCGACACCAAGAACCACTGGGGTTCGGTCTATCTCGCGTCGTTCTCGATCGCGCGCGGATGGGACCGACAGGCCGACAAGGCGGACAACTCGATCTTCTACCAGAAGGGTCTGCTCAACCCGGTGAGCTACCGCCAGTGGCTGGACTCGCTGGCGGTCGGCTGGGTCGCGGTCCCGAAGGCGCCCATCGACTACGCGTCCAAGGACGAGGCTGAGCTGGTCCTCGGCGGCCTGCCTTATCTGAAACGCATCTGGAGCAACTCCGACTGGCAGCTCTACCGCGTCATCAACCCCGCGCCGCTGGCCAAGGGCGGGGACATCGTCAGGATCGACTCGCACGGTGTGACGCTGAACGCCACCGCCGACCAGCCGATCGACCTGAAGGTGCGCTACTCGGCATACATCGGCGCGGTCAATCCGCTGACGAAGAAGCCACTGAGCGCCTGCATCGTCAACAACGACGGATGGTTGCGCGTCACCATGCCGCGCAGCGGTCCGGTGCGCCTCAGCAGCGACTTCCAGCCGGTGCGCTCCAAGCCACCGGGGTGCGTGTCACCGGACGAGAAGGAGGAGTCCGGCTCGCCGACCTCCAGCGGCACCGGCTGAGCCCCTCCCGAATCGTGCGCGCCACGGGGCATCGAGAAGGCGCCACCCGAAATTGTGGATGGCGCCTCTCATACGAGCGGAGGATAGGGGAACCGTCGCTCCGCTCCTCCCGAATCGTGCGCCCCACGGGACAAGGAGAAGGCGCCACCCGAAAACCGTGGGTGGCGCCTTCTCCTTGTTGGCGGAGGATAGGGGATTCGAACCCCTGAGAGCTTTCACTCAACACGCTTTCCAAGCGTGCGCACTAGGCCGCTATGCGAATCCTCCGCCGAGGAGAATACCTGCTCGGAGCGCCGACGCCGAATCGGCACCTCGGTGGTCGCCTCGATTGCGTATGACGGGTCCGGGTGTTCTACAGTTGGCGCCGGACCCCTCGTGCGGTGGTACCTCTCCGAACTCCCCCAGGGCAGGAATGCAGCAAGGGTAGGTGAGCTCTTCCAGGTGCGCGAGGGGTTCCTCTGTGCCCTGGTGCCCCTGTCGACCGCCCGGAAAGCATCCCTCTGACGCGTTCGCACCGTCGCTGAGCACGATCGTGATCGACCCGCCACCCGGGGGTGCGAGGGATTCACACAGACAGCGCTCATACTGTGTGCCACAAGGAATGTCGGGGCGCACAGGTGGGAAACATGCGGTTGACCGGGACACGCGTGGCGGGGGCCACGGTCGCCGTCGCGCTGGCACTGCCCGCGCTCGTCTCGTGCACCAGCGACAAACCGGGGCATGCCTCGTCCGAGTCGTGCATCGCCGCTCCCGCAACCCCGACGATGAAGATCGCGCTCAACACGATCCACGCCAATGTCTTCAACGCCGGCGGCAAGAACGGCGAAGCGGCGAGCATCGCCTCACAGTTGACGTGGCGCGGCGTACACATCATCAGCACGGGCAACGACCCGAAGGGTGGCCAGCCACCGAAGCACGCCGAGATCCGTTACGGCGCCAACGGCAAGGAGATCGCCCTCACCCTCGCGCAGCAGATCAAGGACGCCACGCTGGAGCAGGACGACCGCACCAACCCGAGCGTCGACGTGGTGATCGGGACCGACTTCTCGCTGGTGCCGGTGCCGCCGCCGAAGCCGTCGCGGGTGAAGGTCAACGTGCTCAACGCGTTCGTCATACCGGGCTCGGCGAGTGACCTCGCGTCGACCCTGCGCAAGCGTGGCTTCCAGGTCGTCAAAACCGGCAACACGAAGGAGTTCTTCCCGGACTCGGCCGCCGTCATCCGCTACGGCTTGCGCGGCGAGCCGGCGGCACGCCGGTTGGCGCTGCAGTTCAAGCACCCGAAGCTGGAGAAGGTTCACCGCAGCAGCGCAACCGTGGACGTCGTCATCGGCAGCAAGTGGAAGGACCACGTCATCGTGCCGGTCGCGCAGGCGACTCCGACGCCGGTGAAGTCCACGAAGGCGAAGACGTCGTCGTGCGCCACGACCCCCGCGAAGAAGGCCGCGGCCGCAACGTCGTCCTGAGCCTCAGCGCCGGCGCCGCGCCGTGCCGAAGATCCCGCGGGTGATCTCACGGCCGAGCACCGTGCCGGCCGACCGCAGCGCCGACTTGAACGCCGACGACTTCATGACCTGCTCGACCATGCCGGGCTCGTCCTTCTCCTTCTTCGCCGGCTTCTCGGCCTTCTTCTCCGCCGGGGCAGCCTTGCTCTCGTCCTTGCCCTCACCCTCGTCCGCGACCGGGGCGTCGGAGAGCTTCTTGTTGAGCATCTCGTATGCCGACTCGCGGTCGACCGCCTCTGAATACTTCGGCGCGAGAGGCGATTTGGCGATGATGCTGTCCATCGTCTCGGCAGTGGACGGCGCCATCAGGGACAGCGGGGCACGCATGCGTGTCCACGCGACCGGCGTCGGTGCGCCCTTCTCGGACAGCACGGTGATGACGGCCTCGCCGGTGCCGAGCGCGGTCAGCAGCTTCTGCAGGTCGTAGCCGCTGGTCGGGAAGGTCTGCACGGTCGCCTTGAGCGCCTTGGCGTCGTCCGGGGTGAAGGCGCGCAGCGCGTGCTGGACGCGGTTGCCCAGCTGGGAGAGCACGTCGTTGGGGACGTCCTTGGGTGTCTGAGTGACGAAGAAGATGCCGACGCCCTTGGAGCGGATCAGCTTCACGGTCTGCTCGATCGACTGCAGGAACGCGTCGGACGCGTCGTTGAAGAGCAGGTGCGCCTCGTCGAAGAAGAAGACCAGCTTCGGCTTGTCGGCGTCACCGACCTCCGGCAGGTCGTGGAAGAGGTCGGCGAGCAGCCACATAAGGAAGGTGGAGAAGAGCGCGGGCTTGTCCTGGACACCGGGGACCTCCAGGCAGGTGACGACGCCGCGGCCGTCCTCGGCGACGCGGGTCAGGTCGGCGGTGTCGAACTCCGGCTCGCCGAAGAACGCGTCGGCGCCCTGGTCGGAGAACGCGATCAGGTTGCGCAGTATGACGCCGGCGGTCGACGAGGACAGGCCACCCAGGCCCTTGAGGTCCTCCTTGCCTTCGTCCGAGACGAGGAACTGGATGACCGCGGTCAGGTCCTTCAGGTCCAGCAGGCTGAGGCCGCGCTTGTCGGCGTAGTGGAAGACCAGCCCGAGCGAGGACTCCTGGGTGTCGTTGAGTCCGAGGACCTTGGACAGCAGCGTCGGCCCGAAGGAGGTGATCGTCGCGCGGATCGGCACACCCTTGCCCTTGCCGCCCAGCGACAGGAACTCGGTCGGGAAGCCGGTGGCCTGCCAGTCCTGGCCGACATCCTTGGCGCGGGAGTCGATCTTGTCGCCGCCCTCACCCGGGGAGGCGATGCCCGACACGTCACCCTTGATGTCGGCGAGGAAGACAGGGACACCTGCAGTCGACAGCTGCTCGGCCATCAGCTGCAGCGTCTTGGTCTTGCCGGTGCCGGTCGCGCCGGCGACCAGTCCGTGCCGGTTCATCATCGACACCGGCAGCCGCACCGGGGTGTCCGCGTGCGCCGCGTCGTCGATCACCGCAGCGCCGAGCTCGATTACCGCGCCGTCGAAGGTGTAGCCGTTCTTGATCTCTTCGAGCTGTCCGCCCGCCGTGGAATCCGTCACGCTGCCCGAGAATAGTCACGCCACGCGGGTGGGGGACAGTGAACGCGCCACGTCGCCATTAAGCTGTCGGCGTGATCTTCAAGGCGGTGGGCGAGGGACGGCCCTACCCGGATCACGGTTTGGTGAGTCCGAAGGACTGGCGCTCGGTCACCCCGCGCGTCGTACGCCTCGACGAACTCGTCACGATCAAACGCACGCTCGACCTGGACACCTTGTTGTCGGAGGACTCGACCTTCTACGGCGACATCTTCGCGCACGTGGTGTCCTGGCAGGGGGATCTCTATCTTGAAGACGGACTGCACCGTGCGCTGCGAGCAGCGCTGCAACAACGACCCGTGCTGCACGCGCGGGTTCTAGCGCTGTGAGTTACGTCCGCGGCGACGGCGGCCTGGCGGCTGCCCGTCGACGCAAGCACCGCCGCTCGATGATCGTCATCATCGTCGCGGCGGTGATGGTTTTCGGTGCGTTCGTGTATGCCGTGAGCTACATGAACAAGCACAGCAAGTCGACCTCGGGGCCGACCTCCTCGTGCGACGTCACCTCGACGCCGCCGCCGCAGTCGGTCTTCGTGCTCAACATCTACAACGCATCACCCGACAGCGGGCAGGCCAAGGACACCGGCCTGGCGATGCGGTCGCACGGCTTCCGCGTCGGCACTGTCAGCAACGACCCCTACAAGGAGAAGCTCTCCGGTGCCGGCGAGCTGCGCTTCGGCCCGAAGGGCAAGGAGAACGCGACCGAGTACGTCAAGAAGTACGCGCCCAACTCGAAACTTGTCGAGGACGGCCGCACCGACGACTCGGTCGACCTGGTGCTCGGTGCCGACTTCGCCGACGTGCCCTCGGCCCCGCCGACCACCGAGTCCCTCCCCGCCGGCTGCCCGGCCGGGTAGGTCGTGACCTGAGCTGGCCGAGGAGGTCGTGAGGCACGAGCGACCGTCTCGAGGCCGTCTCGAGGCCACCTCACCGACCCACCCGACCTCGTTTTGGCGTCACGGCGACCGTCCGGTAGCCTCTTCGGCGGTGGCGTGTCCGAGCGGCCGAAGGTGCAACACTCGAAATGTTGTGTGGGGGCAACTCCACCGTGGGTTCAAATCCCACCGCCACCGCCAAAACGAAGTAGGACCCCGCCACGGTTTTCGTCGGGGTCCTACTTCGTTTTATTGGATGCAGCGGGATTTGGGAGGAGTCCGCGAGGCAGCGAGGTACGAGCTGGCTCGCGGACGACGGCTCCCACCGCCACCGCGCTTCGGCAAGCCCAACGACCGCCACACCGCTCACACGTCGATGCTGACCACCGCGCGACGTTTGGATGGCCGGTGGATGACCGTGAAGCCCGCCTCCAGGTAGATCCCGAGAGGACCGGGATGCTCTTCGCCCCATCTCGCGTCCGCGACGGTGATCGGATATGCCTCCACGCGTCGAGCACCGCCTGCTCGGGCAAAGTCGGGTGTCGCGGCAGCGAGCGCGGTCGCGACTCCGCGTCCTCGGTACCCGACGCGGGTGAACACGCAGGTGACCGCCCACACGGCTGGGTCGGAGCGGTCCTCCTGCCGGCCGCGCCATGCGGTCTGGTTCGAGTTGCGCACCAGACCGGAGTATTCGGCGCGAGGAGCCACGGCGCACCAGCCGACCGGCTCATCGTCGAGGAATGCGATCAGTCCGCTGCTGCGGGGCGCTCGAGAGTCACCGCAGGCCGCCTGATCCAGCAGCCGTTCTGCGCGTGCCTCGACCGGGGTGTTGGCAAACGATTCGCCGCGTTCCAGCCGGTATCGCTGGCACTGGCACTCGGCGGCCGAGCCGTGCGCACCGAGGACGGTCACCAGATCCGAGGACGCGGCGCGATTGGCCGGTTTGATCGTGATCACCCGTGGAGTTTTGCACGCTGGTGACCGCTCGGTGCGCGATCCGGACCAGTAGAAGTGACCGGCGACTGCCACGTTTCGACAAGCTCAACGAACTCCAGCCAGGCTGAGCTCGTCGGCGCCTTCCTCGCGCGGCTCCACCGACCCGCGCGAGCGCAGTCGCGCAATGCCGAGCAGCACCAGGCCGAACGCGGTCCACGCTCCGAGAACGAGCAGCGGACCCGCACTGCCGTTGCCGTCGAAGAACGCCGCGCTGCGCAGCGCACTGGCGGCCGCCCCGACCGGCAGCAGCTGACCCAGCGTTCCCCATCCGGTGGGCAGCATCTCCGGCGCACTGGCAGCCCCCGAGAGAGCGTTGCCGACGAGGAACATCGTCACCGCACCCAGCCCGAGGCCGATCTTGCCGACAAGTGCGTCGAGGCCGACCAGCGTCATACCGATGGCAGTGACCGTGACAGCCATGATCCCGGAGTTGGCGAGGTAGTTGCCGTCGATGGTGCCGAGCCAAAACTGTTGCAGCGCAGCGGAAGACAGCCCGCCGAGGACGGCGAACCCCGCGACCGTCAGCGCCCGGGCTCGACGTCGGCGCAGCACCAGCGTCGACACCGCGGCCGTCGCCACCGAGCCGATCCCGAGCGGCAGGATCGACGACACGAAACCGGCGCCGCTGGGGTCGGCCGACGGCGCCGGGACGACATCGACAGTGCTCGCCGAGGCGCGCTGCTGCGCCGCGACACCCGTGCCCACGCGGCCGAGCAACTGTGCCACCACCGCCGACCGCGCGGACGCGGTGAGCGTCTCGACCTGGCCGCCCGAGAGGACCAGGGCGCCATACACCTCGTGGTGCTTGATCTGCTCGACCGCCTGCTCCCGATTACCGACCGGTTGTATGTCGAACGCGCCGGGCTGTTGCCGCTCGAGGCCGGCCCTGAGTTGGCTGACCGCCGCCGGTGGTCCAGCGACGGCGATGGGCAACTCGCGGGGTCCGCTGTTGGCCGCCGGCCACGCGAAGAGCGCGAGCACCCCGCTGAACGCGATGACGAGTGCGGCGATCAGTCCGATGCCGCGGCGAGTGTCCGGCGACAAAGCGAGAGGCTGCATGACAACTCCTAAACCGAAGGTTCGCTCTTTTTAACCTCTACGAGGGTCCGCTCTTCCCGTCGCACTTGTCAAACCGAACGCTCGTTTTGTTAAATGGTGTCATGCCGAAGATCTCCGATGAACGCCGCGCCCAACGCCGCGAGCAGATCGTCTCGGCCGCGATGCGGTGCGCGATCCGCTCCGGCCTCGACGGGATGACGATGGCGTCTGTGATCGAGGAGTCGGGGCTGTCCGCCGGCGCGGTCTACGGCTATTTCAGCGGCAAGGCCGAGTTGATCAGTGCGGTCGTGGACGTCCCGCTGGGCACATTGGAGGCGCTGCTGGAGGGCGCGGCCACGCAGGAGGATGTGCCCGAGATCCCTGATGTCCTGGGTAGATTCGCTGAGGGGATCATCCGGCTGGCCAACGGTGAGAACGGCGATCTGACCGTCGCGGTCCTGCAAGGGATGGCCGACGCCGCACGCGGCGGTGCGACTCTCGGCCTGGTCCGCCCCCGGATCGAGGGCCTGATCGGCCGGTGGGTGACGATCGTCGAGCGGCGCCAGGACGCCGGTCTGCTCGACTCCGAGGCCGACCCGCTCAAGTTGGCGCAGACGCTGCACTCCGCAGTGCTGGGCTTTCTGGTGCTGCGGTTGGTCTATCGCGACCTCTCCCCGGCGGACGTGCGCGCCAGTTGGCAGGCGATCATCGGCGACCTACCGTCGAAGGATGCGCCCGACTCTGCTGTATGACGCCGACTGCGGATTCTGCACCAAGGCAGCGGGATTCGTGCCGCGACTGCGCCTGCGCGTGGACGTCGACTCTTTGCAGTCGGTCGACCTGGCCGCGCTCGGAGTCTCCGAGGAGCGTGCGTTCGAGGAGATGCCGTTCGTCGACGCCGACGGGACCGTGGTCTACGGCCACGAAGCCGTTGCTGCGGCACTGCGGACCGGGCCGGCACCGGCGCGGATGCTCGGCCGGCTGCTGGCATTCCCGGCCGCCGGAGTCGTCGCCCGACCGGCCTACCGCTGGGTCGCGCGCCACCGGCACCAACTGCCCGGCGGCACACCGGCGTGCGCGCTGCCCGCCACCGACTCGAGCATCACTTCAAGCACCGCCTCAGGCGGGCGGCCGTAGCGTCATACCGTGTTGTTGGGGCCGGGCAGGATCGGGCCGACCTTGAGGTAGGGACCCGACTTCGCTGCCGAACAGGTGACTTCGGTCAGCGGCACGAACGCGGCCTGGTAGGAGTCCGGCGGGTAGACGCGGATGCCACGCGCCGTCGTCGTGGCGCAGCCGCTCTTGCGCGGCGCACTGGAGATGAAGAGTCCGGCGGACGCAGTTGCGTTGGGGATCAACACGATCGGCTGATGCCCGACGATCCGCTTGGCCGGCAAACCGACCTGGTGACCGTCGTTCCCGGCGACGTAGGAGACGCCAGGCGCGCCGGTCAGTTTGCACACCGAATTGCTCGCATTGGTGAAGCGCAGCGACCGGTGTGAGCCCTGCATGTCCGCGTTGCCGCCCGCCACCGTGATGCGCAACTGCTTGACCGTGCACAGCGGGACCGGCTTGTCACCCTTGGATTTCGACCCGGAGCCGGCTGCCGGCGGCTGCGCCGTTGCGCTCCTGCGATGCGATGCGCTGTCCGTCGAGCTCGTCTTCGTGCCGGCCTTCGTGCTGGTGGCCGAATGCTCGGACGCGCTGCTTTCAGGCGCGTGGCTGTCGGGCGATGTCTGCTGCCCCGCCGACTCGGTGGACGTTGCGCTCTGCGGTGTTTGCGAGGTCAAGTCGCCGCTCGCCGGCCCCGTCTCGACAGCACTCGCCTCGGACGGTCCAGACTCGGCGACCGAGCTTGAGCCGCCGGCGCCGCATCCGGCGAGAAGGACCGTCAGGCCGAGGCCCGAGGCGGTCAGAGCAGTCCGTGCTGACAGGCGCTTCATCGTTGCCATCCCTGCTCGCGACCGATCACTCGTCGATCGATCTGTCACTGGTAGGACGTGCACGTCGCGTGTCGGGTTGGTAAAGGGAGGTTCAAGCTTCGGCGAGCAGCCCACGCACGTAAGCGAGTTGGCCGAAGTGCTGGGTGATGTCCCCGACAACCGACATGATGCGCACCGCCGCAGTCACCGGTGGATCCCAGTGCTCGTCGACCACGCGCTCGTAGTCAGCAGGACCTTGCAGCGTGTGCAGCACGCGAACGGTCATCTCGTGGACCTCTGCGTGATAGCCGAGCAACAACTCCGGATCCGAGACCGAGAAACTGCCCACCTCCTCGCTGGTCTGCCCGTAGCCGATCGCGGCCTCGTCATACGGCAGCGCGAACCGCTGCGACCAGCCAGTCGTCCAGACCTGCTCCACGCCGCCCAGGTCTGCCAGGTGATCGTCCTGGACCCGAGCAAGGTGCCAGGCGAGCCAGCCGATCGGGTTGGCGTCCGCAGCCGGCCGCCACAGCACCTGATCACCGGTCAATCCGTCGAGTTGCGAAGGCAATCCGTCGCGGACTCGGGTGAATGCATCGACGAGCAGTGCCGTCGTCACGTCTGTCATCTCAGCCATACCTGCCACTCAACCACTCCGAGCCGACATGCGGGAGTCGTGTGTCGGTCCGCGACGATCGTCGCGCCCCGGCGGGACTGACAAGTGCGACACTGGTCAGCGTGAAGGCGACCGTGCTGGACGCCAAGACACA
Organism: Flexivirga sp. B27; assembly: GCF_052905685.1. NCBI lineage: Bacteria > Bacillati > Actinomycetota > Actinomycetes > Micrococcales > Dermacoccaceae > Flexivirga > Flexivirga sp. B27. The sequence continues at coordinate 161,413 of NZ_JBPYUM010000003.1, read as the reverse complement.
CCAGCCCGAGCTGACACTGCCGGACGACCGACCGGCCGAGGTTGCCGCAGCCGCCGAAAAGATGCAGCGGGTGGCGCCATACCTCTCGCTCGGATCGGTGGTCTTCGCGGCACTGATGCCGCTCGCGGCGATGCTCTACCTGTTGACCAGCTCGACCTGGAGCCTGCTGGAACGTCGCCACCTGCGCGGTGTCGCTACCGTGGGTTGACCCACCGGAGGAGTGACCGTGACCAGACCCAGGCGACGCCCGGCGCGCCACTCCACGGCGGCGGTCGGCGCGGTGGCTGCGTGTTGCCTCGCGCTGGCCGGGTGCGGCTCCGACTCGACAGGCACGTCAGCCGGCAGCCCCTCGGCCAGCGGCGCGTCGCGCGTGACGGTCTCCGCGCACCGTGGCGGCGACTACGGCGCGGACAACTCGCTGGCCGCCTTCCGCGGTGCGCTCTCCCACGGGGTGCAGGACATCGAGGGCGACGTGCACTTCACCACCGACCACGTGGGAGTGATGCACCACGACGACACCCTGACCGACTGTCACTCGACCCGGACCATCACCGGGTCTTCGTGGGCGCAGCTGAAAACCTTGCAGTGCGAGGTAGGTTCGCGCCCTGCGCTGCTGTCGGAGGTGCTCGACGCCTTCCGGAAGTCAACGAACCGGTCCGCGGTCCTGCGCATCGAGGTCAAGCACCACGGCGAGTCAGCCGCTGACCAGCGGGCGGCCGCGCGGCTGCTCGTCGGCCGATTGGTGGCGGCGAAGATGACCGACCGGGCGATCGTCCAGGACTTCGAATGGCGCACCACGGCAGCGACCATTCAGGCGGCGAGCCCTGGCATCCGCATCTCCTGCCTGGCATCCGACGTCTCGTCGGAGGCGATCGCTGAGGCGAAAACGCAGCATTGCCACGACGTTTCATCCAAAGCGAGCAACTGGCACGACGGCCTGGATCGCGACATCCACGGTGCCGGCATGCAGGTCGCGGTGTGGACCGTCGACAGCGAGGCGGACTTCGTTCGGGCTAAGAACCGACACGCCGACGTGATCATCACCGACGTGCCGCGCAAGGCGCTGCACTGGTGATCGTCACCGCCTGGTCGCGACCAGCGTCACCTCGTGCCGGTTGTGCTGCAACTGCCGCATGAAGCTCGGATCGTATACCGCCGCAAGCATTTCCAGCGCCTCGTCGATCTGCTTCTCGGGGTTGTTGGTGCCGAGCTTGAGCGTGATGACGGCCTGACCGCCGGGTCGCAGGAGCGGCGCGGCCTCGACCATCGTGTGCGCGGTCAGCTGCGGGACCATGCGCATGTCGTTGACGATGAGGTCGACCGGGTCGCCGTCATACTCCCTGACGAAGTCGCCAGCGGTCTCCCGATGATGTATGACGCCCGGCAGCGCCGACACCCCATCGTCGAGTGCGGCCGGGTCCACGGAGTGCACGGTCCGAAAGCCTTGCGAATGCACGATTCTCGTCCACCCGCCCGGGCTAGCACCGAAGTCGACGGCGATGTCACCCTCCGGCGTGCCGACGTAGGAGAAGAGCTCCTCGAGCTTGAACTCCGCACGCGACACCTGCTCCGGCACGGTCGCCAGCCGGATGCGGCCGCCGGGCCAGTCGCACAGTGCAGCATCGGCGGAGTTGACTCCCGCGGCGACCCGCTCGGTGCCGATGCATACGCTGCCGATCGTCTCGGCTCCGCTGGTGACCACGCGGATCCCGTTGTCCATCAGGGCTTCCAGCAACGGGCGGCGCACCTTGCCCGGCGCGAACCCGGCGTCGCCGCTGTCCCACGTGTGCAGGCTGATCGTGTCCCCGACGTCGAGCGAAGCAAGCAGGACGCTCGCCGCCCAGTCCGCCAGCTCGTCCGCGGTGTCGAAACTGCCCGCACCCCGAAGGGCGTCCGCACGTGCCAGGTGCCGGACCAGCGGGATCTCACCACCCCAGCAGGCGTCCGCAACGTCCTGCAGTGTGCCGGACCCGAGATGCACCACGCCGGCATCCGGTCCGAGCCGTTGTGCCTTGGTCACGTCCAAAGCGGTGCGCAGCTCGGCGACGGCGAAGCGGTAGTAGTCGGGCGCGACGGAGAAGAGCACAGGTGGTTCCACGTGCGCCATGGTCTCAGGTCGCGACGCGGGCATGGTCTCGATACGTACGGGGTCTCGATACACCTCCTCCGCTGCGCTCCCCCGGCACTCGACCGGCGTCCGCTCCGGCACTCGACCAGCATGCGCCGCGGCTCGTACCTCGCCGCTACTCGACCAGCTTTGGTGATCTCCTACTGAAGGGGGAGAAGGTTGAGCCATTAGTCGCATGCGTGGCGCACCGCCGGCAAGGCATGATCGATGGTGGGTCGTAGCTCACACCGAAGTCCGTCGCGGCCCGCACCTGCCCCCCACACCGCGCAAAGGACCTCAGCAGAGCAATGTTCGCCAGCCTCGGCCGCTACGTCGTCAAACATCCGTGGCAGATCATCGCGGGCTGGATCATCGCCGCGATCGCCATCGTTTCCTTCGCGCCCGCGCTGCCCAACAGCAGTGACGAGAGTGACTTCCTGCCGCGGCACTACGAGTCGATCCAGGCGGCGAACATCCAGCAGGAGGCGTTCCCGGCAGCGTTCACCCCGACGATGATCGGGGTCTTCCAGCGGACCGACGAGAAGCCGCTGACCGCTGCCGACCAGGCGAAGGTGAAGTCGTTCGCGGCGGAGCTGTCCGCCAAGAAGATCAAGAACGTCCAGCGGGTCGTCCCGGCGCCGGCGTCGCCGAAGAAGCTGGTGCAGACGCTGCTCTTCCAGACGCCGGAGGCGACGCAGGGCAACTACCAGGAGCTGATCGACACCGCCAAGGACGTGCGGAGTCAACTGCATGCGATGGTCGAGGGCACGGACCTGACGGTCGGCACGACGGGGTCGATCGCGCAAGCGCTCGATCAGCAGGAGGCGTCCGGCAACTCCGACGCCATCATCGGCATCGCGACCATCCTGTTGATCATCGTGCTGCTGCTGGTGATCTTCCGCAGCCCGATCATCGCCTTCCTGCCCATCGTGCTGATCGGCATCGTCAGTCAGGTCGCCAACGGCCTGATCGGCTTTGCTGCCAAGGGTTTCGGACTGAAGGCGGACAGCTCGATCAACCAGTTGCTGATCGTCGTGCTCTTCGGCGTCGGCACCGACTACATCCTCTTCCTGATGTTCCGCTACCGCGAGCGACTGCGCGCCGGTGAGGATCCGAAGCAAGCGATGGTCACCGCGGTGACCCGGGTCGGCGAGGCCATCGCGTCCGCGGCCGGTGTCGTGATCATCGCGTTCCTGGCCATGGCGCTGTCCTCGCTGGGGATGCTGCGCGCGATGGGCCCGTCGCTGGCGATCGCCGTCGCGGTCACCCTGATCGCGGGCCTCACCCTGGTGCCGGCCGTGGTGTCGTTGCTCGGCACGAAGGTCTTCTGGCCGAGCAAGGCGTGGCAGAAGGAGCCGACCGGTGCGCGGTATGCCGCCGTCGGCCGTTCTCTCGGCAAGCGCCCCGCGGTCTTCGCAGCCGTGTCCGGCGTGGTCATGCTGGTCCTCGCGATCAGCGCGCTCGGCTTCAAGCCGACCTTCGACCTGGCCGGATCGTCGATGCCCAAGGACGCCGAATCCGTTGTCGCACTGCACGACCTGGAGCGCGACATGCCGGCCGGTGCCACGGAGCCCACCGATGTGTATGTCCAGTCGAGCTCCACGCTCGACAAGTCCGCCATGGCGGCATACAAGACGAAGCTGGCGAAGGTCGACGGCGTCGGCCAGGTCGCCGACCCGCGGTTCTCCAAGGACGGCAAGACCGCCGACTTCTCGGTGATCCTCGCCGACAGTCCCGAGTCGGACCAGGCTCTGGACACCGTCGCCGGACCGCTGCGGGACGTTGCGCACCAAGCGGCGCCCGACGGCTCGAAGGCTTATGTCGGAGGCATCACCTCGGTCTACGTCGACATCAAGTCCGCGATGAACCGCGACTACGCACTGGTCTTCCCGGTCGCGGCGATCCTGATCATGATCGTGCTCGGGCTGCTGCTGCGCAGCCTGGTCGCGCCGTGGTACCTCATGGTCTCCGTCGGCCTGGGCTTCCTGGCCACCTTGGGCGCAACCACGTTGATATTCCAGGGGATTGCGGGCGAGAGCGGCCTGATGTTCATGCTGCCGCTGATCATGTACATGTTCGTGGTGGCGCTCGGCACCGACTACAACATCCTGATGGTGTCGCGGCTGCGCGAGGAGGCACAAGGAGGGCTCTCGCCGAGGGACGCGGCGGCTGTCGCCATACGCCATGCGGGGCCGACGATCGGCGCGGCGGGTCTGATCCTCGCGGGGTCGTTCGGGTCGCTGATGCTGGCCGGCAACTCGCTGTTGTCGTCGATGGGCTTCGCCCTGGCGTGCGGCATCGTGATGGCGGCGTTCCTGATGGCCAGCATCTTCACGCCGGCGCTGACCGCGCTGATCGGCCACCTGGCCTGGTGGCCCGGCCACGGCGACGAGGAGGCCCCGCCGACGGACCAGTCCGACGAGTTGGCCGCGACCGGAGTCCGCTGACCGGTCTCAGTGCGTGGCGGCGGGCGCCGGGTCGGCGTCACGCATCACGCGATAGCGCACGAACACGGGTATGGCGAGTGCGGCGACCAGCACCAGCACGATGACCAGCACGCCACCGCCGGCCGCCGCGGCAGAGGTCCCGACGACCGCCGCGGCGCCGCCGTGCAGCACGTCGGCGACCCGGGGCCCGCCCGAGACGACCACGGTGAAAACACCCTGCAACCGACCGCGCACGTCGTCGCTGGCCGACTCCATCAACATCGTGGACCGGAACGCGGCGGAAGCCATGTCGGCGGCGCCGCCGACCATCAGCCCGGCGAGCGCGAGCACGAGGAAGAGGTCGGTCCGGCCGTCGGCGAGCCCCACCGCGACGCCGAAGAGCACGATCGCGGCGCCCCACACGACGATCGCGCTGACCACCGCGAGCCCCTGACGCTCCACCCGCGACACCCAGCCGGAGAAGATCCCGCCCAACACGGCACCCGCGGGTATGGCGGCGAAGAGCAACGCAAAGACCAGCCCGCCGTCGGTGGGACCGCCGAAACTCTCGTGGGCCACTTCGGGGAAGAGCGCCCGCGGCAGACCGAAGGTCATCGCGATGATGTCGACCAGGAACGACATCATCAGCACCTTGTGACCGCGCAGATAGATGAATCCGTCGATGACAGAACGCAGCCCGGCCTTCGACGTGCCGTCGTGCAGCGGCGGCATCGCCGGCAGCGCGATCACCGCCCACAGCGTCGCGAACAGGCAGATCGTGTCGGTCAGATAGAGGTATTGGAAACCGAGCACCGGGATCAGCGCACCGCCCACCAGCGGCCCGGCGATGGCGCCGAACTGCATGACGGTCATGTTCAGCGAGTTGGCCGCCGGCAGCTGACTGAGCGGGATGAGCCGGGGCAGGATCGAGGACCGCGTCGGCTGGTTGATCGCGAAGAACGCCTGCTGCACCGAGAAGAGCGTCAGGATCACCCAGACGTTGTCGACGTGTGTCATCGCCTGCACCCAGAAGAGGCCGCTGCACACGATCAGTCCGACGGTGGAGATCATCAGCAGCCGCCGCCGGTCCATGACGTCGGCGAGCGCCCCGCCATACAGCCCGAAGATCACCAGCGGCACCAGGCCGAAGAGACCGGTCAGCCCGACGTATGCCGAGCTGTGCGTCTCGGCGTAGATCTGCGCCGGCACCGCGACGACGGTCAGTTGGGCACCGATGACGGTGATGATGTTGGCGCTCCAGAGCCGCCGGAAGGCGGGCACCTGCAGCGGCCGGGTGTCGGCGAACATGCCGCGCAGGCCGCTCACTCTGCTCCTCGATGACGTGCGATATTTCGGCCTCCAATGTATGCCGGACCGTCCGCCGGATGGAACGGACGACCGCCTGACGGACGTCGTTAGGCTGCACACCAAACGCGGAGGGTTCTGGAGGTGACTCGAGCGATGCAACGCACCGATGGCGCCGAGGTCGGCGGGCGCTATGTGCTCGACTCGCGGATCGCCGGCGGCGGCATGGGCGAGGTATGGCGCGGCACCGACTCCGTACTCGCGCGACCGGTCGCGATCAAGCTGTTGCGCACCGACCTCACCGACGACCCGGAGTTCGTGGCGCGCTTCCGCACCGAGGCACGCAACGCGGCGCAGCTGAGCCACGGCAACATCGCGCAGGTCCACGACTACGGCGAGGACGGCGGCACGGCGTTCCTGGTCATGGAGCTCGTCGACGGCGACCCGCTGTCCACGATGATCCAGCAGTCCGCGCCGCTGCCCGAGGCCGACGCCGTGCACCTGCTGGTGCAGGCCGCCAACGCGCTGCACGCCGCGCACGCCAAGGGCATCGTGCACCGTGACGTGAAGCCGGCCAACATCGTGGTCGACGACGAATTCGTCGCCAAACTCACCGATTTCGGCATCGCGCGGGCACTGGACTCCTCGTCCATGACACGCGTGGGCGAGGTGATGGGCACACCGCAGTACCTGGCGCCGGAGGCCGCCATGGGCAAGGAGGCCACGGCCCAGTCCGACCTCTACTCCCTCGGTGTCGTGGCGTTCCAGCTGCTCGCCGGGCGCCTGCCCTTCCAGGCCGACACGGCGGTCGGTTTCGCGCTCGCGCACGTGCAACAACCGGTCCCGAGCCTGCCGGACTCGGTCTCGGAGCCGCTGCGGGCCGTCATCCACGCGACGCTGGCGAAAGAGCCGGACGACCGGCCGCACGGGGCAGTGGAGCTGGCCGAGCGGCTGCAGGCCGCGATCGGGGTCGCGCCGCCCACCGCGCGCGGCATCGCGCCGGTCCGTGTCGCGCACCTGCCGGACTACGCCCCGACGACGCCGGTCCCGCCGACCGCCGCGCAGCCGGAGCAGGCCGAATTCACCCTGACCCGTGGGCAGAACGCCCCGTTGTCCGGCGCCCACGTCACACTGCGGGTCGAAGCGACGGGCGCCAACAGCGTCGACCTGATCGCGTGCGAGATCGGCTCGGACGACCGAGCGCTCGGTGACGACAGCCTGGTCTTCTTCAACAATCGCCGATCCGCCGACGGCGTCGTGCGGCTGTCCGACTCCGGCCGTATCGAGTTCGACACGTCCGAGCTCGGCGGGCACGTGCATGCCGTCGTGCTCGGTGTCGCCGTCGACGAGCCTGCGACGCTGGGTGAGCTGACCGACCTGCGCACCACGTTGTATGCCGAGGGCGACGACCAGCGCGAGGTCTTCCGGTTGCCGGCCGGACTCGGCGGGGAGCGGGCGGCTGTGCTGGCGCGCATCTACCGCAGGGGCGACTCCTGGAAGGTCCGCAACGTCTCGGCCGGGTGGGAGTCCGGGCTGCCCGCGCTGGTCGATGCGCTGGGTCTGGCTGTTCAAGCCCCGGCGGAGTGACCGGAGGCGCGACACAGGTCGGCGGCCACCTACGCTGCTGTCCCGTGACCGACGTGTATGACGAAGACCCGCTCGCCTATTACGTGCCCGTCTCCCCCGGCGTCTACCGCCCGACGATCCACGTGCAGGGTGCGTGGCAGGAGACCGAGCAGCACATGGCTCCGATCAGCGGCCTGATCACCCATGAACTGGCGATGCACGAGCGCCGCGACGACATGCAGATCGGTCGCATCTGCTTCGAGATCCTCGGCATGATCCCGTTGCAGGAGAGCACGATTCACGTCGAGACGATCCGCCCGGGCCGCACCATCGAGTTGCTCGAGGCGACGCTGACGATCGGCGGGCGGACCATCATCCGGGCGCGTGCCTGGCGCCTGGCGAAGTCCGACATGTCCGCCGTCGAGGGCAATGAACTGCCCGCGATGCCGGGCCCGGACGACACCGAGAAGCTGGACAACACGCTGGAGTGGCCGGGCGGCTACATCCGCTCGTTGCAGGCGCAGGCGGTCCCGGGCGGTCGCGACGGGCGGCGCCAGGTGTGGCTGCGGACCGACTGCGAGCTGATCGACGGCGTGCCGGCGGAGCCGATCGCGGCATACACGATGCTGGTCGACACAGCCAACGGCATCGCGACGCGGGTGCGGCCGACCGAGCTGATGTTCCCGAATGTCGATCTGACGCTGCACTTTGTGCGCGAGCCGGACCCGACGGCGATCGGCCTCGACACGGGTGTGACCTTCGGGCCCACCGGCCTCGGACTCACCTCGTCAGTGCTGAACGACGTCCACGGGCCGGTCGGCCGGGTCGAGCAGTGTCTGACGGTCCGCAACTTTCCAACTCGCTAGCACCCCTTCACCGCCGAGCTTGCGCGGCAGGTGCAGCGGCCGGCGGTGCAGCACCCGCCAGGCGGCGAGCAGCACCACGGCATACAGGACGCCGGCGATCTCGTCGGTGACGTAGTGCTCACCGGCATAGACGAGGGTGAACGCCATCAGCGCCGGGTAGAGCAGCAGCAGCGGACGCACCCAACGGCGCGCGCTGAACCAGAAGAAGCCGACGACCAGGGTGGCCGTTGCCATGTGCAGCGACGGCATCGCCGCCACCGGGTTGGAGCGGTTCTGGGCGTCACCCAGCACCTGCGCGGCACCGTGGAAGTCGAGCCACGCCCAGCCCTGCCCGGACAGGCGCAGCACCTCCGGGCCGTCGATGTAGCCCTGCTGGGAGGCAAGCCACGGGGGGCTCATCGGGAAGAGGAAGTAGGTCGCGATGCCCGCCACCGCGAGCGCGACCAGCAGTGCCGCCCAGGCCCGGAACATCGTGCGCTTCCTGACCCAGAGCACCGCCGCGACGATCGGCGAGACCATGAAGTGGCTGCAGTAGCAGAGCGTGATGAAGATCGTCCACCACGGCGCCTGGTGGACGGCGCCGGTCAGGTGCTCCTGCAACCACTGGTTGGGCAGGTGCCCGCCGAACATCCACTTGTCCAGGTCGACCGGGAAGTTCACGTGCAGCGGCATGTTGATGCGGTTGAGCGCACCTTCACCGGGGAAGCCGTTGACGAAGCTGCCGCTGAAGTATGACGCCGCGCCGTAGCTGTAGTCGTAGGCGAGCAGGATCCCCTGGAACGGCAGCCAGTCCAGCATCATCCGGCCCCAGGCGCGCCAGCCCTTGCCGATGCAGACGGTGCTCAGCCCGGCGATGATCCACAGCGTCAGTCCGACACGGTCCATCGGCACGCCCAGCGTCGCGCAGAAGACGGCGAGCGTGACGGCATACAGCCCGATCGCCCCCCAGCGGACCGTGTCCCAGGACAGGCGGGAGGAGAACGACGTGGGGACGTTCTTCTCCCCCGAGGCGACCATTCAACACATAGTAAACAACGGCTGAACGAATCTCCGCCTGCTCCTGACAAGCGGGTATGCCGCCCCTGACGGGGGCCACGTCTCGCCGCGGGGGCCGGGTGTGTGGCAGGCTCGGGGTTGAGACGGCCGAGCTTGTCGTCGAGACGGCCGAGCTTGTCGAGGCCCACTGCGTGGCGTGCGGACGACCGCGCCGCCGACGGAACGGAGAATGAGCCAGATGGCTGGGATGGCATACAAGGTGTTGCTCACGGTGTCCGGGATCGCCGCGGGCAAGGTCGCCAAGAAGGCGACCACGACGACGTGGAAGACCGCGACCGGCGGCACCCCGCCGGTCGACAAGCACGACCCGAACTACTCCGCGGCACAGGTCGCGATCTTCGCCATCCTCTCCTCCGCCGTCGCGGGCGGCTTCCGGGCCTACGCCCAGCGCAAGGCCTCCGACTACTACACCCGGACCGCGGGCCACGTGCCGCCGCCGGTCGAGAAGGCCAAGCAGAAGGCCGAGGCCCAGCAGAAGGCCGACAAGAAGGTCAAGCGCGGCTGAGCTGCCCGGGCGATTTCGCCCACTTATGATCTCGGCCACGGTGAGTTAGGGTCGCCTTATGAGCGATGCGACAACGGGCGTGGCTGCTTCGGCCGGCAACGTCGACCCCCGCACCGATCTCGCACGCGAGGGTGACGTCGACGGCCTCGTGGCGCACCTGGACGCGGGCATGCCTGTGGACCTGACCGACACCAGCGGCAACACGCTGCTGATGCTCGCGGCCTACCACGGCAGGGCCGGCGTCGTGTCGGCGTTGCTCGAGCGGCACGCCGACGTCAACCGACTCAACGACCGTGGCCAATCACCTCTGGCCGGAGCGGTTTTCAAGGGTGAGGACACCATCGTCTGGTTGCTGCTCGAGGCGGGAGCCGACGTCGATGCCGGCTCGCCGTCGGCCGCTGCGACGGCTGAGCTCTTCGGCCGCGGCGACCTGTTGCGCTGAGTTTTCTCGTTCGACTCCTCGCACCCCAGTCCCGCCGCACGCTCGCAAGCTCGCGCTACGGCGTGCCTGGGCTGGTCGTCGTCTCGCGGGCGTCGGCTGTTCGTTCTGCTCGGTCGTCATTGCCTCTCGCCATTCCGCACTCAAGACACCTCAACGCGCCCACGGTGCGCCGGCGCCGCGGATCTCCTCGAACGACAGCCAGGTCCGCGTGCCGATGACGCCGGGGATCGCCTGGATCCGCTCGAGCACCAGCGACCGCAGCGCCTGGTTGTCCGGCGCGTGCGCGAGCGCGAGCACGTCGAATTCGGACCCCAACAACGAGATCGAGTCGATGTAGTCCAGCTCGGCGAGCGCGGCGGACACCGACCGCCAGGTGTTCTGCTCGATCTGCAAGGCGATGTATGCCGTCGTCTGCAACCCCGCCAGATGCGGCACGACCCGCGCGGAGAAGCCCTCGATCACGCCCTCGTCGAGCAGTCGCTGCAGCCGGGCGTAGGTCGCCGCGCGGGACAGGTGCAGCCGCTCGGCCAGCGCACGCACCGAGAGTCGGGCATCGCGCTCCAGGGCGCCGACGATCTGCAGGTCGACCTCGTCCAGGGTCCGATGCTCCGCAGATCGTCCAGTCGTGGCCGACTTCCTGCCTCGTTTGGTTGACACTTCTTCCGACATACAGCAAGTATGACGCCAATCGTCTCGCGATGCCCGACCATTCGTGGCAATATGCCCGGTCCGCGCGACACTGGTGTGATGGAGACCACAGCCGAGGCGATGACGGCTGCGTTGCTGCCGTCGCCCAACCCGGTGCAACTGATCGATCCGACCGGAGCGGCGGTCGAGCAGGCGGGCGCCCGCCGCGACTACGCCATGCCGAGCGCAGCGCGGCTGCGCGACATCTGGCACGCGATGGTCCTGGGCCGGCGCTTCGACGTGCAGGCGACCGCGCTCACCAAGCAGGGCCGCCTCGCTGTCTATCCGAGCTCGCGCGGCCAGGAGGCCTGCCAGGTCGGCGCCACCATGTCGATCACCGGCAACGACTGGCTGTTCCCGACCTACCGCGAGTCGATGGCCCTGGTCACCCGTGGGATCGACCCGATCGAGGTGCTCTCGCTGCTGCGCGGCGACAGCCACTGCGGCTACGACCCGATCAAGACCAAGACCTCGGCACAGTGCACTCCGCTGTCGACGCAGCTGATCCACGCGGCGGGTGCGGCATACGGCGAGAAGCGACACGGCACCGACAACGTCGCGCTGGCCTTCATCGGTGACGGCGCGACCAGCGAGGGCGACTTCCACGAGGCGCTCAACTTCGCCGCCGTCTTCGAGGCGCCGACGATCTTCTTCGTCCAGAACAACAAATACGCGATCAGCGTCCCGCTCTCCAAGCAGACCAAGGCGCCGTCGTTGGCCTACAAGGGAATTGGGTATGGCGTCCCGGCTGAGCAGGTCGATGGCAACGACCCGGCTGCGGTGCTCGCGGTCATGGACGTCGCGCTGGAGCACTGCCGCAGCGGCAAGGGTCCCTTCCTCATCGAGGCGCACACCTACCGGCTCGACGCGCACACCAACGCCGATGACGCCACGCGTTATCGCTCCTCCGACGAGGTGACCGCATGGCTGGAGCGCGACCCGATCGCCCGGGTCGAAGCGTGGCTGCGAGCGCGTGGCGAGCTCAATGACGACGTGGTCGCCGCAACCAACGCGGAAGCCGAAGCGGCTGCGGCCGAGTTGCGCGACCGGATGAACACCGACCCGACCGTCGACCCGATGTCGTTGTTCGACAACGTTTTTGCGGCGTCGACGGCGCAGCTGGAAGAAGCCCGCGCGATGGTCGCGGCAGAGATCGAGGCGGAGGCCAACTGATGACGGTCACCCTGGGCGGGGCGCTCAACACCGCACTGCGCGATGCGCTGAAGACCGACGACGACGTGCTGGTCTTCGGCGAGGATGTCGGCACGCTCGGCGGCGTCTTCCGGATCACCGACGGACTCACCAGCGAGTTCGGTGAGGAGCGCTGCTTCGACACCCCACTGGCCGAGTCGGGCATCGTGGGATTCGCAATCGGCATGTGCCTCACCGGTTTTCGGCCGGTCGTGGAGATGCAGTTCGACGCGTTCGCCTACCCCGCGTTCGAGCAGATCACCTCGCACGTCGCCAAGATGCGCAACCGCACGTCCGGCCGGGTCGGGCTGCCGATGGTCATCCGGGTCCCCTATGCCGGCGGCATCGGCGGCGTCGAGCACCACTGCGACTCCAGCGAGGGCTACTACGCGCACACTCCGGGCTTGAAGGTCGTCACGCCCTCCGATGCGGCCGATGCCTACAGCCTGCTGCGCGAGGCGATCGACGACCCGGACCCGGTCATCTTCATGGAGCCGAAGGCACTCTACTGGTCCAAGCAGGACATCGAGCTCCCTTGCAAACAAACGGCTTTCGGTAAGGCCAAGGTCCGCCGCGACGGTGATGACGTCACGATCGTCACCTACGGGCCGTCGGTGCCGACCGCGCTCAAGGCCGCAGAAGCCGCCCGCGAGGAGGGCTGGAGCGTCGAGGTCATCGACCTGCGCACGATCGTGCCCTTCGATGACGAGGCCGTGGTCGCCTCCGTGCGCCGCACCGGTCGCTGCGTGGTCGTCTCCGAGGCCCAGGGTTTCGCCGGCGTCGCCGGTGAGATCGCCGCGCGCGTCACCGAGCGGTGCTTCCACTCGCTGGCCGCGCCGGTCGCGCGGGTCAGCGGGCTGCCGACGCCATACCCTGCGCCGATGCTGGAGAAGACCTACCTGCCCGGCGTCGAGCGCATCCTCGATGCGATCTCGCGGCTGCAGTGGGACGACCAGCCGGACCTGACCTACGCGGGAGTGGGCGCCCGTGGCTGAGCAGACCTTCAAGCTCCCGGACCTCGGCGAGGGCCTCACCGAGGCCGACATCATCGAGTGGCTGGTCGCCGACGGCGATGAGGTCGTCGTGGACCAGCACGTCGTCGTGGTCGAGACCGCCAAGGCCAGCGTCGAGGTGCCCTGCCCGTATGCCGGTCGCGTGCACACCCGCCACGGCGCCGAGGGCGACACCATCACCGTCGGATCCGCTTTGCTGACAGTCGATTCCGTGGGCGGATCGCCGGCCGATGCCGGCGCAGACCCCTCCGGCGCGGAAGGCGACGGGTCCGGCGCGGTGCTGGTCGGCTACGGCACGACCGACACCGGCGCGAGCGGTTCGGCAGGTCGTCGCGCGGCACGCCGGCGTCGTCATACCCCTGCGTCTGCCTCGCCGTTGACGGCTCAAACCGCCACTGACGCTGCAGCAACGCCGTCAATCACGGTTTCGACCGTCAATGGCGAAGGAACGACCGCGCACACCGCACCCAAGGTCATCTCGCCGATCGTGCGCAAGCTCGCCGCCGACCAGGGACTCGACCTGCGCGCGATCACGCCCGGGCCGGACGGCGTCATCCGCCGCAGTGATGTGGAAGCGGCCGCTCAAGCTGGTCTCGATACGCCCTCCTCCGCTGCGCTCCCCCGGCCACTCGACCAGCTTGGTCTGTCCGGCGCTCGAGCAGCTTCGAGCGGCGACACACGTGTGCCGCTCACCGGCATCCGCCGGGCGGTCGCCGACAAGCTGGCCACCTCGCGCCGGGAGATCCCGGACGCGACGACGTGGGTCGATGCCGACGCGACCGGGCTGGTCGAGGCGCGCCGGGTCATCGGTCTCGAGCGCGGCGGGCTGCTCGCGCTGCTCGGCCGCATCTGCGTCGCGGCGCTGCGCCGGCACCCGGAGCTGAACGCCTCCGTCGACACCGACCGGCAGGAGATCGTGCGGCACGGCGCCATACACCTGGGGTTCGCGGCGGACTCGCCGCGCGGGCTGGTGGTGCCGGTCGTGCATGACGCCGACCAACTGACGACCCGGCAGCTCGCCGAGCGCATGGTGCAGATGGTCGACGCGGCCCGCGACGGCACGCTGGCGCCCGCCGATCTGACCGGCGGCACGTTCACGCTGAACAACTACGGCGTCTTCGGCGTCGACGGCAGCACGCCGATCATCAACCACCCGGAGGCGGCGATGCTGGGCGTCGGCCGCATCTTCGAGCGCCCCTGGGTGGTCGACGGCGAGTTGGCTGTGCGCAAGGTCGCCCAGCTCGGCCTCACCTTCGATCACCGGGTGTGTGACGGCGGGGTCGCGGGCGGCTTCCTGCGCTTCGTCGCCGACGCCGTCGAGCGGCCGCTCCAGCTGCTCGGGGATGTATGACGCGCCGCGGCAACCTCCACCACGTAAACTCACGCCCGTGATGAGCATGACAGCTGGAGGTTCCATGAAGAGCTCTGTCCGCCGTGGCGTGGCCGGTCTCGCAGCAGGTGTCGCAGTCGTCGGGCTGCTCGCCGGGTGTGGTGACAAGGTCGTGAAGAAGGGTGACCTGGAGTCGCAGATCAAGGAGAAGGTCGCCGCAGCCGCCACCGGCTCCAAGGTCGGCGACGTCAAGTGCGACGACAATCTGAAGGCCAAGGTCAAGGCCTCCACCGACTGCACCGTCGAGATCGACGGCAAGAAGCAGACGGTGACCGCCGTGGTCAAGACGGTCGACGGCGACAAGGTGAGCTACAGCATCAACCGCAAGGGATGACCTGTGAGCGCCGGATCCGCCGCTGGCGGTCCGGCGAACTCGACGACCGCGAGGTCTCGCTGCACGACGTGCGTGACCTGTTGTCCCAGGACGACACGCTGACCTGGGTCGACCTGCTCGACCCGGAGCACGCGGACATCCGGCAGCTCGCTGAGACGCTCGACCTCGACGAGCACACGATCGAGGACGCGCTCACGATGCACGAGCGGCCCAAAGCTGTGCGTTTCCAGGCATATTCGTTCATCACCTGTTTCACCGTGTCGGGCCTCGCCGCGGACGACGACCTCCACCGTATGTCGATCATCGTGCTCCCCCGAGCCGTCGTGACGGTGCGCCTCGGCGGCAACTTCCCGGTCGACGACGTCGACTCCGCCCTGCAGGACGACCCGCACCTGGCGAGGCTGGGCGCGAAGGCGCTGTTGCACGCGATCCTGGACACGACGGTCGACGGCTACTTCGACGCCGCCACGCGCATCGACGACACGGTCGGCGACCTGGAGGACCGGCTCTTCGCCGAGCAGCACGCGGGTCCGTCAATCGCCCGCGAGGCGTTCACCCTGCACAAGCGCGTCGGTCGCATGCGGCGGGTGGTGCTGCCGATGCGCGAGGTCGCCACCACACTCGTCCGGCGTGTCACGGGCGAGGACGAGCAACACGAGCTGCTGCCGTTCTACCAGGACCTCTACGACCACACGATGCGTGTCGCCGAGTGGTCGGAGTCATTGCGGGAGACCCTCGAGACGGTCCAGGACACCAACCTCGCGCTCGGTGATGCCGCGTTGAACAACATCATGAAGAAGCTGACGTCGTGGGCCGCGATCATCGCGGTGCCGACGCTGATCACCGGCTGGTACGGCCAGAACGTCCCCTACCCCGGGTTCGGCGCGCACTGGGGTTTCTGGTTCAGCACCGTGCTGATGCTGGTGGTCGCCGCGGTGCTGTATGTCGTCTTCCGCCGCAAGAACTGGCTCTGACGTCCGCCGCGGGATCGACACGGGAGTGCCTCGCCGGTGACTTGACGTCAGGTCCCGAACGACCCAGTAGGGTCTGTCTGCATGAGAACAAGGGGAGGAAGCAGGGCGGCCTTCGTCGCCGCCGCAGGGCTGCTGGCCGTGGCCCTGGCCGCGTGCGATGGCGGATCGTCTGGTGGCGCCGTCACGTCGCTCGGGTCCGGGTCGGATTCAAGCGGGTCGGGTTCAAGCGGACCCAGCACGAGCGGGACCGAGGCGCCGGACTCATCTGCCGCTGGCCGGACCGCAGGCACCTCGACGAGTGGCTCCGCGTCCGCGCCGACGAGTGGATCGGCTTCGACGCTCAGCGCCGACGAGGTCCAGGCGAAGATCGTCGCCGGCGCCCCGCCCAAGGACCTGACATGGCTCCACCCGAAGACGCCGTCCTCGTGGCAGAAGCTGAAGACCGACGGCGCCGGCACCCTGCAATGGCGGGTCGAGGACACCTGCGTCGTCACCCTCGATCAGCCGGCCGGACTCGGCACGAAGCGCACTCCCACCTCCGAGCAGGTTCTCGAGCACACCGCCGAGCAGACTGCTTCGGCTCTCTCCGCGTCCGCGCCGAAATATCACGACCGCAAGACGCGCATGGTGCCCAACGTCATCGTCGGCTTCAACGGGAGCGCGAAGGTGCAGATGGCGCAGTCCCTGGTCGACTACGGCAAGGCCCGCTCCCGGATCGTCGCCTACCGCAAGGGTGACTTCGCGCTGACCGCGCAGAGCATCTGCGGCGACGCCAAGACATTCAGCAGCGCATCGAAGTCGGAGATCGACCCCTTCATCGACAAGCTCCAGGCACGCACCCGCTACTGAGCACAGCCGTTATCCGAGCGGGAGAGCCTGCGCGATCGGAACGCCCGGCCGGTAGGCGAGATGCAGGTACGACGGCGCGTCGAGCAGCGTGAGGTCGGCCCGGGCACCTGCCTGGATCACGCCGATGTCGTTGCGGCGCAACGACTTTGCCGCACCGGCTGTCGCGGCGTGGAGCGCCTCGGCGGGCGTCATACCCATGTCGCGCACGGCAACTGCGATGGCGAAGGGGATCGAGCTGGAGTAGCAGGTGCCCGGGTTGCAGTCACTGGCCAGCGCCACGCTCACACCCGCGTCGATCAGCCGGCGGGCGTCCGGGTATGGCGACCTGGTCGAGAACTCCACGCCGGGCAACAGCGTTGCCACTGTTGATGATCCGGCCAGTGCATCCACATCGGCGTCACTGAGGAAGGTGCAGTGGTCGACACTCGCAGCGCCCACCTCGACCGCGAGCTGCGCACCCGGTCCGTGGCCGAGCTGGTTGCCGTGCACCCGTGCCTCGAGACCGGCCGCCAGGCCGGCTCGGAGCACCCGCTCCGACTCCTCACCGGTGAACGCGAACGCGCTGTTCGGCTCGCAGAAGACGTCGATCCAGCGGGCGTATGGCGCACACGCGGCGAGCATCTCGCCGCAGACCAGATCGAGGTAGTCGCTGCGCCCTGAGTCGCGGTTGCGGAAGTCCGGCGGCACGACGTGTGCCCCGAGAAACGTTGTCTCGTCGGTGAATTCGCGAGCGATGCGCAGTGCGCGCGCCTCATTGTCGACGTCCAGGCCATAGCCGCTCTTGATCTCCACGACACCCGTGCCCTGGGCGTGCATCTCGGCGACTCGTGCTCCGACCATGCGGCGCAGCTCGTCGTCGCTCGCCGCGCGGGTCGCCTCCATCGAGACGGCGATGCCGCCGCCGTCATACGGCTCACCGGTCATCCGGGCCGCGAACTCGGCAGACCGGTCACCGGCGAAGACCAGGTGACTGTGGCTGTCGACGAAGGACGGGATCACCGCGTGCCTGGCAATGTCTCGCCGCTCGTCCGCGTCCGGGAGGGCCGACGCGGGCCCGACCCAGGCAATGCGGTCGCCGTCGGTGACGATCGCGGCGTCGTGGATCAGGCCGAGCGGCGAGCTGTCACCGTCCGGGTGTGTCGGATCGTTGGTCACCAGCTCGCCGATGCCGGTCAGCGCGACAGTGGTCATGATCGGTCCTCCCACAGGTTGTCGATGGCTTCGGTCAGCAGGCGGCCCACGTCACCGACGCGGTGATGCCGGTCGGCGACAATCACGTCGCCGTCCCGGATCACGTCGGTGACGTCCGCCGACGTCGCGGCGGTCAGCACGAATTCGGCTGGGACACCTGACGTTCGGGGCGACTCCAGGTCGATGGCGACCAGGTCGGCCTTGGCTCCGGCGCGCAACGACCCGGCCTCCGGCCAACCGATGGTGTCGTGGGCCGTGGCTGCCGTCAGTAGCTCCGACGGCAGGATCCGGCCGCGGTGCAGGGTGCGCAGGCGCTCGTGCGACTCCAGGCCGCGGGCTTCCTCGAACATGTCGATGATCGCGTGCTGGTCGGACCCGAGGCTCAATCGAGCTCCGGCGTCGAGCAATTCACGCGACGGGCCGATGCCGTCGGCCAGGTCGCGCTCGGTCGTCGGGCAGAAGGCGGCCGTGGCACCGGCGTGCCCGAGCGTGTCGATGTCGTCGCGCGTCAGGTGTGTCGCGTGCACGGCGCTGAAGTCCCGGTCAACCGCACCGGCATCGGCGAGCAACTGCACGGGAGTCATGCCGTAGAACGCCTGGCAGGCTTCGTTCTCGGCCGGTTGTTCCGAGACGTGCGCGTGCATCGTCCGCCCGATCCGGCCGAGCTGCTTGCAGGCCGCGACCTCGCGCAGTTGCTCGCGCTGCACCGCCCGCACCGAGTGGATCGCCGTGCCGACCCGGTTGGTCGCGTCGTCCTGCAAGCACGCGACCCGGTCCGCCCAGGCGGACACATCCGCGTCACCGAAACGTCGCTGCTCCGCAGCGAGCGGTTGGTGGCCGTCGGCGGTCAAACCGCCTGCGAGATAACAGGTGTCGAGCAGCGTCAGGCGGACCCCGGCCTCCCGGGCAGCCTGCTGCAACGCCTCCCCCATGGCGTTCGGATCGGCGTATGGCGACCCCTCGGCCTGGTGATGGACGTAGTGGAACTCGCCGACACTGGTGACCCCGGACAGTGCCATCTCGGCGTAGGTCGCTCTCGCCAACGCGAGGTAGTTGTCGGGGTCGAGGCGGCGTGCGGCGTCATACATCACCTCGCGCCAGGTCCAGAAGGTCCCGCCGTCGGCGTGGGTGCGTCCGCGCAGTGCGCGGTGGAAGGCGTGGCTGTGCGTGTTGGCCAGCCCCGGCAGCACCACACCGGGCAGCCGCTGCGCTCCGCCCTGTGGCCGGCCGGTCTCGATCGCGTCAAAAACGTCGCCCTCGATGCGGAAGAGCACGTCGCGCGCCAATCCATCTGGCAACAGTGCATATTCGGCCCAGTAGGAGCTCATGACGCGAGCTCCCGGACCACCTTCGTCAGCGCCTCGACCCCGCGCAGGCAGTCGTCGCGCTCGGCGAACTCCTCCGGCGAGTGGGAGACACCGGTCGGGTTGCGGACGAAGAGCATCGACGTCGAAACACCTGCCGTGGCAAGGACTCCGGCGTCGTGGCCGGCGCCGGTGCCGAGCATCGGTGTGTGCTCGCCGAGGATGCCACGCAGCCGACCGGACAAGGTGTCGTCGAAGCGGGTGGTCTCGGTCCAGGACTCCTCGGTGAGGGTGCCGCCGAAGCGTCGGGCCGCCGCTTCGACCGCGGAAACCGTTGCCTTGACGGCATTCTGGTCGGCTCCGCGGGCATCGAGCCACAACCGCACATGCGAGGGTATGGCGTTCACGCCGCCCGGCTCGACGGCGATCTTGCCGGTCGTTGCGACGCATCCGTGCTCGGCGGCGGCCGACCGCGCAGCCAGGACGACCTCGGCGGCGGACAGCATCGCGTCCTGCCGGTCGGCGAGTGCGGTGGTGCCCGCGTGGTTGGCGGTGCCCGGCAGGTCGATCCGCCAGCGGCCGTGCGGCCAGATGTCGGTGCCGACCGCGACGGCGGACGTGGCCGGGTCAAGGTCGGCCAGCGCCCGGCCCTGCTCCACGTGCAGCTCGACGAATTGGCCTATCCGGCGCAGGGTTTCGTCGTCCCTGCCGATCGTGTCCGGTGCACGCCCGGCGGCGCGCAGCGCCTCGGCCATGCTCACACCGTCGACGTCGGTCAGCCCGAGCGCGCGCTCGGCGGTCATCGCACCGGTGATCACCCGAGATCCGGCACAAGCGACCCCGAAGCGGGCGCCCTCCTCGTCACCGAAGTTGACGACAGCGATCGGCGTCGACGGCCGAAATCCCGTGGCCCGCAACGCATCGACGGTCGCGAGTCCGGACACGACTCCCAGCGGCCCGTCATAGGCGCCGCCGTCCGGCACCGAGTCCAGATGTGATCCGACGACCACACCGGGTCCGTCCGTGTCCGGGTCACCCCACCATGCCCACTGATTGCCCATCCGGTCCTCGACCAAGTCGAGTCCGCGCGCGGCGCACTCCCCTGCGAACCACTCGCGCAGGGTGTGGTCCTCCGCGGTCCACGCGAAGCGCCGGTAGCCGCCGGACGACGCGCGCCCGACCGGGTCCAGGTCGGCCCACATCCGGTCGAAACCCAAGTCGGTCGAGTAGGGCGAGCCGCTGGGCGAGCCCGTATCGAGACCGTTGTCATTCATACGAACTCCTCCTCGAGCCGTTCGAGCGGGCGGCCGGATCGTGTGCTCCGGCGGCCGACTGCCATGGTCGTCCTTATCAGCCTTCGCGCATCGGCACGCGCACGCCGCGCTGGTCCGCCACCTGCTCGGCGGTCTCGTAGCCGGCGTCGACGTGCCGAATGACCCCCATGCCCGGGTCATTGGTGAGCACCCGCGCCAGCTTCTGCGCTGCGAGCGGGCTGCCGTCGGCCAGCGAGACCTGTCCGGCATGGATGGACCGGCCGATGCCGACCCCGCCGCCGTGGTGCAACGACACCCAGCTGGCCCCGGAGCTGGTGTTGACCAGCGCGTTGAGCAGCGGCCAGTCCGCGATGGCGTCGGATCCGTCTGCCATTGCTTCGGTTTCGCGGTATGGCGAGGCGACCGAACCGCAGTCGAGGTGGTCGCGTCCGATGACGATCGGTGCGCTGATCTCGCCACGGGCGACCAGGTCGTTGAACGCCAGGCCCGCCTTGTCACGCTCGCCGTAGCCCAGCCAGCAGATGCGGGCGGGCAGACCCTGAAAGGCGATCTTCTCCTTGGCGCCGCGCATCCACTTCTGCAGGCGGTCGTTGTCCGGGAAGAGGTCCATCACGGCCTTGTCGGTGGCGTAGATGTCCTTGGGGTCGCCGGAGAGTGCTGCCCACCGGAAGGGGCCCTTGCCCTCGCAGAACAGCGGGCGGATGTATGCCGGCACGAAGCCGGGGAACTCGAATGCGCGCTCGTAGCCACCCTTGCGCGCCTCGTCGCGGATCGAGTTGCCGTAGTCGAAGACCTCGGCGCCGGCGTCCTGGAACTCGACCATTGCCTGCACGTGCTTGGCCATCGATGCGCGCGACCGGTCGGTGAACTCCTCCGGCTTCTTGGCCGCGTAGTCGTGCCAGTCGTCCGGCGAAATGTCTTCCGGCAGATACGAAAGCGGGTCGTGCGCGCTGGTCTGGTCGGTGACGATGTCGATCGGGACACCGCGGCGCAGCAGCTCGGGGAATATCTCGGCGGCGTTGCCGACGACGCCGACGGACCACGCGCGGCGATCGTTCTTGGCGGCGACGACCTTCTCGATCGCGTCGTCAAGGTTGTCGGCGACCTCGTCGAGGTAGCGGTGGTCGACGCGGCGACGCAGCCGGGACTCGTCGACGTCGACGATCAGGCAGGCGCCGTCGTTGAGCGTCACGGCGAGCGGCTGTGCCCCGCCCATGCCACCGCAGCCGGCGGTGAGGGTCAGCGTGCCGGCGAGGGTTCCGTTGAACCGCTTCTCGGCGACCGCTGCAAATGTCTCGTAGGTGCCCTGCACGATGCCCTGCGTGCCGATGTAGATCCACGACCCGGCGGTCATCTGGCCGTACATCGTCAGGCCGAGCTGCTCCAGGCGCCGGAACTCGGGCCAATTCGCCCAGTCCGGAACGAGATTGGAGTTGGCGATCAGCACGCGCGGTGCCCACTCGTGGGTCTGCATGACACCGACCGGACGGCCGGACTGCACCAGCATCGTCTCGTCGACCTTCAACTTCTCCAGCGTGCGCACCATCGCGTCGAAGGAGCGCCAGTCACGGGCCGCGCGACCAGTGCCGCCATACACGACGAGATCGTCGGGGTGCTCGGCCACTTCCGGGTCGAGGTTGTTCATCAGCATGCGCATCGGCGCTTCGGTCGCCCAGGACTGGGCGGTGAGCGTCGTCCCGCGCGGGGCGCGGACGGGTCGTGCACCTTCCATGATCGTCAGATCCTTTCTGTTTCAGTCAGTTTCAGATTTCGCCGATCGAGTAGCCGCACCCACGCCGGTCGAGTAGGGCGAGGCGCTAGCCGAGCCCGTATCGAGACCAGCGTCAGCGCAACTCGCCGGTGACGCCCTCAGCGGCAGCAATTGCGGAACCGTCGGCAACGAACTGCACGGCCTGCTCGATCTCCGGGGCCAGGAAACGGTCGGGACCGGGCTCGCCGATGCCCGGCAGCGCGGCGATGACCGCACCCGTCGCCGGCCCGGGGCACAGCGGCTCCCGCAGTCGGATGCCACGAGCCGCGGTGAGCAACTCCACGGACAGCACCCGCCGCAGACCGTCCACGGAGCGCCGGAGCTTGCGTGCCGCCGACCAGCCCATCGACACGTGGTCCTCCTGCATGGCGCTGGACGGGATCGAGTCGACGGATGCTGGGCTGGCGAGCCGCTTGAGCTCGGAAACGATTGCGGCCTGGGTGTATTGGGCGATCATGTGCCCGGAGTCGACGCCGGGGTCGTCGGCCAGGAAGGGCGGCAGTCCGTTGTTGCGAGCGACGTCCAGGAAGCGGTCGGTTCGTCGCTCACTGATGCTGGCCAGGTCTGCGGTGACGATCGCGAGGAAGTCCAGAACGTAGGCGACCGGAGCGCCGTGGAAGTTGCCGTTGGACTCGACGCGGCCGTCCTTGGTGACGACGGGGTTGTCCACGGCAGCTGCCAGCTCGGCGTCGGCGACCGCGGTCGCGTGGGCGATGGTGTCGCGCGCACCGCCGGCGACCTGCGGGGAGCAACGTAGCGAGTAGGCGTCCTGCACGCGCGTGCATGCTGCGGGGTCGCGATGGCTCTCGCGGATCTCGCTGTCCTTCAACAGGTTCCGCAGATTTGCGGCGCTGTCCCCTTGTCCGCGCTGCGGTCGCAGCTCGTGCAGGTCGGCAGCGAAGACGTCGTCGGTGCCGAGCAGCCCCTCGATCGACATCGCGGCGGTGATGTCTGCGACCTTGGTCAGCGCGGTGAGGTCGGTGATGGCGAGGCACAGCATGCCGAGCATGCCGTCGGTGCCGTTGATCAGCGCCAGGCCTTCCTTCTCCCGCAGCTCGACCTCGGTCAGCCCTGCAGCGGCGAAAGCGTCTGCGGTCTCGCACAATTCGCCGTCGGCATTGCGCACCTCGCCC
The DNA here is from genome assembly GCF_052905685.1 of Flexivirga sp. B27. Taxonomy (NCBI): domain Bacteria; kingdom Bacillati; phylum Actinomycetota; class Actinomycetes; order Micrococcales; family Dermacoccaceae; genus Flexivirga; species Flexivirga sp. B27. The sequence goes on along the minus strand of NZ_JBPYUM010000003.1, from coordinate 138,029 downwards.
TCCCCCATCAGCGCGAGCGCGCAGTGTGCCAGCGGCGCGAGGTCACCCGAGCAGCCGAGTGAGCCGTATTCGTGGACGACCGGGGTGATGCCTGCGTTGAGCATTCCGACATACGTCTCGAGCACCACGGGGCGCACGCCGGTGCGGCCCGTGGCCAGGGTGCTGATGCGCAGCAGCATCAACGCCCGGACGACCTCACGCTCAACCTCCGGGCCGGAGCCGGCCGCGTGCGAGCGGACCAGGGAGCGCTGCAGCTGCGCGCGCGACTCGACCGGGATGTGCTTGGTCGCCAGTGCCCCGAATCCGGTGGACACGCCGTAGTGCGGGATGGGGTCGTCAGCGAGCTTCTCAATCGTGGCGCGGCTGCGTGCGACCTCGGCCAGGGACTCCTCGGAGATCTCCACCCGCGCTCCGCCGCGTGCGACGGCGACGACGTCTGCGATGGAGAGCGGCCCAACTCCGACAACAATCGATTCGGTCATGTGACCCATTGCATACCCGCGAGCGCCGCGTGGATAGCGTCCGCGACGCCTTAGTGTCTCGGATCTGAGACACTAAGGCGTATGGCGAACGCCCCCGCAGCCGCCTCGGCCGTTGCGTTGCTGCAGCTCCTGGCCAGGCATGCCGAGCCGATGCCGGCGATCGCCATCGCGCGCGAGCTCGGCCTGCCCCGCTCCTCGACCTATCACCTGCTGTCGGTGCTGTCCGACGCCGGTTTCGTCACGCACCTGACCGACGAACGCCGGTGGGGCCTGGGCGTAGCGGCCTTCGAGCTGGGCACGGCATACGTGCGACAGGCGCCGCTGCAACGCATCGCCCGGCCGGTGCTGAGCCGACTGGTGGATGCGACCACGCACAACGCGCACCTGGCGGTGTTGCACGGCCGCGACGTGTTCTATGTGATTGAGGAACGCGCGCCGCGACGGCCGTCGCTGGTCACCGACGTCGGAGTGCGGCTGCCCGCCGCGGTGACTGCCTCCGGTCTGGCGATGCTGGCATCACTGCCGCGCCCGCAGGTGCGTGCGCTCTATCCCGACCGCGACTCGTTCGTGCAGCGCAACGGGCGCGGTCCGACGTCGCTGACCATCCTGCAGTCCGAGTTGGCCCAAGTGCGCCGGCACGGGTATGCCGTCGAAAGTGGCTCTGTGTCACCGGGATTCGCATCGGTGGCGGTCGCTGCACTCGACCACAATGGCGGGCCGGCCGCAGGCATCGCGGTGACCTATCCGGCCGACGACCCGCCACCGGCGGAGCCACTGGTCGCAACAGTCCGCTCGGCTGCCGCCGACCTCAGCCGGCGACTCGGCCACCGTCCCCCGCCCAATGACCGAGCGGACACACAATGACCGAGCGGACACCTTGCTGGCGTGTATTTTCGTGTCCGCTCGGTGCATAAGGTGTCCGCTCGATCCGGGGACGGCACCGCTCAGGCCACCGCCCGATCGTTGACCAGGCGCAGCGCGCCCCGGGCAGCACGCCGCCCGGCGCGGGTCGCACCCAGCGTGGAAGCGCTCGGCCCGTAGCCCACCACGAACAGCCGCGGCTCCTTGACCAACGACACATCGTCCTTCGCCACGAGCAGCCCACCGCCGGGCTCGCGCAACTTCAACGGCGTCAGATGCCCCAGCGATGCGCGGAATCCGGTCGCCCAGAGAATGACGTCGACCTCTTCGTGGCTGCCGTCGGCGAAATCGACGCCGTGCTCGGTCAATCGGGCGATCCGGCCGCGGCTGACGAGCGTGCCGCGAGCGATCGCGGCGTCATACTCTGGCCGACGCGGCAAACCGGTGTTGGACACGACCGACCCGGCGGTCAGTCCGGCGCGCGTCTTACTCGCGACGCGCCGCTCCACTTCGATACCCCACTGCCGATCGACGGTGCGGTCGATCCACTGCGGCGGACGTCTGGTGGTCCACACGGTGGCGACGTCATGCTGCTCGAGCAGCAGGAGGAACTGCACCGCCGATGTCCCGCCGCCGACCACGAGCACTCGCTTGCCGCGGAAGTCCTCCGGTGCGCGGAAGTCGCGGGTGTGCAGCTGTTGTCCGGCGAAGCGGCCGGGGTAGTGCGGCACGTAGGGCCGGTCCCAGGTGCCGGTTGCGCTGATCAGCGCGTCGGCGAGGTAGTCGCGCCTCGCGTCGCCGTCGGTCGCGTGCACGAGCAGCGGTCCGTGCCCGCTGTCCTCGACCTCCGTCACCCGCCACGGGCGCTGCACCCGCAGCCCCTCATGCTGCTCATACGCGCCGTAGTAACGCTTGACGACCTCACGCGCCGGCTCGCTCGAATCCGGTTGTCCCAGAGGGAAGTCCGGCAAATCGTGTATGCCGTGGGCATCGCCCAACGTCAGCGCGTCCCATCGGTGGCTCCACGCGCCGCCCGGTGTCGGGTTGGCGTCGAGCACCTCAAGGTCGACACCGGGTTCGAGGCCACCCTTGCGCAGGAAGTGCGCCGCCGACAGGCCGGCCTGCCCGGCCCCGATGACGACGACATCGCGCTGCGTGAGCGGTGCGTCGAGGTGCGTCATACAAGCTGGAACAACAGGCTGCATCCGTTCATTTCCCCGGCCACCCTGACTGACGCAATTGCTCCCGAGTGACGCATTTGCACCTGCGTCAGTCGGCGTCAATTGCGTCAGTCGACGCGGGAAGTAACGTCGTCCCCATGCGTGCGATCACCCTGCCGAGCTTCGGCGACGAGTCCGTGCTGACGCTCTCCGACATACCTGCCCCGACGATCGGCGCCGACGAGGTGCTCGTCGACGTCGCTGCCGCCGGGATCAACCGGGCGGATCTGATGCAACGCCAAGGGTTTTACCCGCCACCGAAGGGCGAGTCGGAGATCCCCGGGCTCGAGGTGAGCGGCACCATCAGCGCCGTCGGCTCCGCCGTCACCGGCTGGTCGGTCGGCGACCAGGTGTGCGCACTCCTCGCCGGCGGTGGGTATGCCGAGCAGGTCGCGGTGCCCGTCGGCCATCTCCTGCCGGTCCCCGAAGGCGTCGACCTGATTGCGGCCGCGGCGCTCCCCGAGGTGGTGTGCACGGTCTGGTCCAACATCTTCATGACCGCGCGGCTGCATCCGGGTGAGCTTTTGCTCGCGCACGGCGGCTCGAGCGGCATCGGCACGATGGCGATCCAGCTGGCGAAGGCATTCCACTCCAGGGTCGCGGTCACCGCAGGGTCCGCCGCCAAGCTCGAACGCTGCGCCGAGCTGGGCGCCGACATACTCATCAACTATCGCGAGCAGGACTTCGTCGAGGTCATCTCGGCCGAGGGCGGCGCCGACGTCATCCTGGACGTCGTCGGCGCGAAATACCTCTCCCGCAACATCGCCGCACTGGCCATGGACGGCCGGCTGGACATCATCGGCATGCAGGGCGGCCGCAAGGGTGAGCTCGACATCTCCGCACTGCTGGCCAAGCGCGGCACGATCATCGCGCTCGGACTGCGCGGCCGTGACCGGGCCGACAAGGCACGCGTGGTCGCCGGCGTCCGCGAGCACGTCTGGCCGCTGCTCGACAACGGCACCGTCCGGCCGATCGTGCAGGAGACGCTGCCGCTGGAGCAGGTCGCGGATGCGCACCGTGCGCTGGCGGAGTCCCAGCACATCGGCAAGCTGCTGCTCACCACCTAGCCACCCGACCCCGCCGCATATCGAGGACCTCGCCGACACCCGTTTGGCAGGATGGACCGTATGACGCCTGACGAGTCTCAACAGGAGAACAAGGACGATCAGCAACGGATCGTCGTCGTGACCCAGGACGGCATGGGGGTGGCGTCGCCGCCGAGCGGTGATGACGCCGACGGCGAGCAGGAGACGGAAGCTCCCGCCGAGGAGAACCCCGCCGACCTGGTCGAGCAGCCCGCGAAGGTCATGCGGATCGGCTCGATGATCAAGCAGTTGCTCGAAGAAGTCCGCAACGCCCCGCTCGACGACGCGGGTCGACGGCGGCTCGCCGACATACATCACCGGTCGATCGGTGAGCTCAAGGAAGGCCTCGCGCCCGAGCTCGTCGAGGAGCTGGAGCGCATCGCGCTGCCGTTCACCGACGAGGCGCCCAGCGATGCCGAGTTGCGCATCGCCCAGGCGCAGCTGGTCGGCTGGCTCGAAGGCCTCTTCCACGGCATACAGACGGCGATCGTGGCGCAGCAGATGGCCGCGCAGGCACAGCTGCAGGCGATGCGCCGCGGCTTGCCACCCGGGCAGGGCGGTCACCCCGGCATGCCGGGCAACGACGGTCCGGCCACGCCGACCGGGCAGTACCTCTGAGTGTGACGGCACTGACCCAGCGCTCCGACTGGGCCCGGACGGCGGCGGCTCGGTCGTGGATGACCGGCATCGCGGTCTTCGTCGTGGTGCGCACGGTCGGTGCGTGGTGGCTGCTGTATGTCGGCAACCGCAACCACCGGACGCTGCACAACATGCTCGCGTCCTGGGACGGACAGTGGATGCTGGCGCTCGCCGGTCGCGGGTATGACGACATCCCGGCGCACCTCACCGACGCGCACGGGCAGCACTCGGTCGACACGGCATACGCCTTCTTCCCCGGCTATCCGATGGTGGTCCGGGCGGTCGACGTGCTCCCGGGGTTCAGTACGTATGCCGCGGCGATCGCGACCAGTCTGGTCGCCGGTGCTGCGGCGACGGTGGCGGCATACCGGATCGGCCAGTGGTGTGCGCTGCGCAGGTGGCCGGCCGACGAGGCGCGCGGTGATCGTGCCGGCCTGATCATGGCGGTGCTGTTCGCGGCGACACCGATGAGCGTCGTCCTGACGATGGCCTACACCGAGGCGATCTACTGCGCGTTCGCCGGTTGGGCGTTGTGGATGACACTCGAAAAGCGTTGGGTGGAAGCGGGTTCGCTCGCGTTGTGCGCCGGGCTGACCCGCACGACGGCTGTCGGACTCATCGCCGTCGTGCTCATTGCGGCCTTCCTGCACCGGCGCGACGGATGGCGTCCGTGGGTCGGCGCCGCAATCGCGCCGCTCGGGTGGCTGGCCTGGATCGTCTTCGTCGGTGTCCGGGTCGGCTCACCGACGGGGTGGTTCCAGGTGCAGAGCAACGGCTGGGACACCCGCTTCGACGCCGGGGCCGCGACGCTGCGCTACCTGGTTGACACGCTGTCGCTGAATCAGACGGCGGGCGACGTCATCACCGCATGGGTGATCCTGGCGACCATGGTGTTGATCGTGCTGGCATTCGTGACCCGATTGCCTTGGCAGGTCAGCGTTTACGGCACCCTGGCCGCCTCGACGGTGCTGCTGTCTACAGGCCTGATGAACTCCCGGGCGCGGCTGCTGCTGCCGGCCTTCGTGCTGCTGACCCCGGTCGCGCTCGCGCTCGTCCGCCAGTCACGCACCACGCAGATCACCGTCGGGGTCGCGACGACGGTTACCAGTGCGTGGTTCGGCGCCTACATGCTCGGGATCTACCCCTACGCGATCTGACCTGTGCCGGCCAGGCGCGCGAGGTGCACCGTGACATCGGCGGTCACCTCGACCGTCGCCGGCAGGACGTCACGGATCGCTGTGAGCGCGGCCGCCCGGTCAGCCTCACCCAGCACGAGGTATGCCGACACGGTCGACAGGTAGCCGACCCAATCGTCCGCGGTCAGCGTCAACCGCTGCTCCAGCGTGGTCTCGCGCACATCGGTGAACCGCGGGTCGCGCACGATCTCGGTGGCCGGCCAGTGCAGGCCGGCAGCGACCTCGGTCGGACCGGCCGGGTCGTCAGCGACGAGCCAGGGGCGCTGTGCCGTCTGCACCGCGGCGTCCAGCCCCGCATCCGCGAGGTATGGTGCGCCCCCGAAACAAGCGAAAACACCTTGGGGCGACAGCAAGCCGGCGATCCGGTCCCAGCGACCGGTCGGCTCGGTCCAGTGCAGCGCGGCCGCGACGTAGACCAGGTCGAACGGTCCGATCGGGGGCAACTCCTCCAGCGCGCTGCTGTCGCTCCGAAGCTGAGCGCCCGTCCGGTGATGCCGACGACTATCGCGACCTGTGCCGCTCGCGGGCAACCGTATTTCCGCCGGCCCGGCCGGAGCACGTCGGGCTCAGTTGCTCGGATCAGGCGCCGAAGAATGTTTCGACGCCATTAGTGACCTGGCACACAATTGCGTTCCCGCACCCGCACCCATGGCACAAATCACACCGTTTCCGCTTTGAGCAAGACCTTTCCTCCGGATACTCTTTACGTGTAGTTGATGGCAATCGGTGAAAACCCAAGTATCAAGGCGAGTTTGAACATGTTCATCCGCACCGTGCATACATCACGAGAGCCGATGCAGCGCTGAGTTCACAGGACATCCTGTCCGACCACGCAGTTTGTGACGAGGGTCTCAGCGTCCGGTCCAGGTAATCAAACGCCCACCCACATCTGGTGGAGATGAGCGAAAGCACACCGTCCTACATCCCGAATTAACCCAAAACCTTTTCACCGCAGAGAAACATTAAATGCGAGTGAACACCGCAAGACAACAGAGGAAATTAAATGACTGACTTCAACACGCTTGTTGATATGTACATCTCCGTCTGGAACGAGCCGGACGACGCCGCCCGTCGCGCGAAGGTCGAGAAGGTCTTCGCCGACCAGGCCAAGCACGTCACCCCGGCAGGCAAGTCCGTCGGCCATGACGAGATCTACGCCCGCATCACCGACACCTACGCGCAGGGCATCGACGCCGGCGCGCAGCAGCTCCGCTCGGTGCGGAACGTCACCAACCACCGCGGCGCGGTGCGTGTCAATTGGGACACGACCAACGCCGAGGGCGAGCGAGTGATGGCCGGCTACGACTGCATGACCCTGTCGGCGGACGGTCGAGTGAACGTTGACCACCAGTTCGCCGACGCTGCCTGAACGACACGGCCTTTGGCCGCCTGCACCGGCCGCATTTCGGGACGAGCTCGCCGCCGAGTGACGGTCAAACCGCCGAGAGACGGTCTCATAGCGCCGTCACTCGTCGAGGAAGCCGTCACTGGCCGATGAGAGGCTTGCAGGGGTCAGGGGAGGAGCGACCCGGGGCGGGGGTCGTGGTGGACCGCGCGCACCGCGTCGAGGACACGCGCGGTGGCCCGGTCGATGTCGACCCACTCGTCCAGCGGCAGCCACTCGTAACCAGTGGCCTCGCTGCCCACCCGGACCACGGGCTCCCTCTCGCACACGACCCGGAAGAGCACGTCGATGTGCCGCAGCTTCGTCTCGAAGGTCGTCGCGACCACATCACCCGGATCGATGCGGATCCCGGTCTCCTCCATCACTTCTCGCGCGACGCTCTGTGCCGGGTGCTCACCCTTCTCGACCAGTCCGCCGGGCAGGCTCACCCCGCTGCGATGGGTCTGCCGGAGCGCGAGCAGCTTCCCGTCATACTCGATGAGCGCGACGGCGCCGACGGTGAAGGTGGGCGAGGCGATGCGCAGGAACGGCCAGACGACCTTGGACGGCGTCAGCCGGAAGATCGTCAGACCGAGGCGTCGCAGCGGTCCGGGTCGCTCGTGCGTCATCAACGCACCTGAGCTGCTGCGGCGCGCCCCGCCGCACGACCGGAGAAGATGCAGCCGCCGAGGAAGGTGCCCTCCAGCGAGTTGTAGCCGTGCACGCCGCCACCGCCGAAGCCCGCCGCTTCGCCGGCTGCGAAGAGCCCGTCGATGGGTTCACCGGTCTGCCCCAGCACTCGCGACTGCAGGTCGGTCTGCAACCCGCCCAACGACTTTCGGGTCAGCACGTGCAGCTTGACACCGATCAGCGGCCCGGACGCCGGGTCGAGCACACGGTGCGGCTTGGCGACGCGGATGAGCCGGTCGCCGCGATAGCGTCGCGCCCCCTGTATGGCGGTCAGCTGCGCGTCCTTGCTGAACGGGTTGGCGACCTCGCGGTCACGCTCCACGATCTGCCGCTCCATCGCTGCGGCATCGAGCAGCGGCTCCGGCGTCAGCGCGTTCATCCGGTCGACAAGCGTCGAAATGTCGTCTGCGACAACGAAATCGGCACCCTTCTGCTTGAACGCCTCGACCGGGCCCGGCGCGCCCTTGCGCACCCGGGAGGCTAAGAGCTTGAGGTCCTTGTTGGTGATGTCGGGGTTCTGCTCGGAGCCGGAGAGCGCGAATTCCTTCTCGATCATCTTCTGGGTGACCACGAACCACGAGTGGTCGTATGCCGTGAGGTCCGGCGTCGTCCGCAGGTAGCGCAGCGTGCCCAACGTGTCGAAGCCCGGCAGGTAGGGATGTGGCAGCCGCCGGCCGAGAGCGTCGAACCACAGGGGCGACGGCCCGGGCAGGATGCGTATCGCGTGTTGCGGCCACACAGGGGCCCAATTCTTGATGCCTTCGACGTAATGCCACATGCGGTCGCGGTTGACCGTGCGTGCGCCCGCCTGCTCGCTGATCTCGATCATCCGACCGTCGACATACGCCGGGACACCGGTGATCATCTCCCGGGGCGCGGTGCCCAGTCGCTGCGGCCACCACTTGCGGACCAGGTCGTGGTTGCCGCCGATGCCGCCGCTGCTGACAATGACCGCCTGCGCGCTCAGCTCGAAGTCTCCGACCGCCTCCCGCGATGACTGCTCACCGCGAGCAGCGTTGTCATCAGCGAGGATTCGCCCGCGCACTCCGGTGACGGCGGCACCGTCACGGATCAGCTCGTCGACGCGGTGGCGGTGCAGGAAACGCACATGGCCGGTCTCGACCGCTGCGAGCGCCGCGTCCACGAAGGGTTTGACGACACCGGTCCCGGTGCCCCAGGTGATGTGGAAGCGCGGCACGGAGTTGCCGTGGCCGCCGGCGCGCCCGTCGCCGCGCTCGGCCCAACCGACGATGCCCAGCCAGCCCATGCCGCGTTGCTTCAGCCAGGACCGTTTCTCCCCGGCCGCGAACTCGACATATGCCCGAGCCCACTTGGCGGCCCAGCTGTCCTCGTCGTCCAGTCGGTCGAAGCCCGCGCTGCCCTGCCAGTCCTGCCAGGCGAGGTCGACCGAGTCCTTGATGCCCATCCGGCGCTGCTCCGGCGAGTCGACGAAGAAGAGTCCGCCGAAGGACCACCAGGCCTGCCCGCCGAGGTTGGCGGCGCTCTCCTGGTCGACGATGACCACCTTCTTGCCGGCGGTGATCAGCTCGCCGGCGGCGACCAGTCCGGCCAGTCCGGCCCCGACAATGATGACGTCAGCGTCCATGGGTGCACCTCTCGAAGTCGCGAAGCTCCAACCTACTAGCCGGTACTCCCCGGCCGGCGTATGCCGGGTGTGGCTCGCCCCCGCGCCGAGCGCGCCTGATGTTGACTGGTGCCATGGCAGTCGACGATTTCGACACCACCGTCGAGCAGTTGTATGCCGGTGCGCCGGAGGATTTCGTCGCGCGCCGGGACGCCGCGGTCAAGAGTGCCCGGGCCGACGGCGACAAGGACCTCGCCGCCCGGATCAAGCAGTTGCGCCGCCCGACGGCGGCTGCGGTCCTGATCAACAGGCTGCGCAGGAGCCCGGATCACACCGCCCTCGATGCCTTGCTCGACCTCGGGGAGCGGCTGCGCGATGCCCAGTCGAGACTGGATCCGGCAGCGATGAAAAGCCTCGGCGCCGAACGCAATTCGCTGATCGCGGCACTGCTGGCCGACGTCGCGGCGCTGTCCGGCGGACCCGTCTCCGGACAGCTGCGCGAGCAGCTGTCGGACACCCTCACCGCAGCCGTCGCCGATGCCGACGCCGCCCGAGCGGTCAACAGCGGCCGGTTGGTGACCGGCCTGCGGTACAGCGGATTCGGCGAGGTCGACCTGCAGGACGCGGTGGCGGCTCCGAGAGCGGACGCGGACGAAGCGGACCGGGCAGCCGAGGCAGCCGAGGCGCAGCGACTGGCTGCGCGGCAGGGTCTGGCCGCGCAGCAGCGTCTGAACGAGGCCAGAGCGACGCTGACGGCGGCGCAGGATGCCGAACACGCTGCCGTGCAGTCGGCCGAACTCGCCGAGCGTGCGCTGGCGGCGGCGCGGCATACGGCCGAGCAGACGCGTGCCCGCGCTGAGCAGGCGGCCGCGGCACGCGCTGCGGCCGAGGAGTCGCTCGCCACTGCCGAGGCGGCGGCTACTGAGAGGTGAGGACCTTCTGGCAGTAGGACCGCAGCTCTTCCGAGTGCGTGTTGTAGTCCTTGGGGTCGACAGTCTTGCCGGCGGCGCTGTTGGCGGCCATCGTCTCCAGATCCTTGGCCACGGCGTTGACCCGCACGGTGAAGCTCTTCTGCCCGGCCTTCTTGGGCAGCTTGCGCAAGCTGGTGGCGGTGTCGCGCATGTTGCGCGCGGCGGCGTCGCGCTTGGACTTGGAGTCGGCGCTGACGGCGGTGTTCCACTGGCTGATCGCCGCGTTGCTCTTGCTGTTGGCCGTCTTGCAGGCGGCGACCGGGTCGGTCTTCGGCGCCTTGCTCTTGCTCGACGTCGCCGAGCTCGACTTGCTGCTGGACTTGCCGGCGCTGGACTTGCCGGAGCTGGACTTGCCGGAGCTCGACTTCGACGCCTTCGAGGCCGACGAGCTCGCACTGCTCGAGACCGAGCTGCTGGTCGAGCTACTGGTCGAGCTGCTCGACGTCGTCGACGCGGCGGTGGTGGCGGACGATCCTGCGTCCGATGAACTGCCGCCGGAGCAGGCGCTCAGCGCGACGAGGCTGCATGCAGCAGCCGCGACGACGCTCAGTCGACGGACGTGGGCCTGGGTAGTGCGCATTCGAACAGAATGCCCGTCGCCGTTGTCACTCGCCAAATCGCGTGACGCCGGTCACGCGCCGGCGGACAGTGCCCTGCGCGAGGTCATCGCCGGGTGCGCATCGACCCACGACAGGACGTTGTCGGCCACCCAGTCGGGATAGTCCAGCATCGGCGCGTGGCCCTGGTCGGCGCCTTCGACATACGACCAGTGCGGGTGCGCCTCGGCCAGCGCGCGGGCTGTGCGCACGTGCACCAACCGATCGTGCGCGCCGTGCAGGAGCAGCACCGGCTGGATGATGTGATGCATCGTCCGAGCAAACTTGCCGCGTCGAAGTAGTTGCCACAGAACGGATTTGGTCGCGGCCAGGTATTGCGCGTCGGTGTTGCCGAGCCGCTCGCGGCGGGCGATGGCGTCATCGAGGTGCAGCTTGCGCAGCTCGGGGCTGATCCGGTCGACATTCGTCGTGACCAGCTTCATCGTGAAGTCGACCTGCTTCTCGAGGTCGACGCGCTTGGCCTGGCCGGCCAACGCCCGGGGACCGACGACCGGCATCGCGCCGATGCCGAAGCCGGCCATCACCAGCGGGTCCGGTCGGCTCACCGGCGTGGGCGGTATGGCGGGGTCGATCAGCACCGCCCCGGCGACCGTGCGCGGGTCCAGCGCCGCGAGCTGTGCGGTGAGCAGTCCGCCCATCGAGTTGCCGACGACGATCATCGGACTGTCGTCGGCGATGCTGCGCACGAATCGGTCCAACAGGTCCAGGTTGGCTGGGACGGTGGACTGCTCGGGGGTCGTCCGCGTCAGGCCGTGCCCGCCGAGGTCGAGAGCGACGACACGGCCGTGCTCGGCCAGCCGCGGCATCACGTCGGCCCAATTGGCCCAAGAACCTCCGAGTCCGTGCACCAGCACGAAGCGTGGGCCGTCCTTCGGGCCGTCCTCGGTCACGTAGTGCACGCGCACGCCGTCGAGGTCGACATATCGTTCACGGAGTTTGGCAGTGGTCACACCCCAAACCTACGAGACCGACGGCCCTCAGCGGCTCCCGCGCCCGACACGATTCGATACCGGATCCCACATGCTGGCCGAGCCTGTTCCCCGAGATGGCCGAGCCTGTCGAGGTCACAACCGTCGTTTCGACAAGCTCAACGACCTCAGGTTTCGACAAGCTCAACGACCTCAGGTTTCGACAAGCTCAACCACCTCTCAACCGGGACGGTGCCCGGCGCGCAGCACCAGCTCCAGATCGAAGCGCCGGTCGGGGTCGTCCAGGTCGTCGGCGAAGACGTCCCGCAACTGGCCGAGCCGGTAGCCCACCGTCTGCGGGTGGACGTGCAGCTCCTCGGCGATCCGGCCACGTTCGCCACGGTGCTTCAGCCACACCAGCAAGGTGTCGGCCAGCCGGTCCCGCTGCTCGGGGCGCAGCTGCTCCATCGGCGCCAGACATCGTGCCGCGAGGTCCGCCATCACCAGCGGATCCGCTTGCAGCGCAATGGCAGTCAGGTGATCGTCGACCCAGCGCACCGCGGCGGCGCCGTCGCGCGCGAGCGCCGGAGACACTGCCGCGACCGTCGCCGCTCGATGCGACTCCTCGGCCTTGTCCCAGTCGCGGACCGGACCGACCCAGGCCGATCGGCGTCCCAGCCTCGCGGCCAGCCGGTCCCGCTCGGCCCGGGTCTCCGGAGCACGCAGCAGCGCCACGGCCTCTCCGGTGCGTCCGCTGATCAGCGCATCGTCACCGAGAGCGGCACGCAGCCCCTCGGCATACTCGGTGGGCACGACCACGGCGACCAGCCGAGCAGGGATCGTCCAGCCGGCGCGGCCGGCCAGCCGCCGCGCCTCGACCTCGGGCAGGTTGCCGGTCAGCATCCGGCGCAGCAGCGACTCGCGGCGACGGTCGCGCTCGCCCAGCTGACGCGACTGCTCCTCGGTGAAACCCTCGATGCTGGCCGCCGAGATCTCGTCGATGTAGACGAAGATCGACTCGCCCAGCGGCAGCATCAGCCGCGGCTCGAGTCCGACCCGGTCGGCTATAGCGGACACCGCGCGGAACGTCACCCGCGCGCCCAGCCGGTATGCCGACAGCAGCGCCTCCAGCGAGCGGCCGGTGCGGGCCTCCCCGACACCGATCTGCCGATAGACCGCGCGAGTGTCCGGCTTCAGGGCCGGCTCGTCCCGACCGGGCAGATCCATGAAGAGACGCGCGAGGGCGATCTCCACCCCGCGACGCACCGCCGCGCCGAACTCGCCCTCCAGCGGCCGGGAGTATTCCGGGACCTCTTGCGGGATGCGCGAGACGATCTCCTCCACGACCTCGGGCAAGGAGTCGGACAGCAGGGTGCTGACCTCCCGCGGCAACGCGGACCACGGCATCTCCGAACCGATCAGCTTGCTCTCAGCCGGCCCTGCTGGTGTCGTCATACTCGACCTACTGTCTGCTCTGAACTATCGCGGCGCGATAAAAATGTGCGTCTCATTGTAGGCGGCGGACGGATGAATCAGCGTCGCAAGCCAATTACAGTGGGGGCATGGGTTTGAAGTCGGCTGCGATGCGTGCTGCGTCCGTGTTCACGCATCCGGCGCCCCCGCACGACTTCCTCGCGCTGATCAACCCGCTGTCGTCGGCCCGCCAGCTGCGCGGCGTCGTGACCGCGGTCCGGCCCGAGACCACCAACTCCACGACGATCGCCTTCCGGCCGGGCGACACCTGGTCGCCGCACGCCGCCGGGCAGTGGGCTCGCATCGGCGTGGAGATCGACGGCGTGCGTCAGTGGCGCTCCTACTCGCTGTCCGCCCCGGCCGGGGGCGACCCGGAGATCACCGTGACCGCCTGCGGCAAGGTCTCCTCGCACCTCGCGCACGAGACCCGCGTCGGCGACATCTTCTTCCTGGCGCCGCCGCAGGGTGACTTCGTGCTGCCGACCGGGCCGCGCCCGCTGCTGATGCTCACCGGCGGCAGCGGCATCACCCCGGTGATGTCGATGGTGCGCACCCTGTTGCCGAAGCGGTCCGACGCCGACGTCGTCCTCATCCACTCCGCCCGCGATCGCGAGTCCGCGTTGTTCAGCGAGGAGCTCGCGGACCTGAGCGAGCGGCACGAAGGCTTTCACGTCATACACCGCTACACCGCCGAGGACGGCCGGATCGACTTCGGCTCGATGAGCGAGCTCGACGCGTTGTGCCCCGACTGGCGCAGCCGCAAGACCTACGTCTGCGGACCTGCCGCCATGCTCGACGACGCTGAGACACTCTGGCGGGACGCGAACCTTCCGGACAGCTTGACCGTTGAGCGTTTCGAGACGGCGAAGCTCGCCGAGGTCTCCGGCGACGGTGGCACGGTGATCTTCGAGAAGTCCGACCGCGAGGTCGAGGCCGACGCGAGCACCCCGTTGCTCGAGGTCGGCGAGGAAGCCGGTGTGTTGATGCCGAGTGGTTGCCGCATGGGCATCTGCCGCACCTGCCTGACCCCACTGCTGTCCGGCCGGGTGCGCGACCTGCGCACCGGCGAGATCAACGACACCGAAGGCGACCTCATCCAAACCTGCATCTCGGCAGCCGCCGGGACCTGCCACCTCGATATCTGACCGCGAGATCAAGGATCCCCAAGATCGTGACTGTGACATCCGAACTGACGACCGAAACCACCGACACCACCGCGGCACCGAAGAAGCGCACCGGTGTCCTGCCGACGACCGGCGCGCCGTTGGCCAGGCCCGACGCGGCAGCACACCTGACGGACGAACAGGTGCATCAGCTCGGTGTCGAGCTGGACGCCATCCGTGACGAGGTCATCGCCGAGCGCGGCGCGTCGGACGCGGCATACATCCGCCGGGTCATCCGCATCGCCCGCGGGCTGGACGCCGGCGGCCGCATCACCCTCGCCTTCAGCAAGAGCAAGCTCGGCTGGTCGCTCGGCACCGGCGCGATCGCGCTCTGCAAGATCCTGGAGAACATGGAGATCGGGCACAACGTGCTGCACGGTCAGTGGGACTGGATGCGCGACCCCGACATCCACTCCACCACCTGGGAGTGGGACTTCGTGGCGCCCGCTCGCGGCTGGCAGCACACGCACAACGACATCCACCACACCTGGACCAACGTGCTGGGCAAGGACCGGGACGTCGGCTACAACATCCTGCGCGTCAGCGACGACCAGCCGTGGCAGCCGCGCGACGTCTTCAACCCGCTCGTCAACGCGGCGCTGGCGCCGCTGTTCGAGTGGGGCATCGCGTCGTACGACCTCGAGTGGGACATGGTCAAGGCCGGTTTCAAGACCAAGGAAGAGTTCGACACCGACCTCGCCGCCCTGAAGAAGAAGGCGATCCGGATGGTCGCCAAGGACTACATCGCGACCCCGGCTGCCGGCCTGCTCGCCGGCAACTCCTTCAAGCGCGGACTGGTCGGCACCGTCGCAGCCAACTGCATCCGCAACGTCTGGGCGCACGCGGTCATCTTCTGCGGCCACTTCCCCGACGGCGCCGACGTCTTCACCGAGGAGATGATCGAGGGCGAGACCCGCGGTGACTGGTACATCCGCCAGATGCTCGGCTCGGCGAACCTCTCCGGATCCAAGCTGTTCCACATCATGACGGGCAACTTGTCGCACCAGATCGAGCACCACTGCTTCCCCGACCTGCCGTCCAACCGCTACATCGAGGTCGCGCCCAAGCTGCGTGAGGTATGCCGCAAGTACGGCCTGCCCTACACCACGGGCCCGCTGCCCAAGCAGCTCTTCCAGACCTGGAAGAAGATCTGCCAGCTGGCGCTGCCGGACGAGAACAAGTGGGAGACCGTCAAGGCGGTCTACTCCCCCAACAAGGCCAAGCGCCGCGCGGCTCGCCTCGCGCTGCCGAAGCCGGTCGAGCGGTCCGTCTGACCGGAAGCACCGTCTGATCGCAAGCATCGTTTGACCACAAGCTGTGCGCGCTCCGGCCGACACCCATCGGGTCGGCACGAAGCGCGCACAGCTTCGTCATACCGGGCGACGGTTGAGTGGTCCTCATGAACGCCACCACCGCACTCCTGCACTCAGAGGCAGACCACGGCTCCGGGTTCCTGCGCCGAGCAGGCCGCACCCTGCTCGGCAGTGCAGCCATCCTCATCGTCGGGGCCGGTGCCGCTCCGGCCGCGCACGCCGCCACCGGGGCAGGACCTGCCGGCCTGCGCGCGGTCACAGCACAGCACTCGGCGCCGGCGAACGGGCCGACGTCGTTGCCTGCCGAATCCCGTTCGCCGGCCGCCCGGTTCGTCGTCGGCGAGGACGGCCGGCTGACGCGCCTGATCTGAGCCCGAGTTGCGGCGCAGTGCGCGTCCACCTGCTGCTCGCGGGTCCATTAAATTGATGCCATGACCCGCTCGATCCTCCTGGTGCGCCACGGTCAAGCGTCGTTCGGCAAGAGCGACTACGACCAGCTGAGCGAGCTCGGCCGGACCCAGGCACGCCTGCTGGGTCAGTTCTTCAGCACCCGCGAGCTCGCCCCGGACCGCATCGTCAGCGGCAGCCTGCACCGGCAGCGGCAGACCGCGGCCGGCATGTGCGTCGCGGCCGGCTGGCTCACGCCGACCGACGTCGATGCCGCCTGGAACGAGCTGGATCACGTCGAGATCATCAACAAGTTCAAGCCGGCATACAAGAACATGCTGGTGCTCAAGGCCGACATGGTGCGGACGCTGCGGCCGCGGACGGCGTTCGAGGACATGTTCACCCAGGCGATCGCGCGCTGGGCCGGCGGCGAGCACGACGAGGACTACACCGAGACGTTCTCCGAGTTCGACCATCGCGTCCGCACCGCGATGTCGGCCCTGCTGGAGCACGAAGCCGGGCGCACCCTGGTGATCTCCAGCGTCGGGCTGATCTCCTGGATCGTCGCCCGCATCCTGGTCCGCGAGCCGTGGGACCGCGACGTGCGCGACCCCGACCGTCCCGACACCAACGACCAGGCGATCGAGAACATCTGGCGGGCTACCTCGATGGCCGGTTACAACACCGGCGTCACCAAGCTGCAGCTGGACAAGGAGGGCCTCCCGCAGCTGCTGACCTACAACGAGATCGGGCACCTGCCGGAAGCGAAGCTCGTCACCGCCCGCTGACGCGAGCCGGGTCGGTCAGACGCGCGGGTACTTACCGGACGCGACGTCGGCGGCATACCCGTCGTAGTAGGGCACGTAGCCGCCGGCGGCGTCGGTCAACACGTAGACGTTGTCGTCACCCGGTCGCTCGAAGCCCTGGTTGCGCAGCTCGATCTTGCGGCTCTTGAACGTCGTCGTGTGCTCCAGTGAGTCGGTGACCCGGATGAACAACGGCATGGCGTATGCCGGCAGCAACCCCGCCAGTCGGGAGCCCCACTCGGTCCCGTCGAAGTCGTGGCCGTCGTGCAGGACCACTGCCGCCATACCGGCCTTGCCATCGGTGCCGGGCACGGCGACGCCGTAGACGGTGACGTCGTCGACCTCGGGCAGCCCGTCGATCGCGCCCTCGACCTCGGTGGTCGCGACGTTCTCGCCCTTCCAGCGGAAGGTGTCACCGAGCCGGTCGACGAACGCGACGTGGGTGAAGCCCTGATCACGCACCAGGTCACCGGTGTTGAACCACACGTCGCCGTCCTTGAAGCCGTTCCGCAGCAGCTTCGCCTCGCTGGCGTCGTCGTCGGTGTATCCGTCGAACGGCACGCGCTCGGTGACCTTGGCCAGCAACAGCCCGACCTCGCCCTTCTTCACCTTGCGCAGCCGACCGCGGTCGTCGCGCAGCGCCGCGCCGGTCTCGATGTCGTAGCCGACGACCCGGTAGGGCAGCGGGCAGGTGCCGGCGGTCTGGTCCAGGTTGTAGGCGTTGATGAACGCGATGTTGCACTCGCTCGCGCCGTAGAACTCCGCGATCCTGGGGATGCCGAAACGGCTCTGGAAGTCGTCCCAGATGTCCGGGCGCAGGCCGTTGCCGACGATCACCCGGACCTTGTGCTGCTTGTCGACCGGCTTCTCCGGCTGGGCGAGAAGGTAACGGCACAGTTCGCCGATGTAGACGAATGCCGTTGCGTCATACCGGATGCAGTCGTCCCAGAAACGGCTCGCGCTGAACTTCGGCGCGATCGCCATCGATGCGCCGCTGACCAGCACGGCGCCGAGCGCAACCGTGACCGCGTTGTTGTGGTAGAGCGGCAGCGGGCAGTACATCGTGTCGGTCGACTTCAGCCGCACACCGAGAGCGCCCAGGCCGCTGTAGGACTTCAGCCAACGGAAGTGGCTCATCACCGACGCCTTCGGCATGCCGGTGGTGCCGGAGGTGAAGATGTAGAACGCCTTCTCGTGCGCGACGATCTGCTCGCATGCGGCGGGGTTGTCGTCGGCCTGCGCCTCCGCCTCGGCCTGCAGATCGGTGAAAGTCAGCAGTTGTTGGGCGTCCGCTGCGTCGCCCGCCGTCGCGAAGCTGTCGGTGCACGCGTCCTCGACAACGACCACACGGGCATCGAGGATGCCGAGGCTGTGGGCGAGCACATCGGAGCGCTGGTTGTAGTTGATCAGACCGGAGATGGCACCGAGCTTGACCGTGGCCAGCGAGACCAGCAGGTTGTCGATGCAGTTGTGCGCCATCAGCCCGACGACGTCACCGCGCTGGACGCCGTGCGCCTGCAACACGTGGGCATAGCGGTTGACGATCGAGTTGGCCTCGCCATACGTCAGGGTGCGGACGCCGCCGTCGTCACCCTCGCCCTTGACGAACGGACGCTCCGGGTGTTGCGCCGCGCGCTTCTGGAAGATCAGCCCGAGCGAGTTCTTCGCGGTCGGCTTGCGCAGCAGCAGTCCGGGAGCTTCCTTGGCCAGCAGCGGCAGGTCCGGCAGGATGCCGAGCGCCCCCTTGCCGAGGTCGAGCAGGCTGACGCGCTGCCGTGTCTGTGCACTCATCTGAACTCCTTGTTGCTTTCCCAGGCTCCCGGCTGTGACCCACGATACCCACGAGTAACCATGCGTTTGGCTCTCCGTCGAAAGTAATCCGGTTGTGCGCTACCGGCTCACGTGTCAGGGTGTTCCCGCTATGAAGCACTGATCCGTCATCGCTCGCGTCCGCGGCCTGCTGCCCGGCGAGTTCGCCACATCTCGTGGAACGGATCCCTCATGTCTTTGCAGATCTCCGACCTTGTTGTCTCGTATGCCGATCGTCGCGTCCTCGACGGGGTCAGCCTGTCCGTCATACCCGGTGCGACCGTGGGTCTGGTCGGTGAGAACGGCTCGGGCAAGTCGACGTTGATGCGGGTCGTCGCCGGGTTGCACGACGCGGACGGCGGCGAGGTCCGCATCCCGGAGGACGCGGGCTATTTCAGCCAGGACAGCGGACTGGACCCGTCGGCCACCATCGCCGAGGTCATGTATGCCGCCCTCGCTCCACTGCACCAGGGCATCGAGCGGCTGGAGTCACTCGCCGCTCGACTCGACGACGATCCGGACGCGGCCGCGGACTACGCGCGCTTGCTGGACTGGGCGATACTGCACGACGCGTGGGACGCCGACCGGCGCGCAGAGGTCGCGGCGCATCGACTCGGGCTGGGAACGCTCGACCGGGAGCGCACGGTCGGGTCGATGTCCGGTGGTGAGCGGTCTCGGCTGGCGCTGGCTGCGTTGTTGACCAGGCGCCCGGAGGTGCTGCTGCTCGACGAACCGACCAACCATCTCGACGACGACGCACTGGATTTCCTTGAGCAGGAACTGAATTCGACAGGCAGTGCGACGCTGGTCGCGTCGCACGACCGAGTGTTCCTGGACCGTGTGTGCACCTCGATCGTCGACCTCGACCCGTCGCACTTCGGCACCGACGGTCGCGGCGGGCGGCTCTTCTCCGGCAACTTCAGTGACTACCTGGCTGCGAAGCAGGCATCGCGGGACAGGTGGCAGGAGGAGTTCGAGGCTCAGCAGGATGAGCTCAACTCGTTGCGCGCGGCCACTCGCACGACGAATACCGACATCGCGCACAACCGCGGCCCGCGGGACAACGACAAGTTCATCTACGCCTTCAAGGGTCATCGGGTGCAGGCGACCGTGAGTCGCCGGCGGCGGAACGCTGAGCAGCGCATCGAGTTGCTGGAGCGCGAGCGGATCCCGAAACCTCCTGCGGTGATGGAGTTCTCGGGGTCCTTCGACCGGCAACCGATCGCGAACGTGCTGTTGCGCGATGTGGTCGTGCCCGGCCGGTTGCGGTGCGAGCGACTCGACGTGGCGCCCGGTGAGCACCTGCTGGTGACCGGCATCAACGGAGCCGGCAAGTCGACACTGCTCGATGTGATCGCCGGGCGGTGCACACCGGCCACCGGTGATGTCCAGGTGCGCGCCAGGCAGGTCGGACTGCTCACGCAGGACGTGTCACTGCCGGACCCGTCGGCGACGGCAGCCGCGCTCTTCGAGGGCACGGATGCGCGAATATCGTTGTCATCACTGGGTTTGCTGCATCCGCGGGACCATTCGCGTCCCGTCGGCGACCTCAGCCTCGGCCAGCAACGCCGGGTCGAGCTGGCGTTGCTGATCGCCCGGCAACCGGACCTGCTGCTGCTGGACGAGCCGACCAACCACCTGTCCCTGGCACTCGTGGACGAGCTGGAGCAAGCGCTGGACGCGAGCCCGGTCACCGTCATACTCGCCAGCCATGACCGGTGGATCCGGCGACGCTGGTCGCACGAGCGGGTGCACCTGTCGCCGGCGGATACCGTGTCGGGATGACGATCATCCGCATCCAGGACAAGACACCCACCGTCGACGACTCCGCGTGGATCGCGCCGGACGCCACCGTGATCGGCGACGTGAAACTCGGCGCGGAGGTGGGCATCTGGTATGGCGCCGTTGTCCGCGGCGACATCGAGTCGATCGCGGTCGGGGCGCGCAGCAACATCCAGGACAACTGCTCGTTGCACGCCGATCCGGGCAGCCCGCTGCGCATCGGCGAGCGGGTCTCGGTCGGTCACAACGCGACCCTGCACGGCTGCTCGATCGGCGACGACGTCCTGGTCGGGATGGGTTCGCGGGTGCTGAACGGCGCTGTGATCGGGGAGGGTTCGCTGATCGCGGCAGGTGCGGTCGTGCCCGAGGGCATGCAGGTGCCGGCCGGGTCGCTGGTCGCCGGCGTGCCCGCGAAGGTGCGCCGCGAGCTGAGCGACGAGGAGCGTGCCGGCATACAGCTGAACGGTTCGGTGTATGTCGACCTGGCTGCCACACACGCCGCCGGTGAGGTCGTGGGCTGAGCGAAGGAGCGGCCGCCCAGCGATATGCAACCCACTGGTTGCTCTATCGCGAAAGGTTGTGCAACCATCGGGTTACATCAAACGATCCGAGGAGCCACCATGACCGGCATGACACAAACACCGGACCGCATCGAGAACGTCGTCGAGATCAACGCACCGCTGGCCCGGGTGTGGACGCTGGTGAGTTCGCCCGGCTGGTGGCTGGGCGACGGGCCCGACGGCATTCAGGACCCGCCGGAAGCGACGAAGAAGCGCTATCCGGTGCAGGCCGTCGAGAACCAGCCGCAGGACTACTGCTCGTTCCGGTGGGCGCCGACAACGCCGGATATACCTCTCACCGAAGCGAATTCGACACTCATCGAGTTCTTCCTCGCCGAGAGCGAAGGCGTGGTCACAGTGCGGGTGCTGGAGACCGGCTTCGCCGCACTCGCCGTCGACGACGAGACTCGCGCCGCCGGGTTCCGCGACAACACCAGCGGCTGGGAGAACCAACTGGGCGCCCTGCGCGAGGCGTCCGAGGCCGCGTGAGCGAGGAACCGGCCGCGACGAAGGTCTTCACCGCACTGACCGATGCAAGTCGGCGTTCGGTGCTGACCTTCGTCGCCCGCAACGGAGGCGGGTCGGCGAGCGACATTGCGAAGGCGCTACCGATCAGTCGGCAGGCTGTCATGAAACACCTTGCCGTTCTTGAGGACTCGGGGCTCGTACGCCGCGAACGGGCCGGGCGCGCCATACGGTATGTCGTCGTGCCCGACGCCCTGTATGCCGCCTCGTCCTGGTTGCGTGACCTTGCCGAGTCCTGGGACGACCGGCTGGAAGCTCTCCGAGCAGCGGCGGAAAACGACCGGGCGGACTAGGTTGGGCGGATGGCAGCCAAGCGGAGCAAGCCCGCCGCCGAGGTCGAAGCCGGCGAGCACACCATCCGGATCTCCAACCCGGACCGGGTTTACTTCCCGGAGCGCGGCGAGACCAAGCTCGATCTGGCCAACTACTACCTGTCGGTGAGCGACGGCATCGTTCGTGCGCTGCGGGACCGGCCGACGATGCTGCACCGCTATCCGACGGGGGTCAGCGGGGAGAAGGTGCACCAGAAGCGGGTGCCGCGCGGTGCACCGGACTGGTTGGAAACAGTCGAGATTCACTTCCCGCGATGGAACCGCACGGCCGACGAGTTGTGCGTCACCGAGATCGGCTCGGTGATCTGGGCGGTGCAGATGTCCACCGTGGAGTTCCACCCGTGGAACTCGCGGCGGTTCGACGTCGAACGCCCGGACGAGTGGCGGATCGACCTCGACCCGATGCCGGACTCGCCATTCGAAAGGGTCCGGCGAACGGCACGAGTGGCCCACGAGTTGCTCGACGAACTGGGCATCACCGGCTATCCGAAGACCTCGGGCGGCTCCGGACTGCACGTCTATGTCCGCATCGAGCCGGAGTGGGGCTTCCAGGACGTTCGCCGGGCCGCCCTTGCCTTCGCCCGCGAGGTCGAGCGACGTATGCCGGACGACGTCACAACGACCTGGTGGCGCAAGGATCGCGACCCGCGGATGGTCTTCGTCGACTACAACCAGAACACCCGCGACCACACCATCGCGGCGGCCTACTCCGTGCGCGGCAACGCCTCGGCCACCGTTTCGACGCCGTTCACCTGGGACGAACTCGACGACATCGAGCCGCAGGAGTGCACGATTGCGACGGTGCCGCAGCGGTATGCCGAGCGCGGTGACCTCACCGAAGGGATCGACGACGAGGCGTTCCGGCTGGACACCCTGCTGGAGTGGGCGGAGCGGGACGAACGCGACGGAGCCGAGGAGCCGCCCGAGCCCGACTGAGCCGCCCGTTGCCGGACGTGTCTGAAACCGGGTGCTACATAGTGGGTACTGACTCGTCGATGCCCAGTCGCCCCAAGTCTTTTCGAAGACTCTGGAGCTGCGGGTCAGCCTCTGAGCGGGATCGGAGCAGGCGCCATACACCCAGCAGGTCGTCGCGTGCGGCGCTTGCGATGTGCACTCGGCTGTCCGGATCGTCATACCAGTCGACCGGCACCTCGTGGATCCGCAGTCGCGCCCGCTCGGCGAGAGTCAGCAACTCGGTGTCGAAGAACCACGTGTCGTCCTGCACCAGCGGGAGCAACGCACGTGCCACGTCGCTGCGGATCGCCTTGAAGCCGCACTGTGCATCGGTGAAGCGCACCCGGAGCGACTGACGCAGGATGAAGTTGTAACTGCGAGAGATGAATTCGCGCTTCGCCCCGCGAACGACATGGGAGCCGTGGGTAAGACGCGACCCGATCGCCAGATCCGAATGCCCGGACATCAGTGGCGCCACCAGCGGGAACAACGCGCTGAGATCGGTGGACAGGTCGACGTCCATGTAGGCCAGGATCAGGGCGTCGGACGTCGACCATGCCTGCTTGAGCGCGAGTCCGCGCCCCTTCCGGCTCATGACCTGCACCCGCACCTCCGGCACCATGCTGGCGAGCCGGCGGGCCACCCGCAGCGTCCCGTCGGTCGAGCCGCTGTCGGCGATCGTGATCCGGAACGGATAGGGGAACTGCTCGCGCAGCAGGTGCAACACCGTGCGCACGCTCGCCGCGAGCACGTGCTCCTCGTTGTGGACCGGTATGACGACGTCGAGGACCGTGTGCCGCGGGTCCCACCGGCCACGGTCCCGCCCTGAATCACACTCTGTTATCGCGGTTTTCATCACAGGCCTTTCAGTTCGCGGACGAGGAACTGGTCGGCTGGGTCAGGTCGTAGAAGGTCGATCCCCCGATCGTCACCTTCTTGTAGTGCGCTTCCACCCAGTTGGTGATCTGCTGCGCGACGTTCGAGCCGCCCATCTGGCTCCCGCCGCCGACACCGCCAGCGAGGAAGTAGTGGATCTTGCCGGCCTTCACGTAGCTCTGGAACTGCGCGAGTGTCGGCGACGGATCACTGCCGTTGAAACCGCCGATCGGCATCACCGGTTCCTCGGTCGCGAGCTGCAGGCCGGCCGCGTTGTTGCTGCCGATGGTTGCCGCGACCCAGGTGTAGTCATCGGCGTTGGCCTGCAGCGCGGATGTCACCGCAGTGCCCGGGGTGCTCGCGTTGAGCAGGCCACCCATCCCTCCTGCGGTGCGACCCGTCGTCCCGCCCGGTGCGGTCGTCGCGCCCGGAGCTGTCCGTCCCGCGGCATTGCCGCCGGGGAAGCCGCCGCCTCCGCCGGGGCCGCCACCGCCTGGTCCGCCACCGGACCCGCCCATTCCGTCCGGTCCCGCAGTCGGGATCGACCCGGTCGTCGCGGAGTTCACGGTGCTCCAGGTGTATGCCGCCGGGCCGGCGAGTCCGGCCGCGATCGCCCCGGTCAGCACCAGCGGAATCGCCTTGCGGTGCAACCAGTTCAGCGCCAGCAGGAGGAACGCCGACGCCATACCGACGGCGAGGATAGAGGTGCGCAGCCAGTCTCCGTATGCCGTAATGCGTGTCAGCAGGATGAACGACCACGTGGCTGCGGCGGCGGTCGTGACGGCGAGTGTGATCGAACCGATCGGCAGGTGCCGGCGTTCCCACGCTTCCGCGGCACCCATGCCGACGAGCGCGGCGATCGCCGGCGCCATCGCCACCGTGTAGTACTGATGAAAGATGCCGGCCATGAACGAGAAGGTGAGCCCGGTGACGAGCAGCCAGCCGCCCCAGACGAGGTATGCCGCTCGTCGGGCGTCGGTGCGCGGTCTCCTGCCGCGCAGGAAGAGGCCGACGCCGAGCAGGATCAGCGCCGACGGCAGCAGCCAGGAGATCTGACTGCCGACCTCGGAGCCGAACATCCGGGTCAGCCCGGTGACGCCCCACATGCCGCCACCGGCTCCGCCGGGTCCACCGCCACCGCCGACGGAGCCCGTCTCGTTGCCACTCAGCCGCCCGAAGCCGTTGTACCCGAACGTGAGATTCCAGAACGAATTGTCCTGACTGCCACCGATGTACGGCCGGGCACTGGCCGGCACAAGCTGCACGATGAGCACCCACCAGCCGCCGGCCGCGATCATCGCGCCGAGTCCGGCAAGCAGGCCGAGGATGCCTCGCTTCAGGTCCGTGCGTGCTGCGACCAGGTAGGCGATCCCGAGGAAGGGTATGACGAGGAAGACCTGGAAGGTCTTGGTCAGGAAGCCGAAGCCCAGGAAGATCCCGACGAACGCCATCCAGCGGATCGAACCCTTCTCGATGGCTCGCATGGTGCCCCATGCGCCGAGCGTCATCAGCAGCACCAGGAGCGCGTCCGGGTTGTTGAATCGGAACATCAACGCCGCGACGGGTGTCAACGCGAGGACCGCCCCGGAGAGCAGGCCCGCACCGGCGCCGAAATGTCGACGCACCATCGAGTAGACAAGGCCGACGGTTGCGACACCCATCAGCACTTCCGGCATCAGCAGCGCGAACGAGTTCAGTCCGAAGGCCCGCACCGACAACGCCATCACCCACAGCGCCGCCGGCGGCTTGTCGACCGTGATGGAGTTCGCGGCATCGGACGAACCGAAGAAGAAGGCTTCCCAATTGACCGAACCCGCCTGTGCCGCAGCCGAATAGAACGAGTTCGCCCATCCATTGGCGGTCAGGTTGTAGAAGTAAACGACGGCTGTCGCGACGAGCAGGGCGAACATCGACGGGCGCGCCCAGGACGGGTCCTCCGGATGCCCGCGCCACCATCGAGCAAGTCGTCCACTGCTCGCAGCGGTTCCCGAGCGGTGTATGTCGCCCGGCGCATCCCTGCGCACTGTCTGATCCGAGGTGCGCAACTGCGCGGCTGCTGAGTCCATGCCAAGAACCGTGCCCAGGCTGATTGTGGCGACCCTGTGCCTGTCGCCTGGGCTGTCCGTGAGCGTTCAGCCGACATGCATCTGTTGCCAGGTATAGCAGCGCTGCTTCAAAGAATGACCACAGCGATCGGCGCAATCGTGCTGTCCGACAACGGAATCCACCATGCCCCGATCGATGAAGGAAGCAAAGCCATGACGCAGGAGCACCACGAGTTGCCGACCCCGCCGCCAAGCACTCAACCCCCGACGGCACCGGTGCTGCGCCAGCCGCGGTGGTCCGGCAAGAAGACCGCAGTGGTTGCTGCGCTCGCCATCGGGTTGTCCTCCGCGGGAGCGATCTCAGCGTCCGCCACGGTGTCCTCAGGCACCGGAGGAGGCATTGGCGGCGGGATGGGTGGCGGCTTCGGGAACGCCCGCAACTTCAAGGGCGGATTCCCCGGCGGCACCGGGAGCCAGAACGGCACGCCGGGCAATTCCGGTGGCACGACTGGCAACCCGGGAAACACCAGTGCGCCCAACGGCAACGGGCCCGCGGGAAACAGCGGCGGGGCACCGACTGGGAACGCCCCCGCCGGCGAGGATTCCGGCCAGGGTCCCGGCCGCTGATCAGGCGGAGACCAGCGCCGCCATCGCGTCGAGTCGCTCGCGCGCGATCTCGGACAGGCTGCGTTGCTCACCCTCGGCGATCCACTGCTGGAACGACAGGTGGAAGACGGTCACGCCCATCTCGGCTGCGAGGGTGGCTGACGGCTCGCTGATGCCACGCTGCCGGAGCAGCTCACCGAGCCGGATCTTCAGAGCTGCCAGCTTCGCGAGTTCGCGTTCCTGGAGCGATGACTCGGTGCCGATGATCCCTGCGCGGGCGCGGGCGAACGGCCGTCGCTCGTCCGGGAAGAAGCCACCCGCACCTGCCAGGGAACGCCGAATCAACTCGTATGCGGGGGTGTCGCCGGGTGCTGCGTCGATCGGGTCGGTGAACAGCTCCTGGAAGTCGTCCTGGCCGGCGAACAGCACCTCGCGCTTGTCCGCGAAGTGCCGGAAGAATGTGCGCTCCGTGAGCTCGGCCGCCGCAGCGATCTCCGCGACCGTGGTCCGCTCGAAACCCTGGTCGGTGAACAGTTGCATGGCCGCAGCCTGCAGTCGCTCTTGTGCTCCGGGTTGCCATCGCGCCATACGCGAGATCCTACTGATGACAGTCACTGACATCCAGGTGTACTGTAAGTGATGTCAGGCAATGACATCACTCGCCGGTGCGGCGAGCCCCCTCAACGAAAAGGACACACCATGCGCGTATTCGTCACCGGAGCATCCGGCTGGATCGGCTCTGCCACCGTCGACGACCTGCTCGAGGCCGGCCACGAAGTCACCGGCCTCGCGCGGTCGGACGCGTCCGCAGCGCGTCTCGAGGCGAAGGGCGTCACGGTGCTCCGTGGTGACCTGGACGACCTGGACTCCATCCGCAAGGGAGCCGACGCGGCCGAAGGCGTCATACACCTTGCGAACAAACACGATTGGACCAATCCGGCAGCATCGGATGCTGCCGAGCGTGCATCGATCGAGGCGATCGGCGAGGTGCTGGCAGGGAGCGACCGACCGTTCGTCTTCGCATCCGGTGTCGCCGGCCTGGCACAGGGCCGGGCGGCGACCGAGGACGACGCCAACCCGTTCATCGGTCCGCAGTCCCCACGCGGCGGCGGTGAGAACCGCGCCTTCGACTTCGTCGATCAGGGGGTGCGCGCTGTCGCTGCGCGTTTTGCCCCGACGGTGCACGGCGCAGGCGACCACGGGTTCATCGCGCTGATCGTCGCTGCCGCCCGCAAGACGGGCGTCTCCGGGTACGTCGGCGACGGCACCAACAACTGGGCGGCTGTGCATCGCTCGGACGCAGCGCGCGTGGTGCGGCTTGGCCTGGAGAGTGCTCCGGCAGGGACCCGGATGCACGCCACCGCCGAGACCGCGGTGCCGACCCGGTCCATCGCCGAGGCGATTGGCGCCGGGTTGGATCTCCCGGTCGTGTCCGTCGATCCCGCCGACGCGATCGAGCACTTCGGGTTCATCGGCCGGTTCTTCGGCATGGAGATGCCTGCGTCGTCCGACCGGACCCGTGAGCTGCTCGGCTGGACTCCGACCGGCCCGACCCTGCTGGACGACATCAAGGCCGGTGCCTACTTCAAGGTGGTCGAGTAGCAGCCGAGCGGTGCCCTGAGGAGTCGCGAGGGACGAGCGACGTCTCGAAGGGGCACGAGGCTGCGTATCGAGACCCGCGGTTTCGATACGCTCCCCCGCTTCGCTCCTCCGCTACTCAACCCGCTTTATTCGGCCGCTTGATGGCGGCGACGGCGTCGGCGATCGGGGTGTCGCCGTTGTTGAACTGCACGAACTCACCGACGGTGTTGTCCGCGGACAGCAACGCTGCCACCACGGCCGCGACGTCCGCCCGGGTGACCGAGTCGGAGGCCAGGTCCTCGTGGCCCGGTCCCTTGACCTCGATGCGGCCGGTCGGCTCGTCGTCGGTCAGCCGGCTCGGACCGACGATGGTCCAGCGCAGCCCGGTGCCGCGCAGGTATTCGTCGGCGGCCGCCTTCGCCTCGGCATACGCGAAGAACGAATTGTCCTCGGGCACACCGTGATCCGTCGATGCCCCGAAGTAGGAAACCATGACGTAGCGGTCAATCCCCTGCTCCGCGGTTGCGTTCATGCTGCGGATCGCGGCGTCGCGGTCGACGGCATAGGTCCGGGCCGGGTTGCCGCCGCCCGCGCCGGCGGACCACACCACGGCGTCCACTCCGTTGAGCAGGTCGCGCAACGCAGGCACGTCGAGATTCTCGACGTCGGCGACCACGGGGGTGGCCCCGGTGGCTGCGACCTCGGGCGCGTGGTCTTCGTTGCGGAACAGGGATCGCACCTGATGTCCTTGTGCGACAAGCAGTTTCGCGAGTTGCATGGCAATCTTGCCGTGTCCGCCGATGATCGCAACAGAACTCATCCGATCCTCACTTCCTCTTGCTGCCCAGTGCTTGGAGCTTCTCGACGACCTTCGGCGTCGCCGGCTTGCCCTTGCCGACCTGGCGGCCAGCAGCATTCATGGCTCGATCGTAGACCGGTCGCACGTAACGCTTGGTGGCGTACGCGATGTGACCGTCGCGGTCGGTGAGAATGATGTGCGTGCCCTTCTTCATACCCGCGAACGCCACAGCGGCGACCTGATCCGCGGAACGCGGCGCTTTGTTGATCATGTCGACACCGCTCGCCTCCATGTCGACGTCCTTGCCACCGAACGATTCCGCCAGGTTGGTGCGGAAGAAGGACGGGCAGATGACAGACACCCCGATGCCCCACGGCGACAACTCCGAGCGGAGCGTCTCGCTGATCGCGACCACACCCGCCTTCACCGCGTTGTATGACGCCATCGCGGGCGCATGGACCAGCCCGGCGAGCGATGCGGTGTTGACGATCTGCCCGCTGCCCTGCTGCTTCATCATCGGCACGAAGGTGTGGCAACCGCGTGCCACACCCAGCAGGTTGATGTCGGTGATCCGGCGCCATTCGTCCATGTCGGAGACGTCGATGCGACCGCCGGCGGCGATGCCGGCGTTGTTGACCAGCAGATCGAGACCGCCGTAGGAGCCTTCGACCCAGTTGCGCGCGTTGTCCCAGTCCTCGTCCCGTGCTACGTCGAGCTTCACGTAGTCGACGCCGGGCGGCAGCGACCCCTCGGGCGCCGTCTCGTGCACGTCACCGACGAGCACCCGGGCGCCGTCGGCGACCAGCAGCTTCACCAGCGCCTGGCCGAGTCCGGAGCAGCCGCCGGTCACCAGGACACGGGCTGCGGAATAGGACCTGGACGGTTTCGAGGAGAAGAGAGCCATGACCACCACCCTAGACATACTTACCGATGAGTAACCAGGCTTCGGCTCACTCCAGCAGCGCGCGGATGTCGTCGGGGGTGATGGCTCCGCCCGCGCCGCCGTCGCCGTCGACCACTCGCTCGAACAGCTCGCGCTTGCGCTCCTGCAACGCCACGACCTTCTCCTCGATGGTGCCGGCGCTGACCAGGCGATAGACCATCACCGGCTTGTCCTGTCCGATGCGGTGAGCACGATCGATCGCCTGCGCCTCGGTCGCGGGGTTCCACCACGGGTCGAGCACGAAGACGTAGTCGGCCTCGGTCAGCGTCAGCCCGACACCGCCCGCCTTGAGCGAGATGAGGAACGCGGGGTCGTCACCGGCCTTGAACGCGTCGATGACCTGCTGGCGTTTGCGGGTGCGGCCGTCGAGGTATGACGTGGACAGCCCGGCACGGCCGAGCGCGTCCCGAGCCATCTCCAGGTAGGACGTGAACTGACTGAAGACCAACGCCCGATGACCCTCCGCGGCCAGCTCGCCGATCTGCTCGACGAGCCACTCGACTTTGGCGGAATCATCTGTGCCGCCAGCCGTTTCGTCGACCAGGCGAGGATCGAGCGCGAGCTGTCGCAGCCGGGTGAGCGCCGCGAGGATCGCGACGCGATTGCCGTCCGGGTCCTCCAGCAGGCCGAGCACCCGCTGCCGCTCCCGCTGCAGGTGCCGCTCGTAGGTCTGCCGGTGCTTGATGCGCAACTCGACCGGCAACACCTGCACCTGCTTGGGCGGCAGGTCGCTCGCCACCTGCTCCTTCGTGCGCCGCAGCATCAGCGGCCGGATGCGGCGGCGCAGCTGATCGAGCAGCTCCGGTGCGTCGCCGCGCTCGATCGGCTTGCGGTAGCGCTGCTTGAAGAAGTCGGGCCGCGGGTAGAGACCGGGCGCGGCGAGCGCCAGCATCGACCAGAGGTCCATCAGCGAGTTCTCCAGCGGGGTCCCGGTGATCGCGAGCGTGAAGGGAGCCCCGATCCGCTTGGCCGCCTGGAAGGTCTTGGACGTGTGGTTCTTGACCGCCTGCGCCTCGTCGAGAACCAGGCCGTTCCAGGAGGTTTCGGCGAACTGCTCGGCGTCCAGCCGCAGCACGGCGTATGACGTCACCACGACCTGGGCATCACCGATGGCTTCCACGACGGTGCTGCCGCGGCGCCGGCTGGTCTCCGCCAGCGCCGACACCCGCAGGTCGGGGGCGAACCGCTCTGCCTCGCCCACCCAGGTGCCCACGACCGAGCTCGGCGCGACGACGAGCACGGGCACGTCGAGCTCACCCTCCTCCCGGGCGCGGGCGAGCAGGGCGAGGGTCTGCAGCGTCTTGCCCAGGCCCATGTCGTCGGCGAGGACACCACCGAGCGCGCAGTCCCAGAGCGCGGCGAGCCAGGTGAATCCGTCGACCTGGTAAGAGCGCAGCGTTGCGTGCAGCGACTCGGGGATGTCGGGGGCGGTGAAGCGGTCGAGCCCGCGGACCCGCTCCAGCTGCCGGGTCCACCGCTCGCTCTGCTGGTCGACGACGCCGATCTGCTCGAGCTCCTCCCACAGCCCGACGTGAAAACGGTTGATCGCCAGGCCTTCTCGCTCCTTGTCGGAGAGCTCGCGGGCCTCGGCGATGAGTCGCTCCAGCTGCAGCAACTCGGGCCGGTCGAGCGAGAACCACGTGCCGGAAGCGAGCAACATCGCCTCATCGCCGCGTGCGAGTGCTGCGAAGAGCTCGGCGAAGGGCACCTCCTCACCGTCGATCGAGACGGTCACGTGCAGGTCGAGCCAGTCCTGCTCCTGCGCCGACGTCGAGCTGGGGTCGCTGGTGCCGATGGTGATCTGCGGGGCGACGGTGCTCTCCTCGAAGGCCGGCAGCTCGCCGTCGATGACGACCTCGATGTCCTCGGAGTCGGACAACTCGTCCAGCCCCTCGACCAGTCGCACCGCCGGCCACCCGCGCAGCAGGCTCTCCGACATCGGCCACCAGCCGAGACCGCCGATCATCTCCATCAGGCCGAGCTCCCGCAGGGCCGGGTCGACCCGCTCGACCAGTGCATGCTCGGCAACGCGGTCCCTGGTCCGGTCGTAGACGTCCAGCGTCACGGGCTTGGCGTGCTTGCCGGCATACAGCATCCGGGCGATGACCCGGACCGCGTGCGGCTCGGGCGAGCTGACCTCCAGGCGCAGTCGCAACGGCTCCGGCACAGGCAGCCCGTCGCTGGCCACCAGCCGCAACTGACGGGTCAGCCGCGGGTAGTAGAGGTCACGGAACTCCTCGGCGTCCTCGGCCGGCACCTCGAGCGGGCCGTCGAGCAGCAACGCACGGGACGCCGGACTCAGCGTCGTCTCCAGCTGCGCGAGGCTGATGGTGCCGTCGTGGCCGACCACTGCGACACCATGCCCCGGGTCACCCAGCACGACGGTCTCACCGGACAGGTCGGCCAGCCCGACGATGCTCGCGCTGCCGAGCAGCGAGCCGTCGGGTTGCTCACCGAAGTCGGCAGCCACCCGCAGTGGGTCGGGCAACAGCCGGACCTCGTCGGCGCTGCCCCATGCCGGCAGCAGCTCCACACCTGCCGTGGTGCAGTCGCGCAGCGCCGACCAGAGAGCGGCCGCGCAGTCATCGAGATAGAGCTGGGCCGGGGCGAGCGCGAACTGAGGGGCGCGTCCCGTGATCAGGTCGCGGAGCGCGGCGACGGCGTCGGCCTGCGCGAGGTTGAACCGGCGGCGGATGCGATTGAGCGCGATCTCGTCCCAGGACGAGGTCTTGGACCAGTTGCCGGCCTTGGTCACGTGTGCCGGACGGATCGCCAGCCGGGTCACTCGGCGTCGACCGCGCAACTCCCTGGTCGCCTCCAACCGCAGCCCGAGCCGGACACCGTCGTCGGACAGGTCGACGGGCTGCTCCTCCAGCTGCTCCTGGACGAAGCGGCGCCAGGCCGGCAGCTGCTCGACCTCGCCGCCGAGATGGTCGCGCGCG
Organism: Flexivirga sp. B27; assembly: GCF_052905685.1. NCBI lineage: Bacteria > Bacillati > Actinomycetota > Actinomycetes > Micrococcales > Dermacoccaceae > Flexivirga > Flexivirga sp. B27. The sequence continues at coordinate 105,495 of NZ_JBPYUM010000003.1, read as the reverse complement.
GTGAGCAGCGTCGCGGCGACGTGTTTGCACTCGGTGGCGACCGGGCAGGAGCAGCGCGAGTGCCAGTCGGGCAGGCCGTCGTAGTCCTCGACGCGCGTGATCATCACGGTGTAGGGGCGGGGTCGGTTGCCCTCGACCGTGGCCAGCAACAACCTGCCCTGGTCGCCGGTGTTGATCGACTGCACGCGCTCGGAGTCGACATACAGCTCCGCGCGGGCGAGGGTGAGCTCGCCCAGCCGCGCCGCCAGCTGCTCGGGACCGACGCGCCGCACCCACTCGGCGCCGTGCAGCTGCACCGACGACTCGTCCCACGTCATCAATGCACCTCCCGGTGTTCAATTGGCGCCCGTCGGCCGCACGGCTGCGCGTCGATCACATCCCGACGGTAGCCGCCACTGCTGACACCTGCGACACCCGCCGAGCCGCCTGTGTATGCAGCGAGCGCACGCCCGGGGATGTGGACGACCGTCGCCTGCAGATGGCCAGTGGCCACGGTGCAGGACGCGACGATTCCCGGGGAGCCCTTCACTCGATCAGCGTTGACCCTGATACTCGTCACATGCGTAAGGCACAGAACATCGTCGGGCTCGTGCTGGCGATCGCTGTCCTGTGCGGTGTCCTCGGCCTGTGGTTGTGGGGCAAACCGCGCACCACGGTGCCGGTGCCGACCTCGGCCGACGCGCCCGCGAAGGTCGTGCGGACCTTCGCGCAGGCGCTCAACGACCGCGACTACTCCGCCGCCAAGTCGATCGTCGTCGGCGACCAGGTCGGCGTCGACGCCAAGTGGTGGGACCTGCACGGCCCCCGCGTGGAGGACCTACGGATCCTGCACTCGGACTCCGCCGTCGAGGGCGCACGCTGCCACCGCCCGACCGCGTCCGCCTGGAAGAAGTGCGTCGAGGTCCACACCGTGGCGACCCTCAAGCACGTCAAGGGCGCCACCGACGACAGCGAGCCCGACCACGAGCGGTGGACCTACTACCTGGTTCGCAACGACGGCTCCGAGCGCTGGCGGATCCTGGACTGGGCCAAGGGCTGAGGGTCGGCCCGAGCTCAGTCCTCCACGACCGGACGATCGGTCCACCCGAAGCGGATGTCCCGGAAGTCCACCAGCCCGTCACGATCCTCGTCATGGGCGCGACTGACGGACAGCCACCGGTCGTACAACTCGCCGAGTTCACTTCGGAACCGGACGAATTCAGCGTCGGTGAGGTGGAAGCGCACATCGTGGTTGACGCTGGTCACGTCCTCGTCACCGACGGCGACCCGCAGCCAGTCGTCAACTGCCGCGTGGGTGTGAGCGCCGATCGTCTGCACCAAGCGACGTGCCGACTCCTGGTCCTCGCCGTCCGGGGTGCCCGTGACACGGAAGCCGGCGCGGTTCGTCGTGCGCCACCACTTCTCGCGTCGGTCCGAGCCGTGCTCGTCGTCCTGCTCGACAAAGCCGTAACGCTCCAGCTGACGCAGGTGGAAGCTCACCGAATTCGCGGGCTCACCGACCGCCTCCGCCAGGTCGGCGGCTCGTGCGGCGGGCCGGTCCTGGAGCTCGTGCACGAGCCGCATCCGCAGCGGATGCGCCAGCGCCCGCCACCGCTGCGGGTCCGAGACATCGGTCGGTGTGTGCTTTCGAGCCATACCCGCCATACTAACAAGCAATTTGCGCAAGTTTCTTGCGCAAATTATTTGTGAGACTCTACGCTGGCCGACCATGCAGCCCGACAGCTCCCGAGTCGCCAGTCCGAGCGACGCCGACACCACTCCAGCGCGGCTCTGGTCGCTGCAGGCCTGGCGACTTGCCTTCCCTGCCTCGCTCGTCTCACGACTCGGCGACTTCGTCTTCGACATCACAGTGGTGCTCTGGATCAGCACCGAGATCGCCCCGGACCGGTCCTGGACCCCGATCGCCGTCAGCGGAGTGCTGATCGCGGCGGCGCTGCCGGTCCTCTTCGTCGGTCCCCTCGCGGGCGCATACACCGACCGTTTCGACAGGCGACGGGTGTTGCTGTGGAGCAACGCCGTCCAGGCGGTGACGATCGGCAGCCTGCTGCTGATCCCGTTGTGCGGCAACACGATCGGTGTCGGCGGGCAGTTGGTCTGGATCTACCTCGGGGTGATGGTCACGAACGCGGCTGGCCAGTTCTTCATGACCTCTCGCAGCGTGATGATCGCCGCGACCATCCCGGAGAACCTGCGCAACAGCGCGTTCGCCCAGCAGGGCGCGGCCAACCAGACGCTGGCGATCATCGGGCCACCGCTCGCGGCACCGTTGATGTTCACCGCGGGTGTCGGCTGGGCGCTGGCCATCGATGCGGTCTCGTTCCTCGTGTGCACCTGGCTGCTCGCCCGGGTGCGATGGGATTCCGCGCCGGATCCCGGGACTGCTCAACTCGGCCTGTCCGAGTCGATACGCGAGGGTGCCCGCGTCGTGCTCGGCACACCGGTCCTGCTCGCGATCGGCTCGGCGATCGTCATCGCGATGATCGGCGCCGCGGCCCTCAACGTGCTGGAAGTCTTCTTCGTCACCGACGCCCTCGATCAGCCGGCGTCGATGCTCGGCGTGCTGTCGATGTTCTACGCGGTCGGCATGGTCCTGGGGTCGCTGGTCGCACCTCGTCTCGCGCGACGATGGGCACCCGGACCGCTGATCGCCATCGGACTCATCGTGTCCGGCGTCGAGTTGCTCGCCTATTCACGGTGCACCGCGCTCGCACCCGCGCTGCTGCTCTACGGACTGATCGGCGCTCCGATCGGGCTGGTCAACGTGTTGATCGGTCCGTTGTGGATGAAGACCGTCGCGCCCGCGATGCTCGGGCGGACCCTCGCCTGGCTCAACGCCGTGAGCACTGCCGCCAATCTGGTGTCGATGGCAGCGGCCGGCTGGCTGGTCAGCACCGTGTTGCACGGGTTGGACCTGAGTCTCGCGGGCATGCGTTTCCGTCCCGTCGACTCCGTATTCTCAGCTGCCGGAATGCTTTTCGTGGTTGGCGGGCTGGTGACCTTCCCAATCCTGAACCGTGAGCGCTCGCCGCACTGAGCGCCCCTCGGGTATGCCGAACGTGCGCCATACCGCACTTTCGACATACCCGAAGGACGAGTGTCAGCTCTTCGGGACGCCGGCCTCGAGATCGCGCAGCCAGGCAGCGGCATTGCCGTCACTCGGCGCACGCCAGTCACCACGCGGCGACAGCGCTCCGCCGGCGACGACCTTCGGGCCGTTGGGCAGCGCCGAGCGCTTGAACTGATTGGCGGCGAAGCGCTTCAGGAAGAGCTCCAACCATGACCGGATCTCGCCCAGTTCGTATGCCGTGCGCCGACCTTCCGGGAAGCCCTGCGGCCAGTCACCTGCCGACGCGTCGTGCCACGCGTGCCACGACATGAACGCGATGCGGGTCGGCCGGAAGCCGAAGCGCAACAGGTGGAAGAGGTTGAAGTCCTGCAGCGCATAGGGGCCGATCGCGTCTTCGGTCGACTGCGGCTTCTCGTCGTCGCCCGCGGGCACCAGCTCCGGGCTGATCTCGGCCTCCAGGATCGTCTGCAGGGTGTGCGCCGCCGCCTCGTCGAAGTGCCCTGCACCGATGATCCACCGGATCAGGTGCTGGATCAGCGTTTTCGGGATGCCGGCGTTGACGTTGTAGTGCGACATCTGGTCGCCGACGCCATACGTGCACCAGCCGAGCGCCAGCTCGGACAGGTCGCCGGTGCCGAGGACGATGCCGCCCTCCTTGTTCGCGATCCGAAAGAGATAGTCGTAGCGCAGGCCGGCCTGGACGTTCTCGAACGTCACGTCGTAGACCGGCTCACCGTCGCCGGCCGGGTGTCCCATGTCACGCAGCATCTGCGTCGCGGCAGGGCGAATATCCAACTCCTGGAAGGAAACTCCCATCGCCTGCGCCAGGTCGGTCGCCGCCGACTTGCTCGCGCTGCCGGTCGCGAAACCGGGCATCGTGTAGGCGAGGATGTCGGTCCGCGGCCGGCCCAGCTCGTCCATCGCGCGCGCCGCGATGAGCAGTGCGTGGGTGGAGTCCAGACCTCCCGAGACACCGATGACGATCTTCGGGTCGCCGATCGCGCGCAGCCGCTGCTTGAGCGCGGTGACCTGGATCGTGTAGGCCTCGTAACAGTCCTGCGCGAGGGTGTCCGGGTCGTCGGGCACGAAGGGGAAGCGCTGCAGCTTGCGACGCAGGCCGATGTCCTCGCGCGGCGGGTCCAGCTCGAAGTCGATTGCCCGGAATCGACTGGCATCTCTATGTGTTCGTGCGTTGTCGGCCAAGGAACCATCACGCAGCCGCTCCTGGCGGAGCCGATCCAGATCGACGTCAACGACCGTGCGGGTGGCTTCTTGCGGGAAGCGTTTGCCCCGGCCGAGCAGCGTCCCGCACTCGTGGATCATCGTCATGCCGTCCCAAGACAGGTCGGTGGTCGACTCGCCATACCCCGACGCCGCATAGATGTATGCCGCAAGGCATCTCGAGCTCTGCGCCGCCGCAAGCGCCTGCCGGTCGGCTGCCCGGCCGACGGTGATTGGACTGCCCGAGATGTTGACCAGCACGTTCGCACCCGCGAGCGAGGCGAGCGACGACGGCGGGATCGGCACCCACATGTCCTCGCAGACCTCGACATGCAGTGCCAGCGACGGCAGGTCGGATGCGGTGAAGATCAGGTCGGGACCGAAGGGCACCACCTCTCCCCCGACGGTGATCGACTCACCGCGCTGGTCGTCGCCGAGCGCGAAGTAGCGCTTGTCGTAGAACTCCCGGTAGTTGGGCAGGTAGCTCTTCGGCGCGACACCCAGCACGCGGCCGCGGTGGATCACGACGGCGCAGTTGAACAGGCGCAGCCCCTTGCGCAACGGCGCGCCGACCACGGCCACCGGGAGCAGGTCCCTGGTCGCCGCCGCGATGTCACCGATCGCCCGCTCCACGTCGGCGAGCACGGCGTCCTGCAGCACCAGGTCGTCGATCGCGTAGCCGGTCAGGCTCATCTCGGGAAACGCAGCAACCGCAACCGCGTCCGCGTCGCACGCCCGCACCTGCTCGATGATCGTGGCGGCGTTGGTGGCCGGATCGGCGATCGCGGTCGGGACCGTGCACGCGGCGACACGGGCGAAGCCCTGGTCGTATGCCGAGTAGAAGTTCATCCCTGCAGTCTGCCCCACCCCACAAAGTATGACCCGGGACCTCGAGACGGCCCTCGCGGTCGCTCGGGCCTCCTCGGCCACCTCATGGGACGAGTCGTCGCACCATCAGCCAGCGCTGACATGCTGGAGCAATGCGCTTTCCCGGCTGGCTCCGCGTCGCTTTCGCGATGTTCGTCGTCGGCTGGGGCGCCAACCAGTTCACGCCACTGCTGCTGGTCTATCGCGACACCGATCACTACTCGCAGACCTTGGTGACGTCGATGTTCGCGGCATACGTCCTGGGACTTGTGCCGGCACTGCTGATCGCCGCCGAACTCGGTGGCCGCTTCGGACACCACCGGGTGATGCGCCCGGTCATGGTGCTGACCGCCGTCTCGTCGCTGCTGCTTGCACTGGGCGAGTCGTCGCCGGCGCCGCTCTTCATCGGTCGTGTCCTGTATGGCGTGTGCACCGGCGCGGCGATGGCACCGGGCACCACGTGGGTGAAGGAGCTGTCCACCGACGCCCCGGTCGGCACGGGTGCCCGGCGAGCTGCGATCGCGCTGTCCGCGGGGTTCGGCGGCGGCGCGTTCCTGGTCGGCTTCATGGCGCAGTGGCTGCCTGCTCCGAAGGTGTTGCCGTATGTCGTGCACATCGTGCTGACCGTCGTGGCTGCTGCTCTGGTGTGGAACACGCGGGAGGTGGTGGTTTCGACAAGCTCAACCACCTTGGACCGCTCAACCAACTCAAGGTGGCCTACAACCAACACACGGTGGCCGAGCTTGTCGAGGTCACCACGAGTGGTTTCGACAGGCTCAACCAACGTAGGCGGAAACTACGCACTCAGCGGGCACTTCTGGACCCGCATCGCACCGATGGCGCCGTGGGTCTTCGCATGCCCGGCGATCAGCATGGTGATCCTGCCGACGCTGGTCCGGGAGCAGATCTCCGGTGCGGCGCTGGCCTTCACCGGCCTGATCTGCGGACTCACCCTGGGCACCGGCGTCCTGGTGCAGCAGCCGGCTCGCCGCATGGACGCGCAGCACCCCGGGTCGGTCACCGTGCTCGGCATGATCGGTGCGCTCGCCGGTGTGCTGCTGACCGCCGTGACCGTGACGCATGGGTCGGTCGCGCTGGTGATCGTCACGTCGATCGTGCTCGGAGCCGGCTACGGGATGAACATCGTCGGCGGCCTCACCCGGATCGAGCAGTCCTCTCCTGCAACGGATCTGGCCCTGACCAACGCCGTCTTCTACTCACTGACCTATGTCGGGTTCTGTGTGCCGACGATCGTGTCGCTCTTCGTCGGCCACTGGCCGGAGCAGGACGTCATCCTGGCGTTCGCCGGCCTGGCGGCGATCAGCCTGGTGGTCGGCGTCTTCGCTCAACGCGCGGCCCGGATCGCCACCGCCTAGGCTGCGGACATGCGCGAGGAGCAGCTGACCGGCCCGGAGGGCCTGTTCGTCATACCCGAGAAGCCTTGTGGGACAGGCGTGCTCACGATCGGCGGCTCGAGCGGTCGCATCGACGACGACCGCGCCCGGCTACTCGCCGCCCACGGTGCGCTCGCGATGTCGATCCGGTGGTTCGGCGGCCCGGGACAACCGGACGGTCCGCGGCTGGTCCCGCTGGAGACCTTCACCGGCGCGCTCGACCGACTTGCCGCCGACTGCGATCGACTGGTGATCTCGGGGATGTCGTTCGGCGCCGAGGCCGCTCTGCTCACCGCGTCGTATGACGAAAGGGTTGACGGCTGCATCGGATTCGCGCCCAGCTCCCAGGCGTGGGGTTATATCGACCCGGACGGCAACAAGGTTTCGCACTGGACCCGTGAGGGGCAACCTGTTGCCTTCGTGCCCTTTGATCTCGGCTGGGAGCCGGACACCGATCAGCCGGCCTACGTGGGCATGTATGAACAAAGTCTGCGTACAGCGGACGCGGAAACCGTTGCGAATGCGACCATCCCGGTCGAACGCATCAATGAGCTGCTGCTAGTTGCCGGCGGTGACGACCAGGTCTGGCCGTCGACCGACTTCGCCGAGCGGATCGTCGCGCGCCGCCGTGAGCACGACCTGGACACGGCATATGTTTCGCTCGCGGACGCCGGGCACCGCACCCTCCTACCCGGCGAAAACCCCGTGACGGCAGGACAATCCATGCGCCGTGGCGGCACTGACGAGACCAACCGTGAGCTGGGCCGCCTCGCCTGGCCGCAGGTCCGGCAAATCCTCCGTGCCTCTGATTGACCGGCATACCGACGCATTGAGCGGCATACCAATTTCGGCTGAATCGGTATGCCGGTCAATGCAGGACCCTGCCGGTCAATCAGAGCGTGGTTGCGTCAGTGATTCGCCCAGTCGGTGCCGAACCACCGCTTCGCGCGACTGGACCCGAAGTCGGCCTTGCGGCTGCGCAGCTCCTGCGACGGCTCGTCGAAGGTCCCGACCGGCGGCTCCCCGCTGCGGAACGTCACCTCGACCCGGCCGATCCGATCTCCGCCGAACTCGATGAAACACAGTCCCGTCCCGTCGTATGTCGCCCCCGCGGTCTCCCGACGGTGCCGATCGATCAGCCGGTCCGCGACGACACCCGCCTGCCGCTCGGAGAAGACACCGGCCTTCGGCGTGCCGACACTCGTGACATCTCCGACGGCATACACATCGGGGTAGGACGTCTCCAGGGTCAACGGATCGACCGGAATCCAGCCGTCGACACACATGCCCGACTCGGCGACCACGGCCGGCACCCGGTGCGCCGGCACCCCGAGGAAGAGGTCGAAGGGCAGTTCGCGGCCGTCCGCGAGCACCGCCACCCCGCGGTCGCCGTCCAGGCTGCGCACCAGACTGTCCGGAGTCCAGGTGATCCCGCGCTCGGCGAACTCGGCGAGCAACGCCTTCGACGCCGCCGGTGACGGCGGGATCGGGCTGCCGAGCGGCATGACCAGTGAGATCTCGGACTTGTCCCGCAGCCCGCGTTCGGTGAGGAAGTCGTGCAGCATCAACACGGTCTCGCTCGGTGCCGGCGGGCACTTGAACGGCGTTGACGTGACACCGACGATCACCGTGCCACCGGTGAACGAGTCGAGCACTTCCGCGGCCGCGAAAGCGCCTGCGGGCGTGTAGAACTCGTGCCCGGCTTCGACGAGTCCGGGTGTCGCGGCAGGGTCCAGGTCCGCGCCAAGCGCGACCACCAGGACATCACCGTCGAAGTGCCCGGCGTCGGTCTCCACGCTGCGGTGCGTCGGGTCGATGGACCGGATCTCCGCCTGCACGAAGCGGACGCCGGGCTTGACCACATCGGCATACGAGTGCCGCACCGCGTCCGGCGTCGTGCGGCCGAACATCACGTCGAGCTTCGAGAAGCCCATGATGAAGTCGTCGGCCTTGTCGATCAGGACGACGTCGGCGTCGTCACCGAGCTCCTCCGAGAGGCGAGTCACCAACTCCAGACCGCCGAAACCCGCTCCCAACACCAGAACTCGCATGATCCCTCTTCCGCTGCGACGGATGCCCCGCGCCGGCGTCACCTGCCGACGCGGGGCACCTGCGGCCCAAAGCTAGCCGCACCGGGAACGTCGGGGCAGACATATTTCTGGGGCAGATCGTGCTTGGCAGTGACTAGCGGCGGGCGCGGAAGACCGGGTCCTCGCGTTTCAGCCCGGACACCCGCGCGATCTTGGCGTTCGTGCCGAGGAGCAGTTTGGTCTGCTCCCAGCGCTCCCGCGAGAAGGTCCGCCGCGGCGAGGAGCGCCAGGACCGGTCGAAGATCTTCTTCGTCGCGGCCAGCTGGTCCGGAGACCGCTTCGCGAGCGACTCGGCGAGCGCGCGGGCTGCGTCATACGGCTGGGCGTCGACCTGTCCGACGAGTCCGAGCCGGGCCGCCTCGTCACCGGAGATCACCTCGGCGGTCATCGTCAGCCGCTTCGCGGTCTCGATGCCGACCAACTCGGACAGCGTGCGCACGCCGGTCATGTCCGGGATGAGCCCCCATTTGCCTTCCAGCACAGACCATTTCGCGTCCGGCGTGGTGACACGGAGATCGGCCGCGAGCGCGATCTGCACGCCGCCGCCGTAGCAATGACCGTGCACGGCCGCGATGACCGGCGCCGGCACCCGACGCCACGCCCAGCACGCCTCCTGGAAGAGATTCGTGCCGCGCCACGGCCGCGGCAGCATGCCCAGCGGCAGTTGCTTCGGGTCGGCGGTGACCGTCTTGAAGTCGAGTCCGGCGCAGAACGAGTCACCGGTCCCGGAGAGTATGACGGCGCGAATCCCCTTGTCCGCACGCATTCTCCGAGCTGCAGCGGTGAGGTCCCGCAGCATCGGGAGGGTGAGGCCGTTCAGCTTCTCCGGGCGGTCCAACCGCACGTCGGCGATGCCGCCGGCGACCGTCACATCGATGTTACTCATGGGTAGACCCTATCGGCCCTGCTGACGTGTCCCGACAGGAATCACCCTCCCGGGGTATGCCCGCCACTCGGCGGAGTGACGCGGCGAACGCACCGTGCCCGCGAGGCTCTTCCACATGAAGAAATCAGCGATCCCACCCGCATCACCACTGATGGTGCACCTGGCCCACCTCAGCGCACTCAGCCCGGTCCTGTCCTCGTTGTGGCGGCTGCCGCTCATCTTCGGAGCGTCGATGGGGCTCGACGACGCATCGGTGGACGACATGATGAGCCACCCGTGGTGGATGCGCGCCGGCTACCTGATCGGGCTCGGCGTGCTCAGCGACGGACTGGCGTTCCTCGCTCTCGGGCTGGTCCGGTCGTGGGGCGAGACCTTCCCGCGCTGGTTGCCGGTTGTCGGTGGACGCCCGGTGCCGGTGCTGTTCGCCGCTCCGCTCGCGCTGCTCGGCGGGTTGGGCGCGACGCTCTTCGGCATGGCCGTCGTCTTCGGCTTCCCGTCGAACGTCGACGCGTGGGACGGCTGGGCGGTGCTGATGTACGCCTGCTACGCCCCACTCGCGTTCTGGGGACCGAGCCTGATCGCCGTGACCATCGATTACATCCGCCGGCGCCGTTCACCGGTTCTGCTGCGGCCGGTCGACCAACTCACGACTCTGCACTGAGACGCTGCAGCTGCTCGTCCTGCCAACGGTGCGCTCCGCCCTCGAACGCGATGACCGTCACGAAGGGGGCCGCCATACCGAGCAGCAGGCACAACGAGATCGGCGCGCCGACCGCCGCGAGCACGACCGCCGCGACCAGCAGCCCACCGGTGACCACCAGGTTGACCAGGTGCAGCGGGTCGAGTCGCCCGATCAGCACGTCGTGCAGCGTGTAGATCGTCGCCAGATAGAGCGCGACCGGCACGACGAGCAGCGCCACCGCGGTGGTCTCCGACAGCGCGGAGTCACCCTCCAGGTAGAGGCCGAGCACGTGCAGCCCGGCGCCGGCACCGGCGATCCCGAGGAAGGCCAGGATGTGCCCGTAGCCGAAGAAGTAGCCGTATGTCGGCCGGTGCTGCAGGAAGATGCCGAACGGCATCGCGAAGTAGATCCACCACATGCCGAACGTCAGCCCGATCCCGGCGATGACCACGGCCACGGCGTTCCAACTCCAGTCGTCACCGGCCGCGCCGCCGAGCAGGTCCTGCGAGGTGGCGATGGTGCCGACGACTCCCTCGCCGAGGGTGATGATCGCGAAGGCGCTGTATCGGTCGGCGATGTGGTCCGGATGCCAGGGTGTGCCGTTCGCGCTGCCCTGGGCGAGCACCGGGATCAGCAGCTCGCAGGCACCGAGGAAGATGCCGATCAGCACGGTCACCGCGAGCGGCATCGAGACGAACCCGAAGACGACCCAGCCTGCCTGCACGATCGACAACCACCGGATGTTGCGTAGCGCGACGAGCCGGAAGTCCGACGACTGCCGGGATGCCCGCCACCACTGCATGAGCAGTGGGATGCGCATGACGACATACCCGATGACGATCAGCCGGGTGTCGACGTGGGCGCCCTGGTCGATCGAGTGGAACATCGGCGCCAGACCGAGCGCGAAGATCACCACGCCGGTCATGATGAACATCGTCAGCAGCCGGTAGAGCCAGTCGTCGGTGTCGAAGGACGACGCGAACCAGGTGAAGCTGATCCAGGCGACACAGATCGCGAAGATCGCGAAGAGGAAGCCGAAAACGCCTCTGACCAGGTGCCCGTCGGCCGCCATACCGGCGAATTGCGACGCCGAGGTGCCGACCGCGACCGCGAAGACCAGGTCGAAGAGCAGCTCCAGTGGGGTGGAAGCGCGCTCACCCTCCTCGGGATCGCGCCCGCGCATCGGCACGAGGCGCCGCCGGAACGACTCGGATGACAGACGACTCATACGCAGCATCCTCGCAGGGAGGCACGCGGCATTGCGGTCAGGAAAGTGCGTCGACCGCGACGGGCCGGCCGTTCTCCCAGGCGTATGGCGTCATCTCGGTCAGGCCCGGCGAGTAGGCGTGCACGGTGACCGCGTAACCGTCGCCGACATTGGTGACGTGGTGGGCGGTGTTCGGCGTGATGGTCACCTCGTCACCGTCGGTCAGCTCGCTCCAGTGCTCCGAGCCGCCCTTCCACTGCCGGTCGATCAGCTCGCCCTCGACGACGACCATCGCACCGTCGGCGGCGCCGTGATCGTGCCAGCCGGTCTCGGCGCCGGGCGGCCAGTTGACCACCCACACCTCGAGGTGCGGCGTCTTGGTCAGCTGGTGGCGCTCCCGCTCCGTGCCGGAGGGCCGACGGGCACTGACAGCGGCGCCTTCACGCACGAAAAGCCGTGCCATCCGGACGAGTTGGTCACCGGTGAAGTCCCGGACGCCGGGTGAAGCAGTGGTCATCGAAGTCTCCGTTGAAGCGAGGTGGGTCTGCGCCGTGATCGGGCGCTGTGGTCTGCGGCGAGCTGGGTGGTGGATCGGCTCAATAGCGGCAGACATGCCACGTCGTCATGCGACGCCGGTTGGCGATGCGCATGCGGAGCGTGACCTGCGAAGACATGCCACCAGCACAACACGGCACCGTGGCAATCACCAAACACATTGATTGCCGTCTTATATGTCGAGACTGTTGCCCGTATGGCGGACGTCACTTCGTGGGAAGGATCGGTGGGCGCCATACGTTGGCAGGTGTGACGGTGAACCGAACGCCGTCGCCCGCCACCGTCGACCAAGGAGCAGACACGATGGCCACCAAGACCCTCACGACCGACACCTTCACCGACGAGGTCCAGTCCGACGGCATCGTGCTGGTGGACTTCTGGGCGGACTGGTGCGGCCCGTGCAAGATGTTCGCGCCGATCTTCGAGGACGCCTCCAATGAGCACCCGGACATCACGTTCGGCAAGGTCGACACCGAAGCCGAGCCGGCGCTGAGCCAGGCACTGCAGATCACGTCGATCCCGACGCTGATGATCTTCCGCGACGGCATTCGTGTCTTCGCGCAGGCCGGCGCGCTGCCCGGCCCGGAGCTGACCAGCCTCATCGACCAGACCCGCAAGCTGCCGATGGACGAGGTGCGCGCCCAGATCGAGGCGGAGCAGGCCAAGCAGCAGTCCGAGCAGGAGGGCCAGGGCTCGGGCGAATAAGGATCGGCCGAGTAACTCGCTACTGTCGCGAGTTATTCGCTCGAAACACCGGATCCCGGCGACCAAGTCGCTACTGTCGCGAGTTACTCGCGCGGGCGGGCGCAGGCGCTCAGACCTCGGGACCGCCGGGATTACACCGGGTGTCGTACATCACCTGCGCCGACACCACCGGTCGCCACGGCTCGAGATTCCAACTCGGCTTGTCCGGGTCGGCCAGGCGCGCGAATGCCCAGTGGCACTCGAATTGCGCTCGCATTCCTCGGGACCCGGCATCCGGTGCCTTGCGCAGCACCTCCCGCCACGCCTCCTTGCCGGATCCGTCCGCCGTCGTCACCCGCCCGTTGGCCGTCGGGTAGACCTGCAGGCTGCGGCCGCTCGGCAGACTGACCCACACCACTCGGGCGATGTATGGCGGAGGGGTGGTGTTGGTCGGGGTGGCGCGGGGAGAGGCGCTGCGCGACGTTCCTCCGCTGTGCTGCTGACTCGACTCGTGGCGGTGCTGTCCCGCACCGGTCGTCGTCTCGTGCTGTTCCCCCGTTCCTCGGCTGCCGCTGGGGTCACCGATCGAGCACGCGGCGAGGCTGCCGAGCAGCAGCAGCGTCATACCGACGACAGGGGCCTTGGACATGCCGACATTTTCGCCGACTGACGCATGAAACACCGAGTGACGCACTTGTAAGTGCGTCACTCGGCGTTTACTGCGTCAGTCGACGTGCGTCACTTCGCGGTGATCGACGTGTCGTCCACGACGAACGAGGTCTGCAGATACGCGTCCTCGTTCATGACAAACTTCAGCGTCACCGACTTGCCGGCGTATGCCGACAGGTCGACCGAGACTTGGTGCCAGGTGTTGTCGGCGTTGACGTTGCTGTAGGACTTCAGCACCTTGGTCGTCCCGCCGCTGACCGCCTGGACCTGCATCTTGTCGTAGGCGTAGTAACGGGACGACTCACTGGAGTCGACACGCAGCCAGTAGGTCAGCGTGGCGTCGGACCCGGCGGGGATCGACACGGTCTGCGACTCGTTCTCGCTGGCGGTCTGCCCGTTGCCACCGAGCCACATCTTCCAACTGCCCGTGTGCGCCGCGCGACCGCTGTTGTTGGTGATCGGCCCCGCGGTGCCGGTCCAGCCGACCGTGCCGGACTCGAAGCCCGGGTTCTTCAGCAGGTTGTCCCCGGTCGGCGGGTTGGGGTCGCTCCCGCCGTCACAGCTCGCGCTTCCGGCGGGCACCGAGATCGCGTTGAACGCCGACTCGACGGACTTGCACTCCTGGCTGGAGGCGCCATACAGCTCGATCGCGGAGGTGATCGCGCCCTCGCGCGCAGCCTTGTAGTTGGAGTTGCTGGTCAGCTTCGTCGTCAGCGTGCGGAACCAGATCTTCTCCACCTTGTCGTGACCGATCCCGGTGACGCTGCTGTTGTTGCAGGTCGGGCTGTTGTAGTTGACGCCGTTGATCGTCTTGGCGCCCGAGCCCTCCGAGGTCAGGTAGTACCAGTGGTTCAGCGGACCGGACGAGTAGTGCGGGTCCAGGTTGCCGAGGCTGCTGCTCCAGCAGTCCTTGCTCGCACCGTCCTTGCTCGGCTGGTCCATGTAGCGCAGCGGGTCGCCGTTGCCGAAGAGGTCGACCTTCTCGCCGATGAGGTAGTCGGGCGTGTCCGCGGAGTTGTTCGCGTACCACTCGACCGCGGTGCCGAAGATGTCCGAGTTCGCCTCGTTGAGGCCGCCGGCATCGCCGTAGTAGACGAGCCCTGCCGTGTTCTCGGTGACGCCGTGGCTCATCTCGTGGCCGGCGACGTCCAGCGCGAGCACCGGGCTGTTGTTGTCGCTGCCGTCGCCATACGTCATCTGCTGGCCGTCCCAGAAGGCGTTCGCCATACCGTCCGCGAAGTGCACGCGGGAGCGCGAGCCCTGGCCGTTGTCCCAGATGCCGTTGCGGCCCAACACGTTCTTGTAGTAGTCGAACGTCTTCTCCGCGCCGTACTGCGCGTCGACCGCTGCACTGGCGCGGTCGGAGTTGGTGCCGTTGCCCCAGGTGTCGTCGCTGTCCAGGAAGAGGTCACCCGCCGGTCCGCTGCCGGTGTTGGGGTCGCCCTGGTTGTGCACGTCGGTCGTGTAATTGCCTGCGGCGTCTGTCATTTCGTAACCGCCGCCGCTGTGTGCCTTGGTCCCGATGGTGACGTTTCCGACGTAGATGCTGCGGCCGCTGCCGGTCTTGATGTCGTCGTCGACCGCGAGGACCTTACCGGTGCGGGCATCGACATACGTGTGCGAGCGGGTGGGCACCTTGTCAGCGCGCACACCCTCGACATACACGTCGTAGGCCAGCCGGGGAGTGCCCTTGCCGGCGAAGATCACCAGGTCGGAGTCCTTCTTCAGCGTCCGCACCGCGTGGGACTTCTGCTGCCCGGTCACCTTCGCCTTGCTCGCCGAGTATGTCGGCGTGACCGAGGAGACGGCGACCTTGCCCGACGCGTTCTTGCGCACCGTGCCGAGCTTGCCGGCCTTGTTGCGGGTGACGATGAGGTCACCGCCGACGACCTTGAGACCCTTGTAGGTGCGGTCGTAATGGATGTGCTTCGTGCCGTTCGCATCGGTGACGACGTTGCGGACGACGAGCTTCTCGTTGCTGCTCAGGCCGAGTGCGGCGTGGTCGCTCTTGACCGTGTCAGCCTTGACCGTGTCGGCCTTGGCAGCGCCACTCTTGACGGAAGTCGCCTTGGCAGAGGCGGATTGGGCATGAGCGGTGTTGCTGGCCAGTGCCGATGGCATGCTCATGCAAACAGCGGTGGCGAGGGCTGCGCCCAACGCGACACCGGTGACGGTTTTCTTCACGGGGTCTTCTCCTAGAGGTGTGTGCCCGCCCTTGGGGGTGTTTGGCAGGCACTGGCGCAGACTGTGCCGCTGTGACATGTCGAACCGCTATGCAGCTGAGCCATTCATGACCGAAAACCGGCCGATTCTTTAACCAATCAACATCATTCGCTGAACGTTTGCTGTGGTCTGATTGGCTCGGGTCACTCTGCGCCATCGTTGCGCCCGGCAACTTCCGCACGAGTGACGCAATTACTCACCGTTGACGCCGTTGCAGCGGCGTCATTCGACGGCAGGTGCGTCAGTGGACGGAGCCGGCCGGAGCGGGCGCGGCGAGCACCCGCAACGAGCCGTGCTGCTCGACCTCGGTAAAGCCGTCGGCGAGCGCCGCCTGCACGACGTGCCAGGGCGCTTGGCCACCGTCGGCGGGGTCCGGGAAGACGTCGTGCACCAGCAACAACCCACCCGGCGTCAGGTGGCGAGCAAATGCCCGGTAGTCGTGCTGTGCGGTCCGCTCCGTGTGGTTGCCATCGAGGAAGAGCAGCTCGATCGGCGAATTCCACCAGCGCGCAACGACTTCGGTGCGTGCGACGACCGCGGAGCAGACGTCCGCCAGCGCGTCGAGCACCGGCCGGAAGTGCGGCAGTGTGTCGAGCAGACCGGAGCGCGGGTCGACCATCGACGTGTCGTGCCACTCCCAGCCCGGCTGGTTCTCCTCCGAGCCGTGGTGGTGGTCGACGGTCACCAGTCGCGCGTCCCGCAACCGTGCGGCCGCGCCGAGCAGCAGGGTGGACTTGCCGCAGTAGGTGCCGATCTCCAGCCAGCTGCCGGGCCTCGCGCGGAGCGCGACGTCATACAGTGCGTCGCCCTCGTCGATGGGCATGAAACCAGTTGTTACTGCGACGGTTTCGGCG
The DNA here is from genome assembly GCF_052905685.1 of Flexivirga sp. B27. Lineage (NCBI taxonomy): Bacteria > Bacillati > Actinomycetota > Actinomycetes > Micrococcales > Dermacoccaceae > Flexivirga > Flexivirga sp. B27. Next base: position 89,096 of record NZ_JBPYUM010000003.1, on the reverse strand, counting down.
AGCTCGGGAGGGACGGGCATCAGCCGGCCACTTCCTCACCGGCCAGGGGGACCGCGGCAACCGACTCGTCCCCCGGCCATCCGGCGTCCCGCCAGAGCGTGGCGCCGCCGGTCGTCTGGGTGACGACATCCGCGGCCAGCAGGACGGCCGCCGCGGTCCACGACGTCTGCTCGCGCGGCCAGAGCACCATGTCGGGCAGGTTGCGCCCGGTCCAGTAGCCGCCGGTGGACTCATCACGCAGGCTCTGCAGGTCCGCCAACACCGTGACGGCCCGGTCGGTTTCGCCGATCGCGTCCAAGGCGGCCACCAGCTCGGCGGACTCGGCCGACGTGACCCACAGCTGGTCGTTGACACACCGGGCGCCGTGCCCGTCACGGACGTAATCCGCCCAACCGGCCTCGATCCGGGCCCGCGCACGCGGGCCGCGCACGACCCCGGCGAGCACCGGGTAATACCAGTCCATCGAGAAGCGTGACCGGTCGGCGAAGCTCTCCGGCCGCTCGCGCAGCGCCTCGGCCAGCCGGTTGCCGGCCCAGCGCCACCGCGGGCGGTCGTGCCCGAGCGTCGCCGCGATCAGGCACGCACACTCCAGCGACTGCAAAGCGCTCGCACTGCCGGTCAGCAGCGCGAAATCGGCCGGGCCGTGGGTGCCCACGGCCCACCCGAGCTCCCCGCCCGGATGCTGCGCACGTATGACGAAATTGATCGCCGCCTCGACAGTCGGCCACAGCCGGGCCAGCGCGTCGGTGCGACCGGTCACCAGGTAGTAGTGCCAGACGCCGACAGCGATGTAGGCGCACTGGTTGGTGTCGGCGCCGGGATCCTCGACGTAGTCGCCGCGCAACACCATCGGCCAGGAGCCGTCCTTGCGCTGGGTCGCCGCCGACCACTCGAACGCACGCCAGGCTTCGGTCCAGTGCCCGGCAACGGTCAGGCCCATCGCCGCCTCGACGTGATCCCAGGGGTCGAGATGACTGCCGTCATACCAAGGGATCGAGCCGTCGGGTCGCTGCTGTCGGAGGATGAATTGCGCTGTGGCAGCGCAGTTTTCGGCCGACATGAGGCCCGGCACCGCAAGTGCTCCGACCCGCCCCACCGGTCGCTGCACCGCCATTATGCGGCGATCTCCGGCTTGCGGAGGTAGACCACGAAACTCTTGCCGGCGACGGGGTTGAGGGCGTTCTCGGCAGCGCGGGTGACGAACGGCGCCTTCATCATGTCCCACACCAACAACCGGTGATAGGCCTTCACCGCGGGGTTGTCGTTGTTGTCCGGTCCGACGGCGCACTTCAGCCACCAGTAGGGCGCGTGCAGGGCGTGCGCGTGATGTCGCTTGTATGCCGCGAACCCAGCTCGCTCGAGCTTGGCGACCAGCTCGGAGGCACGGTAGATCCTGATGTGGCCGCCCTCGACCTCGTGGTAGGAGTCCGACAGCTGCCAGCAGACCTTCTCCGGCCAGCTGCGTGGCACCGAAACCGCAACGAGGCCACCGGGTTTGACGACCCGGAAGATCTCGGCCATGACCTGCTCGTCCTCGTGGACGTGCTCGAGGATCTCGGAGGCGATGACCCGGTCGAAGGTGTTGTCCTCGAAGGGCATCGACCGCGCGTCGCCGTGCAGGACCGTGCCGGAGGCACCGAACGGGACCTGATCCTCCAGCTCCATCGCCGCGAACATCGACTTGATGTCGGCCAGGTCCGACTCGGACTGGTCGAACGCAGTCACCACGGCGCCGCGGCGCAGCACCTCGAACGAGTGACGGCCCTGGCCGGCACCGACGTCGAGCACACTCATCCCCGGGGACACCGGGAATGCCGAGTCGAAGTCCATGGTGATCATCGTGATGACTCCTGCCGTTTCGTTGCTTCAGGCGCAGCGGGCACCGGGTGCCCGCTCGCGGCGATCACCTCGGCATAGACATCGGCGGTCGCCCGAGCAACCTCGCGCCAACTGTAAGTGGTGACGGCCCGGGTCCGACCCGCCGCACCCATCCGCGCTGCCGTCTCCGGCGACGACAGCACCTCGGCGACGGCCGCGCCGAGCGCCGGTGCGTCGCCGGCCGGCACGAGGCGGCCCACACCGTCGGCGAGCAGATCCGGCAGCGCGCCGACGTCGGTCGCCACGACCGGGGTGCCGCAGGCCATCGCCTCGACGGCCGGGATCGAGAAGCCTTCGTAGCGCGAGGGAATCACCTGCACCGCGGCCGATGCGACCAGCTCGGCGAGCTCCTCGTCGGTGAGGCCGCTGCGGAAGGTCACCCGGTCCACGAGCCCGGCCTCGGCCAGCCGCTTCTCGGTGGTCTCGCTCGGCGTCCCGACGACCACGAGTTCGCCCCAGGCGTCCCGCGGCAGCGCCCGGAGTGCGTCGACCAGCACCGACATACCCTTCAGCGGGACGTCGGCGCTGATGACCGAGACGATGCGCCCCGGCACGCGGGGCGTCTCGCGTGGCCGGAATCGATCCACATCGACGCCCACCGGCACGACGCGCATCCGCTCGCGCGGCACCTCGAAGTCCGCGGCGATGTCCTGGGCAGAGACCTTCGAGACGGTCAGGATGTGCGTGCTGTGCTTGGCGACGCGGCGCTGCATCTGCACGAAGCCGTACCACCGGCGCTTGGTGACGCGGCTCCATCCGGTGGCCGCCTCCAGCTCCAGTCGTCGGTCGCGGCTGATCGGGTGGTGGATGGTGGTCAACAGCGGCAGCCCGCGGCGCTCGAGCGCGAGCAGCCCGGGCGCCAGCGTCTGGTTGTCGTGCAACACGTCGAAGTCGTCGACCCGGTCGCGCAGCAAACGGGACAGACGCATGCCGAAGGTCCGCGGCTCGGGGAACCCGGCGGTGCACATCGTCGCGAACTCGAAAACATCCACCGCAGAGCGGAATTCACGCAGTCCCGGACGCCGGAACGGGTCGTCCGCACGGTAGAGATCCAGACTCGGCACCGGCGTGAAACGGACACCGTCGTCCAGCCGCGGGTAGGGCTGACCGCTGAACACCTCGACCTGGTGGCCGAGGGCGACCAGCTCGCGGGACAGGTTGCGGACGTAGACGCCCTGCCCGCCGGAGTGCTCCTTGCTCCTGTATGACGCGAGCGCGATCCTCATGCGCGGCGTCCCGGGCGCCGGTCCCGGCGAGTGACGGTCCACCGGTCGAGTGACGGTGAGATTTCACCGTCACTCAGCGAGGAAGCCGTCACTGGACGCAGGGGGTGGGTCGGCATCAGGCGACGCTCTCGTGTGCAGGGTCGTCGGTTGCAGTGTCCCCGGTTGCAGCGTTGGCCGCGGCGGTGTGCAGATCGGCGTTGGGCGAGCGCACCTCACCAGCGCGCACGAACGTCATGTCGTCGGTGACGTTCGCACGGCGCGCGTCGCGGCGGTCGGCGAAATAGTTCTGTCGCAGGAACCACGGCTTGCGGTCGCCCTGCTTGGGCAGCGTTGCCAGCGACCGCTGGATGTAGCCGGCCGCGAGGTCCAGCGCTGGGGTGCTCGGCATCTCCTCGGTCACCGTGGGATATCCGTAGGCGTGACCGTGCTCGCGCACATGGTTGACGAAGCGGCAGAAGAACTTCGCCGACAGGTCGGCGCGCAGCGTCCACGAGGCATTGGTGTAGCCGATGCATACGGCCGCGTTGGGCACGCCTTCGAGCATCAGGCCCTGGTAGATGTACCGCTTGCCCGGGTCGCACTGCTGACCGTCGACCCGCAGCGTCGCCCCACCGATGAGCTGCACGTTGAGCCCGGTCGCAGTCACGATGATGTCGGCAGGCACCTCGCGGCCGCTGCCGGTGCGGATGCCATTGGCGTCGATGCGGTCGATGGTGTCGGTGATGACGTCGACGTCGTGGTGCCGGATCGCCTTGAAGAGGTCGGCGTCCGGCACGACGCACAGTCGCTCGTCCCACGGCTTGTAGCGCGGCGTGAACGCCGTCATGTCGACGCTGCTGTGCCGGATCTGCCGGGCCACACCGGTCTTGAGCGCCTTGGTCGCGAGCCCCGGCGCGCGGCGGCAGAATTCGTAGAACCCGACGGTCGTCACGGCATTCTTCATCCGCGTTGCGGCATACGCCTGCTTGGTGGGCAGCACCTTGCGCAACGTCCGGGCGATCGGGTCACGCGACGGCTGGCTGATGACGTAGGTGGGCGATCGCTGGATCATGGTGACCGACGCACCCTGCTTCGCGAGCGCCGGCACCAGCGTCATCGCGGTGGCGCCCGAGCCGATGACGCTGACCTTCTTGCCGCGCACATCCAACCCCTCAGGCCAGAACTGCGGGTGTATGACGTCTCCGGCGAACTCGTCGAGCCCTGGGAACTCCGGCCGGTAGCCCTTGTCGTAGTTGTAGTAGCCCGCGCACAGGTAGACGAAGTCCGCGCTGACCGTGGAGTCACCGTCCGGCGAGCTGACGGTCAGCGTCCAGCGCGCGTCCTCGCTCGACCAGTCGGCGGCGGTGACCTTGGTGGAGTAGACGATCCGCTCGTCGATGCCGTATTTGGCGGCCGTGTCCTTCAGGTAATTGAGGATGTCGGCGCCGTCCGCGATCGACTTCTCGCCGGTCCACGGCTCGAAGGGGAAGCCGAGGGTGAACATGTCCGAGTCGGAGCGCACCCCGGGATAGCGGAACAGGTCCCAGGTGCCGCCGAGCGACTCGCGTGCCTCGAGGATCGCGTAGTCGGCGCCCGGGCACATGGTCTGGATCCGATAGCCGGCGTCGATCCCGGACAGGCCGGCGCCCACCACCAGTACGTCGTAGTGCTCCTGCAACGGCATCGTGACTCCTCGGCTCGCCGATCGGGGATGGTCCGGACCCCCAAAGTTACCCGTCGGTCACATGTTGTGTCAGGTGGGCGGCCGGTCGATTGCACCGGCGCAGCCGCACTAACATCTGCGGTCGTGACGCAGCGGGACAGTCAGCCGGGCACGCGGCCGAGCACCGTGTATGACGTGGTCGTCGTCGGCGCGGGCCCTGCCGGCAGCCGCGCCGCACACTCGGCGGCACGGTCCGGAGCCACGACACTCGTGCTGGACCGGGCCACCTTCCCGCGTTACAAGACCTGCGGCGGTGGCCTGATCGGCCCGACCCTGGCGTCGCTGCCCGAGGACGTCGAGGTCCCGGTGCAGCAGCGGATCACCCGGGCGTCGTTCACGATCCGCGGCGGGTCGCATTTCGAGCAAGTCGCCGGCGACCGGGTCCTCAGCCTGGTCAACAGGTCCGAGTTCGACGCCATCCTGCTGGCGGCCGCGACCCGCGCGGGAGCCGAGGTCCGCACCGGCGTGACCGTGACCGGCGTGAGCGAGCAGGACGACCTGGTGACCGTCACCACCTCCGACGGTGCGGTGCGTGCGCGGGCGGTGGTCGGTGCGGACGGGTCTGCCAGCCGACTCGGGCGGTATGTCGGGGTCGATCTGCGCCAGATCGACCTCGGGCTGGAGGTCGAGCTCACGCCCGATGCCGCTGCTGCCGCCCGGTGGTCCGGCCGGGTGCACCTGGATTGGGGTCCTGAGCCGGGCTCTTACGCCTGGGTCTTCCCCAAGCAGGACGTGCTGACCGTCGGCGTCATCATGGCCAAGGGCTCTCCGGGCAAAACCAAGCAATACCTCACCGATTATGTTGCCCAGCAAGGTCTTTCGTCCCTGCCCGTCGCCCGCGATTCCGGCCACCTCACCCGCTGCCGGACCTCGGACTCGCCGCTCGGTCGCGGACGGGTGCTGGTCGCCGGGGATGCCGCCGGCCTGTTGGAGCCGTGGACCCGGGAGGGCATCTCGTATGCCGTCCGGTCCGGCGCCCTCGCCGGAACGCAGGCGGCCCGGATCGGCACGGGCAGCGCGGCACCGGAGGAGGGCGTTGCGGCATACGAGCGAGGGGTGTCCGAGGCGTTGGGCACGGAGATGGCTGTCGGCGAGCAGACGCTGCGGGCCTTCGAGCGGCATCCGCGGGCGTTCCACACGATGCTGCGGACACGGCTTGGGTGGCGGGCCTTCACCCGGATCACCCGCGGCGACACGACGCTGGCGCACATGACCCGACACCGGGTCGTGCGTGTCGGTCTGGCGGCGATGAACCGCTGGTGATCGCTGAGCGTCCAGGAGATCGTTGAGCTTGTCGAAACGATGACCTCGACAGGCTCGGCCACCTCTCCTGCGGCTCGGCCACCTCTCCTGCGGCTCGGCCACCTCTCCTGCGGCTCGGCACCTCTCCTACGGCTCGGCCACCTCTCCCGGGGCTCAGGTCGTCGTCAAGTTCGAGGTAGTCGACGGATCCTGCGACGCGGCGATGATCATCGCGACGATGAAGCCGACCAGCAGGACGACCTGTATGGCGCCGATCACGATGCCGGCGATCGCCTGACCCCGGCCGATGCCGCCGATCTCCCGGGACTTGTTCAGGCCGAGGATGCCCAGCACGACGGCGACGATGCCCGAGAGACCGCACAGCACGAATATCCCCGCGATGCTGGTGATGAGCGACGCGATCGCCAGGCCGTTGGTCGGCGTCGGCTGGTAGCCCGCATAGGGCGTGCCGTAGGCGCCATACGGCTGCTGCCCATAAGGCTGTTGGCCGTATTGCTGTTGTCCGTAGGGCGCGGGACCGTAGCCGGGCTGCTGACCGTAGGGCGCCTGCTGCGGGTAACCCTGCGGCTGGCCCGACTGCTGCGGATAGCTCTGCGGGCCGTAGACCTCGGTCGTCCGGTAATCGGAGCCCTGCGGAGCGTAGGGGTCGACGGCTGGTTGCGCGCTGGTCGCCTGCTCGTGGAAGCTCCGGTCCTTGGGGCGGTCGGCGCCATACGGATCAGACATGCGGTCATGGTAAGCACGACCGCGCGGCCGTCACGAATCCTCCGGCAGCCAGCCCTCCGGACCGGTCGAGCCGGCCGGGTAGGTCTCCATCGGGACGCGTCCGGCCTTCCACGCCTTGAGCACCGGATCCATGATCCGCCAGCACGACTCGGCGGCGTCGCTGCGCACGGACAGCAGATTGTCGCCGTCGAGGACCTCCCGCAGGACCTCGCCGTAGGGCAGCATCCAGCCGGGTGCCAGCTCGGCACGCAGCGTCTTCTGCTCCAGGTCCATCGGGCTGCCTTCGGCGTTCATGGTCAGCACGAAGGACACCGCGCCGGGCTTCAGGTCGATGATCAGCTTGTCGGGCGCGGCCGCGTTGTCGAAGCCGTCGGGCAGGTGCGGCACCGGCCGGAAGTAGGCGATGACCTGCTTGCGCGGCGTGCCCAGCGCCTTCCCGCTGCGCAGCGTGAAGGGAATGCCTGCCCACCGGTTGTTGCGCACCTCGACCTGCACCTGGGCGAGCGTCTCGGTCTCCCGCGACGGGTCGACGCCCTTCTCCCGCGTGTATGCCGGGATCTTCCGGCGACCGATCTGGCCGGCGGTGTAGCGGGCTCGCTTGCTGGACCGTTTCGGGCTGCCGCCCCACAACCGGGTGGCGCGCAACACCTGCGCCTTCTGGTCCTGCACCTCCTTGGCGGACAGGTCGGCGACCGATTCCATCGCGAAGACGCTGAGCACCTGCAGCAGGTGCGACTGCAGCATGTCGCGCAGCGCACCCGTCCTGTCGTAGTAACCGGCGCGGCCTTCCAGTGCGAGGTCCTCGTCGTAGATGATCTCGACGCGCTCGATGTGCTCCGCGCTCCAGATCGGCTGCAGGATGCGGTTGGCGAAGCGCAGGCCGATCAGGTTGAGCACGGTGGAGCGCCCGAGGAAGTGATCGACCCGGAAGATCCGCTCCTCCGAGACCAGCCTGTGCAGCTGGGTGTTGAACGTGCGTGCCGATTTCTCGTCACCACCGAAGGGCTTCTCCAGCGCGAGCCGGGTGTCGTCCGGCAGGTCGATGTCCTCCAGCAACTCGCAGACCTTCATCGACACGGCCGGCGGCAGCGCGAAGTAGATGACCAGCGGGCCCTGGCAGCCCGCGATCAGTGCGGCCAGCTGCTCGGGGTCGAGCAGGTCGGTCTGCTGATAGCGGGTCTTGGAGAGCGTGGACCGGGTCGGACGGGCGGGCACCGGCACCGTGCCGAAGGCGTCCTCGACGCGCTTCTTCCATTGCACCGCAGTCAGATCCGCCCGATCGGCACCGACGATGCGGACCTTCCTCGAGGGCTCGATGTTGAGCAGACTGCCGATCCCGGGCAGCAACAGCCGGTGGGTGAGGTCACCGCCGGCACCGAGGATCAGCAAGGTCACAGGAGTCTCAGCAGCCATGGCCCGAGCATGGCACGCGTCGCCGGATGTTTCGCGATGCGGACGGCACCAGTTGGCGCAGCCACCATGTTTCAGTAACGTGTGCTTATGCCACGTATTCTGTTTTGCAATTGCTCGTCGGTCGCCGCTCCACCGGGTCACCACCACGGACCCGTCGTATGACGATCACCGCCCCTGCCGAGATGTCCTGGCAGTCCGAGCTTTTCGCGGCTCGGCCCGCCGCGCATCGGTCGACGTCGACGGCGCAGTCCGCTGCGACGTCGACGGTGCAGCAGCTCAGTCCGCGCGCGGCGTTCCAGGAGTTGCTGTGGCAGCGCGGCACACTCCTCGACATACGACCTCCCGCGCTGCGTGCCGCCGACGGCGATGCCGGGCCGGGTGTGCCCGCAGGGTCGATGCACCGCGCGCAGGTCACCGAGGCACCGGCCGGCGTGCCGGGTCGTCGGATCATCGTCCTCTGCCACGACGGCTCGGCGGCACCGGCCGTCGCCGAAGCGCTCGCCAGCTCCGGAGCGCGACAGGTCGCCCATGTCGTCGGCGGTTTCGCGGCCTGGCGGGCGCTTGGCCTGCCGGTCAGAGGTTGACCCGAGCGACGTCCTCGCCGTCGATCACGAAGCGCGCGTCGATCGATATCAGGGACCGCAGCGAGTTGGCGATGAAGCACTGCTCGTGGGCTATCCGGGTGAGGCGCTCCAGCTGATCCAACCGGCTGCCGGTCGCGAGCGTGACCACCGGTCGCAGCGTGATCGTCGTGACCGACATCGGCGAATTTCCTTGCGGCATGGTGCCTTCCGCTGCATCGGCATAGTCGACGACGTCCAGCCGGGCCCGCGCTGCGACCGCGAGGAACGACAGCAACTGACAACTGCTCGCCGCCATCACGAGCAGGTGCTCGGGGTTGGCCACGGCTGGATCACCGCCGAAGTGCGGGTCCGCGGACAACTTCATCCCGGCCAGTCCTGCAGGTCCGACCCGGTGCTCACGGGAGTAGGCGTCATACCCCTCACCGGTGGAGCCTTGCCAGCTCAAAGCCACGGGGTACGAATGGTTCTCCGCCATACCCGCATCGTATGCCGGACCAACACAGCCTGCGCCCGCCGTAAATTTTTCGATCCGCCTGAGCCGCGAAGCCACAGCAGAACGGTGTGATGGTGACACGCTCAAACGCGGTGGCATCGCGGCGTCCGAGGTCGACAGCCTTGTCAGGCCGAGGTGTTCGCGCGGGATCGGACGGCAGCTCCTTCAGTCGCCCGGGACGAGCAGCAGGAGATGGTCGTGCTCGTCGCGGTGTACGACGAGAGTTTGACGATCTGTGCCGGTTCGTGACGCGCACAGCGGAGGCATCGGCGAGCGCGCCGACCGGTTCGTACCGCACAATCACCGCCGGCCATTTCGTCGCGCGATCGACCCGGTCAGCGCGGTGGCGAAGAGGCACCACCCGGCATACAGCCCGATGCCGGCTGCCTTTCCCCGGCCCGTGGCGCCCGCCCGGCGGGCCAGGTCGGCCGAACTGGCAGTGAGGACAGCGCATTCGACGGCCGCCGGCCAGGGTCGGTGGCCCCGGAAGAACAGCGCGGTCCAGCCGGCGTTGAGCACCATGTTGGCCGCCAGCGCCTGCTCCAGTTGCCGGCTCCGGGCCGGGTGGCCGGTCTCGGCGAGCTCCGCGCTGCTGCGGGCGGTGGCCACCGCCGTGGTGGCGTACAGCAGCGTCCACACGGTGGGGAACGCCGCCGGCGGCGGCTGCCAGGCGGGCTTGTCCAGCCGGCGGTACCACGGCGAATCCGGTGTGGTCAGCAGCGAACCGGCGACCGCGGCCGTGCCGACGACCGCCGACGTGCGGGCCAGCGTGCGGATCCACCGGTGCGGCTCCAGGTCGGTGACCGCCGCCCGGATCGCGTCGGCGAAGCCGGTCCGGCCCCGCGGGGGCGGCCCGATCGCGTCGAGCACGTCGTCCTCCTGGCAGATCGCGTCGTGCACCAGGCTGCCGACCAGCGGCCGGGCGATCCCCGCGGAGATCGGCGTGACGACCTCGACCCACAATCCGGCCAGCCGGGGCGTCAGCACCGGCACGCTGATGATCCGTCGTGGCCGCAGGCCGACGATCTGGGCATACCGCTGCATCATCTGCGCGTAGGTCAGCACCTCCGGGCCGCCGATGTCGAAGGTGCGGTTGGTGTCGGCGGGCAGCTCCGCCGCGCCGGCCAGGTAGTGCACCACGTCCGCGACCGCGACCGGCTGGATCCGGTTGTCGACCCAGCGCGGCGCCACCATCGCCGGCAGCCGCTCGGTCAGGTGCCGCAGCATGTCGAACGATGCGGACCCGTTGCCCAGCACCACACCGGCCTGCAGCACCACGGCCGGGATCGGACCGTCCAGGAAGACCCGCCCGACCTCGACCCGGGACGCCAGGTGGTCCGAGAGCTCACCTTCGGGGTGCAGCCCGCTGAGGTAGACCACCCGGGCGATCCCGGCGTCGGCCGCCGCGTCGGCGAAGGTCTGCGCCATCGCCCGGTCGCGCCGCCGGAAGTCGCCCCGGCCGTCCATCGAGTGCAGCAGGTAGTAGGCCGTCTCGACCCCGTCCAGCGCGCTACGGCAGTCGGCCGCGCGGGACGCGTCAGCCTCGACCACCTCGACCTGTCCCGACCACGACTGCCCGCTGAGTCCGGACGTATGACGGGTGAGCACGCGGACCGTGTGCCCCCGCTGCAGCAGTTCCGGAACGAGCTGTCCGCCGATGTAACCGGTCGCGCCGGTGACCAGCACGAGTGCCATGGTTCAACCTCCTGTGGGTAGGACGACGGGTAAGAGGAGCAGCATGCCCAGCGACCAGATCAGATGGGTGATGATCGGGGCGAGGATGCCGCCGGTGACACGGCGTTGCAGACCGGTCAGCAGGCCGAGCGCGGCCGCCGCGAGCACCAGCAACGGTATGCCGCTGCCGGCCGTGGCCAGAGAGTAGACCGCGGTCGAGACGAGCACGGGATATCGCCGTCCGACGGCGGCATACAGCGCCCCGCGGAAGTAGATCTCCTCCGCGACCCCGTTGGCCGCGGTGATCAGCACGATCGCCGGCAACGAGCCCAGCCGGGCGTGGTCCAGCAGCCGCACCACCGGGTCGCGCAACGCCAGCACGTGAGACACCAGCAGGCCGCCGGCCAGGAAGACGGTCAGCAGCAGCGCACCGAGCGCAAGCGACTGCACCACCGGCCGGGCCCGGTCGGATCCGGCCCGGGTGTGCGCGCGCCCCACGTGCAGCGGACCCGAGAGCAGGCCGCCCACCGTCCAGACGGCGGCCAACACCGCCGTCGCCAGGTAGAAGGAGGGATCGCCCGCCGGGATGCGCAACGCCGCCGCGAGCAGCGCCGCACCCACGACCAACGTGGCCAGCGCCACGATCCGTCGCCGCCGGAACGCCGCGTCGGTCTCCCGGTGGTCGCGCGGCACCGGCACGACCAGCGCCGCCCGCACGAACGAGCGCACCTCCCGCACCGGGTTCACGAACACGACCATCGGCATCAACCCGAGGCCGACCGGGCGGGGTGGGCGCTCACCGGCCGCCATGGGCCTGCCGCACGCACCGGTCCCGCCATCAGCGAAGACCGTTGAGGACCGTGGTCATGCGGTCGACCGTCTTGTCGGCGACCGGTCGCATGAACAGCTGCAGCAGCGGATCGAGGACGACATGCAGCCGGCTGCGCAGGGTGATGGTGGCGGTGTAGGTGATGCGGGTGCCGCCTTCCGGCGCCGGCGCGAGCTGTATGTCGTCGCGCGAGCCGGCGGAGTCGTTGGAGCCCTCGAACACGACGCGGTTCTCGTCCAAGCGGGCCAAGACGTAAATCAGCGTCACCGGCCGGCCCAGAAAGCGGGACTCGTTGCGCCAGCGACTTCCCACCGCGATCGATCCGCTGTCGAGGCGTTCGCACCGCTGGGTGCCAGGATCCCACTTTGTTGCGTGGCTGAAATCCTGCAGGTATGTGCGCGCCACCTGCGGTTCGGCGCGGACGAAGAAACTCCTGGTGATGTTCATCGACAGTGCTCCTGGCTCTGGATGGTGGCCATCGGGATCAGCGTGCAACCTGTGGCCGTGGCGACCGGCTGCGGTGCAGGAGCGCCGCAGCGACGGTCTGTGCCGATGCCGTGAGGGACGACATCAGGGGGATCGCCCCGTCGACATGGTGAGCCTCGCTACCGCCGACGTAGACGGTTCCGATCCCGGCGCCGACCAGAGTGCGGACGGCGACGTTGGCCGGGGCGATGTCGTGGTCTCTGGCGACGCTGATCACCGCGGCGTCGGGTCGCCACACCTCGGCCAGGCGCGTCCAGCAGGACTCCGGCACATCAGAACCGACATACAGAACCTCAGTGCCCAGGCGTTGCAGGAGCAGAGCGAAGGCGAGGGCAGGGAGCTCGTGCCGGTTGGTGGCCGGTAGGCCGACCACCACGCGCGGACCGTGTGCCGGCGTCGTGTCGAACAGCGCCGACAACTTGCGCATGACCGCGGCGCTGACCAGATGCTCGGAGACGACGTCCAACTTGCCAGACTCCCAGAACCGTCCGACCTGATGCATGCTCGGCACGAGCCAGGAGTCGACGGCCGTCTCGATCGACGTGACCGCGAAAGCTTCGTCCAGGACCCGACGAAGCGCATCGTTGTCCAAGGCTGCTCCGGCACGCGCCAGCGCCGTCACGTCCTGTATGGCGGCGCCCGGAACACTGCCCAAGGACCGCGGAGATTGGCTGGCCGGTGAAGCAGCCAGACGCGCTGCTCGTCGTGGCGGGACGCCCGAGTCCACCAGAGCACGCATTCGATGAAGGATCTCGAGGTCGTGCTCGTCATATTGCCGGTATGACGACGCGGTGCGGTCGGGCTGCACGACTCCGTAGCGGTTCTCCCACGCTCGCAGTGTCACTGCGGGTACGCCGGTGAGCTCGGCGATCTCACCGATCGTGTAGGTCATACCGCAAGCTTACCTTGTACGAAACCTTTTACAAGTTCGTTATTTTGTGTAAGCTATTGGCATGCTCACCGGTCGAGTCAACGGCGAACGACGTCGAACCGGCATGCCGGTCGGCGAACCGCGGGTTCGCCTCTCATCACTGTCCCGGCACGGGCCAGCCCAGTCGCGCGGGCAGCGTCTCGGTGCGCTGCTCACCCAATGCGCGGCCAGCGAGGTCACCGCTATGGGCGTTCTCTATGACGAGACGATCGGATGGGTCTATCCACTCGCGTGCCGCGCGGCAGAGGACACCTCGGGGGCACAGGAACTCACCCAAGCGTTCTACCTGCACCTCTGGGCCGACAGCCGACAGTTCCGACAGGACACCGACAGCGCGGTGACATGGGTGCTGCAACGGCTCGGAGAGCACCTTCGATCAGGCGCCGACGGGAGGGCGTGATGTCGAGCATTCTGTGGCTGCGGAGGGACCTGCGCCGGAGCGACCATCCGGCGCTGCAGGAGGCAGCGGCCGGCGGCCCTGTGCTGCCGGTGTTCGTCATCGAACCGCGTCTGTGGGAAGCCGCCGGGCCGGTACGACGCGGTTGGCTCGCCGCCACGGTACTGGCGACACGAGACGCCTTCGACGGGCGCCTCTTGGTGCGAGCCGGCCGGCCCGACACCGTGCTGACCGCCCTGTGCGGCGAACACGCCGTGTCCGCCGTGCACTACACACGGGAGACCACGCCCTGGGCGGTCCGGCGCGACGACCGGGTGGCCGCGACGCTGCACGAACGGGACATTGACATGGTGGCGACCGGCACGCCGTACGCCGTCGGCCCCGGCCTGGTGACCCGCGACAGCGGCCAGTCGTACAAGGTTTTCACGCCGTTCTCCCGCGCCTGGCGGTCGCACGGCTGGCCCGCGCCGGCACCCGATCCCCAGGGTCTGCAGCTGATCGACGGCGCGGACGACACCGACGCGCTCACGACTCTGAAGCAGGCGGTGCAGGACTGTCCGGTGCCGCTGCCGGACGCCGGCGAGGACGCGGCGCGGGCACGCTGGGCGGAGTTCCTGCACGACTCGATCGGTCTATATGACGAGGATCGCGACCGGCCGGATCTCGACGGCACCAGCCGGTTGTCGCCCCACCTGAAGGTCGGTGCGATCCATCCGCGGACCCTGCTGCACGACCTGAGCCGCCGCCGGAGCCGGTCGGCCGACCGCTTCCGCACCGAGCTCGCCTGGCGCGAGTTCTACGCCGACGTGCTGTGGCGGGCGCCCGAAAGTGCCTGGCACGACATGACGTCCGGTATGTCGCCCTTGTATGACGCTCCGGCCCACGCCAGACGCGACGCCGATAGGGACAGCGACGACAACGCCGAGGAACTGGTGCGCGCCTGGCAGGAGGGCCGGACCGGCTATCCGCTGGTGGACGCCGGCATGCGGCAGCTCAACGCGACGGGGTGGATGCACAACCGGGTCCGCATGGTGACGGCCAGCTTCTTCACCAAGGACCTGCACCGGTGGTGGGGTGAGGGCGCGCGCTATTTCATGGAGCACCTGATCGACGGCGATCTGGCGTCGAACAACCACGGCTGGCAGTGGGTTGCCGGCACCGGCACCGACGCCGCCCCATTCCACCGGGTCTTCAACCCGGTGCGGCAGGGTGAGCGGTTCGACCCCGACGGCGACTACGTGCGCGCATGGGTGCCGGAGTTGCGGCACCTGAACGGCGCGGACGTGCATGCGCCGTGGAAGCATCCGGAGGGCCACGCGCACGGATACCCGGCTCCGGTCGTGGATCACGACCACGAACGACGAGACGCGCTCGGTCGCTACGAGCACGTGCGGGCCTCCAAAGCCGACCGGGGGAGCCAGCGATGAGGACGCGGCCAGCTCTGATCACCGGGACGTCCTCGGGGATGGGTCTGCACGCTGCCGTCGAAATGGTCGGCGGGGTGGTCGGGCATCCGTTCGCAGGTGCCTACTGCGACGCCAAATTCGCCGTCGAGGGCTTCATGCAGTCAGTGTCGACCGTGGCCAGCGAGGACTTCGTCGTCCGCCGGCAGAAGTCCGATGCGGTACGCCGGTTCGTCACCACGCCGCTGGCGGATCTGGATGGTTCACGCGTGTGGTCCGTCACGAAGCAGTGGATCCAGCCCGACGGAGAGACCGCATGACGGAGCGATCGGCAGCGGACGCCACGACACCGCGGCGTCGAAGCACGCACCGGTTGCCCCTGGGCGACCCCGAGGTCCAGGAGTTCTGGGCTGAGCGTCATCTCGCGACCCTGACGACGCTGACATCCGACGGTCGACCGCACACGGTCCCGGTGGCACCCGTGCTCGACGCGGACAACGGGGCGCTGCGGATCCTGGCCTCGCGCCGGTCCCGGAAGGTGCGCAACGTGACCGAAGCCGGCGACGAGCCCTGGGTCTCCGTGTGCCAGGTCGACGGGCGCCGTTGGTGCACTGCAAATGGAACCGCCGAAGTACTGACTGACGACGAGTCGGTCCAGCACGCCGAGAAGGTTTACGCCGAGCGTTTCCGGGTCCCCAGGCCCAACCCGGAGCGCGTCGTCCTATTCGTCACCATCGATCACCTGATCGGGAGCCTGTGATGACCCATCCAGCCGAACGCGGCGTCGGGATCCATATCTCGCCAGAGACCGCGCACGATGACAAGGAGCACCCGATGCACGCCGATCCGTCCCCGTCCGGACGACCCACCGATCTCCCCACGGGCCGCGTCCTGGTCCTGGACGAGCGATTCGTGGCCTCTCTCGAGGATGCCCAACTGAGGCAGTACCTCAGCGTCCTGACCCGAGCAGCGTCTGGAGCGCATGAGGACGTTGACGAACTCACAAAGGTCCTGAGCGAGGAGTTCGATCGCCTGGAAACGCCGATGCCGCCGGTACAGGTCAAGATGATCGCCGAGCAGCTCTTCGGGGTACAGGACGCCAGGCTGGACATCGTCACCACGGGCGGCGATGTGCTCGCGCAGCAGGACGGCGTCAGTGGCGTGCCCGAGCGACCCGGCTCGGCGGGAGACCCCGAGCACCCGGATCGGCCGTTCATCAGTTGAGAGCCGGCGGATTCGATAGCTGCAGGGAGGCAGAGCAGTGAACCATGAACAGGGCGAGGCACCGGTCGACCGTGCGGCGCGAGCGAGTGGTTGGCGCGCCCGACTCGACGTCGAGTTGGACCGGTTTGTCGCCGACGGCCTGCGGCGCTCGACAGAAGAGAGTGCCGATACGCACGAGCTGTGGCAGCAACTGGGACGAACGGGCCGCGGCGGCGAGAAGCTGCGGTCGACACTGCTGTTCGCGGCGTACGAGTGCTGCGGCGGCGATGATGATGAGGTGGTCGCCCGCGTCGGTGCTGCAGTGGAGTTGCTGCACACCGCGTTGGTGATCCACGACGACGTCATCGATCGGGATGTCGTGCGGCGGGGATCGGCCAACGTGTCCGGGGTCTTCGCTGACACGGCACGGGTGCGTGGCGCGCGCGAGGAGGGCGCGGTCACTCTCGGCGTCGCGGCCGGCATACTCGCCGGAGACCTCGCACTGGCCCGCGCCATACACCTGGTGGCGCTGTGTGGCGCAGACGCTGCGACGACTCGTGCGCTGCTGGCGCTGGTGGAGGATGCGGTACGGGTCAGTGCCGCGGGAGAACTCGACGACGTTGCCGCCGGTGTATGCCGCGCTACGGCACCCACCCTCGAGCAGGTCCTCGCGATCGCCGAGCAGAAGACTGCGTGGTATTCGTTCCGCTTCCCGTTGCAGGCCGGGGCGGTGCTCGCCGGCGCGCCCGGAGCAACCGTCGACCAGCTCGCGGAGGTCGGTCGTCTCGCCGGCATCGGTTTCCAGCTCGCCGACGACCTCCGGGGCGTGTTCGGGGACGAATCCGACACTGGCAAGAGCGCGCTGAGCGATCTGCGCGAGGGAAAGTTCACCGCGCTGATCGCGCACGCTCGGACGACCGCTGTCTGGAACAAGATCGCGCCGCACATCGGAGACGCCTCTTTGGAGGCGGGAGCCGCGGAGACGGTGCGCGAGCTGCTCCAGAGCTGCGGATCGCGACGTTTCGTCGAAGGACTCGCCGAGCACCACCTGACGCGGGCTGAGGAAATGGCGGAGCGTATCGGCCTCGACCCGGCGCTGCTGACCGAGCTCACCCGGCACAGCCGCCGCATCATGCGGAGCACTGCCGCATGACGCACAGCACGGCGAATGGGAAGCGATGGTGAAGAAGACCCGGACGGCGCCACACGCCGACCCCTACCAGCAACGCACGTACGACGCGGTGGCGCAGGTCGCCGCCGCACGCATGATCAACGCCTACTCCTCATCGTTCGGAATGGCCGCGCGACTCCTGCAGCAACCAGTGCGGGTTCACGTCCGCAACATCTACGCGCTGGTCCGTCTCGCCGACGAAGTCGTGGACGGACCGATCGGCGTCGGCCAGCCCCAGCGGGCCGGCGTGCTGCTCGACCGGCTGCAGGCGGACACCGAGGATGCGATCAGCACCGGTTACAGCGCGAATCTGGTTGTCCACGCGTTCGCTTCCACCGCCCGGGAATGCGGCATCCAGCCGAACCTGACATCGCCCTTCTTCCGGTCGATGCGCACCGACCTCTCGGTGCGTGAGCACGACGCGGACAGTTTCGCGAGCTACGTGCACGGCTCGGCGGAAGTGGTCGGCTTGATGTGTCTGCGGGTGTTTCTCGCACCCGTGGGCCGCGAACGCTCCTCGGTCGGAGAGCTGCTGGCCGGTCCTGCGTACGAAGAACTTGCGGCCGGAGCATGCCGGCTCGGTGCTGCGTTCCAGAAGGTGAACTTCCTGCGGGACCTGCGCGACGACTACTTCCTGCGCGGCCGCTGCTACTTCCCCGGCATCGACCCGGCGTGCCTCACCGAGGGCGACAAGCAGCGGATCCTGGACGACATCGACACCGATCTGGATCAGGCCGCCGCAGCCGTCGCCCAACTTCCGAACAGCAGCCGCCGGGCAGTGGCCGCTGCGCACGCGGTCTTCGCAGAGCTCTCACACCGGTTGCGCGTCACACCGGCCGAGCAGCTGGTGCGGCAGCGGGTCCGGGTGCCCGGACCCACCAAGCTGCGGATCGCGCTCGCGGCCGGCATACGGCAGGGGCGAGCGTGAGCGGCGCACGGAAGGTGGTCGTCATCGGCGGCGGTGTCGCCGGTTTGGCATCGGCGGCCTTGCTCGCACGTGACGGTTTCGAGGTGGAACTGCACGAGAAGAACGCCACCGTGGGCGGCCGCGTCGGCAGCTGGACGAAGAACGGCTTCCACTTCGACACCGGCCCGTCGTGGTACCTGATGCCCGACGTCTTCGAGCACTACTTCGGACTCCTCGGTTCTGCTGCGGGCGACGAGCTGGCGCTCACCCGGCTGGAGCCGGCGTACCGAGCCTTCTTCGAAGGCCACGCGGAACCGATCGACGTGCGCTCCGGCACGGCTGCGGTGACGGCGCTTTTCGACGGCATCGAGCCCGGAGCGGGCCCGCGCATCGCTTCGTATCTCGAATCCGCCCGGACGACATACGAGCTGGCGGTCCGCCGCTTCCTCTATACGACGTACCGCTCGATGGTGCCGCTGGTCCGCCGCGATGTCGTCACCCGGCTCGGCCCGCTGACGCGGATGCTGGTCCAACCACTCGACCGTTTCATCCCCACGTATGTCCGGGACCGCCGACTGGAGCAGATCCTCGGCTACCCGGCCGTATTCCTCGGGACCGCGCCGTCCCGCGCGCCGAGCATCTATCACCTGATGAGCCACCTCGATCTGGTCGATGGTGTCTACTACCCGCAGGGTGGCTTCCGGGCGCTGGTCGACTCGCTGGTGACGCTCGCCGAGGCGGAGGGGGTCCGCATCCACACCTCGTCCCGCGCGACCACGATTCACACGGCCGTCCGTGCCCGTCGGTGGCGGGGCCGCGACCATCGCAGGTTCCGCGTCACCGGTGTCAGCTTTGCCGCGGGCGACGATCAGGTGACCGTCGACGCCGACGTCGTCGTCGGCGCGGCGGATCTGCACCATGTGGAGACGCGACTGCTCGGCGACGCCGCACGCAGCCGGTCCGCATCGTGGTGGTCCAGGCGCGACCCGGGCCCGGGGGCGGTGCTGGTCCTGCTCGGGGTGCGCGGGGAGGTGCCACAGTTGGCGCACCATTCGCTGTTCTTCGCCCGTGACTGGGAGAAACACTTCGCCGCCATCCACCGGTCGGAGGCGATCCCCGACCCCGCGTCGATCTACGTCAGTCGGACCACCGCCAGCGACCCGGCCATGGCACCGGACGGTCACGAGAACCTCTTCCTGCTCGTTCCGGTCGCCGCCGACCCGGCAATGGGACGCGGCGGTGTCGACGGCGCCGGCGACCGGGCAGTCGAACTCGTCGCGGATGCGGCGATCCGCCAGGTTGCCACCTGGGCGGGGGTGCCCGACCTGGCCGAGCGCATCGTCGTCCGTCGTACGATCGGCCCGCAGGACTTCGCCGACGACGTGTTTGCCTGGAGGGGTGGGGCGTTGGGACTGGCACACACCGCCCGGCAGTCCGCGTTCTTCCGCGGACGCAACAGATCACGACGGGTCGCGGGTCTGTTCTATGCCGGTCACAGCACGCTGCCCGGCATCGGCCTGCCCATGTGCCTGATCAGCGCGGAGGTCCTGCTCAAGGCGGTGCGCGGGGACGATTCCACCGGCCCGTTGCCCGCTCCGCTACCCGTGCGATCCACGGGGCGGCGGGCCGATACCGACCACGACGGACCGGCCCGGCCGAGGCGGTGGCCGCGATGAGTCTGCGACACCTCTCCTACGTGGCCATGCTGGCGTTCTGCCTGGCCGGCACCCTCCCCCTGGAATTCGGTTACCGCTTGGGAGTGCTGCACCGGCCGCTACGCCTGCTGACGACCATCGTGTTGGCGTCCGCTCCCTTCGTGGCCTGGGACGTGTGGGCCACTCATGCCGGACAGTGGCATTTCGACAGCCGGCAGGCGCTGCCGTGGCGGGTCGGCGGACTGCCGCTGGAGGAGATCGCGTTCTTCGTCGTCGTTCCGCTGGCGGCCATCCTCACCTATGAAGCCGTGCGTCACCTCACCGGCAGTCGCCATACACGCGGCAACGGGCCACGTCGGAAGGGATCGGTATGACGTACACGGTGCTCGCCGTCATCGCCGTCATCGCCTCGGTGTGTGTCGATCGTGTGATCACCCGTACCCGGCTGACCACGTCCAGGACCTGGTGGGCGGCCTACGCGATCATGCTGACCTTCCAGCTGGTGACGAATGCGTGGCTGACCGGGCGGGGCATCGTCCGCTACGACGGGGACGCGATTGTGGGGACGGCACGGATCACCTGGCTCGGGGACGGCCGGCTCTTCTGGGCGCCCGTGGAGGATGTCGGTTTCGGCTTCGCGCTGATCCTGCTGACCTGTGCGGTGTGGGACGCACTGGCGGGGCGTCGCCGCCGCCGTTGCGCGACATCGTGAGCGGCTTTGCAGCACGGATCAGGCAGGGTCCGCTGGACATCGGGGCTCCCGGTCCGTCGACGCGGGAGATGATGACTGGTTTCCGCTCGATCCGGGCCGATCCGCTGCGCTTCCTGTGTCGCGCACGGGAGCGGTACGGCGACCTGGTCGCGTTTCCGGTGCCCGGTCCGCCGGCCCTGCTGGTCAGCGATCCGGCCGACGTCCGCCGGGTGCTGCAGACGGGCGCCCGCAACTGGAGTAAGGACACCGTTCAGTACCGCGCGTTGGCGAGAGTGACCGGTCCTGGCCTGCTGGCCTCGGCCGAACCGAATTGGCTGGAGCATCGCCGGATGGTGGCACCGGCCTTCCATCATCAACGACTGCATTCTCTGGCGGCGCGGGTGGCGGACGCGGGTGATCGCGCCTTGGACGTGCACATCGGGTGGAGTCCACGGAGGCACACCGTCGATGTGGCCGAGGTTTGCCTGCGCATCGCGCTCGACGTGGTGGGCGATGCCATCCTGTCCACCGATCTGTCCGAGCAGGCGCATCGGTTGCTCGAGGCGACCAGCGCTGCGGCCAGACTGGTGGTGCGACTCGGGCAGTCGATCCTTCCCGAGCGGATCCCGTCCGCTCTCAACCGCCGGTTGACGACGACACGCCGCAAACTGGACGTTCTCTGTTTCGAGTTGATCGAGGCACGCCGGGCCGCCGGCTCGCACGGTGACGACCTGCTCGGCCTGCTGATCGAGGGAGGTCTGTCCGACCAGGAGATCCGCGACGAACTGGTGACGATGGTCATCGCGGGGCACGAGACCGTTGCGGCGGCACTGTCCTGGACGCTGATGCTGCTCGCCGAGCACCCGTCTGCGCAGGACGGCGTGCGCAGCGAGGTCGCCCTGCTGCCGGGTTCGGTTCCGATGATGCAGACCCGGTCGGTGTTGCCGTGGACCCGGGCGGTCATCGACGAGGCGCTGCGCCTGTATCCGCCGGCTTGGGTCATCTCGCGAAGATCACGGGCGGCCGATCTCATCGGCGGCCGGGAGGTGCCGGCCGGAACGACCGCGATCATCAGCCCCTGGGTACTGCATCGCCGCGCCGATGCGTGGAATGACCCGGAGAGGTTCCGGCCCCAGCGGTTTCGCGATGGCTCGGTGCCACGCGCCAACTACCTGCCCTTCGGTGCGGGTCCGCGGTTGTGCATCGGCCGAGATTTCGCGCTGGGTGAGATGGCCATCATCCTGAGCAGGATCGTGTCGAGGTTCCGTGTCGAGCTGCCGGCCGAGTGGAGCCGTCCGAGCCCGCAGGCGGACGTCGCGGTGCACCCCAGCGGTGGTATGCCGCTGTGTCTGACGCCGATCAGGTCAGCGTTGCCGTGACCACTGTCGTTGTTCTGCTGCTCCTGTTAGTCGGTGCATCGGCCGGCGCTCGGCAACTAGCGAACCTGCGTCGCCTGGGCGACGAAGGCCGCGCCACTGATGCCGGCAGGATCGCAGTGGTAATCCCGGCCCGCAACGAAGCCGGCACCCTGCCGATATTGCTGGACTCGCTGAGCAACGGCGGCAGCGCGGTGTCGGAGGTTGTCGTGGTCGACGATGGGTCCGTCGACGGCACCGGCGAGGTCGCCGCGTCCACCGGCGCCCGCGTGCTGGCGGTCCATGAGGTGGCTGCCGGCTGGACCGGTAAGGCCTGGGCCTGTCAGGTGGGTGCGGACGCGACGCAGGCGGAACTCCTGCTCTTCCTCGACGCGGACACCGTGCTCGCTACCGGCGCCGTCGAGCGGTTGCTCGGTGCGCACCGCAGGTACGGCGGACTGGTCTCGGTGCAGCCCTACCACGAGGTGCACGCAGCCTACGAACAGTTGTCGGCCTACTTCAACGTCATGTCTCTCATGGGTAGCGGCGAGTTCGCGCCTCGGAGGACGCGCCGGCCGATGGCGTTCGGTCCGTGCCTGCTCACGTCGCGGGTGGACTACGAAAGCGCCGGCGGCCATGGGGCGGTCCGCGGCGCCATACTCGACGACGTGGAGCTGGCAACCGCCTACGCACGTGTCGGTCTTCCCGTGCGGTGCCTGACGGGTGGGGCGGAACTGCGGATGCGGATGTATCCGAACGGCCTTCGTCAGCTCGCCGAAGGCTGGACGAAGAACATCGCTTCCGGTGCCGGACAGGCTGGACCTGCTGCCCGGGCCAGTGCCGCGGCATGGATCATGTGCCACTTCGCCGTCGCTGTCGGCGTGCTCCTGACCATTGTGTCCGGTGCGACTGGACAACGTGCTTTCGTCACCGGCCCGTGGTTCGTGTGGATGATCGGCTGGGCCGCGCTGGGACTGCAGTTCAGGAGCATCCTGCGACGGGTCGGGTCCTACCGGTGGTGGACGTGGGCGGTCTTCCCGGTGCCGTTGGTGGCGTTCGGTGTGCTGTTCGCGCGTTCGGTGTTCCTGACCTACGCGCGCGGGTCCGTCCGGTGGCGGGGTCGCGACGTCGCCATGCACGCGGAAAAGTAGGGCAAGTAACACCTGAAGACCGAGCGACACTGCGAGGATCGCGCAGTCGAGCCGGTCGATCAATGACGCCGAGGGCGGCGAGAGCGCACAGGCGCTGTCGAGACGACATACTCGACGTCGTGGAATCGGCGGTAGCGCACTGCCGCCCGTAGGAGTGGGAAGGGCAGGAGACCGATGCTCAACTTCGTCATGCCGGTCCGCGTCACGATCGCAACCGACATCGCCGCCTGGGGCGTCTTCCACGCCGGCACGGGATATGCCGCTCATCGGCTGACCGGACGCTGCCTGAACCAGGACGGGTGGCTGCTGCGTCCCCGCAGGTTCGAGGACTCCGGACGGTGGTACCGCCGCCGACTGCGCATCCATGCCTGGAAGGACCGGCTACCTGAAGCCGGCGATCTCTTCGACGGAGGAATCAGCAAGGCGCGACTACCTGGTTTGACTGACGGCGGCCTCGACCTGTTCATCAGGGAGACGCGCCGCGCCGAACTCGCACACTGGGGCGCCTTGGCGTGCGGGCCGCTGTTCGCTCTCTGGAACCCTGCACTGCCCGCCAGCCTGCTCATCGGCTACGGGATCCTGGTGAATCTGCCTTTCATCGCCATACAGCGGTACAACCGGTTTCGATGTCAAGAAATCTTGTCACGGCGAAAACCAGCGGGTGAAGGCATGCGGATCGCCTGCGCACTGCAGCCCCGTTGAGGCTGCTCAGCACTGAGGACCAAGCGCGGTGATCATCGGAAGGACTTGCTGGGCCACCAAATTCGTGGGCCGATGTCTTCCGCGAGCGCCGGCACCAGCAACGACCGGACGAGAAAGGTGTCCAGCAGTACACCGAACGCGACGATGAACGCGATCTGCGCCAGGAACAGGATCGGTATGACGCTCAGCGCCGAGAACGTCGCTGCGAGAACGATGCCTGCCGAGGTGATGACACCACCAGTGGCTGCGAGTCCGTGCCGGATCCCGTCATGGGTGCCGAGCCGGAGCGCTTCCTCGCGCACCCGGGTCATGAGGAAGATGTTGTAGTCGACTCCCAACGCGACGAGGAAGACGAAGCCGAAGAGCGGGACGGACGGGTCGGCACCGGGGAAGTCGAGCACGTGGTTGAAGACCAGTGCCGAGACCCCCAGGGTCGCGGCGAAGCTGAGCACGACGGACGCGAGCAGGAGCACGGGTGCGAGCACGGAGCGCAGCACCAGCATCAGCAGGATCAGGACCACCGCGAGAACTATCGGAATGATGAGCGCGCGGTCCCGCTCGGCGGTCTGCTGCGTGTCCAGCTGTATGGCGGTCGCTCCACCCACCAGCGTGTCCGGTGCGACGGCACGAGCCGCTTCGCGAAGCTGCTGGACAGTGGCGATCGCGGCGTCACTGTCCGGTGGGTCGGTCAGCACGGCCTGGATCTCGACCCGTCCGTAAACCGTCTTGGGCGGCGTCCCCGGCCCGACCGGGCGTCCCGAGTCACCGAGCAGTTGTGCTGACGAGATCCCGTCGACCTTCCCAGCGGTTGCTACGAGTTGTTCTGCCTTGCCGGCCGAGCCGATGATCTCCACCGGACTGCCCGTGCCGCCCGGGAAGTGATCGGCTGCCACCTGCTGTCCGGTGACGGACTCGACCGTCTGCAGGAAGAGCGCACTCTGCGGAACACCGCTGGCCTTCAGCGTGGGGAGGAATGCGCAGCCCACGACGAGTAGCAGGGTCGCGCCGATCCAGAGCGGGCGCGAGCGGCGAGCGACGAGGTCTGCGACCCGACCCCACACGCCCGACCGCTCGGGGTGCTCCGACCCCAGCTTCGGCCGCTTCGGCCAGTAGGCCGCGCGCCCGAGCAGCACCAGCACAGCCGGCAGGAAGGTGAGTGCGGAGGCAAGGGCACAGGCGATGCCGATGGCGGCTACCGGCCCCAGGCTGCTCGTCGAATTCAGGTCGCTGACCAGCAGACAGATCAGCGCCAGGATGACCGTGATGCCCGAGGCCAGGATCGGCTCCAACGACTGCCGCAGGGCGATCCGCATGGCGGCGAACCGGGACGCCTCCTCGCGAAGTTCCTCCCGGAACCGGGAGGCCAGCAACAAGGCATAGTCCGTGGCGGCTCCCACGACGAGGATCAGCAGGATGCCCTGGCTCTGGCCGTTGAGGGTGAGAACACCCTGGTCGGTCAGGAAATAGACCACGCCACTGGCCAGCGACAGCGCGAACAACGCCGACAACAGGACGACGAACGGCAGGATCGGGCTGCGATAGACCACGATGAGGATGACCAGCACGACGGCGACAGCGACCAGCAGCAGCACCCCGTCGATGCCACTGAAGGCACTGCCCAGGTCTGCCGCGAAGCCCGCCGGGCCCGTGACGTAGGCCTGCATCCCGGGCGGCAACCCGGATTCCATCCGGTCCCGGACCTGATCCACGACGGTCGCGGTCTCGTCGCCCAGCGTGCCGTCCAAGGGGACGACCACCTCGAGAGCCTTCCCGTCCTTGGACGGGATCGGGCCCACCACGCCGCGGACCACACCGCCGATGGATCGGACCGAGTCCGCCTTACGTGCAACCGCCTTCTTGTCGGCGGCCGTGATGCCGTCGCTGCGCTGATAGACGATCAGTGCCGGGTTCACCTCGCGGCCCTGGAAGTCCTTGGCCAAGGTGTTGACCTGAGTGGCTTCGGCGCTGGACGGCAGGAACGCGGCCGGGTCGTTGGTCGAGACGCTGCTCAGCTTCCCGGAGTAGGGCCCCGTGATGCCGCCGACCACCAGCCACAGGACGACCAGCACCGCGGGAAGCACCCACAGGCGGGTATGACGGCGCTCCCGCCTGACGGGACGCGTTCCTGAGCCGTCCGATGCGTCCTTCATGAGCGCCAACCCTCACTGAAATCGTCAGATCGTCCACCGCTGTCCCGGGATATCATGCCGCGTCGAGTACCCCGCTGACCGAACCTCCATCCCCGGCACCCATACGTGACAATGGGTCTCCGACACACAGTGCCACGTACCGTCGGCCACGGAGCACGACGAGAAGGAGGACACCGGCGATGATTCGCATCCGGTGCTCGACCGGTGACATCGCCGCGATCAAGTTCGTCGTCGACCCTGCGTGGAACGTCCTGTCGAGCATGTCGCTCTTCGTGCAGCCCTCCTCACGGTCGCTGCATGCACCGCTCGCGGCTGCGTTGCGTGACCAGGACGCGCCCGGCGTCGCAACCCTGCGCCGCCTCACCACCAACCCGGCCGCACCCTCTCTGCTGGTCGTGCCCGGCTATGCGTATAACGTCGACAACTCCCCAGCCGCGGTGACCGAGCGGCTGCGGTCACTGGTGGACGCAATCCCCGACCGGGACGTCCAGGGTGTCGGCGAGCGTCTTCGTTCGCAGGAGTCGCCATACGGGAATGAGGACCTGGCGGGACTGCGCCGGATCGCACAGGACGCGCTGGTCGACTACTTCGGCGGTGTGCTGCAACCGTTCTGGGACCGTGCACACGCGATCGCGTTGCGCGACCTGTCGATGCGTGCCGAACACATCGTCAAGGACGGCATCGGCGGCGTCCTGAACGACCTCAACGATCAGATCCGCTTCGACGGTGAGGTGCTGGAGCTGCAGCACGAGTTCGACATCGACATCCCGGTGCCGCCGGGCGGCCTGGTCTTCACGCCGGTCGTCTTCAAGGGCTCCGGTTTCATCGTCCACGGCCCGGACGAGCACGACGCCCCGGACATGCCGGTCGCGATCGGCTACCCCGCCTGGGGCGCCGCGACCCTGTGGCTGCAGGACACCGAGCCGGCGTCGAGCAGCCTGGAGCAACTCATGGGCAGCACCCGCTCACGCATCCTCGGTCAGGCGACGGTGCCGGTCAGCACGACCGAGCTGGCGGAGAAGCTGCAGCTGCCGAAGCCGACGGTGAGCGGCCACCTGAAGGTGCTCGGCCGAGCTGGGCTGCTGAGTCAGTTCCGCCGCGGACGCTACGTCTACTACCAGCTCACTGCCGCCGGAATCGCGTTGCGCAGCAGCTGAATTCGCCTGACGCGAAGATCAGGTGTCGGCGATCCTCGTCCCGATCGGCTACCGGTTCAGGCGCCGGTCAGGTGCAGCAACGGCTGACCCGCGCGATCCGCGGCCTGCACGACCGTCTGCACCACGGCACCCGCGACCAGCTCGGGGTTGTCGACCATCGACACGTGCCCGCACTCGGGCAGCGTCAGGTGCGACACCATCGGCAGCGCCTCGCGCGCCGTGGTGGCCTGCGACGGCAGGAGTAGCTTGTCCCTGGTGCCCCACGCGATCGTCACCGGGACCAGCGGCTGACGCCGGAAGCGGGACCGGACGGCATACCAGGCGACCGGGAAGAAGCCCGGCGACCTGCGCAGGTTGAGCGCGTCGTCGTAGGCGACGTCGGCCGGCACCCGCTCGGGGTGCTGGTAGAGCGCCCGCAGGCTGATCTTGCGCAGGAACGCCTTGTCCGAGAAGGTCTTCACCACCCGGCGCGGGGCGTAGGTCGACGCCTTCATCACCGCCAGGTTGACCACGGCATTGGCCAGGCCGAGCGGACCCCAGAAGCCGGCCGGGGAGATCGCCGTCGCCGTGCGCACCGCACCGCGCGCGGCCAGCTCGAGCACGAACAGCCCGCCGAGCGAGTTGCCCACGACGTGCGGGCGATCCAGCCCGAGTTCGGCGAAGAACTCCTCCAGCTGATCGACGTAACTGTCCATCCGATAGCTGTGCGGCTTGCTCGGCCGCGGTGACTTGCCGAAACCCGGCAGGTCGATGGCGATGACGTCGAAGTCCTCGGCCAGCAACTCGAAGGTCTCGCCCCATGCGGAGCGCTGATGTCCGATGCCGTGGATGAGCACCAGCGGGTCACCGGAGCCGGCTCGCGTATAGCTGATCGTCGTCATGGATCCTCGTAAATCTCGCCCGAGTCACGGACATGTCGCATGCCGTGGATCTGCCGGGCGCGCTGAGGGCACCCGCAGGTCCTTGCCACGGTACCTACGAACGGTGGATCGCGGGTGACTCTCGGGTAACTGCTTGTCCCAGGACGGTGAGCCGGACGTCCGCGACCCGCGTCCCGGCGGCGTCATAGGTGATGTCGGCCGAGATGCGCTCACCGCGCAGCACGTGCGGCAGCCAGATCCGCGAGTCGTCCCACATCCGGCCGGTCGGCAGGTCCGCCACCGGGTGCCACTGAGGGTCCAACTCGTCCGAAGCGACGACCTCGCCGGTCCACTGCGTCGCGCGGTAGAGCGCGACGGTCATGTCCGACTCCGGGCTGCCCGGGAAGCGGAAATCGACGCGTCCCGCGTCATACAACTGCGACGGTATGACGTGCAGGCCCGTCTCCTCGAAGGTCTCCCGCACGGCCGTATCCGGGTCGGACTCCCCGGGCTCGACGTGCCCGCCGATGCCGACGATCCGGCCGGTGCCGAAACCGCGGCGCTTCAGCCCGAGCAGCACCTCCTGGCCGCCGTCGGTGTCACGCAGCAGGAAGACCAGGCACATCGGGGTGCGCGTCGGTGTGCTCGTCGGTATGCGAGTCGGTTCTGTCATCGCCTGTCAGCATCGCACGCCGGGGACCGCATGCAGCGGGAGCACCCGGGAGGGCTCACCGGAGGACAACATCGTGGACATCCGCCACGCCGCCGCCGGAAAACCAGCACGATGGACCCCGTGACCAACGGCATGACGATCGGAATCCTGACCAGCGGCGGCGACTGCCCCGGCCTCAACGCGGTGATCCGCGGTGCGGTCATCAAGGGCGATCGCATCCACGACGTGTCGTTCCTCGGCATACACGACGGATGGCGCGGGCTCGTCGAGGACGACATGGTGCCGCTGCCGCGGCACGACGTGCGCGGCATCTCGCGTGCCGGGGGCACGATCCTGGGCACCTCCCGCACCAACCCCTTCGAGCACGGCGGGGCCGAGCGGGTGCGCGAAGTCATGGAAGCGCGCGGTATGTCGGGGCTCATCGCCATCGGCGGCGAAGGCACGCTCACCGCCGCTCGCCGGCTGGTCGACGAGGGCATCCCCGTCGTCGGTGTCCCCAAGACCATCGACAACGACCTGTCCGCAACGGACTACACCTTCGGCTTCGACACCGCGGTGTCGGTCGCGACCGAGTCGATCGACCGGTTGCGCACGACCGCGGAGTCGCATCACCGCTGCATGGTCGTGGAGGTCATGGGGCGGCACGTGGGCTGGATCGCGCTGCACGCCGGCATCGCGGCCGGCGCGCACGCCATCCTGATCCCCGAGGTGGATGTCTCGGTCGAGGAGATCTGCGGCTGGGTCGAGGACGCCCGCGACCGCAAACGCGCACCCGTCGTGGTCGTTGCGGAGGGCTTCGTCCCGTCCGGTGAGGAGCAGGTGCACGCGCCGCGCGGGCTGGACGCGTTCGGCCGGCCGCGGCTCGGTGGCATCGGCGAGCGTCTCGCCCCGACCATCGAGGAGCGCACCGGCATCGAGACCCGTTCGGCGACGCTCGGGCACTTGCAGCGTGGTGGTGTGCCCTCGGCATACGACCGGGTGCTCGCGACCCGATTCGGCACCGCTGCTGTCGATGCTGTCGTTGAAAAGCGTTGGGGGACAATGGTTTCGCTGATCGGCACGGAGATCGAGTTTGTCGACCTGCACTCCGCGACGACCGTGCTGAAGACGGTTCCCCGGGAGCGTTGGGACGAAGCGGCGATCCTCTTCGGCTAAATGGTGGTCGAGTGCGATGGAGGAGCGAAGCGGAGGAAATCGCGTATCGAGACCACGTGACCGTTGCTGTTGGTCTCGATACGGACTCGGCTAGCGCCTCGCCCTACTCGACCGGCTTGGTGCGCTCCCCCGGCACTCGACCGGCTTGGGGAGGGGTCTCGATACGGACTCGGCTAGCGCCTCGCCCTACTCGACCAGCTTGTGTCAGGTGAGCTCGGCAACCACTTGCGCCACGTATGACGCGACGGCCTCCCCCACTCGCACGGTGCCCTCCAGGGGAGGGCCGACATACTCCGGCGCGAGCAGGCCGGCATCGGCGAGCGCGTGCACCAGTGCGTGCTTGACCTGCACACGCTCCATGCCGGGCGGAACCGGGAACGCGTAGACGTCGGCGGCCTCGGTGTCGATCTTGGGGAAGCGCTTGCGGATCCGGGCGAGCTCCTTGTCCTTGGCGTGCAGGTGCAGCCAGGTCCGCAGCGCCGGCGGCATGCCGGTCGTGCCGACATACAAGATGCTGGCCCGCGGGTCCGCAGCGTCCGGCAGCCGCCAGACGTAGACCCACGACTCCGGTCGCTTCGAGGCGAGTTCGCCGTCCCTGACATGCCAGACCTGAGTGCCATCCACACAGCCATTCTTACTCGGTCGTGGTCTCGAAACGCCGCTTCGTCGCCGCTCGACCAACGTCGGAACACAACCGATACGTTGACACCATGCAGCCGCCTGGCGACGGACCGGACCTGACCAAGCAACTGGCCGACGCAGCCCCGGACGAGAACGACCCCGCACTGCGCAACGCGGTTCGGCGCTCGGTGCGCCGGCTCGTCCCGTTCGTGGCGCTGCTCTACTTCGTCAACTACCTCGACCGCACCAACATCGGTTTCGCCGGACCGAACGGCATGAACGACGACCTGCAGCTGACCGGGTCGATGTTCGGCTTCGCGTCGGGAATCTTCTTCCTGGGCTACCTGCTGCTCGAGGTACCCAGCAACATGGCGCTGCACAAGTTCGGCGCCCGCCGGTGGATCGCGCGCATCCTCGTGACCTGGGGCATCGTTGCCGCAGCAATCACCTTCGTGCCCAACGCCGGGACGCTCTACGTGCTGCGCTTCCTGCTCGGCGTCGCCGAGGCCGGCTTCTTCCCCGGCATCGTGCTCTATCTGACCTTCTGGTTCCCCCAGCGCGAACGCGCAAGGATGACAGCGCTTTTCATGATTGCCGTCCCGTTGTCCACGGCGATCGGCACACCGATCTCGTCACTGCTGATCGAGCACGCGCACGGCTGGTTGGGCCTCGACGGCTGGCGGATCATGTTCCTCATCGAGGGCGTGCCGGCGGTCATCCTCGGCGTCGTCACGTGGTTCTTCCTGACCGACCGCCCGGAGAACGCCAAGTGGCTGGCACCCGCCGAGCGGGACGCGCTGCAACGCACCCTGGACGCCGAGGAGCGTGGCCGCAACCGCGCCTACCAGGTCGACATCCTGCAGTCGCTGACCCGGCCGCGGGTCTGGGCCCTGGCCTTCGTCTATTTCGGGATCGTCTACGGGCTCTACGCACTCGGCTTCTTCCTGCCGTCGATCATCTCGGGCTTCTCCGAGCAGTTCGGCACCGACTACTCGGTGGTGCAACGCGGTCTGATCAACGCCATCCCGTATGTCGTCGGCGCGATCGTCATGGTCCCGTGGGCGCTGCACGGTGACCGGACCCGCGAACGCGTCTGGCACGTCGCCGGACCCACGATCGTCGGCGGCGTCGCCATACCGATCACGCTCTATCTGGGCAGCCCGTTCGCGGCCATGGTCGCGGTGACCATCTGCGCGGTCGGCATCATGTGTGCGCTGCCGACCTTCTGGGCACTGCCGACCAACTTCCTGTCCGGCGCTGCGGCGGCGAGCGGGATCGCGCTGATCAACTCGGTCGGCAACTCGGCCGGGTTCTTCGCGCCATACTTCACCGGCTGGCTGAAGGACGGCACCGGCACCCAGAAGACGGGCTTGTGGCTCGTCGGTGTCGTGATGGTGCTCGGCGGGTTGCTCGCGGTGCTGCTGCGCTCCGCACCGCCGGCCAAGGACTCATCCGCCGCCCAGACGCTCGAAACCTGAGGAGACATCATGAGCACGGTCCTGTTGCTGCACTCGGCCTTCGGGCTCCGCCCGGCGGTGCTGCGCTTCGCCGACGCATTGCGCGAGCACGGCCACGAGGTGGTGACCCCGGACTACTACGGCGGCAATGTCTTCGACGACACCTGCGCCGGCCTGTCTCACCGCGACGATGTCGGCCCGGCGCAGCTGCTGGCCAGGGTGCGGCCGGTGATCGACGAGCTGCCCGCGGACACCGTGCTCGCCGGGTTCTCCCTCGGTGCGGCCTTCGCGCAACGGCTGGCGGCCGACCGACCGCAGGCGCAGGCCGTCATCCTGATGCACAGTGTCGCGGCGCCGCGGCACGGCACGTGGAGCGGGCAACCCGTGCAGGTGCACCGGTATGCCGAGGACGCCTTCGTCGACGGCGACGACCTGCGTGCGTTGGGCGAGGCGGTCCGTGCGTCAGGTGCGTCGTTCGACGACTTCGTGACGCCCGGCAAGGGGCACCTGTTCACCGACACCGACCTGCCGGACGGGGACGCCACCGCGACAGAAGCCACGGTGGAGCGGGTCGCAGCGGCCCTGCAGACACCGCCAGGGACGTGACGCGGGCCACCCAATATCCATTTCCGGAGACAGTCTCCGAGTAATAGGCTGGATAGGTCGCCCGGGGGCGGCTCGTGTGCTGTGCAGCAGCGTCGGCGGTGAAACCGCGGTGAAACCGATCCCGGTCAGGCTATTGCCACAAGCTTTCACAGTCGTTAAGGAGCACCTCGCGTGTCCACCGCTGCACCTGCGGATTACCCAGAAAAGATCGACGGCGCCGTCCTGAAGGTCGCCGGCGTGGTCGTGCTCGGCGCGATCATGTCGATCCTCGACATCACCGTCGTCAATGTTGCACTCCCGACCTTCCAACAGGCCTTCGCCGACGGCGGTGACCCTGTTGCCTACTCGACCGTCGCGTGGACGGTGACGGCATACACGCTGTCGCTGGCGACGATCATCCCGATGACCGGTTGGGCCGCCGACCGGTTCGGCACCAAGCGCCTCTACATCCTGGCGCTGCTGCTCTTCACGATCGGCTCGGCGCTGTGCGCCTCGGCCGGCTCGATCGGCGTGCTGATCGCCTTCCGCGTCGTGCAGGGTCTCGGTGGCGGCATGCTGATGCCGCTCGGTATGACGATCCTGACCCACGCTGCCGGACCGAAGCGGATGGGCCGGCTGATGGCCATCCTCGGTGTGCCGATGCTGCTCGGCCCGATCGGCGGACCGATCCTCGGCGGCTACCTGATCGACCACGCCAGCTGGCACTGGATCTTCCTGATCAACGTGCCGATCGGCCTCATCGCGATGGTCTACGCCTGGTTCGCGCTGGACAGCGACCGGCCGGTCCCGTCGGAGTCCTTCGACTTCGTCGGCATGCTGATGATGTCGCCGGGCCTGGCGCTCTTCCTCTTCGCCGCATCGTCGATCCCGACCGACGGCGTCGGCTCCGCGAAGGTGCTGATCACCGGCATCCTCGGCCTGATCCTGATCGGGCTGTTCATCCGGCACACCTTCAAGCCGAAGCACCCGCTGATCGACCTGCGCCTGTTCAAGAACCGCCTGCTGTCGCTGTCGACGATCACGATGTTCCTCTTCGTCGCGGCGTTCTTCGGCGGTCTGCTGCTGATGCCGACCTACTTCCAGGCGGTCCGCGGCGAGACGCCCTTCGACTCCGGGCTGCTGATGGCTGCCCAGGGCATCGGCGCCATGATCACCATGCCGATCGCCGGTGCGCTCGTCGACCGGATGCCGGTCGGCCGGATCGTGCCGTTCGGCCTCGTCCTGATCATCGCCGGGATGCTGGGGCTGACCCAGATCGACGAGAGCACCAGCTACTCCTACATCCTGCCGGTGCTGTTCGTGATGGGCCTGGGCATGGGCGGCACGATGATGCCGATCATGACCTCGGCGCTGAAGACGCTGACCCACAGCGAGGTCGCGCGTGGCTCGACGCTGATCAACATCGTCCAGCAGGTCGGCTCCTCGGTCGGCGTCGCGGTGATGTCGACCGTGCTGACCGACCGCCAGAAGGCATCGGACTTCGTGCAGATCGGTCAGTCGATCCAGGAGCGTGCACAGCACAAGCCACCACTGCCGCCGACGCACGACCAGCTGCAGGCGATCGCCCAGGCCGGTGGCCAGAAGCAGTTCATGGCCAACGCGCTGTCGGACCTCGCAGGTTCGTTCAGCACGACGTTCTGGGTCTCCGCGGTGCTGTGTGTGCTGACGATCGTCCCGGCGCTGATGCTGCCCCGCAAGCCGCTGCCCGAGCCGGCATCCGGTGAGGACGCAGCGCCGATGATGATGCACTGAGGCTCACCCCAAGTTTCGCGGATCCGAGATCTCGTAGGAGCACTCTCCGCCGCGAGCCAAAGGCGCCCGGACTCGATCGAGTCCGGGCGCCTTTCGTATGCCGTCAGGCCTGCACGTTCTCCGGTGGGAAACCGCCCGTCGCGATGGGTCCCCACCCGGTGATGCTCACCGCGATGAGCGACTTGCCCTGGTCGCGCATCGCCTGCCGGTATTCGTCCCAGTCGGGGTGCTCGCCGGAGATGCAGCGGAAATAGGCGACCAGCGGCTCGACCGAGTCGGGCAGGTCGATGACGCGTGCCGTGCCGTCGAGTTGCACGTAGGCGTCATCCCAGTCGTCGGACTGGACCAGCAGCGAAACCTGCGGGCTGCGGCGGATGTTCGCGACCTTGGCGCGCTGTGGATAGGTCGCGATCAACACCTCACCCTGCTCGTCGACCCCACACGTGACGAGGGACAACTGCAGGCCGCCGCTGCGCTTGTGGGTGACGAGCGTGGCGCGGTGTCGGGTGCGCACGAAGTCCAGGACGGCGGCCCGGTCGACGCGCTGCGCGGTGGCGATACGAGGTGACATGCTGCGATCGTATGCCGGGAGAAACCGGCGGGAGCGGTTCGCGGGCCCGTTGCGTCATACCGTGCGAAGGCCCGTGACCGAGGTGGAAGGACCAGGGGACATGAGACGAACCAAGGCGTTGACGACGGCCACTGTGCTGCTGGCGGCGGCCGGGCTGCTGAGTGCGTGCCAACAGCAGGACGGGCCGGCCGTGTCCGAGGGCACCTCGACCACGGCCGACGGCGGACCCGCTGCCAGTGAGATGGCGACGAACGGCGCCTCGTCGGGGTCGGCGGGCACATCGAGCGCGGGAACATCGAGCTCCGGCACCTCGACCTCCACGTCGCCCGGGTCGGGCAAGGTCGGGCCGGAGGACGGGGCGCTCGGCAACGACGGCGGGTGGTATGCCGAGGGCAGCAAGGTGACCTTCGTCTACAACAACGGCATCCGCTTCAGTGTCGACACCGGTGCACCGATCACGGACCTGCACCACACGAAGAGCAAGACCTCGCAGGGATCGCTCACCCTGACCGACAAGCAGGCGACGTGGGTCTCCGCCAGCGGCGCACCGACCACCGTCAACGCCAAGGGCGCCGGCGTCATTGCGGACTCCTCCGGGGTCATCGGTGTGCTGCCGGACGGCTCGGTGACGTGCGCCAACTCCAAGGGCCTGCAGTTCGTCGGCTCCGACGGGAGCAAGGGCGCGGCCGACAAGAGCGGCCTCTTCTACGTCGACAAGACCGGCAAGAAGACCGTCGCGGGCAAGGAGCCCACCGGTGGCAAGCTCGCCGGTCGCTATGTCGTGTGCAACGTCGGCAACACCTCGACCGTCGACCTGCAGGCGGACGTCCTCTTCGCCTACGGCAGCGCGAAACTGACCGCCACCGGCAGGCAGGTCATCGGACAGACCGCGATCTCCATCAAGTCGCATGTCGACGGCAAAACCATTGCAGTCGTTGGCAACACGGACTCCAAGGGCAGCAACGCGTTCAACCAGAAGCTCGGCAAGCAGCGCGCAGACGCCGTCGCCAAGGAGCTGCGCAGCAAGCTGCCCGGCGCGAAGCTGAAGGTCTCCAGCAACGGCGAGACCAAGCCGGTCGC
The DNA here is from genome assembly GCF_052905685.1 of Flexivirga sp. B27. NCBI lineage: Bacteria > Bacillati > Actinomycetota > Actinomycetes > Micrococcales > Dermacoccaceae > Flexivirga > Flexivirga sp. B27. The sequence continues at coordinate 53,174 of NZ_JBPYUM010000003.1, read as the reverse complement.
GGCCAACACCAAGGCCGATGGCTCGGACAACCCCGCCGGGCGTGCCAAGAACCGTCGCGTCACGATCGCCTGGGCCAACAAGTAGCTCTCCCCGACGTGGCGAGGAGCGAGCTCCCCGAGGTGGCCGAGGAGCGAGGCACGAGCGTCTCGAGGCCTCCGCCAGCCCGTTCGAGACGGTCGCTCGTCCCTCACGACCTCCTCAATGAGCTCACTCTCGAGGTCCCGCGCAAGGCTCTCAGCCTCGCGAATTAGGCTCTGCAGCATGGCTCTTCGCAACGCAACCGACGTCCAGACCGCACCACTCGCAGCCCTCGGGCTGGTCGGCGGGTTCCTGACCGCGCGGGAGACCGGCATCCGCCCGCTCGGCGGTGTCCTGCTCGGTGCTGCCGGCCTGTATGCCGGGCGCACGTGGCTGGCCAAGACGGGCCCGGTGGGCGCGGCGGCGTTGAGCGCGATCTACGTCGGATCGTTCGGCGCTTCGCACCCGTTGGCGAAGAAGATCGGCGCCTGGCCGTCGGTGTTCACGGCAGCAGCGGTCAGCGCCGGTGCGGCATACCTCGTGGCAGACCGGGCCTGACCCGACGCGGCCTCCTACGAAGTTCGCGGCGATGGGTCGTGCCGGTCAGTCGATCAGCACCGCACGCCGGACGCAGTCACGCAGCAGCTCACGGCGAGCCCGATGGGTGCGCTTCGGCTCGTCTGCAGTGGCGGCGTAGACGTTGCTGACCGGAGACCAGGCCATCGACATACCGATGACCAGCGCCATGATGTCGAACGGATCGCCCGGTTGCACGGACCCGGCCGCCTGACCGTCGGCGATGATGCGCAATTTGCGGTCGTCCAGCCGATCGGCCTCTGCGACGAGGTGGCCGGTGGGCCGGCGCTCGAGGCGATTCCAGGTGGCCAGCCGGATGAGGTCCGGCCGCCGCAGGTATTCGTCGTAGAGACGAACCGCCCAGTCGGCGAGGTCAGCCGACTCGAGGGGGACGACCTCCATGATCCGCTCCAGCGATGCGCCGAAGATCGCATCGAACAGACCGTCCTTGCTGCCGAAGTAGGCGTAGAGCTGCGCCTTGTTGGTGGCGGCAGCGGCGACGATGCGTTCGACTCGCGCGCCGGCAATGCCGTGCTCGGCGAACTCGGCCGTTGCCGCCTCCACGATCCGGTCGCGCGTCGCGGCACCGCGTGCCGTCAGTTCCTTGTCGGGCATCACTCCACGTTACACAACAGACCGGTTGGTTTGTTTTTGGTGGCAGCGCCGCTTAGTCTGGAATAGACCGAACAGTCTGTTTAAGGATGTCGACATGAGAAGTACCCGAGGCTGGGCCGCCGCCGGACACTCCACCGTGCGCCCGATCGCCCTTGAGCGGCGTGACCTGCGTCCCGACGATCTGGCCGTCCGGGTCGACTACTGCGGGGTCTGCCACAGCGATCTGCATGCCCTGCACGCGCACACACCCGGCTCCGCGGTGCCGCTGGTGCCCGGTCACGAGTTCACAGGTGTCGTCACCGAGATCGGCAGCGCGGTCCGCCGTTTCGCGGTGGGTGACGCCGTCGCCGTCGGCAACATCGTGGACGCCTGCCTCGCCTGCGACATGTGCGCGGCCGGCCAGGAGAATTTCTGCCGCGAGTTCCCGACCCTGACGTATGGCGGGACCGACCGGCAGGACGGTCTGCCGACGTTCGGCGCTTTCGCCCGCGAATACGTCGTCCGGGAGGAGTTCGCCTACCCACTGCCGGAATCCCTCGACCCTGCGGCCGCAGCACCCTTGCTGTGCGCGGGGATCACCGTCTGGGAACCGTTGCGAACGTTGGGTGTTGGGCCCAAGACTCGGGTCGCCGTCGTCGGCCTGGGCGGTCTCGGCCACTTGGCCGTCAGACTGGCAGTGGCGCTCGGTGCGGAGACGACGGTCATCAGCCGCTCCGCGGACAAGGCCGACGATGCCCACCGGCTCGGCGCGCAGGGCGTGCTGGTGTCCACCGATGCCGACGCGATGTCCGCGGCCCGCGGCCGCTTCGACGTCATCATCGACACCGTCGCCGTCGCCCACGACCTCGCGCCATACCTCGCGCTCCTCGCCCTCGACGGCGCGCTGTCGCAGGTCGGATATCTGGGGCGGATCTCCGTCGACACGATGGATCTGCTGATCGGGCGCAAGAAGCTCACCTCGGCCGGCAGCGGTGGACGAGCACACACCGCGGAGTTGCTCGAGTTCTGCGCGGCGCACGACGTGGTGGCGGACATCGAGCTGTTGCCCTCCTCACGGGCCGACGAGGCACTCGAACGCCTGGCACGCGGTGATGTCCGCTATCGGTTCGTTCTCGGTATGGGCGACCTGGACGACGACAGGCCTGCTGCGGCACAACCCTGACGGTGCGTCCAAACGTGGTGCGCTGCGAAGGTGGAGCCGCTTACACTCGTCCCATGTATGACGCGCAGCGGACGACGACGCCGGATCACTCCGGCCGCGTCGTGCTGCACTGAACCACCCTGCACACCACCGCCCCGGAGTCCTCTCCGGGGCGTTTCTCGTGCCGCAGGCGACTTCGGGGTCAACGAACCGAGGAAGTCATGAATTCACCTGAAAACGCTGCAAATTCCCCTCACGACCACCGGGATTTCGGTCGGGAGCTCGACCTCTTCGCCGGCGATCCGCTCGTCGGACCCGGTCTCCCGTTGTGGCTGCCGGCCGGGTCGGTGATCCGCGACGAGCTGGAGCGACTGGCGCGAGACATTGCGCGGGCCGACGGCTGCGTCGGCGTGCACACTCCGGTGCTGGCCAAGCGGGCGCTCTTCGAGAAGTCCGGCCACTGGGCGAAGTTCGCGGACGACATGTTTCCACCCATGCAGCTGGGCGACGAGGCGCCCGAGGACCAGCTGGTGCTGCGGCCGGCGAACTGTCCGCATCACGCGATGAGCTATGCGTCGCGGCAGCACTCATACCGCGAATTGCCGCTTCGTTTCAACGAACTCGCGCCGATGTTCCGAGCCGAACGCTCCGGGGTCGTCAGCGGGTTGACCCGTGTCCGGCAGATCAACCTGGACGACACCCACGTCTTCTGCCGGCCCGATCAGGTCGCGGACGAGTCCGAGCGCGCGCTGCGGTCGGCGCTGCACGCTCAGCAGGTGCTCGGTATGCCGGTCGACTACGTGCGCCTGTCGCTGCGCGACGATGGTCCGGGCTATTTGGGCGATCCGGTGCTGTGGGCCGAGGCCACTTCGGCCCTGCGGCAGGCGTGTGCTGCAGTCGACCTGGCGTCATACGGGCTGGAGGTGGTGGAGGCCGAGGGCGAAGCTGCGTTCTACGGCCCCAAGCTCGACCTGCAGGTGCTCGACGGCAATGGGCATGAGGAGTCGATGGCGACTGTGCAGTTGGACTTCGTGCAGCCGCAACGATTCGACCTGACCTACGACGGCCCGGACGGCGCCAAGCAGCAGGTCGTGATGATCCACCGCGGCACCGTCGGTGCGATGGAGCGCGTCACCGCTGCGCTCCTCGAGCGGTATGACGGCCGAATGCCGTTGTGGCTCAGCCCGATCCAGGTATGCGTGCTGCCGGTGTCGGAGGCCGCCGACGGCGTCGCACGCGACTTCGTCGATGCACTCGTGGCGCTCGGGCTGCGGGCGCAACTCGAGGTGGACGGATCGCTCGGCGCGCGGATCCGCACCAGCCGGGCGCGCCGCGACTACGCGTTCGCGGTGCTCGGCGAGTCCGAGGCGGCGGACGGCTCGGTGCAGGTCAACGATGTCTTCGCGGGTTTCCGAGGATCGCTGCCGCGGGAGGCCGTGGTCGCCATACTCGCCGAGGCGTATGCCGACCGGTCGGCTCCCGCCTGGCCAGAACTTGTCGAGTAACGACGATCAGTGCGCCGCCTCCGGCATCGCCAACTTCCCGTCGACCAATCGCACGACCTCGTCGTTCGGGCCGAGCGTGCCGAGGTCGTGCGTGACGACGAGGGTGCCGAGTCCACGCTCCTCGGTGAGCGTCCGGAGCAGGTCGATGATCGCGACGCCGCGCTCGTGATCCAGCGCCGACGTCGGCTCGTCGACGAGTAGCAGCTTGGGATCACCCATGAGCGCCCGGGCGATCCCGACGCGCTGCTGCTGGCCACCCGACAGCTGCGACGGCCGCTTGTGCAGCACCGGGCCGAGGCCGATCTGGGCGAGCAGGTCCCTGGCATGCTGCTCGGCCTCCTTCGAGCGGTCGCCGTCCAGTCGAGCCACCATCAGCAACTGCTCCAGCGCGGTCAGCGAAGCGAGCAAGTGAGGCTGCTGGAAGACGAAGCCGATGCCGCCTCGCCGCAGGTCGGTTCGTGTCTTCGCATCGGCCTCGGTCACATCACGTCCCGCCAGCCGCACGGTGCCTTCGGTCGGCGTGAGCAGCATGCCTGCGACGGCGAGCAGCGTGGACTTGCCGGATCCCGACGGGCCGGTCACCGCCAGGAACTCGCCGGGAGCAAGGTCCAGTGAGACATCCGTCAGTGCATTGGTCCAACCCTCGCCGTCACGGAATCGCACTGTCACCCGGTCGATCTCAAGGGCATGCATGGTCTCTTCCTTCCTCATCGCGCACCTGCCAGTGCTGTCATCGGATCGACGGTCACGACGCGTCGCAGTGCTGCGGTTGCACCGAGCAACCCGACCAGCACCATCAGCGCGAACGGAACGAGCACCGTGCCCACTTCGATCACCACCGGCACCTGTCCGGCAGCCAGCATGCCTAGTCCGAATGCGGCCAGTGTGCCGATCCCGCCGCCGATCAACAGTGTCAGCAGGGCCTGGCCGAGCGCGTCACGCAGCAGATATCCAGTGCGCGCGCCGATCGCCTTCAGCACCGCCAGATCGCCCTCCCGCTGCACCGTCCAGACGGTGAAGAAGGCTCCGATCACCAGCGCGGAGATCGCGATCAGCAGCACCCGGATCATCGTCAGCGAGCCGTTCTCGGCGGAGTAGGAGCCGATCGCGGACAGTGAGTCGGCGCGCGACTTGGCGACCAGCCCGGTGGCCGAGTCAAAGGTTTCGGCCGAGAAGCCCTTGGTCGTCTGCAGAGCGACCACACTGCCTTCGCCCATCGCGGAACCTCCCGTGCTGCTCCATACGGTGCGCGACACCCAGACGACCGGCAGGTGGCTGAACGACGCGTCGTCCACGATCCGTGCAACCCGCAGCTTGGTGCCGTTGACGGTGATGGAGTCGCCGACTGCGACCGAGCGGTCCTTCGCCAGGTCGCTGCCGATCACGGTGTCGTGCGCGCTCAGCCCTTCCGGTGCCACTGCCGCGTCGACATCCACGCCGAAAACCGTTGCCGGTGCGGGGGTCTCGCCGATCGTCACCCGTGTCGAGCTGATCCCGATGGGGTCGGCGGCCTCGACGCCTTCCTGCTTGCGGGCCTTGTCGAGCGCAGTCTTGGTGATGCGGCTGGTCGACATCGACAGCGTCTCACCGGGCGCGGGATGCTCCATGGCGATCTGGTCCGCGTCCAGTGAGGTGATGGCGGACGTGCTCTGCCGGCCGAGGCCCTCGGTCAGTCCGCTGAGCATCACCACCAGCAGGGTGATCAGTGCGATCGCGCCGGCCATCAGCGCGAATCGGCCCTTCGCCCACCACAGATCCCTGATTGCCAGGAACACGCTTCCTCCTTCGTAACTGTCGGGATTCGTTGTGCATCCAGTCCATCGCGATTCCCCCTCCAGCACATCGAGGGAAGGGTGGAACGCGGAATGCCACTTCGATGGAGCCGCGGGTCAACCGATCGATGGATACCCGGAGGGCGACATACAGGCGCCTGATCCCATAGCGTCGGCTGTGATGCTCGAAGACCATGCCCCGTCGTCCGGCGCACCGGTGATCCGCACCCTGCAGCTGGCCATGCACGGGCTGTTCGTGGTGCTGCTGGCGATCGGCACGATCCGCGGTTTTCAGGAGTCGGATCATCCCTTCTGGCTGTTGTCCGGGTGCCTGGCGCTCTTCGCCTGGTATCTCCTCGGGCTGGCGCTCACGCCCGGTCTGGTCGGTGATCACCGGTCGGTGGCGGGTCGGCTCTGGTATGTCGTGCTCTTCCTCGGCTGGGCGGCGCTGCTGCTGGCCAGCGCCGACCTGATCTGGGTCGTCTTCGCGCTGTTCTTCCTCGGTCTGCACCTGATGCCCCGGTGGGCCGGCCTCTCCGCGATCGTGGTCGGCACGGCCCTGGTGATCTTCACCCAACTGCACCGGCCGGACACCGCGACGGTGCCCTCGATCCTCGGCCCGATCCTCGGCGCGCTGGTCGCGATCGGCATCTCCTGGATCTATTCCGGGCTGCGCCGGGAGAACGAACGCCGTCGCGTGCTGAACGCGGAGCTCGTTGCCGCACAAGGGGATCTGGTCGCGACGCACGATGCACTGGCGGGTGCGCAGCGCGAGTCGGGTGTCCTCGCCGAGCGAGCGCGGCTGGCCCGCGACGTGCACGACACCGTCGCCCAAGGCTTCTCCAGCATCCTGTTGCTGTCGCGTGCCGGGCTGGCCGGTGAGCCGGACGCCGAGCGGCTGGTCGCGGTGCTGCGCCAGATCGAGGAGTCCGCGGCCACCGGCCTGGACGATGCGCGCACCGTGGTCCACGCGCTCACGCCCACCGACCTCGAGCGGTCTCCGCTGTCGGCCGCGCTGCAGCGCCTGGTCGACCGGCAGGGCGGCAACCTCGACGCGAAGCTGGTCATCGACGGCGACGAGCGATCGCTGCCGACGACGATCGAGGCAGCGCTGCTGCGGATCGCGCAGGGTGCCTTGTCCAATGTCCGGCAGCATGCGCGCGCCACCCGCGCTGTCATCGCCCTCGGTTTCGGCGACACCATCACCCTCGACGTCACCGACGACGGCGTCGGCTTCGACACCGCCGCCGAGATCGTCCCCAGCGCCGCAGGTGGATTCGGGTTGCGCGCCATCGACGAGCGGGCCCGGGACGCCGGCGGTCATGCCTCGGTGGAGTCGACGCTCGGCGAAGGCACCAGCGTGCACGTCGAGGTGCCGTCCGGAGGTGCGCAGTGACCACCGCGAGCACCAGAGTGCTGCTCGTCGACGATCACCCGGTCGTCCGCACCGGGTTGCGAATGCTGTTGGAAACAGCAGGGATCGATGTGGTCGCCGAGGGCGCCACGGGTGAGGATGCCGTCCGGTTGGCGAGTGAGTATGCCGTCGACGTCGTCCTGATGGACCTGCAGATGGGTGCCGGCATGGACGGGGTTGCGGCGACCGAGCGGGTTCTGGCCGCGGAGGGCGCGCCGCGGGTGTTGATCCTGACGACATACGACACCGATCGCGACATCTTGCGCGCCGTCGAGGCCGGTGCGTCGGGCTATCTGCTGAAGGATGCGCCGCCGGACGACCTGGTCGATGCCGTGCATCGCGCGGCTCGGGGCGAGACGGTGCTCGCCCCCGTGGTGGCCGATCGACTGCTCGCGCGGTTGCGCAGTCCGCGGCCTACGCTGAGCGGCCGCGAGCTCGAGGTGTTGAGTCAGGTGGCGCAGGGCCGGTCCAACCGGGAGGTTGCGAAGCACCTCTTCCTCAGCGAGGCGACCGTGAAGACGCACTTGGTGCACGTCTTCGAGAAGCTCGGTGTCGAGTCCCGGACAGCTGCGGTCGCCCGTGCTCGCGAGTTGGGTCTGCTCAGCGACTGAATCTGGCCGTCCCTGGTCGGGAGTCCGGCGGCTCCCATCGGAAGAGCCACCCGAACGTAGCCTTCACCAATGACGAATCAGCTCGACGACGTGGAAGCTGTCGAACGCGAACGCTTGCGGGCGATCATCACTGCGGATGAAGCGGCGTTGTGGTCACTGCATGCTCCGGACTTCGTGCTGTGTAGTCCCGGCGGCACGGTGTGGGACAGATCGACCTACGTCGGCGGCCTGTGCGACGGGTCGGTCAGCTACTCGAGATTCGAGCCAGTGACTCCGATCGAGGTTCTTGCTGACAGCAACCTCGCGGTGGTCAGATACCGCTCGATCATCGACCTGATCACCCCGCATGGTGGTGGCCACCTCGAATGTTGGCACCTCGACACGTACGTGCGCAGCGGCGAGGGCGACTGGCGCTGTAGGTGGTCGCAAGCGACCGACACGATCACGGACTGACGCGCCACAAAGGTGGCGAATGCCGTCGACCTGTCGGGCGAGAGCTGGTTGAGCCTGTCGAAACCAGTCGTGACCTCGACAAGCTCGGCCGTCTCGACGCCGAGTGACGGCGAGTTCGTCGACTGACGGCGTCATACAACCGTCACTCGGCGAGGAAGCCGTCACTGGCGAAAATGGACCGCTCCGAAGAAGTGCACCGCCGCCCCAGCTTGTGACCTCGACAAGCTCGGCCACCAAGGGGACGGTCTCGTTCAGCTCAAGAGCTCGGGCCGCTACTTCTGCGCGAGGCGCCGGCGCAGGCCGGTCGCGCGGCGGATCTGAGCCGTCACGGCGGCTCGGACGGTCTCCTCGCTGCCGACGACCGTGACAGCCCGTTGTGCTCGGGTGATCGCGGTGTAGAGCAACTCCCTTGTCAACAAAGGGGATTCCTCTTGCGGCAGCAGGACGGTGATGCTGCCGGCTTCGCTGCCTTGACTCTTGTGGATCGTCATCGCGTGCATCGTGTCGACGTCCGAGAGCCGACTGGCTGCGATCGGCACGGGTCCGGCGGCGGTGCCGATCTGGGCCGTCACCGGGCCGTCACCGCCGATGACGACGCCACTGTCACCGTTGTGCACGCCCAGTGCATAGTCGTTGCGCGTGACCAGGAGCGGTCGGCCGACATACATCGGCTCCCAGAGCGGGTCCCCGGTCGCCTCGGACAGCCACTCGTCGACCAGGTGGTTCCACCAGCGCACGCCACGCGGCCCGGTCCGTTGCGCACACAGCAATCGGCTCTCGCCGAGGACGGTGAGCGCGCCAGCCGGGTCGCCCGCAACAGCACGCTCACGCAAGCGGAGCGCGTGTGCCAGCATCTCCCCGCGCAACGCGACGCTCGGGTCGTCGTCCGTGACCCAGCGGACGGCGCCGCCCGCTTCGGTCCCCTCACGGAGCAACTCGACGACTCGATCGGCGTCACCCTCGCGGACCGCCGCAGCGAGCGAACCGATCGCGGCATCGAAGCGGTGGGAGGTCCGCAACCGGCACACCGTGTCCGGTGCGAGCTGTTGGTAGCCGTCGACCAAGTCGGCCATCACCGCACCCGCATCGACGGAGGCGAGCTGGTCGGCGTCGCCCACCAGCACCAGCCGGCTGGTCGACCTCGTCGCCCGCAACAGGCGCGACATCATCGTCAGGGCAACCATCGAGGTCTCGTCGACCACGATCACGTCGTGCGGAAGGCGGTTGCTCTCGTTGAAACGAATCCTGTTGCTGCCGCGGGGATTCCAGCCGAGCAGCCGATGCACCGTCATCGCGTCGAGTCCCTGGATCCGGGCGGCGTCCGCCGGCAGGAGCTGAGCAGCCGCCTGAGTCACCGACTCCTTCAGCCGTGCCGCTGCCTTCCCGGTGGGTGCTGCGAGGGCGATCCGCAGCGGACGGGTCTGCCCGGCTGCCTCCCATTGCTCGGTCAGCAGCACGAGCAGCCGGGCGACCGTCGTGGTCTTGCCCGTGCCCGGACCACCGGTCAGCACCGTCGTCCACTGCCGGGCGGCGGCGTCGGCAGCAGCACGCTGCTCGGCGTAGGCCTCCCCCTCGAAGAGTCGGTCGAGCCCTGCCTGCAGGATCGCGTCGTCGACCGCGGGTGACTCCTGAGTCGCCCGGGCGCGCAGGATCTCCGCGACACGGAGCTCCTCACGGTGATAGCGGTCGAGGTAGACCAATCCGAATTCGACTCGCAACACGCCGGATCCGAGCAGTGCACTGTCTTGTATGGCGCGCAGCCACTCGTCGGCGTCGGTGGGCCACGCCGAGGTCAAGTGCGAGTTGTCCCGCAGTTCATCCGGTCTCGATACACCTCCCCCGCTGCGCTCCTCCGGCACTCGACCACCTTGCTCGCCCTCCGGCGCTTGACCAATTTGTCCACCGGAGTCCTCGGCCACCTCCGTCTCGGCGCTGGTGTCGATGAGCGCCGCCGGGTCCAGGGACTCGCGCAGGTCGACACAGATCGACCCGAGCCGGACCGCTCGGACGGCGAGTGCAAGCGCCAGCACGACCGACGAATCATCCTCTCCCGCAATGCTGCTCAGCTGCGTGGCGACGTGCACGTCGGCAGGCTCGAGGATGCCGGCGCGGTTGGCCTCCGCCAGCACACCGTCGGCGCGTTGCACCAGGCGCGCGTCACTGACCGTCATCACACACCGCCTTCGCCGTCGAGCAGATCGGAGAGCTCCAGGACCAGCGCCGTCGGCGGCCTCCAGGAGAAGACACCGGTCGGATTGCCTTCCAGCACAGGGGTTTCCGACCCCGCCATGCCGCGCAGGTAGAGGTAGAGAACTCCGCCCAGATGCCGATCCGGGTCGTAGTCGGGCAACCGCCAGCGCAGGTAGCGGTGCAGGGTGGCGGCATACAGCAGCGCCTGCAGCGGGTAGTCGGAGTGGCCCATCGCCGCCGCGAGCGGCTCGGGCCCGTAGGCGCCGAGCAGCAGCGGCTCGTCGGCCGGCCCGAGCCAGTTTGTCTTGTAGTCGGCGACCAGATAACGCTCACCGACCCGGAAGACCAGGTCGATCGAGCCGGTGAGGTAGCCCCGCAGCACCTGCCCACCGAGCAGCTCGTTGTCGAGCAGGTCCGCGTAGGGCAGCAGCGGGTCACCGTCGGGCAGGTGTCGCCGGAGTATGGCGGCGATCTGACCCAGGTGCACGCGTTCCGGCCTGTCCGGTCCGCCGAGTGGCAGCTCGAACTCCAGCTCTGCCAGCTTGTTCCGGCCCACTGCCCGCAACGTGACGTCGTCGGCGAGCGGGCCGAGCGGTGTGTCGTAGACCGCGACGAGAGCGTCGACGAGCTGTGCGACGTCGATATCGACCGGCCAGCGGACCAGCTGCTCACGGACACGACGGGTCAGCTCGGCTGCCAGGTCACGCGCTGTCGGATCGGCGGTCTCGAGCACTGCGTGGACCAGCGATCCGAAGGTTGCACCGACGGGCAGCGATCCCATGGGCGACTCGCGGTCGAGGGCGCTTGGTCTCGATACACCTCCTCCGCTTCGCTCCCCCGGCACTCGACCACCTTGGTTCGCCGGGTCGGTCGTCGTCTCGTGTTGTTCCTCCGGCACTCGACCACCTTGCACCGCTTCGCTCCCCCGGCTACGGGGCCAGCTTGCGTCGCGGTCAACGATGGTCTCGTCGTCCTTGATGTCGGCATCGGCCTCACTGGTCACGCCATCGGCGGTCGGCATCGTCTCCAGCACGCGACTCAGCGCGGAGTAGGACGTGCGACGCCAGTCCTCGTCGATGACTCTGGTGAACTCACGAACAGCGAGATCGCTTGCGGTCGCGTCGGATCGGAGCGGTGCCGAACCTTCCTTGGTGACGCGCTCCCACTGCGGACCGCCTGCGTCCGACCAGCGTTGGAGCAACGCGATCGACTCCTGCTCACTGCGTCTCGGGCGGACGTCGGCGATCGCCCCGTCCGCGGAGGGCGCCGCCGGGTCGCGGTCGATCAGGGTCCGATGCAGCGCCGAGGGCGGTGCGCTGTTGGACGGCCCCCACCACACGACGACCTGGGACTTGGCCCGCGTGAGCGCGACATACAGCAACCGCAGCGACTCCCCCGCGTCCTCGGCCCGGGCGAGCCTGCTGGTCTCGTCGTCGGCCTGGCCGATGTAGATCGACCGACGGGGCGGGTCACCCGGCTGGTGGAAGAGCGGGTTGATCACCGCGTCGTCGCGGATCCACCGGTCGGCGACGAACGGTAGGTAGACGACCGGAAATTCGAGGCCCTTGCTGCCGTGAATCGTCAGCAGTTGCACGGCATCCGCGTCGCTGTCGAGGCGTCGTGCTCTGGCGTCACCGGACGCGGGGCGGTCCTGCTCGGCCTGCTCCTGCAACCACGCCAACAGCGCTGGTATGCCGCTCGTGCGTTGCATCGACACCGCGTGCAGCGCCTCCGCGATGTGCCGCAGGTCGGTCAGCTCCCGCTCGCCGCCCACCTCGGCGAGCACCCGTGCCGGCAAGCCCGCGATGTTGCAGGTCTCGAAAACCGCTGAGATGCCACGGTGTTCATAAACGGAGGCAAACCAGCGCAGTCGGTCGGTGACCTGCTCGGTCATCGCCTCACTGTCCGCGTCGAGCTCCGCGGCCGTGACCCCCAGGAACGGCGTGAGGGCCGCGGCACGCACGCGGGCGGCTCGATGCGGCTGATCCATCGCCTCCAGCAGGATCCGCCACGACTGCGCAGCCTGCGTGCGGAAGACGCTGCCGGCACCGCTGAGCACGGCCGGAATCCCGAGCTCGCGCAGCCGCTGCTGCATCAGCACCAGATGGTCGTTGCGGGAAGCCAGCACCGCGATGTCACTCGGCTCGACCGGCCGTACGCTGCGCGAATCGTCATAGGTCGCACCGGAACTCAGCAGTCGCGCGATGTCGTGCGCTGCATCCTGCGCGGCACGCTCGCGGAAGCCGGCCGCGCGGATAGCGTCGTCCTTGAGCACCTGCGACCGACGGACCTGATCGGTCTCGAGCAGCCGCAGTCGGAACGGCGCCGGCTCCGGTGCGCCGGCCAGCCGGCTCACCTGGTGATGCGCGGTCACCGGATGCACCAGAATCGCCGGGTCGCCGAGCGCGGCGCCGGTGAGGAACCGGCCGATGCTCTCGACCAGTGGGGCGTCGGACCGCCAGTTGGTGTCGAGTGTGCGGCGCACCCCGGCCGTGCGCGCCGCCTGCAGGTAGGTCGTGACGTCGCCGCCGCGGAAGGCATAGATCGCCTGCTTCGGGTCACCGATCAGCACCATCGTCGCGTGGTCGCGGAACGCCCGGTCGAACACCTCCCACTGCACCGGGTCGGTGTCCTGGAATTCGTCGATCAGCACGACCTTCCACTGCCGGCGCAACCGGTCGCGCGCCGGGCCACCGGAGTCGCGGAGCGCGTCGGCGACCTGCGACAGGAGGTCGTCATAGGTCAGGATGCCCAGGCGTCGCTTGCGCCGAGCGAGCTCGTCGCGCACCGCCCGCGCGAAACCGACCCGGCGGGCCTCAGCCGACCCGGCCGCCGGCTGGGTCGGCACCAGCTGCGCACTCGGATCGGCGGCAACCACCCGGGCGATCCTGCGGGCCTCGGCCAGGTCGAACTCCGGGCTGCTCTGCTGCCGCGCGAAACCGCGCAGGTAGAGGTCGTCGACCACCTCCATCAGCAGATCGTCGACGTCGTCGACCAACGTCGCACCGGCGTCGGTGTCGCCCGCGATGCCGAGTCCGCGCAGGACCTGGTGGCAGAACTGGTGGATCGTGGCGATCGTCGCCTCGTCGAACGCCGCCAGCGCGTCACGCACCCGCCGCGCCCGGTGCGCCCGCTCGGTCGGGTCGACGTCGACCAGCGTCACCAGCAGCGGATCGGCCGGCTTGTCGGTGGGTTCTTCGGTGGATCCGTCAGCGCGTATGGCGTCGGCGTCGACCAGCGCCTCCGCCGCAGCAACCAACTGCTCGCGCACCCGCTCCCGCAACTCCCGGGACGCGGCGCGGCCGAAGGTGACGACCAGCAACTCGTCGAGCGTGTGCACGCCTTCGGCGACATAGCGCGTCACCAACGCGGCGATGGTCCACGTCTTGCCGGTGCCGGCGCTCGCCTCGAGCACGGTCGTGCCGGTCGGCAGTGGCCCGTGTATGTCGAAGGGCTCCTCGGACTGAGCACCGGCCGGCAGAGAACTCGGCCCGGAACTTCGTGGGCTGGTCACGTGTGCGCCCCCTGGTGTTGCAGCAGCGGACCCCACACGCGCAGCGCGTATTGGCCGAGCCGGGAGGTCGCGGCATTCCATGACTCGTCATCGACCGGACGCTCGGCGAGCAGGTCGTCGAAGGGGATCGTCCCGCCATACAGCAATTGCTGCGCCGGCTTCTCGGCGTCACCGGGGAACCGTTGATCGCCGAATCCGCTGCTCTCCCACTTGCGTTCGGCCCACTGAGCGGCGAAGCGCTCACTGCCGGAGCGCTGGGACAGCTTGTCGGCATAGGCGAAGGACGTCTCCAGCGGCAACGGGATCGTGTCGCGCATCCCGCGGTCGTAGACGTCGATGAGCTCGGCGAGATGCCGGGTCGCGGTCTCCTGGTCGAGCCCGCCGGCGAGGTAGTAGCCGGCCTGCCGCTTGGCACCGCCGCGCAGCCAGCCCGCAACGGCCGCCTGCCACGGCCGGTCGGGCGCACCGGCCGCGAGCGCGAGCAGCACCAGCCAGGACTGCAGACGCTGCTTGGCACGCAGCGTGGAGTAGGTGATCGTCAGGTGCACGTCGTCGCGCAGGTCACCGATCGTGCCGGTCACCCGCCGCCCGTCGGGCAGCCGCACGTCCAGGTCGATGCTCGTCGTGTCACGGACCAGCAGCGGCACGACCGGCTCGCGCAACGCCGTCACGCCCTCGATCGCCCGCTGCAACACGTGGGCACCCAGCGCTCCGGGAGGTATGCCGCCCCGCAGCCGCTCCATCCGGGCGATGTCGCCCGGCGCCGTGCCGACCAGCGACTCCTGCAGGGCCCGGTCGCCGATCGCCCAGGACTGCAGCCCGTCCAACGAGATCGGCATGCCGTCGCCGGACTCCTGCTCCTCGAAGGGCAGTGCGACCTCGAGCCGTCGACGCACGAAATGCGCTGCGGGGTCTGCGAAGAAGTGCGCCAGGTCGGCGAAGTTGAGGTCGTCGGCGGGCAGCGCAGGCAGCGGAGCGGCGAGCAGTCGCTGCTCCCGGGGCTGCTGCTGGCGAGCCGCCCGCGCGCCGACCAGCGCGGTGCGGTCGAAGCTGAACGGTCCGGGCGTGCCGAGCGATCCGGGCATCAGATTGCGGGTGTCGAAGGGCTGCAGCGGGTGCCGGGTCACGACGTCGTGCCCGTCCGGCCAGGTCGCGCACCGGCGCGCTGCGTCGATCAGCTCACCCAACGGCGCGGCGGGCGGGCGCACGGCACCGGTGTGCTCGCCGGCACCGGTGTAGGTCACGATCAGCTGGTCGGTCGCGGCAAGCACCGCGTCGAGCAGCAGCTGGCGGTCCTCACTGCGCAGGTCGCGCTCGCCGGTCAGCGGGTTGCGGGCGAGCACGTCGTCACCGTCGATGCCGTTGCTGCGCGGGAAGGTCCCGTCGTCGAGCCCGAGCAGGCAGATCACCCGGTGCGGGACCGACCGCATCGGCATCATGGTGCACACGGTGATCGTCCCGGTGCGGAAATTGGCACGGGTCGCGCGGCCTTCGAGCCGGGCCCGCAGCAGCTCCCGGACGTCGCTGACCCGCAGGTCGGTGCCGTCGGCAGACATGGACCGCACGACCTCCAGCTCGCGGTCGAATTGTGCTTGCTGCCAGGCGGTTTCGCGCGAGGTGGCGCTGAGACTGGTCACCGCGTTCCCGAGAGCGGTCATCCAGTCGTCGGCGGTGTGTGCGTCGGTCAGTGCTGCGATCGCGACGTCGACGCGGTCGACCAGCTCGGCGAACCGGCCGATCAGGTCGATGTCGCCGCTCTCGATGTCGTCGACCGGCAGCACCTGGTCCAGCGCGGCACCACCTGCGGGAGTCATGGCAACACCGAGCAGCAACCGCCGGAGCCCGAATCGCCAAGTGTTCTGGTCGATGTCGGCCAGCGCGAAGCGACGCCGGTGCTCCGCATCCATGCCCCATCGGATCTCCGCCTCGTCGATCCACTCGGCGATGCGCTCGAGGTCCTCGTCGTCGAGCGTGAAGAGGCGACGCACCGGCTCGCGGGCGATGAGGGTGCGCAGGTCGCTGACCCGCAGGCGGCCGACCGCGAAATCGACCAGGTCAGAAGCGATTTCGAAGAGCGGGTTGACACTCGCCAGCGAGCGGTCGGCCAGCTTGACCCGCAACGAGTGCGCCGGGTGGCCGCCCACCGAGGTCCCGCCGGACTGCTCCCCCAGCCCGAACGCGGCCTGCACCAGCGGTGCGTAGCTCTCGATGTCGGGGCACATCACCAGGATGTCGCGTGGCTCCAACGTCGGGTCGTCCTGCAGCAGCCCGGTGAGCACCTCGCGCAGCACCTCAACCTGCCGGGCCGCACCGTGGCAGGCGTGCACCTGGATCGACCGATCCTGGTCGTCGGCCAGGCGTGCCTGCCGAGTCTCGCCCGCCACCAACAAGTTTCGGTGTATGTCGTGCTGCAACCAGCCGAGGACGCTGGCCGGGGACGGCTGCGGCTCCGCCGCCGGGGTGTCGTCCCGGGCCGGCGGCAGGCAGCGCTGCAGCTCGCGCGCGTCCCGGCCGAGCGACGCCAGCAACGGATGGTGCACCAGCTCGGCGCTGTCGTCGGCGCTGCGCGGCACGACTCCGGACGGTATGTCGCGGGCCGCCTCCCACAGCACCGCCGACGGCTGCGGCAGCCACAGGTGCACGTCACGGTGTATGGCGAGGGCCTCGAGCAGCTCGAGCTCGGTCACCGGCATGCGGGTGTGGCCGAAGAGCGAGATCCGTGGCGGCAGTGCGGCTTCCGGGGCAGGGTCCAGTCCTTCCTGCAGCAGGTGGATGGTGCGGGCGTGGCGCTCCGCCGGCGCCGGTTCGTCGATCGCCTCGACCAGCAGGCGCCACAGCTGTGCCTGCCAGAGCAGGTCGTCGTCGAGCAACGTGGGTAGCGGGATCGGGATCGGTGTCGGGGCTGGTGACGCACCCGACCCGCTCGAGTCGAGTGAGTCCGGAGTCGGCTGCTCGGTGCCGTCGGTCCACCGACCCGCACCCCAGTCCGCGAGCAGGGTCGGCCGTTGGGCGGCATACGAGGAGAAGAGGCCGGCCACGCGGCGGGCGACGGCGTAGCGCCGGCCGGCCTTGTGCCCGTCGGGATCGTCGGTGCCGTGCCCGAGGTGCACCGCCAGCGTGTGACTCCACGGCTCGTCCAGGTGCGCGTCGATCTGCTCCAGCAGCGGCCACACCAGCCGATCGGGGTGCCACGGGTCGTCGCGCTCGCGCCCGGTGAGCAGCGCGACCAGGGAGTGCGGGGCGACGAACCGCACGCCCGCGCAGATGCCGTCGCCGCCGCGGGATCCGACACCGAGCCGGTGCGACAGCGACTGCGCCAGCCACCGCTCGACGCCGCGGGTCGGCACGATGACCAGCTCCTGCAGGAAGGGGTCGTCGAGCGGGTCGCTCAGCAGCTGCGCCAGGCCGTCGGCGAGCGCGTCGGTGCGCTCGGCACGATGCAGGATCAACGTCACCCGCACGACTGTATGACGAGGCACCGACTCAGATGTGTCCCGCCGCGCACGGAACCGACCTTGCGATGCGGTCGTTTGCGTTCAATAGTTGAAGGTCTATCGACAAAGGGAGTTGCACCGTGCCGAACACCGATGATTTCAAGAAGAACGCCGGCGACGCCGCTCAGCAGGCGAAGGAGAAGGCGGGGCAGTTGGCGCACGACAACAAGGACAAGTTCGCCGGCATGCTCGGCAAACTGGGCTCGAAGATCGACGAGAAGACCCAGGGCAAATATCACGACAAGATCAGCGGGGTGCAGGACGCGGCGCTCAAGGGTGCCGACAAGCTCGCCGAGCAGCGCCCGGGCGGCAACAAGCCGGCGACCGACAACTCGGCAACCGACCCGGTGACCGGCGACCAGCAGCCGCCGATCGACCCCGGTCAGAACCCGCCCTCCGGCGCCTGACCCACCACCGACCCACCACCGCTGAACGCCTTTCCGGTCACCGACCGGGAGGGCGTTCCGCTGTCAGATCCGCGCCCTAGAGTGGAGCTCGCTCTCGTCACCCCCAGGACCACACCCCAGTTAGAAGGACGTCCCTCTTGGAGTCGCAGCAGGTCAACCCGTGGCGTGCGCTGATCGCGCTGTGCATCGGCTTCTTCATGATCCTGGTCGACTCGACCATCGTGTCGGTCGCCATACCCGCACTCCAGGAGGGCCTGCACACCAACATCAACAACGCGGTCTGGGTGGTCAGCGCCTACCTGCTCGCGTATGCCGTGCCGCTGCTGGTCGCCGGACGGCTCGGCGACCGGTTCGGGCCGCGCCGGCTCTACCTGATCGGGCTCGCGATCTTCACCGTGTCCTCACTGTGGTGCGGCCTGACGGACAGCATCGGGATGCTGATCGCGGCGCGCGTCACACAGGGCCTGGGTGCTGCGCTGATGACACCGCAGACGATGGCGGTCATCACCCGCACGTTCCCGGGTGAGCGGCGCGGGCAGGCGATGAGCCTGTGGGGCGCCGTCGCCGGCGTGGCGACCCTCGTCGGGCCGGTCCTGGGCGGTGTGATCACCACCAGCTGGGGCTGGGAGTGGATCTTCTACGTCAACGTGCCGGTCGGTGTCATCGGCTTCGCACTCGCCTGGTGGCTGGTGCCGTCGCTGCCGGTGCACTCGCACAGCTTCGACTGGGTCGGCGTCGCGCTCAGCGGTGTCGGGTTGTTCTGCCTGGTCTTCGGCATCCAGGAGGGCGAGTCCTATGACTGGGGCACCATGTGGAGCTTCGTTTCGGTGCCGTTGCTGATCGCGGTCGGGCTGGTGTTGATGGCGATCTTCCTGTGGTGGCAGTCGCGCACGACGTCCGATCCGCTGGTGCCGCTCGTCCTTTTCAAGGACCGCAACTTCAGCCTGGCCAACATCGCGATCAGCATCGTCGGCTTCGTGATCACCGCGTTCGCACTGCCGATGATGCTCTACGCACAGGTCGTGCGTGAGCTGTCGCCGACCCAGGCCGGGTTGCTCTTCGTGCCGATGGCGGTGGTCAACGTCATCGGTGCGCCGTTCGTCGGCCAGCTGGTCGACCGCTACCACCCGTCGTTGATCGGCGGTTTCGGGCTGGTGTGCCTGACGGTTTCGCTCTTCTGGCTGGGCGCTGTCCTCACGCCGGGTGCCGCGACCTGGCAGCTGCTGCTGCCGCTGGCGCTGCTCGGCCTGGCCAACGCGTTCATGTGGTCGCCGTTGTCGGTGACGGCGACCCGCACGCTGCCCCCGCAACGGGCGGGCGCCGGAGCCGGCGTCTACAACATGACCCGCCAGGTCGGCGCCGTCATCGGCAGCGCGGCTATCGCAGCCGTGATGGAGTCACGACTGCACGCCCACCTGGGCGCGTCGGCCGGTTCCTACTCGGCGACCGAGGGCTCCGGTGGCGCGGCCGTGCACCTGCCGGCCGTCGTCGCCGACGGGTTCTCCCGCGCCATGGGTGAGTCGCTCTACCTGCCGGCCGCGCTCGCGATCGTCGCGGTGGCCGCCGTGGCGTTCTTCCGCAATCCGCACCGGCCGCGCGCGACCGAGCTGGAGAAGCAGGCCGCAGCCACGCCCTGACCACCGTTTGCTGATTCGGCAAACCCGTTTGCCGGTCCGCCGACGGCTTGTCATGCTCGACCCATGCACTCCGACAAGCACTCCCATGACATCTCGCGGTCGATCCCACCCGCTCAACGACCGCCGCGCAGCACGCACGGCTCGGGTGAGGAGCCGGACTACTTCGAGGCGGCGAGCTGGCAGGAGCGGTATGCCGGGACCGACTCGGTCTGGAGCGGCGATGCCAACCCGCAATTGGTGGCCGAAGCCGGGCGGCTGACGCCCGGGACCGCGCTCGACGTCGGTTGCGGTGAGGGCGGGGACGTCATCTGGCTGGCGCAGCAGGGCTGGCAGGTCACCGGCGCGGACTTCTCCGCCAACGGCCTGGCCCGCGCGGCGCAGCACGCCGAGGCGGCCGGAGTCGCCGATCGCACCGACTGGTGGCAGGTCGACGCCCGCGAGTTCGACGCGGCGGGCCGCTCCTACGACCTGGTCACCTCACACTTCCTGCACCTGCCCGACGGCCGTATGACGGACGCGGTCACCGCCTTCGCGACCGCCGTCGCGCCGGGTGGGCACCTGCTGGTCGTGGGGCACTCACCGGCGGCGCATTTCGCCGAGCTGACGGAGGCCAAACGCAAGTCGATGTTCCTGGCGCGCGACCTGCTGCCCGGGCTGCCGGACGATTTCGAGGCGATCGTGGTCGAGCAGCGCCCGCGCACCGTCACCCGCGACGGTGACACTTTCGACATCGACGACTCGACCCTGCTGGCGCGACGCCGGAGCTGACCTGGACCCAGAAATCAGCCCAACACGCTTGCCACGTCGACGGATTCGAGGCCGTGAGCCTCAGCCACCGGCTTGCACACGATGTCACCGGCGTGGGTGTTGAGGCCACGCGCGAAGGCCGGGTCGGCACGCAACGCGTCGCGCCAGCCGTGGTTCGCGAGGTTGACGACATACGGGAGGGTGGCGTTGGTGAGCGCCCAGGTGGAGGTGTTGGGGACCGCACCGGGCATGTTCGCGACGCAGTAGAACGTGCTGCCGTGCACCTGGAAGGTCGGGTCGGCGTGTGTCGTTGGGTGGGTGTCCTCGAAGCAGCCGCCCTGGTCGACGGCGATGTCGACCAGGACCGACCCGGGTTTCATCTCGGCGACCATGTCGTTCGTGACGAGCTTCGGCGCCCGAGCGCCCGCGATCAGCACCGAGCCGATGACCAGGTCTGCGGCGAGCACCTGCTCACGCACGGCCAGCGCCGAGCTGGCGATCTGCCGCACCCGGTTGTCATAGCGCCAGAACGTCATTCGCAGCTTCTCCAGGTCGGTGTCCAACACTGTGACGTCGGCACCCATGCCCAGGGCGATGTTGGCGGCGTTCTGGCCGGTCACACCGGCGCCGAGCACGACGACCTTCGCGCTGGAGACACCACCGACGCCGCCCATCAGCACACCAGAACCGCCCTGCTCCTTCAGTAGTGCGTGCGCGCCGACCTGGGGTGCCAGGCAGCCGGCAACCTCGCTCATCGGATAGAGCAATGGCAGCATGCCGGACGGGAATTGCACTGTCTCGTAAGCGATTCCGGTGACCTTGCGGTCCAGCAACTCGCGGGTGAGGGACTCGTCCGCGGCAAGGTGTAGGTAGGTGAAGAGGGTGAGGTCGTCGCGCAGCCGGTGATATTCCTCGGCAACCGGCTCCTTCACCTTCAGCACGATGTCGGCGTCGCCCCACACATCGTCCGGGTCGTCGACGAGGGTCGCACCTTCGGCGACATACCGCTCGTCGGCGATCGAGCTGCCCTCGCCGGCGCCGCGCTGCAACAGCACCTCGTGCCCGTTGCCGACGAGCTCGTGGACACCGACCGGGCTGATGCCCACCCGGTGCTCGCCCGACTTGACCTCTGTGGGGACTCCGATCTTCATCCGCTCAACTCCTTGTCGTCGGCTGTGCGGCGTCACGTCGTTGCGGCATCGCACGCATTTTCAGCGTAGTGCGGTCACCTGTCGCCGGAGAGCCGGTGCGGACGGACCGCGTGACGCATCCGGTCGGCTGCCACCGACTCGTCGTGCGGAGCGCGTGCGAGCAGCCCGAGGTAGAGCAGGTCCACGACATACAGCTGGCCGATGCGGGAGGCGGTGCCGCCGGACCGGACGCTGGGCTCGTGCGCGACGGGACGCAGCACCAGTGTTGCCGTCCGGCCCAGCGCCGAGCCGGTGTCGGCGGTGATCGCCAGGACCGTCACGCCTGCGGCGATGCCGGCCTGGGCGACCTCCACGCACTCGCGAGTGGCGCCGGACTGGCTGACGACGACGGCGACGGTGTCAGCGCCGGACCGTGCCGCGATCGACAGTGCATGGTGGACGTCGCTCGTGGCCGTGACGGGGACTCCGGCCAACTCGAGTTTGAGGTTGAGGTCCACGACCACACCGGCCGCGGCACCGACGCCGAAGCAGAGAACCTGGCGTGCTGTCGCGATCGCGTCGATCGCGAGCGTCGCCACGTCGGTGTCCAGCCGTGCGAAGGTCAGGTCGACAGCATCGACGTGCGCGTTGCGGACCGCTCGGGCGATCGTGCCGAGGTCGCTGCTGCGCTGCACGTCGGCCAGTGAGATCGATGCCGGGCGGCGGCCCTGTGCGAGCGCGACCGCGATGAGCGACCGGAGCTCGGGAAAGCTGGCGATGTCGAGGCTGCGGCAGAAGCGCGACACCGCGGCGTCGGAGGTCTCGGCACGCTGCGCGAGAGCGGCCGTCGACATGTGGGTCACGTCGTCGGGCGCGGCGATGATGGCGTCGGCGATGCGTTGCAGGGCCGGTGTCAGGTCCTCCCGCCGGGCGGCGACCAGCCGCAACACGTCGACGCTCGGCGCCACTGACTCGTCGCGCATCGTCGCCTCCGGCACGCTGGATGGTCACGGATCCGCCGCGCAATGGTGTTTCATAACGCTGCGGATAGAATGAAACTCTATTACACGCACGAGAAGGGCCCCCACATGCAGATCGAGGTCGTCGCCGACAACGCGGCGCTGGGTCGCGCCGCTGCCGAGCGGATCCTGCAGACGTATGCCGACCGCGAGTTGCAGGTCCTCGGCGTCGCGACCGGCGGGACACCGGCGACCACCTACCGCGAGCTGACCAAGCGCAGCGAGGGTCGGTTGAGCACGCTCCGGCTGGCCGCGCTCGACGAATATGTCGGGCTGCCCGCCGATCACCCGGCGAGCTACACGACGTTCGTGCTGGAGCAGATCGCGAAGCCGCTCGGCATACCGGCGGGGCAGGTGGGTGTGCCGCGCGCGGAAGCGCACGACCTGGTGGCTGCGGCCGCCAGCTTCGAGCAGCAGTTGCGCGACAACGGCGGCGTCGACCTGCAGATCCTCGGCATCGGCTCCAACGGGCACATCGGTTTCAATGAGCCCGGATCCCAGGCGGATTCGCGCACCCGCGCCGTCAAGCTGGCCGACCGCACGCGGCGGGACAACGCCAGGTTCTTCGACTCGATCGACGACGTGCCGCGCGAGGCGCTGACCCAGGGCATCGGGACCATTCTGGAGGCGCGGCGCATCCTGCTGCTGGCGTCCGGGGAGCGCAAGGCCGCTGCGCTCGCCCACGCGATGGAGCAGGCGCCGAGCGCGGACTGCCCGGCCTCGTGGTTGCAGCGTCACCCGGACGTGCTCGTGATCGCGGACGAGGCTGCGGCGTCGGCATTGAGCAATCGGCCGGAGATCAACACCGAGGCGTGAGATCGCCTGTCAGTCAGTGTGTTTCGCGGACTTGGCGCAGGTGGAGACGGGCTTCGTGCCCGCCATACGAGCATTGATCCAGGGGAGCCCGTCGCTCATCGCGTTGGCCACCTCGGCAACGTGACCCTTGCCGTTGTGGTAGACCCGCCGCTCGACGGTCCAGCCGATGGTGCACATCCGGTCGAACATCGTCTTGCTGAGGAATGCCGGGACGACTTCGTCGTCGTTGCTGTGCAGGATCAGCAGCGGGGACTTCGGAGCGCGTGAGCCGTACTGCGCGGGGTTGTTCTCTCCCAGCAGCTTCTGCCAGGCGGTGTTCTTGGTGAATCCCGGCTTGACGAGGGTCGACAGCGGCTTGCCCTTCGCGGCTGTCCGGAATGCGTTGCAACTGCGCTCAAACCGCTTCATCACCCGTATGCCGGCCGGCGTGAGCATGTCGGACGGATGCAGCTGCGGGTATGCCGCGGCATACCCCGCGACGATCATGAACAGCAGGCTCGGCTCCATCTTCGTCGTGGCGAGCGTGTTGGCGACGAGGTTCATCTCGCTGACCGGGCCACCAGCGACGGTGCCCACCAGGTGCAGGTCCGGCGTCCATTTCGCGGCCAAGTCGTTGGCCCATGCGGCCGCGTGACCGCCTTGTGAATATCCCCAAATAGCAAAGGTTTTCGACACCGGGGTGTGGGGCAACTGACGTGCGGCTCGGGCCGCGTCGAGCACGGAACGTCCCTCGCTCGCGCCCACCAGGTAGGGGTGCACGCCGGGTGTGCCGAGCCCTTCGTAATCGGTCATCGCGAGCACGTAACCGGCCTTCAGGTAGCCGGCCCGCGGCAGCTTCTCCAGGTCGGTGTGCGCCATCCGCACCGTGTAGGGAAGTCGTTGACCGGCCGGTCGCGGGAGATCAGCGCTCGACGGCGCGCAGTCGTCGGCGATCCCGGTCGTCCCGTGTGCGACGGACACCAGCTTCCAGCCCTGCGTCGGCGGCTGCCCGTTCGGAACGATCACCAGGCCGGTGACCGCGATCCGTTTGCCGGTCAGCGCGGTGCTGGCGTACATGACCTTCCACACCGTTCCGCCAGGTGCCTTCATCGGCGAACGCTCATAACGCAGCAACGTGCCGTGCGGCACCTTCGGGAGCGGGTCGGGCGGGGTGTAGAACGCCTTCGGCGAGCCGTGGAACTGCTGCGGTCGGTATGCCACCGGGCCCGACTTCACCGCGGACGTTCCTGACGCGGAGCCCGATCCTGCCCGCGACGACCCGTCATCGCTGGAGCACGCCACGCCGCACACCAGGACGAGGGCGACGATCAGCAGTTGAGCCGGCACGGAGCGCACCCGCCTGATAGTTCGTCCTGAACTATTGGTTTGTCAACCGCAGGCGGAGAATCGCGAATTCCACCGATCAGCCGGCTGCATGTCGAGAACGTCGCGACGGCTTCGACTTGGATGGTGGAAGCAACCGGTGCTTCCGCACAGAGTCAAGGAGCAACCATGAAATACGTCATTCTCATCCACTCCAACCCGCAGCCCTGGGGCCACCCGACCGCCGACTACCTACCCGAGCACAAGGCGCTGCCGCAAGCCGAACGTGACCGGCTGAGCAAGGAGTTCGAGGACGTCTTCGCCGAGTTGATGGAGCGGGGCGAGTTCGTCACCGGCGAAGCGCTCGGCTCGCCCGCGACCTCGCGGCTGTTCCGCTACAAAGACGGTGAGCGGGTCGTGGCCGACGGGCCGTATGCCGAGGGCAAGGAGCATTTCGCGGGCTTCTTCCTCATCGACGTGGAGTCGCAGGAGCGCGCGGAGCAGATCGCCAACTTCTTCAGCGGTCCCGGTGAGACGGTCGAGCTGCGCCCGGTGATGAGCGGTGGCGCAGAGGACGCCTGAGCCCGAGATGCCGGGCACGGACTTCGAGGACGTATGGCGCCACGCCGCGCCATACGTCCTCGCGGCGCTGTTGCGCCGCTATGACAATTTCGCCGACTGTGAGGATGCGGTGCAGCTCGCCCTCGTCGCCGCCGCGGAGCAGTGGCCGGGCGATGGCATCCCGGACGAGCCGATCGGGTGGCTGACCCGGGTCGCGTCCCGGCGGATGATCGACCAGATCCGCGCCGATGTCGCGCGTCGGACCCGCGAGGAGAAGGTGGCCCGCCTCGACGCGGCGACCCCGGAAACCGTTGTCGATGCTGAAGATGACGACACGTTGCAGCTGCTGATGCTGTGCACCCACGCGGCGCTGTCCCCCACCTCACAGGTCGCGCTGATGCTGCGCGCGGTGGGTGGCCTCACGACGCGGGAGATCGCGGAGGGCTTCTTCGTGCCGGAGGCGACGATGGCGCAGCGGATCAGCCGGGCGAAGAGCACGCTGCGCCGGGCGGGCGCACGGTTCGAGCGACCGGCGCCGGCGGAGTTGCCACGACGGTTGCTCGCGGTGCGGCATGCGATCGCGTTGCTCTACACGCGGTCGCACGCGGCCGAGGACGGAGCTGACCAAAGGCCGTCGGCGCTGGGCACGACCGCGATCCGACTGGCCCGGGAGTTGCACCGCCTCGCGCCGACGGACCCGGAGAATGCCGGGCTGCTCGCGCTGCTGCTGCTCACCGAGGCGCGGCGGCCCGCGAGGTTCACCGGCGACGGGGATCTCGTGCCGCTCGACGAGCAGGACCGCACCTCCTGGGATCACGCGCTGATCACCGAGGGCGTCGACCTGGTCGAGCGCACATTGCCGGTCGGGTATGTCGGATCGTTCCAGTTGCAGGCCGCGATCGCCGCGGTGCACGACGAAGCGGACACCGCCGGCGCGACGGACTGGCCGCAGATTCGCGAGCTCTACGACATGTTGTGGCAGGTGGATCCGAGCCCGGCCGTCGCACTGGGCCGGGCGATCGCGGTCGCGGAAGTCGACGGCCCCGAGGCCGGGTTGGCGGCACTCGACCGGGCGCCCGACACCAGCCATCGCGTGGACGCCGCTCGCGGGCACCTGCTGCGTCAGGCGGGGCGGTATGACGAAGCGCGCGCGGCGTTCCTGCGGGCGGCCGAGCGTTCGCGCAGCATCCCCGAGCAGCGTTATCTGAATCGCCTTGCGGCGACGAGTGATTGAGCAATCGGGAACACCGCCGCCACCCAGACATCGTGACACGACCCTGGGGACAAACCGGGTGACAGTGCTCGCCGTCGTCCGCACAATGGACAGGTGCATGTCTTCGTCATCACGCGTACTCGCTGAGAACTGCCTCACTGGTGCCCACGCCGCACGGCGCGGGTTGCCTTCTCATGCCCACAGTTCTCCCGCGAAAGGACCGCGCACATGCGCATTCGCACGTACCAGCCAGCAGACCTACCCCGACTCATCGAACTAACCATCGCCACGTTCAGGCCGTTCTACGAGGAATCGTTTCCGGCACTCATGGATCATGAGCAAGACCTGATCCACCACCAGCACGGACACTGGGCCGACGACTATCGAGCGCAGGTTCCGCAATTGCACGATCCGGTCAACCAGAAACACGTGGCGGTCGCTGAGGATGAAGGGACTCTCGTCGGATATGTCGCCTGGCTGCCGGACGACTCGCGCGTTGAGCACGGCATCGTGGACATGCTGGCGGTCGACGCGGGGCATCGGCGTACGCATGTCGCCACTGACCTCATGGAGCACGCGATGGACGCGATGCGCGCGAGCGGGACCCGCTATGTCGAGCTCGGCACCGGCGGTGACTGGTTCCACGCACCGGCTCGGGCATTTTACGAGTCGCTCGGGTTCCATCCCATTCCGACCGTTGCCTACCTGAAGGCGTTGTAACACAACAAGATTGGGTCGGGCGGCACCGTCGCGCGACCCAATCCGGTTGTTGGCGGGTGGCCAGACTCCGCTTTGCCATCGTCTCGCCAGCTCTGGACGCGGCAGCTCTACTTGTCGTGCAGGTACTCCGGTGGTGTTCGGCGAGACCTCCCCTTGCGTTTTCATCTTTACATTACAAGTGCAGCGTCATACGCTTACAACGTCAAGCTGTAGTGAACGAAGTGATGAGGAAGGTCGCGCCATGTCGCCGATCCTGCCCGCCGCCGGGCGCGTGCTGACCACGCACCAGGACGAAGAGCTCGCCCAGCAGGTGCTCGAGGACCTCACGGGCCCGGAGGGAAAGCTGGCTGTAGAGCGAGGCGAGAAGCGTCTGGATCTGCCACCTGCCCTGGGCCGGATCCTGCAACAGGTTCTCGAGACGATGGCCGCCGGCGGCACCGTCACTGTCATGTCCACACCAAAAGAGCTCACCACCTCGACCGCCGCTGCCATGCTCGGAGTGTCCCGACCGACAATGCTCAAGATGATTGAGGATGGGCGCATCCCGGCGCACAAGGTGGGCAGTCACAACCGCCTGATGACGGACGACGTGCAGCGCGAGCTACATGCGCGCCGCGCCCGCGAACGTGCCGCGTTCCTAGCTCTGCGTGATGAACTCGACGAAGACGAGGCATAGGCGGGAAATAGCCGCTGCCAAACGGTAGCCTCCCGAGCATGCAGGGGCTCGGGAGGCATGTCGTGTTCGCGGACTCAAACGTCCTCTATTCACGAACCACCCGCGACTGGTTGGGCCTGCTCTATACAGAGGGTGCCCTGTTCACGGTGTGCTGGAGCGAGGAGATCCTCGCCGATGTGATTCACCACCTCAGAAAGGATCACCCGACCTGGGACGGCGCAAAAACCGCACGTGTTCATGATCAACTCGCCAAAACGTTCGAGATTGGCCGAGTCGCTGACTTCACTGTGGATGGCACTTACCGAGGCGGGGATCCTGACGACGCGCACGTCCATGCCGCGGCATTGGCGTGTCAGGCAGACATCCTCCTGACCTCCAATACGAAGCACTTCGTCTGGGACGGTAGCGACACCTACTACGACACCATGACGCCCGACGAGTTCTTCGTGCTCGTCGATGAGGCAGCACCAGCCATCGTGCGCTCTGTCACCTGTCAGCAACGCGACTACTGGCTCAGCAGGACGGCCGAGGCCGACCTGTGCGCCAGGCTACGCGCCGCGTCTTGTCCTGAGTTCGCCAAGCGGGTACTCCATCACTTGCACGACATCGCGGGAATTCACATCGATGGCGATCCGTGACAAGTCCCATGCACCGATCCGCAACTGGCCAAGCCACTCTTCGGGCGGGCAATCCGCTTGCGGGCGGCGGGCCGAGCTGGGTTGAATCGAGGTTCCTCAGCAACTTCTTACTGCGCGGAGGTACAGGTGGCGAGATACCCGCTACTTGATGTGAGTGTCGAGACACCGATGCTGCAGTTGCGTTCTGCCACCGACGCACTGTTGGACGAACTCGCTGACGTCGTCCGAGCCGGCAAGGCATCGGCTGAGCCCGCACCGTATGACGACCCGATGTCGTTCTACGAGCCTGACCCGGAGTTGCGGGTGGCCAAGTGGTTGCAGGCGATCTGGCGCGGACGCGGCATGGTCAACGCGCAGTCGTGGCGGCTGTTCTTCGTCGTCGTCACCGACGACGGACTGATCGGGATGCAAGACATCATCGGCGTGAACTTCGCGACCATCGGCGCCGTCACGACTTTTTCGTGGGTGTCGGCTGACCACCGGCAGCGTGGGATCGGTCACGAAATGCGTTCTGCCGCCTTGCACCTGGCCTTCGACGGACTCGACGCGACCGAGGCCACCAGTGAAGCATTCGTGGACAACCACGCCTCCAACGCAATTTCTCGCGATCTCGGTTATGAGCCCAACGGAGTGGAGTGGGCGACACGACATAGTGACCCTGCACTGATGAACCGGTGGCGGCTGACCCGCGACACGTGGGCGTCACAGCGCCGCGAGAACATCCAGCTTCGTGCCGTCGAGCCGTGCCGGACGCTCCTGCGGCGGCTGTGAAGCCCTATGAGTACGGTCAAAGTCGGCAGCCAAGTGAACTGGCAAAGCACTGGATCGAAGGATGGGGACTGTGACGAGCAGCGGCGAAGAACGTTCGGCGCAAGCCTTGGCCGCGGCCGGCATACCCCACGAGATCGTCCGGCACGGCCCCGTCGGCTCACTCGCCGAGGCGGCTGCCGTGCGCGGCATGGAGCCCGCACAGATCGCCAAGACGATCGTCGTACGCCGCGGTGACGACGACTACCTCTTCGTGCTGGTGCCCGGCGACCGCAAGATCTCGTGGCCGAAACTGCGGGATCTGCTTGGTGTCAAACGGCTTTCGATGCCTGACGCCGCGACCGCGCTCGACGTTACCGGTTACGAGCGCGGCACGATCACGCCGTTCGGATCGCTGCGGGCATGGCCGGTCATCGCAGACAGCCGCGTCACCGGCGTCATCTCGATCGGCGCCGGCGGACACGGTGTGTCGGCAACTGTGGCGGCCGATGACGTCATACGAGCACTCGGCGCGAATGCTGCCGATGTCACCGACCCGATGGGCTGACGCGGCTCGGTCAATCGAAGACACGTCAGCAGATGTCGTTGCGCAGAGGCCCGGCGGTCCGCGAGGTGCACCGACACCGTGGACAGCTCCGCGGCGCTCAACGCGGCTCCATGATATTCGCCTGCCGGACGGGCGATGCCGCGAGCACCACGACGGCGAGCGCGAATACACCGGCCGCGACCAGGAGCGAGGCTCGAGTCCCAATGACGGTCGCCAAAAGGCCTGCGACCGGGGCGAATACGACGATCACGGCACGGTTGAAGGCACGCATGGTGATGTTGGTCCGCGCCTGCAACTCGTCGGGCGTGACCGCCTGCCGGTAGCCCGTCTCGTGCGAGTTGCTCATGCCCATCGCGATGCCGTGCAACCCCTGCCCGACGGCGAGCGTGGTCATCGCCGCCCAGTTATGGCTCGCGAAGGCGAGCGCCATCACCACGACACCCACGACCGAGATCAGGTGAGCGGTGATGATCGTCCGGCCGGTGCCGAGGCGCCGTCCGACGGCGGTTGTGATGCTCGCTCCGACGACCGCGCCCAGCCCGGCGATCGCGCTGGTGATGCTGAACTGCAGGACCGACAGGCGCACGGTGTGCAGCGCGAAGGTGGGCACGACGACGCCGAGCGTTGCGTTCGCCGCGAACCAGACGTGCGTGCCGATGGCCAGCGGTGCCAGCGTGTGTCCGCGGTAGATCCAGCGCACGCCGTCACCGATGTCGCGGCGGACCGAGCTCTCGAATCGCCCTGGCAGCACACGCTTTTCATCCAGCCTCAGCGTGCCCATCATCACCGCAGAGAAGACATAGCTCGCCGCGTCGACCAGCACCGCGACCGGTGCGCCGAGCACCCGGATCAGCACTCCGGCCAGCGCCGGGCCGGCGGTCTGCGCCACCGCGGAGGATCCGTCCGACAGAGCATGTGCGCGCTGCAGGTTGTTGCGCGGGACGATGCGGGGCAGGGCGGCCATCGACGCGGCATCGTTGCAGAGCGCGGCCGCGCCATACAGGAAGACGACGGCGACGAGGACGGGCACGGACAGGACACCGGTGGCCCAGGCGAGCGGTATGACGGCGAGCAACCCGCCGCACAGCAGGTCGGTCGCGATCATCACCGGCTGCCGGCGACGTCGCTCCACCCATGCGCCGACGAGCAGGCCGAAGAGCAGGTAGGGCAACCAGCGGGCCGCGTTGACCCAGCCGACGTCCTGAGCGTTGCCGTGCAGGGTGACCAGGACGAGCACCTGCAGTGCCAGGAGCGTGACGTAGGTGCCGAAGGCCGACACCGACTCGCCGGTCCACAGCCGCCAGAAATTGGGCGACAGCCGTGTGTCACCCGGCGCGACGTCGCGGTCGGTGGTCACGCCTGCGACTCTACGGGGACTCCCCGGGCTGGC
This sequence comes from Flexivirga sp. B27, assembly GCF_052905685.1. Taxonomy (NCBI): domain Bacteria; kingdom Bacillati; phylum Actinomycetota; class Actinomycetes; order Micrococcales; family Dermacoccaceae; genus Flexivirga; species Flexivirga sp. B27. Next base: position 22,299 of record NZ_JBPYUM010000003.1, on the reverse strand, counting down.
GTGTCGTACCCGACGGCTTGACTGGGCCCGCAGCTGCCGAGTAGACCCAACACCCGAGAGAAGCGAGCCACCCGTGACCGGACCCGCCACCCGCCATCCCGAGGACCTGGAGACGGTCCGTGCGTCCTATGACGCCGTCGCCGACAACTACGCACGGATGGTGATCGAGGACGGCATCGGCGACATCCGCCGGCAACCGTGGCTGCTCGCGGCGATCGACATCTTCGCCGACGACGTGCGCGATCTCGGGCCGGTGCTCGACGTCGGGTGCGGGCCGGGCACCGTCACGGCATACCTCGCCGAGCGTGGTGTCGACGTGTCCGGCATCGACCTTTCACCGCAGATGATCGCCAACGCGCGACGGCTGCACTCGGAGTGCCGCTTCGAGGTGGGTTCGTGGACCGAGCTGGACCTGGCGCCGGCGTCATACGGCGGCATCCTGGGCTGGTGGTCACTGTTCAACCTGCCGCGTGACCTCGTGCCGCCGGTGCTCGCGCACTGCGCGGCCGCGCTGCGACCCGGCGGGCAGCTGATCATCGGCACCCACGTCGGCGACGAGGACGTCGCTCGCACCCGGGCGTATGGCGACGTGCCCGTGCAGTGGACGACGCACCGCTGGCGACCCGAGCAGCTCGTCACGCTGCTGCGCGCGGCCGGGCTGGAGCCGACGGCCGAGCTGCGGTTGACCCCGACCGACGGCGCCGGCCCGGCGGTGGTGCTCACCGCGCAACGGGGTGCGTGAAGGTGCATCGCCGACGGACAACCAAACAGACTGCCAGCGCTTGTTTTTCGCGCAGGGTTGGTCAGGCTTCTCTTCCTTGCACGCGCCCGCCATACGCGAAAGTATTGGGCCCAGACCCACGCAGGTAGTCGCGGAAAGGACGTAAATCATGGCCACCCAATCCAGCACGACCACCAGCACCACGACTTCTGAGCTGGCTTCGGGGTCGGCACAGTTCCTGGCCCCGGTCGTCATCGACCTCGAGGCACTGGTCGTCAACGGCAAGCAGGCTCACTGGCACACGCGTGGCGACAGCTTCATCGGCATCCACGAGCTGCTCGACGGTGTCGTGGCGCACGCGCAGGACTACGCCGACGCCGCTGCCGAGCGTGTGGTCGCCCTCGGCCTCCCGCTCGACTCGCGCCTGACCACCGTCGCAGAGAAGGCGACTCTCCCGACTCTGTCCGCAGGCTTCCAGCAGTGGGAGACCACGGTTACCGAGGTCGTCGCCCAGTTGGACGCCGCTCTGGTGACCGTTCGTGCGGCCATCAATGGCCTCGACGAGGTCGATCTCGTCAGCCAGGACATCGCGATCGAGATCGAGCGCGGCCTCACCAAGGATCGGTGGCTCCTCGAGGCGCACATCGCCGGATGATCCCGGTACGACTCCACGAGGGCGGGCGATCCGACAGGGTCGCCCGCCCTCGCTCTGCGTCCACTCACGTCCCACGAACTGGACCCCCAGCTTTTAGGTAAGGCTTGGCTTAGTTACAGTCACTGCATGAATCGTCACCGCCGAGGTCCCTCGACCCACGTGCTCATCGCCGGGGACGAGCAGGATCTGCCGGTCATTCGCGAACTCGCCGCCGCGCTCCCCCGTGACGCCTACGGGCAGATCTTGGTGGAGACGCCGATCCAGGCCGGCCCGCCAGAGCTGTCGGTTCCGGAGCGGGTCGCCGTGCAGTGGCTGCCACGGGCTGTTGGGAGTGTCCAGCCCGGGCATCGACTCGCGGAGAGTCTCGCCGCGTGGGCACACGAATGGCTGCCGGAGGGTGACCGCCACCTGCACCGTTGCCATCATCTGTTCGTCGGTGCCGTGGGGTCTTGTGCGGTGGAGGTCGTCCGCGAGGTGCTCATCGCCGACGCTTGTCCGCATCTCGAGAGCCTTGCTCACATCACGGTCACCGCGACATCCGCGCCCGGGGTCACGGGCTGAGCCCGGTCCACCTCACCCGGGCGCCCCGCGTCCCGGAGCGCGTTGGCGATCCCGTCACCTGGGCTTGTCGCGAAGCCGAAGCTGATCCGTCAGGTTGACCCAGGTGACCGCGGCGGCCGGGCAGCGGCCGCGGCAGCTCGGGAGAGGACTATTCGGCGGGGGTCGTGAGGTAGACGCGGCCGGACGGGCTGGTCCAGGTGCAGACACCGAGCGGTGTCACGGTGACCGACCACCCGTGTGACTGCTTCGTGCGGTGGTGGTGTCGGCACAGGCAGATCAGGTTGGCGGCTGCGGTCGGCCCCAGCGGCCACGGCACCACGTGGTCGATGTCGCACCAGCGTGCAGCGCGGGTGCAGCCGGGGAAGCGGCAGTGCCGGTCGCGTGTCTCGATGAAATGTCGTAACCGCGGGCTCGGCCGGTAGGCGATCTGGCTGCTCTCGAGTGTGATGCCGGTGTCGGCGTCGATGAGCGCGCGCGTCATCGTCGTGCCGAACGATCGAGACATCGCCTCGATCACGTGGGCGGGGATGTCACCGATGCCCGGCACGATCGCGTCACCCAGGCGTGCGTCACCCAGTCGGATTTCACGCGCGCACGCATCGGGTGGACCCGCGCCCTGGCTCAAAGCATCCAGCAGTGCGGAACCAGCGCATGGTTGCGCGTTCGCGTCGACGTTGCCCTTTGCAGTGCCTTCCTCAGCGCCGGTGGCCGACTCGCCCGGGTCAGGCGGGCGGGCATTCGCCCACCTGTCGTCCAGCTCCCAGCTGTCGTCAAAGAGGTCATCCTCGTCGTGGTCCACCTCGTCCGGATCGGGCGCGTACCACTGCTTGAGGAGCTCGTTGAACTCCCGGTCGACGGCATCCTGGGACTTCCAGGTCGAGCCGCCGCCGGTCTCCTGCGAGAAAGCAGACGAGGAGGAAGCAAAAGGGGAGCCCTGCGCATCGTGCCCCGGCAGGTCGGTTGGCAGCCCGCTGACCGGATGCGCGAACACCGCGCTCCCGCGAGGACTTCGGTCGGGCGCCTGCGTTGCGGCACCTCCCGCAGCGCTCTCCGATGAACCGGAGGTTGCAAATCCGGCGGCATACGACGCTCCGGTGCGGACCGGGACTTGCACGACGAGGTGAGTGCTCACACTCGCGTTGCCCAGGACGAGATCGGCGAGCGCGTCGGCGCGGCACTCGGCGAGTGTCTTGTCCGTGGTGGTGTCTGCGTGCAGATCGCGGGCATGCCGATCAACTGCGGCCATCACGCGCGCTGCGGCCGCGGACGGCAGGATCGCGTGCAGTTGGCTCAGACCGGGCTCGCCGTCCGGATGTGTGTAGACGCCGACCCGCTGCCGGCGACGTCGCTTCGCGGCTTCGTCGGCGGCTGCCGGATCGATCGAGGCGATGATCCGTGCAGTGCGGTAGCGCACCTGCGGCGTCGACTGCCCGGCGAGCAAGCGGGTGCCTTGCTCCTCGACGACGGCGGCCTCGGCCGCACTGTCGGCGTCGTTCGGGTCGCCCAGCATGGCGGTTTCGACCTCTCGTGCCAGGTCGAGCGTTGCCGTGGTGCCGTCGTCGGTGACGCCCCGCTCCACCCGGCCGAGAGCACGATGGATGGTGGTGAGCTTGGCCGGCTCGAGCTCACCGGACCCGATCCGCTGGAACAAGCGTGGCGTGCGAGTGATCGCATCGGTCGCCTCGTGCACCCGAGCCTCGGCCTGCCCGGTGGTCCACCCGAGCCGTGGCCCGACGTCCGATCCGATGAACTCGGCGTGGAAGGACCCGATCGGATGCCGCACCTGCGTCTCACGGTGCCCCCGTGGGTCACGCGAGTCCGGCGCGAAGCGCTCCTCGATCGCGCCGGCCTGCGCGAGCCGGGCCGATTGCAGCGCCCACACCGTGTTGAGCACCTGCTGGGCGACCACCACCTGATCAACGAGGTCGTCCTTGGCCAGTGAGTCGGCGTCGGTCCGCGAGTCCTGGAATGCCGCAGTCAACAACGTGAACGCCGCACTGATCTTGTCGGCCGCAGTCGAGCCGGCACCCGGTGTGGGCGGCTGCTCGTTCTGCGGATCCTTCATACTTATATAATACACCTGTTCGATCTATTTGGAAGACTTCATGTCCGTAAATTTCATATAACACACAGCCTTTCCGGAGAGCATCGCACTCCCAGCGCCGCTCACCTTTGTTCATATATCGATACGTATCGGACGCTATGTATCGACTTTCACGACGAGCTGCTTGAGCTGCTTGAGCTGCTCCGCGAGCTGATTCAGCTGCACCTCAGGTCAGCGTCGGGTCACTCCGAATTGCGGCGAGCACATGTCCCACCCCATCGCCTCGTAGAGACCGCGGCCGTCAGGCGAAGCGTCCAGGACAGCACGCTCGGCACCAGCCACGAGTGCGGCGTCGAGCAGCGCGCTTGCATGACGGTGCTGCCCAGTCCACGCCTGCGGTGGTGCTCGCTGGTGCGGATGCGGTCAGGCACGCACCAGCTGCCCGCCAAACCGGCTCGGCCGGAAGCAACGACCTGACCATCCAGGGCGATCTGCGCGGTCACGAGATCACGGTCGGCCACGACAGCCAACTCGCCCGCGAACGGTCGCTCGACCGACTGGTGTGTGAGCCGTTTCGTCATGAACCACCCGACCGGGTTGTCGTCCCATTCAGACCCGAACGTCGGCCGCCAATCCCGGTGGCTGCCCGCGAACTTCACGCAGGTCAGCGGAGTCGTCAACCTTTCGGCCAGCGACCTGACGTCAGACTCCGTGCCACGGACCGGCACGTAGCGCTCAGGCTCGTGCGCGAGACCGCTCGCGACATGCCAGCCGAGAGGAGCCGGCTCTGGCGGTGGTGTGCGTCGCGACACCGACCAGCCTGCAACGTATGCCGAGACTGCTTCCGCTGCCGACTCGTTGATGCGCAACATCTCCCCATGCCTCGTCAGCCGCGACCCGGCGACACATCGAGCTGAAGTGGCTTCAGCGCACGCAAGAGATGCGGCTCCATGCGCGACGGGGCTGCGGCATACAGCTCACTCGTGCGCCACCAGCGCACAGATCGGAACTCCCGCTCGTCGGGGTGCAACACCTGCCCGCGACTGCCGGCGAGTGCGAACCACAAACTGACGTCCGTATGCCGCGCCGCAGGGTCACCCACCGTCTCGGTGACGGTCAGGAAGAACGGCGCTTCGCCCGCGACTGGATCGAACGTGGCCTCGATCCCGAGCTCCTCGACGACCTCGCGACGCACCGTGTCCACGGGGTCCTCCCCCGGCTCGACGTGCCCGCCCGTCGGCAGCCACAGCCCGGACAGGCGATGGTCACACAGCAGCACCGCGCCGGCCGGGCGGTCGACCAGCAGGAAGTAGGCGACCAAGTGCGGCGAGGGCGTGGCCGGCTTCACCCGGCGGAAGATGTCCTGCGTCGAATCCAGCCAGCGCAGCGCGGCACGCCGATGCGCCACCGCAAGCTCGTCGGACGGCTCGATGTCGGCGACCGCTGCGCACACCCGCCGGACGACATCTTCCGCCAGGTCTCCCGTCATCGCCCGATCATGGCAGCGCGCACCGACATCGCGCCGCCGAGGTCGTTTGAGCAGGTCGCAACCTCGTCGGGGCCTCGAGACGATCCTCGCAGTCGCTCGGACCTCCTCGGCCACCTTGGTTGTGACCTCGACGGGCTCGGCCACCTTGGTTGTGGCCTCGAGACGATCCTCGCGGTCGCTCGGACCTCCTCGGCCACCTCAGGTCCACACCGCCGAGGTATGCTGGGAATACCCCCATGGGGTATGACGTTGCGACGGAGAGCACCGCACGACATTGCAACCGAGAGGACCGGTCCATGAGCACGACCACCGACAGGACGGATCCGGCGACGAGTGGCACCGACGTCGAGCTCCTGCTGACCGGGATGACCTGCGCGTCGTGCGCCAACCGGATCGAGCGCAAGCTCAACAAGCTCGACGGCGTCACCGCCACCGTCAACTACGCCACCGAGAAGGCGAAGGTCACCTACGCCGACACCGTGACACCCGAGGATCTGGTCTCGACCGTCGAGGCCGCCGGGTATGGCGCCAACCTTCCCGAGCCGCCGAAGCCGGAGACGGCCAGCAACAGCTCCGACAACAACGCGGACAGCGTCGATCCCGCTGCCGCCAACGCCGATTCGGCCCTGCAGGACCTGCGGACCCGGTTGATCGTCTCCGCCATACTCTCGATCCCGGTGATCGCGATGGCGATGATCCCGGCGCTGCAGTTCGACAACTGGCAGTGGCTGTCGCTCACCCTCGCCGCACCCGTCGTCGTCTGGGGTGGCCTGCCCTTCCACAAGGCCACCTGGACCAACCTCAAGCACGGCGCCGCGACCATGGACACCCTTGTGTCGCTCGGCACCGGAGCCGCTTTCGCGTGGTCGGTCTATGCCCTCTTCTGGGGCGACGCCGGTATGCCGGGGATGCGGCACCCCTTCGAGCTGACCATCGAGCGCACCGACGGCACTTCCAACATCTATCTCGAGGCCGCCGCGGGCGTCATCACCTTCATCCTGCTGGGCCGCTATCTGGAGCACCGCTCCAAGCGAAACGCCGGCGCTGCCCTGCGGGCACTGCTCAACCTGGGTGCCCGGGATGTCGCGGTGATCCGTGATGGTGCCGAGCAACGGATCCCGGTGTCGCAGTTGGCAACCGACGACCTCTTCGTCGTCCGCCCCGGCGAGAAGATCGCCACCGACGGTGCCGTCGAGGAGGGTCGCTCGGCGGTCGACGCATCGATGCTCACCGGCGAGTCGGTGCCGGTGGACGTCTCCCCCGGCGACGGCGTCGTGGGCGCGACCGTCAACACGTCCGGTCGCCTGCTGGTGCGCGCCACCCGTGTCGGGTCCGACACCCAACTCGCCCAGATGGCAAAGCTGGTCGAGGACGCGCAGACCGGAAAGGCCGCCGTGCAGCGGCTCGCCGACCGCATCTCCGGCATCTTCGTCCCCGCCGTAATCGCTATAGCCATAGGCGTTTTCGTCTTTTGGCTCGCCACCGGCGCCGGCGCTGCGGGCGCACTGACCGCCACGGTGGCGGTGCTCATCATCGCCTGTCCCTGTGCCCTCGGTCTGGCGACACCGACGGCGCTGATGGTCGGCACGGGTCGAGGTGCCCAGCTCGGCATACTCATCAAGGGCCCGGAGGTGCTGGAGCAGACCCGCACCATCGACACGATCGTGCTCGACAAGACCGGCACGGTCACCACCGGCGAGATGACCCTGGCAGCGACCCACGTCGCCGACGGTGAAGACGCCGCCCAGGTGTTGCGTATGGCGGGCGCGCTCGAGGATGCCTCCGAGCACCCGATCGCCCGGGCGATCGCCGACGCGGCTCGCGAAGCCGGATCGCTCGGCAGCACAGAGGATTTCGCCAGCATCGAAGGACTCGGCGTGCAAGGGATCGTCGACGGGCACACGGTCCTCGTCGGACGCCCGCAGCTGTTTGCGCAGTGGTCGGAGGAGGGTCTCGATACGCGGCTCGTCCCTCACCGCTACTCGACCAGCTTGGGTGAGTTGCAGGCGGCCTTCGACGAGGCGCAGGACCAGGGCCGGACCGCGGTCGCGGTCGGCTGGGACGGGAAGGCGCGCGGCGTGCTCGTGGTCGCCGACCAGGTGAAGGCCACCTCGGCGGAGGCAATCACCCAACTGCGCGATCTCGGACTGCGCCCGATCCTGCTCACCGGCGACAACTCTCGCGTCGCGCACACGGTCGCCGGTCAGGTCGGCATCGCCGCCGACGATGTCTTCGCCGAGGTGCTGCCGGCCGACAAGGTGGCCGTGATCGAGAAGCTGCAGTCCGAGGGCCGCGTCGTCGCCATGGTCGGCGACGGCATCAACGACGCCGCCGCACTCGCCCGCGCCGACCTCGGCCTGGCGATGGGCACCGGCACCGACGTCGCGATCGAGGCCAGTGACATCACCCTCGTGCGGGGCGACCTGCGTGTCGCGGCGGACGCGATCCGCCTGTCCCATCGCACGCTCGGCGTCATCAAGAGCAACCTCGCATGGGCGTTCGGCTACAACGTCATCGCGATCCCGATCGCCGCCGCCGGACTGCTCAACCCGATGCTCGCCGGCGCTGCCATGGCGTTCTCCTCCGTGTCAGTGGTCACGAACAGCCTGCGGCTCAAGGGATTCCGGTCCTCTTTGCCGAGGTGATCGCTCGCCCCCACAGTGGCGGGATGGGCTACCGCCCCTCGGATGCCAGAAGGAATGAGTCATGAATCTCCAGGACTTCCTCGATCACGTGAACCGCGGCGAGGTGATCGAAGGCGGCTCGGAGTTGCACGAGTTCATGCACGGCGCGGCGCAGGACGCGCTACGCATCGTCGGTGAACTCAACAACCACTATCGGACACCGGACGAGGTGCGCGCGCTGCTGAGTGAGCTCACCGGCAGGCCGATCGACGACTCGGTCGCCCTCTTCCCGCCGTTCTACAGCGAGTTCGGCAAGAACCTGACCCTCGGCAAGGACGTCTTCATCAACATGGGGTGCAGCTTCCAGGACACCGGCGGCATACGCATCGGCGACGGGTCACTGATCGGCCACGGCAGCACGCTGACCACGCTCAACCACGGGATGAATCGGCGCGGCGTGCCGACATGCATCCCGCCCCGGTGGTCATCGGCCGCAAGGTGTGGCTCGGCGCAGGTGTCACGGTCGTGCCCGGTGTGACCATCGGCGACGGTGCGGTCATCGGTGCCGGCGCCGTCGTCACCAAGGACGTGCCGGCCGATGCGATCGTGGCGGGAGTCCCCGCGAAAGTCATTCGCGACACCGGTTTTCACGCCTGAGTGGAGCACTTGATCTCGACACGCGACATACCCTGGAACGCGTGACCGACGTTGACGACTGGCATGCACAGGGCGACGCAGTTGTCGCGGCCTGCCGGCACCACCTCTCCGATCTGGTGGGCATCTACGTCCACGGGTCAGCAACCCTCGGTGGTATGACGCCTCGGTCCGACCTCGACATCCTGGTCGTCGCCGAGCCCGCTGTCGGGGTGTCTGCGCTGGGGCAGGCCCTGCTGGGCGCAGCGAGTCACCCCAGGGCGCTCGAGCTCTCGGTCGTTGCGAGCGCTGCCGCCATACAACCCAAGCAGCCGTGGCCGTATCTGTTGCATGTCAACAGCGCCGAGCAGCGTGTGAACACCATCGGTGGAGCCGGTGATCCGGACCTGATCGCGCACTACGCGGTCACGCGGCAGTCAGGCATCGCGCTGTGGGGACCAGACCCCGAGGCGGTCTTCGGGCCGGTGCACCGTGCTCAGTTGCTCCGCTATCTGGCCGGCGAGCTCGAGTGGGGTCTGCGACACGCGGACCAGCGGTATGCCGTGCTGAACGCGTGCCGGGCCGTCGCCTACGCCGAGACCGGCCGTTTGCTGTCGAAGGTTGACGGCGCGGACTGGTGGACTCGCGCCCACGGCCGGAGCAGCCTCGTCGACAGTGCCCGTCGAGCGCAGCAGCAGGGCACGGACCTGGGGACCCCTGACGCAGGCGCTCACAGCTTCGTGAACTACTGCGTCGCGATAGTGCAAGCAGCGTCCTGATGGGTCACACCGTGCTCGCCGTGCCGGTGCCGGCTCTCGAGGCGGTCGTGCGTGAACGGACGGCGTTCTATGACGCGTCCTTCGTCTCCGCCGACCCCGGCTTCGCGCATGCGCACATCACCGTGCTCGGGCCGTGGGTGCCGGAGCCGACCATCGAGGACCTGGCGACGGTCGCCGAAATCTCCGCCGACACAACGTGTTTCGACGTCAAGCTGGAACGGGTCGAGGAATTCCCGAACGGCCTGCTGCACCTGCCTCCCGTGCCCGACGACGAGCTCCGGGCACTGACCGCGCGGCTGGCTGCGGCCTTCCCCGAGCACCCGCCGTACGGCGGAGCGTTCGGCGACGTGGCCCCGCACCTGACGCTGGATCAGCGATCGGCGACGGTCACCCGCGAGTCGGTCCGCGAGCGGGTCGCACATCTGCTGCCCGCCGCCGTGACCGTGGACCGCATCGACCTGCAATGGTGGGCGAACGACGACTGCCGCCTGCTGCAGTCGTTTCCGCTGCGGCCTCGCGCGAACGACAGGTGAAAGGACCAGATGTGACGACGGACGTGAAGACACTGGTCACCGGCGGCGTCCGCTCCGGCAAATCACGCCACGCCGAGTCGCTGGTCGTCGGCCACCCCTCGGTCACGTATGTCGCACCCGGCCCGACCGTCGACGAGGAGGCCGACCCCGACTGGGTCGCACGCATCGCGGCCCACCGACAGCACCGGCCGGCCCACTGGACCACCCTCGAAACCCGTGACCTGGCAACGGCATTGCGGACCGATGATGCGATCATCGTCGACTGCCTCGGCACCTGGCTGACCGCCGTTCTCGACGAGCGCGAGCTGTGGGAGGCACCGGTCGATGACGCCGCCGCGGCCGTGGACGAGCTGGTCGAGGCCGCCGCTGCGGTGCTGCAGACCCGCGACCAGGCGGTGCTGGTGACCAACGAGGTCGGTCTCGGAGTGGTCCCGGCGCACCGCTCCGGACGCCTCTTCCGTGACCTGCTCGGCACCGTCAACCAGCGTCTGGCCGTGGCCTGCGACGAGGTGCACCTCGTCGTCGCCGGTCGCGTGCTGGTGCTCTGACGCGCCGCACGGCATACACCTCACGCAAGCGTCACGAGTATGGCGGCGAGCGCCACCTCCACCGTCGCCCCGAAGACGTCACCGGTGACTCCGCCGAAGCGGCGGATCGCCCGCCGCACGATCAAGCCCACGGCGGCCAGCGCCACACCGGCTGCCAAAACCCCACGCCACCAAGGGAATCCGGCCCACACACCGCTGATCGACAGCAGCGCCGCCACCACCAGCCAACTTGCCGCGGCGACGCCGCGCGGCACCGTCTGGGTATAGGTGCGTCCCAACCCGTCCTCCCGCGCCGGCACGACACCGCGCACGCAGCAGACGACCAGTGCCGCCCGTGAGACGCACACCGCGACACCCCCGAGAACCGCCGCCTGCCACCAGTGCTGCCGGTCCAGCAGCCCGGCCAGGCCGGTCACCTGCAGCCCGACCACGAACACCATCGCGGCAACCCCGGCCGGACCGGACGTGCCGGTCTTCATCACCTCCAGCGATCGCTGTGCGTCGAACGACGCGGCAAGGCCGTCGGCCGTGTCCGACAAGCCGTCGAGGTGGAAGGCGCGGTTGCCGAGCACGACCGCGCCGACCGCGAGCAGCGCCGTCACCAGGACCGGCAGGCCCAGCCAGTGCCCGAGCACACCGACGACAAGCGCCGCAACGCCGAGCGGGACGGCCGCCGGCGGAGCGAGGACCATCGCCATACCGGCGACGCGACGGTCCACCTCGGAGGGTGGCCGCACGCGGACCGCAGTGAAAGTGCCGAGCGCCAGCCGCCACGCGTCGAGCAACATCAGCCGATCCCCATCAGTCGAGCACCATCAATCGCGCACCATCAGTCGAGCTCCGCCAACAGCGCGACGTCCCGCAGCAGCGCGATCGCGCTGCGCACGAGCGCCACGGCTGCCACCGCACCCGAACCTTCACCGAGCCGCAGCCCGAGGTCCAACAACGGCTCGAGGCCGAGTTTGTCCAGTGCCAACGACTGCGCGGGCTCGGTCGAGCGGTGGCCGGCGGCATACCAGGAGGCGGCACCGGGCTCGATGCGGTCGGCGGTCAGTGCGCAGGCGACACTCATCAGGCCGTCCAGCAACACGGGCACGCCGGCGCGCGCAGCGGCGAGCAGATAGCCGGTGGTGGCGGCCAGGTCTGCGCTGCCCAGCGCGGTCAGCGTCTGCACCGGGTCGGCGGCGCGGTCGGCGACCCGCGCCAGGGCGGCGTCGACGACGGATGCCTTGTGCTGCAACGCTTCCTCGCTGATGCCGGTCCCCCGTCCGACCACCGCCGCACCCGGCAGCCCCAGCCCGGCGGCGACCATCGCCGCGGCCGGCGTGGTGTTGCCGATGCCCATGTCGCCGCTGATCAGCAGTTGCGCGCCCGCGGCGATCTCCTCGGCCGCGACCGCCGCCCCGGCCGCGAGCGCCGCTTCGGTCTGGTCGGCCGTCAGCGCGTCCTCGAGATGGATCGCGCCGCTGCCCTCGCGGATCTTGTATGCCGTGAGCGCCTCCCGACTCCCGGCGTCCAGATCCGAAAAGCCCTCTGCCACACCGATGTCCAGCACCCGCACGGCGACCCCGTGGGCGGCGGCGAGGGCGCTGACCCCGGCCTTCCCGACGAGGAAGGTGCGCACCATGGCGCCGGTGATCGCCGGCGGGAACGCGGACACACCGTGCCCCGCGACACCGTGGTCGCCGGCGAAGATCACCAGCCGGACACTGTCGAGAGGTTGCGGCGGCACTTGTCCCTGGCAGGCCGCCAGCCAGACCGCGATGTCGCCGAGCCGGCCGAGCGCGCCAGGCGGTGTCGCGAGTGCAGCGAGCCGATCGGTGGCCTGCCTGCGCGCGGTGGCCGAGGGTGCGGCGAAGTCGGACATGCTGCATTCCTATCGGACCAGGCACCGGTGCGGAAACTTCGGGCGACCACCGACCCCGCGACAACCCGTTCGCGCACTGCGGCGTCCTACCCGAGAGGACACTCAACGGAGGAGTCACGTCATGAAGTTCATCGCAGACCGGCCGTTCGTGCTGGGCACGACGGTCGCCATCGCAGCAGCCGGTATGGCGCTGTCGGTCGCCACCCCGTCACATGCGACAGCGCGCGCTGCCGCAGCAAGCTGCACCACGCACCCGGTGCTCTACGAGGGAATGACCGGTGCCTGTGTCACGCAGGCGCAGCAGTTGCTGATCAAGCACGGCTACTCGGTCGGTTCGTCCGGCGCCAACGGCACCTTCGGGGCGGGCACGACCGCAGCTGTGAAGAAGTTCCAGACGGCCCGACACCTGAATTCGACCGGCGTCGTCGACCGGCTCAACTGGAAGGCGCTGGAGAGCTTCGGGCCGAGCGGAGCGGCGTGTGTCACTGCGAAATACGACGAGCTGACGCAGGAGCAGCGCGTCGGTCAGCTGCTCATGGTCGGCATGAACAAGGACGACCAGACCTACGTCCACGTGCTCATGCGCTACGACCACGTCGGCAACATCGTCTACCTCGGCGGGTGGAGCGGCGACGGCAACGTCGGACGCACCTCGGACGCCAACCAGGGCCTGACGTCCAGCGCCAACACCGGCGACGTCCCGCTGCTCATCGCCGCCGACCAGGAGGGCGGTGAGGTGCAGCAACTGACCGGCACCGGCTTCAGCTCCAACCCGAGCGCGCTGACCCAGGGCGGCTGGACCTCGTCCGAGCAGCAGAGCGTCGCGGCCCGCACCGGCCAGGAGCTGCGGGACGTCGGTGTCAACGTCAACCTCGCACCGGTCACCGACACCGTGCCCAAGTCACTCGGCACCGGCAACGGCCCGATCGGGCACTACTACCGGGAGTACGGCTACACCACCAGCACCGTCTCCCGCGCGGTGACCAACGTCGTGCACGGCATGCAGGGTCGCGGCGAGATCGCCACGCTCAAGCACTTCCCCGGCATCGGGCGGATCAAGAACAACACCGACACGTCGAGCACGGGCATCACCGACAACACGGCGACCACGGCCGATCCCTACCTGAAGCCGTTCCAGGCGGGCATCGACGCGGGCGCCGACATGGTCATGGTCGGGCTGGCCAAATACCCCAAGATCGACTCGGCCAACGCGGCACCGTTCTCGTCCAAGATCGTCACCACGCTGCTGCGCCAGCAGCTCGGCTTCAAGGGTGTCGTGGTCAGCGACTCGATGAGCGCCGTCGCGGTGCAGAGCGTCCCGGTCGGCGACCGGGCCGTGCGCTTCATCGCTGCGGGCGGCGACATCGTGCTGACCGGCGCGCCTCACGACATACCGACGATGAAGGCGGCGATCCTGGCGAAGATGAAGTCCAGCCCGACCTTCGCCAAGCAGGTCGACTCCGCGGTGCACCGGGTGCTCACGCTGAAATCGCAGCGCGGGCTGCTCTTCTGCAAGTAGACCAGGAAAAATCCGCCGGACCCCTCCCGCCGGAGGCTCGCAGGTGACAGGCTGCGGCCATGAAGAGCACGATGCAGGAATCGCCGCTACTGATCTCGACGCTGCTGAAGTTCGGCACGACGGCCTATCCGGACAGTGAGGTCATCACCTGGACCGAGGACGGCCCGCGCACCACGACGTATGCCGAGCTCGGCGAGACGTGCGCGCAGCTCGCCAACGCGCTGCGCGGTCTCGGCATCGACGGCGACCAGCGGGTCGGCACGTTCATGTGGAACAACGCCGAGCACCTGGCGGCATACCTCGCGGTGCCGTCGATGGGTGCGGTGCTGCACGCGCTCAACATCCGGCTCTTCCCCGAGCAGCTGGCCTACGTCACCAACCACGGCGGCAGCCAGGTCGTCATCGTGGACAACTCGCTCGCCGAGCCGTTCGGCCGGCTCCTGCCGCACCTGCCGAAGGTCGAGCACGTCATCGTCAACGGCCCGATCCCGGACACCGCCCGCAGCGCGCTGGCCGAGCACGCGCAGGTGCACGACTGGGGCGAGCTGGTCGGCGGGCAGCCGACCACGTTCGAGTGGGTCTCCGCGATGGACGAGAACGACGCCTCGTCGCTGTGCTACACCTCCGGCACCACCGGCAACCCCAAGGGCGTGGCCTACTCGCACCGCTCCAACTACCTGCACGCGCTGGCCGGCGCGGGGACGTTCCACTGGTCAGCGGCCGACCGCCTGCTGGTCGTGGTGCCGCTCTTCCACGCCAACGCGTGGGGTTTCCCTTACATGGCAATGCTTTCCGGCTCCAGCCTGGTCATGCCGGACCGCTACCTGCAGGCCGAGCCGCTCGGGAAGATGATCCACGAGCTCAAGGTCACCGGCGGTGCCGGCGTCCCGACCATCTGGCTGGACCTGCTGCGGCACCTGACGTCGCATCCGGAGATCGACTCCTCGACCGTGCGACGGCTGATCGTGGGCGGATCGGCGGCACCGGAGTCGCTGATGCGCCACTACCAGGACGACCTCGGGATCGAGATCATCCACGCCTGGGGCATGACCGAGACGTCGCCGATGGGCTCGGTCGCCATACCACCGGCGCGGCTGGATGCAGGCACGGACGACTACTGGCGCTACCGCTCCTCGCAGGGTCGGCTGCTCGCGTCCTTCGAGGGGCGCATCGTCGGCCCCGATGGTGCGGTGCAGCCCCAGGACGGCACCAGCGTCGGCGAGCTGGAGATCCGCGGCCCGTGGATCGCGGCGTCATACCTGAACAACGACGGTGACTCCGAGGCGGACATCGCCGACCGCGCGTCGCGCTTCAGCGAGGACGGGTGGTTCCGCACCGGCGACGTCGGCGCCCTCACCCCCGACCTCTTCCTGAAACTGACCGACCGGTCCAAGGACGTCATCAAGTCCGGCGGTGAGTGGATCAGCTCGGTCGAGCTGGAGAACCACATCATGTCCCACCCCGACGTGGTCGAGGCGAGCGTCGTCAACATCCCCGACGACAAGTGGGGCGAGCGTCCGCTGGCGACCGTCGTGCTTCAGGAGGGGTCGACGACGACCACTTCCGATCTGCGAAAGCACTTGGCGGACAAGGTTGCTCGCTGGCAGCTGCCCGAGCGATGGGTGCTCATCGACGAGGTGCCCAAGACCAGTGTCGGCAAATTCGACAAGAAGCGGCTACGCGAGCGGTATGCCGCCGGCGAGTTGCACGTGGAACAACCCACCGACTGAGCGGCACGCGGTTGCACGGTGCCGGTCAGTCCGGTGTGACGGTCTTCGACGTCCCCAGCACCGTGCCCGCTACGTCGCGCGCACGGACCGCGACATACGCCGCCGTCGGCACGCTGCGACTGGACTCGAACCCGCTGCGCCGCATGGTCGCGACCTGGTGCATCGAGTCCTTGTCGGTCCCGGTGAGGACCTCCCACTCAGCGACCTCGGTCGCGCCGTTCCAGCTCGCGTAAACCGTCATCGTCGAGGAGTTCCTGCGTGCCGCGACGTCCGGGCTCGTCGTCGGTATGCCGATCCAGTCCGCCTTGAAGGCGCGGTAGGCGTACATCCCGAAGCCGGACAGGTCCAGCACGGGCTTGTCGTCCGCGTCGAACTCGGTGATGCGGTCACCGGTGCCGAAGCTGACCAGCGTGTGATCGTCGACCAATGCCGTTGAGCCAGTGGCAAATCCGACTATCTCGTCACGTTCCAGCTTCCGCTTCAGGGCGACTGTCCTGGCTGCGAGATCCACCGTGAGGTACTTCGCGCTGGATGGCCCCTTGTCCTTCGACACCTCTGCGTTGTTGTCGAAGAGGGTCATCTCGGTGTCGCTGCGCCAGCGGGCGTGGTGTTGCCACGAGAAGGCAGCGTCCGACGCCACCTGAAAGTCACTGCGTTTGCCGTGCATCCGCCACTCCAGCTTCCCTGTCGAGCGCTCGACCGAATACAACGCGCACGTCGCCCGGCACGATACGAGGATGCTGTCGCCCCAGACCTGGGCGGAGTTGAGGTGGTAGGGGTCGTATGGCGACGACTCGCTCGTGCCGTCACCCTGACCGGCTTCGTCGATGGGCCGGTAACTCTCGGTGACTGCGATGTCATCCGACGCGACCCATCTGCGCGTGACGTCCCCCGTGGCGAGGTCCACCTCGTAGACATGCCCGTCGAGGATCCACCCCTTCTTCGGCCCACCGACCGATGTGAGGTCCATCTGCTTGGAGACCTGGGAGACCAGCAGGACCGAACCGTCGCCGGTGAACTGCATCTCGTGCACGTCGATCCCGTGCCCGTCCTGCAGCTTGCTGATCACCCGGATCGGCTCGTAGTCGGGGCCGACGACATACGCCTTCCGGTTGCCGGTCCGGCCTTCCACCCACTGCAGCACCGGTTTGCCGTCATACGTCTCGGCCCTGAGGTTGTAGACGTTCTCGTTGGTGTCGACGTCCTGGCCGATCACCTTCGAGTCGCGGATCCAGTAGGGCTCGCCGTTGTCGTCGAGGATCATCCCGCACGGCGCTTTCGGATGCGCCGCCGTCGTGAAGATCTTGCCGTCCGCGGTCGTCCCCGACGTGGTGGCAGTCAGCGCCGGCATCGTCAGGTCCGTGCTGACGAAGTTGCGCACGGGACCGTATGTCGCACTGCCAGAAGCGGATTCGGACCCAGCTGACGCCGATCCGGTGGAGTCGGCCGCTGCAGAAGCCTCGTCGGCTCCCCAACTGCAACCGGCCAGGAGCGCCGATCCGATCGCCATACCTCCGCCCAGCATGAGAAGGGTGCGTCGTCCGACTACCGGACGTTCGTCACCGTCTCGCAGCGGCGAACTCGGTCGGACTGTCTTGCCGGACTTGAGGTGTTCACTGATCATTCACAACACATTCCATCGCGTCACTATTTGTTACGCCGCGATGGTCTGGGCGCCAGCTGTGGAAACGCTGACGGCGGTGCTCCTTCGGTTCCTGCGGTGCCTGCTGCACCGTTGAGATACGAGGGACGGCGCCGAGGTCACGATCTCGACACGTGCGTCACGATGGGACCCATGCGATGGCTGCAGTGGCTCGAGGTGCCCGACGGGTTCGACTCGCACACGACGTATGTCGACGGGGCGAAACTGTGCTGGATCGAGCGGCCCGGGCAAGCCGACGAGCGGCCGCCGGTGCTGCTCATCCCGGGCGTCGGTATGACGTTCCGGGCCTACGCGTGGGTGCTGCCCCGACTCGCCACGACGCGTCGCGTGCTGGTGGTCGACCCGCCGGGCTGCGGTGACAGCGACGCGCTGGAGGGGTCGATGGATGCCGACTCGCAGGCACGTCACCTCGCGAAATGGTTGCGCGCGAACGACATACAGCGTGTCCACGTCGTGGGGCACTCACTCGGAGCGGTGCTCGCGGCGCGACTCGGAGCGGCCCTGCCGGATGCGGTTGCGTCACTGACCCTGCTGTCACCGTCACCCGACGGTGGGATGCCCCGCATGTGGCAGCACCTGGCTGCACTGCTGCGCGGCGCCGTCCACGAAGCACCGCGCACCCTGGTGCAGGCGACGCGTGACTACGTCACCGCGGGCCCGGCGGTGATGGTCGGCTTCCACGAGATGCTCGGTTCGACCACGGAATCCCTGTTGGCGGGGGTCCGTGCCCCGGTCACCATCGCCCGCGGCCGGCACGACCGGGTGGTGACCGAGCGGTGGTGCGCCGCCCTCGCTGCGGCGAGTGGGGCTGCGCTGCACACGATCTCGGGTGCCGCGCACGGTCTCCCGCAGCAGCGTCCGCAGGTGGTCGCGGGCGTCATACGGTCCGTCGCGGCGCACAACGACCCCGGCCGGGTCACGTCCGGGGTGGCCCGATCCGGCCACACCGGAGCCCCGTCGCATATACGGTGACCGCCATGATCTTCCACGGACCCGAGGCGTCCATCCCCGAGGCACAGCGTCGATGACCGCACAACCGAGCATCTTCCGGCCTGGCACACCGATCGAGCTGGACGGCGGGCCGGAGGCGCGCAATTTCCCGCGCACCGGACCCCTGGCGATCGACTTCGTCGCCGAGGAGCCGGACACCATCGTGCTGCTGCTGCCACCGGACGGCGACACCTCCGCACCCGCGGAGGAGTGGACCGAGGTGACCGCGCGGCAGTTCCGCGACCGGGTCCGCGCCCTGGGGCGGGGTCTCATCGGCATGGGGCTGCGGCACGGTGACCGGCTGGCGATCATGTGTCGCACCCGGCACGAGTGGTCGCTGGTGTCGTGGGCGTGCGCCTACGTCGGCGTCGCGGTGGTGCCGATCTATGACACGTCGTCCGCGCTGCAGGTCGAGTGGATCCTCACCGACTCCGAAGCGCGCGTCTTCGTGGTCGAGTCGACCGAGATGCGCGACGCGTCCAATGTCGACGACATCCCCCGCGACATACGCCCCGACGTGCTGGTCGTCGACAACGGCGCGCTGGAGCAGATCGAGCGCGCTGCGTCGTCGGTCAGCAACCGGTCGCTGGACGAACGCGCCGACGCCGTCGCCGAATCCGACCTGCACGGCATCGTCTACACCTCCGGCACGACCGGCCGGCCGAAGGGCTGCGAGGTCACCCACGGCGCGTTCTTCTGCGGCGCCGATGCGCCATACACCGCGATCCGCGAAGCGGTCAGCCGCGGCGAGCGACCCACGACGGTGCTGATGCTGCCGCTGGCGCACATCTTCGGCCGGGTGCTCGAGACATGCACCCTGCTGGCGCGCTACGTGATGGTGCACGAGCCGGACCTGACGCACGTCGCGGAGGCGTTCGCCATACATCAGCCGACGTATGTCGGCTCGGTGCCGCGTGTCTTCGAGAAGGTCTACTCCGCGGCGGCAGCGTCCGCGCATGCGAAGGGCGCCCGGGCGGTGCGTGCCTTCGTGGGCGCGGAGGAGACGGCCGTGGAGTATGCCGAGACGGAGACGCCCGGTTTCAACCTGCGGATGAAATACGGCATGTACGACCGGCTGGTCTATCGCAAGCTGCGGGCAGCGCTCGGCGGCCGGTGCCACACGATCATCTCCGGCGGAAGCGCCCTCAGCCCGCACCTGAGCAAATTCTTCGCCGGGGTCGGCTTCGAGATCCTCGAGGGCTACGGGCTGACCGAGGGCGGCATCACCAACGTCAACCAGCCGGGTGCCACCAAGGTCGGCACGGTCGGTCCGCCGGTGCCCGGTGTGCGGATGACGCTGGGGCCGGACAGCGAGGTGCTCATCCAGGCGCCGCAGGCGATGATCGGCTATCACGGCAACCCCGAGGCGACCCGCGCGACGATGACGGTCGACGGCTGGTGCCGCACCGGCGACCTGGGCACGTTCGAGGACGGACACCTGCTGATCATCGGGCGATCCAAGGACCTGATCGTCACCACCAACGGGCGTAAGATCGCGCCGAATGTGTTGGAGGACAGCCTGACTCAGCACCCGCTGATCGCGCAGGCGCTCGTCGTGGGCAACAAACGACCCTTTCTCGCCGCACTGCTCACCCTCGACCCGGAGGGCGCCGCGTCGTGGGCGCGGCGCAACGGCATCCGCGACGGTGAGGAGCTCACCACCCATCCCGATGTGCTGGACGCGATCGAGGAGTTGGTCGCCTCGACCAACGAGCCGCTCGCCGAGGCCGAACACATCCGCCGGTGGCGCCTCCTGCCGACCGAGTGGACCGTCGAGTCCGGCGACCTCACACCCACGCTGAAGATGAAGCGCAACATCATCACCGCGACCGAGGCGGACACCATCGAGCAGTTGTATGCCGGGAAGGGCGTCTGACCGTTTCAGGAGTCGAAGCCGAGCCCGACGCGGTCGAGCGTGCGCAACCAGAGGTTCCGGCGGCCCTCGTGTGCATCGGCGTGCGCGAGCGAGCGCCGTGTTGCTTCAATCCCGAGGAATGCCAATGGCTCCGGCGGGAATGGCAGCGGTTGCGTGCGGACCAGCGGGGTGCGTGTGCGCTCGGTCTCCACGCCGTCGAGCAGGTCGAGCATCACCTGTGCACCGAAGCGTGTGGCGCCCACACCGAGGCCGGTGTAGCCGAGTGCATAGGCCACCCGGTGGTCGTATGCCGACCCGAAGAACGCGCAGAAACGCGTGCAGGTGTCGATCGCGCCGCCCCACCGGTGGCTGAAGCCGATGCCGGCGAGCTGCGGGAAGGTCGCGTCGAAGTGCAGCGCGAGAGTGCGGTAGGTGGCGGGTCGGTCGTCATACACGGGACGGATGCGGCGACCGAAGTGGTAAATCGCGTCGTAACCGCCCCAGAGGATCCGGTTGTCCGCCGTCAGGCGGTAGTAGTGGAACTGGTTGCCGCTGTCGCCGAAGCCCTGCCGGTGCTGCCAGCCGATAGCGGACAGTTGCTCATCGGTCAACGGTTCGGTCATCAGCACGTGGTCGTAGACGGGGACGCAGAAGAGTCGTAGCCTGCGCAGCAACGACGGAAATATGTTGGTTGCTGCAACATCTGCTGTTTTCGATCTCAAATGGCGATTTCAACACGAAATTCGTCGTCAATTTGCCTTGTGGGTTTTGCTGGCTCATCCCAATCGGGGGTGTAGGAGTTGGGGTCTCAAGCCGCCGGTCTCGAGCAGGCTTCGGGCGATGTAGTTGGTCAGGTTGCGGAACCCGAGTGCGGAGCCGCGCAGGTGTTCGAGCCGTCCGTTGAGCGCCTCGGTCG
Source organism: Flexivirga sp. B27 (assembly GCF_052905685.1). NCBI lineage: Bacteria > Bacillati > Actinomycetota > Actinomycetes > Micrococcales > Dermacoccaceae > Flexivirga > Flexivirga sp. B27. The sequence continues at coordinate 1,172 of NZ_JBPYUM010000003.1, read as the reverse complement.
GCCCGTTGCTGGTGCCGGGTCGTTCGAAGTAGGCGAGCACGTCAGCTCGCTTCTTCAGGGTCCGGCCCAGGGTGGTGAGCTCGGTGAGCACCTTGGGGACGCCGGCGCTGAGGTCGGTGATCAGCTTCTCCATGAGCTCGCGGCCACGTTGCCGGTCCTCGTGGCGATAGGCGGCGATCATGCGCTGGTAAACACCCCAGGTCGCCTCGACCTCGACGTGAGCGTCATCAACGAACAGCGCGCGTAGCCTGTCGCTCTGCTTGTCGGTGAGCAGGTCCGCGCCGGTGTGCAGCGTGCGCCGCGACTTGTAGAGCGGGTCATCCCTGAACCCACGGTGCCCGTGGATCGCGAGTTGGACCCGGCGCCGGCACCTGTCGAGGGCGTCACCGGCCAGGCGCACGACGTGGAAGGGATCCATCACCGTGACCGCGTCAGGGATCTCCTCTGCAGCGGCGGTCTTGAACCCGGTGAAGCCGTCCATCGCGACCACCTCGACCGCGTCACGGAAGGCGTCGTCGCGGTCGGCGAGCCAGGTCTTGAACGTCGCCTTCGACCGGCCCTCGACCATGTCCAGCAGCCTTGCTGGGCCGGCGCCATCGCGGACCGGGGTGAGGTCGATGATCACGGTGACGTACTTGTCGCCACGCCTGGTGTGGCGCCAGACGTTCTCATCGACGCCAATGACCTTCACGCCCTCAAACCGCGTGGGGTCGTTGATCAGCAGCCGCTTGCCTTCAGCCAGGACCGCGTTGTTGGCGGTGTCCCACGCGACCCCGAGCCCCTCGGCGACACGAGCGACGGTGAGGTGTGCGACCACGATCCCTTCCAGCGCCCACCGCAGCCCGGTGCGCGAGAGCTTCGCGCGTGGCTCCGCCGCGGCGCTGGTGTCTTGGCGCCACACGTGTCCGCAGTCGGCACAGCGGTAGCGGCGCACTACAACTTCCAGCACGGTCGGTCGCCAGCCCAGCGGCTCGTGGGCCAACCGCCGGATCACGGTGTCACGAGCAGCGCCTTCGCTGCCGCACCGTCGGCACCACTGATCTGGTTCCACCACGCGGCACGCGAGGACCGCACGATCCGGTTCAAGTCGTTGTCCGGTCACGCTCAGACCGAGGCCGTCGAGTCGAGCGAAGGCGGTCAGGTCAGGGCGGCCGAAGCCGGCCGGCGGGGTA